>CAVWZR010000015.1:0-749067 GCA_963759515.1 uncultured Actinomycetota bacterium | reverse complement strand
CGTCACGGCGTACGACAGCGGCGAGCCGGTGACCGTCACGGAGGCCGTGACGGATGTGCGGTGGCCCGGGTTGGCCGACGGCGTCGGTGAGCCGGTGCGGCTCTGTCTCGCCGTGCCGCTGGTCACCGGCGAGGGGGTCGTCGGGGTCCTCACGGCGATCCTGACAGGCGAGGGGCGCACGATCTCACCGCACCTGGCGGGAGTGGCCGAAACGCTGGGCGCCGCCGTCGCATCGCTGATCCAGGAGTCCGCACTGCGTTCCCAGATGCAGGCGCAGGTCGACGACATGCAAGCGGCTCTGCTGTCCCGAGCCGTCATCGACCAGGCCAAGGGCGTGGTCATGGCCGACCAACGGTGCAGCGCCGAGGAGGCCTTCGAGCACCTCGTGCACCTGAGCAACACCACCCACCGGAAGGTGCGCGACGTCGCGCAGAGCATCGTGGACCGGACCTCCGCCCGACACACCGGCGTCCCATCCCAACGGATGAGCCACGGGAGCACGCGTCGTCTAGCGTGGGCGGCTCACGGGTCCGGTGCTGATACCGGCACCCCGCGGGTGGGGCCCAACACACCGCGGGGTGCCCCCCGCAGGGTCGTCAGAGCTCGGCGTGGTCCTCGAGCTCGTCCTTCAGCTCGGCCTTGCTCATCGACGAGGCGCCGTCGAGGTCGATGTTGCTCGCCTGCTGCTCGAGCTGGCTCTTGGTCATGTCGTCGGGCTGGTCACCGAGGTGCTCGGCACGCGCGGCGAGGAACCGCTCGCCCAGCTCGGTGAGCTCGGTTTCGCTCAGCCGCTCACGCAGGTGGGGGAGCACGTCCTCCTCTTCCTCCTCGAGGTGGTGGGTGACCGCCTCGATCAGCTCCTCCAGCACCTCGCCGAACTCGTCGGACTCCGGATCCATTCCGCTCAGCCGCTCGGCGAGCTGGTCGGCTGCGAGGTGCTCTTCCTGGCTGTGCTCCACGTCGTCCTCGCCACCCGCTGCCTTGGCACGCGGATACACCTCGGACTCCTCGGCGCGACTGTGCGCGAACAGGAGCGTGCTCATCACGGGGCCGAGCGCCTTGCGCTTGGACGGGTCTGACCGGAGCTCCTCGAACATGCGCTGTAGCTCGCGGTGGTCTTGGGTGATCAGGTCGACGACGTCGGTCATGGACCCTCCTTCATGGAGTCGCGGATCAGGAGCAAACGGTCCTCGCCGGTCCTGGCGAGGACATCGGAGCCCGCCGACCCTCATACCTGGAACGACCGGCGAGCTCCGCGCTCCTTGTGTACCCGCCTCCGGGAAAGTCACGCCTGCGCCCAGGTCGCGTCGATGGGTGTGGCAGTCACGGGCGGCGCAGGGGACGCGTCGCCGGTCCCTCGAGCACGTCACCCTCGTCAGTGAAACGAGATCCGTGGAGTGGGCAGTCCCACGACCGCTCGGCGTCGTTCCACTGGAGCGTTCCGCCGAGATGGCTGCAGAGGGCGACCACCGAGCACGTGCGCCCGTCGACTCGAGCGCGGCCGATGGGCAGCAGTCCGGAGCGTCCGACGATGCCCTCGCCCTCCTCCGGCTCACGCACCGAGCGCACCTCGGCGACCGCCAGGTCCCCCACGAGGTGCACTGCCACGGCTGCGTTGAGCCGGGCGATCTCGAGGGCACCGCTGGGGCGGGTCACCCGGTGCGAGATCGTCGTCTGCCAGCCGGCGCGATGCCCGTGGATCAGCTTGGTGATGGAAATCGCGGCCGCGACGCCGTTCGTGAGTCCCCACTTGCCGTAGCCCGTGGCGAGGAAGACGTGCCCCCGCCCTCGCGGCAGGGCGCCGATCGCAGGCAGGCCGTCGTGCGAGGAGTAGTCCTGGGCCGACCACGCGTGCGTCTCCTCGGCTCCGGGGAACCATGCCTCGGTCCAGGCGCGCAACGTGTCCAGCCGGTCGTTCGTCGACCCGTCGTGACGGCCGACCGGGTGACCCTCCCCGCCGACCAGCAGCAGCGATCCGTCAGCGGACGGTGCGTCGCGGACCGAGCGCGTGGCCGACCCGGCCGAGAGGAGCATCAGCTCGGGGAGGGGCCGGGTGGCGGAAGGCGAGGGCGTACGAACGCTGCGGCTCGACCTTGGCGAAGTACAGCCCACGGTCGAGGATCGGGATTCCGGTGGCGAGCACTACGTTCTCCGCCTCGATCCGGCGGCCGTCGTCGAGATCGACACCGGAGGTTTTCGCCATGGGCGCGCCGGTCACGCGACGCCCGGTGACGACCGTGCCACCCTCCCGTCGGATCTCCCGCACGAGTGCCGCGCAGACGTCCATCGCGTCGAGCTGGGCCTGGTCGTCGAGGACCGCACCCCCCACGTGCGGAAAGGGCACATCGAGATCGTCGCGCCAGCTCACGGGCAGGCCCAGCCGTCGCGCCGCCTCGTGCTCGGCGCGAGCGGCTCCGAGACTCGACTGGTCGGCGGCGTACGTGACGGCCGGCCGGCGTTGGTACGGGACGCCGTGGTCGTCGCAGAACCTCAGCAGCCACGCCTGCCCTTCACGGTTGGCCTCGACATAGGCGCCCGCGACCCGCTCCGACTGGCGCTCGAGGATGCGCGACAGCCGGGTGCCCTGGAGCAGCGACACCTTGCCGGTGGTGTTGCCGGTGGTGACCGCCCCGATGTCTCGCGCCTCGACCAGCGCGACATGACGGCCGGACCGAGCCAACAGCAGGGCCGTGGTCAGGCCGGTGATCCCACCTCCGACCACCAGGTCGTCGTACCGGTCCGACAGTTCGGGGTCGGTCTCGATCGGGGGTCGGTCTCGCCACAAAGACGTGCGGGTGATCGCGGTCATGGCGGTCCGTACCCGAGCGACGCGCTGGACACGCATGACGGAGGACGCGTGTCTGGTCGGTGGTGTCCGTCCGGACCGCCACGGAGGCATTGCCCGGCGCCCGGCGGGTACGGGCCGGCGTGATCGAAGTCGAGACGACGATGAAGACCACTCCGGATGCGGTGTGGAACGTGCTGGCTGACGGCTGGCTCTACCCACTCTGGGTCGTCGGGGCCTCGCGGGTCCGTGCGGTCGACGAGACCTGGCCCGACCCCGGGTCGAAGATCCACCACTCGGTGGGGTTGTGGCCCGCCGTGGTCAACGACGAGACCGTGGTGCTCGAGTGCGTGCCCGGGAGCCGCATCGAGCTGATCGCCAAGGCATGGCCGGGCGGTGAGGCGAAGGTGACGCTTCTTGTCGACCCCCAGGGAGCGGAGACTCGGGTCCGGATGCTGGAGGACGTCGTGGGTGGCCCCGCCACGCTGGTGCCGCAGCCCGTGCGGGCTCCCGCCCTCCTGTGGCGCAACCGCGAGTCCCTGCGACGCTTGGCGTGGTTGGCCGAGCGCAGGGGGTGAGTCGTCGTGCCGTCGTACGACGCGGTGGTCGTGGGCGCCGGCCCGAACGGGCTGGTCGCGGCGAACCGGCTGGTCGACGCCGGCTGGTCGGTCCTGCTCCTGGAGGATGCTCCCGAGGTCGGTGGCGCCGTTCAGAGCCACGGCGACGTGCATCCCGGCTTCGTGCACGACACGTTCAGCTCGTTCTACCCGCTGGCGGCGGCCTCGGCAGCGATCCAGTCGTTCCGGTTGGAGGAGCACGGTCTCGTCTGGCGCCACGCGCCGGCGGTGCTCGGACACGTGCGGCGAGACGGCAGCTGGGCGCTCTTGCACCGCGACCGCGAGCTGACCGCGAAGATGTTCGACGACGCCCATCCGGGCGACGGTGAGTCCTGGCTGGAGCTCTGCCGACTGTGGGACCGGGTCGGCGACCAGGTGATCCAGGCCCTGCTGACGCCGTTCCCGCCGATGCGTGCGGGGGCTGCCTTGCTGGCCCGGCTGCCGAAGGTCGGAGGCCTCGGCTTCGTGCGGACGTTGCTGACACCTGTCGCGGACCCGACCCTGTGGCCCTTCACGGGCGACGGTCCTCGCCTCCTGCTCGCCGGCAACGGCGGGCACTCGGACATCCCCCTGCACGCACCAGGCTCGGGGCTGATGGGCGTCCTGATGACGATGCTGGGACAGACCGTGGGCTTCCCCGTCCCGCAGGGAGGCGCGGGTCGCCTCAGCGACGCACTGGCCCGGCGACTGCGGGCCCGCGGAGGCGAGGTGCGTTGCAACGCACCGGCGAGGCGGATCGTCGTCGACCACGGGCGAGCGGTTGCGGTGGAGATCGCGGACGGCACGCGCGTGCAGGTCCGTCGTGCCGTCGTCGCCGGGATCGTCGCGCCGCTGTTGTTCGGCCGCCTGCTCGCTCCGGACGACGTGCCCGCGCAGGATCAGGCGCGGGATGCAGCGCTTCCAGTGGGACCCGGCCACGGTCAAGGTCGACTGGGCGCTGAGTGGACCGGTCCCGTGGCGGGAGACTCCGGCGTACGCGCCCGGCACGGTGCACGTCGCCGACGACCTCGCGGACATGAGCGAGGCCCTGGGCCAGGTCGCTCCGACCTGGTGCCCGCGAAGCCCTTCCTCCTCGCCGGGCAGATGACCACCACGGACTCCACACGCTCGCCCGACGGGACCGAGTCCATGTGGGCCTACACCCACGTGCCACGCGAGCCCGCCGGGGACGCCGGCGACGATCAGATCACGGGTCTGTGGGACCACGCCGAGTGCGAGCGCTTCGCCGATCGCATCCAGTCGCGCATCGAGGCTCGCGCCCCTGGTTTCGGGGAGCGCATCCTGGCCCGCCGCGTCCTGGGCCCCCGCGAGCTCGAGGCCCGCAACGCGAACCTGGACGGCGGCTCGATCAACGGCGGTACGTCGCAGCTCCACCAGCAGCTCGTGTTCCGGCCGGTGCCCGGGCTCGGACGAGCGGAGACCGGGATCCGCGGCCTCTACCTCGGCTCCTCATCGGCCCACCCGGGGGGAGGAGTGCACGGAGCGCCGGGCATGAACGCAGCCCGTGCGGCCCTGGCCCACGACCGGCTGCGATGGGGGCACCGCTGATCCGGTGGCTCAGCTCTGACGAGCGCGGTACCGGCCGTCGAAGGCGGTCACCCAGGAAGTGCCGTCGTCGGCAGAGGTCTCCCAGTGCTGGCGCACGCCGTCCGGACCGGGCGTCCACGTGATCCGCTGCCGCTGTGGGGGAGCGCCGTCGGCACCCGGCTCCACACCCTCCATGACCATCGCGCCGTCGACCAGCCCTCCGTCGAGGAGCAGGAACCCGCCGGTCGAGTCCACCCAGGTCTGGTGCCAGCGGTCGGAGGTGGCGTCGTACGCATTGATGCTGTGGCCCTCGACACCGCCGGCGCCGTGCCAGTGCTCGGCGAGCGCACCGCCGTCGAGGAGCCTGGTGATCGAGTTGGTGCCGGCCTGTTTGCCCTGGGGGCCGAACACATCCCACTCGCCGATCCAGAAGTCGAAGTCCCGAGCCGTTCCTCGCTCGTCCATGGCGTGAACCTAGGAGACGGCGTGCTTCGCGGACGAGAGTGGACACGACTCGTCACCGGATCGAGACCGGACCGTGACGCACGGTCCGGCTGCCCGGAGGTCCTCACGCGTCGATCCCTGCCCGTGACCGTGGCATGCGCGATGATGCACCCGGAGCGGGTCTCCGCACACGTGGTGGGGACGGGAGGGCTGGGTCGGCGATGGTGGTCTCGCTGCTGTTCATCGTGGGTGGTGCCGGCCTCTCGGTGCTCGCGATGCTCGTCGTACGCCGGCTCGCACCACCGGGTGGCTACCTCAGCGGCATGGAGTCGGCCGACGGGATCTTCAGCGCCGCGGGTGCCGGGCTGGCCGTGGTTCTCGCCTTCGTGATCTTCACCGTGTTCTCGAGCTACGAGAACGGTCGTGAGGCGTCCGGGCAGGAGGCCGTGGCCGTCCAGCAGATGGTGCAGACGGCCGGCTTCTTCCCGGACCAGGCTGAGCACCTGCGCGGCGAGGCGATCTGCTACGGCCGTTCGGTGGTCCACGACGAATGGCCGGCGATGCAGCACGACCGGGAGAGCCCGGTCACGCAGGGATGGGTCGACCAGCTCGTCACGACCATCCAGCAGGCCGACGTCCGGGGGAACCGGGGCGGCGCCGCGCTGGAGCACTGGCTGCAGCTCAGCGAAGACCGCCAGGAGGCACGTCGCACCCGGATCGCCGAGTCGCAGCCCTTCGTGCCCGGGTTCGTGTGGGTGATCCTGATCCTGATGGTCGTCGTCGTCGTGATGTTCCAGTGCCTGTTCGCCGACCCGTCGGCGACGGCGTTCGGACAGTCGGTCGCGATGGCCTCGATGGCCGCGACCCTGTTCGCGGGGTTGACCTTGATCTGGGTGCTCGATCGGCCGTTCAACGACCGGGGAGCGGAGGTCACGCCGACCCGGATGTCGGCGTCGTTGGCCGTGATCAGCCAGCAGGCGGACTTGCCGGCGACCTTGCCGTGTGACGCTGACGGCAACCCGGCCTGACCCCGCGCCGTCGGCGGTGGCAGCATCGAGGCATGCGTGCTGCCGTTCTCGGAACCGGGATCATGGGGGCCGCCATGGCCCGATCGCTCGCCCGCGAGGGTCACGAGGTCACCGTGTGGAACCGGACGCCCGAACGGGCGGAGGCCGTCGTCGCCGACCGGATCACGGCCTGCGGCGCGGTCGCCGACGCGCTGCTCGGCGCCGAGGTCGTCTTCACGATGGTGTACGACGCCGACTCGGTCGTGGACATCACCGGCGAGGTCGTCGGGGCGCTCGGCGACGGCGCCGTCTGGGCGCAGAGCACGACGGTCGGCCCCGAGGGGATGCGCCGGATCGCCGACGCGGCGGGCGCCGTCCGCGGCCGGCTGCTCGACGCGCCGGTGCTCGGCACCAAGCAACCCGCCGAGGACGGCAAGCTGACGATCCTCGTCTCAGGGCCGGCCGATGGCGATCGAGCGTGCTCGGCCGGCGTTCGACGCGGTCGGGGGGCGCACCGTAGAGGTGGGTGACCGCCTCGGCGACGCCAGCGCCCTCAAGCTCTCGGCGAACTCCTGGGTGGCCTCGCTGTGCGCGGCCACCGCCCAGGCCCTCGGGCTTGCCGAGGCGATGGGCCTCGAGCCGCAGCTCTTCCTGGAGGCCATCAAGGGCGGCGCCGCCGACTCGGCGTACGCCCAGGGGAAGGGTGGCCTCATGCTCGCCCGCACGTGGGAGGACCCGGCGTTCGCCATCGACAGCGTGGTCAAGGACGTCGGGCTCATGATCGACGCGGCGCGGGAGAACGACTTCCCCGACGAGCTGCTCGCGAGCCTCCTGGGGCTGTACGACCGTGCGTCCGAGCGCGGCCTGGGCGGCGCGGACATGTCCGCGGTGCGGGCGGCGTTCGACCGCTGACGCCCGCTCACGCGCGCATGCGCGGTTGGCTTCGGGGTACGACCAGGCGTGGAGTTCGACCGACCGGTCCGGGTGCGCCTTCACAACGAGTGTGAGCTCGTGCACGCCGGGCTGACCCAGATGCTGGCCGAGTACGCCGACCGCGTCACCGTCCTCCCGTCGCAGGCAGGGCGCGACGAGATCGCGGACGTGGCCCTGGTCGACCCTTTCGTGCGCCGGGCAGAGGACGATCCGGTCGCTCCGACGACCCTGTCCCGGCCACCGGGGACGACGCGCGTCGCGGTCTTCACCTGGGAGTGCCGCGACGGCTTCATCGAGCGCGCCATGCTCGGTGGTGCAGACGGGTATCTCGCCAAAGAGCTCCCCGCGCTCGAGCTGGTGGCGGCCCTGGAGAAGGTGCACCTCGGCGAGCGCATCGTCGCCGTCGACCTCCGGCTCCGCTCGGAGTCGGTCACCAACCGGGGGATCGGGCTCACTCCCCGCGAGACGCACGTCGTGGCCCTGATCGCGGGCGGCGCTCCGAACAAGGAGATCGCCCGCCAGCTCGAGCTGTCGATGAACACGGTGAAGTCCCACATCCGCACCGCCTATCGGGCCATGGGTGTCACCAGTCGGACCCAGGCCGTGCTGTGGGCGGTCGAGCACGGCATCACGGCGCCCTGGGTCGCCGTACGCGACGAGGTCGCGTCCTGACCCTCCGGGTCTGACGCCGAACCCTGCACGGCGATGCTGGCTCGGGTCGCCCGGAGAGTGAGCTAGTCGGATTCCTGGGTGGCCGCGCGGGTGGCCAGCCGGCCGGCGGCGTCCACGACGACCGGGTCGAGCGAGTCGTCGTGAGCGGCGACGAGAGCCTCGAGGTTGCGGCGCATGCGCGGGTCCCAGAACCGCTCGATGTGCTGGGCGACCACCTCGGCCGCCTCCGGGGCGGGCAGGTGCGTGAACTGGCGGGCGATGTCGTTGCCCATCCGTGCCTCGGGTGGAACGTTCACCGGGCATCCACCGGGGCCTGGGTCATGCGTGGGTCTCCGCGGGCTTGCGGGACTCCGCGACGGCCTCGTCGCCGCGCGCGTTGGCGACCCCGACCTGGACGGCGGTGACCTTGTACTCGGGGCAGTTGGTGGCCCAGTCGGAGTTCTCCGTGGTGACGACGTTCGCGCCGGTCACCGGGTGGTGGAACGTCGTGTAGACGACGCCGGCGGGCATCCGCTCCGAGACGAGCGCGCGCAACGTCGTGGATCCGACGCGGCTGCTCAGGTCGACCAGGTCACCGGTCGAGATGCCCCGCACGTCCGCGTCGGCCGGATGGATCTCCAGGACGTCCTCGGGGTGCCACACGTTGTTGGAGGTACGTCGCGTCTGGGCGCCCACGTTGTACTGGGTGAGGATGCGCCCGGTCGTGAGCAGCAGCGGGAACTTCCGGTTGGTCCGCTCGGTCGTCGGCACGAACCACGTCGGGACCAGGTGGCCCTTGCCACGCACGAACTCCCCGATGTGCATGGTCGGCGTGCCGTTGGGCGCGTTGTCGTTGACCGGCCACTGCATCGAGCCCTCGTCGTCGAGGCGGGCGAAGCTCACCCCCGCGAACGTGGGCGTGGTGGCGGCGATCTCGTTCATGATCTCGGCCGGCGAGTCGTAGGACATGGCGAAGCCCATGGCGGTCGCGATGTCACAGACGACCTCCCACTCGTCCTTGCCGACCCGCGACGAGAAGACCGGCCGGACCCGACCGAGCCGACGCTCGGCGTTGGTGAAGGTGCCGTCCTTCTCCAGGAACGACGTACCGGGCAGGAAGACGTGGGCGAAGCGGGCGGTCTCGTTCAGGAAGAGGTCGTGGACGACGACGAGGTCCATCGCGCGGAGGGCCGCGTGCACGTGGTTGATGTTCGGGTCGGACTGGGCGATGTCCTCGCCCTGCACGTAGAGCCCGCGGAACGTGCCGGAGAGCGCGGAGTCGAACATGTTCGGGATGCGCAGCCCGGGCATCGGGTCGAGCTTCTTGCCCCACAGCTCCTCGTAGATGCCGCGCACGTCGTCGCGGCCGACGTGGCGGTATCCGGGGAACTCGTGCGGGAAGGAGCCCATGTCGCAGGAGCCCTGCACGTTGTTCTGCCCGCGGAGCGGGTTGACGCCCACGCCGGGGCGTCCGATGTTGCCGGTCAGCATGGCGAGGTTGGCCAGCCCCATCACCATCGTCGAGCCCTGCGAGTGCTCGGTGACGCCGAGGCCGTAGTAGATCGCGCCGTTCCCGGCCGTGGCGAAGAGGCGCGCGGCCGCGCGCAGTGCGTCGGGGTCGACCCCCGTCACCTCCGCGGTCGCCTCGGGGGAGTTGCCCGGGTCACGGACGAACTCGAGGTACTCGTCGAGGTTCTCGCAACGCTCGCGGAGGAACTCCTCGTCCATCAGACCCTCGGTGACGACGGTGTGGGCCATGGCGTTGATGTAGGCGACGTTGGAGCCCGGCTGCAGAGGCAGGTGGTGGGCCGCCTCCACGTGGGGGCTGCGCACCAGGTCGATCCGGCGGGGGTCGGCGACGATCAGCTGGGCGCCGGCACGCAGCCGCTTCTTCATCCGCGAGGCGAAGACCGGGTGGGCGTCGGTCGGGTTGGCACCGATCAGCAGGATCACGTCGGTCTGCTCGACCGAGGCGAAGTCCTGGGTGCCGGCGGAGGTGCCGAAGGTCTGGTTCAGGCCGTATCCCGTGGGGGAGTGACAGACCCGCGCACAGGTGTCGATGTTGTTGTTGTCGAAGGCCGCACGCACCATCTTCTGGACGACGTACACCTCCTCGTTGGTGCACCTGCTGGAGGAGATGCCGCCGATCGCGCCCACGCCGTGCTCGGCCTGGATGGCCTGGAAGCCCTGGGCGACCTTGGCGATCGCCTCGTCCCACGAGACCGGGCGCCACTCGTCGTCGATGGTGTCGCGCACCATCGGCGACATCTGGCGGTCCTGGTGGGAGGCGTAGCCGTAGGCGAACCGACCCTTCACGCAGCTGTGGCCCTCGTTGGCGCCACCGTCCTTCGACGGCATCATCCGCACGACCCGGGCGTCGTCGCCCTCGCCCTGGACCTCGGCCCGGAACGAGCAGCCGACACCGCAGTAGGCGCACGTGGTCTCGACCGAGCGGGTCGGCATACCGAGCTCGACGATCGAGTACTCCTGCAGGGCGGAGGTCGGGCACGCCTGCACGCAGGCGCCGCACGACACGCACTCGGAGGCCAGGAAGTCGGTGCCGCCCGCGCTGATCTTCGAGTCGAAGCCGCGGCCCTCGACGGTCAGCGCGAACGTGCCCTGGATGTCGGAGCACGCGCGCACACAGCGGGAGCAGACGATGCAGGAGGAGGAGTCGAAGGAGAAGTAGGGGTTGGACTCGTCCACGCCGTGGGGATGGGCGACCTGCTCACGGGTCTCCGGCCGGCCGTAGCGGACCTCGGCCGACCCGACCCGGGTGGCGAGGGCCTGGATCTCGCAGTTGCCCCGGGCGCAGCCGTCACAGTCCTCGGGGTGGTCGGACAGGTAGAGCTCCATGACGTTGCGGCGGAGGTTCTGCACGGTCTCGGTCTGGGTGTTGACGACCATGCCGTCGGCGCAGGGCGTCGTGCACGAGGCGGGCGCGCCCCTGCCGCCCTCGACCTCGACCAGGCACATCCGGCACGAGCCGAAGGCAGCGAGCGAGTCGGTCGCGCAGAGCTTGGGGATGCTCACCCCGGCCTCGGTCGCGGCACGCAGCACCGAGGTGCCCGCCGGGACGTCGACCTGTCGGCCGTCGATCGTCACCGACACGGACTCGACATCGGCGATCGCGGGCGTGCCGAAGTCGATCTCCGGGTCCCAGATGCTCGGCTCCTCGAGGAGGCTCATACGGATGCTCCGCTCTGCTGAGTTCCTTGCTGGGTGCCCCGGGGCTCGAAGTCCTCGGGGAAGTGCTTGATCGCGCTCTGCACCGGCATGGGCGTCAACCCACCCATCGCACACAGCGATCCTGTCGTCATGGTCGCGCAGAGATCGTCGAGCAGCACGAGATTGGCCGAGACGTCGTGTCCGGCGATGATCCGGTCGATGGTCTCCACGCCGCGGGTCGAGCCGACGCGGCACGGCGTGCACTTGCCGCACGACTCGATCGAGCAGAACTCCATCGCGAAGCGCGCCATCTGCGCCATGTCGACGGTCTCGTCGAAGACGACGATGCCGCCGTGACCGAGCATCGCCCCGGCCTCGGCCAGGGCCTCGTAGTCCATGGGTACGTCGAAGCCGGACGCGGGGACGTAGGCGCCGAGCGGTCCGCCGACCTGAGCCGCGCGCACCGGGCGTCCGGTGAGCGTGCCCCCGCCGTACTCCTCGACGAGCTCGCGCAGGCTCACCCCGAAGGGCAGCTCGACGATGCCGCCCTGCCGGACGTTGCCGGCGAGCTGGAAGACCTGGGTGCCGCGCGAGCGGCCGGTGCCGAGCTCGGCGTACGCCGCACCGCCGTCGGCGAGGATCATCGGGACCGCACACAGCGTCAGCACGTTGTTGACCGCGGTGGGTCGACCCCACAGCCCCTTGATCGCCGGGATCGGCGGCTTGGCCCGCACCTCGCCGCGGCGGCCCTCGAGGCTCTCGAGCATCGAGGACTCCTCGCCGCAGATGTAGGCCCCCGCGCCGACCCGCACGTGCAGGTCGAAGGTGAGCCCGGAGCCGAGGATGTCCTCGCCGAGGTAGCCGTGGGTGTACGCCGCATCGATCGCACGACGGAGGGCGGCGATGGCGTGGGGGTACTCCGACCGGACGTAGACGTAGCCCTCGGTCGCACCGACGGCGTGCGCGGTGATGGTCATCCCCTCGACCAGCGTGAGCGGGTCACCTTCCACGACCATCCGGTCGGCGAACGTGCCGGAGTCGCCCTCGTCGAAGTTGCAGGCCACGAACTTCAGGTCGGACGCCGTCTCGAGGACGGTCTTCCACTTGATGCCCGCCGGGAAGCCGGCGCCGCCGCGCCCACGGAGGCCCGAGTCGGTGACCTCCTGGACCACCTCTGCAGGGGTGAGCGACAAGGCGCGGCGCAGCCCGGCCCAGCCGCCGTGGCTCTCGTAGTCGGAGATCGACGTCGGGTCGACGACGCCGACCCGGGCGAAGCTCACCCGGCGCTGCGAGGTGAGCCACGGATGCTCGTCGACCACCCCGATGCAGCCCCGGTGGTCGAGGAGGTCGCTCTGCGACCGGCTCGAGACCACCTCTGCGAGAGCGGGCACGTCCTCCGACGTGACGCTGCCGAAGCCGACCCGGCCGGTGTCGGTCTCGACCTCGACGAGCGGCTCGAGCCAGAGCATGCCCCGCGACCCGTTGCGGACGACGGGGACGCCGGCCGCCTCGAAGGCGGCCGCGACCTCGTCGGCACCGACCGAGACCGCAGCGGCATCACCGGGGACGAACACCCGGTTGATCGAAGCTGTCAACGCCAGCCCTCCGTGAGCGCGTCGATGCGGTCGGCGGACAGCCGACCGTGGAGGCGACCGTCGACCGTGCCCGAGGGCCCGAGCGCGCAGTTGCCGAGACAGAACACTTCCCTGACCTCGACGCCGTCGGCGAGTCGCGTGGACCTGCCGCTGGTGTCGGCGTACAAGCCCTCGGCTCCGACCGACTGGCAGGCCTCGCCACGGCACAGCGCGATCGTGTGCGCGGGCGGCGGCTCGACGCGGAAGTCGTGGTAGAAGCTGACGACCCCGTGCACTTCGGCGACGGAGAGGTTCAGCACGTCGGCGACCGCCTCGACATCTTCGCGCGCGATGTGGCCCAGCTCCGCCAGCACGTCGTGCAGGACGGGCATGAGCGGGCCTCGGTCGTCGAGGTGCTGTGCGGCGATGGCGCGGACCAGCGCGACCCGGTCGGTCGTCGACGCGGTCGTCATCCGGCGGCTCCTGGAAGTGTGGCTGTCGTCACCATCGTAGTGCGGCGTGAGCGCAGAATCGCATTCGGTGTTGCGTCAGTTGTCGCCTGTTGCGCATGACGCACCGAGCCTCGATCAGTCGGGCCGCTCAGGCCGGCTAGTCCGCCAGGTGTCAGGGCCGCGTAGGGATCTCGGCGTACGCCGTCAGGAAAGCGTCAGTGTCCGGGGTTCCGGCCCTCCGCCGGACTGGAATGGGAGGCGCAAGTTCTTCCCGTCCTGGAGGTGTGTGGTGCTCGATGTCGCCCTCGTGGCGCTGACGATCGCTGGTCTTCGCCGTGCTGGCTCTGGTCCTGAAGGGGCTGGAGCGGCTGTGAGCACGGAGAACCTCGTCGGCCTGGTGCTGGCGATCCTGCTGACCGGCTACCTGGTGCTCGCCCTGCTCTTCCCGGAGAGGTTCTGATGAGCGACACCGCAGCCGGGCTCCTCACCGTCCTGGCCCTCGTCGTCGTCCTGGGCGTCACGCACGTCCCGCTGGGCGACTACATGGCGAAGGTCTACTCCACCACGAAGCACTGGCGGGCCGAGCGCGTGCTCTACCGCCTGTGCCGGATCGACCCCGATGCCGACCAGTCCTGGCCGACGTATGCCCTGTCGGTGCTCGGGTTCTCCCTCGCCTCGGTCCTGTTCCTGTTCGGTCTGCAGCGGCTCCAGCACGTGCTCCCGCTGAGCGCTCGGCTACGACCCGGTCGAGCCGCATCTCGCCTGGAACACGGCGGCGTCGTTCGTCACCAACACCAACTGGCAGAACTACGTCGGCGAGAGCGACGATGGGCTACCTCGTCGCAGATGGCCGGTCTCGCGGTGCAGAACTTCACCTCGGCAGCGGTCGGGCATGGCCGTGGCGGTCGCGCTCGTCCGCGGCTTTGCTCGGTCTCGCACCAACCGGGTCGGCAACTTCTGGGTCGACCTGGTCCGGGGCTGCGTCCGCATCCTGTTGCCGCTGGCCGTGCGTCGTCGACGGTGCTCCTGATCGCCGGCGGAGTGGTGCAGAACCTCTCCGACACTCACACGGTCAGCACGATCGACGGGCGGCACGCAGCACCTGCCGGGTGGCGCGATCGCCAGCCAGGAGGCCATCAAGGAGCTCGGGCACGAACGGCGGGGGCCCCTACAACGCCAACTCGGCCCATCCCTTCGAGAACCCCAACGCGTTCACCAACTTCCTCCAGATCGTGATGCTGCTGCTGATCCCGTTCGCGCTGCCACGCACGTTCGGCAGGCTGCTCGGCGACAAGCGTCAGGGCTTCGCGATCCTGGCGACGATGGCCGTGATCTTCACGGCCTCCCTGACTCTGATCACCACGTTCGAGGCGCACCACTCCGGTGACGGCGCTCAAGGCCGCCGGGGCATCGATGGAGGGCAAGGAGGTGCGGTTCGGCGTGCCCTGCTCGGCGCTCTTCGCGAACGCGACCACGATGACGTCGACCGGAGCCGTGAACTCGATGCACGACTCGTTCACCCCGCTCGGCGGGGGCGTACCGATCTTGAACATGATGTTCGGCGAGATCGCGCCCGGCGGCACCGGCTCCGGCCTCTACGGGATGCTGGTGCTCGCCGTGATCACGGTCTTCGTGGCGGGGCTGATGGTGGGGCGCACCCCGGAGTACCTCGGGAAGAAGATCCAGGCTCGCGAGGTGAAGTTCGCGGCGCTCTACATCCTCACCACACCCGCCGTCGTCCTGATCGGCACCGGTGTCGCGATGTCGTTCTCGTCGACCCGGCGCCTCGATGCTGAACGCCGGTCCGCACGGCCTCTCCGAGGTGCTGTACGCCTTCACCTCGGCAGGCGAACAACAACGGCAGCGCCTTCGCCGGCCTCACCGGGAACACGAACTTCTACAACGTCGCCGCTGGGTCTGGCCATGCTGATCGGCCGCTTCCTGCCGATGCTCCTCGTGCTCGGGCTCGCCGGCTCCCTGGCCGCGCAGCGACCGGTCCCGGCCACCGGCGGCACGCTCCCGACCCATCGTCCGCTGTTCGTCGGCGATGCTCGTCGGCGTCGTCGTGATCGTGGTCGCTCTCACCTACTTCCCGGCCCTGGCGCTGGGACCACTTGCGGAAGGACTCGCACCGATGACCGACCTCGCCCACCCCGGATCGCCGCAGGCGCGCGTCGGCGCCGGGCTCCTCGACGTACGGATGCTGCTCACGCCAGCTGCCGGCGGCGTGCGCCAAGCTCGACCCCCGCACGATGGTGCGCAACCCGGTGATGTTCGTGGTCGAGGTCGGCGCGGTGCTGACCACCGCTCTGGCGATCGTCGCACCCCTCGGTCTTCGCCTGGCTGATCGTGTCTGGCTCTGGGCGCACCGTGGTCTTCGCCAACCTGGCCGAGGCCGTCGCCGAAGGCCGCGGCAAGGCCCAGGCCGCCTCGCTGCGCCGCAGCCGGCAGGAGACCACGGCGCGGGTTGCTCGTCGACGGGGCCGAGCACGCCGACGCCCGCGCGCCGAGCTGAAGGTCGACGACCGCGTGGTGTGCGAGGCGGGTGACACGATTCCCAGCGACGGCGACGTGATCGAGGGCATCGCCAGCGTCGACGAGTCGGCCATCACCGGCGAGTCGGCACCGGTCATCCGTGAGGCCGGCGGCGACCGCTCGGCGGTCACCGGCGGCACGCGCGTGCTCTCGGACCGGATCGTCGTCCGGATCACCGCGAAGCCGGGCGAGACGTTCCTCGACCGGATGATCGCGCTGGTCGAGGGCGCCGCCCGGCAGAAGACGCCCAACGAGATCGCGCTGAACATCCTGCTGGCCAGCCTGACCATCGTCTTCATGCTGGCCGTGGTGACGCTGCAGCCACTGGCCATCTTCAGCGGCGCGCCGCAGTCCGGGATCGTGCTGGTCTCGCTGCTGGTGTGCCTGATCCCCACCACGATCGGCGCCTTGCTGAGCGCGATCGGCATCGCCGGCATGGACCGCCTCGTCCAGCGCAACGTGCTGGCGATGTCGGGCCGCGCCGTCGAGGCCGCGGGCGACGTGAACACCCTGCTGCTCGACAAGACCGGCACGATCACGCTCGGCAACCGCGAAGCGGTCGAGCTCCTGCCGCTGCGAAGGCGTGGACGCGAGCCAGCTGGCCGACGCCGCCCAGCTGTCCAGCCTGGCCGACGAGACTCCCGAGGGCCGGTCGATCGTGGTCCTGGCCAAGCGCGAGTACGGCCTGCGCGACCGCACACCCGGCGAGCTGACCCACGCGACGTTCGTGCCGTTCAGCGCCCAGACGCGGATGAGCGGCTGCGACCTGGCCGAGAACGGCAGCTCGCGCAGCGTCCGGAAGGGCGCCGACCGAGCGCCGTCCGCGAGTGGGTCCGCGAGAACGGCGGCACGCCGCCCGCCGACCTCGGCCCGATGGTCGACGCGATCGCCGGCGGCGGCGGTACGCCGCTCGTGGTCGCCGAGCGCGAGCGCGACGGCGCGCGGGTGCTCGGAGTGGTCCACCTCAAGGACATCGTGAAGAACGGCATGCGCGAGCGCTTCGACGAGCTGCGCCGGATGGGCATCCGGACCGTGATGATCACCGGCGACAACCCGCTGACCGCCAAGGCCATCGCGGACGAGGCGGGGGTCGACGACTTCCTCGCCGAGGCCAAGCCCGAGGACAAGATGGCCCTGATCCAGCGGGAGCAGGAGGGCGGTCGACTGGTCGCGATGACCGGCGACGGCACCAACGACGCCCCGGCGCTCGCGCAGGCCGACGTCGGCGTCGCGATGAACACCGGCACGTCGGCCGCCAAGGAGGCCGGCAACATGGTCGACCTCGACTCCAACCCGACCAAGCTCATCGAGATCGTGGAGATCGGCAAGCAGCTGCTGATCACCCGCGGCGTCGCTCACGACGTTCTCGATCGCCAACGACGTCGCGAAGTACTTCGCGATCCTGCCGGCGATGTTCGCCCCGGTCTACCCGGGACTCGACCGGCTCAACGTGATGAACCTGTACAGCCCGTCGTCGGCGATCCTCTCGGCGGTGATCTTCAACGCCCTGGTCATCGTCGCCCTCGTGCCGCTCGCCCTTCGCGGCGTCCGCTACACGCCGTCGTCTGCGGCGGACATGCTGCGCCGCAACCTGCTCGTCTACGGCGTCGGCGGGCTCGTCATCCCGTTCGTCGGGATCAAGCTGATCGACCTCCTCGTCCAGTTCATCCCCGGAATCAGGTGACCTCGTGAACATGCTGCGCCACACCCTCGCCGGCCTGCGCCCTCCTGCTCGGCTTCACGGTGGTCTTCGGGCTCGGCTACCCGCTGCTGATGACCGGCATCGGTCAGGTCGCCTTCCACGACCAGGCCAACGGCTCCCGGGTCCAGCGCGGAGGCAAGGACGTCGGCTCGTCGCTGATCGGACAGGAGTTCACAGGCGCACAGTGGTTCCACTCGCGTCCCTCGGCGGGGTCCTACGACGCGCTGGCCTCGGGCGGCACCAACCTCGGACCGAACTCGCCCGAGCTGCTCCAGGCGGTCCGGCAGGCTCGCGCCCACGTCGCCACGGAGAACGGCGTCGACCCCGAGCCAGGTCCCGCCCGACGCGGTCACCTCCAGCGGCTCCGGGCCTCGACCCCCACATCAGTCCGGCGTACGCCGACCTCCAGGTCGCCCGTGTCGCACGGGCGCGGGGTCTGAGCACGGCAGAGGTCCAGCGCCTGGTGGACGACCACACGCAGGGACGGACGCTCGGATTCCTCGGCGAGCCCCGTGTCGACGTGCTCGAGCTGAACCTGGCGCTGGCGCAAGCCGCCGGCGTGACCGGGAGACCGGTGCACGGGGGATGGGCGCGTGAGTCGTGGCCGTCTGCGTGTCTACCTCGGGATGGCCCCCGGGGTCGGGCAAGACGTACGCCATGCTCGACGAGGGCCGACGCCGGCTGAGCCGCGGGACCGACGTCGTCGTCGGCTACGTCGAGACCCACGGGCGCGCGCACACCGTCGAGCGGCTCGAGGGGCTCGAGGTGGTGCCCGCGCGCGCGGCTGAGCCACGGCGGCACGACCTTCGAGGAGATGGACCTCGACGGCGTGCTCGCGCGGAGGCCGTCGGTGGCGCTGGTCGACGAGCTGGCCCACAGCAACATCCCCGGCAGCCGGCACGAGAAGCGCTGGCAGGACGTCGATGCGCTCCTCGACGCCGGCATCGACGTCGTCACCACGGTCAACATCCAGCACCTCGAGTCGCTCAACGACGTCGTCCAGCAGATCAGCGGGGTCGAGCAGCAGGAGACGATCCCGGACGAGATCGTCCGGCGGGCGGACCAGATCGAGATCGTCGACATCTCGCCGGAGGCGTTGCGCCGGCGGATGGCGCACGGCAACATCTACCCGCCCGAACGCGTGGACGCCGCCCTCACGAACTACTTCCGGGTCGGCAACCTCTCGGCACTTCGCGAGCTGGCTCTGCTGTGGGTGGCCGAACGCGTCGACGAGGGGCTTCAGCGCTATCGCGCGGCGCACGGCATCGAGCAGCCGTGGGAGGCGCGCGAGCGGATCGTCGTGTCCCTGCCGGGCGGGCCGGAGGGCGAGACCCTGCTCCGTCGAGCTGTCCGGATCGCGGCCCGGACGACGGGCGCGGAGCTGCTGCCGTCCACGTGGTCAGGGGCGACGGGCTCGCGGGCATCGACCCGGCCGAGCTCGGGCGACAACGCCGGCTCGCGGAGTCGATGGGCGGCTCGTGGCACCAGGTGGTCGGGGACGACGTCGCCGTCGCGCTGCTCGACTTCGCCCGGGCGGAGAACGCCACCCAGATCGTGCTCGGCGCGAGCAGCCGCGGACGCTGGGAGACGTTTCTCGCCGGCGAGGGCATCGGTGCCCGGGTGACGCGGTTGTCGGGGAAGGTCGACGTCCACCTCGTCACCCACGAGGCGGCCTCGTCGGCCGGGACTCGCGTCTCCGTGCCGGTGGCCGGGTTGACCACGGCCCTCAGCCTGCGCCGGCGGCTGCAGGCTGTCGCCCTCGCGGTCGGTCGCCCTGCCGACCCTCACCCTCGTGCTCTCGTGGCTGGACAGCGAGCTGAACCTGCCGAGCGACATCCTGCTGTACCTCGCGGTCGTGATCGTGGTCGCGCTCATCGGCGGGCTGTGGCCGGCGCTCGGGACTGCCGTCGCGGGCAGCGCTGATCCTCAACTACTTCTTCACGCCGCCGCGGCACACGTTCACGATCTCCGACCGGAACAACGTCCCTGGCGTTGGTCTTCTTCGTCGCCGTCGCCGCGTTGGTGTCGCTGCTCGTGGAGCGGGTCGTCCGGCGTACGACGGAGGCCGGACGCGCCCAGGCCGAGGCGGCGATCCTGGCCGGGCTGGCCGGCGGCATCCTGCGCGGCGAGACGTCGTTGCCCCAGATCCTCGGCCGAGCCCGTGAGACCTTCGGTCTGTCGTCGGTCGCTCTGCTGGAGCGGACGGACGAGGCGGCGGAGTGGACAACCGTCGCGTCGGTGGGGGAGGAGGAGGGGCCGGGCGAGCCGAACGAGCTGCCGGTCGGCGAGCACCTCGTGCTCCGCGTCGGCGGCACCGTGCGGGGTCCGGACCGTCGCCTGCTCACGGCGTTCGGGGCCCAGGCCGCCGCGGTCCACGAGCGCGCCGAGCTCGCCGGGGCGGCCGCGCGGGCGACCGTCGTCGCCGAGGCCGATCGGACCCGGTCGGCTCTGCTGGCCGCGGTCAGCCACGACCTCCGCAGCCCGCTCGCCTCGGCCAAGGCGAGCGTGACCTCCCTCCGCAGCGACCGCGTCGAGTGGAGCGAGGAGGCACGTGACGAGCTGCTCGAGACCGCCGACGAGTCCCTCGACCGGCTGACGCGGCTGATCGAGAACCTGCTCGACATGAGCCGGCTCGAGGCGGGCGCGCTCGGCGTCAGCCTGGCGCCGGTCGCGCTGGACGAGCTGGTGCCGCTGGTCCTCGACGCGATCGGACCCGAGGGGGCCGAGGTGGCCGTGGACGTCTCCGAGCACTGCCCGAGGCGTACGCCGACGCGGTGCTGCTCGAACGGGTCCTGGTCAACCTGCTGGGCAACGCGCTCCGCTACAGCCCGACGGGTCGTCCGCCGCTGCTCGCGGCCAGCTGCCACGCCGGGTCGGTCGAGATCCGGGTCGTGGACCGTGGGCCCGGCGTACCCGAGGAGCAGCGCGAGCGGATGTTCGCACCGTTCCAGCGTCTCGGCGACCGAGACACCTCGGCCGGGGTCGGGCTCGGACTCGCGTTGTCGCAGGGTCTCGACCACGGCGATGGGCGGCACCCTGACGGCCGACGACACACCCGGCGGCGGACTCACGATGACCGTCGACGCTGCCCGCTGGTCCGGGAGGCGGCATGAGCCGGGTGCTGGTCGTCGACGACGAGCCGCAGATCGTGCGTGCGTTGGTGGTCAACCTCCGAGCACGGGGGTACGACGTGCTGGTCGCGCGCGACGGGCGCAGCGCCCTGACGATCGCGGGGCAGCACCCGCCCGACCTGGTGATCCTCGACCTGGGTCTGCCCGACATCGAAGGCACCGAGGTGATCGTCGGGCTCCGCGGCTGGACCACCGCGCCGATCATCGTGCTGACCGGTCGCACGCGAGCAGATCCAGAAGATCGCAGCCCTCGACGCGGGCGCCGACGACTACGTCACGAAGCCGTTCGGGATCGAGGAGCTGTTCGCCCGGATGCGTGCGGTCTCACGACGGGTGGCGCCGCACCACACGCCGAGCGTGCGCCTGGGGGAGTGGGTCGTCGACCTGGCCGCCCACCGGATCCGGCCGGCCTCCGGCGAGGGCCCGGACCAGAAGCTCACGCCGACCGAGTGGCGCGTGCTCGAGCTGCTGGTGCGCAACCCGGGCCGGCTCATCACCAAGCGGCAGCTGCTGCACGAGGTCTGGGGTCCGGGCTACGACACCGAGACCAACTACCTCCGCCTCTACCTCGCCCAGCTGCGTCGCAAGCTCGAACCCGACCCGGCCCGACCGGCGTACCTGCTCACCGAGACGGGCATGGGCTACCGCTTCCGGCCGGACGAGTCGGAAGAGCCGCGAGGATCGGGCTCCTCGGACCCGTCCTGACGGCCGTCGCTCACGCGCCTTGCATGACCCCCACGGACTCCGGAGTGAAGCCGGGGAACACCGCCGCCGGCGAGCTCCCGAAGCGGCTGGACACGACCTCGGCGAGCACGCTGCGGTAGTCGGTGGTGACCGGTACGTCGGCGTCGAGTCCCGTCTGGAGCCCGGCCCAGGCGCGGCAGTGGTATCCGGGGTTGACCCCCGGACCCATCACCCACATCACGTTGCCGTAGCCGTGGTCGAGGCCGTAGTTGTCGTTCTCCGCGACCCGCCGGCCGAACTCACTGAGGGCCACCAGCGTGACCTTGCCCGCCTGGTCGCCGAGATCGCCGAAGAACGCTGCGATCGCGGTGGCGAAGTCACCGGCGTTCTGCTTCATCTGTCCCCACTCGAGCGTGCCGAGGTCGGTGTGCATGTCCCAGTTGCCCTGGTCGACCGTGAGGACCTCGACCCCGACGTTGCCCCGGATCACGCGGGCGACCTCGGACAGCGCGCGGCCGAGGTCCGAGTCGCCGTACGCCGCCTTGTTGTCGGCGGTCGACATGGCCGGGGCGAAGTCGGAGGTCGCCGTGAGGGTCGCCCGCATGGCCTTGCCGAGGGGGGACTTGTCGTCTCCCCAGAGAGTCTCGAGCGAGCGGCGGCGCTTCCCCGGCGGATCGGTGTCGTACTGGTCGTCGCCGGCGATGCTCATGTCGTTCACCGACGCCACCGTCATCAGGGGCAGGGGACCGACCAGCTCGGTGGGCGGCGGGCCGGACACCATGCCCACTCCTTGCAGGGGCGAGTGGTGGTCACGGGTGCCGACGAGCCGGTTCAGCCAGCCCACGCGCTTGCTCGACCCGGGATCGGCGTCCTCGAGCTCCTCCATCGCCGAGAAGTGCGAGCGGTTGGGGGCGGGCAACCCGGTCTGGTGCACGACGGCGATCTTGTTGTCGGTCCAGAGCGGCACGAGGGGCGCGAGGTTCGGGTGGAGCCCGAACGTGCCGTCGCCCTGGAGCACCTTGTCGGCGGGGATCTTGATGTTCGGTCGCGCGCTCTTGTATCCCGGGTCGTTGTACGGCACGACGAGGGAGAGCCCGTCGGCCGCGCCTCGCAGGGACAGCACCACGAGCACCGAGCTCGCGGGGACGATCGAGGAAGCGGAGGCCGACACCATGGCCGACCCCACCATCGTGGTCGCGCCGCCGAGGGCGAGGGCGCCGCGCAGCAGGCTCCGTCGGCTCATGGCTGCGAACTCCTCGCAGCAGGCGTCGCCGGGCGTGGGGATGGGAGAGCTGGTCACGAGGTCACCGCCGGAAGTGTGCCGAGGAGTCGAGAAGGGTGGTCATCAGCCGCGGGAACAACCAGCGCATCACCGGGTGGTCCTTGTCGATCTGGTCCATGGGCTTGGCGTCCACGGCCTGGCAGCACGCCTTGAGCAGGGTGTCGGTCGAGTGCCGATGGAGGATCCGCTGCGACAGGTGGTCCACCAGCACCTTGAACGGGGTGGTGTCCTGCGGCAGCCATGCGACGGGGTCGCGGTAGTGGATGCCCTGCGACGGCCACCAGCCACCGGAGGAGCTCCAGTGGAACGACATCGACCCCATCATCCGCGAGGGTGAGGCCCACGAGGCGCCGTCGAGCGGCTGACCGTCGGGCCGCGGCCACTCGAAGACGCCTTGTCCGATGCTCTCGGCGACCCACGCGATCTGGTGGGCCGCGGTGTCCCGCGACGCGGGCTTCTTCACGTCGACACCGAGGACGCGGTACGTCGCGACCAGGTCGCCCTGGGGGTCACGGATCTTCGCTCCCAGGGCGTCCTTGAACGGCTTCGAGTCGACCAGCTCGCGCAGGACCGGCCGGATCTGGGTGCCGTGGGCGAGGTAGACCTTGGCGAGGTGGTTGACCAACGACCGCGGCGGGTCGTCGTGCACGAAGTACGTCGCGAGCTTGGTGGCGATCCGGTGCGCGGTGTCCGGGTGATGGGCCAGGTAGCGCAAGTAGTCGCGGGTCACCCGGCGGCCGTCCGAGGAGCCGTTGTGGGCGCTGAACGAGCCCACCTTCACGTGGCCGACCCAGTGCGACGCCTCGTCGTACGTCGCCGCCCAGGTCTCCCACACGTCGACGCGCCAGCCGGTGAGGATGCGGGCCGAGCTCTTCACGTCGTTCTCGGTGTAGTTGCCGACGCCGACGGTGTGCAGCTCGAGCAGCTCCCGGCCGAGGTTCTCGTTCGGGTGCTCCTTGTCCGACACCGCGTTGTCGAGATAGATGCCCATGGCGGGATGGGTGGTGCTGGCCCAGAGCAGGTTCTCGAAGGTGTCGAGGGCGTGCTTGCGGATGACGTCGCCGTACCGCTTGCGCCAGGTGTAGACGCCGTCGCCGTACACCGGCACGTGCAGGTGGTTCTCCCAGAAATCGGTCATGGTCTCGAGCAGCTGGCGCCGGCTCTTCATCCGACGCAGGAGCACCCAGGCCTGGTAGTCCTGCATCACCTGCCAGCCCGGCATGCCGCCGGTGATCGTCTCCTGCCAGATCCGGCTCGGGGACCAGGCCAGACCGGGGAACCAGGTGACGACCCGGCTGGTGTCGTGGTCACCGATGCCGTCGGGCGAGAGCTGCCACTCGAACCACGAGCGGGCGCCGCCGTGACCCTGCACCTCCTTGGCCAGCGCGGGAGTCACGCCGTAGGCGAAGCGGCCCACGAGATGTCGCGCCTGGTTGTTCAGGAGCGGAGCCCCGTGGTGTCGCCCGGCCCGGGAGGCCGTGGCGTCAGCCGCCTTCGCCACGCCCGGCAGCAAGGTCGCCCCTGCGGCGAGGCCGGCGCCGGCCAGGATCGCTCGTCGGGCCGAGGGCCGGACGTCCTGTGGGGCAGCGGCGGTGGTGGCCAGGTCCCTGGACTGCATGGGGGGCTCCAGTCGTGCATGACCGCGGGACCCCCCGGACCGGCGGCGAAGTGTCAGAGGTCGAGAGCGAACCTACGACGACGGGCGCGGTGGCACGTGCGAATCCGGACAATTTTCCTTTGGGCCACACCGAGGAGGTCGGACGCGATCCGGTCGCAACCTGGTCGTCACCCAGGCTTCACCGGGTCGTGACCCGGGCAGGGGTAGGCGTCCTGGATTCGGCGGGTTACCGTCGTAGGCATCATGGACGGGGGACTTCCACGATCTCGGGAACCAGCTGGGTCGCGCACGCGGTGGGGGACGCCGGTGCGGGCCGCCCTGGCCTTGTGCCTGATCGCGGTCCTCGTCGCGGTGCTCATCGGCAGCGGGCGCCCGCCTGCGACCGGGGTCCTGGCCACCGCCGCCGCTCCGCAGGGCCTGCCGACCTCGCCGCCGACCGAGCCGCTCACCGAGCCGCCGGTCACGCTGCCCCACCCGACCCAGCGTCAGGTCGACCAGCCGGCGTCCCTGTCCTCGCCCACGGCGCGGATCGCGACCTCACCCTCAGGCATCCCTGACGTCGCCCTGGCGGCCTACCAACGCTCCGCGGTCGTCATGGGTGCAGCGTCGCCGTCGTGCGGCATCGACTGGGCACTGTTGGCGGCGATCGGGCAGGTGGAGTCGGATCACGGCCAGGCCAACGGCAGCCACTTGGACGAGAACGGCGTTGCGCATCCACCGATCCTGGGGCCCCGTCTCGATGGCCGGCACGGCACGTCACGCATCGACGACACCGACGCCGGGCGCCTCGATGGCAACGACCGCTTCGACCGTGCGGTCGGGCCGATGCAGTTCCTGCCGTCGACGTGGGCAGCGGTCGCCGTCGACGGAGACGACGACGGGCAGCGTGACGTCCAGGACATCGACGACGCCGCGCTCGGCTCTGCCGTCTACCTGTGTGCCGACCGCGACGACCTGTCGACGAAGGCCGGCCAGCGGCACGCCGTGCTCCGGTACAACCACAGCAGCACCTACGCCGACCACGTCCTGGCGATCGCGGACGAGCTCCGCGCCGACAGTGTCTTCGCGCCGACGGACGGCACCGTCCAGTCTGTGTCGGACCTCCCGGACGTGGGGCTGAACGGACCCGGCGGACATCACGACCACGGCAACTCGCCCGGATCCGACCCCAGCCCGACGCAGCCGAGCGCGTCGATCTCGGCACAGCCCGCGCCGACTCCCTCCGGCACCCCGGTACCGACCGACCCGCCGACCGACCCGCCGACCGACCCGCCGACCGACCCGCCGACCGACCCGCCGACCGATCCGCCGACCGACCCGCCGACCGATCCGCCCACGGAAGAGCCGGTCCTCACCGACCCGCTCCCCGACGAGCTGGCGGACCTCACGCCCGAGCAGGTCGAGGCCTACAACGCGGCGTGGGCGGTCTGTGACGACGACCTGGTCGACGGATGGTCGGCGGACGCCGGTGCCGTCGACCTGCTCACCCAGTGCCTGGCCGAGGGGATCGACGTACCCACGGACGACCCGCAGCTGCTGGCGTTCGTGGACTGGCTCGCGCGCACCGAGGACGGCGCCACCGAGTGACTCCGGGTCGTCTGTAGAGTCTCCGGACACACCTCTTCGCAAGACAGCTCCCGACAAGGACCTCGACCCGCCCATGGACGGCTCTGACAGTCGCCCCTCCTCCTGCTCCTCTCTCCGCTCGGGCGAGGTCTCGTGCTGACCGCCTGGGTGCTGTTGGCCGTCTCGATCGTGCTGGTGATCGCAGCCGGGGTGTTCGTCGCGGCGGAGTTCTCGTTCGTCACCGTCGACCGCTCCAGGGTGGCCCAGGCCGCTGACGACGGCGACGCCCCGGCGGCAGGCGTGCTCAAGGCCCTGCGCTCCCTCTCCACCCAGCTCTCGGGAGCCCAGGTCGGGATCACGATCACCAACCTGGCGATCGGCTTCCTCGCCGAGCCGGCGATCTCGCGGCTCATCCACGAACCGGTCCGAGGGCTCGGGCTGCCCGAGAGGGCGGTCGAGCCCGTGGCGGTGGCGGTCGGCCTGACCGTGAGCTCGCTGGTGACCATGATCTTCGCCGAGCTCGTGCCGAAGAACCTCGCCATCGCCCGGCCGATGGAGACGGCGCGGGCGACCCAGGGGTTCCAGCGCCTCTTCACCGCCTTCATGCGAGGCCCGATCCGGGTGCTCAACGGCTCGGCCAACGCCATCGTCCGGCGACTCGGCATGGAGCCCCAGGAGGAGCTCCGTTCGGCCAGGTCGTCCACCGAGCTCGCCTCACTCATCTCCCGCTCGGCCGACGAGGGAACGCTCGATGCCGATACTGCGGAGCTCATGGAGCGCTCGGTGGAGTTCGGCACGCGCACCGCCGGCGAGATCATGACGCCGCGGGTGCGCACGGTCAGTCTCGAGGCCAACGACCGCGCCTGGGCGGTGATCGAGCTGGCGCGACAGACCGGTCACTCACGCTTTCCGGTGCTGGACCACGACGACACCGTGATCGGCACCGTCCACGTGAAGCACGCCGTGGCGCTGCCCGTGACCGAGCGCCACACCACCAAGGTCAAGCACCTGATGACCCGGCCGATCGTGGTCCCGGACTCGCTCCGCCTGGACCCGCTGCTCTCGCTGCTGCGGCAGGAGGGTCAGCTTGCGGTCGTCCTCGACGAGTACGGCGACCAGGCGGGCATCGTCACGATCGAGGACGTCATCGAGGAGATCGTCGGAGACATCGCCGACGAGCACGACCGCCTCGGTGCGCGCGGTCGCCGCCGCAGCGACGGCTCGTGGACCCTCTCCGGCCTGCTCCGGCCCGACGAGGTCGAGGACCTCACCGACATCGAGCTGCCCGACCACGAGGACTACGACACGATCGCCGGCCTCGTCCTGCAGGTGCTCGGGCGCGTGCCCGTGCGTGGCGACGTCGCGGAGGTTGCCGTCCCGGACCGGTCCGACCCCGATCAGCCCGAGCGCCAACGCCTGGCCGTGCTCACGGTCGAGCACATGGACGGTCTGCGCATCGACCGACTGTCGCTGCGCCTGCTCGACGGACCGGACCATCCGACCGCGACCGGGGGTGGCGGCCGATGAGCACCACCACGTCGGTCCTGCTGGCCGTCCTCCTCCTCTTCGGAAACGCGTTCTTCGTGGCCGCCGAGTTCGCCCTCGTCTCGGCCCGCCGCACCCAGATCGAGCCACGCGCCGAAG
The DNA here is from genome assembly GCA_963759515.1 of uncultured Actinomycetota bacterium. Lineage (GTDB taxonomy): Bacteria > Actinomycetota > Actinomycetes > Propionibacteriales > Nocardioidaceae > Nocardioides. The sequence continues at coordinate 721,747 of CAVWZR010000015.1, read as the reverse complement.
CCGGGTCGCGCCTGGCGCGCACGACCTTGCGCGCGATGGAGAACATGTCCCTGGTGATCGGAGTGAACCAGCTCGGCATCACCGTGTGCTCGCTCGTGCTCGGTGCGGTCGCCGAGCCGACGGCGGCCAAGCTGCTCGACCCCGTGCTCCACGCCGTCCACGCGCCCGAGTCGCTCCGTCACCCGATCGCCTTCACGATCGGGCTGGCGGTCGTGGTCTACCTCCACGTCGTGCTGGGGGAGATGATCCCGAAGAACATCGCGCTCGCCGGCCCGGACCGCGCCGCCTTGGTCCTGGGGACGCCGATCTGGGCGATCGTCTCCGTCACCCGGCCGGTGATCGGCGCCGTCAACAGGCTGGCGTCCGGCGTGCTCTGGCTCTTCGGCGTACGCCTCATGGACGAGGTGAGCTCGACGTACACCCGCGAGGAGGTCGCGGCGCTGGTCGAGGAGTCGCGCGGCGAGGGGCTGCTGGAGGACGGGACGTACGACCGGCTGTCCGGGGCTCTCGGCTTCACCGAGAAGACGGTGCAGACCGTGCTCATGCCCCCGGCGACGCTCCAGACCGTACGCCGCGGCTCGACCGGCGCGGACGTCGAGGCGCTGTGTGCCGCGACGGGCTACAGCCGGTTCCCGGTCGTGGGTGCCGACGACGAGCTCGCGGGCTACCTCCACATCAAGGACGTCCTCGAGACCGACGAGTCTCGCCGCAACCGGCCGATCGAGGACAAGTGGATCCGGCCTTTCGCGCCGGTCCGGAGGGACGACCTGTTGCACGACACCCTCGAGAAGCTGCAGCGACGCGGCGCCCACATGGCACGCGTCGTGGACGACGAGGGCGGCACCCTCGGCGTCGCCACGTTGGAGGACGTCATCGAGGAGCTGGTCGGCGAGATCCGCGACAGCGCGCACCTCGAAGGCCCCGCGCACAACGGGGCTTCCGACCGCGCGACCGGAGAGGCCGAGAACGGGACGCCCGGCACCGACGAGTGAGGCGCGGGGCACGTGGCCGCGCCGGATAAGGTGTGGCCCGGCGGCCCGAACGGGCCACCTCTCGGAGCTGGGTGGGGCAAACCTGGGCGGGGAAGGTGCAGGCGGTAGTGGCGGACGATGCGGCACGCGACGACGCGCGCGTGTGGACCGTTCCCAACGCCCTGAGCTTCCTCCGACTCCTCGGGGTCCCGCTCTTCCTCTGGCTCGTGCTGGGGCCGGAGGCCGACGGATGGGCGCTCGCGCTGCTCGCGGCGTCGGGCGTGACCGACTACCTCGACGGCTATCTCGCACGACGGCTCGGGCAGACCTCCCGGCTCGGCCAGATCCTCGACCCGGTGGCCGACCGGCTCTACATCCTCGCGGTCGTCATCGGTCTGGCGATCCGCGACATCGTGCCGTGGTGGTTCGCGATCGTGCTGCCCTTGAGGGACGTGCTCCTCTGGGGGTTGGTGCCGATCCTGCGGACCCGCGGGTACAGCGCGCTTCCGGTGCACTTCCTCGGCAAGGCGGCGACGTTCAACCTGCTTTACGCCTTCCCCCTGCTGCTCCTGGGGGACGGCACGAGTAGCACGGCGACCCTGGCGAAGGTGTTCGGCTGGGCGTTCGCCGGGTGGGGCATCGGTCTCTACTGGTGGGCCGGGATCCTCTACGCCTACCAGGTCTACAAGCTGGTGAAGACCACCGAACGGCGGGTGATCGCCGATGGCTGAGGCTCCCGTCGACCCCCGGCCGCGCCCCGCACGTGAGGCGTCCGACCTTCCCGATCACGTCACGGTCCCTCTCCTCACCTTGATCACCCAGCGGTCCCTCGACGCGGACTACGAGCACGTGGCCGCCCGCCGCGTCGCCTCGGGCACGGAGTCCCAGCCCCACCGGGTGCCTCGACGTACGGCGGGGCTCGTGCTGCTCGCCTTCGGGCTGCTCGTCACGGTCGCGGCGGTCCAGACCAGCCGCAACGCCTCGGCATCCGATGCAAGCCGGGCAAGCCTCATCGAGCAGATCAACATCCGCCGCGAGGGCTTGCGCGACCTCCAGAGGCAGCTCGACCGCGAGGAGTCGCGCGTCCTCTCGCTCCAGACGAAGACGAGCCAGCTGGCCGCGACCGCACAGGCCGCCGAGTCGCGGCTCGAGCGTCTCGGTGCGCGCACCGGCTTCGGGGTCGTCAAGGGGCCTGGTATCCAGGTGACGGTGAACAGCGCGCCGGACAGCGGGGACAACCAGCTCGTCCGTGACTCTGACCTGACGCTGCTCACGGATGCGCTGTGGGCGTCGGGGGCCGAGGCGATCAGCGTGAACGGACATCGGCTGACGGTGCTCAGTGCCTTCCGCAACGTCGGCATCGGCATCCTCGTCAACACCCAGCCGCTCAACCCGCCGTACGTGTTCGACGTCATCGGCGACCCGAACACGATGCCGGCCGATCTCCTCTCGAGCTCGATCGGGGAGAAGTGGTACACCCTCAAGGACAGCCTGGGGTTCCGCTTCGACGTCCGTGACGGCGGGACGATGACGCTGCCGGCCGCCCCGCAACCGCACCTCCGGTCGGCGAGGGTGGCGGCCGAGGGAGACGCACAGGCAGATAGGCAGAAGTCAGACAGGCAGAAGGGGGACAGCGGGACATGATCGCGGCACTCGGACTGCTCGTGGGTGTGATCCTCGGGCTGATCTTCACCCCCGACGTACCGTCCGGGCTCGACCCCTACCTCCCGATCGCGGTGGTCGCGGCGCTCGACGCGGTGTTCGGAGCGCTGCGCGCCTACCTCGAGGGCATCTTCGACGACAAGGTGTTCGTCGTCTCCTTCTTCTCCAACGTCGTGATCGCGGCCGCGATCGTCTACCTCGGCGACAAGCTCGGCGTGGGCGGACAGCTCTCGACCGGGGTGATCGTGGTCCTCGGCATCCGGATCTTCTCCAACGTCGCCCAGATCAGACGGTATGTCTTCCATGCCTGACGACCCGGACGCGGCAAGGGTCGCCGACGAGCCTGCGCCGGAGGGCTCGCCGTCCGGGGCACCTGAGTCGTCGGGCGACGTCGGACGCGAGCGGCTCCGTGAGGCCCTCCTGCGCCCGTCGAGGGGCCAGATCGTGGTGGGTGTGCTCCTGGCCGTGCTGGGGTTCGCCGCGATCACCCAGGTGCGGACGAACACCACGGACGACGCCTTCGCCGGCTACCGCGAGCAGGAGCTCGTCGACGCGTTGTCCGGCCTCTCCGAGACCTCGCAGCGGGCCCAGACGCAGATCAACCAGCTCGAGACGAGCCGACAGCGGCTGGAGCAGAACCAACAGGCCCAGGACGCCGCGATCGACGCTGCCCAGAAGCAGGCTGAGGAGCTCAGCATCATGGCCGGTTGGGTCCCGGTGACCGGTCCCGGCATCCGGCTCACCGTCACCGAGGGCCCTCGGCCGGTCGACGTGAACACCGTGCTCGACACCGTCGAGGAGCTGCGGTCCGCCGGCGCCGAGGCCATGCAGGTCAACGGCAAGGTCCGGCTCGTGGCGCAGAGCGCGATCGAGCCCGCACCGGGTGGGCTGACGATCGACGGCACGCTGGTGACGTCGCCGTACGTGTTCGACGCGATCGGCGACCCGCACACGCTGCGAGGCGCTCTCGAGCTGGTCGACGGGCCGGTCGCCCAGTTCAAGAACGACGCCGGCGCGACGGTCGAGCTGGACGAGCTCAACTCGATGGACATCACCGCCGTACGCCAGCCGACGACCCCGCGGTACGCCCAACCGCAGTGACCACGAGTAGCCTGCCGACAGGCCGCGTCCACGAAGGAGAGCCGTGTACCCCGACGACCTGAAGTACACCTCGGAGCACGAGTGGGTTCGCACCCCCGGAGACACGGAGGGGTCGGTGCGGGTGGGGATCACCCACTACGCCCAGGACCAGCTCGGCGACATCGTGTACGTGTCACTCCCGGCGGTCGGCGACGTCGTCACCGCCGGTTCCTCGTGCGGCGAGCTCGAGTCCACGAAGTCCGTGAGCGACGTCTACGCGCCGGTCGACGGCGAGGTGGTCGCGGTCAACGACAGCCTGGATGCCACTCCGGAGCTGGTGAACAGCGACCCCTATGGCGGCGGCTGGTTGTACGACGTCGTCCCCGCTGAGGCGGGCGCCGTCGACAGTCTCATGGAGGCTGCGGCGTACCAGGCGACCCTGGGGGAGTAGGCCGCTCCGGCGACGCGTACGAAGTCGCCCGACGCGTGGGGAGTGCCTGATAAGTTCGCAGCAACCATCAACCTCAGCCCCTCACTGAGGGTTGGACAGGAGACGATCCCCGATGCCGTACTGCACCAACTGCGGCAACGCGAACCCTGACGAGGCGCGCTTCTGCTCGCAGTGCGGGCAGCCCTTGGCCAGCGAATCGGCGCCCGCCCCCGCCGTCGGTGGCGATCCGACGGCGACGATCAGCATCGCGGGCACCGATCGTGCGGAGATCTCGTCCGACCGGCAGCTCAACCCGGTCGACGCCGCGGCGGTCGACGCTCTGCCGGTGGGGTCGGCACTTCTCGTCGTGCAGCGTGGCCCGGGTGCGGGCAGCCGCTTCCTCCTCGACAAGGAGGTGACGACGGCCGGTCGGCACGCCGACAGCGAGATCTTCCTCGACGACGTCACCGTCTCCCGTCGACACGCGACCTTCACCCGCGAGGGCAACATGTTCACCGTCGCCGATGCCGGGAGCCTGAACGGCACCTACGTCAACCGCGACCGCATCGACACGGTCGTGCTCAAGGACACCGACGAGGTGCAGATCGGCAAGTACCGCCTCGTGTTCTTCCAGGGTCACGAGCCTGCCGGTGACCGTGCGGCCGCGCCGCAGGCATGACGCGGGTGTGACACCGGCGTGACGGGGAGCGTGGACGGCAGCGCTGCCGCCTCTGCACGGGTGCGGCACAACATCGGCGAGGTCCTCGATGTCCTCCGTCCCGACTTCCCGGGCATCACGATCCCGAAGATCCGGTTCCTCGAGGACAAGGGGCTGATCAAGCCCGAACGCACGCCATCGGGCTATCGGAAGTTCTCGCTCCAGGACGTCGACCGGCTCCGCTACATCCTGCGCATGCAACGCGACCACTACCTGCCACTGCGCGTCATCGGCGAGCACCTCGACGCGTTCGACCGGGGGATGGAGCCGCCGCCGATCGAGCCCGTGGTCCCGACGGTGCCGACCGTGGCGCTGGCCGCCGACGGCCTGCCGTCCGCCGAGTCCTTCACCCGGCGCGACAACCTGCGTCTCTCCCGCAAGGAGCTGCTGAAGATCGCCGAGATCTCCGACGAGCTGTTGACGGAGCTCGAACAGTTCGGTGTGGTCACACCACGCACCGGCACCGGTCACTACGACACCGACGCTCTGGTGATCGCGACGACCGCACGCGAGCTCGCCGAGTTCGGGCTCGAGCCCCGCCACCTGCGTGCCTTCAAGACTGCCGCTGACCGCGAGGTCGGCCTCGTCGAGCAGGTCGTGGCCCCGCAGAAACGGGGAAGGGATGCGGCAGCGCGGGGCCGTGCCGAGGAGACGGTGAGCGAGATCGCGGCTCTCTCCGTGCGGCTCCACGCCACCTTGGTCAAGGCCGGTCTGCGCGGTCGCTGACCCGGGTTGTCCGCGGACCTGCTCCGAGCGATCCGGGCACCCGAGTGGGCGCTCGACGCGGGGGTACTGTGGAGACATGCGCGAGGTCGACGTCCTGGGTGTCCGGGTCGAGATGCCGTCGAACAGCCCGATCGTGCTGTTGCGCGAGGTGGAGGGGCAGCGTTACCTGCCCATCTGGATCGGGGCGGTGGAGGCGACTGCGATCGCGTTCGCCCAGCAGGGCGTCGTACCTCCTCGACCCCTGACCCACGACCTCCTCAAGGACGTCCTCGAGTCGACGGGCAACGAGCTGACCGAGGTCCGGATCACCGAGGTGAAGGACGGGATGTTCTTCGCGCTCCTGGTGCTCGCCTCCGGGGTCGAGGTGAGCGCGCGTCCCTCGGACTCCATCGCCCTCGCCCTGCGCACCGGGACCCGCATCGTCTGCGCCGAAGAGGTGCTGGCGGAGGCCGGACTCGATGCGCCGGCCGAGCAGGAGGACGAGGTGGAGCGCTTCCGGGAGTTCCTCGACCAGGTCTCGCCCGAGGACTTCGAGAGCCTCTGACCTCCCCGGGGCTCCCGTGGCCCGGGCGTGCCATCAGCCTCAACCTGAGGTTGAGGGTTGCGACACGCCGCCCCGCTCTTTGACGAGTCCGGGGTGCGGGCTTACCTTGAACTGTCCTCGTTGTAACTCCACCGATGTGGCTCGTGCCGTACGGTTCCCCAGGAGTGACTGCACGCGAGGCACTCACCACGGAGGTCACAGTGTCCGACATCGAGCAGCGCGGGACTCAGAGCCCGGTCGACGAGACCGAGGCGGTCCGCGCGGCCGAGGCGGCCGAGGCGGCGAGGAGCAGGGTCTGCTCTTCGCCGATGACGTCTCCCCGCTGCCCAGCGACACCGGCTACCGCGGCCCCACGGCGTGCAACGCCGCGGGCATCACCTACCGCCAGCTGGACTACTGGGCCCGCACCGGCCTGGTCGAGCCCTCCGTGCGCAGTGCCACGGGGTCCGGCTCCCAGCGCCTCTACTCGTTCCGCGACATCCTGCTGCTGAAGGTGATCAAGCGGCTGCTCGACGCCGGCATCTCCCTGCAGCAGATCCGCACCGCCGTGCAGCACCTCCGCAACCGCGGCACCGACGACCTGACCCGGGTGACCCTGATGAGCGACGGTGCCTCGGTCTACGAGTGCACCAGCGACGACCAGGTCATCGACCTCCTCCAGGGTGGCCAGGGCGTGTTCGGCATCGCCATCGGCGGTGTCTGGCGCGAGATCGAGGGCACCCTCTCCGAGCTCCCCAGCGAGCGCACCGCCGAGGAAGACGCCGGCACGAAGGCGAACGACGAGCTCGCCGCCCGCCGCGCCCGCAAGCTGGGATAGCAGGACCCGGCGCCTGCCGTGCCGGGGTGCGCGATGGGTCCGCGAACGTCGCGGGCTAGAGTGGGCGCGCTGACGATCCCGCGCGGGAGAGTCTTCGCCGGACGACTCGTCTGATCGACGAGTCGACCGGGTCGGAGCGCCGAAGGGGCAACCCCTCCCCGGAACCTCTCAGGCGCCAGGACTGCGCGGGGCAGGCAACTCTGGAGCACCGGCACCACGACAGGTCGGGACGACAGAGGGGGAGGCGAATCTGACGATCCAGTCGAGGAGCCACCCGTGAGCCAGCCCGTCTTCGCCGACCGTCACGTCGGACCACGCACGGACGACGTCGCCCGGATGCTCGAGCGGGTCGGCTTCGGCTCGCTGGATGACCTGATGGCCGCAGCCGTCCCGCCGACGATCGCGTCACGCACCCTCGACCTGCCTGAGCCGCTGTCGGAGTACGACGCCGCACGCGAGCTGCGTCGGCTCGCCGATCTCAACCGGCCGGCCGAGTCGATGATCGGGGTGGGCTACCACGCCACCATCACCCCGGCCGTGATCCGCCGCAACGTGCTCGAGGACCCGAGCTGGTACACGGCGTACACGCCGTACCAGCCGGAGATCTCCCAGGGCCGGCTCGAGGCACTGCTCAACTTCCAGACCGTCGTCGGTGACCTGACCGGACTCCCCACCGCGAACGCCAGCCTGCTCGACGAGGGCACCGCGGCCGCGGAGGCCATGACCCTGGTACGCCGCGCGAAGCGAACCGCCACCGGCCCGTTCGTGGTCGACGCCGACGCGCTGCCGCAGACGATCGAGGTCGTCCGGACCCGGGCCGAGGCGATGGGGATCGAGGTCGTGGTGGCCGACCTGACCGAGGGCCTGCCGGACGGCGACGTCTCGGGCGTCCTCGTGCAGTACCCGGGCGCCTCCGGACGGATTCTCGACCCGCGGCCGGTCATCGACGCCGTCCACGAGCGCGGCGCGCTCGCCGTGGTCGCCGCCGACCTGCTCGCCCTGACCCTGCTCGAGTCTCCCGGGCACCTGGGAGCCGACGTCGTCGTGGGGTCGTCGCAGAGGTTCGGGGTCCCGATGTTCTACGGCGGTCCGCACGCCGGCTTCATGTCCGTGGGCGCCGGTCTGGAGCGCCACCTGCCCGGCCGTCTCGTCGGAGTCTCGGTCGACGGCGAGGGCCGCCCGGCGTACCGCCTGGCTCTGCAGACGCGCGAGCAGCACATCCGGCGGGACAAGGCGACCTCCAACATCTGCACGGCCCAGGTCCTGCTCGCCGTCGTCGCCTCGATGTACGCCGTGTACCACGGGCCCGAGGGGCTCCGCGGGATCGCCGAGCGCACCCATGGGTACGCCGCCCGGATCGCCGAGGGACTGCGCGCGGGCGGCTTCGAGATCGTCCACGACACGTTCTTCGACACGTTGTCGGTCCGCGCGCCGGGCCGGGCCGCGGAGATCGTGGCGGCGGCACGTTCGGCGGGTCTGCACCTGCGACTCGTCGACGCCGACACGGTCGGGCTGTCCACCTCCGAGCAGACGGCCACCTCGACGGTGTCGACCGTGCTCCGGGCGTTCGGGGTCACACCGGATGAGCCGGACTCGACGCCGGCCGACGTGTCCCTACCGGAGTCACTGCAGCGCGCGACCGCGTACCTCACCCACGAGGTGTTCAGCACCCACCGCAGCGAGACGCAGATGCTGCGCTACCTGCGCACCCTGTCGGGCCGCGACTACGCGCTCGACCGGGGCATGATCCCGCTCGGCTCGTGCACGATGAAGCTCAACGCCACCACCGAGATGGAGCCGGTCTCGATGCCCGGCTTCGCCGATCTCCACCCGTTCGCTCCCGCCGAGGACGCCGAGGGGTACCGCGAGCTCATCGGTCAGCTCGAGTCGTGGCTCGCCGAGGCGACCGGCTACGACCGCGTCTCCATCCAGCCGAACGCCGGCTCGCAGGGCGAGCTCGCGGGCCTGTTGGCGATCCGTGGCTACCACCGGGCCAACGGAGGCGGTGCCCGGGACGTGTGCCTGATCCCGTCGTCGGCGCACGGCACGAACGCCGCGTCCGCCGTGATGGCCGGCATGCGCGTCGTGGTGGTGAAGGCCGCCGACGACGGCACGGTCGACCTCGACGACCTCCGCCGCCTCTGTGACGAGCACCGCGACTCCCTGGCGGCGATCATGGTCACCTACCCCTCGACCCATGGGGCCTACGAGAGCACCATCACCGACCTCTGCGCGATCGTGCACGAAGCCGGCGGGCAGGTGTACGTCGACGGCGCCAACCTGAACGCCCTCCTCGGCTACGCGCGGCCCGGCGAGTTCGGCGGCGACGTCTCCCACCTGAACCTGCACAAGACCTTCTGCATCCCCCACGGAGGCGGCGGTCCGGGCGTCGGACCCGTCGCGGTCCGCGAGCACCTGGCGCCGTACCTCCCGAGCCACGCCGGTCACCCCGAGCGCGGAGAAGCGCACGGGCATCGGCGCGATCAGCGCCGCGCCGTACGGCTCGGCGGGCATCCTGCCGATCTCCTGGGCCTACATCGCGATGATGGGCGCCGAGGGCCTGAGCCGCGCGACGGCCACGGCCGTGCTGTCGGCGAACTACATCGCCTCCCGGCTCAACGACGCCTACCCGGTCCTCTACAAGGGGCAGGGCGGGCTCGTCGCGCACGAGTGCATCCTCGACCTGCGCGGCCTGACGAAGACGTCGGGCGTCACCGTGGACGACGTGGCCAAGCGCCTCATCGACTACGGCTTCCACGCACCGACGATGTCGTTCCCGGTCGCCGGGACCCTGATGGTCGAGCCGACCGAGTCGGAGGACCTCGGCGAGATCGATCGCTTCTGCGACGCGATGCTGGCGATCCGTGCCGAGATCGACCAGGTCGAGCGGGGGGAGTGGAGCGTCGAGAAGTCACCGCTGCGCGGTGCGCCACACACGTCGCGCGCGATCGTCGGCGACTGGGACCGCGCGTACCCGCGCGAGCTCGCGGCGTTCCCCACGGGTCCGGACCCCGACAAGTACTGGCCGCCGGTGGCGCGCATCGACCAGGCGTACGGCGACCGCAACCTGGTCTGCTCCTGCCCGGCGCCGGAGGCGTTCGCCCAAGCCTTCGCCGAGTCGGACGACGACGCCCGGTGAGCCCGTCCGTGGCGGACCCGACCGGTCGCCGGCTCCTGGCCCTGCTGGCCGAGCGCCAGGTCGCCGGGCGCCTCCCGTCCCTCGTCGCGGGAGTCGTCCGCGACGGCGAGCTCGTGTGGACCGGTGCCTACGGCGACGTGGGCGACGACCCGTCGGACGTGCAGTACCGGATCGGCTCCATCACCAAGACGTTCACGGCGGTGCTCGTGCTGCAGCTGGTCCGCGACGGGCGCGTCGAGCTGGACCAGCCGGCGTCGCGGATCCTGGGCGACGTGGGGTACGCCGACCGCTCGCTGCGGGCGTTGCTGAGCCACTCCTCGGGCATGCAGTCGGAGCCGCACGGCTCGTGGTGGGAGCGATCCGCCGGCGTCACGTGGGACGAGCTGACCGCCGCCCACGACGGCTCCGGCCGGGTGTTCCCCGACGGCCAGCAGTTCCACTACTCCAACCTGGGCTATGCGCTCCTGGGCGAGGTCGCGGCGCGGGTCCTGGACCGCACGTGGTCGGACGCCGTCCGCGAGCGCATCCTCGAGCCGCTCGGCCTCGAGCGCACGTCGTACCTGCCCGAGGACCGATCCGCCCCGGGCTGGAGCGTCGATCCCTACGCCGGCACGCTCACCCCCGAGCCCGCCACCGACACCCGCGCGATGGCGCCGGCGGGACAGCTGTGGTCGACGGTCGCAGACCTCTCCCGGTACGCCGCGTTCCTCGGCGCCGGACACCCGGACGTGCTCGACCTCGAGTGGCTGGAGCTCGCCGCACATCCGCAGGCGGGGGAGCGCGACTCGGGTCTCGAGTGGGGTCACAGCATCGGGTTCCAGCTCATGCGCGGCGGCTCGGGCATGCTCGTCGGCCACACCGGATCGATGCCCGGCTTCCTCGCGGCCTGCCTGGTCGACCGCCCGCGACGGACCGGCGCGGTCCTGCTGTCCAACGCCACGAGCGGGCTGGCGCCCGGGGCCCTGGGCCGCGACCTGCTGGAGGAGCTCGAGCGTCAGGAGCCGACGCTTCCCGCTCCCTGGCGCCCGACCACCGACGTGCCCCCGGTCCTCGACGGTGTGCTGGGCGTCTGGCACTGGGGCAACACGCCGCACGTCGTCGGCCTCGCCGGCGGCGACCTGGTCATGACGCGCAACGACGCGGTCATCCACCGGTTCGAGCTGCGCGGCGAGGTGCTGGTCGGGACGGAGGGCTACCACGCCGGCGAGACGTTGCACGTCGTACGCCGTCCGGACGGCTCGGTCAGCCACCTCGAGTGCGCGACGTTCGTCTACACGCGGACGCCGTACGACCCCGAGGCACCGATCCCTGGCGGCGTGCCCATCGCGCTGACGCCGCCCTCTCGAGACTGTTTCACTGTTCAGTCAGGTAGGTCATACTCAGCGGCATGAGCGTGTCGCGGCTGGTCGGCTCGGGCTTGGTGTCCCTCTCTCTCGTAGCGGGCGTGTGGCTGGTGCCGCCCGCGGCGGACGGGGCTCAGGCACCGAGCCCGGCGGCACCGGGTCTGACGCCGAGCGCGCAGGTCTCGGTGATGACGCAGAACATCTTCTACGGGGGAGACGACTACCAGCTGTCCACCGGCACGTTCTGTCCGGTGGCCAACGGGTGCCCGCGGGCGCTGCACCGACTCGCGCACATCATCGCCGTGAGCGGCGCGGACGTGGTCGGCGTGCAGGAGGCCGAGGACAACACGCGCCGGCTGGCCCACCTGCTGGGCTGGCACGCGAGCCCGCGCGCCCACGTGATCTCGCGGTTCCCGATCGTCGACCCGCCGCACAGCAAGGGCATGTTCACCTACGTCGAGCCGACGCCGGGCCGAGTCATCGCGGTGGCGAACACCCACCTGCCCTCGACGCCGTACGGCCCGTACCGCGTGCGCGACGGCTGGTCGAAGCACCGGGTGCTGCGTCTGGAGCGCACGTTGCGCCTGCGAGCGCTCGCGCCGTTGCTGCGACGGCTCTCGCGGTTGGCCGACCGGGGCGTCCCGGTCTTCCTGACCGGCGACTTCAACAGCCCGTCGTACCTCGACTGGACCAAGGCCGTGGCGGATGCCCGACCCAAGGTGCCGTACGCCGTGCGCTGGCCCGCGAGCAAGGCGCTGGCGGACGCGGGGTTCGAGGACTCCTACCGTGACGTCCACCCCGACCCCGTGGCCGACCCGGGCTTCACGTGGTCGCCGGGCGGCCCCGAGACGAGGAAGCACGACTTCGCCGACCGGATCGACTGGGTGCTGCACGCCGGGCCCGCGACCACCGTCGCCAGCCTCCTGGTGGGGGAGCGGGGCAACCCGCAGGTCGACCTGGCCTTCCCGCGGCCGTATCCCACGGACCACCGCGGGGTGGTGTCCACCTTCGACGTCACCCCGGCACCGGCCCCGTTGATCGTCTCGCCGCAGAACCGCCGGGTCATCATCGGCTCCGGCAAGCTGCCGGTCCGGTTCCATGCCAAGGGGGGCGCGCACGAGGTCATCGGGCTCTCGCGAAGCGGGAAGTCCGGTGTCTCAGCGGGGGCGAAGTCGACGGGCGGTCGCCGCAACGGACTGGTCAAGCTGCCCACCGCGCATCTTCGGCCCGGTCGGCACGATCTCGTCCTCTACGACACCAAGAAGCACCGGACCGAGGCGTCGGCCGAGGTCTGGGTGTACCGCCCGAACAGCCACTCGCAGATCCGGACGGACCGGCACACCTATCGCGTGGGGAGCCCGATCCGGGTCAGCTGGACGCGGGCACCGGGCAACAACCTCGACTGGGTCAGCCTGTTCCGCTGCCATGTCCGCTGTGACGGCCCGGGCGGCTACCTGATCTATCGCTACACCCAGACGGCGGTCGAGGGGTCGTTGACCTTCGGCCGGGACGACTACCTGGGTTACGGCTCGGTACGGTCGCTGGCTCCGGGGCGCTACGTCGCCCGGGTGCTCACCGACGACGGCTACCACGCGATCGGCATGTCTCCGCGCTTCCGGATCGTGCGCCGCTGAGCCTCACGAGCGCCTGGGAGACGCTGGACATGTTGAAGTCAGGCACGCGCAGGGAGGGCATCGCGGTCCGCGAGAAGTAGTCGTCGCCCCATTCGCGGCTGAACGCCGGCTCCGTCGCCGAGGCGTGCGTGAAGCGGCGGAGGAGGTCGATCGGGCTCTCGTTGAACCGGAAGTTGTTGACCCCGCCGGTGATCTCGCCGTTCTCGACCAGGTAGACCCCGTCGCGGGTGAGCCCGGTGAGCAGCAGCGTCTGCGGGTCGACGGCACGGATGTACCACAGGCAGGTCAGCAGCAGCCCGCGCTCGGTGCCCGCGACGAGGTCCTCGACGGAGCCGGTGCCGTCGCCGACCTCGAGCACGAGGTTGTCGATCGCCGGGGTGACCGACTGACCGGTCAGCGCGGCGGTCTCGCGCGTCTGGATGAGGGAGGTGAGTGTCCCGTCGCCGATCCACTCGGTGCGGCTCAACGGCAGGCCGTTGTCGAAGACCGAGCGGTCGTCGCCGGATGAGCCCGCCACGACGTGCGGCGCGCACTCGAGTCCGGCGTACGCCGGGTCCGAGGCCAGCGTGACGCCGGCCCGGACCAGCTGCTCACCGAGCCGGGTGCCCCCACCTCGTCGGCTGTAGACGGAGTGGCCGTCGTGCGCGTCGCGCGCTCCGGCGTACCAGTAGGTGTCGATCATCAGGTCGGCCACGGCGGTCGGCGGCAGGATCGTGTCGTAGCGCCCGGCGGGCAGCTCGACGTGTCGCGACCCCCACGCCAGCCGGCGTTCGAGCTCGGCCTCGACCGCCAGCGCGTCGACGCCGACGAAGTCGCGGGTGGCGCCGCCGACCCACGCGCTGTTGGTGAGGTCACCGGTCTTGCCGGTGCAGCCGTAGTGCCCGGTCGGCTGCACGTGGCGCAACCGCAATCCCGTCGAGGAGGCGAGATAGGTCGTCGTGACGCCGTGGTCGACGAACCCGTAGAGCACACGCCCGCCCGCGCGGGCTCGGCCGAACGCCTCGCCCAACGCTGGCGCGAACGTGTCGAAGACGTGCACGTCCGTCTCGGCCGGCGACTCGTCCCAGTCGGCTGCTGCCTCGCCCCGCACGAGCTCCTGGGCGTCGGTGGCCGGGTCGGCGACCCGCGCGGCCGCGTCGGCCTCGGCGACCAGGTCGACCACCTGCTCGACCGTGCTGGTGGTGCCCGACACGGAGGCGGCCGCCGGGCCACCCGGGCGGTGGACGAACGAGATGACGGTGACGTCCACGCCCCGCATCTCGCCGTTCGTGGTCAGGGTGTTGTTGGCCCAGCGGAGGTTCGCCCGGGTGTGGTGACGCGCGATGGCGATGCAGTCGTCGGCGGTGGACGACGCGAGCGCGCGGTCGACGAGCTCCTGCACGGTGGCCGTGGTGGTCGCGGGCATCAGTGAGCCCCCTCCTCGTCGGTGTTGAGGATCCGTACGTCGCGGAACAGCGCGGTCGGGCAGCCGTGGCTGACCGAGGCGACCTGGCCGGGCTGCGCCTTGCCGCAGTTCATGGCCCCGCCGAGCACCCACGTGCTCGGACCACCGACGGCCTCCATCGACCCCCAGAACTCCGTCGTGGTGGCCTGGTACGCCGCGTCGCGGACCTGGCCGGCCAGCTCGCCGTCGCGGATCGCGTAGAAGCGTTGTCCGGTGAACTGGAAGTTGAAGCGCTGCATGTCGATCGACCACGACTTGTCGCCGACGACGTACAACCCTCGCTCGACGCGGCTGATCAGGTCCTCGGTGGAGAGGTCCTCCGCGCCGGGCTGCAGCGAGACGTTGGCCATCCGCTGGATGGGGATGTGGCCGGGGGAGTCGGCGAAGGCGCAGCCGTTGGAGCGACCGTCGTTCAGCTCGGGGTGCAGGTGGCCCATCGGCCGGTCGAGCTGGTAGCCGACCAGCACGCCGTCGCGCACGATGTCCCACTGCTGGGTGGCGACCCCTTCGTCGTCGTACCCGATCGTGGACAGGCCGTGCTCGACGGTGCGGTCGCCGGTGACGTGCATGACCTTCGATCCGTACTGGAGCGACCCGAGCTTGTCGATGGTGGCGAACGACGTGCCCGCGTAGTTCGCCTCGTAGCCGAGGGCGCGGTCGAGCTCGGTCGCATGGCCGATGGACTCGTGGATGGTGAGCCACAGGTTCGACGGGTGGATGACCAGGTCGTAGGTGCCGGCCTCGACCGTGGGTGCGGCGAGCTTCTCGGCCAGCAGCTCCGGTACCTCGGCCAGCTCGGACTCCCAGTCCCACGCGCCCTCGGCGGGCGACCCCACGACGTACTCCCAGCCACGCCCGACCGGTGGGGCGATCGAGGCCATGTCGTCGAAGACACCACGGTCGTCGTCGCTGCCCATCGCGGTGAACGTGGGCAGGAGACGGATGCGTTGCTGGGTCGTGTGCGTGCCCGCGAGGTCGGCGTAGTACTTGTTCTCGTGGATCTGCAGGACCTCGGCCGTGGCGTGCTGCACCGCCTGGTGGCCGCGTAGCCGCTCGGTCCAGCCGATGAGCACGTCGGCCTTGTCGTGCGCGGAGATCTCGAACGGGTCGTGGACGTACGACGAGACCCAGGTGACGTCGTCGTACACCGGCTCCGGGGCGATCTCGACCGGGACCGTGGTCAGCGCCGACGACACCTTGGCGACCTCGACCGCGGCCTCCGCGACGCGCACGGCCTCCTCGACGGTGAGGTGGACCCCGGACGCGAAGCCCCACGCCCCGTCGTGGATGACGCGCACCGCGAAGCCGGTGTCCACGTCGTCGGCCGCTCCCTGGAGCGCGCCGTCGCGGACCCTGATGTCCTGCCACCGCACCCGCTCGAACCTGAAGTCGGCATGGGTCACGCCGAGATCCTTCGCGCGCTGCAGAGCTGCGTCGCCGAGGGCGCGGTAGGGAAGCGCGGTGAATCCGGGGTCGAGACCAGGCATGCCTGTGAACCTAACCCGTCACCCGACGACCTCCAGCGTGGACCCCGTGCGTGCCTTGGACACCACGAGCTGGGTGGGGATGCGGTGGCGCATCTCGGCGACGTGGCTGACCACGCCGACCGACCGGCCGTTCTCGCGGAGGGAGTCGAGGATGTCGAGCACGTCATCGAGGGTCTCCGCGTCGAGCGAGCCGAAGCCCTCGTCGACGAACAGGGTCTGGAGGTCGGCGCCGCCCGCCTCGTGCGCCACGACGTCGGCCAGGCCGAGCGCCAGGGCGAGCGAGACGACGAACGTCTCGCCGCCCGAGAGAGTGCCCGGATCGCGCGACTCACCGGACCAGTCGTCGCGCACGACCAGGCTCAGTCCGCCGCGCGTCTCGCCCGCCCCTCGGCGACCGACGTGCTCCAGGGAGTAGCGCTGGTCGCTCATGCCGGCCAGCCTGGCGTTGGCCGCTGCGACCACCTGGGACAGCCGGAACGCCAGGACGTAGGCCGACAGTCGCATCTGGAGCCGGTTGTCGGGCGCCTTGCCCTCGGTGAACGCGGACACCGATGTCGCGAGCGCGAGCTCGTCACGCACGGGAGCCCAGGCTGCGAGCGCGGTCGTGAGCTCGCCGACGAGGCGGCGTACGCGCTCGTGGGTCGCGGTGGCGGTCTCGTGCACCCCGCGTCCGCGCTCGAGCGCCTCGGCCGCGGCGCCGGCGCGTGCCTCGGCGCCGGCGACGTCCGGAGCGGGGGCGGTGAGCAGGGTCCACGAGTCGGGCTCGTCGAGCACCTGGCGTGCTGCGGCGAGCGCGGTGCGATGGCCCTGGACGGACTCCTCGAGCTCCGCCAGGGACGCCGGATCGAGCGCCGACCCACGGGCGTCGTCGGCGGTGTCGAAACCCGCCTCCAACGCGGCTCGGCCCAGGGCCGTGGCTGCGTCACCGAGCGAGGCGCGAGCCGCCTCGAGAGCAACCCCGTCGTCACGGAGCCTGCGCAGGAGGTCGCGACGCTCGGTGAGCTCCGCGACCGCACCGCGGAGCTCGGGGTGGTCTCCGCGTGCGGCCGCGACCTGCTCCTCGACCTCTGCGATGCGGATGCGCAGATGCGAGAGCGTGGTCGTGAGCTCGGCGGCGGTCACCCGGCGTGACGTCGCGGCCTGGTCGAGCTGGGCCGCGCGGGTGGAGGTCTGCTGGAGACGGGTCGCGATCGCCTCGCGTTCCGCGGCACGGGCACGCGTCTGCGCCAGCCGGCGCTGGCTGTCGGCCAACCGGACGCGGACCTCGTCGACGGTGCCGTCGCCGGCACCCTCTCGCGCGGAGGTCAGGGCGACCTCCAGATCTCGGACGCGGAGCTGCTGGGCGTGCTCGACGGCCTGGGCGTCGTCGACCGCGCGCTGGGCGTCTCGCTCGGCGTCGGCGGTGGGTTGGCCATCGGTCGGGAGCGCGGGGTGGGGATGCTCCGCGGAGCCGCAGACCGGGCAGTCGCCGCCGACCACGAGGCCGGTGGCGAGCTCTGCCGCGAAGCCCGCGATCCGCCTCTCGCGCAGGTCGAGCAGGTGCTGGCGCAGGTCGACCACCAAGGCACGTGCCTCGGCGTGCTCGGACGCGGCGGTGGCGAGCTCGGCGGTCAGGCGCGCGACGTCGTCGTGAGCCTCGGCGGTCCGGCGCTGCTGCTCGACCTCGCTCTGGAGGTCGGGCAGCGCGTCGGCCTCCGCGTCGATCGCGCCGAGAGTGGCGCGCAGCTCGCTGTCGAGTGCCATCAGAGCGGTCGCCTCGGCCGCGCCGAGCTCGTCCTCGCCCACCAGCTCGTCGAGCCGGGTCTCGGTGGTGGTGCGCTGCTCGTGGAGCTCGTCGACCAACCGCTCGGCCGGGAGGAGCGAGGTGAGCGTGGCGAGCGTCGCCGACGTGGCTTCCAGCGCGGTGGGTACGGCAGCGACGTCGATGCCGCGCTGCAGCGCGTCTTCGCGGGCGGCCGCGGCCGACGTCTCGGCCTCGGTGCAGACCTGTGAGCGTTCGTCGAGCAGGCGTGCCAGGGGGAGCACGGCGACGGCCCGGCGGGCTCGGTCGAGACGGGCCGCCTCCGCGTCGTGTCGCTCGCGGCCGAGGTCCAGGCGCTCGACCGTCTCGGCCGCCGCCACCACCCGGGCACGACACGTCGCCAGCTCGCGGGCAGCGACGAGGTCGCGGGCCGCGCTCTCGTGCTCCGCGGCGGCGAGCGCGACCTCCTGGCCGCTCGTCGTCCGACGGTCGACCGCCTCGGCTGAGCATGTCGGCGGCCCAGGCCGAGACGATGTCGTCGGCACCGGTGGCGAGGTCGTGGCAGCCTGCCGGGACAGGTCGGTGGGCGGCCTCCGAGAGGCGGCTGACCAGGTCGCCGACCTCCCGGGCGTGGCGGTCGGACGTGCGCCGGAGCGACAGGCGGTGGTCGCGCAGCCAGGCCTCGACCCGCTCGAAGCGGCCGGTGCGGAACAGCCGGGCGAGCAGCCGCTGCCGCTCGTCGGGCTTGGCCCGGAGGAACGCCTGGAACTGGCCCTGCGGCAGCAGCGCCACCTGGCAGAACTGGTCGAGGTTCATCCCCAGCAGCCCGGCCAGCAGGTCGCCGGCCTCGTCGAGCCGGCTGGTGAGATGGACCAAGCCGTCGGCTCCTCGCTCGCTGACGGTCACCCGTGCCTGCTCGCGGGTGGTGCCGGTGCCGCGCTTCTTGGGTCGCTCCCATGCGGGGGAGCGGACGACGTGGAACCTGCGGCCGGACAGGGTCACCTCGAGGGTCACCTGGGGCGCCAGACCGAGGGGGGCCTGGTCGGAGCGCAGCCGGCCGGCGTCCTGACGGTCGCCGGGGACCGCGGCGTACAGCGCGAAGCAGACGGCGTCGAGCACGCTGGACTTCCCGGCGCCGGTGGCTCCCGACAGCAGGAACAGCCCGGCGGCGGACAGCGCGTCGAAGTCGACCTCGGCCGTCTCGACGAACGGCCCGAAGGCCGTGACCGAGAGGTGGTGAAGGCGCATCAGCCCGTCTCACCGGCAGTGCCGACAAGGACGTCGACGTCGGGGTCCTCGGCACAGGCGTCGCAGGCCCGGAGCAGCAGTGCCGACTCGTCGTCGGTGGGGGGCGCGCCGCGCAGGGTCTCGACGAAGTCGAGCGCGACCTGGTGATCGGAGCGACCGCGTGCCGGTGGTGCGACGACCGACGCCACGGGCTCACCGGCCGGGGCGAACGCCAGCACGAGCGCATGCGGGAAGCGGGCGCGGAGGCGCTCCATCGGTCGGTCCGGGCGAACGGCGTCGGTCAGGGTCGCGTGGACCCAGTCGAGCTCGGCGGGGGCGAGCGAACGGTCCTCGAGCAGGGCGTCGAGCTCGCCGGTGAGCACGGAGAGCCGGCGTGGGACGGGAGCCTCGACGAACGTCGTGGCTGTCACACCTGCGCGCCCGAGGTCGACCAGCCAGCTGCCCTTGGTGTGACCGGCCTCGGAGAAGGAGTAGGCCAGCGGGGAGCCGCTGTAGCGCAGGGTCTCGCCGAGCGCCGACCGGCCGTGGAGGTGCCCCAGTGCGGTGTAGGAGATGCCGTCGAACAGCTCGGCGGAGACCACCGACACGCCGCCCACGCTGATGTCGCGCTCGGAGTCGCTGGGCAGGCCGCCGGCGACGAAGGCATGGGCCAGGACGACCGAGCGGGCCGACCGGGTGTCCAGATCGGTGCGCACCCGTCGCATCGCCTCGGCCAGCGCGGCCTCGTGGGTGCGGGCGGGCAGGTGCCAGGGCTCGTGCAACGCCTGGGGATCGAGGTAGGGGATGCCGTGGACCGCGACGGGACCGTGCGCGTCGTCGAGGAGGACGGGGACTCCGACGGATGAGGCGTCGGTGCGGACATGGACACCGGCAGCATCGAAGAGCCGCGAACCGAACCCGAGGCGTTGTGCGGAGTCGTGGTTGCCCGACGTGAGGACGACGCGAGCACGCGAGGCGGCCAGTCTCGCCAGGGTCTCGTCGGCGAGGCGTACGGCGTCGACGTGGGGGAGTGCGCGGTCGTAGACGTCACCGGAGACGACCACCAGATCCACCGACTCCGACGCGACGACGTCGAGCAGGTGGTCGACGTACGCCGCCTGGTGCTCGAGCATGCCGACCCGGTGGAACGAGCGTCCCAGGTGCCAGTCGGAGGTGTGGAGGATCCGCACACGTCGAACCTAGGTTCGAGCGCCGACACCCCGGCGATCCCACGCCGACCAGGCGCTCACAGCGGGCTCGTGGCGTCTCTTTCCCGCAACGCAACGGCCGATCTTCGCGTCGAACAGCCCTCGGGGGGATACTCTGGAGGCGATGACATCCTCAGCAGGGCCACGGCGACATCTGGCCACCAGCCCGTTCCGGCCCGATCCAGAGCCGATCATCGAGCAGTTCGCGATCGACGACCTGGTGTCACACGACTCATACGGGATGGGCCGAGTCATCCAGGTGGAAGAGGCTGCGGTGACGGTCGACTTCCGTTCCCAGAAGGTGCGCATCACGAGCCCCTTCCTCAAGATGTCGCGGCTGTAGCGCCCGATCAGGCGTAACGGACCGTGCGCTCGGGTCGGGTGAAACCGAACAGGCCGAGCCCGGCCTCACGTGCCAGGTGCACCGACAACGACGACGGGGCTCCGACCGCGACCAGCGAGCCGACGCCCGCGGCCACGGCTTTCTGCACCAGCTCGAAGCCCGCTCGACCGCTCACCACGAGGTAGGCGTCCGCAGGCGACTCGCCCGCCAGGAGCCTGGCGCCCGAGACCTTGTCGACGGCGTTGTGTCGCCCGACGTCCTCGCGTACGACGTGCCGGTCGCCGTCGGCGGTGAAGAGTCCGGCGGCGTGGACCCCGCCGGTGCGGGCGAACACCGACTGCTCCTCGCGCGAGCAGCGCCGGGAGCCGGCGTACGACGTCCGGGTCGGGCATCGGGACCCGTCCAGTGGGGACCGCGCACGGTCGACAGCGCTGCCTCGATGCTGTCCTTCCCGCAGACCCCGCACGCAGACGACCCCGCCGACATCGCGTCGTGCCGATGCGCCAGGTCGACCGGCCGGGACGCGCGCAGCGTCACCACGTTGAACTCCTGCTCGGCGGTGAGGTCCTCGTCGGTGCAGTAGGCGACCTCGGCCAACGCGCCCGCGCCGACGAGGCCCTCGTGGAAGGCCCACCCGGCGGCCAGCTCGAAGTCGTGCCCCGGCGTCCGCATCGTCACCCAGGCCCGTCGAGCCTCGGCGCCCGGCCATGCCATGCGGATCTCGAGCGGTTCCTCGGCGACGACCTGGTCCTCGCGTTCCCGACCGCCCTCGGGCGTCTGCTCGGTGACGCGCAGGCGCGCCACGGGACCCGGGCGCCGCGCGAGGTCTGTCACGACTCCAGTATGTCCGTCCCCCGGCTGCGGGTGGCTACCGTGGCGGCATGAGCGATGAGACTCTGCGTCAGCTGGACCTGACACAGATCGGTGAGGGTCGGTACAAGGCGGTCAACGCGCGCGGGGGAGTGCTCCCGGTCGGGTCCGGGGACGACCCGGACTTCACGCCGGTCGAGCTCCTGCTCGCGTCGCTGGCCGGGTGTACGGCGATCGACGTCGGGTTGATCACCGGCAAGCGCGCGTCACCCGACGCGTTCGACGTCCACGTCGAGGGTCACAAGGTGCGCGACGACGACGGCTCGCACCTGGTGGACGTCGAGGTGACGGTGAAGATCCGCTTCCCCGAGGGGGAGGGGGGCGACCGCGCCCGCGAGGTGCTGCCGCGTGCGATCCGGCAGACGGCCGACCGGTTGTGCACGGTCGGGCGCACGCTGCAGCTCGGGACGACGATCGAGTACCACCAGGACTGACCGCGGCCACCGCCGGTTCGGGTCAGCCGGCGGTCACGGTCTCGAGCGTGACCGGCACCTTCGGATGCCCGTCGCCTTGGGCGTTGGCGTTGTCCGTGCCCTTCTTGGCGACCTTCTGGAGAGCCTTGACCGCGGCCGCGTCGACCTGCCCGAACACGGTGTAGTTCGGGGGGAGTGGCGTGTCCCGATAGACGATGAAGAACTGAGAGCCGCCGCTGTCCGGCTGGTCGGTCTTGGCCATCGCCAGGGTGCCCGGGCCGTAGGTCTCCTGACCCGACAGCTCGTCCGGGATCGTGTACCCGGGACCTCCGGTCCCCGCGCCGGACGGGTCACCGCACTGCAGGACGAAGATCGTCGAGGGCGTGGTCGTCAGCCGGTGACAGGGCGTGTTGTCGAAGAAGCCCTGACGCGCCAGCGAGACGAACGAGTTCACGGTGCACGGCGTCTTGTCCGCGTCGAGCGTGGCGTCGAACGTGCCGACGGACGTCTTCATGGTGACCGCGACGGTCCCGGATACGTCGGGTGTCTGCGGTGGCGGGTTCACGCTCCGGGTCGCGGCCTGCGGGTCAGCGGGGTAGTCGCAGGTCACGTCGCCGTTCGAGCTGGACTGACTCTGGCTGGGCGAGGACGTGGCGGGATCCTCTGCGGTCTGGCTCGAGGACCCTCCGCCGCACGCGGTGAGGGAGACGAGCAGGGCAGCGGCGGCGACCGGCAGTGCAGAGGAACGTGGGAGCACGGCGTCGAGAATAGGAGAGACCCGGTGACGACGTGTCGCCGGACCTGTGCGGTGACCTGCTAGACAGGCCGCATGACCCGGACCCTGCGGCGCGTCGTGGTGTTCGTCGCCGGTCTGATCCTCATCCTCGCGGGGCTCGTGCTGATCGTCCTGCCGGGCCCGCTGACCATCCCGCCGATCCTCTTGGGACTGTGGCTGTGGTCGCGGGAGTTCGAGTTCGCCCGGCGCTGGCTCCGGCCGATGAAGGAGAAGGGCGCCGTCGCCTGGGAGAAGGCGCGTGAGAAGCCGATCCACACGACGGTCGTCACGGTGCTCGGCCTGGTCGGCGCCGCCGTGGTCATCTGGGCGGCCTTCCGCTACGACCTGATCGACCGCGGCCGCGACCTCGTCGGGCTCGGTTGACCCCGTCCCCGCCCGGGACGTGGACGACCCCGGGCGCCGAGGGCACCCGGGGTCGTCGTACGTCGGTTCAGCGCTGCGTCATCACGCCTGCGGCGCGAGCGCGAACTGCACCCGACCGGCCTCGTCCACCGACGCGTCGAGGATCTGGTCGTCGAGCTGCTGCGAGGCCGGGGGATCGAGGTACACCACGGCTCCGTGGGACTCGACGGTCTGGTCACCGGGATGTGCGTTCTGGGCCGCGGTCACCATGAGGCCCGCCTGCGGGTCCTCGCTGCTGATCCGCAGACCCGTGGACTCGGCACCGCCGCCTTGCTGGGCGGCGATGTCCTTGACGATCGTGCTGGCGTTCTCCGTGAGGGTGAGCACGTGCTCTCCTTCGTCGATTGCTGGCAGGACCCGTTCCACCATTCCTCGCATCGGCGTCGCATGCAAACCCGGTGTGTCGGTCCCCGGTGAACCGGACCAGGGGAGGTGGGGAGCCGGCGCGTTCTCCTCGTGAGTTGACATAATGTCAGTTATCGGCGAACGAACTCACGCCTGGAGGAAGGCCCACCGGTCGTCCCGGTTGACCGGCCGTTCAGCCACTGCGAGCATCGCGCCATGCGCGACTCGGCACGGCGGATCGTCTCGTGGCTGACGGCGACCCTGGTGTCGCTCTCGATCCTGGTCACGGCACCCGGCGGCGTCATCAGAGCCCAGGCGGACACGCCGCCCGGCGGTCACGTGTCACGGGCGCCTCTCACGTTCGAACAACTGTTCGGGGGAATGGCTCCGGGATCCCTCACCAGGAACGCCCGGTTCGCTCCCCCGGCGCAGGCCACGCTCGCACCGCCTCTGCGTGGGACGTTGCGACTCGCCGGCGCCCGCATGCAGATCCGGAGCGACGGCCCTGACCGACACCGGATCGCCAGCCCTGTTCTGGGCAAGGACACGCTGCGTTTCCCGGCGGCCCGCATCCCGTTCGTCAGTGTCGGACGTCATCTGGTGCCGACCACGCAGGACGTCATCCGCGTCGGGTCGATCCCGGCGACGCGCACCTACTGGGACCTCCTCGTGCAGCCCGGTCTGCGCTGGACCCAGCCCGGCGACCACGGGTGGCACCGCGCGTCGTTCCCCTTCGAGCTGGTGAACTCGATCGAGGGCGAGACGCACACCGGCATCGCGCTGTTCCTCTACCGCGGCGACCGCGTGCGGCCGGTGCGCTTCCAGATCGTCCAGCAGACCTCGCCGTACCTCGTGGCGCAGTACTTCACCGCCTGGGGTACGACGCGGGCCTCCCTCGGGCCCGCGGTGCGGCATGCGGCCCGAGCCAGGACCGCGTTCCGCCACGCCCAGGGCAACCGTCTCCGGCACCGGCCCTGGTCGGCCCTCCGCGGCCGTGTCGAGGCTGCGACGCTGCGCGGGTTCCGTGAGTTCCCGGACGTCGTCCAGAGCGCGGTCGTGATCGACGGCACGGTCTACGGCACGCGGTGTCCGACGGCGGCGGGGCCGTTCCCCTACTGCGACGACGTCCGGTACGGCGTGTGGTCGATCACGAAGTCGGCGATGCTCAGCGTGGCCCTCTTGCGCCTGGCCCAGAAGTACGGCGGGCGCATCCTCGACCAGCGCATCTCCCGGATCCTCCCTGGCCGCCAGCCCCGGAGCTGGCACGACGTCACGGTCTCGGACCTCGCGACCATGGCGTCCGGCCATGGTCCGGCGAAGCACCCGACCTGTTACCTGTGCGGCTACTACCGCTGGTACGCCGCGCGGTCCGAGCACGCCAAGACGGTCGAGGCGCTGGACTACCGACGCTTCGCGGAGCCCGGTACGACGTACAACTACCGCGACCAGGACGCCTATCTGCTCGGCGTCGTCGAGGACGAGCTGCTGAAGTCACGAGCCGGACAGGCCGCGGACATCTGGCGAATGCTCCGCCGCGAGGTCTACCGCCCGATCGGGATCCACGCCGTCCCGTCCAACAGCACGATCGAACCCGGCCGGGCCGCGGCGAAGGGCCATCCCCTGCTCGCCTACGGCTACTACCCGACCATCGACGACCTGGCCAGGATCGCCGCCCTGGTGGAGCACCACGGTCGGAGCCATGGCCGACAGATCCTGAGCCGCCACCTCGTCGACCGGCTGCTGCCGCGACCCGAGCCGGCACCGGCTGCGTTGCCGGTCTCCGACAACGGGAGCCACTGGTACCTCGACGACTGGCACCTCCGACGGCTCCGGTCCGACGAGGGCTGTACCCAGTACCTGCCGCAGATGCTCGGCTGGGGCGGCAACACGGTGACGATCGCCGGTGACGGCGTGACGCTGCTCCGGATGCGCAACAACTGGGTCGGCGAGCAGCTGAATCCCCAGTCGTCGGTGAACGCCCTCGCGGACGCACTGGTCGACTACTGCTGACCTGCGACAGTCGGGCTTCCGGCGCTACCGGAGAGCGGTGACGTTGCTCTCCCGGTCGCCGCCGTGCACCGCGACCAGGGCGGCCAGCTGCGCGCGGGAGCCGATGTCGAGCTTGGTGAAGATGTGCGCGACATGGGTCTGCACGGTGCGCCGCGAGACGAACAGCCGCTCGGCGATCTGCGGGTTGGACAGGCCCTCGCCGACCAGGTCGGCCACGGTCCCCTCCGTCGGGGTCAGGCTCCCCCATCCGCGCTGTGGCCGCTGGCGGGTGCCGCGACGCCCCCGGCGTACGCCGAGGGTGCGGAGTCCGGCGTCGACCCTCATCACACCGCGACTCGCGTCGAGCCGCTCGAAGGCGCTGCCCGCCCTCTCCAGCAGCGAGCGAGCCAGGTGCCGATCTCCCCGGCGCGCCGCGAGGCCGGCTGCTTCCTCGCAGGTCACTGCCACCTCGAGCACCCGCTGGCCGTCCGCATACGCGTCGCCCGCCCTCACCCCCGCATCCAGGTCGTCGCTGAGCAGGCTTCGGCACCGCAGCGCCGCACCGGTCATCCAGGGCACCTGGTTGCGATCGGCGACCTCCTCGACCGCGGTCAGCACCTCGCGGGCCAGGTCCAGGTCACCAGCGGCCCGCGCCAGTCGCACGAGGTCCGGCCCCACGGCGGGATAGTCGATGGCCATGCCCGCGCCGCGGCAGACCCGCCAGCGGTCGGCCAGTTCGGTGAAGCCCTGGAGGCCGTCGCCCTCGGCCTCGAGCAGGAGCGCCCGAGCCAGGAGCACGCGGTAGTCGAACAGCCGGGATCCCCGGTCGGCGATGGCCTCGGCGTCCTGGATGGCCCGCCAGGAGCCGGGCAGGTCGTTGCGGTACAGCCGGATCATCGCCTGGGCGCTGAGACTGGGCTTCACGGCGTAGGTCACGCCGGTCTCCTCCGCGAGTGCGATCCCCGCCTCGAGCTCGGCCACCGCGTCGTCCCACTGACCGATGACGAAACGCTCGACCGCCAGGTAGGCCTGGTACGTCGCCAGCGGCCAGCGGACGCCCAGCTCCTCGCAGATCTGGCGGCCGGTGTTGAGGGCGTGCGTGGCTGCAGCGTGCTGGTCCATCTCCATGAAGAGCCAGCCGCGCGGGGCATACACCGGGAAGGCGTGGCCCACGCGAGCGGGGCTGTGGTCGGCCACGGCGAGCGCCTCGTCGCTGAGCTCCATCGCCTCGGAGAAGTGCCCCCGCAAGCAGGCGACGACCGACCGAGTGGCCAGTGCCCCGGTCGAGGCGCGGTGGTGGCCGCATCGACCAGCCACGGAGGTCGCCTGCATCGCCGCGGTCTCCGCGCCCTCGAAGTCACCGAGCCAGAGCTTGGCGAAGCTCGCCTCCGAGAGGCTGAGCGCCTCCACCTCCTCGGTGCTGACCGCCGACTCGGCGACCTCCTCCAACGGGTGGAGCGCCTCTGCCGGCCTGCCGTTGACCATGAGCGCGGCGCCGAGGCGGAGCCGAGCGGGAGCATCGGCGTCGGGACGGTGACCTCTGCTCAACAGCGACTCGCACGCGGTGACGGCCTCGGTGACCTGCCCGGCCAGCATCAGGCTGTCGGCGCGCTCGACCTCCAACAGGTCCTGCGCGCGGATCATTCGCCTCCATCAGACCGACGGCACGGTGCAGCAGCTCCGCAGCCGTCTCCGGTGCCGTCGATGCCGCCTCTCGCGCCGCTCGGGTCAACCAGTCGATCGCCTCGGGGTCGCCGCTGGTCGCACCCCGAGCGAACTGGTCGGCCACCCGGCTGGCCGGCGCCCCGACATCGGCGAGCCGGATGCCCGCCTCGCGATGCAGCCCGAGGCGCAGGCTCGACGGCATGTCGGCATAGATCGCCTCACGGATCAG
Source organism: uncultured Actinomycetota bacterium (assembly GCA_963759515.1). GTDB lineage: Bacteria > Actinomycetota > Actinomycetes > Propionibacteriales > Nocardioidaceae > Nocardioides. The sequence goes on along the minus strand of CAVWZR010000015.1, from coordinate 694,524 downwards.
GTCGTGGCGGAACCGCAGGAGCACGCCGTGCTCGTCGAGCACTCCGCACGTCAGGACCGCTTCGACCGCCGGCATGAGCTCGGTGACCGGCCGCGCGAGGACCGTGGCCAGCTCGGTGATCGAGAACGTCGATCCCAGCAAGGACGCGACCCTGAGGGCCTGGATCGCGTCGTCCGGAAGGGAGCTGAGTCGACCCAGGATGGTCAAGGGCAACGACGGAGGCGGGTCGGACCCGTTGACCTCGGCCTGCCCGTCCGTCGTGCGGAGGCTCCCGTCCTCCATGATCGCGTTCAGCAGCTCGGTCACGAACAGTGGATTGCCGGCGGCTCCGGACACGACCTCGAGCAGCCCGGGTCCGGGCGTCGCCCTCACGACCTCGGCGACCACCTCCCGCACATCGCCGTCCGCGAGCTGGCGGAGCCCGATCCTCCGCACGTCCGTGTGCTCCAACGACTCGAACAGGCGTTGCATCGCAGGCGGCCGGGGAAAGGGTCGGCAGCACGCGATGAGGGCCACCGGCAGCGCCGGCGCGGTCCGAGCCAGGGCACCCAAGGTGACCAGGCTCGCCGGGTCGGCCCATTGCAGGTCGTCGAGGCCGAGGACCAGAGGTCGGTCCAGCGCCAGCGACTCGACCAGGTCACACAGCGCGTCCACCACCCGGAACTGGAGCCCGGGATCGCTGCTGACGGTCACGGGTCCGGGGACACGGCTGTCATGGGCGGAGATGACATTCGCGATCGCGGCGCGGCGCTCGTCGGCGGAGTCTCGGGTGCAGGCCAGGGCGGCTGCGATGACGCCGAACGGGCGACCGTGCTCCATCTCCTCGGCCTTCGCGGTGGCCACCTGGCAGTCTCGCTCGGCTGCGGTCCGGAGCGCCTCGGTCATCAGGCGCGTCTTCCCGATCCCCGCCTCGCCCTCGATCACCACCACGGAGAGCCGGCCGGACATGGCGAGGTCGACGGCAGAGCGGAGCTCTCCGATCTCGCCGTCTCGGCCCCGTAGCGTGGGCTCGCGCGACGTCCCGAGCATGCGAGTCATGCTACGTCGACCTCTGCTCCGCGGCCCGTTCAGGTCTCCGACACATGTTTCACGTCTCCGGCTGCCTCGATCGCGTGCGAGAGCGCCCGCAACAGACCGAGCCATCCCGTGAACGGGCTCGACGAGTCAACCTGCCCGGTTGCCTCGGGCGGACCCGTCACCGTGAGCCGGCCGACGGGGGGTTCTGACTGGTCGAGCCAGATGTGCACCTCCATGACTGCACTCAAGCGGCCTCGGTCGCCGACATCATCGGCCAGGTGGCGGATGCTCCGCTGCGTTCTGGGCGGCACGGTGGGGTTCCCCGCCCACCGCCGGTGCTGCCGCGTCGTCCGTGGGACCCGATCGGGAGTGCGATACCCGCCAGCGTGCCGATGTTCTGGGCGGCGACTCGGCGGAGGCTGGTGGAAACCCAGCAGAACCCCGCGAAGGGAGACACCCCATGCATCCCGACGTCCACACGATGGAGGCACAGGCCTGGATCGACCAGCGACTGCGCGACGCCGTGCAGGCACGACTGGCCGCCCAGGCCCGGGCCGGGCGACGTCATCGGCGGCACCACCCGAAGGCCCCGGAGGTGAACGCGTGAACGGGCCCGAGGGCCTGGACTTCCGGCTGGTCGGGGTCGGTCCCGGCCTCGGTCACTACCCGTGGCCCTGTCGCGAGGAGCCCGACCTCTGGTTCTCCTTCCGCCCCGAGGAGGTCGAGCGCGCCAAGCGCATCTGCCACCAGTGCGCGGCCGTCGACCACTGCCTGGCGGCTGCCCTCGCCCGGGGCGAGCGCTGGGGCGTGTGGGGTGGACAGCTCGTCGAGGAGGGACGGGTCGTGCCACGCAAGCGCGGGCCCGGACGACCCCGCAAGCGGGACAAGGCCGCATGAGTCGGGGCCGAGACGTGCCGGCGCCCACGGGGGTCGATCGGCGTACGCCGGTCTTCGGGCGCCGGCTCCTCGGCTCAGACCGGGACGGTGAGGGCCAGGGTGTATCCGGCTTCGACCGAGCCCGTCAGCTTCGCCAGCTGCAACGAGTGGCCGTCGCTGAAGACACCGTCGGAGTCCAGGCTGACGCCCGCCAGGTTGGCGCTGCTCGCGTCGTAGCCGTCTGCCGTGTCGTAGACATGCCGGCACACGTCCTCGGGGAACGCGATCTGCGAGGTCCGCAGCTTGGTGCCGGCGCTGGTGGCGTCGTCCAAGGAGGAGTAGACCTCGACGTGCAGGTGGGGCCAGCGGCCTGAGTAGCAGGCCGGGAAGATGCTGGTGAACTCCACCGAGCCGTCCTCCGCCACCTCCTGGACGCCGCGCAGGTAGTTCTCCTGGGTGACGCCGCCGGAGTACAGCGAGTAGCGACCCTCGCGGTCGCAGTGCCACAGGTAGATCGCGGCACCGGCGTACGGCGTCAGCGAGTCGCCGTCATGGTCATAGACCTTCAGCCTGATCGTCAGTGGCACGCCCTCGGCCGTGCCGCTTGCGGCGCCGAAGCTCGAGCGGACGTCGCTGCGCACGATGCCGGACTCGCTCAGCACGTTGACGCCGTTCGAGCCGTCGCCCGGGTAGGGACCGGCCGTCTCCTCGGGGATGTCGCCGACGGCGACGCCGGTCTGGTCGGTGGACAGCTGCCCGCCTCCGCCGGTCGGCGGCCGGCCGCCCGGAGCGCCGGTGCTCGCGGACGACGACGACGAGTCGTCGGTCGCGCATCCCGCCAGCGCGAGCACACCCACCCCGCCCATCAGACCCAGCAGGCTCCGCCGGCCGCGTGGTCGGCCCACCATGCCCTTGGCCTGCATGATCGGCAGGTCGTGCTCGAGCCCTTCGCGGTGCTCGCCGTGATCGTGGTCGGTCATGGCCCCACCAGACCTCGCCTTCCTGTGCGTCCGGTGTGAGTCCCTTGTCAGGACCCGACGTACGCCGCGAGGTGCTCGCCGGTGAGCGTCGACCGTGACGCCACCAGGTCGGCCGGCGTCCCCTCGAAGACGACGGTGCCGCCGTCGTGGCCGGCGCCGGGTCCGAGGTCGATGATCCAGTCGGCGTGTGCCATCACGGCCTGGTGGTGCTCGATCACGATGACAGATCTGCCGGAATCGACCAGCCGGTCCAGCAGCCCCAGTAGCTGAGCCACGTCGGCGAGGTGCAGCCCGGTGGTGGGCTCGTCGAGGACGTACACGTCGCCCTTCTCCGACATCTGTGTGGCGAGCTTCAGCCTCTGCCGCTCCCCTCCCGACAGGGTCGTCAGCGGCTGCCCGAGGTTGACATAACCCAGCCCTACGTCGGCCAGCCGCTCCAGGACCCGCTGCGCGGCCGGTGTGGCCGCAGGACCTTCTCCGAAGAACCCGAGCGCCTCGGCGACCGGCATCTCGAGGACCTCCGCGATGTTCCGGCCGCCGAACCGGTACTCCAGCACCGCTGGCTGGAAGCGCCTGCCCTCGCACTCCTCGCAGGTCGACTCCACCGTCGCCATCACGCCGAGCTCGGTGAAGATGACGCCCGCCCCGTTGCAGGACGGGCACGCGCCCTCGGAGTTCGCGCTGAAGAGCGCCGGCTTCACGCCGTTCTCCTTGGCGAACGCCTTGCGGATGGGTTCCAACAGGCCGGTGTACGTCGCCGGGTTGCTGCGTCGCGAACCCTTGATGGCCGCCTGGTCGATGACCACCACACCCTCGCGACCTGCCACTGATCCGGTGACGAGCGAGCTCTTGCCCGATCCCGCCACGCCGGTGAGGACGCACAGCACGCCCAGCGGGATGTCGACGTCGACCTTCTTGAGGTTGTGGGTCGTGGCCTTGCGCACCTCCAGGACTCCGGAGCGATCGCGCACCTCGTCCTTGAGCGACGCTCGGTCGTCCAGGTGTCGCCCGGTCACCGTGGCGCTCCTCCGGAGGCCCGCGAAGGTGCCCTCGTAGGTGATCTCGCCGCCCGCGGTGCCGGCGCCGGGACCGAGATCCACGACATGGTCGGCGATCGCGATGGTCTCGGGCTTGTGCTCGACCACCAGCACGGTGTTGCCCTTGTCGCGCAGCTGGAGCAGCAGCTGGTTCATCCGCTCGATGTCGTGCGGATGCAACCCGATCGTGGGTTCGTCGAAGACGTAGGTGACGTCGGTCAGCGACGAGCCCAGGTGTCGGATCATCTTGGTCCGCTGGGACTCTCCCCCGCTCAGCGTCCCGGCGGGCCGGTCCAGCGACAGGTAGCCGAGCCCGATCTCCTCGAACGAGTCGAGCAGGTGCTGCAGTCCGGCGATCAGCGGCGCGACACCTGGCTCCTTCACTCCACGCAGCCACGTCGCGAGGTCGCCGATCTGGAGCTGACACAGCTCGGCGATGTTCTTCCCGTTGATCCGGGAGGAACGGGCCTCCTGGCTCAGGCGCGTGCCGTCGCAGTCGGGGCAGGTGGTGAAGGTGACCGCTCGCTCGACGAACCGCCGGACGTGCGGCTGCATCGCCTCGACGTCCTTGGAGAGCATCGACTTCTTGACCTTGGTGAGGACCCCCTCGTAGGTGAGGTTGACGCCCTCGACCTTGATCTTCTCCGGTTCGCCGTACAGGAGCTTCTTGAGCTCCTTCTGCGTGTACCGACCGATCGGCTTGTCCATGTCGAGCCCGGCGCCGCTGAAGATCCGGCCGTACCAGCCGTCCATGCTGTAGCCGGGCACCAGCAGCGCACCCGCGGCGAGCGACTTCGTCTCGTCGTAGATCGCCGTGAGGTCGAAGTCGTTCAGGGCGCCCATGCCCTCGCAGGTGGGGCACATCCCGCCCAGGTAGACCTGCTTCTTGACCACCTGGGTCTTGCCCTGGCCGGCCTGCGTCTTCATCATCCCGCTGGCCACGCGCGTGGGCACGTTGAAGGCGAAGGCCGTGGGAGGACCGATGTGCGGCTTGCCGATCCGGCTGAAGAGGATCCGCAGCATGGCGTTGGCGTCGGTCGCGGTCCCCACGGTGGAGCGTGGGTTCGCCCCCATCCGCTCCTGGTCGACGATGATCGCCGTCGTCAACCCCTCGAGGTGGTCGACCTCGGGTCGGGACAAGGTCGGCATGAACCCCTGCAGGAAGGCGCTGTAGGTCTCGTTGATCAGCCGCTGTGACTCCGCCGCGATCGTCGCGAACACGAGCGAGCTCTTGCCCGACCCCGATACCCCGGTGAACGCCGTCAGCCGCCGCTTCGGCAGCTCGACGCTGACGTCCTTGAGGTTGTTGACGCGCGCGCCGGTCACCCGGATGCGGTCCTGGCTGTCGGCGGCGTACGGCGTCGGGGCCATGTGATCAACCTACGGGCGACGGGGAGCACGTCGGGCGAGCAGAAGGAGGGCCGCCACGGTGCCGAGCACGACGGTGGCGATCCCGGAGACGCCGAGGGTCGGGCCCGGTCCCAGGGCCGTGCTCAGCGGCCCACCGAGCGCCGTGCCGATCGGTGCGGCCGTCAGCAGGGCCGCGCTCCTGGCTGCGAGCATCGCGGTGAGGTGCTCCGGCGGCGAGGTCGCCTGCATCAGCGTGACCGAGAGCGGCACGAACGGGCCGTAGATCACGCCACCCAGGGTGAACGCCGCCACCGTGACGGCGGTCGGGACCGACAGGCCGAACGGGACCAGCGCCAGCCCCCATCCGATCACGATCGCCAGCGTGACCGGCCAGAGCGGCAGCCGGCGCAGGGCACCGATGGTCAGACCCCCGGCGACGGCCCCGATGCCGAAGAGCGCCCAGTAGAGACCGAGGAGCGACCCGGGTGCGTGCAGGTCGTCGGTCACGTGGAGGGGCAGCGCCACCTCCACCGGGCCGTAGAGGAAGTTGAACAGCCACGTCAGGGCGAGCAACCCGAGCAGCTCCGGATGCCGCCGCATCAGCCCGAAGGCACCTCGTGCGGCAGTGCCGTCGACCGGCGCGACGGCGTCCGCGTTGGTCTGGGTGCGCGGCCACGGCGTACGGACGATGAGGACGGCCAGGAACAGGTAGCTCAGGGCATCCAGGCCGAGCACGTACGCCGAGCTCGTCACCGACACCAGCACGCCCGCGATGGCGGGACCCGCGATCGTCGCGGCGAAGGTCAGCGTGCTGACCAGCGTGTTGGCCGCGAGCCGGTGCTCGTCGGGCAGCAGCTCGGCCAGCACCGAGTACGTCGCCGCACTCCCCCATGCGTGCAGGAGCGAGGAGAGCGCCAGCAGAGCGACGTACACACCGGGTGTCAGCGCGTCGAGCGCCCAGAGCACCGGCACCGCGCCGATGAACGCCGCCCGCAGCAGGTTGTCGGCGAGGATGATCCGTTGCGGGCTCACCCGGCGTAGCCGACGGCCGAGGAGCAGGGCGCCCACCACCCCGGGCAACGTGTACGCCGCCACGGCGGCTCCGACCCAGAGCCCCGTATGAGCACCCGGGACGAGCTGGATGGCCAGCCACGCCACCGCCACGAAGCTCATGCCGTCGCCGAGGTACGAGACGGCGAAGCCCACGATCAGCCGGCGGACGACGCGGTGCGCCAACACCGGTCGATAGGCGGCGGGAACCAGTCCTACCGCCCGGTTCAGGCCGATGTCGCGATCCTCGGGGACTCGTCGGCCAGGGGGTCCTCGTGCCGGGTGATCGGGAGCTCCGCGTCATCCGCGTCCTGCTCACGGGGTCCCGTCGTGGCGGACGCACGCACGTCGGGAGGGAGTCCGGGATGGCACATGACGACCGGCCGCCTCAGGCCGAGGGGCGCTGTTGGATGCGGACCAGGTTGCCAGCCGGATCCCGGAAGGCGCAGTCGCGGATGCCGTACGGCTGGTCGGTCGGCTCCTGGACCACCTCGACGTCGTGGCCGGCCACGGCCTCGAACGCCGCGTCGACGTCGTCGGAAGCCAGCAGCAGCACGGCGTACGTGCCCTTGGCCATCATCTCGGTGACGACGCGCCGCTCCTCGTCGGTGATGCCCGGGTCGACCGCGGGTGGGTGGAGGACGACGTTGGTGTCGGGCTGGTTCGGCGGGCCGATGGTGGTCCAGCGCATCGTGCCCTGGCCGACGTCGAGACGGACCTCGAAGCCGAAGGCGTCGCGGTAGAACGCCAAGGACGCGTCGGGGTCGGTCTGCGGGAGGAAGCTCGAGTGAATCGTGATGTCCATACCCGGAACGCTAGGCCTGGCCCGTCAGCGGTGCTTCTCCATTCCTGATCGATCTCGCGGTCACCCTGATCGGCCGGGTGACCTGCTTGGTGATGCACGAGGGCGTCTCGCCGGCGGAGTCGGCCATCTCCGCCGCCATCCGGTCGCGGTAGACGCTCGGCGAGACTCCGACGAGCTCGGTGAAGCGGGTGCTGAACGTCCCGAGCGACGAGCAGCCCACCTCGAAGCAGACGTCGGTGACGCTGAGGTCACCGCGCCGGAGCAGCGCCATCGCCCGTTCGATCCGCCGGGTCATCAGGTAGGAGTACGGCGGCTCGCCGTACGCCCTCTTGAACTCCCGGCTCAGGTGCCCGGCCGACATGTGGACGCCGCGCGCGAGTGCCTCGACGTCGAGTGGCTGGGCGTACTCGCGGTCGATCCGGTCGCGCACGCGACGCAGCAGGACGAGGTCCTTCAGCCGCTGCTCGTCGGTCGCGCTGGTCACCGGGTCATCGTGTCATGCTCGCCACGTGGACGACCCGCTCGACGCCGTCGATCGCGCCGCGGAGGTGAACGCCCGCTTCCGACCGGTCGAGATCGACCACGACACGGTGACGAGGCCGGCCACGCGGAGCACGCCCACCGTGCACACCCTGCTACGCCACCTGCGCTCGCGGGGGGTCCTGGACGTCCCGGAGCCGCTCGGGATCCAAGACGGTCGCGAGTCGCTGCGCTTCGTCCCCGGTGAGTCCGGGGGCGACGGCTGGTCCCACCAGCACACGGACCAGGGGCTCGCCTCGGCCGCGAGGCTCCTCCGGCGGGTCCACGATGCCGGCGCCGACTGGGTCCCGCCGGACGACGCAACGTGGGAGGCGCCCCCAGTCGCCGGGGGCGCGATCGTCTTCTGTCACGGTGATCCCGGCCCATGGAACTTCGTGTGGCGCGAGCAGGAGGCGGTGGGGCTGATCGACTGGGACTACCTGCATCCCGGGCCGCGCCTGGATGACGTCGCCTATGCCTTGCGGTGGTTCGTGCCGCTGCGCGCGGACGAGCACGTCCTCGACTGGCACCACTTCCCCGAGGTGCCCGACCGGGGGCACCGGGTGCGGGTCTTCTGCGAGGCGTACGGCGAGCTCCCGGCGTTCGACGTGGCCGACACCGTGTCTCGTCGGATGACGGCCACCCGCGACCTGATGGCGTCGCTGGCCGCCGACGGCGTGGAGCCGCAGCGCTCGTGGGTGGCAGACGGTGCGCTCGAGCGCGAGGACGAGGAGATCCGCTGGGTGGACCAGCACCGGCACCTCTGGTGATCGGGCGCACTCACACGACCAGCGGCAGCAGGATCGGCGTGCGTGGGATCCCGAGGACGGGTCCGAGCGGCAGGGGCGAAGCCGATCGAGAACACCCATCACCCCTGCGCCTTCCCCCATCGACCGTCCGCCTGGGCCGCGTCGACCTCGGCCCGCCCCGGCGCCCGCATCCGGCCGGCAGCCTCCAGCTGCCTCACCTTGCGGACGTTCAGCGCGGACCAGTTGCTGTGGGGCCGACGGGGCACGTACTTCTGGAGGTACCAGGTCCCGTCGAGACTTCTGCGCTGCCCCGAGATCCACCCCCAGCAGAGCCCGACGTCCACCGCCTCGTCACTGGTCAGCGACGGGATCCCACTCGACCTCTTCGCGAGCTTGAGCCAGACCCCTGGCTGGTGCGTGTGGTTCGCGGCCAGCCACGCGTCGAACGCCGCGGCGTCACGGAAGGGCCAGATCTCGGCACCGTCCTCGCCCGGCTGCCTCACGAACCCTCTTCCAGGTGGAGGTCGACGAACGGAACGCTCTGACCGTCGAGGACGTACCGGTCGTGCTCGACGAAACCGTGCCTTCGCGCGAACCCGAGTCCGTCGGCGTTCGACTCCAGGACGACGGTCTCGATCCGGTCGGGCCCGAGCGACCGCGCGTCCGCGAGCGCCATGTCGAGGTACGCCGAGCCGAGCCCGCGCCGTCGGAACGGCTCGAGGATGCGGACGATCACCGTGACGGTGCCCGACTCCCCCGCCGGGGGACGGACCGTGGCACACCCCACCAGGGTGTCGCCGACGTGGGCCACGGTCAGGCGGTTCCGACCCGCTCGCTCGGCGACCTCGTCCTCGGTCAACGGAGCCGTCGCGATGATCTCGTTGTGCACCCGGCGCCACTCCCCGAGGTGCTCGGGAGCGGCCGGCGAGACGCGCAGCAGGTCCGCGCCGAAGACCAGTACCTCTCCCCCGCCCTTGTTCGCCCGCCGCTCGAGACGCAGCCCGATGTTCTGCGCGACGCGCTGGGACGGCAGGTTCTCCGGCCGGATGATCGCGACGAGCCGGGGCTCACCGGCCTCAGCAGCCGCCTGTCGGACCGAGGCGGCCGCCTCCGTGGCAAGTCCGCGTCCGCGCAGGTCGTGCGCCACGTGGTAGCCGACCTCGAGGTGGAGCTCGCCCTCGATGTCCTGCATGGTGAGTCCGCAGTCGCCGACGAAGGTCCCGTCGTGGGTCTCGATGGCCCACAGCCCGAAGCCGTAGGTCCGGTAGTTGTCCCGGTTCCACGCGATCCACCGCTCGGTGTCCTCGCGCGAGCGGGTGGGGTGACCCGGGCGAGCCGGGTCGGGGGCTCCCAGGACCGCGGCGAGGTCGTCCAAGTCGTCGGGGGTCAGCTCCCGGAAGTGGAGCCTGGCGGTCGGACGGGGCAACACTCGCCCAGCCTAGGACTCGCGGCGGCTCAGGTCGGCGTCGCCTCGTCGAGAGCCGTTCGACGTATCCGTCGCGCTCCAGTCGTTGGACCCGTTGGGTCGTTGCTCCCGGAGACACGCGGCAGCGACGGGTCAGCTCCCCCGCGCTCAGCCGGTACGGCGGTCCCGAGCGTCGCAGCGCTCCCAGCACGTCGAGCCCGCTCTCCTCCAGCCCGAACGGCGCGAGTGCGCCGGCGCGCGCTCGCTGCAGGGCCGCCGCCAGTCGCCAGATCGGTGTGACCACCAGGATCGACGAGACCTCGTCACCGGGCCGTTCGCGCCGCCACGCGGCCACGATCTCCCCGACCTCGTCGCCGCGCTCGCCCATGACTTTACTTTAGCGCTAAAGTGACTTGGATGAACTCGACACACACCGACGAGGTCCTGGTGGTGACCGGCGCCGGGTCCGGGATCGGACGAGCGGTTGCCCACGCCCTCGCGCCTCGGCCGGAGACCCTGGTGCTCGTCGGTCGCCGGCGATCGGCGTTGGACCAGACCGCATACGGGCTCGACACCGCCTCTTCTCCCCTGCTGGTGGATGCCGACCTGGCGACGCCCGAGGGCGCGGAGCAGCTCGCGAGCGCGCTCGGTGACCGTCGAGTTGCCTGCGCTCAGACGTGCGCGGTCTCGGGCACCCGTTCCTCCTCCGCACGCTCCGAGGCGGCGTCGCCGTAGAGCAGGGTCAGCGCGATCGCGCCGAGCGGGGTCAGCGCGACCTGCGCCACCAGCACGATCACGGTGATGGTCCACAGGGGCAGTGATGTGAAGGAGACGAGCATCACCAGACCGAGGAGGACCCCGACGGCATGGATGCCGGCCCAGACGATCAGGGCGACCACCGCCGTGTGCCACCAGCGGTGCCGGACCAGCTCCCCCGCGCGCGCCCGGGCAGCCGAGCCGCTCAGGTCCTCACGCATCACGATCTGACCCAGGAACTGGAAGCGCACCGTCAGCCACGCGGCGAGCGGAAGCCCGATGCCGGTCCAGGACAGGAGCACGATCGCCACGGCGGCCGGGAGGTACGCCGACGCGAGCTGTCGCCGGCGCGCCCCCATCGCGCGGATCGCAGCGCCGGCCCGTCGGGGGCTCGGGTGGCTGCGGCCGTCGTCCATCAGGTGCGCGACGGTCGCCGAGGTGAGCAGCACCGTGACGGGCCAGAAGCTCGAGGCCACCCAGGACCCGAACAGGATGCGGTTGCCCGGTGGCGCGTGCTCGGTGGAGACACGCACGACCGTGCCCACGAACGGCAGGTGCTGCAGCAGCACGACGTCGAGGACCGCCAGCATCCCGATCGGGACGGCGAGCAGTCCGACGACCAGGAACGTCGGAACGTGTCGGCGGAACAGGTTCGCCGCCGTCCTCGCGATCTGACCCGAACGACGACGCATCACGACCGGGTACGCCGGCACCTTGTCCCAGCGGGTGCGCCGCAGCAGGAACATCAGCAGGAGTGCGATCACGCCCAGGAAGGCGAGCACGGCACCGGGCTGCGCGGCGTACCGGACATAGAGGACCGAGCCCTTGCCGACCACGTCGCAGAAGGTCCCGACCACGGCCGGCGGAGTGTCGCTCCCACCGGGGATCACGAACGACGACGGTCGCAGGTTCTCCTCCCACGTCACCGGGCTGCGCCAACGGGGCTTGCCCAGAGGACCGTCGGGGCCGTTGTTCGGGCCGGCATGACGCTCGCCCCAGCGACCGTCGAACCCCAGCCAGGCGAACCTGTCGTCGGGTCCGCTCGGCCGGTCGGGCAGCAGGACGCTCTTGGGGGCCACGCGCGTGTTCGGATCCTGGGTGTTGTCGCAGCCGAACCCCTCGGAGGCGCTCCGGCCGAGGAAGAGCGCGGGCTCGAAGTAGCTGGCGTGCGAGCCCTCCGAGGAGTAGACGACGGGGTGCGTGCCCTCTTTCTCCAGCTTCTCGTCGTTCCACGCCGCGGTCTCGCCGCCCGTGTGCTGGGCGTACCCGACCTCGGCAGGCTCCGCGTCGAGCGCGGCCTCGACCGAGTCCGCGTGGAAGAGGACCTGGACGAACTCCCAGTCGCTCTCGTGCTTGTCGTTCCAGTCGTTGTAGTACCAGTACAGCCAGTACTGGACAGCGACGTATCCCGGCCGATTGGCCTGCGTCGTGACGTGGGCGTACACGGCCGACTGCGACAACGGCGTGTACCGAGCGCTGTCGTCGGCGAAGATGCAGCCCGGCGCCAGGGCGTCGCCCGGGAGGTCGAGGTAGGTGCCGGTCCCACGGCCGTACAGGTCCGCGCCCGACGGCCCCAGGCCGAGCACCGGGTTGTTCGTGCCCACCTGGCGCAGCACCATCTCGGGGTTGTCGAGGAGCGGGTCGACGCGCATCGGCACGTAGTGCTCGCCGTCGGCACTGCACCCGGCGTGGAAGTCGCGCAGCATCACGATCGGGCTGTAGGTCTTCGCGAGCTGGCGGGCAGCGGGACTCGTGTCGGCGTACGCCGGAGCCGCGGCTGCGACCAGGGAGAAGAGCGTCGCGAGCAACGCTCCGAGCGTCACGACGAGAGCAGCCGACGGACGCGCCGTACTGCGACCGGCAGTCACCGGCCCTCCTTCCCCCGTGCTGCGGTCACGCTAGGGACCGATGACCGGTGCGGCAAGGGCCCGTCGACCCGGGCGATGCCAGGCTGGGCCCGTGTCCGAACCCGTGCCCGACCCGATGTTGCACCCGCTCCTCTCCCACCGCTGGAGCCCGCTCCGCTTCGACGACACCCATGCACTGGGCTCCGACGAGGTCGTCGTGCTGCTGGAGGCGGCCCGGTGGGCGCCGTCGGCCGGCAACAGCCAGCCGTGGGCGTTCGTGGTCGGCAGGCGTGGCGACCGGGTGCACGAGCGGCTCGTCGAGCGCCTCTACCCGAGCTCGCGTCGGTGGGCGCCGACGGCGGCGCTGCTGGTCGCGAACCTCTCCCACCGGCTGGTGGAGAGCACCGACTGGGAGTACTCCGAGTTCGCCCACTACGACCTGGGTCAGGCCGTCGCCCACCTGACCCTGCAGGCACAGGCACTCGGACTCGGCGTGCGGCAGTTCCGCGCCTTCGACCGGGAGGGGCTGGCCGCGGACTTCGACGTGCCCGAGCACTGGGAGATCACGTCGATGGCTGCGATCGGACGGCCGGACCCGGACGGCGTTCCCCCGGTGGACGACGAGTCACCGTCTCGGCAGCGACTGAGTCTCGAGGAGATCCTCTGGGTGCCGCTGGACGAGTCAGCGTGAGGACGCTGCGTCGAGGAAGCGGCGCCCCAGCACGAGCATCGCCTCGCGGACCTCGGGTGATCCGACCAGTCGGAACGACATCGGAAGGTTGCCGAGCTGGGCGGCGTACCAGTCCGGCTCGTCGGTGGTCGCGACCAGTCGCGTCGTGGTGTCGTCGATCGCCTCGAGGCGTCCGAAGCTGCGTGGCAGCCAGTGTCGGCAGTCCTCGACGGACCCGTCGATGATGACCTCGACGTCGTACTTCCACCCCATCGAGAGCTGTTCCTCGACCGCCGCGAGGGCATCGAGGTCGGGCGGCGTGCGGAACTCCTGCGTCAGCACCTCCACCCGCCGTACCCGATCCACGCGCAGCACCCGGCGGGCGTCCTTGCCGTGCGACCACCCGAGCAGGTACCAGCGGCGATGCCGGACCACGACCGCCCACGGGTCGAGCTCGATCTCCCACTCGCGGTCCTCGTCGATGCCGTAGCGAAGCAGGACGCGCTTCCCGGCGTCGGAGGCCTGCACCAGCTGCGCGGTGATCTCCACGTCGGGGACCACCACCTGCCAGCCCCGTGCCGGAATCCGGCGTACGGCGTCCGCAGGGCGTGCCAGCGGCTCCGGCAAGGCGCGCACGAGCTTGCCCAACGCCCGTCCGACCGGGTCCTCCTCCCCCGCTGGGTGACCCTCGAGGACCGCCATCACGAGTCCGAGGGCCTCGGTCGGCGTGAACATCAGCGGCGGCAGCCGCATCCCCCGCCCGATCCGGTAGCCGCCGTACCGGCCCCGCGACGACTCGACCGGGATGCCGGCCTCGCGCAGCGTGCCGACATGGCGGCGTACGGCGCGGTCGCTGAGGCCCAACCGCTCGGCGAGCCGGTCTCCGCTGATCCCGGGTGCGTTCTGGATGTGCTCCAGCACCAGGAGGGCTCGGGCGGCCGGGCTCGCGTCGTGCACGACCACAGACTTGCTCCAATTCCGGAAGGAAAGCGTCCGGAAAGCACCTTAGCGTCGGTGGCATGACCTCGGAACAGTCGACAGACCAGTCCCCCACGATCCTTCCTGGGCCGCCGGTGGCCGGACCCGAGATCGAGACCCTGATCGGGGGCCTCGAGCGCAACCGGCGCACCTTCGCCTGGAAGTGCAGCGGCCTCGACACCGAGGCGATGCAACGCACGGTCGGTGCCAGCACGATGACCCTCGGCGGCCTGCTCAAGCACCTCGCGCTGGTCGAGGAGGAGTACTTCACCCGGCAGCTGACCGGTGGCCCGATGACGGCGCCATTCGACGCGGTCGACTTCGACGCAGACCCCGAGTGGGAGTGGCGCACCGCCGCCGAGGACGCTCCCGAGGAGCTGCTCGCCCTCTGGGAGTCCTGCGTGGCTCGTTCGCGCGTGAACGTCGCGGCGGCGTACGCCGCAGGCCCGGACGCCCGGTCCAGCGTCGCCTGGATGAACGGCGAGCCCCCCGCCCTGCGGCGGCTGATGGTCGACATGATCGAGGAGTACGCGCGCCACACGGGCCATGCGGACCTGATCCGCGAGTCCATCGACGGGCTCGTCGGAGAGGGCGTGCCCGAGTGACGTCCGACGGCTACCCGCCGTGGGAGCCGCCGTTCGCCGGCACCGAGACCGAGCACCTGCTCGGCGCGCTGGACCGGCTCCGGGTCACGTTCCGCTGGAAGGCCGACGGTCTCGACCCCGACAGCTTCCATGCGCCTGCGTCGCCGTCGTCCCTGACCGTCGGCGGGCCTCCTCAAGCACATGGCCGTCCAGGAGGACTACGCCGCGCAGGTCAAGGTGGCCGGGCAGTCGATGCCGTCGGTCTGGGACGACAACAACTGGGACGAGGACGACGACTGGGAGTTCTCCTCGTCAGCGGAGCAGTCGCCCGGTGAGCTCTACGCGCTGTACGACGCCGCCGTGGCGCGCTCGCGGCGCACGATCCGAACGGCGATCGACGAGCGCGGACTCGAGGGTGACTCCGCCGTGACGCTCGCGGACGGCAGCAGGGCCAGCATCCGCCGGATCCTGTTCGACCTGCTCGAGGAGTACGGCCGGCACACCGGGCACCTGGATCTCGTGCGTGAGGCGGCGGACGGCCGGGTCGGCGAGGATCCACCTGCGTCCTGGACGCCGCCGCAGTAAGGTGTGGCACTCGGCGGTGGGGCTCGCCGACACCGGCCTGAGTGCCGGGTGTGAACCGCGGAATGGTCCGCCGACAGTCCCTACCTGAAACGGTAGGAGCCCGCATGCCCGCAACCGACGACGAGGGCCGTGACCGCTTTCCCGGGTTGCCGGTCGATCCCGACGTCACGCCGGAGGCCGACGTCGCGCCATCACGCATCCGCGGGTCCGTGGTCGGGGCGGTCGCCGTGGGCGGCGCACTCGGTTCAGCGGCTCGGTGGGCGGTCGCCGAGGCGATGCCGCACGTCCGCGGAGAGTTCCCCTGGGCGACGCTGCTGACGAACGTCCTCGGCTGCGCGTTGATCGGCGTCCTGATGGTGCTGGTCGTCGAGCGGTGGCCCGACCGAGTGCTGGTCAGACCCTTCGTCGGCACCGGCGTCCTCGGCGGGTTCACGACCTTCTCGACGTACGTCGTCGACACGCGGACGCTGGTCGCCACCGGTCACACGGCCACCGCGACGACGTATCTGCTCGCGACCCTCGTCGCCGGTCTCCTGGCAGTGGTCCTCGGGCTCCGGCTGACCGAGCGGCTGAGTCCATGACCCTCCTCCTGGTCCTCCTCGGCGGCGCCGTCGGGGCCTCGACGCGCTACCTCACCGACGTCACCGTCCAGCGCCGGCACGGCAGCGACTTCCCCTGGGGAACCTGGAGCGTCAACGTCGTCGGCTCCTTCGTGCTCGGGGTCGCCGTCGAGGCAGGGCCGCACTGGGTCGTGACCCTGGTCGGGACCGGCCTCTGCGGAGCGCTCACGACGTTCTCGACGTTCGGGTACGAGACCGTCCGCCTGCGTGAGCAGGGCCGGTCGGGGGTTGCGCTCGCGTACGTGGCCGGCAGCCTGGCGGCCGGACTCGCGGCCGCCGTACTGGGCTGGTGGCTGGGCACGACCCTCTGACGCGGTCGAGCGCGAGCCTGCCGCGGGTGTTTGGATGTCGCCATGCAGCCCGAGTCACCCGAGGAGTTCTACGCCCGCGTCCTGGCCGCCACCGGGGAGGAGGGCCGGCTCCCCGTGGCCGTGGAGGAGATGCCCGGCTGGGACATCTACCCGTTCGAGATCGACTCGCTCCGGATCAAGCCGCTCCAGCCGCTCGCCGACGAGGAGCCGCCGCGCGGCGGCGAGGATCCGGCCGAGTGCTCCTGCGCCCGCCCCGCCGACCCCGCACGAGCCGAGCGGGTGGTCTGGAGCAACGAGCGTTGGGAGCTCACGCTCGACACGTCCATGAAGCTGCCGATCGGCGTCAACCTCGGCCCTCGCGAGCACTGCGATCTCCCCACCGTGCCGGACCATCTCGCGGGTGAGATGGGGCAGCTGATCGTGGCCGTCTCCGCGGCGATCGAGTCCCTGCCGAGCGTCGGACGCGCCCAGCTGGCCAAGTACGGCGACGGTGGCGCCCATCTGCACCTGTTCCTGTTCGGCCGTCCGGCCCGGATGCTCCAGCTGCGCGGCTCACCGCTGCTGGACTGGGAGGAGAACCTCCCGCCGGTCCCGCTCGAGGTGCACCGTGCGAACGCCGAGCACGTCGCCCGGCACCTCCTCGCGAGCGTCGGCGGCTCAGGTCCGGGTTGGCTCTGAGTTATACAAGGACTCTTGTACGAGGGAGGTAGGGCCGCCACGCTGGTGACATGGCCCGTCGAACCGCAGCCGAGAGGCACCTCGAGTCCGCTCCGCGACCCAGCTCCGACCACGCGCGCTCCGACGAGCTCGCCGAGCTCCTGGTGGCCTTCCACCACCCCATCCGGCGCTGGCTCACCGAGCTCCTCGGGGTCGACGGCCCGGCGAACGTCGGACAGCTCGCGGCCGCGACCGGGCTGGCCGTCGGCTCGGTCAGCCATCACCTCAAGGTGCTCCACCAGCAGGACCTCATCGAGCCGGCCCCCGACCTCGCCCGCGACACGCGCGAGAGCTGGTGGCGGCTGAAGCCGCGGGCGATGAGCTGGAGCCTCGACGACTTCGACGAGGGCTCGCTCGGCCGGCGCGTCGCTCAGACCGCGGAGCTGGAGAACTTCCGCTTCCAGGTGCGGGCGATGCAGGAGTGGCTGCGACGCGGGCCCAGCGAGTCAGCCGGCTGGCGCGGCGCGGCGTACTCGACCGACACCTACGTTCCCGCGACCGAGGAGCAGGTGCGCGACTTCGCCGAGCGACTCGGTGACCTCGTCCGCACGTGGTCGGCCGAGTGCATGGCCGCCGCCAAGAAGCACCCGGACACTCCGAGGCGCCCCGTGCGGGCGATCGCGCGAGTGTTCCCGAGTGAGCCGGTGCGGCCATGAGCGGCACCGTGACCTCCCCCGAGCTGATCGGCGCACCGCCTCCCCCGGTACGCAAGGACCGGATGGTCCTGGTCTGGCTGGCCGCCGTCGGCTTCTCCTGGTTCGGCGACTTCGCCTGGACCGTCGCCCTCGCCTGGACCGCCGCGCACACCCTCTCCCCCGTGCTCGCCGGAGTCGTGCTCGGTGCGGAGATGCTGCCGCAGGCAGTGCTGGTCCTGCTCGGCGGCGTGCTCGCGGACCGGTACGACCCCCGAGCCCTGCTGGTCGCCGGACAGCTGGGGCGCGCGACCGTCCTGGTGCTCGGTGCGCTGGCCTGGTCGTCGGGCCTCCACGGGGCTCCGATCCTGCTCGCGATCGCCATCTCGTTCGGGATCGCCAGCGGGCTCACGATGCCGTCGGGCATGACGCTCGTGCGCCAGATCGTGGCGAGCGACGACCTCGGCACCGTCCAGGGGTGGAACCAGATCAGCAGCCGGGCGATGAAGCTCGCCGGCGCCCCGGTCGGAGGCGTGCTGGTGGCCTGGGGCGGGCTGGTGCCGGTGATGCTGGTCGACGCCCTGACCTTCGTGGCGATCGCGGCGGTGCTGGTGGCCGTCGTCCGGCCCCGCTACCGACTGCCCCGCGCCACCCACGCCAGGTGGCGCGACACCCTGACCGAGGGGTTCGACTACCTCCGCCGGCACGACACGGCGAAGCTGTTCGTGGTCGGCCTGACCGCCCTCAACGTCTTCGTCACGCCCGTGACGGGGCTCGGCGTGGCGCTGCGCGTCAGCGGCTCCGGCTGGGGCGCCCACTGGCTCGGGATCGCGGATGCCTGCCTGGCGGCCGGCGCCATCCTGGGCAGCATCGTCGGCATCCGCTGGCAGCCGACGTACGGCGCAGCCGCGGGTTTCCGGATCCTCGTCCTCCAGGGCGTAGCCATCGCCGCGGTGGGGGTCGACTGGCGGCCCATGCTCGTGATCGCGATGGCGGTCCTCGGCTTCACCGCCGGCGCAGCCTCGGTCTGGCTGAGCGCGGCGTTCGTCCGGGCGATCGAGGCGTCGCACCTCGGTCGCGTCTCGTCCGTGTCGAGCCTGGGCGACATGACCCTGATCCCGCTGTCGGTCCCCGCGATGGGCGCGTTCGTCCGCGCCTCCAACGTGCTCGTGGCGACTCTGGTCTTCGGTCTGACGATGTCCGTGCTGTGCCTGTGGTTCGCCACTCGACGGGCGATCCGGGGCCTCGCCGCGTGACGTCCGATGAGCCATTCGCATCATGCGCCGGGGCCGAAGGTCCCTCCTCCCTAGCACGTTGTGACCATTTGTCCCGTTTCCGCCTGTCCCTGACCGGACGGCACGCAAGCATGGGGTCATCCGGGTGAACCCGTCGGGGGGAAGGACAGTCAGTCATGTGGGACACGGTCAGCGACAACGACCTGCACCTCTCACACGATCTGCCCTGCCCCCGCTGCGGGCACGCGATGCACACCTTCTTGGTGTGCGACGAGCATTGTGACTGCGCTCCGTGCGAAATGCCGGGCAGTCGCTTGCTGAGTGCGCGTCCTCGCTGACGGGACACCCGGACTTCAAATCCACCCCCCGGTTCGAGCGAGGGTGATCCGGCGGCTCTGCCGCCGGATCACCCGAGCGAGCGGCGAAGCGCGCTTGCGCGCGAGCCGAACCCGGCCGGCGGCTCTGCCGCCGGATCACCCGAGCGAGCGGCGAAGCGCGCTTGCGCGCGAGCCGGACCCGGCCGGCGGCTCTGCCGCCGGATCACCCGAGCGAGCGGCGAAGCCTCACGCCGGGTCGGCGATGATCGCCTCGATCTCGGCGATGGACCGCTCCGTCTCCTCGTGGAGCACGGCGTGCCAGCCGGCAGCGCGGGCGGCCGTGACATTGGCCGGTACGTCGTCGAGGAAGGCGATCTCGGTGGGCCGCACGCCCAGGCGTGACCTCGTCAGCTCGTAGACGGCAGGATCCGGCTTCTTCAGTCCGACCTCGTGGGAGTACACGAGCACATCCGTGATCGCCTCGAACCCGTAGTGCCGCTCCGCCTCGCGAGCCCCGGGGCCCGAGTTCGAGAGGATCGCCGCCTCGAGACCGCGTGGGCGGAGACCGGCGAACCAGTCGAAGAGGCGCTGGTCGAGGGTGCCGACGTACCAGCGCCACGAGTCGACCACGAGCTCGTCGACCTGCGCCTCGGTGAGGCCGAGCCGGCGCTGCCAGTGCGCGCGCGTGTCGGCCTCGGACAGCTGCCCGAGCATGGCGTCGCGCGGCCAGTCGCTCGCGGCGGCGACGGATCCCGGCGCCAGCCCGTGCCGCCGCTCGAAGGGGCCGGGAAAGACGCCGTCGTCGATCACCTCGAGCACCGAGCCGATGTCGAGGACGACGGCCCGGATCACGCCGGACCGCCGGTTACTCCCCTGGCCCATCTGGGTAACGTCATGCCGGACATCCTGACCCACCCGGACACGCAACCAGGGAGTGTGGACTTATCTCACACATGAGATATCGTGGTCATATGACGGAGGACTTCAAGGACCGCATCGGGAAGCTGATCCGCGACGCCCGCACCCACCGTGGGCTCACCCAGCAGCAGCTGGCCGAGCGCCTCCAGACCAGCCAGAGTGCCGTCAACCGGATCGAGAAGGGCCACCAGAACCTCTCCTTGGAGATGGTCGCCCGCATCGGGAGCGCCCTCGACTCGGAGATCGTGGCCCTCGGCGCGGGCCCGACGCACCTCCGGATCACCGGGCCGACCAAGCTGTCGGGCGAGATCGACGTCAAGACCTCCAAGAACGCCGGTGTCGCCCTGCTGTGCGCCTCGCTGCTCAACCGCGGGAAGACGACCCTGCGCAAGGTCGCTCGGATCGAGGAGGTCAACCGCCTGCTCGAGGTGCTCGGCAGCCTCGGCGTCCACACGCGCTGGATCGGCGACGAGGGTGACCTCGAGATCGCGCCGCCCAAGGAGCTCGACCTGAGCTCGATCGACGAGTCGGCCGCGCGGCGTACCCGCTCGGTGCTGATGTTCTTCGGCCCGCTGCTCCACCGGGCCGACACGTTCGAGCTCCCCTACGCCGGCGGCTGCCAGCTCGGCACCCGCACCATCGAGCCGCACATGGCGGCGCTGCGCCCGTTCGGGCTCGAGGTGAAGGCGACCGAGGGCTTCTACCACGCCACCGTCAACCGGGTGATCGAGCCGACCCGCCCGATCGTCCTCACCGAGCGCAGCGACACCACGACCGAGAACGCGCTGATGGCCGCGGCCCTGCATCCCGGCACGACGATCATCCGCAACGCGTCGTCGAACTACATGGTGCAGGACCTCTGCTTCTTCCTGCAGAAGCTCGGCGTCGAGGTCGAGGGCGTCGGCACCACCACGCTCACCGTGACCGGTCGCGTCGAGATCGACGTCGACGTCGACTACGCGCCGGCCGAGGATCCGATCGAGGCGATGTCCCTGCTCGCGGCCGCGATCGTGACGGAGTCCTCCATCACGATCCGCCGGGTGCCCATCGAGTTCCTCGAGATCGAGCTCGCCGTGCTCGAGGACATGGGATTCCGCTACGACCGCTCCGAGGAGTACGTCGCCGACAACGGCCGCACCCGCCTGGTCGACCTCACCACCCACCCGTCGACGCTGCGGGCGCCCCTGGACAAGATCCACCCGATGCCGTTCCCGGGCCTGAACATCGACAACCTCCCGTTCTTCGCGCTGATCGCCGCCGTGGCCGAGGGCCAGACCCTGATCCACGACTGGGTCTACGAGAACCGTGCGATCTACCTGGTCGAGCTGAACAAGCTCGGCGGCCAGGTCAAGCTGCTCGACCCCCACCGGGTGATGGTGGAGGGGCCGACGCGCTGGACCGGCACGGAGATCGTGTGTCCTCCCGCGCTCCGGCCTGCGGTCGTGGTCCTGCTGGCGATGCTCGCCTCGAAGGGCACCTCCGTGCTGCGGTCGACGTACGTCATCCACCGTGGGTACGAGGACCTCGCCGAGCGCCTCAACCAGCTCGGTGCGCAGATCGAGACCTTCAGAGATCTCTGAGCCCGCACGTGGCCTCGCGCACCGGGTTCCCGTTCCTGGACGACGGCGCGCCGGTCCTGGCGTTCGCGCACCGTGGCGGAGCCCGCCACCCTGAGCTGCCGCCCGGGCTGGAGAACACCCACGCGGCCTTCGCCCGGGCTGTGGCCGCCGGGTACACCTACCTCGAGACCGACGTCCACGTGACCCGCGACGGCGTCCTGGTCGCCTTCCACGACTCAGCACTGAGTCGAGTCACCGACGGGTCCGGCAGCATCGAGGAGCTCGACTCGGCCGCCTTGGCCGAGATCCGGGTGCGGGGTCGTGAGCCGGTGCCCACCCTCGCCTCGCTGGTGACTGCGTTCCCCGAGCAGCGACTGAACATCGACCTCAAGTCGGACGCGGCCGTGGCGCCCCTCGCGAGGTTCGTCGACGAGCACGCGCTCCATGACCGCGTCCTGGTCGCGTCCTTCTCGGGCCGCCGCATCCGGCGCTTCCGTCGCCTGGCCGGGCCGCGCGTGCCGACCGCAGCCTCGCCGGGCGAGCTCGCGGCGTACGTCGCCCTGCCGGCCGCGCCGGCGCGGAGGCTCACCAGGGCCGCGCCCGCCGCCCTCCAGGTCCCCCACCGGCGCGGTCCCCTCGTCGTGGCGACACGCCGGCTGGTACGCCGCGCCCACGCGGCTGGTCTTCACGTGCACGTCTGGACCGTCGACGACGCCGACGACATGGAGGCACTCCTCGACCGTGGTGTCGATGGCCTGATGACCGATCGCACCGACATACTCCGAGACGTGCTGCGACGACGTGGCGTCTGGCAGACCCGCGGCGAACAGCCGGACCACGGGCCGGACCAGGAGCGGAGCGACGGGTGAGCGAGCGGCCGGACCTCGTCGATCTCGATCCCCTGTGGCGGTCCCACGAGCAGCGCGCCTGGAACTGGTACGACTGGGCGAACTCCGCGTACTACACGACCGTGCTCAGCGTGCTGTTCGCACCGTTCATGATCACGGTCGCGGGCCGCGCCGCAGGGTGTGGCAACTCCGCCGACGACACCTGCGACAAGACGGTCGACGTCCTCGGTCTGCACCTGGCCGCGGGCTCGCTCCCCTTCTACCTGACCAGCTTCGCCACGATCGCGAGCGCGTTCGTGCTGCCGATCGTCGGTGCCCTCGTCGACCGCTCGTCCCGGAAGCGGCTCCACATGGCTGCCTTCGCCTGGTCCGGCTCCCTCGTCGCCGCCACCCTGTTCTTCATGTCGGGCGCCCACTGGCAGCTCGGTGCGATCGCCGTCGTCGTCAGCAGCATGCTGGCCGGCTGCTCGCTGGTCAGCTACTACGCGATCCTGGTCGACATCTCCACCGAGGCGGAGCGCGACCGGGTCTCCTCCCGCGGCTGGGCCTGGGGCTACCTCGGCGGCGGGCTGCTGCTCGCGGTCAACCTGGTCGTCGTGCTCGCCCACGGCGCGCTGGGCCTCGACAAGGAGCTGGCCGTCCGGCTGTCCCTCCTCTCGGCGGCGGTGTGGTGGGCCGGCTTCACCCTCATCCCGTTCCTGCGGCTCCGCGACCACCCGGCCGCGGACGCCGTACCCGAGTCGGGTGGCTTGCTCAGGCGCTCGTTCGGGCAGCTCTTCACCACGCTGCGCGAGATGAGGCAGTTCCCGATGACGGTGACGTTCCTGGTCGCCTTCCTGTTCTACAACGACGGCATCCAGACCGTGATCGGGGTGGCCTCGACGTACGGTTCCAAGGAGCTGGGCTTCGGCGACGGAGTGCTGATCGCGACGATCTTGTTGATCCAGTTCGTCGCGTTCGGCGGAGCCCTGCTGTTCGGCCGCCTCGCCCAGCGGTACGGCGCGTACCGCTGCATCCTGTACGGCACCTACGCCTGGATGGCGATCGTCGTGCTGGCGATGTTCCTCCCCCGCGAGAACGTCGCGACCTTCCTGCTCGCCGGAGTCGCGATCGCGATCGTCCTGGGCGGCACGCAGGCCCTCTCGCGGTCCTTCTTCAGCCTCCTGATCCCCCGGGGACGAGCGGGTGAGTACTTCGCCCTCTACAACGCCTGCGAGCGCGGTACGTCGTGGTTCGGCACGTTCCTGTTCGGGGTGGTCTTCCAGGTGACGGGTTCGTACCGACCGGCGATCCTCGCCCTGATCGTCTTCTTCGTCCTCGGAGCGGTCTTCCTGCTCCGACTCGACGCTCGACGGGGCATCGAGGAGGCGGGAAACGCCCTTCCGGCGGTCGTCTGAGCGCGACACACCAGAAATCTCCATCGGAAACCGAACCGATGTGACCCTGGTCGCGTCATCATGGAGGAACAGAGCGCAACCGGCGTACGTTGGACAAGGCAGGAAATCCGTGACGTGTGTCCAACACGAACACGGGGTACGAACGACTTGCCGATGTACGCCTCGGGAGCGTACCGGGGGCTAATGAACGCTGGAGGTGATCCTCATGGCAGAGCGCACGTTACGTGGCGCGCGGCTGGGAGGACAGAGTTTCGAGGACGAGCGCGGCATCGAGTTCGCGGCTCGTCAGCAGAGCGGCTATCGCTGTGTGAATGGTCACGAGTTCGAGGTGACCATGTCGGTCGAGGCCGAGGTGCCAGCGATGTGGGAGTGCCCGCGTTGTGGCGCCGAGGCACTCAGCACGTCGGGGATCCGCCCGGAGGAGAAGGTCGAGAAGCCGGCCCGCACCCACTGGGACATGCTGCTGGAGCGTCGCTCCGAGAAGGAGCTCGAGGACATCCTCAAGGAGCGGCTCGAGCTGCTCCGCGAGGGTGAGATCGGTCCTGCCCACCTGCACCGCACCAACGCCAAGCGACGAGTCCGAAGCAAGGCCTGACAGCCGTGCGCGCAGCGCACGGCTGTCAGCCGCGCTGAGCGCCGCAGCGAGCTTGCTCGCAAGGCGGCTTCTACGTCACTCGCGCTGAGCGCCGCAGCGAGCTTGCTCGCAAGGTCGAGCTTTCTACGTCACTCGTCGATGACCTCGCCCCGGACGGTCGGGCCACCTGGCCCGCCTCCGGGGCGACGTCCGTCGTGCCGCACCTCGACGAAGCGGCGGGCGACCACCCGGGTGAGCACCCGGCGTGCCACGGGACGCGTGAACGGCAAGATGAGCAGGATGCCCGCGATGTCGGTGACGAAGCCCGGGCTGATCATGAGCGTGCCCCCGACCAGGATCAGCGCCGCGTCCGCCAGCTCCTTGGCCGGCATCCGTCCGGACTGGATCGTCGTCGTCAGGGCTTCCCACGCGCGCCGACCCTCGTGCTTGACCAACCAGCTGCCGAAGATGCTGTCGGCGATGAGCAGCAGGATGGTCCACCAGGCGCCGATCACCTGACCCACCTGGATGATCACGTAGATCTCCAGGATCGGCACCAGGATGAACGCCGCGATCAGGGCCCACCACGGGAAGCCACGACGTCGCCCGCCGCTCCCCCGCTGAAACCGGATCTGTCCCGAGCTCATGCACCCCTCCTGCGTCCGGTCAGCTGCTCGCGTCGCTCGCGGAGTCCCCACGCCGTGATCCGTCTCAGGGACTCGACGGCGACCCGGCCGGTCATCTTCGAGTCGCCTCGGATCCGCTCGACGAACTCGATCGGCACCTCGCGCACGCGCAACCCCTGGCGCAGGCAGCGGACCACGAGGTCGGTCTGGAAGACGTAGCCGGTGCTCTGCACCGACGCCAGGTCGATCGCCTCGAGCGCCGAGCGTCGGAAGAGCCGGAAGCCCGCCGTGGCGTCGCGCACCGGGACTCCCAGCAGGACGCGCACGTAGAGGTTGCCGCCGCGCGACAGCAGCTCGCGCCGGAACGGCCAGTTGACCACCCTCCCGCCGGGGACCCAGCGCGACCCGATCACGAGGTCGGCGTCCTGCAGTGCCTCGAGCAGGAGCCCGAGCTGTTCGGGCTGGTGGGAACCGTCGGCGTCCATCTCGCCGATCACGTCGTAGCCGGCGTCCAGCGCGACCCCGAAGCCGTGCATGTACGCCGCCCCCAGACCGCCCTTCTCGGTCCGGTGGAGCACCCGAACGGCTTCGTCACCGGCCGCGAGCTCGTCGGCCAGCTTCCCGGTGCCGTCCGGGGAGTTGTCGTCGACGACCAGCACGTGCACGTCCGGCTGGGCCGTGCGGAGGCGGCCGACGATCCAGCCCAGGTTGTCGGCCTCGTTGTACGTCGGGACCACCATCACGACCCGTCCGAGGGAGGCGTTGTCCGGGGTGGTCATGCCGGGGTCCTGTCGATGTCGGCGGCGACGGTAGGAGCGGCAGCGGTGTCGAGAGGGGCGTCTTTCACCGGGGCGTCGCGGTCGTCGCGGGGGCGTGGGGACCGACGATACTGGCCCAGGGCGAGCAGCCACCCCAGCACGACCAGGCCCGCACAGCCGCGGCCCAGCCAGGGTCCGATCCGCACGGCCGGGGTCACGGTGTCGTACAGCCCGACGGTGGTGTCGACGTACGACTGGGTCCGAGCGGGCACGGAGGAGACGACCGACCCATCGGGTGCGATCACCCCGGTGATGCCGTTGATCGCCGCGACGACGACGTACCGGTGGGTCTCG
The DNA here is from genome assembly GCA_963759515.1 of uncultured Actinomycetota bacterium. Taxonomy (GTDB): domain Bacteria; phylum Actinomycetota; class Actinomycetes; order Propionibacteriales; family Nocardioidaceae; genus Nocardioides. The sequence continues at coordinate 668,450 of CAVWZR010000015.1, read as the reverse complement.
ATGGCCCGCAGCCGGCTGATCGCGAACTGCTGGTCGACCTGGGCGGTGTGGATGAACATCGCGTTGCTCGTCTGGACGACCACGAGCCGGCCACCGCGCGACAGCTGGGCGTAGAGGCCGTCGTCGTAGGCGACGTCGAAGCAGATCGCGTCGGCGACACGCGTGCCCGCGACGTCCAGGGGCTCGACGCGGGTGCCGCTGACCATGTCGCGTCGGACGTGGTTGAGCTGCGCCAGGTGGCTCCCGAACAGCCAGCGCCACGGGATGTACTCACCGAAGGGCACCGGGTGGCGCTTGGTGTACCGGTCGCCCGCGCCGGTCAGCGGGTCGTAGACGATGCCCTGGTTGAGCACGTGCTTCGGGCCACCGTCGACCACGACGCCGGCCAGGATCGGGACGCCGACGGCGTCGAGTGCTCCCTGGATGTCGGCGCGCATCTGCGGGTCCTCGAAGGGGTCGATGGCCGTGGAGTTCTCCGGCCACACGACGAACCGGGGTTTCGGCGCCCTGCCGGCAGCGACGTCGGCCGCGAGCCGACGCGTCTCCTGCTCGTGCTGGTCGGTGATCTGCCGGTAGTGCGCCAGCACGTCGGTCCCGTCTCCGGGCACGTCGCCCTGGACCGCCGCCACGTCGATGCGGTCGGTGGGGTCTGCCGAGTACGGCGCGAGCGCCGGGACGCTGGCCAGTGCCAGGACCCCCAGAGCCACCGCGACCGGCAGCAGGCGCGGCCGCTCGCCGCGTCGGTACGCCGACGCCAGGGCCGCGCCGGCCAGCGCGAGGACCAGGCTGACCCCCGTCGCGCCGAGGAACGGCAGCGACTCGGCGACGGGGGTGTCGACCACGGCGTACGACAGGCGCCCCCACGGCATTCCGCCGGCGGGCCACGTGCAGCGGAACGACTCCATCGCCACCCAGGCCACGGCGAGCCAGAGCGGTGCCGCCGGGAGTCGACGCAACGGGACCACGGCCGCGCCCAGCACGGCGTACCAGACGGTCTGGGTGAGCGACAGCCCGAGCCACGGCACGGTGCCCGTCACGTGCAGCCACCACAGCAGGGTCACCTGGAAGGCACCGCCGAAGACCAGGCCCGGCACCCAGGCGCGGCGCATCGGAAGGTCGTCGGTGACGACGAAGAAGGCCGCCACGGCGAACGGCAGCAGCCAGTAGGCATGGATCGGCGGGAAGGTCAGCGCCAGTGCCAACCCGGCCACGACGGCGGCGAGGCAGCGGGTGCGCATGAGGAGAAAGTAGCGCCGCGGCCCAGGGCACGCGCGCTAGCAATGACCAGAGGGGGATGTGGCCCTTCGGGCCGACCGGATCACGACTGGATGTCGTGGCTCCGGAAGTTGTCTAGGGGGACCGCAGTCCCCCTCCGGTCTCGCTCTCGTCGGCCAAGAACCGACCTCCGCGAACCGGGTCACACGAGGGCGGCGTCCCACCGCGACCCGGTCACTCGGACGTCGATCTTGGCCTACGACTGCCTGAGCGATTGGCGGTCACCTTTGGTCATTTCCCGGCCTGTTGTCAACCGGTCGCTGACCTGCGCAGACGCGAGTCGACGCAGGTCAGCCGAGGTCTGTTTGCCAGAAGTTCGCCACCAATTTCACGTGAAACACGGCGTGTTCGGGATCGACACGCCGACCAGGTGAACGGTCGTTAACCCGAGCGGCCGGGCCCGTCGCGACGCAGGAGCGGCGGGCGTGCACAGCGAGCGGCCAGCGAGCTCGCTCGCAAGCCGGCTCTTGATTCAGCCGGGTACGACCACGGTTCCACTGGCGGTCGTGGCCACCACTGGCGCGTCGAGCATTTCGGCAGCACCCGGGTGATCATCCGTCGGTTTCCCACGCCCGACCACGAGGACCGAGAGCTCGAGGCCGCGGCTGCGACTCCCGACCTTGACCAGGTCGCACACCACCTCGAGGACGTCGCCGGCCCTGACGGGTTCCTTGAACTGCACGTCGGAGTACGACGCGAACAGGCCCTCGTCGTCGTCGGTGACGATGCACATCTCCGTGGCGACGTCGCCGAAGAGCTTGAGGCTGTAGGCGCCGTCGACCAGGTTGCCGGCGTAGTGGGCATCGGAGTACGGCACGTAGCGGCGGTGCACGACCCGGGTGCCGACGTCCTTCCCGTTCTTGGTGGGCATCGGTCGTCAGCTCGCCTTCTGCTCGGGCGTCTCGGGCGTCGGGGCCAGGCGGTGGACGAGGAACGACGCGACCTCGCCCGGCGTCGTACCCCGGGTGAAGACACGGTCGACGCCGAGGTCGCCCGCCATCGTCTCGTCGAAGCGCGGCCCGCCGACGATCAGCAGCGGCCGCTTCTCCGGCGGATAGGACTCGCGGAAGGCGGCCGACATCTCACGGGTGTTGAGCAGGTGGGCGTCGCGCTGGGTGACCACCTGCGAGACGAGCACGGCGTCGGCCCGCTCCTCACGGGCGGCCTCGACCAGGTGCGGGACGCTGACCTGCGCGCCGAGGTTCACGACCTTGAGCTCGCGGTAGTACTCCAGGCCCTTCTCCCCCGCGAACCCCTTGATGTTCAAGATCGCGTCGATGCCCACCGTATGGGCGTCGGTGCCGATGCAGCCGCCCACCACGACCAGCCGCCGGCGGAGGCTGCGCTTGATCGCGGCGTTCGCCTCCTTGGGGGTGAGCAGCGGGAAGTCACGCTCCACGACCTCGACCTTGCTCGGGTCGACGAGGTGGTGCACCCGGCCGTAGACGACGAAGAACGTGTAGTCCTCCCCCATCTGCTTGGCATGCACCACCAGCGCGGGATCCATGCCCATCTTGTTGGCGAGCTGGACGGCCGCGCCCTCGGCAACCTTCGAATGCCGCATGGGCAGGGTGAAGCTGAGCTGCACCATGCCGTCACCGGTGGTGTCGCCGTACGGGCGGATCGGGGAGCCCTGCGGGGCCTTCGGCGGTGTCATCGGCCGGCCTCCAGCAGCTCGCCGGCGGGGTTCCAGTAGTCGCGGGCCTTCTTCGCGACCCCCTCGAGCCCCCGGCCCTTGTCGGCGGGGCGCTTCATCAGTCCGAACGTGCCGTCGGCGATGGCCTCGAGCAACGGGGCGTGGCCCGGCTCGTCGGCGATCTGGTCGAGCAGGTCGATGGTCTCGGCCAGTACCTGGCGGGCGCGCTGGGCGATGAAGCCGTCCGGCTCGGGCCGGAAGTCCTCGCGCAGGTTGCCGGCGGCGTTCATCACGTAGCGGACGTTCTGGAGGGCGAGGTCGCGGTCGGAGAGCCACGGTGTGACCACCGCCTCGGTCATCATCCCGACCAGGAGGATGCCCTGGCCGGTGAGGGCACCGACCAGGTTGAAGAACCCGTCGAGCAGGTAGCCCCGGAAGACGTCGCCGGTCATGTGGCGCGTGGGCGGCATCCACTTGAGCGGAGCGTCCGGGAACAGGTCGCGGGCGAGCATCGCGTGGGCGAGCTCGAGCCGGAAGGAGTCGGGGACGTCGGGATCGATCTCGAAGGCGTGGCCGAGGCCCAGCTGCCAGTTCTCGAGGCCGGCCTCCTTGGCGAAGTACTCGTTGAGGAGCTGGCTGGTGGTGACGGTGTGCGCGGCCTCGACCGCGTCGGCCGTGGTGAGGTAGTTGTCCTCGCCGGTGTTGATGATGATCCCGGCGCGGGCGTGCACCTGACGGCTGAAGCGCTGGTCGACGAAGGTGCGGATCGGGTTGATGTCGCGGAAGAGGATCCCGTACATCGAGTCGTTGAGCATCATGTCGAGCCGCTCGAGGCCGGCGAGGGTGGCGATCTCCGGCATGCACAGACCACTGGCGTAGTTGGTCAGCCGGACGTAGCGGCCCAGCTCGCGCGACGTGTCGTCGAGGGCGGCCCGCATCAGCCGGAAGTTCTCCTGCGTGGCATAGGTGCCGGCGAAGCCCTCACGCGTTGCACCCTCGGGCACGAAGTCGAGCAGGCTCTGTCCCGTCGACCGGATCACCGCGATGATGTCGGCGCCCTCGCGGGCTGCCGCCTGCGCCTGAGGGATGTCCTCGTAGATGTCGCCGGTGGCGACGATGAGGTAGATCCACGGCTGGCTCGGAGCGTCGCCGATGCGGGCCACGAGCCGCTCGCGCTCCTTGCGGCGCGCGTCGATCCGCTTGACACCGGCGCCCACCGCCCGGGCAGCCGCGGTGCGGGCGCGCTTCGCGTCCTGTCCTTCGGGCAGCCGGAAGGTCACCGAGCCCGCGGACGCCTTCTCGGCGAGCTCGCGCAGGTCGGCACCCTCCGCTCGGCGGAGCGCGTCCCACACGGGAAGCGCAACGCCGTGCTCGAGACCCACATCGGCACGGACCACGTCGACGAGACGGTTGACCCACGGGGTGCCTTCGGCGTCCGCGCCCTCGAGGCCGGCCATGCGCAGGGTCGCCCGCTCGACGGAGACCGTGGTGTGCTGCTGGGCGATCCTGACGATCGGACGACCGACCTTGCGGGCGAGAGAGCGGGCCTTCCGGACGGTCGCCGGGTCGAGGTCGAGCTTGCCGCGGCGACTGCGGGTGGTCGTCGGCATCAGAGCCTCCGCTCGAAGAGTCGGCGTACGCCGTCATGCGACCTCAGCAGGTCCATGGCGTACGCCGCGTGGCCCGGTGCGTAGCCGTTACCGACGAGCATCGTCACGTCGGCCGCGAGTCCCTCGGCGCCCAGGGCAGCGGCGGAGAACGAGGTCGCCATGGAGAAGAAGATGACGGTGCCGCGCTCGGCGGTGGCCAGGATGGCTCCGCCCTCGCAGCCCGGGACGTCCACGCAGACCACCGTGATGTCCGCGAGGCTGCCGGTCGAGGCGACTGCGTCACGAAGTGCGATCGGGTCACGGGCATCCGCCACCACGACCGTGTCGGCGACACCGCTCTCGCGCAGGAGGGCCGCCTCCTCGTCGTTCGGCACCACGCCCACGGTGCGCTGGGCACCGGCCCGTGACTGCGGCAGCCAGGCTCAGCGAGCCGGACTTGCCGGCCCCGCCGATGACCGCCACCACCGGCGCTCCTTGCGTCGAGCCTGTCGAGACGTACTGCCCCACGACGCGGTGGGTCAGCGCCGGCGCACCGCAGACGTCCATCACCGAGAGACTGAGCGCGGGCGCGAGATCATCGGGGATCTTCGCCGCGATCGAGCGGCCGAAGAGGATCGCGTAGCCGTCGGCGGGCACCCGCTCACCCTTCCCGTCCCATCGTTCGAGGCCGTCCTCGATCACGAGCGGGGTGAGGCTCAGGGACACCAGGGTGGCGATGTGGTCTCCGACCTCGAGGCCGAGGGTGGCGTCCGGGCCGACCTCCTCCACCGTGCCGATCAGCATGCCGCCGGAGCCGGTGACGGGGTTCTGCATCTTGCCGCGGGCCGAGACGATCTCGAGCACCTCTCGGCGTACCGCGTCGCCGTCGCCCCGACCGTCAACCGTGTGCTTGGTCTCGAGCTGCCGGAACGACGCGGCGTCGAGGTTCAGCGTCTCGAGCCTCACCCGGGTCTCGTCCGGCCAGATCTCACGTCGGGTGTCGAGGCGCTGAGCAGCCTGGGGCAGGACCACGACGTCGTCGAGGACCCGGTGGAGACCGGTCGGGTCGCTCGTCGCCGGAGCTGTCCCGAGCTGGGCACCGGAATCGGTCGCTGGCACCGACATTTTAAGGGTTTCCTCCGCTTGATCGCCTGAAGTGCGAAAGAATCTGCGGCGCGGCATTGGACTCACCGCAGGTTCTCCGCCTACTCTGACATGAGAGCGGCGAGCCTCACAACCGGCACGCCGTCCACGTGTACGCCACCAGTACGCCGTCCGCTCGCCGTCGACCAAGGAGCCTTTCGGGATGAGCATCGAGACCTCGGTCGGTCTTGAGACCGGCCAGCCGTACCCCTACCGACGCGTGGAGCTGGTCGAGCCCGACTGGACCCGCTTCCCCGGGTGGAAGGACGTCACCGCCGAGGAGTGGGCGTCGGTCCAGTGGCAGCGCGCGCACTGCGTCAAGAACCTCAAGCAGCTCCGCGAGCTGATGGGCGACCTGCTCGACGACACGTTCTACAACGATCTCGAGAAGGACCAGGCCGAGCGGGCCACCATGTCGATGCTGGTGCCGCCGCAGATGATGAACACGATGGCGCCGCGGGTCGAGCCGTCCGGGCCCGGCTCCCTGACCGAGGCGTTCTACGCCGACCCGGTCCGCCGTTACATGTTCCCGGTCCTCAGCGACCGGCGTACCGACTGGCCCTCCCACCCGCACGCCACCCGCGACTCGCTCCACGAGCACGACATGTGGGTCGCCGAGGGGCTCACCCACCGCTACCCGACCAAGGTGCTGGCCGAGCTGCTGCCCACGTGCCCGCAGTACTGCGGCCACTGCACGCGGATGGACCTCGTCGGCAACTCGACGGCCGTGATCGACAAGCTCAAGTTCGTCGGCAAGCCGAACGACCGGCTCGGCGACATGCTCGACTACCTGCGCCGCTCGCCGGGCGTCCGCGACGTCGTCGTCTCCGGCGGTGACGTGGCGAACATGCCGTGGCCGCGCCTCGAGGCGTTCCTGACCGAGCTGCTGTCGATCGAGAACATCCGCGACATCCGGCTGGCCACGAAGGCCCTGATGGGCATGCCGCAGCACTGGCTGCAGCCCGACGTCGTCGAGGGCATGACCCGGATCGGCGAGATCTCGCGGGCACGAGGTGTGTCCGTCGCGATCCACACGCACGTCAACCACGCCAACTCCGTGACCCCGCTGGTCGCCGAGGCCACCCGCACGATGCTCGACACCGGCATCCGCGACGTACGCAACCAGGGCGTGATCCTCAACGGCGTCAACGCCGACCCGCACGCGCTGCTGGACCTCTGCTTCGCGCTGCTCGATGGCGCGCAGATCATGCCGTACTACTTCTACATGTGCGACATGATCCCGTACTCCGAGCACTGGCGGGTCTCCGTCGCCGACGCCCAGCGCCTCCAGCACTCGATCATGGGCTACCTGCCCGGCTTCGCGACCCCGCGCATCGTCTGCGACGTGCCGTTCGTCGGCAAGCGCTGGGTCCACCAGCTGGCGGACTACGACGCCGTCCGCGGTGTGTCGTACTGGACCAAGAACTACCGCACGTCGATCGAGGCCGAGGACCCCGAGGCACTCACCCGTCAGTACGAGTACTACGACCCGATCCACACCCTCCCCGCCGAGGGCCAGGAGTGGTGGGCCGAGCACGGGAAGCTGGACGAGTCCGCCCTCAAGGCCGCCGAGGTCGCCGAGGCCTCCCGGCGTACCGCTGCTCTCCAGGCGCACTGACGCATCTCGCCTGATCGCCCGAGACCACCCGCCACCCTCCCCTGGCGTGCATGGCCCCCTAGGCGGCGGGTACGTCGTCCCCGTACGACGCGGACCAGGAACCGCGCGTGCCGACAGGCACGGCTGCACGGGAGCGCAGTCGACCACGGTGAGGGGAGAACCACGTGGCACATCACGACAGCGAAACCAGCGGGCTGCTCAGCACTCTGTTGTCGGGAGCAAAGGACATCCCACGCAACGCGTCGTGGCTGGCAGGCAAGGCTCTGCCACACGATGGCGGCGCGAACGGCACCAGCCGACAGACGTCGGACAACGGGAGTCCACGAGGCCTCGTCCAGCGTGCCGGCGACGCCGTACGCGACGCGATGCCGGGACAGGACTCGGTCGAGAACCGGCTGGCTCAGGCGCGGGACGGCGCCGAACGTGCACAGGACGCCGAGGAGAAGGCAGTCCAGGCGGCGGAGCGCGCTCACGAGCTGACCGAGCGCGCGGAGGTCGTCGAGTCCGAGGAGAAGCAGCGCCTCGAGGATGTGCGCCGGCAGCTGGCCGACGAGGTCGAGCGTCGAGTGCGGGCCGGCCGAGAAGGAAGCCGCCGAGCACGTGGCCGAGGCTCGCCGCGAGGCCGAGGACGAGACCGAACGTGCCTTCGCGGAGCAGCAAAAGGTGGCGGAGAAGCGCGAGGAGGCGGCGCGCGCCGAAGCCGAGCGTGCCCAGCAAGAGGCGCACGAGCGCTTCAGCGAGGCGACCGAGCGGCTGGCCCGTGCCCGGGAGCTGGCCGAGGAGGCCGCCGCGCTGGCGCAGGAAGCCGCCGAGCAGGCCCGTCAGGACGCCGAGCGCATCAATGCAGCCGCACAGTCGGGGCGGAAGCAGGCCGACCAGGCGGTGACCCAGGCGCGCCAGCTGCGCGAACGCGACCCAGCAGGAGGCCGCCACCGTCACCCGCAAGGTGAACCGGAGCACGCGGCCGGGGGCCGTCGCCTCGATGTCCAAGGCCGACCTCCTCCATCTCGCGCAGGAGCGCGGCATTGCGGGGCGCTCGTCGATGTCCAAGAAGCAGCTGGTCTCGGCGCTGGAGAAGAAGCAGTGAACGGCGTCGGACTGGCCCGACAGGCCTGGCAGCGTCTCGGCCAAGACTCCGTCCATGAGCGCGTCTCCGAGGCGGTTCCCCGTCCGGGCCAGGCGAACCTCGTGCGGTCCGGGGTCGCCGCCGGCGCGACGATCGTCGTCCTCTCGGCCGCGAGCGCCGTCACGTCGGCGATCAGGCGGCGTACGGAGGGATCATGAGGCTCACGGCGCTCGGCGCACTGGCCGTCGGCTACGTCCTGGGAACACGGGCAGGGAGGGAGCGATATGAGGAGATCCGGCAGCTCGCGGGTCGCGCGGCGGACAAGCTCGAGAGCTACGGGTCGTCGGGGAGCCTGGCGACCGCGCCTCGCAGAACTCGATGACCACCGGAACCGCGCTCGCACCTGACGGCGACGGACAGCTCTCGCACGGTGTCTTGGTCGAGACGCATCTGCTCGCCCGGGTCCTGGGCATCCGCCTGCTCCGGATCGACGGCATCGTCACCGTGGCACCCGCTCGGTTGTCGCCCTCGTCAGCCGATCCGCGCTCCGTGCCGATGACCTCCACCATGGAGCTCGGCGCCGGGCTCGAGCGGGCGGCCCACCTGCTCCGAGACTGCGACCGTCACGGTCGCGCTGACTCTCGCTCAGGCGGTCACTCCGTGACCGTCCGGTTCTCGTACGGCGTGCTGAGGACGATGGTGGTGCGGGTGGAGACGTTCGCGTCTGAGCGGATGCGGGCAAGGAGGTCCTCGAGGGCGTGGGGGGTCTCGACGCGGACCTTGAGGATGTAGGACTCGTCGCCGGCGACCGACCAGCAGGACTCGATCGCCTTGATGGCGCGGAGGCGTCGGGGGTAGTCGTCGGGCTGACTGGGGTCGATCGGGGTGATCGAGACGAAGGCGGTCAGGGCGAGGCCGAGCTCCACGTGGTTGACCGACGCGCCGTACCCGCTGATCACCCCGCGCTTCTCCAGCCGCTTCACCCGCTGGTGCACCGCGGACGTCGAGAGTCCGGTCGCCTTGCCCAGATCGGTGAAAGACATCCGGCCGTCGGCGGCCAACAGCCGGACGATCGTGCGATCTGTCTCCTCCACGCCGACGACCCTATCGGTCCCGTCCTGGACGATGCGTAGGCTCTCGCCCGTGGCGAGCGAGAAGCGGCTGATGGTCCTGGACTCCGCGTCGATGTACTTCCGCGCCTTCTTCGGGATCCCCGAGGTGACCGCGGACGACGGCACGCCGGTGAACGCGGTCCGGGGCTTCCTCGACTTCATCAGCCGGCTCGTCGGCGAGTACCGACCGAGTCACCTGGTCTGTGCGTGGGACAACGACTGGCGACCCCAGTGGCGCGTCGACCTGCTGCCGTCGTACAAGTCGCATCGGGTCGTCGCGGCGATCCCCGGCCCACGCCCGGACATCGAGGAGGTGCCCGACCCGCTCGAGATCCAGATCCCGATCATCCTCGAGGTGCTCGACGCCGCCGGGCTGTGCGTGGTCGGAGCCGACGGGTACGAGGCGGACGACGTCATCGGGACCCTCGCGACCGGCGCGCCCATGCCCGTCGACGTCGTCACCGGAGACCGCGACCTCTTCCAGCTGGTCGACAACGCCAACGACGTGCGCGATCCTCTACATCGCCCGCGGCGTCAGCAAGCACGAGCGGATGACAGACGAGGTCGTGGTGGAGAAGTACAGCGTGCTCCCCAGCCAGTACGCCGACTTCGCGACGCTGCGCGGTGACGCCTCCGACGGTCTCCCCGGCGTCGCCGGGATCGGCGACAAGACGGCGGCCAGCCTGCTCCTGAAGTTCGGCGACCTCCAGGGGATCGTTGCGGCTGCGGAGGATCCCGCATCGGAGATGTCCCCGGGGCCGCGCCGACGGATCCTCGACGCCGCGGAGTACCTCCTCGTGGCCCCGAAGGTGGTCGCCGTGGCGCGCGACATCGACCTCGCGGCGTACGACGCCACCCTGCCCGCCGAAGCCGCGCGACGGCGGACGCCTCGACGAGCTCGCCGAGCGCTACAGCCTCGACTCCCCCGTGAAGCGGCTGACGAGCGGTCCTGGCCGGCTGAGGCGATCAGCGCAGCATCTCGTCCACCGCGATCCGCGCGGCGGACGGGCAGCCCTTCGTGAACCCGTAGAAGGGCCCGAAGTCGCGCGTCGCCGCGAAACCGGTGACGAAGAGACCCGGGAGCGTCGTCTCGAAGCCCGGTGACAGATCCGGGAAGCCGTCGGTCACCGAGACCTGGCCGAGCACGCCGGAGAGGTACGGCACGGCGGCGAGGTCGGCCCGGTAGCCCGAGGCAGCGATCACGTGGTCGACCTCCAGCAGGTCGCCGTCCGACAGAGCCAGCCGGACGACGCCCGGGTCACCCGCGTCGACCGCCGTGACGTGGGTCTGCGGGCGCGACCGTACGACGGCCGGGTCCAGACGAGGCACCAGCCAGTGCTCCAGCGTCAGGCGCCCGACCTGCCAGAACTCCAACGCGATCGCCCTGCGGCGCTCCTCCGGGAGCCCTCGCCACCAGCCTCGGTGCTGGAGCGTCTGCTCGACGTACGGGTCGACGAACGCCCAGCTCACCTTCTCGAACGCCGGGGTGTCGTGCCGGTGGACCACGTCCACCCGTGCCGCGCCGTGGTCGCACAGCAGAGCCGCCCACTCGTACGCGCTCTGCCGGCCGCCGATGATGGCGACCCGCGCTCCGGCTGAGATCGTCGAACGACACCCGCTCACTGGTGTGGGTACGCCGGTCGGCCGGCACCTCGTCGTACCACTCCGGCAGCTGGGTGAAGTGCGCGATCCCCGGGGCCGCCAGCACCTTGGTGCTCGTGACCGTGCTCCCGTCGCTCATCGCCGCCTCGAACCGGCCGTCGGCGTACGCGAGCGACGTCACGAGCACCTCCTCGACGTCGAGCGCCTTCTGCTCACGGAACCACTCGGTGTGGTCGAGGAAGACCGCGATCGGGATCGGGTCGTGCTCATCCGGGCCGAACCCGCGGTCCTCGAAGTACGCCGCGAACGAGTGCACCCCGTCCGCGTCGAACGACCAGTCGCGACCCGAGCGCAGGTACATGTCCGGCGGCATCTGGTCACGCCAGAAGCTCATCGGCCGTCCCACGATGCGGGTGCGGATCCCCTTCGTGCTGGCGTAGGCAGCCGCGGAGTACGCGTACGGACCGGCCCCGATGACCAGCAGCTCGGTGTCGGCCACGTCAGTCCTCCATCGGCGCCACCGCGACGACGCCGCGGCGGATCCGCCGGATGACGTCGCGCGCGTTCTCGCGAAGCGGCCCAGGGCCGGCGGCGTCGGCGACCTGGCCGCACAGGTCGATGAGCTGCTTGACCCACCGCACGAAGTCACCGGCCGTCAGGTCGCTCTCGTCGAGCACGTCACCGAGGTCGTCGCCCTCGGTCCAGCGGTACGCCGCCCACGCCAGGCCGGCGTCCGGCCGGCGCAGGAAGTCCAGCCGGTGGTCGCGCTCCACCGCGGCGAGATCGCGCCAGAGCCGCTCCAGGTCGTCGATCGCTCGCTGGGTGTCACCCCCGGGCACCCGTGGCGCGACGACGTCCTCGGGACGCCGCGCCTCGTAGACGAGCGTGGACAGCGCCGAGGCGAGGCCGGACGGGCCGAGCCCGTCGAGCACCCCCGTGCGGAGTGCCTCGGCGACCACCAGGTCCAGCTCGGAGTAGATCCGCCGGAGCGGCCGACCGAGATCGGTCACGTCGCCGTCTGCGAGGTAACCGAGCGTCTCCAGCACCTCGCAGACCCGGTCGAACTGCCGGGCGACCGTGTTGGTCCGCTGCTCGACCCTGCGCTGGAGCGTCGAGGCGTCCCGGTCGAGCTTGAACCACCGCTCCGCCCAGCGGGCGTGATCCTCGCGGTCGGGACACTCGTGGCACGGGTGCTCGCGCAGCTGTCGCCGGAGCTCCTCGATCTCCCGGTCCGACCTGGTGGGAGATCCGCCGTGACGTTCCCGACCCGGCGGTGGGGGCGCGAGGTCGTGGGTGGCGTTGCGCAGCGACGAGGCCAGGTCACGCCGCATCTGCGGGTTGCGCGGGTTGAACTGCCGAGGGATCCGGAGCTTGCTCAGGGCGATCACCGGCGCCGGGAAGTCGACCACGCTCAGCCGTCGCGCCTGTCGCTCCGCGGTGAGCACCTGGGGCCGTGGGCCGTCGGGTGACGTCCCGCGGTCGAGGACGACGGCGTACCCGGCGAACTTCCCCCCGGGCACCCGGATCACGTCACCGCGGTGGAGCTGGGCCAGCGAGGCGAGGACCTCGTCGCGCTGGTCCGCACGCCGCGCTCGGGCCGCGCTCTTCTCCGCCTCCGAGACCCGATGACGCAGACCGGCGTACTCCATGAAGTCGCCGCGGTCGCACGTGGCCGCCTCGGCGTACCCGGCCAGGGCGTCCTGGCTCTTGGTCAGCTGCCGGGCCAGGCCGACCACCGCCTTGTCCGCCTGGAACTGGGCGAACGACATCTCGAGCAGCTCGCGCGCGCGCTCGCGCCCGACCTGGTGCACGAGGTTGACCGCCATGTTGTACGACGGCCGGAAGCTCGACCGGAGTGGGTACGTGCGCGTCGACGCGAGGCCGGCCACTTCCGTGGGGTTGATGCCGGGCTGCCACAGCACGACGGCGTGGCCCTCGACGTCGAGGCCACGACGCCCGGCGCGGCCGGTCAGCTGGGTGTACTCCCCCGGCGTGATGTCCGCATGCGTCTCGCCGTTCCACTTCGAGAGCTTCTCCAGCATGACGGTGCGAGCGGGCATGTTGATGCCGAGGGCCAGCGTCTCGGTCGCGAACACCGCCTTGCACAGTCCGCGCTGGAACAGCTTCTCCACGCACTGCTTGAAGGCCGGCAGCATGCCGGCGTGGTGGGCCGCCATCCCGCGGGTCAGACCGTCCAGGAAGTCGTGGTACTTCAGCACGGCGCGGTCCTGGTCCGGCAGGTCCGCGCACTCCCCCTCCACGAAGGCGAAGATCTCGTCGCGCTCCTCCGGCGTCGTCAGCTTGATCCCCGAGCGCAGGCACTGCTCGACCGCCGCGTCGCAGCCGACCCGGCTGAAGATGAACACGATCGCAGGGAGCAGCCCGGCGGCGTCGAGCTGGTCGAGGACGTCGACCCGGCTCGGGATCCAGACCCGCCGGCCGTTGCCGACAGGTCTCCGCCCGCCACGTTGGGGCCTACCCCGCGGCGCGCGCCGGTCGCGCATGCGGCCGCTGGCCCAGTCGTCCCGGGCGATCCGCACCAGCTCGGCGTTGACCGGGGCGCCCTCCTTGACGAAGCCCGCGGCCGCGTCGACGTCGGAGGTGGCGAAGAGGTCGAGCATCCGTCGTCCGACCAGGACGTGCTGGTACAGCGGGACCGGTCGGCGTTCCTCGACGATCGTGACCGTGTCGCCACGGACCGTCTCCAGCCACTCGCCGAACTCCTCCGCGTTCGACACCGTGGCCGAGAGCGAGACCAGGGCCACCGAGTCGGGCAGGTGGATGATCACCTCCTCCCAGACGGCCCCCCGTGACCGGTCGGCGAGGTAGTGCACCTCGTCCATGACGACGTAGCCGAGCCCGGTGAGGGTGCCGGAGCCGGCGTAGAGCATGTTCCGGAGGACCTCGGTCGTCATCACCACGACGGGTGCCTCGCCGTTGACCGACGTGTCGCCGGTGAGCAGACCGACCCGGTCGGCTCCGTACCGAGTGACCAGGTCGTGGTACTTCTGGTTCGACAGAGCCTTGATCGGCGTCGTGTAGAAGGCCTTGCGTCCGGTCTCCAGCGCCAGATGGACGGCGAACTCTCCGACCACCGTCTTGCCCGAGCCGGTCGGCGCGGCGACGAGCACCCCCTTGCCCTCCTCGACGACGTGGCACGCCTCGACCTGGAACGCGTCGAGGCCGAACTCGTACAGCCCGGTGAACGCGTCGAAGACCGGGTGAGGGCTCATACGAGAACCGTAAGCGCGCCCGGGGCGCACTCGACGGTCAGGGGCAGTGGTCCGAAGCGCTCGCCGTCGGCGTACGACACGATGCCCGGCGCTGCGACCGTCACCGACCGCACCAGGTGGTGCTCGTACTGCGGGTGGTGGATGTGGGTGCCCTTGAAGAGCTTCGGGTACGTCCGGATGAGATCCGGCTTCGTGATCGGCTTGATGATGACCACATCGAGGTAGCCGTCGTCGAGAACGGCGCCCTCGGTGATGCGCAGGCCACCACCGAACGACGGGCCGTTGCCGACCGCGACCAGCATCGCCTCGAGCTGTACCTGCCGGTCGTCGAGCTGGAGGGTGTAGGGCAAGGGCTCGAAGACCCGCAGCTCGGCCAGCGTCGCGATGTTGTAGCGCATCTGCCCCTTCGGCCAGGTCATCCGGTTGGCGCGCTCGTTCACGACGGCGTCGAACCCCGCCGCCATGACCGTCACGAAGTACTGCGAGCCGCTGCGCGCCAGGTCGATCGTCCTGGTCCTGCCCGCCACGATGCGGCTCGCGGCCGCCTCCGGGTCCTTGCGCGGCAGGTCGAAGTAGCGGGCCACGTCGTTGCCGGTGCCGGCCGGGATGATCCCGAGCGGTGTCCCGGTCCCGGCGAGCGCCTGGACGGCGAGATGCACCATGCCGTCACCGCCGCACACGACGAGCGCGTCCACGCCGTCCGCCACGCACTGACGGGCCAGGACCAGCGCCTCGGCCGCGTCGCGTCCCTGCAGGCTGCGCACGCTCAGTCCGGCACCGCGCAGGCGCTCCAGAGCACGGTCGCGCATCGTGGCGCCCTTCCCCTTTCCCGACGTGGGGTTGGTGAGCAGCGCGATCTCCCTGGTCGGCACGCGCGCAGACTATCGATGGGTCTGTCGCCTGGCCCGCACACGGGCAGCGGTGCTCCGTGCCGTCGTGGCGTACCGGACCGCCGGCCTACGTCGTCCTCAGTCGACCTTGAGGCGTACGGCGTACGCACCTGACGGTGCGCCGACCGCGCGCGCGAGCCGGGCGACGGCCTCCAGGACGATGTCCGGAGCCAGGCGCGTCCCGGGCACCACCATGAGCATCCGCTCGTCGTCCGAGGCGAGCAGCACCTCGCCGTGGCGCCAGACCTGGTGGGCTCGCACCCGGATCTCGTCGTCCGCCACCGGCTCGGGGTACGCGTCGTCCACGGCCAGGAGGTCGCAGGCCAGCGGATCGTGACCGGCGGTGGCCAGGGCGCCGGCGACGCGGTGGTCGGCGGTCAGGGGACGCTCCGGCTCCCAGGTCACCTCGCTCTCCCCCAGCCACTCGGGCAGGTCGAAGGGGTCGACCTCGGCGTACGACGGGCTCTGGTGAGGTGTCACTGGGCCATCACAGGGGCGACTGCTCGTCGTCCGCCCACTGGTCGGTGCGATGGGCGCCACGGCCGCGCACCCGGTCGGAGATCCGGCAGATGATCTCCGAGATCGCAAACAGGAACAGCATCGGGACGGCGAGCATCAACATCGAGAACGGGTCGGTCGACGGAGTCGCCACGGCGGCGAACACCATGGTGCCGATGACGATCCACGGGCGGTGCTTGGCCAGGGCGCGGCCGCTGACGACGCCGGCGAAGTTCAGCAGCACCACGAAGAGCGGAATCTCCATCGAGACCCCGAAGATCAACAGCATCCGCATCTCGAAGGAGAAGAAGCGTCCGAAGTCGACCAGGCTCTCGACGTTGTTGGGCACGAAGGAGATCAGGACCTCCAGGCCCTTCGGCAGCACGTAGTAGCCCAGCGCCACGCCGCCGAGGAACAACGGTCCCGCGACGGCGGCGAACATCCGGGTGTACCGCTTCTCCCTCGGGTGGAGTCCCGGCAGGATGAAGGCCCAGATCTGGTACAGCCAGTACGGACTGGAGGCCATGATGGCGACCACGCCGCACAGCTTCATCTGCAGCAGCAGACCGCCGGTGGCGTCCTGCACCACCTGCGTGGTCTTGGTCCCGTCGTTCCGGAGCGCCCGCTGCGCGTCGAGATACGGACGGTTGACCAGGTCGAGCAGCTGGTCGTAGAAGAAGATCGCCACGCCGAACGCGATCACCAGGAGCAGAGCCGACCGGATCAGCCGGGCGCGTGCCTCACGGAAGTGGTCCGACAGCGCCATCCGGCCGTCGGGGCCGACGGGGTTGCGTGGCTTTCCGCGTAGAACGTCGACAAAGGCGACGATGGACGACACGGGACCCGCCGCTCTCGCTCAGGGGCCGGTCAGGCGGTGGTGTCGTCGCGGCGCGGCATCTCGCGCTCCGCGGACTGCTTCGCCTCGAAGGCCTCGCGCTCGGCGGCCTGCTTGGCCTCGAGCTCGAGCTGGGACTGCGTCTTGACCTCGTCGTCGTCGTCGCCCAGGCCCTTGGTCTCGGCCTTGAAGATGCGCAGGGCACGGCCGCTGCCGCGCGCCAGCTCGGGGAGCTTGGAGGCTCCGAACACCAGGACGACGATCACCAAGATGATGAGCAGCTCTGGCGTGCCGAGGTCGCCGATCAGCATGGGAGACATGAAGTGGTCCTGACGTGAGGCTTCGATGGCTGGAATTGGTGTGGTCAGTCTAGCCCGGGGGGTGTTCGTAAAGGGCCAAAGCCCGGCGGATCGAGTCGGCCGCGCCGTCTCCGTAGTGGGCCGGAGACACGACCTCGGCGTACGGCGTGAGGCGTAGCAGCAGCCGTTGGAGCCAGCGTTCGTCGCCGACCAGCAGATCGACCTCCGACCCGCCGTCGGGACGCGGCCGGACCGCGTCCACCGCGTAGTACTCCTCGACCCATCGCGCCTCGGGGTGGAGCCGCAGCGTCACCGGCGTCGCCTCGTCACCACCGAACACGCCGTCGGACAGGTCGCGAGGCTCCCGCGGCTCGGTGGTGATCTCCGAGTCCAGCACGGTTGCCTCGTGGATGCGGTCGAGACGGAACAACCGCGGTGCGTCGGCGCTGTGGCAGTAGGCGTCGAGATAGGCGACGCCGTGGTGGGACACGACGCCGTGGGGGTCGACGACCCGCTCGGACTCCTCGTCGCGTGCGGGCACGTAGTAGGTGATGCGGACCTGTCGACGTCGACGGACCGCATCCTCGAGCTGAGCCCGGAGAGCCACGGTGCCCGGGACGTCGTCTCCCGGGTCGACCAGCGGCGTACTGCCGGCAGCGGCAGCCTCCAGCTTGGCGAGGGCACGGTCCACGACGTCGCGGGTCTCCTTCGCCGAGCCCGCCCGCAGGGCCCGCAGCGCGACGATGATGGCACTGGCCTCGGTCGGGGTCAGCCGCAGGGGACGCGCGAGATAGTCCGCGTTCGAGACGCGGATGACGCCTTCGCCCTCGAGGGCGTCGAGGTCGACGTCGATGAGGTCGTCGGGGTAGCCGCCCGGAAGGCCGCACAGGAACAGCACCCGCAGGTCCTTCTCGAGCTGATCGGACGGTACGCCGAGCGCACGCGCCGCTTCGTCGAGCGAGACCTGATCACGCGCGTGGAGATAGGGCACCAGGCGGAGCAGGCGGGCCACCTGGTCCTTGGCGGCACCGGCCGTGGCCGTGCTCATGCGCTCGCCCTCGAACCGGCGCGGAAGCGCTCCACGACCTCGTCACGGAGCGCGGGCGGAGACTCGACGAACAGGTCCGCCCCGAAAGCGAGTAGCTCGTCTGCCTGGGCACCCCCGGAGAGGAGCAGCCGGTCCCAGGGAGTCTGCTCGTCGGGCCCGTCGACGTCCGGCTCGACCCTGGACGCGGTACGCCGGAGCACGGCGGCCGCTCCGGGCCGCACCAGCACCACCGCCTCCTCCGCGGGAGTCGCGGGAGCCAGGCGACGGGCGAGATCACGCACGTCCGTACCGGGCGGCACGGTGAAGGCACCCGGTGTGCCGCTCATCCGAGCGACTCCGACCACCCGCGAGAGCCGGAACACCCGCTCCTCACCGCGGTCGGTGTCCTGCCCCACGACGTACCAGCGACCGGAGAAGCGCACCACGCCCCAGGGCTCGAGGTGCCGGGTCAGCGGCTCGTCGTAGCCGGGCCGCCGGTAGTCGAAGGTGACCGGCCGCCGGGACAGGATCGCCTCCCAGAAGACGTCGAACGACGGCTCGTCGGCGCTCAGCCTCGGTTGCGCGATCTCCAGGGCCCCGAGGTCGAGGTCGAGCCCCGCGGCGGTCAGCTTGCCGACGGCGTCGGTCGTCGCCTCGGCCAGCCGGGCGTGGTCCCACACGCGGGTGGCCAGGGCGACCACCTGCGCCTCGTCGGACTCCAGGCTGATCTCGGGGAGTGCGAACTGGTCCGCACGGATGCGGTAGCCGGGTTCGTCGTCGAAGTAGGCGTCCATCTGCCCGACCTCGATCGGCACACCGAGGCTGCGGAGCTCGTCCTTGTCGCGCTCGAAGGTCTTCTCGAAGGCGTCGGTCGACGGGGCGTCGGCGTACAGGATCTCGCGGATGCGCTCCTTGGAGACGTAGTGCCGCTGCACCAGCAGCATGATGAGCAGGTTGAGCAGACGCTCGGTCTTGGTCGCGCTCACCTGCGACACACCGCGGAGCTCCGGAAGGGCATGCCGCACATCCTGCTCAGGCGGCCCCGACGATGTCGACCACGAAGTACAGCGTGTCGGTCCCCTTGATGCCGGCCTGGGAGTTGCCCTGCTTCCCGTAGCCGTCCTTCGGCGGGATGGCGATCACGACCTCGCTGCCGACGTGCTGGCCGGCGAGCGTCTTCACCCATCCGGCGATCACTCCTCCGGCGCCGGACTTGAGCAGGAACCCCGCGGGATCCGTGCCACTGAAGTTCTCGTCGAAGGGCTTCTTGGCGTCGTAGACCTGGCCCAGGTAGCGGGCGAAGACCGTCTGACCCTTCTTCACCACCGGCCCCGTGCCGTCGCGGAGCGTGGCCGAGCGGAGCTTGCCGTCGGGCTTGGGCGTGCCCTTGAAGCCCAGCCCGGAGACGACACCCTTCGTCTTGTCGATGGTCGGGAACCACGACGGAGCGGCGTGCTTCTTGCCGTCGGGCTTCGTCACCGGCTGCCCGACCAGGTCGAAGACGATCACGATCGGGTCCTTCTGGCTGATCCCCAGCTGGGGGTTGCCGGCCGCCCCGAAGATGGCCTCGGCCGGCGCGTACACGGCCACCCGCGAACCGATGGTCCTCCCCGACAACGCGTCCAGGAACAGCTTCTGCACCTGGCTGCTGAGGCTCACGACCTGCGGCTGGTGGTCGGTGTAGGAGCTCGCCACGGTCTTCTGGGTGAGGCCGTCGGCGATCACGGTCTGCAGGATCAGCGAGTCGCCCTCGTTCACCGTGTCGCCGTCGCCCTCCTCGAGCACCTTCGTCGTCTGGGTCGAGTCGGTCACCTCACCGTCGAACTTCACGGTGGCCTCGGTCCCGACCGCGCCGGAGACCTCGGCGGTGTCCCAGCCCTTGCCGCTACTGCTGCCGGACGGGCTGGAGTCGCTCTTGCTGCTGCTGCTGTCGTCGCTCCCGCAGCCGGCCAGGACGACGGCGGCGGCCACCAGGGCAGCGGTGAGCAGACGGACGTGTGATCGGGTGTGCACAAGGGGCCCTTCGAGAAGACGGCGCGGGTCGATTCACCCTAGCCGCCCCGCGGTTGCCCCTCTGAATCGAGGGCGGGCCGCCGTCGGGTGCGCTACATCCCGTCGATCAGGCGCTGGACTCGCTCGTCGTACGCCCGGAACGGGTCCTTGCAGAGAACGGTGCGCTGCGCCTGGTCGTTGAGCTTGAGGTGGACCCAGTCCACGGTGAAGTCGCGCCGGCGCTCCTGTGCCTTGCGGATGAACTCGCCGCGGAGCCGCGCCCTCGTCGTCTGCGGGGGCACCGACTTCGCCTCGAAGATCTTCAGGTCAGAGGTCACCCGGGCGACGGCCCCGCGGCGCTCGAGCAGGTAGTAGAGGCCGCGGTCACGCCGGATGTCGTGGTAGGCGAGGTCGAGCTGGGCGATCCGCGGGTGCCCCAGCGGCAGGCCGTGCTTGGCGCGGTAACGGTCGATCAGCTTCCACTTGATCACCCAGTCGAGCTCGCGCTCGACCAGGCTCAGGTCGTCGGACTCCACGGCCTTGAGGCCGCGCTCCCACAGGTCGAGGGCCTGCTCGATGATCGGCGTCGAGATCTCGCGCCGATCGACGAAGTTCCGGGCCTTGGCGAGGTACTCGTGCTGGATGTCGAGCGCGCTCGCCTCGCGACCGTTGGCCAGGCGCACCTTGCGTTGCCCGGTGACGTCGTGGCTGATCTCGCGGATGGCCCGGATCGGGTTCTCCATCGTGAGGTCGCGCATCACCACGCCCTCCTCGATCATCCGGAGGACCAGGTCGCAGCTCGCGACCTTGAGCATGGTCGTGGTCTCGCTCATGTTGGAGTCGCCGACGATCACGTGCAGCCGCCGGAACCGCTCGGCGTCCGCATGCGGCTCGTCGCGGGTGTTGATGATCGGCCGCGACCGCGTGGTCGCGCTGCTGACGCCCTCCCAGATGTGCTCGGCGCGCTGGCTCACGGCGTACGACGCGCCGCGAGCGGTCTGCGTGACCTTGCCGGCGCCCACGACGATCTGCCGGGTGACCAGGAACGGGATCAGGACGTCGGCCAGGCGGTTGAACTCACCCGCGCGGCTGACCAGGTAGTTCTCGTGGCAGCCGTAGGAGTTGCCGGCCGAGTCGGTGTTGTTCTTGAAGAGGTAGATCTCGCCGGCGATGCCCTCGTCGTGCAGCCGCTGCTCGGCGTCCTTGAGCAGACCCTCGAGGACCCGCTCCCCCGCCTTGTCGTGCGTGACCAGCTCGCCGACGTCGTCACACTCGGGGGTGGCGTACTCGGGGTGGCTGCCGACGTCGAGGTAGAGCCGCGCGCCGTTGCGGAGGAACACGTTGGAGCTGCGGCCCCAGCTGACCACCTTGCGGAACAGGTAGCGAGCCACCTCGTCGGGGCTCAGCCGGCGCTGTCCCTTGAACGTGCACGTGACGCCGTACTCGTTCTCGATCCCGAAGATCCGGCGGTCCACGCGTTCAGACTACGGCGTCCGCCACATGGGGCGACGGACGTCCCGGCGGGTCAGGTCCCGGGATCGGAGTCGTCGGGATCGGTGGGGAGGTCTGTGGGATCGATCTCGGCCTCGGCCGGAGCGGCCGGTGGCGCCTCTGCGGGCGCTGCGGACACGGGCGTCTCAGGACCCCGATCGCCGAGGAGCGCCTCGAGGCGAGCCGGCACCAGACGGAGGAACTTCCGCGGCTGCTGGCGGGTGCGGTCGAGCACCGCCACCTCGAGCGCTGAGGCGGGGATGACCCGGTCCACGTCGGGGGTGCCGTTCTCCGCGGCACCCTGACCCAGCGCGGCGACCGCGACGTGGAGGGCATCGGACAGGGAGGCGTTCTCGATGTAGTGCTCCTCGAGGTACGTCGCCACCGAGTCGTCGGCGCCGCCCATCACGGCGTACTGGTGCTCGTCGGTCACCTGACCCTGGTAGGTCAACCGGTAGATGCTGTCGTCGGCCGGAGTGTCGCCGATCTCGCCGACGAAGATCTCCACCTCGTAGGGCTTCTCGCCACCGCTGCTGAAGATCGTGCCCAGCGTCTGGGCGTAGGCGTTCGCGAGGCCGCGTCCGGTGACGTCGCGCCGGTCGTAGGCGTAGCCGCGCATGTCGGCGAGGCGGACGCCCGCGATGCGTAGGTTCTCGAACTCGTTGTAGCGGCCGACCGCGGCGAACGCGATGCGGTCGTAGATCTCACTGACCTTGTGCAGCGCCTGCGACGGGTTCTCCGACGCGAACAGGATCCCGTCGGCGTACTGGACCGCGACCACCGACCGGCCGCGGGCGATGCCCTTGCGCGCGAAGTCCGCCCGGTCTTTCATCAGCTGCTCGGGCGAGACGTAGAACGGCATACTCATGGCTTCTCCGGTTGTCGAGCCTGTCGAGACACGATCAGGTGAGGGGCGCGGCCGGGCCGTCGGGACGGTTCATCCGGCCCGCGATCACGGCATCGGCGATCTGGGCGACGTCGGAGTCGGGGATCCGCCGGCCACCTTCCGCGGTGACCACCTGCACGACCGGGAAGATCCGGCGCGTGAGGTCGGGCCCGCCGGTGGCGGAGTCGTCGTCGGCGGCGTCGTACAGCGCCTGGATCAGCGCCGTCACGCAGTCGCTCTCCGCCAGGTCGGGGCGATACAGCTTCTTCAGTGCTCCACGCGCGAACAACGAGCCGGAGCCCACCGAGTAGAAGGCGGTCTCCTCGTAACGACCGCCCGTGACGTCGTAGCTGAAGATGCGCCCTTGACCGACCGAGACGTCGAAACCGGCGAACAACGGGACGATCGCGAGCCCCTGCATGGCCATCCCGAGGTTCGAGCGGATGAGGCCGGCCAGCCGGTTGGCCTTGCCGTCCATGGACAGCGTCATCCCCTCGATCTTCTCGTAGTGCTCGAGCTCGGTCTGGAACAGGCGCACCAGCTCGACCGCCAGGCCGGCGGTGCCCGCGATGCCGACGCAGGAGTACTCGTCGGCCGGGAAGACCTTCTCGATGTCGCGCTGGGCGATGATGTTGCCCATCGTCGCCCGCCGGTCACCGGCCATCACGACTCCCCCGGGGAACGTCGCCGCCACGATCGTCGTGCCGTGCGGCGCCAGGTCGCCCGCGTGGCCCTGGGGTACGGCGCGGCGCGCCGGCAGCATGTCGGGTGACTGCGCCGCCAGGAAGTCGGCGAAGCTCGAGGTGCCCGGCGTCATGAACGACGCCGACAGGCGGGAGTCGTCCACCCCTACTGGCCGCCCTTCTGGATGAACGA
The DNA here is from genome assembly GCA_963759515.1 of uncultured Actinomycetota bacterium. Lineage (GTDB taxonomy): Bacteria > Actinomycetota > Actinomycetes > Propionibacteriales > Nocardioidaceae > Nocardioides. The sequence continues at coordinate 645,382 of CAVWZR010000015.1, read as the reverse complement.
CTTCACGAAGTCCTCGGCGTTGGTCTCGAGCACGTCGTCGATCTCGTCCAGGATCGCGTCCACGTCGTCGTCGAGCGCCTCTTTGCGCTCGGAGACATCGGTCTCCGGCGCGACGTCGGTGACCTCCTCGGTCTCGCCCGACTTCCGCGGCTGCTTCTGCTCCTGGGCCATGGATTCACCCTAGCCGTTCGACCCCCACGGCGAGCGCTGGTCCGCGAGACCTAGGGTGGCGAAGATGAGCGACCCCGGCCCGCCCGTTGCCGCGGATCTCGCCCCCGACGGTGTGCTCCGAGCCTCGATCAACCTGGGGAACTCCGTGCTGGCAGCGGGGAGCCCCGACCACCCCAGCGGCATCACCGTGGACCTCGCCCGTGCCGTGGCCGCACGACTCGGGGTGCCGGCGCAGCTGATCTGTGTCGACGCCGCCCGCAAGGCCGTCGAGGCGCTGCACACCCAGCGCGTCGACATCGCCTTCCTCGCCATCGAGCCCGAGCGTGAGGCTGACTTCGCCTTCACCGCGCCGTACGCCCTGATCGAGGGCGTGTACGTCGTCCCGGCCGACAGCCCGGTGCGGTCACCCGACGACGTCGATCGGCACGGCGTCCGGGTGGGCGTGAAGCGAGGGTCGGCCTACGACCTGTTCCTCACGAGGCAGCTCGCGACCGCCGAGGTCGTGCGCGGGGACGAGGGCGTGGAGGTGTTCGCCGAGCAGTCGCTCGAGGTCGGTGCGGGCATCCGCCAGCCGGCCGCAGCCTGGCTCGGGTCCCACCCCGGCCACCGGCTGGTCGAGCCCGCCTTCATGCAGATCCGCCAGGCGGTCGCCACCCGCCGCAACCACGACGCCGCCACCCTCGAGTTCCTGCACGACCTGGTCGAGGAGCTCAAGGCCTCCGGGTTCGTCGCCGAGTCGCTGGCCGCGGCCGGTCGCGCGGACGTCACCGTGGCACCACCGGGTTGACCGGGTCGACCCGCACGAGACCGCTCGGTCAGCGGGTCAGGGCGCGGAACAGCTCCTCGGCTGTCGCACAGCGGTCGATCAGGTCGGCGACGTGGGCCTTGGAGCCCCGGAGGGGATCGATCGTGGGCACCCGCTGAAGCGACTCGCGGCCGGGCAGGTCGAAGATCACCGAGTCCCAGGACGCCGCGGCCACGGAGTCGGCGTACTTCTCCAGGCAGCGGCCACGGAAGTAGGCACGCGTGTCCTCCGGCGGCTGGTGCATCGCCCGCTCGACCGCGTCGTCGGTGAGCAAGCGGTCGATGCGCCCGAGCTGGACCAGTCGCTGGTAGAGCCCCTTGTCGGGCCGGACGTCGCTGTACTGGTAGTCGATGAGCTGCAGCTTGGCGTTGTCCCAGTCGATGCCGTCGCGGTCGCGGTAGGAGTTGAGCAGCTTCAGCTTCGCGACCCAGTCGAGCTCCCGGGCGCACAGCATCGGGTCCTGCGCGAGGCGGGTGAGCACCGACTCCCACCTCTCGAGGACGTCGACGGTCTGTGGGTCGGCATCCGAGCCCATGCGGTCGTCGACGTACTTGCGGGCGAGCTCGAGGTACTCCTCCTGGAGCTGGAGCGCGGTGAGCCGGCGACCGTCGTTCAACGTCACCTGCTCGCGCAGCGACGGGTCGTGCGAGACCGCACGGAGGGCGGCGACCGGGCCGTCGATGGTCAGGTCGGTCGTGATGAAGCGGTCCTCGATCATCGCCAGCACCAGTGAGGTCGTGCCGACCTTGAGGTACGTCGAGATCTCGGCGAGGTTGGCATCGCCGATGATGACGTGCAGCCGCCGGTACTTCTCGGGATCGGCGTGCGGCTCGTCGCGGGTGTTGATGATCGGGCGTTTGAGCGTCGTCTCGAGCCCGACCTCCACCTCGAAGTAGTCGGCCCGCTGACTGAGCTGGAACCCGTGGTCGCGACCGTCCTGGCCGATCCCCACCCGGCCGGAGCCGCAGACGACCTGGCGACTCACGAAGAACGGCGTGAGGTGGCGCACGATGTCGCCGAACGGGGTCGACCTCGGCATCAGGTAGTTCTCGTGGGCGCCGTACGACGCCCCCTTGTTGTCGGTGTTGTTCTTGTACAGGTTGATCGGCGTGGAGCCCGGAGTCTGAGCCGCCATCCGCGAGGCGTCGAGCATGACCTGCTCCCCCGCCTTGTCCCAGAGGACGATGTCGAGAGGGGTCGTGACCTCGGGCGTGGAGTACTCGGGATGGGCGTGGTCGACGTACAGGCGAGCGCCGTTGGTGAGGATGACGTTGGCGAGACCGAGGTCCTCGTCGGTGAGCTGGCTCGGGTCGGCGAGCTGGCGGCTCAGGTCGAACCCCCGCGCGTCACGCAACGGGGACTCCTCCTCGAAGTCCCACCGCGCCCGACGGGCCTTGATGGTGGCGCTGGCGTAGGCGTTGACGACCTGGGAGCACGCCACCATCGGGTTGGCATGGGGCTGCCCCTGCACCGAGATGCCGTACTCGACCTCGGTGCCCATCACCCGTCGTACGGTCACGGGCCGAGCCTACGCGCCACGAGCGAGCCGGTGACGCCGACCGTCAGCCGGCGATCTCACCTTCGGCCGCGCGGATGAGCCGCGTGCTGGTTCGTGGTCCTTCCGAACCAGCCAGGGCCTGGGGTCGAGACGACCGAGCCCCCGGTCCGCATGCGACCGGGGGCTCAGCTCGAGAGGGTCCTGTCAGCGCAGGGCTTGGCTCAGCCTTCGCAGGTCGGCCTTGGCCACCGGCGCCGGGATGAACCGCTTGCCCGAGCGGCTGTCGACCTTGATCGGCGTCAACGTGAAGACGGGCACGCGGGCGACCCGGTACGGGCCTCCGCTGTTGAAGACACAGCCGAACACGATCTTCGTCCGATCGACGTGCGCAGCAGGGTTCGTGTCGGTGAAGAACCCGAAATTGAAGCTGCCCGTGCTGTCGAAGTCCTGGCCGGTAGCGGCATAGATGCGCTTGAAGTTCGGGTTGGGGCTACCGGAGCCGAGCTGACGCACGAGGTCCTTCTTGTCCGCGAGCAGGCACGAGTAGCTGTCTCCCGTCGCCACCGCGGCCTGGTCGTCGAAGACCCCGCTCATGCTGACGCTGTAGTTGCCCTTCGGGACCTTGGCCGTGTACAGGCGGAACGCTCCGCCGTTGTAGGTCTGGTTCTGGACGCCGAGGTGGAACTTGAGCACCTTGGGTGCGGCACCAGCACCGGCGCCACCGCCAGCGCCGCTGGTGCCGTGGTGGGTCGTCGCGTACGACGCCAGGTTGATGCCGCCGACGAGCAGCGCGGCGGCGGCTCCGGTCGCGAGAACGGCGCGGAGGGGTGGACGACGAAGCATGGGGGGTTCCCTTCGGGAGACGGAATGTCGCCCAAAGTCTCCGGGACCCACCCCGGGCTGCCCATGGCCCGAACGGGCCAGTGGTCTGGCTCGATCAGGCCACGAGCATCTGGGGAGCCGAGGGTCTCAGAGGTACTGGCCGGTGTTCGGGACCGTGTCGATCGAGCGGCCCGGCTCGGTGCCCTGCTTGCCGGTGATGAGGGTGCGGATGAACACGATCCGCTCGCCCTTCTTGCCGGAGATGCGGGCCCAGTCGTCCGGGTTGGTGGTGTTGGGCAGGTCCTCGTTCTCCTTGAACTCGTCCACGCAGGCCTGGAGCATGTGCTGCACGCGCAGGCCGCGCTGGTCGTGCTCGAGGAAGTCCTTGATCGCCATCTTCTTGGCACGGTCGACGATGTTCTGGATCATCGCGCCGGAGTTGAAGTCCTTGAAGTAGAGGACCTCCTTGTCACCGTTGGCGTAGGTGACCTCCAGGAATCGGTTCTCCTCGGTCTCGGTGTACATCCGCTCGACCGTGGCCTGGATCATGCCTTCGACGCACGCGTCGCGATTGCCACCGAACTCGGCGAGGTCGTCGGCGTGCAACGGGAGCGACGGCAGGAGGTACTTGCTGAAGATGTCGCGGGCGGACTCGGCGTCGGGGCGCTCGATCTTGATCTTCACGTCGAGGCGACCGGGCCTGAGGATGGCCGGGTCGATCATGTCCTCGCGGTTGGACGCACCGATCACCAGGACGTTCTCCAGAGCCTCGACGCCGTCGATCTCGCTCAGCAGCTGCGGGACGATGGTGTTCTCGACGTCGGAGGAGACACCCGAGCCGCGGGTGCGGAACAGCGAGTCCATCTCGTCGAAGAACACGATCACGGGCGTGCCGTGGCTGGCCTTCTCCCGCGCCCGCTGGAACACGAGCCGGATGTGGCGCTCGGTCTCGCCGACGTACTTGTTGAGCAGCTCGGGGCCCTTGATGTTGAGGAAGTAGGACTTCCCCTCCTGGCCCGTGCGCGCGGCGACCTTCTTGGCCAGGGAGTTCGCGACGGCCTTGGCGATCAGCGTCTTGCCACACCCGGGAGGACCGTAGAGCAGCACACCCTTGGGCGGCTTCAGCTGGTGCTCGGTGAACAGCTCCGGGTGGAGGTAGGGCAGCTCGACCGCGTCGCGGATCGCGTCGATCTGGGCGACGAGGCCACCGATCGACTCGTAGGCGATGTCCGGCACCTCTTCGAGGATCAGCTCCTCGACCTCGGACTTCGGCACCCGCTCATAGGCGTACGCCGCCCGCTGGTCGAGCAGCAGCGAGTCGCCGGCGCGCAGGGTGTCGGCCTTGAGAGGGTCGGCCAGGCGGACGACGCGCTCCTCGTCGGCGTTGGCGATCACGAGGGCGCGCTCGCCGTCGGCGAGGAGCTCCTTGAACATCACGACCTCGCCGACCTCTTCGAAGGCGAGCGCGGCCACGACGTTGAGAGCCTCGTTGAGCATGACCTCCTGGCCCTTGACCAGGGTGTCGATCTCGACGGCCGGGCTGACGTTGACGCGCAGCTTGCGTCCGCCGGTGAACACGTCGACGGAGTCGTCCTCGTTGCGCTGGATGAAGGTGCCGAAGCCGGCGGGCGGCTGGGCCAGCCGGTCGACCTCTTCCTTCAGCTTCATGATCTGGTCGCGGGCCTCGCGGAGAGTCTGGGCGAGGCGTTCGTTCTGCGAGGTGACCGCGGAGAGCGAGCGTTGCGTGTCGGCGAGACGCAGCTCCAGGCCGCGGGAGTGGCCGGGTGCGTCGGACAGCCGACGGCGCAGGTCGGTGACCTCGGACTCGAGGAACTGCACCTGCTCGGCGAGCTCGCGGGCGCCACGTCCTCCATCTTCGGACGCAGCGTTCGAGGCGTCCTGACCACTGTTCATGGATCTCACCTCCTGTTTCGACCCTACTCGTCCGAGGTGTGCTCGCACGCGAGAATCGGGTCGCGTTTCTCACGATTTGATCTCGGCGTTCAGGATCCGTGCGGCTCGCCGTGCCGGGACCCGGGGGCGCCCGGCCCGTCACTCCGCTGCCGGATCCTCCGGTACGCCGGCCGGCCGCGGACCCGTGTAGTCGGGACCGTAGGCACCCGGCGCGGGGCGACGCTTCTTCATCGGTGGACGCTCCCCCGGCGCCATGCGTCGCGCGGTGACGAGGAACGCCGTGTGCCCGATCATCGAGTGACCGGGTCGCACCGCCAGGCCCTCGACGTGCCAGTCACGCACGAGCGACTCCCACGCCTGGGGCTCGGTGAAGCCGCCGTGCACGCGGACCGTCTCGACGAAGCGCGAGAGCTGGGTCGTGGTGGCGACGTACGCGCAGAGGATGCCGCCCGGCCGGAGGGCGCCGGCCGCGGCGTCGAGACAGTCCCAGGGGGCCAGCATGTCGAGGATCACCCGGTCCGCTCGCTCCCCGGACACGGGCAGCTGCTCGGCCAGGTCGCCCAGCGTGAGTCGCCACGCCGGGTGGTCGCCACCGAAGAACTGGGTCACGTTGCGGCGGGCGACGTCCGCGAACTCCTCGCGACGTTCGTACGACGACACCGTGCCGTGCCGGCCCACCGCCCGCAGGAGCGAGCAGGTGAGGGCACCCGAGCCCACGCCGGCCTCGATCACGTCTGCGCCCGGGAACACGTCGGCCATCGCCACGATCTGGGCGGCGTCCTTGGGGTAGACGACGGCCGCGCCCCGCGGCATCGAGACGACGAACTCGCTCATGAGCGGCCGGAAGACGAGGTACTCCCCTCCCGCCGACGAGCTGACGGCGAAACCTTCCTCCCGGCCGATCAGGTCGTCGTGGTCCAGGTGGCCACGGTTGGAGAAGAAGCGCTTCCCGGGCTCCAGCTCGAAGTTGTGACGTCGCCCCTTCTGGTCGGTCAGGCGGACCCACTCCCCCGCACGCAAGGGCCCACGGTGCACGCCGGCCCAGGCGTCCGGAGGGACGTCGGGATGCGCGGGCTGATCCTGCTGGTCGGACATGTCGGGGAGGCTAGCGGGAGAGCTGCACCCGTCACGCAGTCGCGCGGAAGGCGCGGTCGACGTCCGCGGTCGAGAGCACGCCGAAGATGCTGCCGTCGGCGTCGAGGAGGAGGTACTCGCCGGCCGGGCGGGCGCTGATGGCTCGGATCAGCTCCTCACCGCCGATGCCGGCGGGCAGCTGGAGGCCGACTTCGATGGTCCGCGCCACCGAGGACACCGGCACCCACGCCCGGCGGTCGGCCGGCACGGAGAGCAGCGCGGCCTCGTTCACGACGCCGACGGGTGTCCCGCCCGACGTCACGGTGACGATGCTGCCCGCCTGCGCCTCCTGGGCGCGGCGTACGGCCTCGGCCAGGGGCAGGTCGCTCGGGACGGTGAGGGTACGCCGGGCGAGGTCGCGGGCGACGAGATAGGGAAGCCGGGACCGCACCCGGGCCGACTCGAGCGCATGGGTCGCGCCGCTCCAGAGGAAGATCGAGATCACGCCGGCGAACACGAAGTCGACGACGCTGGGCTTGCCACCGAAGAGCGCCGAGGTCAGGAAGGGCCAGCCGATCGCGAGCAGGGCGACGATCCGCCCGCACCAGGCGGCCACGATCGTGCCGCGGTGGGTGTCACCGCTCGCGCCCCACACCAGGGCCTTGAGGATGCGGCCGCCGTCCAGTGGCAGCCCGGGCACGAGGTTGACGATGCCGACGAACAGGTTGGTCCAGGCCAAGCCGGAGAACGCCAGCCCGATCAAGCCGTCGGGCGCCACCAGGTAGGCCAGGAACGCGACCAGGGCTACCGCGAGCGATGACAGCGGCCCGACGACCGACACCCAGAACTCCTGGCGCGGGCTGTCCGGCTCACCCTCGATCGAGGTCATCCCACCGAAGAACTGCAGAGTGATGTGGGAGACGGGCAGGTCGTAGTGACGCGCCATGTAGGCGTGCGACGCCTCGTGAGCGAGGACCGAGAGGTAGAGCAGGACCGCGAGCGCGAGACCGCCGACGTACTTCAGGCCGCCCAGACCCGGCTCCGCCTGCTCGATCGCCGGCGCCGTGATCACCGCGATGAGCCCGGCGACCAGGAACCAGGACCCACTCACGAGCACGTCGCTGCCCGCGATGGACCCCACCTTGAACGTGCCCGGAGGACGAGGTGCGGGGCCGCGGGTTGCGCGGTCGTCGCTCATGCGTCGAGGCTAGCCGACCCACCCCCTCGGGATCGGCGGTACGGCGCCGTCGAGGGCGCGGCGTACCGGCCCCTGTCCGTGGTCTCGCCTAGATTCGTCGACATGAGCACCACTCACCCGCCTGCGGCCTCCCCGGCCGAGGTGCGATCCACCCCGGTGGACGGTGTCGACGTGCTCGGAGCGCTCTCCCCGAGCCGGGCCTCCGACTTCATGTCGTGCCCGCTGCTCTACCGCTACCGCACGATCGACCGCCTGCCCGAGGAGCCGTCCGTCGACGCCCTCCGCGGCACCCTCGTGCACAAGGTGCTCGAGGACCTCTTCGATCTCCCTTCGCCGACCCGCACACCCGAGCAGGCGCGCGACCTCCTGGCGCCGACCTGGGACGCACTGCTCGAGGAGGAGCCGGAGCTCGCCGAGCTGTTCGCCGAGGACGGCCGCGACGTCGGCGAGTGGCTCGCGTCGTGCCGCACCGTGCTCGACGCCTACTTCACGCTCGAGGACCCGCGGCGGCTCGAGCCGGCCGATCGGGAGCTCTACGTCGAGGCGCTCCTCGACTCCAAGCTGCTGCTGCGTGGCTTCGTCGACCGCATCGACATCGCCCCCGACGGGGCGATCAGAGTGGTGGACTACAAGAGCGGCCGGTCACCGGGCGAGATGTTCGAGGCCAAGGCGCTGTTCCAGATGAAGTTCTACGCCCTGGTCATCTGGCGCACCCGCGGTGTCGTCCCGGCGATGTTGCAGCTGGTCTACCTCGGCAACGCCGAGATGCTGCGCTACGTCCCGGACGAGGCCGACCTGCTCGCCACCGAACGGAAGGTCGAGGCGATCTGGCGTGCGATCGCGCGTGCCCAGGAGTCGGGCGACTGGCGGCCCCACAAGTCCAAGCTGTGCGACTGGTGCTCGTTCCAGTCCCTGTGTCCCGAGTTCGGGGGCACGCCTCCGCCGCTGCCCGACCGCGCCGGTGACTCGGGTGAGCTCACCGGCGACGACGTGGCCTGATCAGACTCCGTTCCGTTCCGCCCACAGCGCCGCCTGGGTGCGGTCCACGACGCCGATCCGCTGGAACGTCGACGTGAGGTGCGCCTTGACGGTGCGCTCGGAGATCCCGAGGCGGCGTGCGATCTGCTTGTTGGCCAGGCCCTCGCGCACCAGGCCGAGCACCTCGCTCTCCCGCGGCGTGAGGTCGGCGGCCGCCACGCTCGTCGTACGCCGGGCGCCGAGCAGCTCACGGGCCGCCTTCGGGTCGATCGGCGACTCTCCCCGCGCCACCGCCCGGATGCCGCGGAGCACCTCGTCCGCCTCGGCGTCCTTGAGCAGGTAGCCGAGAGCGCCGGCGTCGAGGGCTCCCACGATCCGCTCGGCGTCGGAGTACGACGTGAGCACGAGGACGTCGGCGAGCTCTTCGCTGACGATCACGCGGGTGGCGCTGACGCCGTCCACGCCGGGCATCTGGAGGTCCATCAGCACCACGTCGGGTCGCAGCTCGCGGACGAGCGTGATGGCCTCGTCCCCGGAGGCAGCCTTCCCGACGACCTCGAGGTCCGCCTCCCCGCCGAGGAGCTGTTCCAGCCCGGCGCGCAGCATCGCGTGGTCGTCCACGATCACGACCCGGATCTTGTTCGTCACCGTCGTTCCACCGCCATTCGCACCGTCGTACCAGCCCCGGGGCTCGACTCGACCTCCACCCGGCCACCACCGTCCTCGACCAGGCTCTGCAGTCCCCGGAGTCCGTAGGAAGGCTCCGCCACCGGCTCGGACCGGTCGAACCCCACTCCGTCGTCGCGTACGACGAGGCGCACCCGACGCTCGTCACCGCGGACCTCGACGTCGAGCGTGGATGCATGCGCGTGGCGCACGGCGTTCCGGATCGCCTCCTGCGCCACCCGCCAGACCAGGGTGACGACGTGGTCAGGCGCGCCCTCCACGCCGCTCACCGACACCGTGGTGGCAATACCCGCGGAGGCGGCCGACGACGTGAGGTCCTCGAGGGCGGCGCCCAGGCCGTTCGCGTTCAGGCCCGGGGGGTGGATCTCCACCAGCAGCGATCGCAGCTGCCGCAGGGAGTGCCGCAGCGAGCGACCGGCGCCGGTCAGCTCCTCCCTCAGCGCGGGTGGAAGGGAGGCCTCGCGGGCCGTGCCCGAGAGCGCGAACGCGGTTCCCGCCAGCTCTTGGACGACACCGTCGTGGAGGTCGCGGGCGATCCGCCTGCGCTCGGCCTGCGACGCGTCGACCGCGCGTTGCATCAGGCGCTCACGAGCTCGCGAAGCCCGCGTCAGCCTCAGGGTCATGACCCCGAGCAGGGGTACGCCGAGCAGCAGCAGCGCCAGCAGCGAGCCCGCCGTGATGCGTCGGAACGGCGTCAACACCTGCGCCGACCTCTCCTTCACCGCCTGCACGGAGTAGTACGCCTCGAAGAGCAGCGGCTGCCCCTCCGGTGACTGGATCTTCGTGTACACCTCGAGGAGCCCGCCTGCCTCGTCCTCGAACCGGTTCTCCCGCCGCTGCAGGTCCGACAGGCCACCCTCCGTGTCACCGCTGTCGAGGACGCTCAGCTGCTCGTCGTCGAGCCGGAACGTCTGCCCGATCAGCTGGGTCTCGTCGCTGTAGACGATGGTCCCGTCGGTGCGCCAGATCTTGATCCGGCGTACGTCGCCCACGATCAGCCGGTCGAGGACCTCGCGGTCGAAGCGGTCGATCGCGCCCGGGTCGCCGTCGACCAGTCCTTTCGGCATGGCCGGCTCGGCGACCGAGTGGGCCAGCACCTCCGTGGTGATGCGCGCGTCAGCGATGGCCTCGGACCTCGCTGCCCGTCCGGAGAAGATCCCGGTCGCCCACCACGTGATGCCGAACAACAGCAGGCTGGCGATGACGAACTGCACGAGCGGACTCGCCCATGGGCGCCGCATCGCCGTCACTCGGCGCTCCTTCCCGCGGCGGGCGAGCCGGCCGGTTCAGTCTGGGTCAGTACGAGATCGTGCCATGGCACACCTGACCGCGGTGCACGGCTCGGAAGTCGAAGTGGTCCTTGCCGGAGAGGTTGGTGAACCGGCGCTCCACCTCGAACGACCCGCTCCGGCCCCCGGTCTTCCTGGTGCCGTGCGCGGAGACGCTGCCGTTGTGCTTGAACTTCCACGTCCAGCGCTGGCCGGAGACGTTGCTGTCGATCTCGCCCTCGACCTCGAGGCGTCCGTCGTCCGGCTTGGCCTTGAGCTTCCAGTGGGCGCTGCCCGAGCACCCGCCGCTGGTGCGTACGTCGTCACCGCCGCCGCCACCGTGTGAGGCGACTGCTGGCGCCACCAGCGCCACCGGCAGTGTGAGTGCCGCGATCGCCGCTCCGGCAAGTGTGGTTCGGCTGAACATGTCTGAGCTCCCTCGAGTCCTTTGTTGAGGACACCAGGATCCCGTGGCGCGGGTCGCGGTCACCATTGGTCGCTGGTACTACGACCCACGAGGACGACAGGGTTCAACCCGTCGCGTCCGACCCGTCAGTCGGTGCCGCCGCCTTGGCGTCGGTCTCGGTCTCCGGGTAGAGCACGCAGGCGACCTCGACCCCGCCGGCACGACGCAGCGCCGGGGCGGGGGCCGGCTCGAACTGGACGGTGACCCCGGAGCCGGCGTCCTCGATCGACGTGACGCCGGACCACAACGGCTCGGTGGTGTCCTCGGCCCTCATCCGGTCGAGGATCGCGCGGACCTCCGCGCTGCCGCCGGTGCCGAGGGTCGCCGACGTCGACGGGGTGTCGAGCCGGTCGAGGTCGCCGATCACCTTCTTCTCCTCGTCGTACGCCGCATCCGCGCGGAGCCAGTGCTCCTCGACGAGAGCACGCAGGTCGCGGGACTCCCAACCGCAGCCCGCCACAGCCTCGGGACAGCGGGGATGGAACGCGCAGCCGAGCGGCGGCTCCGCGGCGTCCGGGATCTCACCGCGGGGCAGGTCGCGCGGCACCATCTTGTCGGGGTCGGCCTCGGGGATCGCCGCCAGCAGGGCCTTGGTGTAGGGGTGGCGGGGGTTCGCGAAGATCTCGTCGGTCGGGCCGATCTCGACCACTCGCCCGAGATACATGATGGCGATCCGGTCGCAGAAGTACTTCGCGGTTGCCAGGTCGTGCGTGATGTAGACGTAGGTCAGCCCCATGTCCTGCTTCAGGTCGAGCATCAGCTGCAGGATCTTCGCCCGGACGCTCATGTCCAGCATCGACACCGGCTCGTCGGCAACGAGGAGCTCGGGGTCCAGGACGATCGCGCGGGCCAGCACGACCCGCTGCTTCTGCCCGCCCGAGAGGTCACGGGGGTACTTGGTCAAGAAGAGCTCGACCGGCGAGAGACCGACCCGCTCCAGTGCCTCGATGACGCCCTTGCGGCGTTCGGTGGCCGACTTCATGCCGTGCACGCGCAGGGCGTCGCCGACGGCCTCCTCGACGGTCATCGACGGGTTGAGGGCGGCGTTCGGGTCCTGGAAGACCATCTGCACCACGCTCCGGATGTCGCGGAGCTGACGGCGGCTCAGGTCCGCGAGGTCCTGGTCGCGCAGGTGGACCGAGCCCGACGTCGCCGGTACCAGGCCGAGCAGGGCACGCCCGAGCGTCGACTTCCCGCTGCCGCTCTCACCGACCAGCCCGACGACCTCGCCGGGACGCAGCGCGAGGTCGATGCCGTCGACCGCCTTGATCGTGCCGGTGTCGCGCCCGAGGAGCCGCGACAGCGTGCCTCCGCGCAGCTCGAAGTGCACGGACAGGTCGCGCACCTCCACCAGGGTGTCCGACCCGCTCGCAGTGACGGGCGACGTGTCAGGCTTCGTCGGCAACGGTCAGCTCCTCCTGCTTGAGCGGCTGCTTCCCGCCGGACGGGATCTGGTCCTCGGGCCCGGCGAGCCAGCACTCGACCCGGCCGCCGTCCCGACGCTCGACGTTGACGGGGTTCTTGGTCGCGCACACGTTCATCGCGTCGGGGCAGCGCGGGTGGAACCGGCATCCGTCGGGCGGGTCCACCAGGTCCGGAGGTGCCCCCGGGATGAAGTTGAGGCCCGTCGTCGTCAACGAGATGGTCGAGCGCAGCAGCTCGCGGGTGTAGGGGTGCTGCGGGTGCTTGAAGACGTCGGCGACCTTGCCCTGCTCGACGATCCGGCCGGCGTACATCACCGCGACTCGGTCGCAGGCCTCCGCGACGATGCCGACGTTGTGGGTGATCAGCAGCAACGAGGTCTGGAAGTTGCGGCGCAGGTCGTTGAGGATCTGCACGATCTGGGCCTCGACGAGGACGTCGAGCGCCGTCGTGGGCTCGTCCGCCACGACGAATGCCGGGCGGAGCACGAGGGCCAGCGCGATCATCAACCGCTGGCGCATGCCACCGGAGAACTCGTGGGGATACGACTTGTAGCGCGTCGGCGGGATGCCCATCAGCCGGAGGACCTCGAGGGCGCGATCGCGGATCTCGTCCTTGGACAGGTCGGGCTCGTGCTGCTTGATGGTCTCCTCGAAGTGCTGGGAGATCCGCATCAGGGGGTTCAGCCGCGTGAGCGGCTCCTGGAAGATCATCCCGAGCTCGCGGCCGCGGAGCTGGTAGGAGGCCTTCGGGCTCAGCGAGAAGATGTCGCGGCCGCGGAAGAGCACCTCGCCGTCGCGCTTCGCGCCCTCCGGCAGCAGTCCCATCAGCCCGCGGCCGAGCGTCGACTTGCCGCAGCCGGACTCGCCGACCAGCCCGAGGGTCTCCCCGGGCGCCAGGTCGAAGCTCACGCCGTCCACGGCTCGGATCGCGCCGCGGGTGGTGCCGTACCAGACCCGGACGTCGCGAGCCGAGATCACCGGCTCGTCGGGACGCGCGGCGACCGCCTCGTCACTCAGGTCGATGGCCATGTCAGCTCTGCCCTTCCTGGCCCTGAGCGCTGGCGTTCCGTGGCGGCATCACGACCGGCAGCAGCCGGCGGCGACGCAACGTCGGGTTGAGGGTCTCGTTGAGGCCCTCCCCCACCAGCGTCAACCCGGTCACCAGCAACACGATGGCCAGACCGGGATAGAGGCCGGTCCACCAGACCCCCGAGCCGGCATCGGCCAACGCGCGGTTCAGGTCGTGCCCCCACTCGGCGGCGTCGGTCGACTGGATGCCGAGCCCCAGGAAGCCGAGACCGGCGAGGGTCAGGATGGCGTCGGCGGCGTTCAGGGTGCCGAGCACCGGGACGCTCTGGATGACGTTCCCGAAGAGGTAGCGGCGCATGATCGTGAAGTCGGAGGCACCGATCGCGCGCGCCGCCTCGACGTACGTCGCCTCCTTCGCGCTGAGCGTCGTGTTGCGGACGACCCGGAAGTACTGCGGGATGTAGATCGCCGACAGCGACAGGGACACCGCGATCACGCTGCCGCCGAACGCGTTGGTGAGCAGGAACGAGAACACGATCGCCAGGAGGAACGAGGGGAACGCGTAGAACGCGTCCATGATCAGCACCATGATCCGGTCGAACCAGCCGCCGTAGTAACCGGACGCCAACCCGAGGGGGACGCCGATGAACACACACACGGCCATCGAGAGGATGACGACCTCGAGGGCCGTGCGAGCGCCCCAGATCATCCGAGAGAACACGTCGAAGAAGAGCCGGTCGGTGCCGAACAGGTGCGACGAGCTCGGGTGTGCGAGCTTCTGGAACCTGACGCCGTGCTCCGAGGACTGTGCGAAGCCGTAGGGCGCGAGCCAGGGTGCGAAGATCGCGCAGATCACGAAGACCGCCGTGAGTGCGACGCCGACGATGAGCATCCAGCGCGCGAGCCCGGTCGTCTCGGTGAAGGGCTTGGCGAGGATGGAGAGGACGCGTCGCATCAGTACCTCACTCGCGGGTCGATGAGCGCGTTCACGATGTCGACGAGCAGGCTGATCAGCACGACGGCGAGGGCGAAGAACGTGATGATGCCTTGCACGGCGACGTAGTCGCGGTCGTTGATGTACTGGACGAGCTTCTGGCCGAGCCCGGGCCAGTTGAAGGTGGACTCGGTGAGTACCGCTCCGCCGAGCAGCAGGGCGAACTGCAGGCCGACCACGGTGATGACCGGGACCAGTGCGTTCCGGAAGGCGTGGCGCCAGGTCACGTTGCGGCGTCGGATCCCCCTCGCCTCGGCTGCCTCCACGTAGTCCGCCTGGTTGGTCTGCAGGATGTTGACTCGCACCAGCCGGATGAAGACGCCGCAGATCAGCAGGCCGAGGGTGGCCGCGGGCAGGACGAGATGCTTGAGCACGTCCTCGATCGCGGCACCGTTCCCGCTGAGGACGGCGTCGACCAAGAGGATGTGGGTCTTCGGATGCAGCTTGATCTCGAAGCTCGTGATCGGGCTGGAGTCACCGGAGGTCGGCAGCCCGAGCGGTTCGGCGACGTACGCCTGGAGCAGGTACCCGACGAAGAAGATCGGCGCCGCGTAGCTCAGGATGCCGAACAGCCGGATCAGCGCATCGGGGAACGAGTCGCGGTAGCGGCCGGCCACCAGTCCGAGCGGGATGCCGACCACCAGGGCGACCACGAACGCCGCGAGGGTGAGGGTCAGCGTGGCTCCCCCGTTGTCGCGGACCACCGTGAGCACCGGCTGGTTGTCGCTGAAGGACTTTCCGAAGTCGAGGTGCGCCACCGAGGACAGGTAGTCCCAGTACTGAGCGATCAACGGGCGGTCGAACCCCAACTGCGCGCGGCGCTGCGCGAGCTGGTCCGCGTCGAGCTTGCCGCCGAGGGCCGCCGAGACCGGGTCGCCCGGGGCGACCCGCATGACAAGGAAGACGAGCGTGAGGATGACCCAGATCATCGGAATCACCAGCAGGATGCGCTGCAGGATGTAGCGCGGCAGGGAACCCGCTCCAGCACGACTCATGGGGTGATGGCCTCCTGGCACGAGTCATGGGGAGAGACCACTCGGGCCTCTCCCCACGACCTGGTGCTTTCGGTCGTTAGCCGTTCTTCGTGACGAGCCAGAACCGGAAGATGAACGACGGGTCGAGGGTGTCCTCGACGCCCTTCATGCCCGCGCCGTACACCGCGGTGTTCTGGCCGACCCACGAGGGGATGAACGGGACGTCCGTGGCCGCGATGTCCTGGAGCTGACCGAAGATCTTCTCCCGCTTGGCCTGGTCGTCCGTCCCCTGCTCCTGGGCGACGAGCTTGTTCGCCTTGGCGTTGTGGTAGCCGTTCGCGAAGAAGCCGCCGTCGACCAGGAACGGCGACAGGTAGTCGTCACCGTCCGGGTAGTCGGGGAACCAGCCCAGGATGAAGAGGTCGTAGGCCCCCTCCTTGTAGATGGTCTGGTACTGCTCCCACTCGGTGCTCTTCAGGGTCACGTTGAACAGACCGCTGTCGTCGAGCTGGCGCTTGACCTCGTTGGCCTCGTCCTCGGTGCTCGGACCGTAGTGCGTCGGCGTCCAGCCCACCGTCAGGTTCACCGGCGTGCTGATGCCGGCGTCCTTGAGGATCTGTGCGGCCTTGGCCTTGTCCGGCGTGCCGTACTTGTCCTTGAACGCCTCGTTCGCGCCGCCGTAGCCCGGAGGCACGATCGAGTACAGCGGGTCGACGGTCCCGTCGTAGGCGTCCTTGGCGATGGCATCGCGGTCGAAGACCTGGGCTGCGGCTTGCCGGATGGCCGCGTTCTTGCCGACCGGACCGTCCACCTTCCAGACCCAGTAGCGGATCTCCGAGCCCTTGCCGGTCGCCACGGTGACGTTCGAGTCGCCCTTGAGCTCGGTGATGTCGGTCGGCGCCAGGCTGCGCCAGGCGACGTCTACTTCTCCGCCCTTCGCCGCGAGCTTCAGCGCCGACGGCTCGGTGTAGTACTTGACGAAGACCTGGTCCGTCTGGCCGGGGTTCGGACCTGTGTAGTTCGGGTTGATCGAAACCGCGGCCGTGTCGCCGGCCTTGTACGAGTCCAGCTTGTAGGGGCCGGAGCCGATGATCTTGTCGTCGTCGAGCTTCTTGTCGGCGGGGAACACCTCTTGGTCCACGATCGCCGCCGCACCCGGGTAGGTGAGGACGTACTGGAACGTGGTGTCGGGGTGGTCGAGGTGGAAGACCACCGTCGTGGCGTCCGGCGTCTCGATCGCGCCCTTGTTCAGCGTCACGGTGCCGTCCTTGGCGGTGTCCGTGATGCTGCCCAGCAGATAGATCGCGGCGCCGTTGGCGTCCTGGATCTTGATCGCGCGCTCGAAGCTGTACTTCACGTCCTCGGAGGTCAGGTCGTCACCGTTGGAGAACTTCTCGCCCGGCTTCAGCGTGCACGTGAGCGTCTGCGGGTCGCCGTACTCGCACTTGTCGGCGGCGTCACCGACGATCTCGGACGAGTTCGGCGGGACCGTCACCAGCGTCTGGTACAGGTTGTACTCCAGCGTGGACGACCCCAGGTCGTAGGAGCCGGCCGGGTCGAGGGCGGTCACCGTGTCGGTGGTGCCGAGGATCCACGGATCTCCCGTCCCACCGGAGCCGGTGTCGGTCCCTCCGCTGCTGTCGTCACTGCCGCCGCAGGCCGCCAGGGCCAGGGCGAGTGCGCCCGCCCCTGCCACGGCCACGAGTTTGTGTCGGATCACGAGTCATCCCCTCGTTGTTCTTCAGGTGTGCCAACGCCGGCCCCACTCCGACCGGGCGCGTTCGTCCGCAGAACATAGTCCCTGGCCGGGGTGGGGTCCATCACCGCCCGCTCTCCCTGAGGTCCCGATCGCACAACGATTGCCCGGTCGGGGACCGTCCCCGCCGCGGACGAGCCGGCTCAGCGGGGCAGCGTCGAGGCGGCGGAGAGACCGACGAGCGAGTCGGTGAACACCCGCCGCGGGCCGGGCGGGACCTCCACATGCAGAGGTGCGCAGAGCACGGTGCACCCGGCCGCCTCGGCCGACGTCGCCCCCGTATCGGAGTCCTCGATGGCCAGGCACTCGCCCGCGAGTACGTCGAGCTCACGAGCAGCGGTCAGATACGGCTCCGGGTGCGGCTTCCCTCGGGCCACGCTGTCACCGGTGACCACTGCGCTGAAAGTCCCCACCGGCAGGCTCTCCAGGATCGGCTTGACGAACCGCGTGTAGGACATCGTCACCAGCGCACACGGCACGTGGGCCTCGCGGAGGGACAGGAGAAGCTCACGCGATCCGGGTCGCCAGGGCACCTCGTGCTCGACCTGGTCGATCACGTGGTCGAGCATCTCGTCGACGATCTGCTCGGGGGCGAGGTCGATGCCCATCCCCTCGCGGATCACCCGCGCGGCGTCGAGCAGGTCGAAGCCGACCAGCTCGAGCCCCTGCTCGGCCGACCAGGTGCCCCCGTAGCGGTCGGCCAGGGCGAGCTCGGCGACCGTCCAGTTCGGCTCGGTGTCGACCAGCGTGCCGTCCATGTCCCACAGGACCGCGGCGTACGAGCCGATCCGGCGATCGGCCGTCTCGGACGGGGCGGTCGGATCAGTCATCGGGGTCGTAGCCGAGGTTCGGCGACAGCCAGCGCTCCGCCTCCGTCAGGGTCCAGCCCTTGCGCTCGGCGTAGTCCGCGACCTGGTCGGGACCGAGGCGCCCGACGACGAAGTACTGCGACTCCGGATGGCTGAAGTAGATGCCGGACACCGATGCTCCCGGCCACATCGCCATCGACTCGGTCAGCTCGATGCCCGTCGTGGCGGTGACGTCGAGCAGGTCCCAGAGTGTCTGCTTCTCGGTGTGGTCGGGGCTCGCCGGGTAGCCGGGCGCGGGCCGGATCCCGGCGTACTGCTCCTTGATCAGCTGCCGGTTGTCGAGGTGCTCGTCACGGGCATAGCCCCAGAGCTCGCGACGCACCCGCTCGTGCATCCGCTCGGCAAACGCCTCGGCAAGCCGGTCGGCCAGCGACTCCAGCAGGATCCCGGAGTAGTCGTCGAGCTCCTGCTTGAACTCCTGGATCTTCTCCTGGGTGCCGACCCCCGTTGTCACCGCGAAGAGCCCGATGTGGTCGCGGATCCCGGTCTCCTTCGGCGCCACGTAGTCGGCCAGTGACCGGTTGGGGACGCCGGCCCGGTGGGCGCCCTGCTGGCGGAGCTGGTGGAGCACGGCGCGGGGCTCGGCCCGTGTCTCGTCGAGATAGACCTCGATGTCGTCGCCGACGGCGTTCGCCGGGAACAGACCCACCACGCCGTTGGCCGTCAGCCACCGTTCGTCGATCAACCGGTCGAGCATCCGCTGGGCGTCGTCGTACAGCTTGCGGGCCGTCTCGCCCGACTCGCTGCCGTCGTCGGTGTCCTCGAGGATGTCGGGGAACGAGCCCTTCATCTCCCACGCGTTGAAGAACGGCTGCCAGTCGATGTAGCGACGCAGGTCGGCGAGGTCGGCGTTGCGGAAGACGCGCACGTGCTGGGTCGGACCGCGCCGCCCGGTGATCGGCGAGACGTCGTGGTCCTGCTGCAGCAGCAGGTGGGGTCGTGGCGGACGGTAGCCCGTCCACTCGATCGGGGTCCGTGCCGAGCGGGCGTCCGCGATGGTCGCCAGGGGCCGGTCGTTCTTGGCCGCGTGGCGCGCGCGGAGTGAGTCGTAGTCGGCCTTCACGTCGGCCATCAGCTTCTCGCGGTTGGTCTCGTGGAGCAGCGATGCCGTCACCGGCACGGAGCGGGACGCGTCCTTCACCCACACCACGGGGCCGTCGTACTTGGGATCGACCTTCACCGCCGTGTGGGCGCGCGAGGTGGTCGCCCCGCCGATCAGCAGCGGGATCGTGAAGCCCTGGCGCTGCATCTCCGAGGCGACGTTCACCATCTCGTCCAGGCTCGGGGTGATCAGGCCGGACAGGCCGATCGCGTCCGCCTCGACCTCGCGCGCGGTGTCGAGGATCTTCTGGGCGGGCACCATCACGCCGAGGTCGATGACCTCGTAGTTGTTGCACTGGAGGACGACGCCGACGATGTTCTTGCCGATGTCGTGGACGTCGCCCTTCACGGTCGCGGTGACGATCGTGCCGTTCGTGTCCTTCTGCTTCGCCAGCGCCGGGTCCTTGGCCTTCTCCTCCTCGATGAACGGGATGAGGTGGGCGACCGCCTTCTTCATCACGCGGGCGCTCTTCACGACCTGCGGGAGGAACATCTTGCCGGCCCCGAACAGGTCGCCGACGACGTTCATGCCGTCCATCAGCGGACCCTCGATGACCTCGATCGGCCGCCCTTTCGCGGTCGCGATCTCCTGCCGGAGGGCCTCGGTGTCGTCGACGACGAAGGTGTCGATGCCCTTCACCAGTGAGTGCGTGATCCGCTCGCGCAGCGGCAGCTCACGCCACTCCTCGGCGCTCTCCTCCACCGCATCAGCCGCCACGTTGTAGCGCTCGGCGATCTCCAGAAGCCGCTCGGCCGCGTCGGCGCGCCGGTTGAGGACGACGTCCTCGATGCGCTCGCGGAGCTCGGGGTCGACCTGGTCGTAGACCACGAGTGCCCCGGCGTTGACGATGCCCATGGAGAGGCCGGCCTCGATCGCGTGGTACAGGAACACCGCGTGGATCGCCTCGCGGACCGGGTTGTTGCCGCGAAAGGAGAAGCTGACGTTGGAGATGCCGCCGGAGACGAGTGCCCCTGGGAGGTGCTCCTTGATCCAGCGGGTGGCCTCGATGAAGTCGCGGCCGTACGTCGCGTGCTCCTCGATGCCCGTGGCGATCGCGAAGACGTTCGGGTCGAAGATGATGTCCTCGGGCGGGAACCCGACTCGCTCGGTGAGGATCCGGTAGGCGCGCTCGCACACCGCCGTACGCCGCTCCAGGCTGTCGGCCTGACCGTCCTCGTCGAAGGCCATCACGACCGCCGCGGCGCCGTACCGCCGGCAGAGCTCGGCGTGCTCGATGAACGCCTCCTCGCCCTCCTTCATCGAGATGGAGTTGACGATCGCCTTGCCCTGGACGCACTTGAGGCCGGCCTCGATCACCTCCCACTTGGAGGAGTCGACCATCACCGGGACGCGGGAGATGTCGGGCTCGGAGGCGACCAGCTTCAAGAAGCGGTCCATCGCGGCGACGCCGTCGATCATGCCCTCGTCCATGTTGACGTCGATGACCTGCGCGCCGTTCTCGACCTGCTGCGCGGCCACGGTCAGCGCCGTGTCGTAGTCGCCGTCCTTGATCAGCTTCCGGAACCGCGCCGACCCCGTGATGTTGGTGCGCTCGCCGACGTTGACGAACAGGCTGTCCTCGGTGATCGTCACCGGCTCGAGGCCCGAGAGCCGCATCGCGGGTGGCACGGTGGGGACCACGCGCGGTGCCACGCCCTTGGCGGCATCCGCGATGGCCAGGATGTGCTCGGCGGTCGTGCCGCAGCACCCGCCCACGACGTTCACCAGGCCACTGGTCGCGAACTCACCGAGCACCTCGGCCATGTGGTCGGGCGTCTCGTCGTACTCCCCGAAGGCATTGGGCAGACCGGCGTTCGGATGGGCGGACACGAAGCAGTCGGCGACCCTGGACAGGTCGGCGACGTAGGGCCGCAGCTCCTCGGCGCCGAGGGCACAGTTGAGACCGATGGTGAGCGGCCGGACGTGTCGCACGGAGTTCCAGAACGCCTCCGTCACCTGTCCGGACAGCGTGCGGCCGCTCGCGTCGGTGATCGTGCCCGAGACCATCACCGGCCAGCGGCGCCCGTACGCGTCGAACAAGGTCTCGACGGCGAAGATCGCAGCCTTGGCGTTGAGGGTGTCGAAGATCGTCTCGATCAGCAGGATGTCCGCGCCGCCGTCGACCAGCCCGCGCGCCTCCTCGAGGTACGCCGCGACGAGGTCGTCGAAGCTGACGTTGCGGGCACCCGGGTCGTTCACGTCCGGGGAGATGGACGCCGTCTTCGAGGTGGGTCCGAGCGACCCCGCGACGTAGCGCGGCCGGTCGGCGGTCGAGATCTCGTCGACCGCCTGGCGAGCCAGCGCGGCCGCAGCGACGTTCATCTCGTAGCTCAGGTCCTCGAGACCGTAGTCGGACTGCGAGATGCTCGTGCCGTTGAAGGTGTTGGTGCAGATGATGTCCGCGCCCGCGTCCAGGTAGGCACGATGGATCGCCCGGATCACGTCGGGCCCGGTCAGGGACAGCAGGTCGTTGTCGCCGGCCAGGCTCCCGTCGTACGACGCGAACCGTTCGCCGCGGTACGCCGCCTCGTCGAGGCGATGCCCCTGGATCATCGTGCCCATGGCACCGTCGAGCACCAGGATCCGCTCGCGGAGCAGCTCCGCGAGCTCCTCGGTGGCGTCGGGACGGTGTGTCCCCGATGGCGTGGTCACGGGACTCCTCGGTTCGTTCGCCCACCAGCCTAAAGAACGACGTCCCACCTGATGGACCCGATTCCCGCATGGTGACACCGCGGCCGAGCGCGGGCCAAAACGCCGAGGTGGCCGCGCGGTCGGGGCCATCGCCTGGATGACTACTGTTGTCGAGTGATCGAGATCGAGGAGATCGACGACCTGGTGGACCCGGTCGTCATCGCGGCCTTCGAGGGGTGGAACGACGCCGCGGACGCCGCCTCGGCCGTCATCGACCACCTGCTCAAGGTCTGGGACGCGCGCATCATCGGCGCGATCGACCCCGAGGAGTTCTACGACTTCCAGGTCAACCGCCCGGTCGTCAGCTCCGACGAGCTGGGCCACCGCCGCATCACCTGGCCGAGCTCCCAGATCGCGATCGCCTCCCCGCCGGACCTCGACCGCGACGTGATCCTGATCCGAGGCATCGAGCCGAACATGCGATGGCGGCAGTTCTGCGCCGAGCTGCTCGCGGCGTGCGACGACCTGGGCGGCCAGCTCGTGATCACGCTCGGCGCGCTGCTCGCCGACACCCCGCACACGCGGCCCATCCCGGTCACGGGAACCGCCACGGAGGCCGACCTGGTCGACCGACTCAAGCTCGAGCAGTCGACGTACGAAGGGCCGACGGGGATCGTCGGCGTCTTCCAGGACGCCTGCGTGCGACTCGACGTACCGGCCGTCTCGTACTGGGCCGCCGTCCCGCACTACGTCGCGCAGCCGCCCTGCCCGAAGGCGACCCTGGCCCTCCTGGGTCAGCTCGAGGAGCTGCTGGAGTGCAGCATCCCGCTCGGCGAGCTGCCGGAGGACGCGCGTGCCTGGGAACGCGGTGTGGACGAGCTGGCCGAGGAGGACGAGGACGTCGCCGACTACGTCCGGGCGCTGGAGGAGACCCGCGACACGACCGAGCTGCCGGAGGCGAGCGGCGAGGCCATCGCCCGCGAGTTCGAGCGCTACCTCAAGCGCCGCGGCGACGAGTCCTGACCACCGCCGAGTCGGCGCAAAGTGACACGGGAATGACGCCGAGTCGGCGCAAAGTGACACCCAAATGGCGCCGAGTCGTCATATGACGACTCGGCGTCGGGTCACAGGGTGAGGCCGAGGGCGGCGTCCAGGACCGCATGGATCGCCGCGCCGGCGTCGGGGTCGCTGGCGTCGGCCAGTCCGGCCGTGCCCAGCGTGGCCGCGGCCCAGGTGTCCACCGCCGCCACCGCGGTCGGTGCGTCGAGGTCCGCGGCCAGGGCGCCGAGGACGATGTCGACCACCGGCGCCGCCGGCGCTCCGGCCCCGACCGCGAGTGCACGTCGCCACACGGCCAACTGGTCGACCGAGTCCCAGAGCTGGGCGTCGGTCCATTCCCAGTCGGACCGGTAGTGGTGACGCAGCAGCGTCAGTCGGATCGCCATCGGGTCCACGTCGCTGTTGCGCAGCTGGGAGACGAAGACCAGGTTGCCCTTCGACTTCGACATCTTCGCGCCGTCGTAGGCGACCATGCCCGCGTGCACGTATGCCTGTGCGTACGGCGTACCGGTCAGCACCTGCGCCTCGGAGGCGCACATCTCGTGGTGCGGGAAGATCAGGTCGGTGCCGCCACCCTGGACGTCGAACCGCTCGCCCAGCAGGTCGAGCGACATCGCGGTGCACTCCACGTGCCAGCCGGGCCGGCCGCGCCCCAGCGGGCTGTCGAGAGCGGGCTCGCCCGGCCTCTCCGCGCGCCAGACCAGGCAGTCGAGCGGGTCCTTCTTGCCAGGCCGGTCGGGGTCGCCGCCGCGATCGCCGAACACCGCCAGCATCTGCTCGCGTGTCCAGCCCGACTCCTCCCCGAACGCCGGGTCCGCGGCGACGGAGAAGTAGAGGTCGTCCTCCACGGCGTAGATCGCTCCCGCGTCCTGCAACCGCTGGATCAGGTCGACGATCAGGTCCAGCGACTCCTCGGCACCCGGGAAGTGGTCCGGCGGAAGGATCCGCAGCGCCGCCATGTCCTGGCGCAGGAGCTCCGTCTCCCGGGCCGCGAGCTCGCGCCAGTCGATCCCGACCTTGTCTGCGCGCTCGAAGAGCGGGTCGTCCACGTCGGTCACGTTCTGCACGTAGATGACGTCGTGCCCCGCGTTACGCCACGCGCGGTTCAGCAGGTCGAACCCGACGAAGGTCGCGGCATGCCCGATATGAGTCGCGTCGTACGGCGTGATCCCGCAGACGTACATCCGCGCGGGACCCTCGGGACTGCTCTCGACCAGCGCGCCCGTGGCCGTGTCATGGATGCGCACCGGGGGCCCCGTGACCGGCAGGACAGGCAGGTCCGGGGAAGGCCAGGCGCGCATACGGCGGAGACTACGGCAGGGGTTCGGACGGCCGTACGTCGTGTCAGGCGCGGAGACGGGCGACCGCTTCGGCCGCGACGGTCCCGATGCCGGCATCGACGAAGCGCGCGTCGGCACGCCGGGCCGGGTCGGTCCGCGTGAACACCGCGACGGCGTACGACGCACCGTCCGGGAAGGTCACGACCCCGATCTCGTTCCTCACGATGCCCAGCAGCCCACCGCTCTTGGCCGCCACCGTGACCTCCGGCGCGAAGCCGGTGGCGATCCGATGACGGGTCAGCTGATGACCCATCCCCCGGCGAACGGTCGCACAGGCCTCCGGCGGACCGGACCGGTCCTCCCAGATCGCCTGGAGCAGCCTGACGCTGTCGCGGGCGGTCGTCCGGCTGCCGCGCGCCGGGTCGAGCGCCGCGGTGGCCGCGATGCGTTGCCGGAGCTCGTCCGGCGTCGGGTCGGCGGGCCCGTGCTCCACCGCGAGCAGCGCGTCGAAGTCACGGAACCCCGACTCCACCGCCAGCTCGTCGAGCATCGTCATCAGGTCGGACCTCAGCCAGGTGTTCTCGAGGCCCAGGGAGACCACGAGTCCGTTGATCGCGTCCGCACCGACGGCGGCGATCAGCGCGTCGGTGGCCGGGTTGTCGCTCACGGTGAGTGACAGCGTCACGAGGTCACGCAGCGACATCTCGACGTCGTCGGCCATCAATGACACGGTCACCGGCCCCGGCGTACGCCGGCTCGCCGGAAGTACGACCCGGGTGAGGCCGTCGAGCCGCCCCTCCGCGATCGCGTTCAGCACGGTCTGGGCGACCGGGACCTTGATCGTCGACGCCGGTGTCACCGGGAGGTCCTCGTCGAACCCGACGCCGAGTCCGCCGTCGATGGGCTCGGCCCAGGCCGTCGCGACCACGCACCCTGCGTCCTGGAGATGTCGCCCGAGCGATTCCATGGAGCTCCTCTCAGAAGGGTGGCCAGGGGATGGCGCGCCACCCCTGGCCGGGTTCGGGAAGGGTGCCCACGCGGAGCAGCCGCTTGACGCGACGGCGGGTCGCCTCGACCTCGTGCGGAGTGACGAGGTCCACCAGGCACTCGCCGAGGTCGCCCTCGAGCCGGTCGGTGAGCTGCTCGAGGCCCGTGCGGTCCTCGTCGCTGATCGCGTCACCGGCCCAGCCCCACAGCACGGTGCGCAGCTTCGGCTCGACGTGGAACGTGAGCCCGTGGTCCACGCCGTACCGATGGCCGTCGGTCATGGCGAGCACGTGCCCGCCCTTGCGGTCCGCGTTGTTCACCACGACGTCGAACACGGCCATCCGCCGGAGCGCGTCGGTGTCCTCGTGGACGAGCGAGACCACCTGGTCGCGGTCGTCGAGACCTTCGAACACGTACAGGTATCCCTCCGGCACGTCGGTGTCACGCACGAGCGTCACGGCCTCCTGGACCGGGTCCGGCTCGCGCCACAGCTGCACCATGCCGGGGCCGTGCGGTCCGTCGCGGTGGAACGTCAGCGGGACGAGGTCCCACCCCAACGCTTCCGAGACCTGGTACGCCGCGACCTCGCGGCCGGCGAGCGTGCCTTCGGGGAAGTCCCAGAGCGGGCGCTCCCCCGCCACCGGCTTGTAGACGACCCGCTGCTCGGCGATCTCACCCACGAACGTCGCGTTCGACGCGGGCATCACTCGCCCGTGCAGCGTCAGCTCGCCGGTGAGCAGGCCCGCCTCCATCAGCACCGCTGGCCCTCAGGCCGGGTCGCGCCGGCGGAAGCCGTTCGCTCGGACGCAGAGGTGTCCGTCGGGGTCGATCGGGTTGCCGCAGAAGGGACAGTCCGGCCGGCCTGCCTCGAGGACCAGCTCGGCGCGCTTCACGAAGGCACGCGCGGGCCCCGCCTCGAGCCTGACCAGGAAGACCTCCGCCGGCTCGGCCTCGTCCTCTGGCTCCGCCTCCTCCTCGACCGCGTCGGTCAACGGGAAGACCTCGATCACGACCCGGGCGAGGGCGGGATCCCACGACAGGGTCATCGTGCCGGCCCGGAACTGCTCGTCGATGGGCTGTTCGAGCGGTTCGGCGTCGTCGAGAGCCATCGGTGCGACCGCGGGGATCAACGTGGCGCTCTCGGTGCTGGCCATCACCTCGTCGAGCAGCTCGTCGATCCGCTCGGCGAGGACCGCCACCTGCTGCTTCTCCAGCGCCACGCTGACCAGGCGCGGTCCCGTCCGCGCCTGGAGGAAGAACGTGCGCCCACCCGGCTCGCCGACCGTGCCCGCCACGAAGCGCTCGGGCGGGTCGAACTCGTGGATGACCGGCATGACTCCACCCTATGCAGGCCGTTCCACTGGTCGCGCAGCGCTCAGGACTGCGACTCCACGCCCGCCCCGCCACCGACCGCGGCGCCAGGGTCGGCCTTCCGCCGGCCACGCTTCCGGCCGGGCTTCGGCGCGAGCCACGCGAGGTCGCCCTCGTGGGTGTTGGACGCGAGCACGTAGGGCCGTGCCTCCGTGTAGCGGATCACCGAGATGGCGGCCGGGTCGACCTGGATCCGCTGGAAGAGATCGAGGTGCATGCCGAGCGCGTCGGCGATGACCGACTTGATCACGTCACCGTGGCTCACCGCGAGCCAGACCGCGTCGGCCCCGTGAGCAGCAGTGACGGCGTCGTCCCGACGGCGTACGGCGGAGACGGCGCGAGCCTGCATCTCGGGCAGCGACTCCCCGCCGGGGAACGTCGCCGCGGACGGGTTGGTCTGCACCGTCCGCCACAACGCGAGCCTGGCGAGATCCCGGAGCTTGCGACCCTGCCACTCGCCGTAGTCGCACTCGGTCAGGGACTTGTCGCGATGCACTCGTGGCCGCGCCGCCTGTCGCGCCGCGACCGCCTTGGCCGTCTCGAGACAGCGGTCGAGCGGACTGGACACGAGCTCGGCCAACGGGACGACGGCCAGTCGCTCGGCCGCGCGCTCGACCTGGGTGACCCCGACGTCGTCCAGGTGGACGCCCGGGCTGCGGCCGGCCAAGGTGCCCGACGCGTTCGCCGACGTCCGACCGTGCCGGAGCAGGATCACCGTCGCCATGCCTCGACCCTAACGAGCCGTCGTGGCGGCGTACGACGGCGCACCACCGGGTCTAGCGTGGGTCGCGTGATCGTGGACAGCGCCGTGTACCGCCAAGGCAAGCGGATCGTCGACGACCTGCCGGCGAGTGAGCTCGGTCGCGTGCGCAAGCTCGCCACCGATCCGGGCGACTTCGTCTGGGTCGGCCTCCACGAGCCCACGGAGAAGGAGCTGGCGACCGTCGAGGAGGAGTTCGGCCTCCACCCCCTGGCCGTCGAGGACGCCTTCACCGCGCACCAGCGCCCGAAGCTCGAGCGCTACGAGCACACGCTCTTCCTCACTCTCAAGTCACTCTGGTACGTCGACGAGAACGACGCCGTCGAGACCGGGGAGATCAACATGTTCGTCGGCGACGACTTCGTCGTCACGGTGCGGCACGGGTCCGGCTCCGAGCTGCACACCGCGCGCCGCGACCTCGAGGCCAAGGCCGCCGTGCTCACCCACGGACCCTCCGCCGTGGTGTACGCCGTGTGCGACCGGGTGGTGGACGGATACCTGTCCGTCATGACCGCCCTGGAGGAGGACGTCGACGAGGTCGAGACCTCGGTCTTCTCGGCCCAGCGCACCAGTGACTCCGCGCGGATCTACACACTGAAGCGCGAGATCGGGGAAGCGCGCCGGGCCGTGCTCCCGCTGCGCGAGCCGATGCGACGCTTCGCGACCGGTGCCGTCCCGGGGATCGACGAGGCGTCCGCACCGTTCTTCCGCGACGTCCTGGACCATCTCAACCAGGCTTCGGAGACCGTGGACGGTCTCGACCAGCTCCTGTCCACGGCGTTCGACGCCCACCTCGCCCAGATCTCGGTCCAGCAGAACTCCGACATGCGCAAGATCTCCGCCGGCGCCGCGATCGTCGTCGTACCCACGCTGATCGCCGGGATCTACGGCATGAACTTCCGTCACATGCCCGAGCTCGACTGGACCTACGGCTATCCGTACGCCGTCGCCCTGATGGCCGGGGTCGGTGTCGGGCTGTGGGTGTGGTTCAAGCGCTCCGGCTGGCTCTGACGCGGTCCGGCGTCACGTGGCCGACATGACGCCACTCGCGAGGAGGGCGATCAGGACTCCGCCGAGAACCACCCGGTAGGGCACGAACCACGTGATCGGGTGGTGGGCCACGAAGCGCAGCAGCCAGGCGACCGACGCGTAGGCGACCACGAAGGAGACCGCCGTCCCCACCAGGGTCTGGCCGAGGCCGATGTCGCCGCCGAGCGCGTCCTTGAGCTCGAAGATGCCGGCCGCGAGCAGGGCCGGGATGGACAGGAAGAACGAGAGCCTCGTCGCGGCGACGCGGTCCAGCCCACGGAAGAGTCCCGCCGAGATGGTCGCGCCGGACCTCGACACCCCCGGGACCAGCGCGATGCACTGGACGATGCCCACGATCACCGCGTCGCTGAGGTTCAACCGCTTCTCGGAGCGGTCCTGCTTCGGCGCCCGCTCCGCCGCCCACATCACCGCACTCCACGCGAGCAGCGCGAAGGCGACGACCCACAGACTCCGCAGGTCGTTCTTGATGACGTCCTTGAACACCAGGCCGACGATGCCCACGGGGATGGTGCCGACGATGACGTACCAGCCCATCCGGAAGTCCCGGTGTCCGCGATACTCCGGCTTGACGAGGCCGAGCACCCACGTCCGGATGATGTTCCAGATGTCGCGGGCGAAGTACACGATGACCGCGACGATCGCCCCCATCTGGATCACCGCCGTGAAGCCGGTGACCGCCGGGTCGTCGACCTCCAGTCCCAGCATCTTCTCCACGATCGTGAGGTGGCCGGTGCTGGAGACCGGGAGGAACTCGGTGAGCCCCTCCACGATGCCGAGGACGATCGCGTCGAGGTAGTTCATCGGTTGCTTTCCGGCTCGAGGGATGTCGGAGGGCAGGGTGGCCGGACCCAGGCTAGGGCCCGGCTCAAGGAACCGGGTTGAGGCTCCCCGGTACGCGCCGAGGGACTACGTTGGTCCGCATGCACAAGCGGGTGGTCGGTGCGACGGGTCTCACGATCTCGCGGCTCGGCCTCGGCACCATGTCGTGGGGTCGCGAGACCGATGAGCACGAAGCCCGTGACCAGCTGATCGCCTTCGCCGAAGCGGGCGGCACGTTCGTCGACACGGCCGCTGGTTACGCCGACGGCGCGTCCGAGGAGCTCGTCGGTCGTCTCATCGGAGACGTGGTCGCGCGGGACGAGGTCGTGATCGCGACGAAGGGCGGGATCTCGCGCCGCGGCGGCGAGCGCGAGACGTACGCCTCCCGAGGTCGGCTGCTGGCCGACCTCGACGCATCTCTGCGCCGGCTCGGTGTCGACCACGTCGACCTCTGGCAGGTGCACACGTGGGTCGACGGCGTACCCCTCGAAGAGACGCTGACGGCCCTCGACCACGCGATCGCGACGGGTCGCGCGTCGTACGTCGGCATCTCCAACTACACCGGCTGGCAGACCGCCCAGGCCGCCACCTGGCAACGAGCAGTGCCGGGCCGCGCGGTGCTCGCCTCGACCCAGATGGAGTACTCCCTCGTCAACCGCCGGATCGAGGCGGACGTCGTCCCGGCCGCCGAAGCCCTGGGCCTCGGCATCCTGCCCTGGTCGCCGCTCGGACACGGTGTCCTCACCGGCAAGTACCGCAACGGCATCCCGTCCGACTCACGCGGCGCCTCGGAGTCGTTCGGGCGGATCATCGAGCGCTACCTCGACTCCCGTTGCCAGGGCATCATCGAGGCCGTCGCGAAGGCGGCCGACGGGCTCGGGTGGTCGATGACCGAGGTCGCGCTCACGTGGGTGCGCGACCGTCCTGGCGTGACGGCACCGATCGTCGGGGCACGCACGGTCAAGCAGCTGCTCGGTGCTCTCGCCGTCGAGGAGCTGACCCTGCCACCGGAGATCGTCGCCGCGCTCGACGACGTCTCGGAGGACTGACGCGTGCCCGCCGCGCCGACGACGTTCCCCGGGCGGCGTCTGCCGTCGCGCGCAGTCGAGTGGGAGTTCGAGAAGCTCACGATCGCGCGAGACTTCTCCCGCAACGTGGTGACCAAGATGCTGGTCGAGCGCGCCGAGCACGGCGGCTGGGAGCTCGACCGCGTGCGGGTCGCCCCCGACGGCACGCGCCGCGTGGTGCTCCGGCGCAAGATCATCCGGATGCGGCCCACGCTCACCTAAGCCGCTACCAGCTCAGATCTCCTCGAGGAACCGGTCCAGCACCCGTGCCCCGAACTCCAAGGCGTCCACCGGCACCCGCTCGTCGACGCCATGGAAGAGAGCCGTGAAGTCCAGGTCGGCGGGCAGCCGCAGCGGGGTGAAGCCGTAGCTGCGCAGCCCCAGCTTCTTGAAGTGCTTGGCGTCGGTGCCACCGCTCATCAGGAACGGCGCCACCGTCGCGTCGGGATCCTCTGCGAGGAGGCAGCGCGTCATCGCGTCGACCAGCTCCCCGTCGTACGGCGTCTCCCACGGCTGCTGGTGTGAGAGGTAGGTGCGCTCGATCCCCTCGCCGCACAGCGCGGCGATGGTCTCGAAGAACTCGTCCTCGTAGCCCGGCAGGAAGCGGCCGTCCACATGGGCGGTCGCCTCGGTGGGGATCACGTTCACCTTGTAGCCGGCATCGAGCATCGTGGGGTTGGCGGTGTTGCGGATGACCGCGCCCATCATCCGGGCGGCGCTGCCGAACTCCTCGACCAGTTCCTCGGCGTTCTCGGGCGTCGCCTCTGTCCCGGCGAGCTCGCCGACCGCGGCCAGCAGCGTCTCCATCGCCGGTGTGAGCCGCACCGGCCACTCGTGGGCGCCGATCCGCGCGACCGCGGCCGTCAGCCGGGTCACCGCATTGTCGTCGTTGATCATCGAGCCGTGACCCGCTCGACCGCGTGCGGTGAGCTTCATCCAGGCCATGCCTTTCTCGGCTGCCTCGATCAGGTACAGCCGGTGGCCGCGGATGGTGGCGCTGAACCCTCCGACCTCGCCCACGGCCTCGGTGCAGTGCGCGAGACGGTCCGTGTGGTGCTCGACCAGTACCTGCGCACCGTGGTGGCCGCCGGCCTCCTCGTCGGCCGTGAAGCAGAGCACGATCGGCCGTTCCGGCACCACGCCCGACCGGGCACGCGCCCGCACCACGGAGAGCAGCATCGCGTCGAAGTCCTTCATGTCGACCGCGCCGCGACCCCAGAGGTAGCCGTCCCGGATCTCCCCGGAGAAAGGGTCGACCTGCCAGTCCGCAGCCGCTGCGGGGACCACGTCCAGGTGACCGTGGAGCAGGAGCGCACCCTCGCCGCCCGGCGTCCCGCCCCACTGGGCGACCAGCGACGTCCGTCCCGAGTCCGGCTCGAAGAGTTCAGCGGAGATCCCGACCTCGTCGAGCAGCGCCGCGACGTGCTCGGCCGCCTTTCGCTCGCCTGGTCCTGAGTCGTCGCCGTAGTTGCTCGTGTCCATCCGGATCAGGTCGCGACAGATGTCCACCACCTCTCCGGTCGGGTCGTAGGAAGGGTCGTACGACGCGTGCTGGAGGTCCTCGGCCATGTCCCCCATCCTGACACTCGCCGACGCCGCGTCGACGGGTCCGGACGCCCGTCGCCGATGTGAGGAACGGATCGCCCGGTTGCTAGAGTTCCCTCCGCACTCGTCCGGGTGGCGGAATTGGCAGACGCGCTAGCTTGAGGTGCTAGTGCCCGTATTAGGGCGTGGGGGTTCAAGTCCCCCCTCGGACACTCCGATCGCATTCCGGAGCCACTGCCAGGCTCTCGTCCCGGCCCGACTGGCGGCCCGATGACCCTCTCGACCGCCTGTCCGGCGATGGCCCTTCCAGGCGGCGATCTCGGTATCACGAAAGATTTTGCTCACCATGGGCCACACGAGTCACACGCGTCACCGAGTGTGGGAGAAGTCGTTGTGCGGCGCGGGACCTGCCCCCACTCTGGTCGCGGGGTTTCTTTCGCAGGGGGGCGAAAATGGGGGGACGCGCGCTTTCAGCGTCGGTAGAAGAGACTGAAGACGTGGCACGGAGGGATCGCACGGGCACGCCACCGCAAGGTGAGAGTCCGGCGATCCGACTGCTCGACGCCATGCGAGCCGGGGACGATGCGGGTGTGCTGGCCGTCTGCGGCGAAGCCACGACCGTGTCTGCGGACAACATGGGCTGGTCGTGCCGCGGGCAGGACGAGATCCACGACATGCTCGACGAGATGCGCCGGCGCTTTCCCGGGATCACGTTCGAGTCGCGCACGCGCCACGTCGGGTTCGGTCTCGTGATCGAGGAGACACGGGTCCAGGACGTCCAAGAGGACGACGAGGACCACGCGGACGGTGACGTCACGGACGACGCCTCGGCGACACCCGATGACGAGGTGTCCGAGGCTGTGGCCGTACCCGATCCGGACGTCCACCCGATGTGGGACGAGCCGGTCACCGAGACGGGCAAGGGTCTGGCGGTCTGGGGCGAGACGTCGCCGGCGCATCTGCCGCCGACGCGACTCAACATGCCCGTCCGGATGACGGTGCGACACGACGACATCCAGGTCCATGACGTGTCGCTGAGCTTCCCGGCCGCGTTGCTCAAGCGCGCTCTCGGGATGCCGGTCGACCCGTTGGAGATGTCGTTGAGCGAGGTGCAGTCGGCGTTCATCGCGCCGGTCGGCGCCGGCCTCACCAGCTATGAGCTCGCTCGCCCCGAGCTGACTCTCGTGCCGTCCTTGCCCGAGGCCGAGCCCGCGCGTGGGTCCTCGCACGACGACGAGCCACCTCGTCGTCGTCGCTGGCTGGCGCCCGTGCTCGTCCTGCTGGTCGCACTGGTCGGCGGCGGGGGCTGGTGGGTCGCCCAGGGCCAGGGCGACAACGTCGCGACCGGTCCGTCGAGCACAGCGCCGACGAGCGAGCCCGTGGAGCAGCCGAGCACCTCGCCGACGGCGTCGCCGTCAGAGCCGACCGCGTCGGAGAGTCCCAAGCTCACGCACGCGCGGCCGTCGGACACGCCCGCACGCAAGCCCAACGTGACCTTGAAGTCGGACCTCGCGTTCTCCATCAACAGCGCTGCCCTGTCGTCGGAGGCCAAAGCCAGGCTCGACCAGATCGCCCAGCAGGTCCAGGACGCAGGGCTGAAGGGTCGGATCTTCGTCGACGGGTACACCGACAACCTCGGCTCGGCGGCGTCCGGCACGAAGCTGTCGAAGGCACGCGCCACGACCGTGTCGGAGTACCTCGGCTCGAAGCTGGTCGGTGCCCCGGTCACGATCGTGATCGTCGCGCACGGCGAGAAGGACCCGATCGCCAGCAACAAGACGCAGGCCGGCCGGGAGAAGAACCGCCGGGTCACCATCACGCTGCCCAAGCCCTGAGCGCTGCGCCCCTGGTCCAGGGGCGCAGCCAGGGGCTCGCGTAGGTTGGGTGGCGTGCCGGTCGCGCCGCCAGGACCCGACGTGGGTCACGAGCTGCGACTCGGGTTCGTGACCGGGACGACGCCCGACAAGTGGGCACGCGGCTGGCGCGAGCGCCGACGTGGGCGGTTGACGCTGCTCCCGCTCACCGAGGACGGCCAGGAGGAAGCCGTCCGTGAGGGTGAGGTCGACCTCGCCCTGGTGCGGCTGCCGGTCGACACCACGGACCTGCACTGCGTCCGCCTGTACGACGAGCTGCCCGTGGTCGTCGCCGCGCGCGACCACCTCGTCTCGGCCGCTGACACCGTCACCCTCGACGACCTGGCCGACGAGGAGCTGGTGCGTCCGCACGCGTCCGGATGGCGCCCGAGCGGGACGCGGCTCGACTGGCCGACGATGTCGGAAGGGGAGGCGATCGAGACGGTCGCCGCGGGCACGGGCATCGTGATCGTGCCGATGTCGGTCGCCCGCCTGCACCACCGCAAGGATGTCGTCCAGCGTGAGGTCATCGACCTGCCACCCACCACGATCGCCCTCGTCTGGCGTCACGAGCGGGACGGTGAGGACATCCAGGCGTTCGTGGGCGTGGTCAAGGGTCGGACCTCGAACACGTCTCGGGGCTGATCGGGCGCGACCACCCCCTAGGCTGCGCCCATGTCACCGCTGGTCGCCTCGGCCCCTGGCCGGGTCAACCTGATCGGCGAGCACACCGACTACAACGCCGGGCTCTGCCTGCCCGTGGCACTCCCCCAACGCACGACTGTCTCCCTCGTCGTCCGGACCGATCGCGCCCTCAGCATCTCGAGTGCCCAGGAGGAGACCGCCTGGGAGGGCTCGGTGGAGGACCGACCGGGCGGCTGGCCGGCGTACGTCGCAGGCGTCGTCGCGGTGCTGCGCGAGGACGGCTACGACGTGCCGGGCTTCGACGCCACCGTCGACTCCGAGGTCCCGGTAGGCGCCGGTCTCTCCAGCTCGGCGGCGCTCGAGTGCTCGATCGCCACCGCCGTCGCGGGTCTCCTCGAGCTCGACCTGGCGAGCCGCGGAGAGCGCCGGCGGCTGGCGCAGGCGTGCATCCGGGCCGAGAACGAGTACGTCGGCGCACCCACGGGTGGCATGGACCAGACCATCGCCATGCTGGCCGAGCCCGGTCACGCCCTGCTCCTCGACTTCGCCGACGGCAGCGCCATCCCGGTCGAGCTCCCGCTCGAGGACGCCGGGCTGGTGCTCCTGGTGATCGACACCCGGGTCAGCCACACCCTCACCGACGGCTCGTACGGCGACCGGCGCAGCCAGTGTGCGGCGGCCGCTGAGGCGCTCGGCCGCTCGTCGCTGCGCGACGTCCCGCTCGAGGTCGTCGAGGGACTGCCCGACCCGGTGCTGCGTCGACGCGCGCGCCACGTGGTGACCGAGAACATGCGGGTCATGTCGTCGGTCGGCGCGATCGGCGATCGCGACTGGGAGGCGCTGGCACAGCTGCTGGACGCATCACACACGTCGATGCGCGACGACTTCGAGATCTCCTGCGTCGAGCTCGACCTCGCCGTCGAGACCGCCCGCACGGCCGGTGCCCTCGGGGCGCGGATGACGGGCGGCGGCTTCGGCGGATCGGCGGTGGCGCTCGTGGCGGAGTCGGCGGTGCCGGAGGTCCGGTCCGCGGTCACCGAGGCGTTCGCCCGTGGCGGGCACGTGGAGCCGGCGTACCTGGTCGCGACGCCGGGTGACGCCGCGCGGCTCGAAGAGCCCGGCTGAGCCGCGTCCGCGGTCCCTGGATCGAGCGAGGTCGAGTGCGCGTACTCAGGGACGACCGGGTACGCCGACGCATCCTGACCCACCGCCACGGCGGCGATGGTGCTCGCATGACGACTGCAAGCGATACCACCGCCAAGAACACCAACGCCTTCTACCTGCAGGCCGCAGCCTCCTTCGGCGTCGCCCTGTTCACCATGCTGGCCGCCATCTACTACCTGCCGGCCGACCCGTGGATCAAGGGGTTCCTCGCGCTCGGAACGATGTTCCTGACCACCTCGGCCTTCACGCTCGCCAAGTGTGTGCGTGACTCGCAGGAGGACCAGATCGTCTTCCGCCGCCTCGACCAGGCCCGCCTCGAACGAGCACTTGCCACCCACGACCCGTTCAAGAACGCCGGCTGACACCCACGGCAGGTCGGCCCTGCCAGAATCCCGATCGTGTCCTTGCCCGATCCCGCACTCGTCGTCCTCATCGGCGCCGCGGGGTCGGGCAAGTCCATGTGGGCCCTCGACCGCTACCGCCGCGCCGAGGTCGTCTCCTCCGACGACCTGCGCGGCGTCGTCGGGTCCGGCCCCGCTGACCTGGACGCGTCCACCGACGCCTTCGACCTTCTCGAGCGCATCGTCGCCGCCCGCCTCTCTCGCGGGCTCACCACCGTCGTCGACACTCTCGGCCTCGACGCGGACCGCCGGATCGCCTGGCGCGATGCCGCCCGGGCCGCCGGGCTCCCAGCCGTCGCCGTTCTCCTCGATACTCCCGGTGACGAGTGCCGTCGGCGCAACGCACAGCGTGACCGACCCGTCCCCGCGTCGGTGCTGGTCGAACAGGTCCGACGGTCCGCAGCCGTTCGGGAAGCCCTCGCCGCGGAGGGCTGGGACCGGGTCGAGGTAGTGACGTTCGAAGGCGGCTCGGGGGCCGAACCAGTGCCCACCACGGCCCCGTCCACGGCACCTGAGCGGACGGCATCCCACGGGCTCCGTCTCGTCCTTCAGATCTCGCGCTTCCCGTGGGGCGACGAGCCTGGCGCCTGGATCAAGGAGATGGCGCTCGCCGCCGACGAGGCCGGATTCACGGGAGTCGCCCTGATGGATCACCTGATCCAGATTCCCCAGGTCGACACCGCCTGGCAGCCGATCCCCGAGCCGTGGGTGACCCTCGGCCTGGCGGCCGGCCTCGACACCCGGCTCGAGCTCGGAACGCTGTGCACGCCGGTGACCTTCCGGCCGGCCGGCATCACGGCCAAGGCCGCCGCGACGCTCGACGTGCTGTCCGGTGGGCGGGCCTTCCTCGGGATCGGTGCAGGCTGGTGGGACCGCGAGCACGCGGCGTACGACGTGCCGTTCCCGCCGGGCCGCGAACGGCTCGACCAGCTCGAGCGGGCGATCGAGACCTGTCGCGCCCTGTGGGCTCCGGGCACCAAGGCGTACGCCGGCGATCGCGTGGTGCTGCCCGAGACCACGGCCTACCCGCGGCCCGCGCACGACATCCCGGTGATCGTCGGGGGCAACGGCGAGCGGCGGACTCTGGACATCGCTGCGCGTGTGGGCGATGCCTGCAACCTGCCCTCGCGCGAGGACGTACTGGTGGCCAAGCTCGCGGTGCTCGACCGACACCTGGCGGCCGCAGGTCGCACGCGGGAGGATGTCGCCGTCACCGTCCTCGACCTGCCGATCGTCGGAGCGGACCGCGACGACGCCTGGTCGAGGGTCGAGCGACTGCGGGGCCGGACCGCCGCGGCCGCGTTCGCGGAGCGGACGCATGCGGGACCGGTCGACCTGCATCGACAGCGGTACGCCCGGCTGCGCGAGCTCGGCGTCAGCACGGCGTTCGTCGGAGTGCGCGGGCTCGACGGTCCCGACGACGTCCGAGCCCTGGCCGGCCTGAACGCGTGAGGCGAGCTACCTGAGCTCGGTGCTCGAGAGTCCGAGGACCCGGCGCGCCACGATCAGCTGCTGGATCTGTTGGGTGCCCTCGAAGATGTCCAGGATCTTGGAGTCGCGCGCCCACTTCTCGAGGAGCTCGCCCTCGCTGTAGCCGACGGACCCACACAGCTCGACGCAGCCGAGGGTGACGTCGGAGGCCATCCGGCCGGCCTTGGCCTTGGCCATGGACGCCTCCATCGCGTTGGCACGCCGGTTGTCGGCCATCCACGCGGCCTGGAGCATCAGCAGTCGCGCCGACTCCCAGTCCGCCTCCATCTGCAGGAAGCGGGCCGCGGCTGCGCTCTGGCTGAGCGCGGGTCGGTCGTAGTCGACGGTCACACCGGCCTGCGCGAGCAGGTCGCGGGTGAGGTCGAGGGACGCCTGGGCGCAACCCACCGCCATCGCGGCGACCAGGGGCCGCGTGTTGTCGAACGTCGCCATCGCACCGGCGAAGCCTTGACTCGTGTCGACCTCGGGCGAGCCGAGGAGGTTCTCGACCGGGACTCGGCAGTCCTCGAACCGGATCGTGGCGGTGTCGGAGGCCTTGATCCCGAGCTTGTGCTCGAGCCGCTCGACGGTCATGCCCGGCGTGCCCTTCAGGACGACGAAGGACTTGATCGCGGCACGGCCGAGGTCCTTGTCGAGGGTGGCCCAGACGACCACGGCTTCGGAACGATCACCCGAGGTCACGAAGATCTTCTCTCCGTTGAGGACGTAGGAGTCGCCATCGAGGACGGCGGTGGTCCGGATGTTCGCCGAGTCGGACCCGGTGTCGGGCTCGGTGATGGCCATCGACGCCCACAGGTCGCCGAACCGCTCCTGCTGCTCGGGGGTCGCGACCGACGCGATGGCCGAGTTGCCCAGGCCCTGCCGCGGGAGCGACAGCAGCAGCGCGACGTCGCCCCAGCACATCTCGGCGATGCCCATGACCGAGGCGAGGTTGGTGCCGTTCTTGACGCTGCCGTCGTCGTCGCGATCGTCGCGCTTGACGCCTGACGCACCGGCGCCGCTGCTCGCACCCGACTCGGACAGGCCATCGATCATCGCCGCCAGCAGATCGAGCTCCTGCGGGTACTCGTGCTCGGCTCGGTCGTACTTGCGGCTGATCGGCCGCAGCATGTTCATGGCCACCTGGTGCGCCTGGTCGCGCAGAGGCCGCAGCTTCTTCGGATCGTCGAGAGAGATCGGCATCAGACCAGCACCCCGCCTTCCATGATCGAGATGGCTCGGAGGTCGCGATACCAGCGTTCGACCGGGTGCTCCTTGACGAAGCCGTGACCTCCGAGGAGCTGGACGCCGTCGAGGCCGATCTGCATGCCCTTGTCGGCACACAGCTTCCGGGCGAGCGCGACGTCGCGAGCGATCTCCTGGCCGGCCGCCGCGCGCGAGGCGGCCTTCCAGGTCAGGAGTCGCATCGCCTGGAGCTCGATGGCGATGTTGGCGACCATGAACGCCACCGACTGGCGATGGGCGATCGGCTCGCCGAACGCCTGCCGCTCCTTGACGTACGGCGTGACGTAGTCGAGCACGGCCTGCCCGACACCCACCGACAACGCACACCACGCCAGGCGCGACAGCCGCACGCACTCGGCGTACGTCGTGCCGTCGTCGCTGCCGAGGAGGTTGTTCGCGGGCACGCGCACCTGTTCCAGGGTGAGCCTGGTCAGCGAGGCGGCCCGCACGCCCATCGAGGGGTCGGCCTCGACGGACAGGCCGTCGGTGCCGGACTCGACGACGACGAGCACGTTCACCCCGTCGAGTCGGGCGCCCACGACGAAGAGCTCGGCATCGGCCCCGCGCGGCACCATCGACTTCACGCCGTCCAGGACCAGCTCGTCGCCGTCGCGCGTGGCGGTGGTGTGCGGCTCGAGCACGTCGAACAACGGGCGGGGCTCGGTCAGGGCCAGCGCGGCCGTGGCCACGTCGTCGCCGGTGAAGGCGGGGAGATAGGTCTGCTGCTGCGCGTCGGTGCCCCATGTGGAGATCGCTGTCGCGACGGCCCCCGGCGCCAGGGTCGCGACCGCGAGGCCGAGGTCGCCCTTCGCCAGGGCCTCCGCCACCAGGGTGCCCGCCATCACGGCGCGCTCCTCCGAGATGCCGCCCAACGACTCGGGCACGCCCAGGAGTGGCAGGCCGATCTCGTTCCCGGCCTCGAGCACCTCGGCCGGGGCCGCACAGGCGACGTCGGCCTCGGCGGCGGCGGGACGCAGGATCTCCGTCGCCAGCTCGGTCACGGCGTCCACGAGCATCTGCTCGTCGTCGGTCGGCGTCAGGTCGAAGACCCCGCGCGGGGAGGTGTGCGCCGCCCGCCGGCCGGCTCTTCCGCGCTTTCCGGACCGGGCGAACGCGCGTCCCGCCGTCGTCGCGGTCCTGAACCCTCCCCGCGTCACCGTGAACACCGCCTGCTCGGCCTGCTTGCGCAGACGCAGCCGGTCGAGGAGGTCGCTCTGGGCCAACCGGTTCATCGCCGCCACGGCGTACCCGATCGGGTCGCGCGACTCGCCGGCAGGGATGCCGTGTCGGCCACCGGGGCGGAGGTTCCTGAGCAGCAGCATGGGCCCAATGTAACTCCGAGTTACATTTCGGGACCACCGACCGGCCGGGTGCTTCCCGTCACAGGGGTTTCGCCGCGCGGCCACGACTCCGCGCGCTCAGCCGTGCGCTCGCTCAACTCGCGGGCGCCCACGCCGGACCCTCGTTCCTCGGGCCCGACTGCACCCTTCTCTAGGATCGCCGCATGCCGCTGGACCCCGCCACGCCGGTGCACGCGCCCTACGGCCCCCTCCCCGACGGCGGCTCGGTGCGTCCCGTCGTCCGGTGGGGTTCGCCGCTGATGCACCGTCGGCAGGCCGACGTGACGGCGTACGACGACGACCTCCGCGGCCTCGTCGCGGACATGGTGGCGACGATGTACGCCGCCGACGGCGTCGGGCTGGCGGCGTGCCAGGTCGGGGTCGACCTGCGGGTCTTCGTCTTCGACTGCCACGACTCCGCCGGCGAGCAGACCGTCGGGGTGGTCTGCAATCCGGAGGTGACGCTGCCGGAAGGCAAGGACCGGCGCCTCGAGGAGGAGGACGAGGGCTGTCTGTCCCTGCCCGGCGGCTACGTGCCCCTCGCCCGCCCGGACACGGCGACGGTGCACGGGACCGGAGTCGACGGGGAGCCGGTGACCTTCAGCGGCGACGGGATGCTGGCGCGCTGCTTGCAGCACGAGACCGACCACACGCTCGGCACCGTGTTCGCCGACCGGTTGTCGACGCGCTGGCGGAAGCGCCTGCAGAAGAACCACGAGAAGGTCGCCGACCACTACCCGGAGGAGTGGCCGGCGACCCGTGCGGTGGTCGACTGACGGTCGACTGACGCGTCAGTGGGCCGCGCCCAGGGCCTCGTCCTCCTCGGCGGCCTCGGCCTTGATGACCTGCATGTGCTGGTCGGTCCTGCTCGGATCCAGCCGCAGCGCGATCGCGACGTAGAAGATGACCACGCTGAACGCGGTGGTGATGATCGCCGACGTCCAGAAGCCGAGCTTGGCCGTGTCGTCGAGGTCGCCCGCGAGGTAGGACAGGATCGCGAGCCCGGCCAGCCAGGTGACCACCCAGCTGCCCGACCGCAGGTCGAGGGGCGGGGTGTCGCTCTGCACCAGGTGGAAGACCGCGAGCAGTGCGATGCCGATCAGGACCGTGACGAACAGCTTCCAGTTCGTGGTCCAGGACGACCAGATCACGATCAGGTCGGAGGAGATGAACGCCAGCAGCGGGATGACGTCGCCGCCCGGGCACCGGAACGGCCGCTCCAGATCCGGCTTGGTGCGCCGGAGGGCGGGTACGACGGCCGCCCCGGGAGCGAACGACAGCACGGTGGCCGAGGTGATGAAGCCGACCAGCTGCTGCCAGCTGGGGAACGGCAGGAACACGATCAGTCCGACGAAGAAGGCCAGGACCAGGCTGATCAGCGGGACTCCGTTGCGGTTGTTGCGGGCCAGCGCCTGGGGGGCGTTGCCGTTGCGGGCGGTCGCGTAGGAGACCCGGGCCGTCACCGTCGTGTAGATCAGGCCGGTGTCGGCCGGGCTGATGATGGCGTCGGCGTACAGCAGCCCGGCGAGCCAGGCGAGCCCCAGGGTGCTGGAGATCGCAGCCAGGGGCCCGAAGTCGTTCTCGAAGCTCAAGGTGCCCCAGCCACCGGCGAAGTCGGACGGGTCGAGCGCGCCGATGAACGCGATCTGCAGGCCGATGTAGATGACGCCGCAGAGCACCACCGATCCGATGACGGCGATCGGGACGTACTTGCGTGGGTTCGAGGTCTCGCCGGCGAGCTCGATGCCCTGACGGAAACCGAGGAAGGAGAAGACGATGCCCGAGGTGGCGATCGCCGTCGCGACGCCCTGCCAGCCGTACGGCATGAACTCCTTGGAGGTGAAGTTGGAGCCGTGGAACTGCGTGAACAGGAACGCGAACACGACCAAGGTGATGATCGCGAGCTTCCACCAGACGATCACCGTGTTCACCCGTGCGAACCAGGCGACGCCGATGTAGTTGATCGCGACGAACAACGCCATCAGGATCACCGCGGAGATGTAGCCGAGCGCGGTCAGCGTGTGCACGGTCTCGGGCGCACTGCTCGAGCAGGCCGAGACGCAGTGCTCCTTGGTGAAGTCGGCGTACTTGGTGGCGTACTGCAGGGCACCCTCGACCTCGATCGGGGCCACGGTGCCGCACGCGATCCAGAGGATCCAGCCCGACAGGAAGCTGGCGAACGAACCGAACGTGACGTGCGGAAACCGGACCACGCCGCCTGACACCGGGAAGACCGTGCCGAGCTCGGCATAGGTGAGCGCGATCAGCAGGATCATCACCATCCCGATCGCCCACGAGATCATGGCCGCAGGGCCCGCCGTGGTCGCCGCGTTCATGGCGCCGAAGAGCCAGCCGGACCCGATGATCGAGCCGACGCTGGCGAAGAGCAGGCCGATCAGGCCGACATCACGCCGCAGGTTGTGACGGTTCTCCGACCGTTCTTCGACAGTCGTATCTGACACGAACGTTCCCCTTCCGAGTCGGGAGGCTGCGCCTGGACCACCGGAACCCTCCGGAGAGACGCCGTCTGGACCAGTACCCCACCCGACGAGCCGCTATTCACGCGCCGCCGACCACGCGTGCGCGGCTGGGGGCTCACCTCTCGCTGCGAGCGGCCACGTAGCACGCCACCGCCGTGGCGGCTGCGACGTTGAGGGAGTCGATCCCGGGGCGCATCGCGATGACCGCGCGGCGGTCTGCGGTCGTCTCCCATCGCTGCGACAACCCGTGTCCCTCCGAGCCGAGGACCAGCGCGATCCGGTCAGAGCCGGTCACCGCCTCCTCGATCGGTACGGCGTCCTCGGCCAGGGTGAGCGCCACCGTGGTGAAGCCGCGCTCGGCGAGGTGTGGCAGCGCGTCGTACCAGTCCGGCAGACGGGTCCACGGTGTCGTGAAGACCGCGCCCATGCCCACCTTGATCGACCTTCGGTAGAGCGGGTCAGCGCAGCGTGGCGCGAGGAGCACCGCGTCGAAACCGAAGGCGGCACCGCAGCGGAAGATCGCGCCGACGTTCGTGTGGTCGACGATGTCCTCGAGGACCAGCACGCGGCGCGCATCGGCCAGCACCTCGTCGAGGGTGGGGAGCGGCCTGCGGGCCAGTGAGGCCAGGGCGCCGCGATGCACGTGGAAGCCGGTGACCCGCTCGGCCAGGGCCTCGGGCACGACATAACAGGGCGCCTCGCTGGAGTCCAGCACGTCAGCCAGGCCGTCGAGCCAGCGCGGCGCCATCAGGAAGGAGCGCGGAGTGAACCCCGCCTCGACCGCACGGCGGACCACCTTCTCGCCCTCTGCGAGGAACAGACCGTGCTCGGCCTCGAGGTGTGTGCGGAGCTGGACGTCGCGGAGATCGCGGTAGTCGGCCAGTCGGGGGTCCGCGGCGTCGCTGACCTCGATCAGCTCGGCCATGACCTCGGTCCGGGAGTCCCAAGGGCCGTCACGGGGAGAAGTGTTGCGGATGGGCCACCGCGACCACATCACCGACCACGATGATCGCGGGCGGACGTACGCCGTGCCGGTCGACGTCCTCCCCGATCTCGCCGAGGGTCGTCAGCACGGTCCGCTCGCCCGGCATCGAACCGTCACACACGACGGCGACCGGGGTGCCCGGCGCACGCCCCCCGTCGACGAGCGCGGCGGCGATGGTCGGTGCGTTCTCGACGGCCATCATCAGCAGCAGCGTGCCGCGCAGCCGACCCAGTGCCTCCCAGTCGACGAGAGACTCCGGGTGGCCGGGTGGCAGGTGCCCCGAGACCACGGTGAAGTCGTGGGCGACCGCTCGATGGGTCACCGGGATCCCGGCGACCGCCGGCACCGCGAGGGGGCTCGACAACCCGGGGATGACATGGACGGCGACCCCCGCCGCGCGGCAGGCCTCGATCTCCTCGAACCCACGGCCGAACACGAAGCTGTCGCCCCCCTTGAACCGGGCCACCCGTTGGCCCGCGAGCGCCCGTTCGACGATCAGCCGGTTGATCTCCTCCTGCCGAGCCGCACTCCCCCGCGGCAGCTTGGCGACGTCCACGACCTCGGTGGTCGCGGGGAGGTCACCGAGCAGCTCGCGCGGCGCGAGCCGGTCCGCGACCACCACGTCGGCCTCCATCAGCGCCCGGCGGCCGGCCACGGAGATCAGCTCGGGATCGCCCGGTCCCCCTCCGACGAGCGTGACGCCCGGGACCGATGGACGGCGTTCGCTGGCCGCCACCGTCCCCTCGTGCAGAGCCGTGACGATCGCGTCGCGGACCGCCGCCGTACGTCGCGGCTCGCGGCGTCCGAGCACGGCAAGGGTGAGACCGTCGTACCGACCGACCGCGGGCGTCCAGGCCGTCGCGCTCGTGCCGTCGTCCGAGCGGACGCAGAACACCCGCTCGGCCTCGGCTGCCTTGCTCACCTGCTCGTTCACACCGGGGTCGTCGGTGGCGGCGATGACGTACCACGTGTTCACGAGGTCGTCGTCGACGAAGCCGCGCGCGACCCAGGCGACCTCGCCGGCCAGCACCTGCCCTTCGATGGCCGGCGTCACGTGTGGAGAGACGACGACGACCTCGGCCCCCGCCGCGAGCAGGCCCGGGATCCGGCGCTGCGCGACCTGGCCACCACCTACGACCACGACCCGTCGCCCGGCCAGGCGCAGGCCGGAGGGGTACGGGGGATGGTCGTGCATGGGTTCCATCATCCGGTGAGGTCGATCGTCGGGGGACGCCCGACCATTCTTCGGACCGGTGGTTTCGAGACGCTCGCAGGGCTCGCTCCTCAACCACCGACCACCGCACTCGCAGAGCGACCTCCTCAACCACCGCGAGGAACCGGTTGTAGGTTGCGAGAGTCCCTGCACGTCCGCGACCCAGGAGAGCAGATGAGTCTCGATCGACCCGTGAAGCCCGACCCCTACGAGCTTCTCCCGCAGGTGCCGTCGTTCACGGTGACCAGTGACGACGTCACCCAGGGGCAGCCGCTGAAGGACGACCAGGTGGCCGAGCTCGGCAACACGTCTCCCCAGCTGTCGTGGAGCGACGCCCCGGAGGGCACCAAGAGCTACACGGTGACCTGCTACGACCCGGACGCCCCGACGCCGAACGGCTTCTGGCACTGGTCGCTGGTCGACCTGCCCGCGGACGTCACCTCGCTGGACGCCGGCGCGGGCGCCGAGGGTGCGTCGCTGCCGGGCAACGCCTTCATGCTCGTCAACGAC
Organism: uncultured Actinomycetota bacterium; assembly: GCA_963759515.1. Classification (GTDB taxonomy): domain Bacteria; phylum Actinomycetota; class Actinomycetes; order Propionibacteriales; family Nocardioidaceae; genus Nocardioides. The sequence goes on along the minus strand of CAVWZR010000015.1, from coordinate 600,478 downwards.
GGAGGCACGCGTGGCTACATGGGTGCCGCCCCTCCGGAGGGTGACCAGGTCCACCGCTACTTCTTCGTCGTGCACGCCGTCACCGAAGAGACCCTCGGGGTCGACGACTCCGTCTCGAACGCCGTGCTCAGCTTCAACCTGGCCTTCAAGACCGCCGGGCGGGCGATCGTCACCGGCACCTACCAGCACTGAACCCACTTGCCGCCCGGTCTCGCGTGGGCGAGACTGGGCGGCTCACAACCACAGAACGTGCGCGTCCGACACCCCCGTCTCTTCGTGAGACGGGGTCACTTGGCGTGTGCGCTCACGTGGTCCGTACGAGGTGAGAGGAGGGCTCCGGGTGCTGTACGCCGCTGTCGCCACGCGGTCGTTCCGACGCTTCAGCACCTACCGCACCGCCACGCTGGCGGGCATCTTCACCAACTGCGTCTTCGGAGTGATCTACAGCTACGCCTACCTCGCGCTGTGGCACCAACGCGCGCACGCAGGCGGGTACGACGCCACCGACGCGGTCACCTACGTCTGGATCGGGCAGGCCCTGTTGATGACCGTGGCCCTCTGGGGTGGAGGGACCACCGACGACCTGGCCGAGAGGATCCGCACCGGCGACGTCGCCATCGACCTCTACCGCCCGGTGGGCCTGATCGGCTGGTACCTCGCCGGCGACCTCGGCCGCGCGGCGTACCACGTCCTGACCCGGGGAGTGGCGCCGACGATCCTCGGGCTCCTGATCTTCGACATCGCGCTGCCCGCCGGGCCGACCGCCGCCCTCGGGTTCGTGCTCAGCCTGCTGCTCGCGGTCGTGACCAGCTTCGGCATCCGGTTCCTCGTGGCGTGCACGGCGTTCTGGCTGCTCGACCAGACGGGGATCCGGATGCTCTCCGGAGTGCTGGCGATCTTCCTGAGCGGGATGACCCTGCCCCTGGTGATCTTTCCCGAACCGCTGCGCAGCATCGCGCTGGCGCTCCCGTGGGCGTCGTACCTCCAGACGCCGGCCGACATCTGGCTCGGTCAGCGCACCGGATCGGGGATCGTCGACGGCCTGGCGCTGCAGGCCGTGTGGATCATCGCCCTGCTCGCGATGTGCCACGCCGTGCTCGGAGCCGCCACCCGCAAGGTGGTGGTCCAAGGTGGCTGACCTCGCCGCCAGGCTGCAGAACGCCCCACAGGAGTACGTCTGGATCGCGCGGATGTGGGTGCGGTCGTCGCTGGCCTATCCCCTGTCGTTCTGGATCCTGACCGTCTCCAGCGCGCTGATCACCTTCCTCGACTTCGTCGGCCTCGGCCTGATGTTCCACTCCGTGCCGGCACTCGGCGGGTTCGGCCTGCGCGAGATCGCCCTGCTGTACGGCGCGAGCGGGATCGGCATCGGCGTCGGAGACCTCGTCATCGGGAGCGTCGAGCAGGTGGGGGTCCACGTGCGCAACGGAACCCTCGACTCGATGATGACCCGGCCGGTGCCGTTGTTGGTCCAGGTCTGCGCGGACAAGTTCGCGATCCGCAGGCTGGGCCGGATCACCCAGGCCGTGGTCGTGTTCGGCTACGGCGCAGGCTCGGTCGACTGGACCGTGGCGAAGGTGGCCCTGACCGCGATGATGCTGGTCTCGGCGTGCGCGATCTTCTTCTCGCTCTTCGTCGTCTTCTCGTGCGTGCAGTTCTGGGCCGGCGACTCCAGCCAGTTCGCGAACGCCTTCACCTACGGCGGCAACACGATGACGCAGTACCCCATGACGATCTTCCCGCGAGAGGTCCTCAAGGGCCTGACCTTCATCGTGCCGGTGGCGTTCGTGAACTGGTACCCGTGCCTCTACCTGCTCGACCGGCCCGACCCCTTCGGCATGCCGTCGTGGTTCTCGGTCCTCTCCCCCGTCGCCGCCGCGATCACTCTGCTCCTCTCGGGGCTCGCCTGGCGCACGGGCGTCCGCCACTACACCTCCACCGGGAGCTGAGATGAGTCACCCGGATCCAGCGAGCGCGCCCGCCACCGCCGTTCGGAGCAGGGCTCGTGCCCGGTCCACCGGCATGGGTGAGACGGGCGCGCAGACAGCGCCGCGCAGACCGTCGAGAGCGGCCACCACCACATCGAGCCGTTGGTCTGCCGACTCCCGCTCGTGCAGCTCGGCGAGAGCGCACCGTTCGCGCCACCGCAGCTCACTGACCGTCTCCTCCAGCCAGGGTTCGCTCCGCCAGAGCTCGCACCAAGCCAACCAGGCGCGCGTCAGCCTCATGGTCTCCTCGTCGCCCGGCAGGAAGGCGTCGAGCCCGATCCACAACGAGTCCGACTCCGCGGCCGAGATGAGGGCGCGTCCGGTGCGGTGGGCGGCGATCCGCAGGATGCGTTCACGCGTCTCGAAGTGGTGCATCAGCGATCCGGTGCTGATGCCGCTCTCCCGCGCGATCAACCGCATGGTCAGACCCGGAATGCCGTGCATGGCCAGGACGCGGTTGACGCCGGTCACCATGTCCGCCGTGCGGAGGTCGGTGTCGATCAGGCGTGGCACATCGACATCTCAACAGACTCCACCGGATCCTGCGCAGCTCCTTCCACAGCCCCCTCCGGGGACCTCTCGCCCCGTAGTACGAACGTTCGTACTACGCGCACACCAGTCGCTCCGGCTACCCGTCGGCCACCACGTCAGGAGAGCCTCATGAGTCTGATCGACGTACGCGAGCTCGGCCGCACGTTCGTGGTCCGGAAGCGCAGAGAAGGCGGGGGTGCCTTCCGGCGAACACGCACGGAGGTGGAGGCGGTGCGCGACCTGTCCTTCCAGGTCGAGCCCGGCGAGATGATCGGCTACATCGGTCCGAACGGCGCGGGCAAGTCGACGACCATCAAGATGCTGACCGGCATCCTGGTGCCGACGTCGGGGCACCTGCGGGTGGCCGGCCTCGAGCCGAGCAGAGAGCGGACCCAGCTGGCCCGGCGCATCGGCGTCGTGTTCGGGCAGCGGACGACGCTGTGGTGGGACCTCCCGTTGCGCGACAGCTTCGAGCTGTTGCAGAAGATCTACCGGGTCGACCCGGCGACCCACCGCAGGACCCTCCAGAAGTACGTCGAGCTGCTCGACCTCGGCGACCTGCTCGACACGCCGGTCCGCCAGCTGAGCCTCGGACAGCGCATGCGGGGCGACATCACGGCGGCCCTGCTCCACGACCCCGAGATCCTCTATCTCGACGAGCCCACCATCGGCCTGGACGTCATCAGCAAGGGCCGCCTGCGAGAGTTCCTCCGCACCTTGAACGCCGAGCGGGGCACCACACTCATGCTCACCACCCACGACCTCCAGGACATCGAGGCGCTCTGCGACCGAGTGATCGTCATCGACCACGGGACCGCGGTCTTCGACGGGCGGCTCGAGGAGCTGCACCGCCGTGGGGAGTCGACCCGGACCCTCGTGGTCGACCTGGTCGACGAGGCGCCACCCATCTCGGTCGAGGGCGCGGTGACCCGCAAGGTCGACGGACCGCGGCAGTGGCTCAGCTTCCCGGCCGGGCAGAGCGCGGCACCGATCGTCGCGGCCGTCGCCGCGTCGTACGCCGTGGCCGACCTGTCGATCCAGGAGCCCGACATCGAGGACGTGATCCGCGACCTCTATGCCGGGGTCTGAGCCATGATGGGGCCGTGGCCCCGGTTCTCTACGTCGCAGCCGCCGCGATCGTCGCGCTCATGGTGCTGACCGGCCGCGGTGAGGTCCAACGCGGTGGAGCGGCCGGCGCAGTCGTCCTCGCCGGCCTGTTCTTCCCTGTCGCCTGGGTGGTCTGGTACGTCCTGGACCGGCGATCTCGTCGGCTGAACTCTCAGCGGAGGGGTGCGGCCAGCGACAGCCGCACCGCATGGAGCTGACCCGCGAGGTCGATCTCGAACGACGATGCGTCCAGGGCTTCCTGCCGGACGGGCTGGTCCGCCCGCAGCAGCGCGAGCCCGACACTCGCGCCGACCGTCGCGCCGTACGCCGCGCTGGTGACCTGCCCGGCCGGCTTGCCGTCCTGCAGCACGAGCTCTCCGCCCCACACCATCGGGTCCGGATCGTGCACGACGAACGACACGACCCGACGCCGCGGACCGTCCGCGCGGAGGGTGTCTCGATGAGCCGAGAGCGACGCGCGGCCCAGGAAGTCCTTGTCGCTGCCACCCTTGCCGGCCAGCGCCGTCGCGAACATCAGTCCCGCCTCGACCGGGGTGAGGTCGGGCGTCAGGTCACGACCGAAGGCGCGGTAGCCCTTCTCCAGGCGGAGCGACTCGATCGCGTGGTACCCGGCGTCGGCCAGACCCAGGTCGTCGCCGGCCGTCCACAGCGCGTCGTAGACGACCGCCGCGTCGTCGACCGGCACGACCAGCTCCCAGCCGACCTCCCCGACGTAGGTCATCCGGGTCGCCCGTACGCCGACTCCCCCGACGCTGACCTCCTGGCTGGTCGCGAACGGGAACGCCGCATCCTCCCAACCCGCCGTGGAGACCCGCCCCATGAGCTCGCGTGAGCGAGGTCCCATGACTCCGATCACCGAGAGGTCCTCGGTGCGATCGAGCACGGTCACGTCACGTCCGGAGTCGATGTGTCGCCTCGATCCAGTCCAGGTCGCGGATCGTGGTCGCGGAGCTGGAGACGAGGAGGAACGAGTCGGCGCTCGTGCGGGTGACCGTGAGGTCGGCCTCGTAGGTGCCGCGCTCGTTCAGGAACGGCGTGTAGACACATCCGCCGACGGGAACGTCCACGTCGGCGGCGCAGATCCACTGCAGTGACCCCAGCGCGTCCGGCCCGGACACGTCGTACAACGAGAACGACGTCTGGTCGAAGACGGCGACGCGCTCGCGGGTCGCCCGTTGCTCCTCGAGACACCAGGGCAGCCAGTCCGGCTCGGCCCAGGTGTACGGCGGCACGGCGGCGCCCGGAGGGGCGAACACGAGCGGTCGCTCCCACCCCATCCGGCTCCCGAACACCGCGCCGCGCGAGGCGAGTCGGTCGTGCAGCGGCGAGACGCGTTGCGGCCGACCGGTCTCGGGCTCACGCAGGGGCCACGGGACCTCGTAGTGGAGGCCGAGGATCTCCGCGACCCGGGAGCGCAGCCAGTCCTCGTCGCCGTGGAACGCCGCGAACCGTCGTACGTCGACCGCCACGAGGTCGCTGGTGGGCTCCCCCTCGACGATCCACTCGGCGAGCGCACGGCCGGCACCCCCGGCCGACGCGATGCCCACCGAGTTGAACCCGGCGCCGACGAAGTAGCCTCCGAGCCCCGGTGCCTGGCCGAGAAGGAACTGGTTGTCGGGCGTGAAGGACTCCGGACCGTTGTAGAACTTCCGGATGCCCGTCTCCGCGAGGGCCGGAATGCGTGTGACCGCCTCCTCCATCAACGGCGCGAAGTGCTCCCAGTCCTCCTCCAGCAGCTGGAACTCGAACGGGTGGGGCAGGTCGGACGGCGACCGCCACGGCTTCGCGTCGGGCTCGAACCCGCCGACGACCAGGCCACCGACCTCCTCCTTGAAGTAGGTCCAGCCGTCCGGGTCACGCATGATCGGCAGGTCCGGGTGGGTCCCCGAGACCTCCTCGGTGACGACGTAGAAGTGCTCGGCGGAGTGCAGGGGCACGGTCACACCGGCCAGGTCGCCGAGGGCCTTGGCCCACTGGCCGGCGCAGTTGACCACGACCTCGCACTCGACCGCGCCCTGGTCGGTCCGCACGCCCGTGACCGTCGGCCGTGCGTCGTTCCGGACGTCGAATCCGGTCACGCGCACCCGCTCGACGATCCGTGCCCCGCCCTGTCGTGCCCCGCGGGCGAGCGCCTGGGTGAGGTCGGCGGGGTTGACCTTGCCGTCACCGGGGAGCCAGAGCGCCCCGCGCAGGTCGTCGACCCGCATCGGTGGCCACAGCTCCTGGGCCCGCTCGGGGCTGATCACCTCGCACTCGAGGTCGTAGGCGACCGCGTTGGCCGCGGTACGCCGCAGCTGGGTCATCCGGTCCTCGGTGCGGGCGACCACCACGCCGCCCACGTTGCGATAGCCCGTGGCGAAGCCCGTCTCCGCCTCGAGCGACGCGTAGAGCTCGGCGGAGTACTGCACGAGCCGCGTCCCCGCCTCCGTCGCGCGGAGCGGTCCCACCAGCCCGGCCGCGTGCCAGGTCGTGCCGCCGGAGAGTCGTCCCTGTTCGAGCAGCAGCACGTCGGTGACGCCGAGCTTGGTGAGGTGGTAGGCGACGGAGCAGCCGATCACTCCCCCGCCGACGACCACCACCTGAGCACGCGCCGGGAGCTCCGCCCCGTGGCTTCGAGACGCTCGCTGCGCTCGCTCCTCAACCACCGGAGGAAGCTACCTGCTCCAGCAGGCGCGGCAGCCCGCCGCCCCGGAACGTCGCGTCCGCCTTCTCGTAGCGCTCCATCCCGAAGGAGTGGAAGTCGTAGTCGATCGAGCTGGCGAACTCCTGGATGAACCCCCACAGCGCCCAGCCGTACTGGCTGCACAGCGCCTGCACCCGGACGCGCGCCCGGTCGGCCGGGGACGGGTCGCCGAAGTAGGCCTCGCACCAGGCGTCGATCTGGTCCTCGGTGAAGCTGCACTCGGTGGTGGTGTTGCCGAGCTCGAAGCACGCGTCGTTGTTGCCGGAGTACTCGTAGTCGATCAGCCACACCTTGCCCCCGCCCTCCCAGGCGGGGTCGTCGATGTAGTTGGCGGCGAGCAGGTCGTTGTTGCACGGCACGGTCGGCCGAGGAGCGGCCACCAGCGCCCGGCGTACGTCGTCCCAGGCGGCCGCGTGGTCGGCGTAGCCGGCCGGCAGGGAGATCCCGTGCTTCCGCACCACCTCGAGATAGCCGGTCTGCCGGGTGAACATGTCGAAGTCACCGGTGAAGCGCGGACCCGCGTGGAGCCGGCGTACGGCGTCAGCGGAGCGCTGCAGCACATCCGCGTCCGCGAAGTCGGCATCGGTCAGCGACGTCCCGGTCAGGAAGGCGATCACCGTGATGGACAGGTCCGGGCGGTACTCCAGCACCTCTGCACCGACGCCCGCCTGGTACGCCGCCACCGCGTTGTCGTGCTCGGCCTCGCGGTCGATCCCGAGGAGCTCGGCGTTCCCGCGGGTCCAGCGCACCACGACGTCGAGCGGATCACCGAGATCCGTGGGGTCGTCGGTGCTGCGGACGCGCAGGTTGACGTTGGTCAGCCCGCCCGGGAGGTCGTCCACGCGCCAGGACCGCCCCGCCAGGCAGTCGAGTCTGTCCAGGGCGGGGCGGTCCGGCGCGGGTTGCTCGTCGACCACTCGGGGGTGCGCTCAGTCGGCAGTCAGAGCTTCGCCGCCGAATGCCTCGAGGACTGCCTCGTCGATCGTGTGCTTGGGGCCGGTGAACCAGTTCTTGGCAGACACCGACCACCAGATGCTCAAGGCCACCAAGGCCCCGATCGAGACGATCGGTGCGTAGTTGACGAACTTCCACGCGAAGTCGTCGCTGAACGGCACCGCTCCCGGCACGAACGGCAACATCAAGTAGACCGACACGATCAGGATCTCGGCGACCGCGATCGGATTCATCCACTTGTACTTGTTGCCGTTGTTCCACGCCCCGACATCGAAGTTCTCCCCGTGCCGCCAGCGCAGATAGATCGGGATGGCGAACGCCAGATAGAGCCCGATCACCGCGATCGACGTCACCGCGTAGAAGGCGACCGGAATGATCAGCGGCGCGTCCGCCGTCCCGATGTTGACCTTGATCAGCGCCGGCAGCGTGACGATCGCCGCGACCACCGCCACGAGCAGCACGGCGTTCGCCGGCACTCGCTTGGCGTTCAGGGCAGACCAACGCGCCGACCCCGGAATCGCGCCGTCCCGACTGAACGCGAAGGTCATCCGCGAGGCCGACGTCATGCACGAAGTCGCGCAGAAGAACTGCGCAGACGCGGAGATGAACAGCACGAACGTCGCCCAGTGGGTTCCCAGCGACTGCACGAAGATATAGGCCACGCCACCACCGCCGACACCGGCGTTGTCTGCGTGGCCGTCAGCTGCCGTTCGGGATCGCGAAGGTCACGCAGAGCAGCAGGATGTAGCCGCCCAGGACCGAGTAGAAGATCGACCGCCAGATGCCCTTGGCAGCCGCCTTCGCCGCTGACGACGTCTCCTCCGACAGGTGGGCGGAGGCGTCGAACCCGGTGATCGTGTACTGCGTCAGCAGGAATCCGAACGGGATGATGGCGAACCAGAAGCCCAAGGCGCTCGTGCTCCCACCGTGGAAGCCGGAGTTGTTGAACCGCTCGGTGAACACATAGCTGAACGACTGGTGCTGGTCGGGTACGAACAGCAGGATCAGCACGATCACGCTTGCGCCGGCGACGTGCCACCACACCGACACGTTGTTCATGACCGCCATCAGGTGGCTGCTGAAGATGTTCAGCACCGCCGCGAGGGCCAACACGATCACGAAGATGATGAAGACGCGTGTGAGTGAGTAGTCCCCCGCGTACGACGAGGACTACGTGCTGATCGTCAGGTCGATGAACGTGGCGCAGCCGTAGGCCACACCGGCGGTCACCGCGACCAGACCGATCAGGTTCAGCCAGCCGGTGAAGAATCCCGCCTTGGGGCCCCCGAGCTTGGAGGCCCACCAGTAGATCCCGCCGGAGGTCGGGTACGCCGACACCAGCTCGCTCATCGTGAAGCCGATGATCAGGATGAAGACGCCGAGGATCGGCCACGACCACGAGATCGAGATCGGCCCGCCGTTGTTGAAGCCGGCCCCGTAGTTCGTGAAGCAGCCGGCGAGGATCGAGATGATGGAGAACGAGATCGCGAAGTTGGAGAAACCCGACCACGAACGGTTCAGGTCTTGGCTGTACCCGAGTTTGGCCAGATGCTTTTCGTCGTCGCTGAGCTCGGCGATGGAGGCAGATTCATGAGAATCGGGCATGGATACACCTTCTCGGGAATGGAACCGGTTGGCCGGAGGCTAGACCCGCGCGGATTCCGTCGTAAAGGGCCGGAGGTCAATTTCGGTATGAAGCCAGACCATTGACAGCAGCCGCGCGGCTTCTCAACACTGGCCCGCGTGACCGCTGAGCAGCTGCCCGACCTGGCCCGGGTCGTGCTGCGGCCGGTCCGAGGGCATCACGCGTTCGAGGCGTGTGTGGAGCAGCTCGCGACCGCGATCAGGCTCGGCGTCCACCCGAACGGCACCACGCTTCCGCCTGAGCGTGAGCTGGCCGAGCGGATGCGCGTCTCGCGAGCCACCGTCCGCGAGGCCATCACGGCGCTCCGGACGGCCGGGATGGTCGAGACACGGCGCGGCCGAGGTGGCGGCAGCATCGTGACCTACTCACCACGCCGGCCGCGCGCTCGGGCCACGACACCGTCCCCGGAGACGCTCGCCACGTGGCTGGACAGTCTCACCTTCCGGCGGATCGTGGAGCCGGGTGCCGTGGCCACGGCCGCGTCCCTCGACCTCACCGAGGAGCAGCGGGGCCTGCTCACGGCGGCGTACGACGCGGTCACGAAGGTGTCGGGCTCCGGGGCGCACCGTCAGGCCGACAGTCGCTTCCATCTCGCCTTCGCGTCGGTCACCGGCTCACCCTCGATCATCGACGCCGTCACGCGAGTGCAGTCCACGCTGCACGACATGCTGCTCCAGATCCCGGTGTACGACGTGAACATCGCCCACTCCGACCGCCAGCACGGGGACATCCTGCGAGCCGTGCTCGACGGACGGTCCGAGCGGGCGCGCCAGACCATGGAAGAACACTGCGACGACACGGCCGCCCTGCTGCGTGGCCTGCTCGGGTGAGTCCGACGAAACGAGGGAGCCCATGCCACCCAACGACCGCTATCTGACGCTCGAGTCCCTGCGGGAGCGCATCGAGAGCGGCGAGATCGACACCGTCGTGCTCGCGTTCACCGACATGCAGGGCCGCCTCCAGGGCAAGCGGCTCCACAGCCAGTACTTCCTCGACGTCGTCGTCGAGCACGGCACCGAAGGGTGCAACTACCTGCTCGCCGTCGACATCGACATGAACACCGTCGACGGCTACGCGATCAGCTCGTGGGAGCGCGGGTACGGCGACATGGAGTTCGTCCCTGACTGGGACACGATCCGGCTCCTCCCCCATCTGCCCTCCAGCGCCATGGTGCAGTGCGACCTGGTCTGGCTCGACCACGCGCCGGTCGTGCAGTCGCCGCGGACGATCCTCAAGGCCCAGCTCGACGCCGTCGCCGAACGCGGCCTGGTGGCCCTGGCCGGCACGGAGCTCGAGTTCATCGCGTTCAACACGACGTACGAGGACGCGAGCCGGATGCGGTATCGCGGCCTCGACCCGGTGAACCAGTACAACGTCGACTACTCGATCCTCGGCACCACCCGCGCCGAGCCGCTCCTGCGAGACATCCGCAACACGATGTACGCCGCGGGCCTCGACGTCGAGGCTGCGAAGGGCGAGTGCAACTTCGGGCAGCACGAGATCGGCTTCCTGTACGCCGACGCGCTGGTCAGCGCGGACAACCACAGCGTCTACAAGACGGTCGCCAAGGAGATCGCGGCACAGCGCGGGCAGTCGATCACGTTCATGGCGAAGTACAACGAGCGCGAGGGCAGCTCCTGCCACATCCACCTGTCTCTGCGGGGCAAGGACGGCGACGTCGTCTTCTGGGACGGCGACCACCGGTCGGCGATGTACGACAGCTTCGTCGCCGGTGTCCTTGCGACGATGCACGACTTCACGCTGCTGTACGCCCCCAACGTGAACTCCTACAAGCGCTTCGCGGACGGCTCGTTCGCGCCCACCGCGGTCGCCTGGGGCAACGACAACCGCACCTGCGCGGTGCGTCTCGTCGGGCACGGCCCGAGCGCCCGGATGGAGAACCGCGTCCCGGGTGGCGACGTGAACCCCTACCTCGCCCTGGCCGCGATGCTCGCGGGCGGCCGCTACGGCATCGAGCAGGAGCTCGAGCTTGAGCCCGAGCTGAAGGGCAACGCCTACCACTCCGACAAGCCGCACGTGCCGCACACGCTGCGCGAGGCCCGCGACGCCTGGGCGTCCTCCGAGCTCGCCCGCGCCTCGTTCGGAGACGACGTCGTCGCCCACTACACGAACATGGCCGACGTCGAGCTGAAGTCCTTCGATGCCGCCGTGACCGACTGGGAGCTCGCCCGCTCCTTCGAAAGGATGTGAATGAGCACCACTCTCATCAACCCCTCCACCGGGCAGGAGTTCCGCGAGGTCCCCTCGGCCACCGAGGCCGAGACGGACGCCGCGATCGAGCGCGCTCATGACGCGTTCCCGGCCTGGCGTGACCTGGCGCCTGGGGAGCGTGCGCGGCTGCTCCGGGCGTTCGCGGCGATCGTCGACGCGCACAACGAGGAGCTGGCGCAGCTCGAGGTCGAGAACTCCGGCCACACCATCGGCAACGCTCGCTGGGAGGCGGGCAACGTCCGGGACTGCCTGAACTACTACTCCGCAGCGCCCGAACGGCTGGTCGGCAAGCAGATCCCGGTAGCGGGTGGCATCGACATCACGTTCCACGAGCCGCTCGGCGTCGTCGGTGTGATCGTCCCGTGGAACTTCCCGATGCCGATCGCGGGTTGGGGCTTCGCGCCTGCTCTGGCCGCCGGCAACACGGTCGTCCTCAAGCCCGCCGAGATCACGCCACTCACCGCGATCCGGATCGGCGAGCTCGCCCTCGAGGCGGGGATCCCGCCCGGCGTGTTCACCGTGGTCCCGGGCAAGGGTTCCGTGGTCGGCAACCGCTTCGTCACCCACCCGCAGGTGCACAAGGTCGTCTTCACCGGCTCGACCGAGGTCGGCCGCCAGATCATGGCCGGCTGCGCGGAGCAGGTGAAGCACGTGACCCTCGAGCTCGGTGGCAAGAGCGCCAACATCGTCTTCGCCGACGCCGACGTGGCCGGAGCCGCGGCCGCCGCACCGGGAGCCGTCTTCGACAACGCGGGCCAGGACTGCTGCGCACGATCGCGGATCCTGGTCGAGCGTTCGGCGTACGACGAGTTCCTCGGCCGCCTCGAGACCGCGATCCACGACTGGCGGGTGCTCGACCCGGCGGACGAGACGAGCCAGATGGGACCCATGGTCTCGGCAGGTCAGCGCGACTCCGTCCAGCGGTACGTCGACGCCACGACGGTCGCCTTCCAGGGTGCGACCCCCGGTGGAGACGGGTTCTGGCTGCCCGCCATGGTGACGGAGTCCCGGGCCGTCTCCGACCCGGTCTGGCGCGAGGAGGTGTTCGGACCGCTGGTCGCGGTGATGGCGTTCGACGACGAGGACGAGGCCGTGGCTCTGGCCAACGACTCGGACTACGGGCTCTCCGGCTCCATCTACACCCAGGACCTGGGCCGGGCGCTACGCGTCTCGCGCGGAGTCCAGACCGGGAACCTCAGCGTGAACAGCCACGCGAGCGTGCGCTACTGGACGCCCTTCGGCGGCTACAAGATGTCCGGTCTCGGCCGGGAGCTCGGCCCGGACGCGCCGTACGCGTTCACCGAGGAGAAGAACGTCTTCATCGCGACGTGAAAGGACCTGAAGTGACAGGACGCATCGAGGGCCGGGTGGCCGTGGTCACCGGCGGGTGCTCGGGGATCGGGCTCGCGACGGTCCGCCGGTTCGCCCAGGAGGGCGCGAAGGTCGTCATCGGCGACATCGACGACGAGGGCGGCGCGCGCGTCGTCGAGGAGCTGGGCGGCCCCGACCACGCGACGTACGTGCACGTGAACGTGACCGACAAGGACCAGGTCGACGCGCTCTTCAGGACCGCCAAGGAGACCTACGGCTCCGTCGACATCGCCTTCAACAACGCCGGCATCAGCCCGCCTGACGACGACTCGATCCTCGACACCGAGCTCGACGCGTGGCGCCGCGTGCAGGAGGTCAACCTGACGTCGGTCTACCTGTGCTGCAAGGCGGCGCTCCCCTACATGCTCGAGCAGAAGCGGGGCTCGATCATCAACACCGCGTCGTTCGTCGCGGTGATGGGGGCAGCCACCTCGCAGATCTCCTACTCCGCATCGAAGGGCGGGGTGCTCAGCATGAGCCGCGAGCTCGGCGTGCAGTTCGCTCGGGACGGGATCCGCGTCAACGCGCTGTGCCCGGGTCCGGTGAACACACCCCTGCTCAAGGAGCTGTTCGCCAAGGACCCGGAGCGCGCCGCTCGCCGTCTGGTGCACGTGCCGATGGGTCGGTTCGGCGAGCCGGAGGAGCTCGCGAGCGCGGTGCTGTTCCTCGCCTCCGACGACGCGTCGTTCATCACCGCCAACACGTTCCTCGTCGACGGCGGGATCTCCGGCGCCTACGTCACCCCCCTCTGAGCCGTGTCCACGTCCCTGAGCGAGCAACGGCCGGTGATCGGTCTGACGACGTACCGCGAGCGCACGCAGTTCGGCGTGTGGAACACGACGGCCGACGTGCTGCACGCGCAGTACGCCGACGCGCTCCTGGCGGCGGGCGGGATCCCGGTGCTGCTGCCGCCGGCCTCCGGCTCCGAGCAGGTCGCGCAGGAGGTCGTGTCCCGTCTCGACGGCCTGGTGGTGACCGGCGGGGCGGACGTCGGTCCGCACCGGTACGGCCAGGAACCCGACGCGCGCACGGTCACCTGGCGCGAGGACCGTGACACCTGGGAGCTCGCTCTGCTCCAGGCCGCCGACCGCGCCGGTCTGCCCGCGCTGGGTGTGTGCCGGGGGATGCAGCTGATGGCGGTCGCCGCCGGCGGGTCGCTCCATCAGCACACCCCTGACCTGGTCGGCCACGAGGAGCACAATCCCGGCGCCGACATCTTCGGCGACACCCGCGTGACCACGGCCGCAGGGTCGGTCATGCACGAGCTGCTGGGCGACTCGGTCCGGGTCGGCTGCCACCACCACCAGACGGTCGACTCGCACCCGGGATTCACTGCCACCGCCTGGGCCGACGACGGCTCCCTCGAGGCGATGGAGCTGACCGGTGACCGGTTCTGCCTGGCCGTGCAGTGGCATCCCGAGGTCGGGGACGACGCGCGGCTCTTCGAGGCTCTGGTCGCCGCCGCCCGGGGTGCGCGCGGCCATGCCGCCACAGCCTGATACCCCTGGGTCGTGACCTCCGAGGACCTCGCCCCCGACGAGTCCCCGGACACGACCGTCCCGGATCGGGTCACCGTGCGGCGGATGCTCGCGCTGGCGATGTCGGCGTTCCTGGTGCTGGCGGCCGAGCCGCTGTACCTCCTCGTGGACACTGCCGTGGTCGGTCACCTCGGAGCGCGAGCCCTCGGAGCGCTGGCCGTCGGGACGACGCTGATGGCCGTGCTCGCGATCGTCGGCACCTTCGTGGAGTACGGCACGACGGCCCGCGCCGCCCGGTGGTTCGGCAACGGCCGGACCGACCGGGCGGTCGCCGAGGGAGTGCAGGCGTCGTACCTCGCGATCGTGATCGGGGTCGTCGCCGTGCTCGCCGGCCAAGTTGCCGCTGATCCGCTGGTGGGACTGCTGACCGGCTCGTCCTCGCTGCACGATCCGGCGGAGCACTGGTTCCGGATCGCCCTGTGCGGCATGCCGATGGTGCTGCTCGTCCTGGCCGGGAACGGCTGGATGCGCGGCATCCAGCTGACCCGGGCGCCCGTGGTGATCGTGCTCGCGGCCAACGGGCTCTCGGCGGTGGCCTCTCCCCTGCTGGTGTACCCGATCGGCCTGGGCCTGGTCGGCTCCGCGTGGGCCAATGTCGGGGCCCAGATCGTGGCGGCAGTCTTCTTCCTACGCGCCCTCCATCGGGAGGCGGTGCGGCACCAGACGTCCCTGCGGCCGGACGTCGCCGTGATGCGGGCTCAGCTCGTGCTCGGTCGCGATCTCATCGTCCGCGCCGCGGCGTTCCAGGCGGCGTTCATGGTGGCCGCGGGCGTCGCGACGCGCATGGGGACCGCCCAGATCGCCGCCCATCAGATCGGGATGCAGCTGTGGGAGTTCACCGCGCTCCTCCTCGACTCGTTCGCGATCGCGGCGCAGTCCCTGGTCGGTGCCGCGCTCGGCGCCAGCAACGCTCACGCCGCGCGTCGGCTGGCCGGTCAGGTGGCGCGCTGGAGCTTCGGTGCCGGCACCGCGTTCGCCGCGTTGTACGCCGCCGGCTGGTGGGTCATCCCCCGGTTGTTCACGTCGTCGCCGTCGGTGTGGCACCAGGCACACGTCCTCTGGCCGTGGTTCGTGGTGATGCTGCCGGCCGCCGGCATCGTGTTCGGGCTGGACGGCGTGCTGATCGGCGCCGGCGACGTCGCCTTCATGCGGACGATCACGATCGTCGCCGCACTCGGCGGCTTCGTTCCGATCACGCTCGCGGCCGCCCACTGGGACTGGGGCATCGGCGGCGTCTGGGCCGGCCTCACGGCGTTCATCCTGGTCCGGCTCGTCGGCATGGTCTGGCGCACCCGCGGCGACCGCTGGGTCGTCCTCGGGTCGGGCTGATCGGACTGCCAGGATGAGGCCATGACGTCGAGCGGACCGGACATCCTGGGACCGCCGTACACCGCCGAGAAGCTGACGCTGCCCGACGACGACGAGGGCACGGTCGTCGCGACGCTGGTGCACCGCTCGGCGGGTGGCGCCACCGATCGAGCGGTCCTGCACGTGCACGGCTTCGCCGACTACTTCTTCCAGACCGCCTACGCCGAGTGGTGGACCGAGCGGGGCTACGACTTCTATGCCCTCGACCTCCGCAAGTACGGCCGCTCGATCCTCCCCCACCAGACGCCCAACTACGTCTCCGACCTCGCGCACTACCACCCCGAGCTCGACGTCGCCTGGGACCGCGTCACTGCCGACCACGGACACGTCGTCCTGAGCGGGCACTCGACGGGTGGTCTGATCCTGCCGCTGTGGGCCCAGGCGCGGGAGCGCACGGCCGCCGGGCTCGTCCTCAACGCGCCGTGGTTCGACCTGCAGGGCAAGGCCTGGGTCCGGCTCGGACTCACGCCGGTCGTGCAGCAGGTGGCGAAGCGTCAGCCGATGCGGGTCATCCCACGCACGGTCACCGGCCTGTATGCCCGCTCGCTGCACCGCGACCACGAGGGCGAGTGGGACTTCGATCTCGCCTGGAAGCCGATCGAGTCGTGGCCGGCGTACGCCGGGTGGCTGGCGGCCGTCCGACACGGCCAGGCGGCGCTGCACCGTGGCCTGGATCTCACGTTCCCGGCCCTGGTGCTGTCGAGCACGCGCTCGTCGTCACCGACCGAGCCGGGGGACGACGTCCACTCCACCGACATCGTCCTCGACGTCGAGCAGATCCGGCGCTGGTCGCCCTCGCTCGGCCGTCACGTGACCTACGTCGGCATCGCGGACGCGCGCCACGACGTCTTCCTGTCGCGTGCCGAGCCGCGCGGCCGTGCTTTCGACGAGCTCGGGCGCTGGCTCACGGCGTACGTCGACGGGTAGCCGACCGGCGGACCGACCGGCCCCGCAATCCGTCCGGACGCCACTGTCGTATCCCTGGCGCCGGAAGTCACTCCTCACTGTCGAAAGCGGCTGTCGCCGATCGACGTACGGCTGAGGACGCGAACCGAAGGCAAGGAGGCACGACCATGTGGGACACCATCAGCACCGAGGCACTCCATCTCTCGCATGATCTCCCGTGCCCCCAGTGCGGCCACGGTGCGCACACGTTCCTCCCGTGCAGCGACACGTGCGACTGCGCACGGTCGGTCATGCCCGGCACGTTGAGCTCCGTCGACCTCGCCGCGTGACCCGTCACCTCACCATCCACCGCTAGCCGACCGGCCCCGGGCCGAGCGTGAAGTCCGCGGGCAACGAGAGCCCGAAGTGCTCGCACAGCAGCGCCACGTCGTGGCGGTCGACGTCTCGCGCGGGGTATCCCGTGTGGTTGGACAGCGCGAACTCCGGGCGTTCGCAGCGCACCGCCAGCCCGGCGATCTCGCCTCGTCCCGAGAGGTCCTCGACGACGAAGTGGAACGGTGCGGTGACGCTGCCGTAGTGAAGGCGTCCCTCGCCTAGCGCTTCGTAGAGATGGAGGTCGACGCGTCGGCTGACCCCGTCGTGGAGCACGAAGTTCCAGGGCCGGTCGCCCGGCCACGGGTGGACGCGGTCGAGGCCGAGCTCGGCGAAGGCGACGACCAGGCCTTCGAAGTCGGGCGCCGAGACCCAGAGATCGAGATCGGAGTGCTCACGCGTCTGCCGGCCGATCAGCGCATCGATCGCCCAGCCTCCGCCCAGGCACGCGTCGACGCCGTGCGCATCGAGGGTCGAGAGGACGGAACGTGCCACCTCCGGCGGCATGAGGTACGGCGCCATGTGGTCAGTCCACCAGGAACGTCGCCAGCGCCACGAGACCGACCACCACGATCACGACCCGGAGCACCAGTGGCGACAGCCGACGGCCGAGCGTGGCGCCCAGCTGACCGCCGACGATCGAGCCGGCCGCGATCAGGGCGACGACGGTCCAGTCGACGTCGGCGACCATCAGGAAGATCAGACCCGCGATGCCGTTGACCAGGCCGGCCAGCACGTTCTTGAGTCCGTTCAAGCGCTGGAGGGTGTCGGCGATGCCGATCCCGAGCACCCCCATCAGGATCACGCCCTGGGCGGCCCCGAAGTACCCGCCGTACACACCGGTGCCGAAGACGGCCGGCCAGACCCACCACGGCCCGAACTCACCCCTGGCACCGTCGTGACGCCGGTCCACCCAGGCCGAGATGCGCGGCTGGAGCACCACCAGCAGGAGGCCGACGACCACCAGCGCGGGGACGATCGCCCCGAAGGCGCCGTCCGGCAGGGAGAGCAGCAACAACGCCCCGACGATGCCACCGGCGACCGAGGCGGAGCCCAGGCGGATCGCCCGTGCCCGCTGACCGCGCAGCTCACGGCGGTAGCCGACGACACCCGACGCAACTCCGGGGACCAGGCCGATCGTGTTGGAGACGTTGGCCGTGACAGGCGGAACTCCGAACGCCAGCAGGGTGGGGAAGGTGATGAGCGTCCCCGACCCGACGACGACGTTGATGGTTCCGGCGGCCATGCCTGCGAGGAGCACGGCCACCATCTGGAGGAAGCTCACTGCGAGGAGGGAGCCTCCGGCGAGTCGCCACCGGCTGAGTCACTCGGCGGTTCCGGAGGCTCGACCGGCACGTCGGCGGCGTGCGCCCCTTCGGCGTTGCGTCCGGGATTGGCCGACCGCTCGGCCTCCGCGATCGCGTCCTCGACCGCCTTGTTGGCCTTGGAGAGCTCGCGATCGGTGGCGGCTGGGAGCGCGGTCTCCGTCGTGCCCATGTCGACCCGGTTGCGCACGCCCCCGGTCTGCTTCGGAATGCCGACGATCTCCTGGACGGACGAGCCGAGGCCCTCCAGCGCCTTGGTGAACTCCGACGGCACGACCCAGACCTTGTTGGCGTCGCCCTGGGCGATCTTCGGCATCATCTGGAGGTACTGGTAGGCCAGCAGCGACTGGTCCGGCTGCCCGTCGTGGATCGCCTGGAAGACCGTCTGGATCGCCTGTCCCTCGCCCTGCGCCCGCAGGATCTGCGCCTCCCGGTCGGCCTGCGCGCGCAGGATCTGCGACTCCCGTGCACCCTCGGCGGAGAGGATCGCGGACTGCTTCTCGCCCTCGGCGGTCAGGATCGCGGCCTGTCGCCCACCCTCGGCGGTCAGGATCGTCGCGCGCTTCTCACGGTCGGCGCGCATCTGCTTCTCCATCGAGTCCTTGATCGACGGCGGCGGGTCGATGCCCTTGAGCTCGACCCGGTTGACGCGGATCCCCCACTTGCCGGTCGCCTCGTCGAGCACTCCCCGCAGGCCGGAGTTGATCTGGTCGCGGCTGGTCAGCGTCTCCTCGAGGTCCATGCCACCGACGATGTTGCGGAGCGTGGTCATCGTCAGCTGCTCGATCGCCTGGATGTAGTTCGCGATCTCGTACGTCGCCGCGATCGGGTCGGTCACCTGGAAGTAGATGACCGTGTCGATCGACACGACGAGGTTGTCCTCGGTGATCACCGGCTGCGGCGGGAAGCTGACCACCTGCTCACGCAGGTCGATCAGGTAGCGCACCTTGTCGACGAACGGCACGACGATGTTCAGGCCGGCCGGCAGCGTCTCCTTGTACTTGCCGAAGCGCTCGACGATCCCGGCTCGTGCCTGGGGGACGATCCGTACCGTCCTCGCCAACATCACGATGACGAACAGCACGATCACGGCTAGCAAGGCGTAGACGACCGTCATGGTCGCTCCTTCTCTCGGTGACGTCGGAGAGCTCTCCGACGCATCACGGCATCAGCTCGCCGACCGGGTGAACGTACGCCGTGGCTCCGCGGATCGCGAACACCTCGACGGTCGAACCCGGGGCGATGGTCATGGACTCGTCGTACGGGCAGGCCGACCAGATCTCGCCGGCGAGCTTGATGCGCCCCGGATGGTGCGCCGAGAGCTCCTCGGTGACCACCCCCTGCTGGCCGACGAGCTTGCCGGCGCCGGTCACGAGGTCGGGTCCTTGGTGGAGCTTCTTGACCAGGTTGGGCCGCACCAGGGCGAGCATCGCCGCGGAGCTACCCGCGGCGAGCAGGATCTGGAGTGCGAACGGGAGGGACGCGATCGCGGCGAGGGCGCCGACGAGCGCGCCGACCGCGATCATGATCAGGATCAGGTCGAGGCTGACCATCTCGGCGACGCCCAGCGCCACCGCCAGGACGAGCCAGGCGGCCCACAGGTGTTCCCCCAGCCACGACACGCCGAAATCCTATCCCTCGGGCCCTCAGTTCCCGGCCGACTCGGGGCTCCGGCGACGCGTGCGTCGACGCGCCGTCCACCGCCCGCCCTCGAAGCTCAGGACCAGGGGCATGTCGAAGGCCTCCGTGAGGTGCTCCTCGGTGACGACCTGGCGAATCGGGCCGGCGGCCACGACCCGACCCTGGCGCAGCAGCATGGCGTGCGTGAAGCCCGGCGGGATCTCCTCGACGTGATGGGACACCAGGACCGTGGCCGGCGACCTGGGGTCGAGGGCAAGCGTCGACAGGGTGCTGACGAGGTCCTCGCGCCCGCCGAGGTCGAGACCCGCCGCGGGCTCGTCGAGCAGCAGCAGCTCGGGGTCGGTCATCAGTGCGCGGGCGATCTGCACCCGTTTGCGCTCGCCCTCGCTCAGGGTGCCGAACGTGCGGTCGAGGAGGTGGTCGGAGCGGACCGACGCCAGCAGCTCACGAGCGCGCTCGTGGTCGAGGTCGGCGTAGTCCTCACGCCAGCGCCCGATCACGGCGTACCCCGCACTGACGACGACGTCGCGCACCAGCTCGTCGCGCGGGATCCGCTCGGCGAACGCCGCGCTGGTCAGGCCGATCCGGGGGCGCAGCTCGAAGACGTCGACCGTGCCGAGCACCTCGTCGAGGATCCCCGCCACGCCGTCGGTGGGATGCATCTGCGCGGACGCGACCTGGAGGAGGGTGGTCTTGCCGGCGCCGTTGGGTCCGAGGACGACCCAGCGCTCCCCCTCGGCGACCCGCCAGGAGATCTTGTCCAGCAACGTGGCCGAGCCTCGTCGCACGGTCACGTCGGCGAACTCGATGACCGCGACCATGACCCAGACCCTAATGTCGCTGTCGTGCAGCCTGCTCTCCCGGTCTCGGCGCGTCTGGCGTGGTGGGGTACGGCCTGGCTGCGCGGCCTGGTCGTCACCGACCTGGTGCTCGACGCGGTGTTGCTCGACGACGCGACCCATGTCGTGGCCGGTCTGCCCGGGGTCGACGGATCGGTGCCGCTGGCACGTGCCCTGGCCGAGCTCCGCCTCTCGGGAGCCCCCTACGCGGGGCTCGCCCTGCCCGAGCCGGGCGACGCCGTGGGGATCGGTGGTCCCCCCGACTTCAGCCGGGCGGCCCTCGACGTGGGTGAGGCCGTGGTCGCCGGGGAGCTCGGGCTCGTGCCCCAGCGTGTCGGCGGAGCCGTCGAGTGGACGGCGTACGGCGCCTTCCCCCGCCAGCTGACCGACGTCGGCGAGGCCGACCGCGGTCTCCGGCGCGCACTCCAGGAGACATCGTCCGCGCTGGCCGGGCTCGACGTCGCGCGCTGGCGGCCGGAGGTGGCGGACGCCTTGATGGACCTCCATCACCCGCCTCGCCTGGCACCTCCGGAAGGCACACCGAGCCGATGTGGCGAGATGGCCGCGCGTGCCCTCCAGGCGCGCGCCATCGTCGAGCTCGCGCTCGAGGACGACGGCGGCGCCGTCAGCGCAGTCGAGGTGGCGGCCCGCCGAACAGCACTCCAGCCGTTGGGCGCGGCGGCTCGGCGCGCCTTGGTGGCCGCCTGCTCCCCCGAGGTATGGCCCGAGTGAGGACGTTCTGACCCGGCGAAGCCGGGGCAGAACGACCGCAACGAGCGGCGAAGCGAGCTCGCTCGCGAGCCGAAACCAATCCCCGACCCGGCGAAGCCGGGGCAGAACGACCGCAACGAGCGGCGAAGCGAGCTCGCTCGCGAGCCGAAACCAATCCCCGACCCGGCGAAGCCGGACGAACGACCGCAACGAGCGGCGAAGCAGTCGCTCGCGCGCCGAGTGGGTCAGGCCTTCGGCGACGGACCGTACTGGTTGTCACCGGCGCTGTCGAAGATGGCGAGCACCAGCAGGATCAGAGCCCCGACGAAGGGAATGAGGAGCAGCAGGAGCCACCACGCGGACCGGGAGATGTCGTGCAGGCGTCGAGCCCCGACGGCCAGGCTGGGCAGGATCAGCGCCAGACCCGCCACGGTCTCGACGAGACCGGTCTTAGAGCCCCAGCGAGTGTCGAGGATGAAGTCGAGGACGCTCGCCACGATGGACACCAGGATGGTCCAGACGACGAAGTACCAGAACTCGGAGCGTCGGGCTCGCCCGGAGAAGTCGGCGTACTTGTGGAGACACACCCGGATGGACTCGGGGAACGACATGTGGGCACCTCGCAACCGACTCAGACTCCGGTCCCGAGCTCTGCCGCGCAGGCTACTCCGGATCTCGGCTCAGGCCTCGGCCCAGACCGCGAGGGAGTTGCCCGCTGGATCTGTGAAGTGGAACCGCCGACCGCCCGGGAACTCGAACGGCTCCTCGTCGATCGCGGCGCCGGCCGCCCGGACCGACTCGAGCGTCGCCTCGAGGTCGTTGCTGTAGAGCACCACCAACGGCAACCCGGGACCCGCCGGACGCTCGGGGTTGAGGCCGCCGATCTCACCCTCGCCACCCGGGCGCTGGATGCCGGAGTAGGCCGGTCCGTAGTCGGTGAAGCTCCAGCCGAGAGCGGCGGCGTAGAACGTCTTGGCCGCCGCGATGTCGGGAGCCGCCAGCTCGACGTAGTCGAAGGTGTGGTGTCGGGGCGCCGACTGTGCGGTTGTCTGATCTGCCATGTCTCGACACGTTAGGGGCCACCACCGACAGTGGAGCCGCATCGTGGGTAGCCTCGAAGCGCCATGACGGATCACCGGTCGGAGACGCTGCTGCTCACGGTCTCCGGGAAGGACCGGCCGGGGGTGACCTCGGCGATGTTCCGCACGCTGACGCGGGCCGGCGTCGAGGTGCTCGACATCGAGCAGATCGTGCTCCGCCGACGGCTGATCCTCGGCATCCTGGTGACCGCTCCCCCACGCGACTGGAAGTCGCTGCGCGCTGCCGTCGAGGCCACCGCCGACGAGCTCGGGATGCACGTCGAGGTCGATCGCGGGTCCGGCGACAACCGGGGACGTCGCGAAGGCCGGTCGCACGTGACCGTGATCGGCGCCCCGCTCACCGCGGGCGCCATGGCCGCCGTCGCCGGGCGGATCGCCGACTGTGGGGCCAACATCGACCGCATCGAGCGGATGGCGCGCTATCCCATCACGGCGATCGACCTGCACGTGTCCGGCGCCGACCCGGACCGGCTGCGCGCCCTGCTCTCGGTCGAGGCGTCCACGCAAGGCTTCGACATCGCCGTCCAGCCGGCGAGCCTGCTGCGACGCGCCATGCGCCTGATCGTGATCGACGTCGACTCCACCCTGATCCAGGGCGAGGTGATCGAGCTGGTGGCCGCCCACGGGGGGCACCAGGAGGAGGTCGCCCTCCTGACCGATCGGGCGATGCGGGGCGAGCTGGACTTCGAGTCGTCCTTGCGCGCCCGGGTGGCTCTGCTCAAGGGCATCCCGGCGTCCGCCCTGGACGAGGTGTACGACGAGCTGGTCCTGGCTCCGGGTGCCCGCACGCTGGTGCGCATCCTCCGCCGGCTGGGCTACCGCTTCGCCCTGGTCTCCGGTGGCTTCAGCCAGATCACCGACCGTCTGGCGCGCGACCTCGACATCCACTACGCGCGTGCCAACGAGCTCGAGATCGTGGACGGCCTCATCACCGGCGACATCGTCGGCGACGTGGTGGACCGGGCGGGCAAGGCAACGGCCCTGCGCTTCTTCGCCGCGCAGGTCGGCGTACCGGTCGAGTCGGTGGTCGCCATCGGCGACGGTGCCAACGACCTCGACATGCTCGAGGCCGCCGGGCTCGGCATCGCCTACAACGCCAAGGCGCTCGTGCGGGAGGCCGCCGACACCTCGGTCAACGTGCCCTACCTCGACGCGATCCTGTACCTCCTCGGCATCAGCCGCGAGGAGGTCGAGGCGCTGGACCTCGAGGAGGGCTACGTGACCCCCGCCCCGCCCGTCGGGTAGCCCGGCTCCGACCGATACTTCGCAGCGTCCGGCACCGCGACACGCCGTACCGACGTGCGAAACGCTGCGAGCTATCGACTCAAGCTCGGCCGACGTGGAAGGCGACGAGCCGGGCGGAGGCCAGCTCGAGGCCGGACCAGGAGCCCGTGACGGCGAAGACCGCCAGGGCACCGGTGGGGAACCCGATGGCCATGTCGTGCCCGGCCTCGTCGTCGCCGCTGCCGTCGTCGAGCAGCTGGGCGAGGTAGGCGATGGTCGGGTTGTGGCCGATGACGACCAGCGTCCTGACGTCGTCGGCCGTCTCCCGGACCAGATCGAGGGCGGACTCGGGTCCCGCGCTGTAGAGGCCCTCCAAGGGGGTCGGCTCGACCTCGAACGACCCGCCCTCGGCCACGGCCATCCAGGTCGACGTCGTACGCCGAGCCGACGAGACCAGCACCCCGTCCGGGACCAGCCCGCGGCCCGCCAGCCACCGGCCGGCCTCCGTTGCGTCGTCCCATCCCCGTTGCGCGAGCTCGCGCTCGTGGTCGGTCTCGCCACCGGGCTCGGCCTTGGCGTGGCGCATCACGATGAGCTGTCGGGCGGGTGGCTCGGACTGCTCCGTCACACCGGCACTCTCGCACCGGCTAGCCTTCCCTGTCATGCCGCCCGCCCAGTCGGAGGTCGCCGACGAGCACCACCCGCCGTCGTCCCGGTCGGGGCGACGGCCGGGTCCACTGATGATCATCGGCGGTGCCGAGGACAAGCTGAAGCGGCGCACGATTCTCGGTGACTTCGTCGCCGCCTGCGGCGGCCCGGACGCCCGGATCGTGGTGGTCCCGACGGCGTCCAGCCTCGGTGACGAGGTCGTCGAGGTGTACGACGCACTGTTCCGGCGGCTCGGCGCCGGCGAGGTCACCGCGTGCCGGCCCGAGAGCCGTGCCGAGGCCGGCGACCCCGACCTGGTGAAGGTGGTCGACGAGGCGACCGGCGTGTTCATGACCGGTGGCAACCAGCTCAAGCTCTCCGCGGTCATCTGCGGCACACCGGTGGGCGACGCCGTCGTGCGCGCACACGAGCGCGGAGCGGTCGTCGGCGGCACGTCCGCCGGAGCCAGCATCCAGTCGTCGCACATGGTCGCGTTCGGCGGCCCCGGAGTCACCCCGAAGCAGCGGATGACCCAGGTGGCCGCGGGCCTCGGCCTGCTCGCCACGACCGTGATCGACCAGCACTTCGACCAGCGCAACCGCTACGGCCGACTGCTGATGATCGTGTCGCAGTCACCGCAGCTGCTCGGGATCGGCGTCGACGAGGACACCTGCGCGACGGTGACGGTCGAGGACGGTCACGAGGTGCTCCGCGTGACGGGGCGCGGCGCGGTCACGCTCCTCGATCCGTCGCAGCTGGTGACGAACTCCTACGAGGCGAAGCGCTCCTCACCGCTGTTGGCCAGCGGCATCATCCTGCACGTGCTGCCCGCCGGCGCGGCGTACGACCTGACCGATCGCGCGCTGGTCGCGCAGAGACGCCAGGTGTCCGCGAAGGACGCCGCCGAGCTCGCGGAGGCCCAGGCCGACCTCCGGCAGATGGCGCGCGACATCGCGGCCGGCGACGTGGGGCCGGCGTACCTCCGACGGCGTCTGGCCCGCAAACGCGGCTCCCGCCAGACTGACGGGCAGACCGAAGCAGTCCACGACCGGCAGGACGGAGACACCCGGTGAGCGAACGCCCGACCCCCGACCTGGAGATCGTCGAGACGCGTGTCTACCGCGGACCCAACGTGTGGTCCTACGAGCGGGCGATCCATCTGGTGGTCGATCTCGGCGGGTTGGAGCAGTTCCCCACCGACAAGCTCCCCGGCTTCGCCGAGCACCTGGTCGAGGCATTGCCGGGAATCACGCACCACTCGTGCTCACGCGGACGCAGGGGCGGCTTCGTCGAGCGCCTCCACGAGGGCACCTGGCTCGGGCACGTCACCGAGCACTGTGCCCTCGGGCTCCAACAGGTCGTCGGCCACGACATCCGACGCGGCAAGACCCGCGGCGTCAAGGGCGAGCCGGGGCGCTACAACGTCATCTACGGCTACCAGGACGAGAACGTCGGACTCGCGGCCGGTCGGCTGGCCGCCCGACTGGTCAACCATCTGGTGCAGGCCGACCCGGAGTTCGACTGGGACGACGAGCTCGAGCGCTTCATCATCCGCGCCGAGCGGACGGCGTTCGGGCCCTCGACGCAGGCACTCGTCGACGAGGCCGTCAGCCGCGACATCCCGTGGATCCGGCTCAACCAGTACTCCCTCGTGCAGCTCGGGCAGGGCGTCCACGGCAAACGCATCCGGGCGACGATGACGTCGGAGACGAGCTCGATCGCGGTCGACGTGGCGTCCGACAAGGATCTGACCACCAAGCTGCTCGGAGCCGCGGGACTCCCGGTGCCCAAGCAGGAGTCGGTCGGCAGCGCCGACCAGGCGGTCGCTGCGGCACGGAGGATCGGCTTCCCGGTCGTGGTCAAGCCGCTCGACGGCAACCACGGCCGCGGCGTGTGCCTGAACCTCGCGAACGACGACGACGTCCGGCAGGCGTACCCGATCGCGGAGGAGCAGTCCCGGCGCGGGGTCTGCATCGTCGAGTCCTTCGTCACCGGCAAGGACTACCGCTGCCTGATCATCGACGGCCGGATGGCCGCCATCGCCGAGCGGGTCCCGGCGTCGGTCACCGGTGACGGGCGCTCGAGCGTCCAGCAGCTGGTCGACCTGACGAACGCCGACCCGCGTCGCGGCGTCGGGCACGAGAAGGTGCTGACCAGGATCAAGATCGACGAGGCGGCGGAGGAGGTCCTCCAGGGCCAGGGGCACACGCTGGAGTCCGTGCCGGACGAGGGCGAGATGGTGAAGCTCGCGCTCACCGGCAACATGTCGACCGGCGGCATCTCGATCGACCGCACCTTCGAGGCCCACCCGGAGAACGTCGAGATCGCCGAGGAGGCTGCCCGCATGATCGGGCTCGACATCGCCGGCATCGACTTCATCTGTCCCGACATCACCGAGCCCGTCCGCGACACCGGCGGCGCGATCTGCGAGGTGAACGCCGCCCCCGGGTTCCGGATGCACACCCACCCGACCATCGGCGAGCCGCAGTTCATCGCGAAGCCGGTCGTCGACATGCTCTTCCCGCCCGGCGCACCCTCGCGCATCCCGGTCGTCGCCGTCACCGGCACCAACGGCAAGACCACGACCTCTCGGATGATCAGCCACATCTTCAAGGGCATGGGCCACAAGGTCGGCATGACCTCGACCGACGGCGTCGTGATCGACGAACGACTCCTGATCAAGGCCGACGCGTCCGGGCCGCGCAGTGCTCGCATGGTCCTGCAGAACCCGCGCGTCGACTTCGCCGTCTTCGAGGTCGCCCGGGGCGGCATCCTGCGCGAGGGGCTCGGCTACGAGCGGAACGACGTCGCCGTCGTCCTGAACGTCCAGCCCGACCACCTCGGGATGCGGGGCATCGACACCGTCGAGCAGCTCGCTGACGTCAAGGCCGTCGTCGTCGAGGCGGTGCCGCGCGACGGGCACGCCGTACTCAACGCCGACGACCCCCTGGTCCGCGAGATGCGACGCCGGTGCTCCGGGCAGGTCGTGTGGTTCTCCATGGAGGAGCCGGGCTCCGACGTCAGGGAGATGATCGACGCCCACTGCCGACGCGGTGGCAAGGCGCTGGTCCTCAACCCGTCCGATCGCGGCGAGATGATCGTGGTCAAGCACGGCCGCCGCGAGATGCAGCTCGCGTGGACCCACCTCCTGCCCGCGACCTTCAACGGCCGCGCCCGGATGAACGTCCAGAACTCCCTGGCAGCGGCCGCCGCGGCGTTCGCCGCCGGAGCGCCGCTCCATGACATCCGGCAGGGCCTGCGGACCTTCTCGACCAACTACTACCTGTCTCCCGGCCGGCTCAACGAGGTCGACGTCAACGGCGTGCACGTCATCGTCGACTACTGCCACAACGCCCCCGGCATGCGGATGCTCGGCGACTTCGTCGACCGCGTCGGCGAGTCGCTCTCGGCGACCTCCGAGCTCGGCAAGCTCTCCCGCATCGGTGTCATCGCGACCGCGGGCGACCGGCGCGACGAGGACATGCGCGAGCTCGGCGGCGTGGCCGCGCAGCACTTCGACGTGCTGATCGTGCGCGAGGACGACGCCCTCCGTCGCCGCGAGCGCGGAGAGACCTCCACGCTCGTCGCCGAGGGTGTGAAGCGGGCGATGACCGAGGGCGCCCGCTGCAAGCAGGTCGAGGTCGTCCTCGAGGAGATCGACGCCGTCCGCCATGCCCTGTCGCGAGCCAACCCCGGCGACCTCGTCGTGATCTGCGTCGACCAGCACGGCCGGGTGATGAGCGAGCTCGAGACCTGGTCCAACCAGGCCCAGGCGGGCTCCGGTGACAACCCCGACGCCCCCGCCGCGGATCCCGACTACACGCCCGCCGAGGCCGCTGCGCCCTAGTCCCGGACGGCCTCCACGAGACCGCGGATCGCATCTGGGACGGCGTCGGCATCGATGCCGGCGAAGCCGATGGCGAGCCCGGACCCTGGTGGCTGGTCACGGTGATGGTCCGACAGCGCCTCCAGCCGTACGCCGCGCTGGGCGGCTCGGCGTACCACAGCTCGGTCGTCGACGGTCTCGTCGAGGAACCTGGCCGCGACGTGGAGACCGGCCACCGACGGGATCACCCGGAGCACGTCGTCGAGCCCGGCCAGGCCGGCCAGGACGAGGTCTCGTCGCTCGCGGTAGACGCGGGTGGCGCGGCGCACGTGGGCGGCGTGGTGCCCCTCGGCGAGGAACTCCGCCAGCGCTCCTTGCGTCGTCAGGTCGCCCTCCCACGAGGTGACCTGCTTCGCGTCGCGCAGCGCACGGAGCAGCGACCGCGGTGGGACGAGGAAGCCCGCGCGCAGGGCCGGGAGCAGAGACTTGGAGAACGTGCCGACGTAGACCACGCGCCCGTCCCGGTCGAGGCTCTGCAGGGGCTCGACCGGCTGCTGGGCGTAGCGGTACTCGCTGTCGTAGTCGTCCTCGATCACCACGGCGTCGTGATCGAGCGCCCATCGGAGCAGGGCGACACGTCGGCTCATCGACATCGCGACGCCGGTCGGGAACTGGTGGGACGGGGTGACGTAGACGATCCGTGCCTCGGACGGCAGCGCCTCGACCACCAGACCCTCGTCGTCGACGGGGACTCCGCGCAGCGACGCGCGGTGGGTCTCGAAGAGACGGCGCACGGCGAAGTAGCCCGGATCCTCCATCGCGACGACGGTCCTGGGCGCGACGAGGACCCGGCAGATCAGGTCGATCGCCTGCTGCGCGCCCGCGGTGACGACCACGTCCTCCGGTGCGCACACCACGGACCTGGAGAGGCCGAGGAAGCGCGCCACCTCACGCTGCAGGCGGAACGAGCCGCGGCCGCCGTACGTCGCCTCCTCCAGCCGTGACCGCCGCAGCTGCGCGGACACGAGGCGTCGCCACACCTCCAACGGGAACAGGTCCGGGTCGGGCAGACCGATCGAGAGGTCGTGCAGGCGCCGGTCGCGCGGCGTCGCCGGCTTCGGAGGCGTGTCCCAGATCGGGAGCGGCTGCACGGCTCCGCGACGGGCGCGCCGGCGGGCCGGCTCCGGGTCGGACAGGGTGACGTCGGCGACGTACGTGCCCGAGCCGGCGCGCGACTCGAGGAAGCCCTCGGCGGTGAGCCGGTCGTACGCCGCGGTGACCGTGCCACGCGCGACGCCGAGCTGACGGGCCAGATCTCGGGTGGCCGGCACCCGGTCCCCTGCAACGAAGCGTCCGTCCACCACGGCCGCGCGCACAGCGAGGTAGATCCGGGCGACCCTGGTGTCGTGGTCAGCCGGACCTTCGAGGGAGACATGGAGCTCCATGCGGCGTCGGCGTGGAGCTCAGTCGGCCAGGACCGGCTCCCAGGCGCGGGTCGCGACCGCCAGTCCGTTCCAGGCGTTGATGGTCACGATCAGGGCGATCAGGGCACCGACCTCGTCGGGAGACCAGGACGCCGCCACCGCGTCGTACTCCTCCCGCGGCACGTGGGTGTCCGCCAGCCTGGTGACCACCTCGGTGAAGCGGAGCGCGGCTCGCTCTCGCTCGGTGAAGAACGGCGACTCGTTCCAGAGCGCGACGGCGTTGATGCGCTGGGTGGACTCGCCCGTCGAGGCGGCGTCGTTGCCGTGCAGCTCGACGCAGTAGGCACAGCCGTTGAGCTGCGAGGCCCGGAGTCTGAGCAGATGGGCGAGCCCGACCGGGAAGCCCACGCGCTCGAGCTCGCGGGTGGCGGTGGTGTCGAGGTGTGCCATCGCCTTGGCGTACGACGGGATCACGGCGTCGACGTCGAGACGGGTGGGGATCTGGTGGAGGGCGTCCTGCTGGGTGGTGGTCATGGGTCCAGCCTAGGCACGATCCGGACCAGAGGGATGAGCCAATCTCGCGCAACTTGACTGGTCCACCCGTCACCGAATCCGCAGCACCCGGGCAGCACGTCGGCGGTGGATTCCGGAAGGCCTGGCGTGGCAGCCGGCCGCCGAGCTCGACGCGTTCGGCGTACCGCCTCGCGAGGCCACGCGCTGCGGGCTCGGCCACGACGAGGTCCGCGGATCGGAGCTGCCGGACGGCGAGCAGGCGTCGCACCAACGCGTTGATGCCGGCGTACGGAGGGTTGGCCACCACGCGGAACGGGTGACCCGGCCAGCGGAACTCCGCGAGGTCGAGCTCCAGCACCGCGACGCGGGTGTCGCCGGCGCGTGCGCGGAGTGCGGACGCGCGGCGCGGATGCAGCTCGACCGCGATCACGCGACACCCCCGACGCGCGAGCGGGAGGGTCAGGGCACCCTCGCCCGCACCGAGGTCGACGACGACGTCACCGGGTCGGACCGGTGAGGAGGCGACCAGATCGTCGGCCCAGTCAGGCCGGAGCGGATGCCATCCCCAGTACGTCGCGCGGCGCCGCGGATGTCCCGCGGCCACGGCGCACCATGACCATGTACGTCACCATGTCGGGGACACTAGGCGGCATCGACCTCTTGGGGCGAGCCGATTTCTCGGCGCTCCACCCCAGCCACCACGGGACTCGCGGCGCGCTCCCCCACGAGCAGCACCACCAGCGCTCCGAGCATCGAGACGGCGGCCGTGACCAGAGCAGCCCGGTTCCAACCGTCGACCAGAGCCGATGCGGTCACCGGGCCCGAGGGCACCGCGACCACCGACACGATGGTGACCCCGACCGCCGAGCCGAGGTACCGGGCCGTGTTGTTCGCGCCGCTTCCCAGGCCCGCCTGCGCGGACGGCACGCTCGCGACGGCCTCCCGGCCGAGGGCCGCGTTCAGTACGCCGCTGGCGACGCCGGCCAGCAGCAGCCCGGGGACGAACCGGCCGGCGGTGCTGCTCGTGTCGACCCCCCAGAGGAGCAGCTGGCCCACCGCGATCACGGCCAGCGCGCTGCCCATCCGGGCACGCCCCGTCCAGCGATGAGGGAGCCGGCGGGCCGCCAGCGCGGTCACGACACTCGGCCCGGACCAGGCGAGCATCAGCCAGGCCGTCGTCGTCGGCGGCAGGCCGAGGGCGATGCCGGCGAACCCGGAGACGAAGGACAGCAGCGCGATGATGCCCCCGCCGGTGGCCAGCGCCGCCGCCGTCACCGCAGCGAACGCGGGCCGCCGGAACAGGCCGAGATCGATCATCGCGTGGTCGGAACGCAGCTCGACCACGACGAACGCCGCGAGCAGCACCACTCCGACGGCCAGCAGGGTGAGGACGAGTGGTCGGGTCCACCCCGCGCGACCCTCCGTCAGACCCGCCAGCAGCGCGCTCGTGGCCAGCGCCAGCAGCACCACTCCCGGAACGTCGAGGCGCGCGCGGTGTGTCGCCTTCGACTCCGGGAGTCGAAGGGCGCCGAGCGCGAGCACCAGCGCGGCCACGGCGAGCACGGCGTACACGTCCCGCCAGGAGTGCCAGCGTCCGAGCCAGGTCGACAGGATCGGGCCGACGGCGATCCCGGCGCCCACGCTGGCTCCCCACCAGCCGGTCGCGCGAGCGCGATCGAGCGGGTCGGGGAACGCCGCGGCGATCATTCCGAGGCCGGCGGCGACGACGGCTGCCCCGCCCATGCCCTCCAGGATGCGCGCGAGCACGAAGACCTCGACGTCCGGCGTGACGGTCGCGACCACCGACCCGGCGGCGAGCACCAGCAAGCCCGCGACGAAGGCCCGTCGTCGACCGAAGTCGTCGGCCACGCGCCCGGCCGTCAGCAGGAACGCCCCCAGACCGATGCTCATCGAGCTCAGGATCCAGGTCCGACCGGACGCCCCGGCCGTGAGACCCGCGGCGGTCTGGTTGAGGTTCGCCAGCGGTGCGGTGAACGCCACCAGCACCACCAGGGTGCCCAGGGTGGCGCTGAGAAGGGTGCGTCGGCTGTGGTCCACGAGGACTCCCATTTGGTCTGATGATCGAACTCAAGTACCGTAACAGATAGTCTGGTCACCAGACCAAGCGGATATCGAACGCACCACCGGACGGAGACGTGAGAGATGCCACTCGGCACCGACTACGCACGGCAGGACTGTTCGCTGGCTCGCGCCCTCGAGCTCGTGGGCGAGCGCTGGACGATGCTGATCCTGCGCGACTGCTTCCTCGGCGTACGCCGCTTCTCCGACTTCCAGGGCCACCTCGACATCTCGCGCGCGGTGCTGGCCACCCGGCTGGACGCGCTGGTCGCCCACGGTCTGGTCCGACGGTCCGGCTCCGGCCATCCGGAGTACGACCTCACCGAGACCGGCCTCGCGCTGTGGCCCGCCATGTTCGCGCTCCTCCAATGGGGCGACCAGCTGACCTCACCGGGAGCACCACGGCGCCTCTACCGGCACGTGGGCTGCGGTGACCTCGGCGCGGACGGCCATTGCGTCGCGTGCGGCCAGGCTCCCCCACTCGGGGACCTCGACAGCCGGCCCGGTCCCGGCGCCGACCCGACCGTGCGCGACGATCCCATCTCGGTCGCGCTGCGCAAGCCGCACCGACTGCTGGAGCCGATCAACGTGCGCTGAGAGCTGCCCGGACTTTCTCCCCCAGCCGCTGGGGGGTGTCCGTCGTGCCGCCGTGCTCGGCGATCCAGTCGTAGGCGCGTTCCCGCTCGGCGTGGCACATCAGCCCCACGACGTCGCCCGGGCGCGCCTGCGCGACCAGTGCGGCCAGGCAGTCCACCTCGGTGGCGTACGCCGCGACGTCGGTGACACCGACCCGCTCGGCGCCGTCTCGGAGCAGCCCCTCGAGCTCCTCCAGAGTGCGTCCGCGCAGGTACTTCTCCTTGTGCCCGATCGCGACCACGTCGGCACCCATCGCACCGATCTCGCCGAGCCTGCCGATCAGGTCGTCCGTCCGGTCGCCGACGGCGCCCAGCCCCAGGAGCAGCCGGGCGTCGGGGGCGCGGATGCCGGCCATGATCTCGAGCAGGGCCTCGAGCCCTGCCTCGTTGTGCGCCAGGTCGATCACGAGCGATGCCTCGCCGTCGGTGACGGGGATGCTGAAGATGTTCATCCTCCCGGGGTTGTGCTCCGGGTCCGGCCGGAACGATCGCAATCCCTCGACGACCGACTTCCGCGGGATCCTCGCCGCGAGGGCGGCGGACGCGGCCGCCAAGGTGTTCTCGACGTTGAAGCGTGAGAGTCCGGCCAACGTCATCGGGACGTCGGTGAGCTCGACCAGCGGATCCGGGTCGCGGTGTGGCCGCAGCACGGAGATCCAGCCGTCGATGACGGTGGTCGCGCGACCACCGGCGTCCAGGATCTCGCGGATCGCCGGAGAGTTCGGGTCGCGCGAGAAGACCCAGGGTTGCGCGTGCACGACGTTGCGCATCGCGTGGACGCGCGGGTCGTCGCCGTTCAGGACCGCCCACCCGCGCCGGCGCGTGATCCGCGGCACGACCGCCTTGACCTCGGCCAGCTGGTCGAGGGTGTCGATCCCGTGGAGGCCGAGGTGGTCGGCGCTCACGTTGGTCACCACCGACACGTCGTTGCGGGTGAGACCGATGCCCTTGAGCAGGATGCCCCCGCGGGCGGTCTCGGTCACCGCGAACTCGACGCCCGGGAGGTCGAGCACCCGACCGGCCCCGCTGGGACCCGAGTAGTCCCCGGCCTCGACCAAGTCACCGTCGAGGTAGATGCCGTCGGTGTTCGACCAGCCGACGACCCTGCCGGCCGTCCGGGCGATGTGGGCGATCATCCGGCTCGTCGTCGTCTTGCCGTTCGTGCCGGTCACCGCGACCACGGGGATCTTGGGGACGATCGTGGGCGGTGGGTCGCCTTCCTCCGACGCGACGACGCGCTCGGCTGCGCGACTCACGGCCTCCTCGACGTCCTCGTCCGGTACGGCGTCGAGCACGCCTGCCACGGCCCGGCCCATCTCCTGGGCCCGCTCCCTGCGCCGCCACGGGTACGCCACCACGATCACGTGGGGGTCGCTGGTCGGCCGCACGCGGACCGCCAGCCGCACCGAGCCCGACTCGTGCGCGATCGCCCGTACCAGGCGCGCCACCGCACGTAGGGCGAACCGCTGCCGGAAACCGGTGTCGGGCTCGCCGGGCAGGGCGGCGTCCAGACCGATCCGGCGGGCCAGCCGCTCCACCGTCGGTGTCGGCGCCGACGCGAGCCCGGTGATGTCGACGGTCAGCTTGATCGCGGCGCGCGGGAAGTAGAGGTTGGGACCCTCCAGGACGCGGAGCTCGACCAGAGACGTCACGGCGGGCACGCTACCGAAGGCCGGGTGCTACTCCGGCGCCGCCAGCCGGGCCCCCATGGCGTGGTAGCCGCCGTCGACGTGGATGATCTCCCCGGTCGTCTTCGGGAAGAAGTCACTGAGGAGAGCGACGACCGAACGCGCGGTGGGCTCGAGGTCGTTCAGGTCCCAGCCGAGCGGAGCTCGCTTCACCCACTCCTCCTCGAACAGGTCGAAGCCGGGGATGGCCTTCGCGGCCAGGGTCTTGAGTGCTCCGGCGCTGACCAGGTTGCAGCGGATGCCTTGCGGGCCGAGGTCGCGCGCGAGGTAGCGGCTGCACGACTCGAGCGCACCCTTGGCGAATCCCATCCAGTCGTACCCGGGCCACGCGACGGACGCGTCGAACGTCATCCCGACGATGCTGCCGCCAGGCCCCATGAGCGGCAGGCACGCGGCGGTCAGCGACTTGAGGGAGTACGCCGACACCTGCACCGCCTGCGCGACGTCCTCCCACGGACCGGTGAGGAACTTCCCGCCCAGGATGGTCTCGGGGTTGCCGTACGCGATCGAGTGGACGACGCCGTCCAGGCCGTCGACGTGCTCACGCACGGCGTCGGCGAGACCGTCGAGGTGCTCCTGGTTCGTGACGTCGAGCTCGAGGACGGGCGGCTCGGTCGGCAGTCGCTTCGCGATCCGCTTGGTGATGTTGAGCGCGCGACCGAAGTTCGAGATCAGCACCGTCGCACCCTGCTCCTGCGCGACCTTCGCGGTCGCGAAGCCGATGGAGGAGTCCAGGGTCACGCCCGCGACCAGGATCCGCTTGCCCTCGAGGATGCCGCCCAATGCACTGCTCCTTGTCTGGTGGTGCCTGCCCGGAAGGTCGTTCAGTGGCCCATGCCGAGGCCGCCGTCGACCGGGATGACCGCCCCCGACACGTACGACCCGCCCGGCGAGGCCAGCCACGTCACCGCGGACGCCACCTCGTCGACGGTGCCGTACCGCTGGAGCGGGACCTGGCCCATGATGCTGGCCTTCTGGTCGTCGGTGAGCACCGAGGTCATGTCGGTCTCGATGAAGCCCGGTGCCACGACGTTCGCCGTGATCGAGCGAGAGCCCAGCTCGCGCGTCAGCGACCGCGCCATGCCCACGAGTCCC
Organism: uncultured Actinomycetota bacterium; assembly: GCA_963759515.1. Classification (GTDB taxonomy): domain Bacteria; phylum Actinomycetota; class Actinomycetes; order Propionibacteriales; family Nocardioidaceae; genus Nocardioides. The sequence continues at coordinate 565,014 of CAVWZR010000015.1, read as the reverse complement.
GACTTCGAGGCGGCGTAGTTGACCTGTCCGGCCTGGCCGGTGAGACCCACGACCGACGAGATCAGGATGATGCGACCCCGACGGAGGCGGAGCATGCCCTTGGTGGCGCGCTTGGTCAGCCGGAAGGTACCGGTCAGGTTCGTCTCGATCACCGACGCCCAGTCGTCCTCGGACATCCGCAACAGCAGGGTGTCCGCGGTGATGCCGGCGTTGCAGACGAGCACCTCGACGGGCCCGTGTGCCGCCTCCGCGTCGACGAACGCCTGCTCCACTGCTGCCGCATCCGTGACGTCACACGTGAGGTGCAGCGCGCCATCGGGTCCGCCGCCGGACCGGGAGGTGACGGCGACCTGGTCACCCAGCGCCAGGAAGGCCTCGGCGATGGCGCGGCCGATGCCGCGGTTGCCGCCGGTGACCAGGACGGAGCGGGGGTCGTTCACGGCGCCGACGCTAGCGTCATTCGTCCTCGAGCCGGAAACCGATCTTCATGCCGACCTGGAAGTGCTCGACGTCGCCGTCCTTGATCTGGCCCCGGACCTGGGTCACCTCGAACCAGTCCACGTGCCGCAGCGTGGTGCTGGCCCGGCGTACGGCGTTGCGGATGGCCTCGTCGATGCCGTCGGGCGAGGTGCCGACGATCTCGGTCACGCGATAGGTGCGGTTGCTCATGCGCGGACTCTACGAGTGTCGGGGTGGCATCCCACGTCACCGTGGTTTCGAGACGCGTCGCTGGAGCGCGACTCCGTCGCGTCCCAGCCGACGCTCCTCAACCTCCCGGCCTCCTCGCGCCCCGCGCGAGCGCGGCCCGCGGGCCGTGAAAAATGACGACGAGTGCCAGACAGCCACGGGGGAAGCTTTCCGGCACTCGTCGGCGTCCGCCAGCTCGGGGAACCCGGCGGACACGAGGGCGATTCTTGCACGACCGAGAGGGGACCTCCAACCCCGAGTGGCCGCGAAATCATTCGGAATTAGTGCCGCCCGGCAGCTGTCTGTCCTGCGATGCACCGTCGCGTAGCTCGAAACCGTCAGATTTCGTATTGGTGGCATTCGCCATCACCACGGCGACGTACGGGAGGACGACCGCGCCGATCACGAAGATCCACGGAAGCCACGTGGGACCGACGTGGGTCATGGCGAGGACCGCGACGGCGACGAAGCACAGGGTGCGGATCCCCATCGTGACGATGTAGCGCTTCTGGCGCGAGTCGATGTCGGCGCCGGCACCTGCGGACGCCGTCGTGATGCGGACCGGAGCATCCGATCCCCGCTTGGTACGCGCCATGTACCTCACCCTTGGTTCCGAGACTGTCCACAGTAGTCCGTGGCCGGCAGCGATCCGGATGGGTGGCAGGACGCCTGAGATCCGTCACCCGACTCGAGATGCGTCGCTGTGCCGCACGCTCCTCAATCCTTCGCTTCCTCTGAGCCCTCCGCGCCTCGCGCGGTGACTCAGCGCTCACCCCCCGATCGCGGACATCGGACGGTCGGGCTGGAGGAAGGACGGGTCGTTGATGCCGTGTCCCGGGAGCTTGGTCGCCATGGCCGCGAGCCAGCGGTCGGCGAGCTCCTCATCCGTGGCGCCGGCCCGCAGCGCGGCGCGCAGGTCGGACTCCTCGCGGGCGAACAAGCAGTTGCGGACCTGACCGTCGGCGGTGAGCCGCACCCGGTCGCAGTCGCCGCAGAACGGTCGGGTGACCGACGCGATGACGCCGACCGTCGCGGGCCCGCCGTTGACGAGGAAGAGCTCGGCGGGGGCACTCCCCCGCGGTTCGCTGGCAGGCGTGAGGGTGAACTCCCGATCGAGCTTCGCGAAGATCTCCTCGGCCGTCACCATCTCCTCGCGATGCCAGTCGTGCTGGGCATCCAGCGGCATCTGCTCGATGAAGCGCAGCTCGTACTCGTGGGCGATCGCCCAGTGCAGCAGGTCGCAGGCATCGTCGTCGTTGACACCGCGCAGCAGAACGGCGTTGATCTTCACCGGGGTGAGTCCGGCATTGTGCGCCGCCTTGGCGCCTCGCAGGACGTCGTCGAGGCGGTCGCGCCGGGTGATGGTGTGGAAGCGTTCGGGGTCGAGGGTGTCGAGGCTGATGTTCACGCGGTCCAGGCCCGCCTCGGCAAGAGCCTGGGCGTTGCGCTCGAGCCCGAGGGCGTTCGTCGTGACCGAGAGCTCGAGGTCGTCGTCGAGGGCCCGCGTGCGCTGCACGATGTCGACCAGGCCACGCCGGATCAACGGCTCACCTCCGGTGAACCTGACCTCGCGGATGCCGAGGCGGCGTACGCCGATCTCGATCAGCCGGACGACCTCGTCGTCGGTCAGCACCTCGTCGTGCGGCAGCCAGTCGAGGCCCTCGGCCGGCATGCAGTAGGAGCAGCGCAGGTTGCAGCGGTCGGTCAGCGAGACCCGGAGGTCCGTCGCCACTCGGCCGTACGCGTCGGCCAACGGTTGCTGCATGCTCACGATCCCGAGTCTACGGGCGACTGGTGCTCCGACCCATTCCGCTCACCTACCGGCCGATAGCCTCGAACGGTGCCGTCCGGTGGCCGCAGCCTGCGCTTTCTTCTCAGTCGACGTTGGCTGCTGCTCGTGCTGACCGTGCTGCTGCTCGGCTATGCGTGCCTCCTCCTGGGGCGCTGGCAGTGGCACCGCCTGGAGGACAAGAAGGCCGGCAACGCCATCATCCGCGCCAACGAGAAGGCCGCGGCGGCCCCGGTCGACCAGGTGCTCCGACGCCACGTCGACCCTCCGGACGACGCGCAGTACGCCGTGGTCTCGGCGACCGGCACGTACGACGCATCCAAGACCGTGATCGTGCGCTACCAGACCCGCGACGGCAACGCCGGAGTCGACGTCGTCGTACCCCTGATGACGGACTCCGGCACGGCCCTGCTGGTCGACCGCGGCTGGGTCGCGACGTCCAACCAGGGGCTCACCGACCCCTCCCAGGTCCCGGCGCCACCCGGCGGCCGGGTGACGGTCACCGGCTGGGTCCGGCAGAACGCGAGTGGCAGCGCGGCGGCGGTCGTGGACGCGTCGGCCCGCGCCATCTCCAGCACCGAGATCGAGCCGGCGATCGGCGTCTCGACGTACGGCGGGTTCGTGCAGCTGCTGAGCGAGTCACCGAGGGCGGCCACACCGCTGACGAAGGCCGACCCGCCGGACCTCAGCAACGGACCGCACTTCTTCTACGCGCTGCAGTGGTGGTTCTTCGGGATCCTCGGACTGTTCGGGTACGGCTACCTCGCGTGGGAGGAGGCCACCGGCAGAGGCGCCCGGCGACGGGCCCAGCAGCCCGTCCGGCAGCGGGTGCCGTCCGGTGGTTCAGAGCGCGCGCATCACGCCGCCGTCGACCGGCAACATGGCGCCGCTGACGAAGGAAGCAGCGGGGCTGAGCAGGAACGCCGCGGCACGGCCGAACTCTGAGGGTTCCCCGTCGCGTCGCAGCGGGATGCGCTGCGCGGCGCTCGCCTTCGCCGCGGCCGGGTCGTCCTGGAGGGCGTCGAGCTCGGCCACCCGTTCGGTCCCGATCCGACCCGGGAGCAGTCCGTTCACCCGGATGCCTCGGGGTCCCAGCTCGTCGGCCAGCTGCTTGGCGACCATCGCCAGGCCGGGCCGGAGGCCGTTGGAGATGGCCATCTCGGTCAGCGGAGCCTTCACGCTGGTCGACAGGACGAAGGCGATCGAGCCACCCGCGCCGAGCCGTGCCGCGACCTCACGGGCCGTGCGTACGCCGCCGAGGAACACCGCGGCGAACGCCGCCGTCCACTGCTCGTCGGTCGTCGTCGCGACGCTTCCCGTCGGCGGGCCGCCGACACTGATCAACGCACCGTCCAGCCTGTCCCAGCGCTCCTGGGCCGCGGCGATCAGCCGGGACGGCGTCTCCGGGTCGGCGTTGTCACCCACGACGTACGCCGCTCGGTCACCGAGTGCCTCGACGGCCGCGGCCAACGTCTCCTCCGACCTCCCCGACAGCACCACGCGCGCGCCCTCCGCGACGAGCACGTCGGCCGTGGCACGCCCCAGCCCACGCCCTCCTCCGGTGACGAGGTACACGCGGTCCGTGAGTCCCAGGTCCATGCGTCGAACCTAGACGGTTGGCACGCCGTCACTCATCGCCGACGGCCGGCTGCAGAGGCGGCCGGGCATCGGGGAGGAACTGGGTGCGGTAGAGGTCGGCGTAGAGGCCGCCCTGCGCGAGCAGCTGGGCGTGGGAGCCGCGCTGGACGATCCGGCCGGCCTCGAGGACCAGGATCAGGTCGGCGTCGCGGACCGTGGACAGCCGGTGGGCGATCACCAGCGACGTGCGGCCGGCGAGCGCGGCGTCGAGGGCACGCTGGACGGCCACCTCGGACTCGCTGTCGAGGTGTGCAGTCGCTTCGTCGAGCACCACGATCGCCGGTGCCTTGAGCAGGAGGCGGGCGATGGCGAGGCGTTGCCGCTCACCCCCGGACAGCCGGTAGCCGCGGTCGCCGACGACGGTGTCGAGGCCGTCGGGAAGAGCGCCGACGAGGTGCGCGATCTGCGCTGCCTCGAGCGCGGCCCAGATCTCCTCGTCGGTGGCGACTGGCCGCGCGTAGAGGAGGTTGGCCCGGATCGTGTCGTGGAACATGTGGGCGTCCTGGGTGACGTAGCCCACGACATCCTCCAGGGACTGCAGCGTGGCGTCCCGTACGTCGTGCCCGCCGACGCGAACGGTGCCGGAGGTCGCGTCGTACAGGCGGGCGACGAGATGGGTGACCGTGGTCTTGCCCGCACCGGACGGGCCGACCAGCGCGATCATCTGTCCGGACTCGGCGGCGAACGAGACGTCGTGGAGGACCTCACCGGAGTCGCGCGACTCGGTGCGCGCGACGCCCTCGAGCGACGCCAGCGAGATCTCGTCGGCCTTCGGGTAGCTGAACGAGACGTCGTCGAACTCCAACGAGGACGCCGTCGGTGGCAGCGCGAGGGCGTCGGGCTTCTCCTGGATGAGCGACGGTAGGTCGAGCACCTCGAAGACCCGGTCGAAGCTGACCAAGGCGGTCATGATGTCGACGCGGACGTTGGACAGACCCTGGAGCGGGCCGAGGAGGCGCAGCAGCAGGGTGCCGAGCGCGATCAGGGTGCCGACGGACAGGTGCCCGTTGATCGCGAGGTAGCCGCCGACGCCGTACACCAGCGCGGTCGCCAGCGACGGCACGAGGGTCATCGCGGCGAAGAACAGCCGGGTCAGCAGGGAGATGCGGACGCCGAGGTCGCGGACGTTGGCGGCCTTCTCGGCGAACCTGTCGTCCTCGGTCTCGCGATGGCCGAAGAGCTTGAGCAGCATCGCGCCGCCGACGTTGAACCGCTCGGTCATCGACGTGGCCATGTCGGCGTTGCCGTCCATGCGGTCGCGGGTCAGGGCCGCCATCCGGCCGCTGACCCAGCGCGACGTGAGCAGCAGCAGCGGGAACAGAGCCAGGCAGAGCACGGTGACCTGCCAGCTCAGGGCCAGCATCGTGATGCCGACGACGACGACCGACACGATGTTGGAGACGGTCCCGGACAGGGTGGACGTGAAGGCGCTCTGGGCGCCGATCACGTCGGAGTTGAGCCGGCTGACCAGGGCACCGGTCTGGGTGCGCGTGAAGAACGCAAGGGACTGCCGCTGCACGTGCGCGAACACCCGCGTGCGGAGGTCGAAGATCAGGCCCTCACCGATGCGGGCGGACAGGTAGCCCGTGAAGAGACCGAGCAGGGCGTCGGCGACCGCGGCCACCGCGATGCCGACTGCCAGCCAGACGACCACCGAGACGTCGCCGGCGCTGATCCCGTCATCGACCAGGCGCGCCATCAGCAGTGGAGGTACGACGACGAGGCCCGCATCGAGGACGGTGCCGACCAGGAACAGGCTGATCAGCTTGCGATGCGGCTTGGAGAAGCCCATCACGCGCCGGAGGGTGCGTCGCTCGATCTTGTTCTCGAGGATGCTGCGATCGGAGCGCAGGGTGCGCCAGGCCGACGCTCCCATCATCGACATGGTCTCCCCCTCTCCGTGTCAGGACCGGGCCAGCAGGCTCGCGAGCTCGCGGAACCGACGGATCTGCGCCTCACGCTCGGAGCGTCGCTGCTCGTCGAGCGACCGGCCGGACGCCTCGAGCAGCAGTGCCTTGGTCTCGCGCACCGCCCCGGCCATCGGTGCGGTCACGGCGGCGACCAGGTCGGCCGCGGCGCCGTCGAGCTCGTCGACCGGACAGACGATGGTCGCCAACCCGATCTCGAGCGCTTCGGTGGCACCCACCACCCGAGTGGTCGCGCAGATCTCCAGAGCTCTCGCGTACCCAACGATGTCGACCAGCGGTTTTGTTCCCGTCAGGTCGGGCACCAGGCCGAGCGCCGGCTCCTTCATGGAGAACTCCGCGTCCGCACCCACGACGCGCAGGTCGCACGAGAGCGCCAGCTGGAAGCCGGCGCCGATGGCGTGGCCCTGGACGACCGCGACCGAGACGAACCTCGGGTCGCGCAGCCAGGTGAAGCCACGTTGGAAGGCGTCGATCGTCTCGGAGATCTCCTCGTCGCTACGTGACACCAGCCCCGGCACGGACTCGGGGTCGTCGGCCGCTCGAGCCGGATCGAGCATCGCCCGATCGAGTCCGGCCGAGAAGCTCACGCCCTCGCCACGGAGAACGACCACCCGGACGTCGTCCGCGATCGCCTCACCGATGGCCGCCAGGCCCCGCCACATAGCGGGCGTCTGGGCGTTGCGCACCTCCGGCCGGCACAGCGTCACCGTGGCGACGACGCCGCTCACGTCGTACCGCAGGCCGGCGGCGGCGAGGTCCTCGGGAGTCATGCGGTCACTGTAGAAGTGACCAAGGACAATGCATTCGCACTCGAGCCCATCACGCGAGCGACACGAGGTCGGCGTAGGAGTCGTTCCAGAGGTCCTCGACGCCGTCGGGGAGGATCAGGACGCGGTCGGGCTGCAGCGCCCGGACCGCTCCCTCGTCGTGGGTGACCAGGACGATCGCCCCCTGGTAGCCCCGGATCGCGGCCAGCACCTCCTCCCGGGATGCGGGATCGAGGTTGTTGGTCGGCTCGTCGAGGAGCAGGACGTTGGCGCTCGAGACGACCAGGATGGCCAGGGCGAGCCGGGTCTTCTCGCCGCCGGACAGGACGCGAGCCGGTTTGTCGACGTCCTCGCCGGAGAACAGGAACGACCCGAGCACCGACCTGGTCTCGGTCTCGGCCAGCGAGGGCGCTGCGGACCGCATGTTCTCGAGCACGGTGCGTGCGTGGTCGAGCGTCTCGTGCTCCTGGGCGTAGTAGCCGAGCTTGAGGCCGTGCCCGGGCGTCACCTCTCCGGTGTCGGGCTTGTCGGCGCCGCCGAGGATCCGCAACAGCGTGGTCTTGCCGGCGCCGTTGAGCCCGAGGACCACGACGCGGGAGCCCTTGTCGATCGCCAGGTCCACGTCGGTGAACACCTCGAGCGACCCGTAGGACTTGGACAGCTCGGACGCCGTCAGCGGCGTACGACCACAGGGCGCGGGATCGGGGAGCTTGATCCTGGCCACGCGGTCGCCGCGGCGCTCGGCCTCGACCCCGCTGAGCAGCTTCTCGGCCCGCCGCATCATGTTGTGCGCGGCCTGTGCCTTGGTCGCCTTGGCCCGCATCTTCGCGGCCTGATCGAGCAGGGCATCGGCCTTCCGCTCGGCGTTCTGGCGTTCGCGTTTGCGGCGACGCTCGTCGGACTCGCGCTGCGAGAGGTACGCCGACCAGCCCATGTTGTAGACGTCGATCTCCTGCCGGTTGGCGTCGAGGTGGAACACCTTCGTCACCGTCTGCTCGAGCAGGGCCGTGTCGTGGCTGATCACCACGAGGCCGCCCTTGTGCGCCCTGAGGAAGCCGCGCAGCCAGACGACCGAGTCCGCGTCGAGGTGGTTGGTCGGCTCGTCGAGCAGGAGCGTCTCGGCGCCGGAGAAGAGGATGCGGGCGAGCTCGACCCGGCGACGCTGCCCGCCCGAGAGCGTGCGCAGTGGCTGGGTCATCAGCCGGTCCTCGATCCCGAGAGAGGCGGCGATCTGCGCGGCCTCCGCCTCGGCGGCGTAGCCACCGCCGGCGTGGAGCTCGGCCTCGGCCCGCTCGTAGCTCTTCATCGCGCGCTCACGGACATCCGGGGCGTCACTCCCCATGTCCTGCTCCGCGGCGCGCAGCCGGCGTACGACGGAGTCGAGGCCGCGCGCGGACAGGATGCGCTCGCGGACCGGTACGTCGGGGTCACCGGTGCGCGGGTCCTGCGGGAGGTAGCCGACCGAGCCGGTCGCGGTCACCTGGCCAGACGCGGGCAGGCCCTCGCCGGCGAGGATCCGGGTCAGGGTGGTCTTGCCGGCTCCGTTGCGCCCGACCAGCCCCACCTTGTCTCCCGGCCCGACCCGGAAGGAGACGTCGTGCATCAGCAACCGCGCCCCGGCTCGGACCTCGAGCTGCTGGGCACTGATCATCAGGCTGGTTAGTCTAGGGCGGCCGGGCCAGCCCTGACGCGGCCCCTGACCCCTCTCGAGGAGCCGACCATGCGGTTCAACCCCAAGGCTCGGCTGGACACCAGTCGGGTGCGCGACGGCGGCCGTGGTGCCGGCGGCGGCATGGGCGGCGGCCTGGGCGGTGGCGGGATGCGCATCCCGCTCCCGGGAGGTACCAAGGCCGGCGGCGGCGTCGGCCTGGTGCTGATCATCGTGGTCCTGATCCTCAGCCAGTGCAGCGGGATCGACCTGACCGGGGCGCTCAACGGGTCGGGCGCCGCCGGCTACAGCACGAGCCGCTTCCAGGGCGACTCGACGGCGTACCAGAGCTGCCAGACGGGCCAGGACGCCAACGACCACCCGGACACCTGCGGACTGGTGGCGGTGGAGAACTCACTCGTCGACTACTGGCGCGACACCGTGGCGCAGCAGGCTCCGCAGACGACCTTCAAGCCCGAGACGGCGATCGTGACGTTCACCGGCTCGGTCGCGAGTGGGTGTGGCCAGGCGTCGTCGCAGATGGGCCCGTTCTACTGCCCGGGCGACCAGACGATCTACTTCGACCCGTCGTTCTTCCACGACATCCTCCAGGAGCAGCTGAACGGTCCGTCGGGCGCGTTCGTCGAGCCCTACGTCATCGGCCACGAGTTCGGCCACCACATGCAGAACCTGTTCGGCACCATGGGCAAGGTGAAGACCCAGCAGGGCCCGAACAGCGACGCCGTGCGACTCGAGCTCCAGGCCGACTGCTACGCCGGCATGTGGACCCGCAGCGCCACCAAGACCGAGGACAGCCAGGGAAACGTCCTCATCCAGGATCTCTCCGACCAGGACATCCAGGACGCCATCGACGCGGCCAAGGCGGTCGGTGACGACACGATCCAGAAGACGACGACCGGACAGGTCAACCCCGAGCAGTGGACGCACGGTTCGTCGGCGGCTCGGGTCAAGTGGTTCCAGGTCGGGTACCGGAACGGCACGCTCGACGCCTGCAACACCTTCAACGGCCAGCCGGTCGAGTAGGGCCCCCGCAACCGACCGGTCCGTCTCCCCGGACATGGGGATCGCTTCCCATGGCTCGTCTACTACGGTGCACCCTGGGAACGACGAGGGAGGGCCTACTTCAGTGCTGTCGGACATCGAGATCGCCAACGCCGCGACGCTGCGTCCCATCCGGGACGTGGCGTCCGAGACACTCGGGATCGAAGAGGAACATCTGGTCCCGTACGGCCACTACAAGGCCAAGGTCGACCTCGGGTATCTCAACTCGCTGTCCGACCGGCCGCTCGGCAAGCTGGTCCTGGTGACGGCGCTCTCCCCCACGCCGCCCGGCGAGGGCAAGACCACGACCACCGTGGGTCTCACCGACGCCCTCCACGGGCTCGGCCACAAGACCATCGCGTGTCTGCGCGAGCCGTCGCTGGGTCCGGTCTTCGGCATGAAGGGCGGCGCGGCCGGTGGCGGATACAGCCAGGTCGTGCCGATGTCCGACATCAACCTGCACTTCACCGGCGACTTCGCCGCCCTCGCGCTCGCCAACAACCTGCTCGCCGCGCTGATCGACAACCACATCCACCACGGCAACGCGCTCGACATCGACGTCCGCAGCATCACCTGGAAGCGCGTCGTCGACATGAACGACCGAGCGCTCCGCCAGATCACGGTGGCTCTCGGTGGGACCGCCAACGGCTACCCGCGCGAGGACGGGTTCGACATCGTCGTGGCGTCCGAGCTGATGGCGATCTTCTGCCTCACCGAGTCGTGGGCTGACCTCAAGCAGCGCATGGGTGACATCGTGATCGGCTGGTCGCGCACGCAGAAGCCGGTCACCGCCCGCGAGCTCAAGGCGGACGGCGCCATGGCCGCCCTGCTCCGCGACGCGCTCGCGCCCAACCTGGTGCAGACGCTGGGCGGAGCGCCGGCGTTCGTGCACGGCGGCCCGTTCGCGAACATCGCGCACGGCTGCAGCTCGGTGATGGCGACCCGCTCCGGGCTGCGCCTGGCGGACATCGTGGTCACCGAGGCCGGGTTCGGCGCCGACCTCGGGGCCGAGAAGTTCGTCGACATCAAGTGCCGCAAGTCCGGCCTCCGACCGGACGCGGCGGTTCTCGTCGCGACCGTGCGCGCGATCAAGTACCACGGTGGTGTGGCGCTCAAGGATCTCGGCACCGAGGACCTCGAGGCGGTCGAGACCGGCTTCGCCAACGTACGCCGCCACCTCGACAACGTGCGGAACTCCTACGGCATCCCGGTCGTCGTCGCCATCAACCGCTTCCCCACCGACACCGACGCGGAGATCGCCAAGGTCGTCGAGCTCGTCGGTGCCGAGGGAGTCCAGGCCTTCCCGGCGACGCACTTCGTCGACGGCGGGGACGGCGCGGTCGACCTGGCCAAGGGCGTGCTGCAGATCCTCGACGAGCCCTCGCCGTACACCTTCGCGTTCACCTACCCCGACGAGGCATCACTCACCGAGAAGGTGGAGGCCGTCGCGACCAAGCTGTGGGGTGCGGGCTCGGTGACCTGGGACGCCAAGGCGCGACGCCGGCTCGAGCGGATCGAGCGCGACGGCTACGGCCACCTGCCGGTGTGCATCGCGAAGACTCAGTACTCGTTCTCGACGGACGCCGGTCTCGTCGGCGCGCCGTCCGGGCACGAGCTCAACGTGCGCGAGGTCCGGCTCTCCGCCGGCGCCGGGTTCGTCGTGCTCGTCTGCGGAGACGTGATGACCATGCCCGGGCTCCCGAAGGAGCCGTCGGCCTGGAAGATCGACCTCGCCGACGACGGGACCATCACCGGCCTGTCCTGACCTCTTGTTAGGTTCGGCCCGATGAGCAGTCCGGGAGCTGCGCAACCTCGCTGCCGCCGAGGGCACCTGGATCTGTCCCGAGGGCGCGGCCTGCCTGGCCGCCACCCGCCAGCTGCGCGAGAGCGGCTGGATCGCCGAGGACGAGCGTGTGGTCGTGCTCAACACCGGCGCGGGGCTGAAGTACCCGGAGACCGTCGGGGTCGACGTACCGGTGCTGCCCCGGAACGGGCGGGTGCCTCCGGGGTGAGCAGTCAGCCCTGGGTCAGAGCAGCGACTCGATCAGGGGGAACTGCCGCTGGAGGCGACGGAGGTACGGCGCGACGGCGGGGTGGCGGTACTTGCCGGCGAGTGCCCCCTCGCCATGGGCGACCCGGGCGAGCGCCCACTCGGCGCGCGACAGCGCGGTGTACGCCGCGCTCACCTTCATCCCGTGTGCGACCTCCTCACCGGTCGCGAGACCGTCGGGCAGGCCCAGCAGGTAGGCGTCGAGCAGCGGCTCGGCGTCCTCGCGGGCGTTCTGCAGGAACAGACCGAGATCGGCGCCGACCGGGCCCATCCCCAACGTGCCCCAGTCGATGGCCACGACGTCCTCGTCGTGACGGCCGGGCAGGTTCTGCGCGGCCGGGTCGCCGTGCTGCGGCACCTGCGGGAGCGCGTCGAGCTCGCGGAGGAGCGTCTCGCGTCGCGCCCAGAGCCGGTCCGCGACGTCGGCGACCGTCGTCCGGGCGAGCGTCGGCCAGCCACCGCGCCGCTCGACCTGGCGGAGCCGGTCGCGCAGCTGGCCGACCGCGAGCCACCGGTGGCGTCCCACATCGGCGCCGGCGAAGCGGCCCAGCGCGTGCGCGACGTACAGCCCGTTGAGGGCGGCGTCCTCGACCCACTCACTGGTCAGGGTGATGCCGTCGTCGTCCTCGGCGACGTCCGTCGGCGTGGCCCGCAACCCGGGCGACTCGGAGGTGACGCCGCTGATCGCGACGTCCGCCTGGCGGCGCCAGTAGGCGAAGTGGTGGGGTTCGGAGAACTCCGGCGGCTCATCCGGCCCGGGCGCGGCCAACCGCTTGACGACCAGCGCGTGCCCCGCACGCTCGGTGCGCCACACGCCGACGGTCGAGGTCCCGGTGCCGCCGGTCAGGGCGTGCCAGGCGGGATCGGGCTCCCACATGAGGCTCATCTTGGCAGAGCGAAAGGTCAGATCCGGTCAACGACGTGGCCGGTGCGTCAGCCCACGTCGCGCCGTACGAACGCCGCCTCCCCGGCCGCGCTCAGCGCCGCTGCGACCGCCACGAGCACGAGGAACGGCGGCCACGCGAACGGCTCGACGGGGACCAGCGCCAGATGGTGGTACGGCGAGACCTGCTGAAGCCAGCCGGGCAGGTGCAACAGGGGCCCGAAGAACAACATCACGACTCCGAGCCCGAGACCCAGCCAGGCCAGGGACGCCCAGCGTGGCACCACGCCGAACAGCAGCCGCGCGAGACCGGCCAGCACCAGGGTCGGTGCTGCGTACCCGAGCGTGTCCAGCAGGAAGGGAGCGACCCGCCCGCCGTCGCCGGTCACCAGGGCATATCCCAGGCCCAGGCCGAGTCCTCCTCCGGCCAGGACCGCCAGCGTCCCCCCGATCGTCACGGCGACCTGCGCGGTCAGCCAACGGCGGCGGGTCAGGCCCGTCGCCAGGAGCGCCTCGACCCGTCCTTCCTCCTCCTCGGTCCGCGGGCGGAGCGCCGACGACACCGTGAAGCCCGCGCCGACCAGGGCGATCATCACGATGGCCACGGCGTAGAACCCGTCCACGAGGCTGCCTCCGCCCTGGACGAACACGTCTCGCGAGGCGGTCGAGTCGCCGATCAGCGTGCCGACGTCGTCCCCGATCGAGCCGTAGGCGAGCCCGAGCAGCACCAGCCCGCCGGTCCAGCCGATGACCGAGCCACGCTGGAGCCGCCAGGCGAAGCCCAGGGGTGAGGACAGGACGCCGTCGGCGCGGTCGGGCCCGGGCCGCGCTGCCCACAACCCGCTCCCGAAGTCCCGCACGCCGAACAGGAGGTACGCCGCGCCGGCAGCGACCGCGGCCAGCGCGAGCAGCAGCAGTGCCGGCCACCAACGCAGCCCGGAGTACGGGTGCATGGCCTGGTACCAGCCGATCGGTGACAGCCACGACAGCGCCGGGTTGCCGACGTCGCCGATCGCCCGCAGGGCGTAGGCCACCGCGATCGCCGATCCCGCGACGCCGTACATGCTCCGCGTCGAGGTCGTCAGCTGGGCGGCGACGAGCGCCGTCGCGGTGAAGACCCAGCCGCACAGCGTCAGACCGACTCCGACGGCGATGGAGTCGGCCGCATCCAGCGGGAAGCTGACCAGGCTCACGGCGACCAGCGCCCCGAGCACGACGTTGGCGAGCAGAGCGTCGGCGAGCGCGGCGGTGAGGGGGGCGTGGCGACTGACGGCGGCCGCCCGGACCAGCTCGTCACGCCCGCTCTCCTCCTCCGCGCGGGTGTGGCGTCCGACCAGGAACATGCTCATCAGACCGGCGACCACCGCACCGAACGCGGAGGCCTGCCACATCACCTGGCCGCCGATGGTGTTGAGGGAACGAGCGGGACCGGCCATCGCGATGAAGGCGGTGTTGCCGGCCATGCTGGTGGCGGCCTTGTCGAACTCGGCCTGGGTCGTGTAGAGACCCTTCACGCTGACCGCTTGGCTGTAGTAGAGCAGCGTCACGCCGAGGGCCCACCACAGGTAGAGCCAGCGGTCCCGCCGCAGGAACGCACGCAGAAGGGTCGCGGAGCCGGTCACGAGATGTCGGCCTCCTCGTCGGGCGCGATCTCGTCGCCGTAGTGGCGCAGGAAGAGCTCCTCGAGCGTCGGCGGCGTCGCGGTCAACGAGCGGATCCCCGCGTCGTGGAGCAGCCCGATCGCGGCATCGAGACGCGGCGTGTCCACCTCGAACGTCGCGCGCGTGCCCTGGAGGTCGACGTCGTGGACGCCGGGCAGAGCAGCCAGCCCGGAGACGGGTCGTGCCAGCTCCGCGGCGACGGACGTGCGGGTGAGGTGCCGGAGCTCGGACAGCGTGCCGGTCTCGACGCGCCGGCCGGCCCGGATGATGCTGACCCGGTCACAGAGGCGTTCGACCTCGGCCAGGATGTGGCTCGACAGCAGCACGCTGCCGCCGTCGTCGCGGAACCGCTCGACGTACTCCTGGAAGACCGACTCCATGATCGGGTCGAGCCCGGACGTCGGCTCGTCGAGGACGAGCAGCTCCACGTCGGAGGCGAGCGCCGCGACCAGCGCGACCTTCTGCCGGTTGCCCTTCGAGTAGCTGCGGCCCTTCTTGGTCGGGTCCAGCTCGAACCGCTCCATCAGCTCCCGTCGGCGTGCCTCGTGGAGGCCGCCACGCAGCCGGCCGAGCAGGTCGATGACCTGACCGCCGGTCAGGTTCGGCCACAGGCTCACGTCGCCCGGCACGTAGGCCAGTCGCCGGTGCAGCGCGGCGGCTTCCGACCACGGGTCGCCGTCCAGGAGCCGGACCTCCCCCGCGTCCTTGCGCAGGAGGCCCAGGAGCACCCGGATCGTCGTCGACTTGCCTGCGCCGTTGGGGCCCAGGAAGCCGTGGACCTCGCCCCGGGACACGGTGAGGTCGAGCTCGTCCAGGGCCCGCGTCGTACCGAAGCTCTTGGTGAGTCCGGAGATCTCGATGACCGCTTCGTTCACTCTTTCAACGTACACTTGCTTCAATAGTTTGTGAAATCAGTAGAATGTGCACGTGTCGACCCCCGAGCAGCGCGCGGACTTCGTCGAGCGACTCGGCGCCGCCCTCACCTCCGCCGGACTCGCGCGCCTGCCGTCACGCATCTTCGCGGCGGTCCTCGTCGACGAGGACGGCCGGATGACGGCCGCCGAGATCGGCGAGGCCCTCGGAGTGAGCCCGGCCGCCGTCTCCGGAGCCGTCAAGTACCTCGACGGTGTCGGCATGGTGCGGCGGGAGCGCGAACGCGGGTCCCGCCGCGACGTCTTCGTGGTCGACGACGAGGCCTGGCACGACACGCTCCTGCAAGCCGACACCATCTACTCGCCGATGATCGCCGCCCTCGCGCGCGGCATCGCAGACCTGGGTCCGGACGACCCGTCCCACCGGCGGCTGACCGTCTCGCACGAGTTCATGAGGTTCATCCTCGACGAGCTCCACGGCATCAACGAGCGCTGGACGACCCGACGAAAAGAGCTCCACCTCGACCAATGAGGGCCCGGTAGCGTGCGCGACATGCCGCAGCTCCTCGACACCACGACCCGATCTCTCCACCGCATCGCGCTGGAGAGGCAGCGCGACGGCCGGGTCCCCGGGCTGTACGCCGCGGTCTGTCGTGGCGGGCAGGTGCTCTGGGGCGAGGGGATCGGCCGTGCCGACGTCGCCCACGAGAGGTCGCCCGCTCCGGACGACCAGTTCCTGATCGCCTCCAACACCAAGACGTTCATCGCGGTGATGGTGATGCAGCTCCGCGACGAGGGCCGGCTGTCGCTGGACGACCTGCTCGGCGACCACGTGCCGGAGGTGTCCCACCCGCTCACCATCCGCCAGTGCCTCGCCCACGTGTCGGGCATGGCACGCGAGCCGCTCGGCGACGTCTGGGAGACCCTCGAGAACCCGACCGCCAAGGAGCTCCGACGCGACTTCGACGACGTCGAGCGGGTCTTGAAGCCGCACCAGCACTGGCACTACTCGAACGTCGTCTACGCCATGCTCGGACAGCTGATCGAGGAGCTCGACGGTAGGTCGTGGGAGGAGTCGCTGACGAGCCGCTTGCTCGACCCGCTCGGCATGCGGCGTACGAGCAACGGCTTCGACGACGGACCACACGTCTCCGGCTACTACGTGGCGCCGTACGACGACGTGCCGCGGCCGGAGCCGGTGATGGACCTCAAGGGTCTGGCTCCGTGCGGCGGCCTCGCCAGCACCGCGCACGACCTGGCGATCTGGTCGGCGTTCGTGGCCGACCCCGGCGACCTGCTGTCGGCGGACACGATCGAGGAGATGTGCCAGCCGCAGATCCTGCTCACCACCGAGAGCTGGAACGCCGCGATGGGGCTCGGGTTCTTCCTGGTGCGAGCCGGAAGCGGCCACACGTACGTCGGCCACACCGGTGGCATGCCCGGACACATCACCGGCGTCTTCACTCATCGCGAGTCGGGCACCGGCGGCATCGTGCTGATGAACAACACGGCACCCCCTCCCCCGGACGCGTTCGCGATCGAGCTGGCCGAGCACGTCGTCGAGCACGACCCCGTCGACGACGAGCCGTGGCAGCCGGGGACGACGGTCCCCGACGAGCTACGCCCGATCCTCGGCCGGTGGTTCTCCGAGGGACAGCCGTTCGTGTTCTGGGTCGAGCAGGGCGAGCTCCGCGCGCGCCTCGACAAGCCGAC
The DNA here is from genome assembly GCA_963759515.1 of uncultured Actinomycetota bacterium. Taxonomy (GTDB): domain Bacteria; phylum Actinomycetota; class Actinomycetes; order Propionibacteriales; family Nocardioidaceae; genus Nocardioides. The sequence continues at coordinate 548,316 of CAVWZR010000015.1, read as the reverse complement.
CGCGGCCAAGCTGTCGCCGTCCCGCTTCGTGCGTCTGGAGGACGGCGTCTACCGCGACGTCTCCGGTCGTGAGCGGGGGGAGATCCTGCGAGTCACCCGCGACGCGGACGGCGCCGTCAGCAAGCTGAACTGGGCGACGTACCTGTTCACCCGCGAGCCGATCGCCTTCGGCGAGCACCTGCGCGACTGATCCGGGCCGGGTCACTCCGGGCCCGCCACGGCGTGCGGGACGTACGCCGCCTCGAGGCGCGCACACGCGTCCGCGCCGAGCTCGATCTCCAGGGAGGCGAGGGCGTCCTCCAGGTGGGCGGCCCGGGTCACGCCGACGATCGGCGCGGTCACGCCGGTGCGCGCCAGCAACCACGCGAGCGCGACTTGAGCCGGCGGCCGGTCGAGGTCGCCGGCGACCTCGACGAGGCCATCCACGACGTCGAAGTCGGCATCGGAGTAGAGCTCATCGGCGGCCGGGTCGTTCCCCGACCGCGGTGTGCTCCCGCCACCGCCGCGCGTGCGGGTACCGGTGAGGAGGCCGCGCGCCAACGGGCTGTAGGGCAGCACGCCGACGCCCTGGTCGAGACAGAGCGGCACCATCTCCCGCTCCTCCTCGCGATAGGCGAGGTGGTAGTGGTTCTGCATCGCGACGAAGCGATGCCACCCGTTCCGCTCTGCCACCTGCTGCGCCTTCGCGAACTGCCAGGCGTACATGCTCGACGCCCCGAGATAGCGCGCCTTCCCGGCACGCACGACCGTGTCGAGTGCCTCCATGGTCTCCTCGATCGGGGTCTCGTAGTCCCAGCGGTGGACGTAGTAGAGGTCGACGTGGTCGGTCCCGAGCCTGCGCAGAGACGCGTCGATCGCGGCGAGGATGTGCCGCCGGGACAGCCCGCGGTCGCCGGGTGCCTCCGACATCGGGTAGTACACCTTGGTCGACAGCACGTAGTCCTCGCGGTCGGCGAACACCTCCCGGAGGAGCCGGCCGGTGACCTCCTCGCTGACGCCCCGGTCGTAGACGTCGGCGGTGTCGTACGCCGTGATGCCGGCCTCGGCCGCGCGGCGTACCAACGGGCGGGCGGCATCGAGATCGAGGTGCCACGCGCGCTGCGAGTGATCACCGAAGCTCATCATCCCGAGCACCAGCCGCGAGACCTCGAGCCCGCTGGCACCGACGTGGGTGTACCTCACCGCTCCACCTCGCCCGGACGGTGGAGCGCCACCGCGACGCCCACCAGAGCGATGCCGACGAGCTCCCACGTGGTCGGAACCTGGCCGAGCACGACGAGCCCGCACGCGGTCGCGGTCACCGGGAGCAGGGCGAGCATGAGTGCGTACGTCGCGCGCGGCAGCCGGGCCATCGCCCACTGGTCGGCGACGTACGGGATCACCGTCGAGCAGAGACCGACACCGATGCCCCACAGCAGCCAAGCCGGGTGCGTGAAGGCGGGCGTCGCCTGGGCCAGCCCGATCGGGGTGGCGACGACGGCACCGATGACCACCGCGACGGCGAGCCGGTCGATGCCGCCCGGTCCGGAGATGCGGTGACCGAGGACGACGTACATCACGAAGCCGAGGCAGTTGGCGCCCGCCCAGAACAGGCCGGCGACGCTGCCCGCGAGGCTGACCTGGGTGAGCAGCGCGACACCGCCGCAGACGAGGGCGAGCGCGAGCGAGTTGCGCCGGGAGCGCACGCCGTACGCCGCCAGGGCGATGACGCCGAGGAACTCGATGCTGGCCACGGTGGCGAGCGGGGCACGATCGAGCGCCAGGTAGAAGGCGGCGTTCATCAACGCGAGGACACCACCGAGCGCGGCCAGGACCCAGCGCTCGGCGGGGGGTGCGGCGCGGAAGACCGACCAGGGGCGTCGCCAGAGTGCGAAGAACAGACCCGCGGAGGCGAGCCGGAGCCAGGCGACCCCGAGGGCGTCGACATGGACGAAGAGCAGGACCGCGAAGGAGGGTCCCAGGTAGTGGAAGCCGGCTCCGAGCACCACGGCACCGAGCGCCGAGGGAGAGGCCCCCTCGCGACGGGTGCTGGCCGTGGAGGCGTCGGCAACGGTCGTGGACATGCCTCTATCATTCAAAGTCTGGGTGTCGACCTGAAGGCTCGAACGGAGGCACTGAACGTGATCTCCTTGGGAATCGAAGGTGAGATCGATGTCTGACCTGCAACTCCACACACAGCTCGACGAGACCAATCGACGGCTCCTCCGCGAGATGCACTCCGATCCGCGCCTGTCGATGTCCGAGCTCGGCCGCCGGGTCGGCCTCTCGGCGCCGGCCGTCAGCGAACGGGTCCAGCGGCTGCAGCGCGACGGGGTGATCACCGGGTTCCGGATGGAGGTCGACCCCGCCGCACTCGGGCTGCCGGTGACGGCGTTCGTCCGGCTCCGCCCGGCACCAGGTCAGCTCGATCGCATCGCGCAGCTCGCGGTGAAGTCCGAGCAGGTCAGCGAGTGCCACCGGATCACCGGCGAGGACTGCTTCCTGATCAAGCTGCACGCGGCGACCGTGGCCGGCCTCGAGGAGGTGCTCGACCGGTTCCTCGTCCACGGCCAGACGGTGTCGTCGATCGTCGTGGCCAGCCCGGTGCCCGGCCGCCCCCTGCCGATCCCCGACTGAGCCTCTGTTCGCGTCGTACCCCATCTCCACAGAACCTCTACAGAACGTTCGACGAAAGTCGACGGACCGTGCCTCACACTCAGTGACATGAGCGGACTGAAAAGATGAGCGCCATCTCGAAGATCTCCAGAGGCATGGTGGAAACGGGTGAGCTGCTGGAACGCGCCATCGGCGTGATGTTCCTTGCCGCTGGCTTGGTGGTCATCCCCTGTGTGGTGGCCCTGCTAGCGGCCTTCACTTTCGCCGTGATTCACAACGGTGACGACTTCGACTTCGGGCATGGGTCGGGCGGCGAGGGCGACATCATCATCCTGCCAACACAGCCGTTCTAGGCCACTGCGCCCGTTTGCTCGTCGAGTGCGCGACAGCCACACGCCTACGTTCTCAGCGCGCTCAACGTGAAGCTCGCAGCCCGGCACCTCGTACGCGGAGGGTTCTCTGCGGTGGGTGATCTGCCTGACCGCTCATGTGCAGGAGCGGTGCCGGACAGCGGCATGAGAGTGCGATTCACCCGTCATGCGATCCGGCGTCGGGCACCATGCGGTCTGTGAACGTAGACGGCAGTGTTGCGGCCAGTCGCATGACCGGGTTCGTGGCGGCCTTGGTCGTGAACGCGCTCGTGGCGATTGCCTTCTGGGTCGCCGTGACGAGTAAGTACGGGTACTCGGACGGCAACGACATTGGGATGAACTACGACGAGTGGCTTCGGCCCACGACCCTGTTCCTTGCCGTCACCGTCCTGGCCGGGCTGACGTTCTTCTTCCTCCGGCGGTGGCGTTGGTTCGGAGTCGGTCTAGCCCTCGGGGCCGGCACGACAGGCTTCCTGGACCTCGCATGGACTTTCGTCTACTTCGTCAGTCAAGGCTCGTAGCGCCCGCTCATCGGCTGCTTGTTCCGATTGACGTCACGATCCGGTGCTGACGAGGCTCGGTCGAGGTGCCTGGGGCTTTCGCTCTCTCTCATCGGCTGCCCACTGTTCCGCGGTGTGGCTCTCACATGGCCTGCGTGGTCCCGGGCACCGCTGGGCGGCAGTGGCTCAAGAAGGGATTGCTCTGCTCGAAGCAGCGGTGCCCTCCTGACCCGACATGTCGTGTCGATCAGGAGGTAAGCGATGGCAGATCACGAGCACAACCCGTGTCGTAATCTCGGGCGATGGTGACTGGCCTGCACAAGCGGTCGGTCACGATCGAGGTGATGACCGCCGACGAGCAGGTCTTAGGTGGTGGCCGGTTCGCCACCGACGTGTCTGGGTTCAGCTCGATGCTGGCCTACGTGCGTCGGTGGCCCGATCGGGTCTGGGCGGTCGAGGGCTGCCGTCGGATGCAGACCGGCACATCGCGCATCGTCTGATCGCCGATGACCAAGAGGTCGTCGACGTGCCGCCGAAGGCTGTGCTCGCGCGGGCCCGGGTTTCTCGACCGGGCAGGGCCGCAAGACCGACGCCACCGACGCCCACTCGGTGGCCCTGGTCGGGGTCCGGATGGCCGGGCTTCGCCCTGTCGTTTCCCACGCCGCCATCGACGTGTTTCGCGGGCTTCGCTGGCCCAAACCCGCCGCCCGCAGTCACCCCAGGTGATCACCAGTCGCCGCTGGCATGGGCTCCAGCCTGCACGCGGACGCACCGCCATCGCTCGCGCTACATCCTCGACGGCGCCCTGCATCAAGGCGAGACCACCGTGCCGGTTGCCGCCGACGATGCCGAAGCTCCTCGGCCGCACCGACGGCGGATGGCTGGTGTTCGAGGAGAACGACGACAACCAAGGAATCCAGCAGACACCCGCTACGGCGTCCTCACCGCCGTCTGGGAGTTCAAGCAACTACCTCCAGAACCCCTACCTAGGCTCAGTGGAGGTCCAGGCACTCTCCCCGGACGGAACGACCTTCGCCTCCGGCGGAGCGTTGATCGATCTCAGCACTCGCCAGGTGATCGGCAAGACGCCGTCCAACGCGCGATTCGCCTCCGATCTGGACTACCGCAAGGCCTGTTGGTACTTTGACAGCCAGCAACGAGCACCTGGCTTTCCGAACGCAAGCGCTCCGCACCCGTTCCGGTGATCGCGTCGCGTACGCCTCGATCGCTCGGGACGCACCCGGAGCGACCGTCCGACAGCGGCTCTGCGGACGCGTGAACGAGAACCGGTCACGGGAGTCTCCAGATCTCTACACCTGGTGCGGCGACGACGCCCCCATCTCGGTTTCGCCTGACGGGCGCCTCGCCATCACACGTAGCCTGCAAGACGCCCGACGGCGGCTCTGGCGCCTCGATGGGGAGGATGCGACATGCCCGCCGAGATCGCCGCGAAGTGTTGACGCGGGTTCGCTCGCTCTGGTCGGACCATGCTCACCAGACGCTCCTGCCCACCGTCGCCGGGTCGCCCCCTTGGAGTGACCAGGTCGGGAAGGCAACGACTTCGCCCGGCTGTAGCGGTGCGCTGCGACGTTCCTGGCGCTGGCCTGCCCAGGCAAGGCCCCGAGCTCTCCCTCGACCCTTCGACAGAGCTCGAACTCACATGAACCCCACCGTTGCGGTCCCTCAGTCCTCAGCCGGCGCACGCTCGAAGGTGCCTCGGCACAGAGGAGCCATGGGCACCGGACAGAGGCATGAACGTACGTTGCAGGGCGTCCGACTCTCCGCGGTATGGCGCCAAATGCGCCTGCCCACATTTCTCCACGGCTGGGAACCGGAGCCAGCTCTCGAGGGTCGACAGGGTGTAGCAGGTCCGCCGTCCGTACAGAAGGCAGGTGAGCCCGTGAAGACCGTCATCGCGCTAGCACTGGCCGGACTCGTCTGTGGAACTGCAGCCTGCTCCGACGACAACGCGCCGGCCAACGCAACCATCCACGACTACGAGGCTCCGCCGGAGGCGGGGGGCCCGATCGAACCCGGACGCTACGCCTTCCCCGCTATGGGCGACCAAGAAGAGGTACTCCCATTGACCGCCGTCGACGTTCCCGCGGGGTTCATCGCGGATGGCAGCTTCTTGCTCCTCGCCTCGCCGGAAGACGAAGCTGTCCCGGCGGACGACATCTCGTTCACGGCATTCACGGTCTGGGCGGTTAGCGGGGTGTATCGCGATGGGTGTCACGACCTGGACAGCCCACGCCTGGTTCCGGCCCGGTCGGTGGAGCAGGTTGCCAACCTGCTGCACCACGAGCCCGGTATGAACGTCAGCGCCCCCACCCCAGCCAGCATTGACGGGCATGACGGCATTTATCTTGAGTTCACCACGGGGGACATCGACTACGCGAACTGCAACGGTGGCTCCTTCGCGTTCTTCGAGGCTGATCCGGGCACGGGCCACGTCGAATCCCCGGGGTCCTCGAACGCTGGTGGGTTATCGACCTGGACGGCACCCCCGTGATCGTCGGCACTGCTACGGGCCCGAAGGCCACGCGGGCCCAGGCCGAGGCCATCAAGGCGCTGGCTGAGGACGCGGAGTTTGTGACCCGTTGAGCCGAGAACCATCACCCGCCACACACTCGGCCATCGAACGTGCTCACTCTGGCTGATTGCCCCGTCCGCTCATCGGCATGACACGTCGTTCACACGAGTCCGACGTGGACCGTGACCAGTTCGTGATCGGAGTCCTTGTGGACAAGGGGTTCTGCGCCGACCGGACTGTCGGTGGATCATGCTTGAATGGCCATATGGATGTGGTGGCGGTCGAGGACATGGCGGGCGGTGAGCTGCTCGACCATGTCTCCGATCTCGCCGCGACCCAGCGTCGCTGTGAGGTCGAGATCCTCCGGGCTGCGGTCCAGCACGCCTACCTGAACGACCGCGACTCGCTCGATCCCGACGAGTTCCACAAGCCGGGCCGGGAGAGGGCGCGACGCCTCGGTGGGGCGGGGACGCCGGAGGTCACCGAGTTCGCGGCCGCCTCGCTCGGCGCCCGCCTCGGCATGTCGACGGTTTCGGCCGGCCTGCTGATGGCCGACGGCCTCGACCTCTGCCATCGCCTGCCACAGCTGTGGGCGCCGGGTCGAGGCAGGCGGGTGCGGGTGTACCTGGCGCGGCTGGTGGCTCGGAAGTCCCGGGACCTGACCCCCGAGCAGGCGTCCTACGTCGACTCCCGGGTCACTCCCTACGCCGACGGTCGGCTGACCTGGTCCCGCTTCCAGGCCCTGGTCGACGGAGCCGTGGCAGCCGCGGACCCCGACGCGACCGCTGAGCGCGAGACGAAGGGCCGCCGAGCAGCAGGTCGCGCGTCCGACCCGAGCCGAGGACGACGACCACGGCATGCGCGGCTTCTACATCCGCGCGTCCGCCCCGGTCATCAAGCTCCTCGACGCCACGCTCGACCGCCTGGCGCAGCACCTCGCCGACCACGGAGACGACGACCCGCTCGAGAAGCGCCGAGTCAAAGCACTCGTGCTGCTGTGCCGACCCGACGCCGCCTCGACGGATGAGCCGATCGACTGGAGGGACGCTGCTGCCGCGGGTCGTGATCTACGCCCACATCTACGCCGGCGCGCCGACTCCGACGCAGATCGCCCGGGTCGAGGGCTGCGGCCCGGTCACCGAGACCTGGGTCCGCGACCACCTCAGCCCACACGCCAAGGTCACCATCCGCCCGGTCCTCGACATCGAGGGCCAGGCCCCGGTCGACTCCTACGAGATCCCCGAGCGACATCGACAGGCCGTGCATCTGATGACGCCGGCCGACACCTTCCCGTACTCCACCAGCCTCCACCCGTACCGAGATCGACCACACCAACCGTTCCGTCACAGCGAAGCCGCGATCGGCGCCGGCCAGTCACGCATCGGGAACTACGGGCCGATGTCCACACCCCACCACCGCCTCAAGACCCATGGCCGGTGGACAGTCAAACAACCCTTCCCCGGCATCTACCTCTGGCGCGACCCCTACGGCGCCCTCTACCTCGTCGACCACACCGGCACCCGCGCACTCCCCCGAGCCGCCTGAGCCCGTCGGTCAGGCGTGAGCCGTCGGAGCCGCGGATCGGCCAACACCTCGTCGACCGCGGGGTGGTCCCCGCCCGTCACGATGGGCACCGTTCACCCGCCCAGGATGCGTGCCGCGTGCTCGGCGGCCGCCTCTTGGTGCGTGAGAATGGCGCTCGTGATCGACGACAGCACGCGGCATGCGGTCGACCGAGCATGGCGCGATCGACTCGGGGTGGGGGTCCAGAAGACTGACGTTGCTGAGACTCTGGTGGTGCCGGATTGGGACGGCGACGGCCTGCACCTCTCCCTGCTCGTCTCGAACGGTTCGTCGACGATCTGTCTGGATCGTGAACACACGGTCCGATTCGCCGAGTTTCTAGCGGGTCGTGAGCCGACCGCGTTCTTGCTCCTGGAGTTCGCGGAAAGTATTCACTTCGCTTGGAATCCGCCTGACCTCCTGTACTACGCCGACCTCACCACATTTCGACCACGAACGTTCGCCGACGGCGGGGTCGTGGTGCGCCACGTTCACAGAAGCGACGCCGGCGCGTTCGAAGACATGAGCGCGGCGTGTCCGGCCGGGGACCTCGATGCCGCGTCTGTCGCGCTGGACGACCCGGTCGTCTTTGCCGCGTTCTTGCGGGGCGAGATGGTTGCTCGGGCGAGCGCATACGAATTCGGGACAGGCAGCTCGATCGCAGACCTCGGCTATGTGACCCACCCGCGCCACCGTGGCAAGGGGTATGGGGCAGCGTGTGCCGGCGCATTGACCGCCGAGATGCTTTCACAAGGCCGCATTCCTCAGATTCGTGTCCAACCGCAGCTCCATGCCTCGATCGGCGTTGCCCGCACACTCGGCTACGACCTGTGGGGCGAGTGGCGCTATGACTACATCGACTGACCATCACCGCAGAAGTCGAGCGCAGTAGATCCGACGTGGCCCGTACCGATCCGTGATCGGATCCGTGTGGACAAGGGGTCTCGCCGACCGGACGGCCGCGAGAGCCGCCTGAGACCGTCTGAGACCGTCTGTCAGGCGTTCGTCACGACGATGCGGAAAGAACCCGCGTCGGTGATGGCCCGATCGAGCACCGCGCGCCGCGGATCCGGCACCGCGAGCCAGGGCTCGACCGGGGTGAGCCGTCGGAGCCGCGGATCGGCCAACACCTCGTCGACCGCGGGGTGGTCCCCGCCCGTCACGATGGGCATCGCTCGCCCGCCGAGGATGCGCGCCGCATGTTCGGCGGCCGCCTCGTAGGCCTGGCGTGCCTGGTTGTCGCGACGCCGTGCGAAGCGTTGCTGGCTCTGGCCACCGGCCTTGGTCCGGCCTTGCACGTGGCGCTGCCCGATCTTGTGCTCCTCCATGCGGTCGCCCGCCAGTCGGGCCACCGCGAAGCCGCCCTTGCGTACCAGCAGTACGCCCCAGACACGTGGCGGGGCGGCCGCCACGGCGACGCCGGCAGCGTCCGGCCGACCGTCGTACGCCGTCCCGAACGGCAGCCGGGCCGTGAACGTCGACCCGTCGACAGCTCGGCCGGCCAGCGCTCCCCCGACGACCTCGAGGGTCGCCTCTCCGTGCCGCGTGGTGAAGTTCGCGACCCAGCGCTCCAGGCGATCGGCCGGCACGAGGATCTCGCTCATCGGGCGGTCAACGCTCAGCCCCAGGTGACCCGGGCGCCCTCGGCCCAGAGCTCGAGACGCTCGTCGCTGATCTCGTCGCTGCGGTTCCACAGCGTCAGGTAGAGGGCGACCGCCGAGCCTCGCAGCACCACGTCGGCGTCGTCGTCACCCAGGCCCCGTGCCGTCACCGGCGGCTGGTTGCTGATCGCGACCAGCCAGCGTTGGTCCGCGTCCTCGGGGAGCACGGCGACGGTGAGTGGCTCCTCCGCCAGCAGCTGTGACCGAGGTCGAGGAAGGAAGCCCGTGAGCAGCTCGTCGATCCCGTCGAGGGCCACCTGCGGGTCGATCCAGGTGTCCGCGGCGTGCGGGTAGCGGCCGACGACGGCGGACAACGCGTCGACGGCGTGCATGGTGGTCTCGTGGCACTGACGTCTGGCCCAGAAGCGCTTCGGGGCGGGGCGTCGGCCAGGAAGACCATCGCCTCGAGGTCGTCGGGCGCGCCCTCGATCGCGGTCAGGAGGCGGTCCGCGCCGTCTCGGAGCCATGCCACCGGATCGTCGGCGTCGAGCCCTTCCTGCTCGACGGCGTCCGGGTCGACCTCCTCACCGACCAGGTGCCCGGTCGCCCAGCGGTGCACCAGGCCCTGGTGGGCCACCAGTCGGCGTACGTCCCAGTCGGGGGTCGTCGGCACCGCCGCCTCGAGACCCGCCGTCTCCGCCGAGTGGGCGAACGCGTCCACCGCACGACGGATCCCGTCGAGGTGCTGCTCGAGCTGCATGCGCGCAGTCTCGCAGCCGGATCGCGCCGGCGCCCGCGAGATTCCGCTCAGCCGCCCAGGGCGTCCAGGGCCGCCATGTCGTCCTCGGTGAGGGTGAAGCCACCCACGTCTGCGTTGGAGCGGATCCGGTCGGCGTTCACCGACTTCGGGATCACCACGATCTCGTGCTGGAGGTGCCAGCGGACGATGACCTGGGCCGGCGTGCGGCCGAGCCGCTCGGCGATGCCGACGATCGACGGGTGCTCGAGCGTGCCGCCACGGAGCGCGCTGTAGCCCTCGACCACGATGCCGCGCGCCCGGTGATCGGCCACCACCTCGGCGTCGAAGAGGAGCGGGCTCCACTCGATCTGGTTGACCGCGGGAGTCACGCCGGTGGCCTTGGTGACCTCGTCCAGAAGCGCTCCGTCGAAGTTGCTGACGCCGATGTCGCGCACCAGTCCGGCCTCGCGCGCCTCGACGAACTCGCCGAACAGGTCGCTGTTCGCGGACCCTTCTCCCGGCCAGTGGATGAGCCAGAGGTCGAGGTAGTCGGTCTGCAGTCGGTCCAGGCTCTGGCGGACGGTGTCGAGACCCGAGCCGGCACGGTCGGGCGGGCACTTGGTCGTGAGGAACACGTCCTCACGGGGTACGCCGCTCTCGGCGAGCGCCGCGCCCACCTCGCCCTCGTTGCCGTAGACCAGAGCCGTGTCGAGGTGCCGGTAGCCGGAGTCCAGCGCCGCCGTGACCGCACGCGTGGCGTCGGTGCCCTTGATCTGCCAGGTGCCGAAGCCGAGCAGTGGCATCCGCCCGCCGCTGCTCAGGGAGAGGGTGTCGTCGGGGATCCGGGGGGCGTCTTCGGTCATGTCCTCGAGCCTAGGCCGTGCCCCGAATCAGCCCCTCAGCGGCAGGCGACGGCCATCTGCTGGAGCCGGGACTGGGTCGCCGGGTCGTCGCTCCCGAAGGTCGGGCTGTTCAGGTCACTGACCGCCCAGGTGTCGACCATGCGGCCGGCCATGCATCGGGCCGCCGCGGCCGGTAGACCGCGTTGGGTGAGACCGGCGGTCAGCGCGGCCCTGGTGGCCACCAGCGACATCGCATCCTTGGTGGTGTCGGTGCGCCCGGCCGCGGCCGTGCCCGGGTCGCAGGACTGGAAGCTGAGCCGGGCCCCGACTCCGGGTCACCGAGGCGGTCGAGGTCGAGCCGTCCGCGATCCAGCGCTGCAGGCCGGTGTACATGCGATCCGTGGCTGCCGGGGTCCGTCCCACGAAGGAGGCGCGCACGCACGACGTCCCGTGGGCGTCGTACGCCGTGTAGGAGTCGCCGCCCCACCCGTCGGCCGCGGCCAGCGCATCCGCGAGCGGGATCCGCTCGCCCAGCACGAAGTACCACGTGAGGGCGCCGAGCTCGCCGGAGTCGAACTTCTTCTCTCCGTGCTTCAGGGCCGGCTTCGCGACGTGACGAGCACCGGTCTGGTGCGTGAGCAGGCGGTACGGGTCGAGGAGAACGGTCTCGTGCGTGGGCGGGTGGCCGAAGAGCTTGTCGACGGCTCCGTTGCCCCCGCGAGCGGCGACGGTGTCGACCAGCTGCAGACCGAGCGTGTACGGCGACGCCATCATCGTCACGAGCGCGGGTGGCACCCGGCTGATCCGGTGCAGCCCCGCCCGGTCCTCCTTCTTCTGCGACGCGTCCAGCACCGCCTGCTGGTGAGTGCCGAGTGAGCTGCGGTAGCGGGTCTGCACACGCACGGCGTCGCCCTCGATGATCGCGTCGAGCACCGATTCCGCGGTGTCCTTCCCGTCGTGCCGGAGCTGCTTCATCCGGTCGCCGATCTGGAAGTGCTGGTCCTGGAGCACGTGGGTGAGCTCGTGGACGAGGGTCGACTTCACGGCGGGCGTCAGGGCGTGGCCGCGCACGGTGATCCGCTCGTCCTTGTAGGAGTAGTAGGCCAGGATGCCTCCGCCGTTGAGGTCGTTCTCCTGCTTGAAGAGGTCGACCTTCCCGCTGATGAGTCCCAGCGCCCGGAGCAGGCCGGTGGTGCTCTCGACCTTGCGACGGTCCTCACGGGAGAGGTCCGCGTCGTCCTGGGTGACGGTCTTCGCGAACACCTTCGGCGACAGGAAGCGGACCGGAACGGGGTGAGCGAACTCCAGCCCGCGCTGCTTGGCCGCGATCCGGGCGTAGGGCGCGATCCGCTTGTTCCAGTGGTCCGGGAACGTCTTGCCAGTGGGCGCGGTCGCGACCGGCGTCTCGTCGCCCCGCCGGAAGACGACGTACGCAAGCGTCCCGGTCATGGTGAGGACGACGACGAAGGCCACCCAGACGATCCAGGACGGGATCTCGGATGATCCCCCGGCGGGCTGAGGCTGCGGATAGGGAGGTGGTGTTCCGTGCGGTCCCCCGAGTGAACTCATGCGCGGAACCGTAAGTCAGATCCCCGTTCTACCGGGCCGGATCCGTCGATCTCTGTCCGCTCGGACATCCGATGGGGCCAGCGGCGTAGTCCGGATGGGTCAGACGTTGAAACCGAGCGCGCGGAGCTGTTCGCGGCCGTCGTCGGTGATCTTGTCCGGACCCCACGGGGGCATCCAGACCCAGTTGATGAGGACGTCGTTGACCATGCCCTCGAGGGCGGAGTTGGTCTGGTCCTCGATCACGTCGGTGAGCGGGCAGGCCGCCGAGGTGAGCGTCATGTCGATCACCGCGTTGGTGTCGGCGTCCACGTGGACGCCGTACACCAGGCCCAGGTCGACGACGTTGATGCCCAGCTCGGGGTCGACGACGTCCTTCATCGCCTCGGTGACGTCCTCGACGGTCGTCGCGCCGGCGCCGCCCGATGCCTGGGGCACCTCGGGCAGGTCGCCGTGGCGGTGTCCTGAGCTCGTCGACGGGTCGACAGGGTTCGTGGTCACGTGGACTCCTCCATCTGGGCGGTCGTGGTCGCGTCCTTCCAGGCCATCCAGGACAGCAGGGCGCACTTGATCCGGGCCGGGAACCTCGCGACGCCGGCGAAGGCGATGCCGTCCTCCAGCACGTCTTCATCGGGCTCGATCTGGCCCTTGCCCTGCATCAGGGTCAGGAACTCGTCGTGGATCCCCATCGCCTCGCCGACCGGCTTGCCGATCACGAGGTCGGACAGCACCGACGCGGACGCCTGCGAGATCGAGCAGCCGAGTGCGTCGTACGACACGTCCTCGACAAGCTTGCCGGCAGGGCCGTCGGACAGGTGGACGCGGAGCGTCACCTCGTCACCGCACGTCGGGTTGACGTGATGGACCTCCGCCTCGAAGGGCTCGCGGAGTCCCTTGTGGTGGGGGTTCTTGTAGTGGTCGAGGATGATCTCCTGGTACAGGGCATCCAGATCCGTGCTCATCGCGATCAGTCCAACCCGAAGTAGCGTCGCGTGTATTCCAGCCCGTCGACCAGGGCATCGATCTCGGCGGGCGCCGTGTAGAGGTACGACGAGATCCGGGTCGAGCTCTGCACGCCGAAGTGGGCGTGGGCGGGCTTCGCGCAGTGGTGGCCGGCGCGCACCGCGATGCCGCGCGTGTCGAGCACCGTCGCGATGTCGTGCGGGTGGACGCCCGGGATCTCGAACGAGATCGCGCCTCCGCGCTGCGTCACGTCGAGGGGCCCGAGCACCTTCAGGCCGGGCACGGTCTGCAGGCCCTCGAGGGCGTACGCCGTGACGGCCTGCTCGTGGCGGTGGACGTTGTCCATGCCGAGGACGGACAGGTAGTCGACCGCGGCACCGAGCCCGACCGCCTCCACGATGGGCGGCGTACCGGCCTCGAACTTGTGCGGGATCGGGGCGTACGTCGACTTCTCCATCGTGACCGTCTCGATCATCTCGCCACCACCGAGGAACGGCGGCAGCTGGTCGAGCACGGCCCGACGACCCCACAGCACGCCGATGCCGGTCGGCCCGACCACCTTGTGGCCGGTGAACGCGAGCAGGTCTGGTCGCTCGTCCTCGGGCATGGCAGCGAGGTCGATCGGGAGCTGCGGCGCCGCCTGCGATCCGTCGACGACCACCACCGCACCGACCTCGTGGGCCCGCCGCGCGATGTCCCCGATCGGGTTGATCGTGCCGAGCATGTTGGAGACCCACACGAGCGACACCACCTTGGTCCGCTCGGTGATCAGCTCGTCGACGTTCGAGAGGTCCAGGTGACCGTCGTCGGTGAGCCCGAACCACCGCAGCGTCGCGCCCGTGCGCTCGCAGAGCAGCTGCCACGGGACGATGTTGGAGTGGTGCTCCATCTCGGTGATGACGATCTCGTCGCCGGGTCCGACCTGCCGCTCCCCCGGCCACGCCATCGTGTTCGCGGCGAGATTCAGCGCCTCGGTGGCGTTCTTGAGGAAGACGACCTCGTCGCGGTCCGGCGCTCCGAGGAACGCCGCCACCTTGTCCCGTGCCTCCTCGTACGCCGCCGTCGCCTCCGCACCGAGCTGGTGCATCGCCCTGGCGATGTTGGCGTTGTGGCGCTCGAGGTGGTCGACCATCGTGTCGATGACGACCTGGGGCTTCTGCGACGTGTTGGCCGAGTCGAGGTACAGCAGCGGCTGCCCGTTCGCGAGCACGCGCGACAGGATCGGGAAGTCCTTGCGGACGACGTCCAGATCGGGAAGCAGCCCCGGCAGCGTGGTCATGGTCAAACCGCCGCCGAGATGTACTTCTCGTAGCCCTCGGCCTCGAGGGCATCCGCGAGCTCCGAGCCGCCCGACTCGGCGACCCGGCCGGCCACGAAGACGTGCACGAAGTCGGGCTCGATGTAGCGCAGGATCCGCGTGTAGTGCGTGATGAGGAGGACGCCCTTGCCCTCCTGCGCGCGGAAGCGGTTGACGCCTTCGGCGACGATCTTGAGCGCGTCGATGTCGAGGCCGGAGTCGGTCTCGTCGAGCACCGCGAGCTTCGGGTTCAACAGCTCGAGCTGGGCGATCTCGTGGCGCTTCTTCTCGCCCCCGGAGAAGCCCTCGTTGACCGAGCGGGTGCCGAACGTCGGGTCGAGGTTGAGCTGCTCGAGGGCCGCGTTGACGTCCTTGACCCAGGTGCGGAGCTTGGGCGGCTCACCGTCGAGCGCGGTCTTGGCGGTGCGCAGGAAGTTGGACACCGAGACGCCGGGCACCTCGACGGGATACTGCATCGCCAGGAACAACCCGGCCCGCGCGCGCTCGTCGACGGTCATCGCCAACACGTCCTGCCCGTCGAGCGTGACCGAGCCGGAGGTGATCGTGTACTTCGGGTGACCGGCGATCGAGTAGGCCAGGGTCGACTTGCCCGAGCCGTTGGGGCCCATGATCGCGTGGGTCTCGCCGTCCTTGATGGTCAGCGTGACGCCCTTGAGGATCTCCTTGTCCTCGTCGTCGGTGGTGACCGACACGTGGAGGTCCTTGATCTCGAGGGTGCTCATTGCGGCACTACTCCGTTCAGGGTGGTGGTGACGTCGACGTACACATCGCTCGTGCCGTCAGGATTGGCGCGTACCTCGACCGGGAAGGTCGACACCGGCTCGGTCGCCGGAAGTCCGGTCGGTTTGCCGGTGCGCAGGTCGAAGCGCGAGCCGTGGAGCCAGCACTCGACGGTGCAGCCCTCGACATCGCCCTCGCTGAGTGCGACGGCGGCGTGGGAGCAGATGTCCTCGACGGCGAAGATCTCCTCGCCGTCGCGGGCCACCGCGATCTCCTGGTCGCCGATCACGGCGGCGATCGCCTCGCCGTCGCGGAACTCGTCCAGGGAGCAGGCACGTTCGAAGCTCATGCGAGCTCCTTCAGAACGTTCTTGGCCAGCTCCGCCTCGACCGTCGACGCCAGCTGCTGCTCGAGCTCGGGCACGTTGATCTTGCGGATCAGGTCGTTGAAGAATCCGTGCACGACGAGCCGCTGCGCCTCCTTCTCCGAGATGCCCCGCGAGCGCAGGTAGAAGAGCTGCTCGTCGTCGAACCGGGCGGTGGCCGATGCGTGGCCGGCGCCCTTGATCTCGCCGGTCTCGATCTCGAGGTTGGGTACCGAGTCGGCCTGGCAGCCGTCGGTGAGCACCAGGTTGCGGTTCTCCTCGAAGGTCTCGATGCCCTCGGCGACCTTGCGGATCAGCACGTTGCCGATCCAGACCGTGTGGGCGCGCTGGCCCTGGAGCGCGCCCTTGTAGGTCACGTGGCTCTTGGTCTTCGGCGCGGTGTGGTCGACGAACAGCCGATGCTCGAGGTGCTGGCCCTCGTCGGCGAAGTAGAGACCGAGCATCTCGGCGTCGCCACCGGGGCCGGCGTACGACACGTTGGAGTCCATCCGGACGACGTCGCCGCCGAACGAGACGGCGACGTGGCGGTACGTCGCGTCGCGGCCGACCTTCGCCTCGTGATGTGCGAGGTGCACGGCGTCGTCGGCCCAGTCCTGGAGCGAGACGATCTTGACGTCGGCGCCATCGCCGACCGAGACCTCGACGACCTGCGCCATGGACGAGCTGCCGGTGTGGTCGAGCACGACGACTCCGCGCGAGTGTGCGCCGAAGCGGACGGCGATGTGGCCGGCCTCGGTGACCGAGGCGTCCTGCCCCACCATCCGGACGTGGATCGGCTCACCGACCTCCAGGTCGGCCGGCACGTCGATGAGCAGCGACGACGGCACCTCGGCGAGCACGCGCGCCGCGAAGCGGGTGCTCGGGACGAGTCCGCTCAGGCCACGCAGCTCGGGCATGTCGGCTCGATCGACGCCTTCGACGCGCACGCCGTCGGGAGTGTTCCAGGCACAGGACGTGGTGCTGGGCTGGAACTCGGCGTCGGCGTGGAGCCCGCGCAGCCGCTTGAGCGGCGTGAAGCGCCAGATCTCCTCGCGACCCGTCGGCACCGCGTGGTCGTCGACGTCGAACGACCCTTCCGGGTGCAGGTGGGACTCGACGCGCTCGACCTCGAGGGCGCCCCGCACCTGTTCTTCAGTGATCGTCACTCACCGGTTCCTTCTCTTAGACATGGGAACAGACCGCTACCGCAACCAGATTGCGTCCACCGCCTGTCGGCTGGTGGCCGAAGGCCACTAGCCGACGGCCCCCTCCATCTGGAGCTCGATCAGCCGGTTCAGCTCGAGGGCGTACTCCATCGGGAGCTCCTTGGCGATCGGCTCGACGAAGCCGCGCACGATCATCGCCATCGCCTCGTCCTCGGCCATGCCGCGCGACATCAGGTAGAAGAGCTGGTCGTCGGAGACCTTCGAGACGCTGGCCTCGTGGCCCATGGACACGTCGTCCTCGCGGATGTCGACGTACGGGTAGGTGTCGCTGCGGCTGATCTGGTCGACGAGCAGCGCGTCGCACAGGACGTTGGACTTCGAGCCGTGTGCGCCCTCGTTGATCTGGATCAGCCCGCGGTACGACGTACGGCCACCGCCGCGCGCGACGCTCTTGCTCAGGATCGAGCTCGAGGTGTGGGGAGCGGCGTGGACCATCTTCGCGCCGGCGTCCTGGTGCTGACCCTCGCCGGCGAACGCGATCGACAGCGTCTCGCCCTTGGCGTGCTCACCCAGCAGGTAGATCGCGGGGTACTTCATCGTCACCTTGGAGCCGATGTTGCCGTCGACCCACTCCATGGTCGCCCCGGCGTCGCAGGTGGCCCGCTTGGTGACCAGGTTGTAGACGTTGTTCGACCAGTTCTGGATGGTCGTGTAGCGGCAGCGGCCGCCCTTCTTCACGATGATCTCGACCACCGCGGAGTGCAGGGAGTCGCTGGAGTAGATCGGCGCCGTGCAGCCCTCGACGTAGTGCACGTAGGCGTCCTCGTCGACGATGATCAGCGTGCGCTCGAACTGACCCATGTTCTCGGTGTTGATCCGGAAGTAGGCCTGGAGCGGGATGTCGACGTGCACGCCCTTGGGCACGTAGATGAACGAGCCGCCCGACCACACCGAGGTGTTGAGCGCGGCGAACTTGTTGTCGCCGACCGGGATGACGGTGTTGAAGTACTCCTGGAAGAGCTCGGGGTGCTCCTTCAGCGCGGTGTCGGTGTCCTTGAAGATGACGCCCTGCGCCTCGAGGTCCTCGCGGATCGAGTGGTAGACGACCTCCGACTCGTACTGCGCGGCGACACCCGCGACCAGGCGCTGCTTCTCAGCCTCGGGGATGCCGAGCCGGTCGTAGGTGTTCTTGATGTCCTCCGGCAGGTCCTCCCACGAGGCCGCCTGCTTCTCGCTGGAGCGGACGAAGTACTTGATGTTGTCGAAGTCGATGCCCGACAGGTCGGAGCCCCACGTGGGCAGCGGCTTGCGGCCGAAGAGCTTGAGCCCCTTCAGCCGGAGGTCGAGCATCCACTGGGGCTCGTCCTTCTTCGACGAGATGTCACGGACGACGTCCTCGTTCAGGCCGCGCTTGGCCACGGACCCGGCGTCGTCGCGGTCGGCCCAGCCGAACTGGTAGCGGTCGCGAAGGCCCTTCAGCTCCGGGTTGAGCTGCTCGACCCGGGTCGAGCCGTCGGACTCGGCGATGGAGGTCATCGAGTGCCTACTTTCTTCGAGGTCTTGGTCGTGGAGCGGGGCGTGTGCGGGATGCAGGTCGTGCAGACACCGTCGCCGTGGGCGATGGTCGCCAAGCGCTGGACGTGGCGACCCAGCACCTGTCCGATCGCTTCGGTCTCGGCTTCGCACAGCTGTGGGAACTCGTGCGCCACGTGGGAGACCGGGCAGTGCTGCTGGCACAGCTGCTCGGCGGCGGCGTGCCCGTCGGTCGCGTTGAGCAGGGGCAGGGAGCGCACGGACGCGGCGTACCCCTCGCTGGAGAAGACCTTGGCCAGCGCCTCGGCCGGCGTCAGGTCGGGCTCCGCGGCCGTCACGGTCGCGTAGTCGCGCTCGATGAACGCCACCCGCCGGCGCGCGAACTCCATCACGGCCTGGTCGCCCCCGGTCTCCGCGAGGTAGCGCAGCGCCTGGACGGCGAGGTCGTCGTACTGCTGGTCGAAGTGGTCGCGGCCCGCCTCGGTGATCGCGAAGGCCTTTGCCGGGCGCCCGCGGCCGCGGGCGGCGGTGGGTCGCGGATCGCGCGCCTCGAGCACGCCCTCACCGAGGAGGTGGTCGAGGTGACGGCGTACGGCGGCGGGTGTCAGGTCCAGTCGCTCCGCGAGGTCGGCGGCGGTCGACGGACCGTTGACCAGGATCGCCCGGACGACGCGCTCGCGCGTCGGCTGGTCGACAGGGCCGCTGCCGGCACCCGCCTGGTCTCTGAATTCCACAACAACAGTGTGCCGTTAATGATGGGAGTGATTCAAGTAAGGGAGGCCTTACCCCTCATCCTCGGGGCTTCATCCTCCGGCTTCATCCCCGGGGCCGATTCCGGCCCCGGGGCGTATCCGCCCCGGTCCGGGGTCCTCCTGCTCGACGAGTGCGGCGGGGGTTCCGCACCGGATGAGGAGAAGATCATGAAGTTCTTCAGGAGTGGCAGCTACGCGTCGGTCGCCTCGACCGCCGCACTCGTGGTGGCGCTCGGTGGCACGTCGTACGCCGCCGCGCAGATCACGGGAAGCGACATCAAGCACGGCACGGTCGGCAAGTCGGCGCTCGCCAAGTCGGCGCAGGTCACCGCCAAGTCGGTGCACAACGACAACAGCACGGCCATGACAGGCTCGACCAAGACCGTGCTCAGCCTGAACGTGCCCAAGGGTCGCTACGTCGTCAGCAGCAAGGCGACCGCGTTCGGGACGGGGAACAACTCCTACACGGGCTGCTACCTGTACGGTCCGGCGGGCAGCGTCAGGGACTTCTCGGAGTGGTGGGCGGGCTCCGCTGTGACCGGCTACGGCACGCTCGTCAACCAGGCCGTCATCAAGGCCGGATCGGCGGGCACGATCCAGCTCCGCTGCTACGGCGGCAGCGCGGACCTGGCGTACAAGAAGCTCACCGCCGTGCGGGTCGCCGGCTTCACGGACCTCACCGGTCCGGACGTCGCCAAGTCCGTCCAGCGCCCGAGCCTGAGGCCCACCCGCTGAGCTGCCACCGCGACTGACACAGCAGAAGCGACGGCCCCGCCGACCCGGCGGGGCCGTTGTCGCGTCCGCTGTCGATCGGCCCTACCGGAGAGCGTCGCCGGTTCGGGCGTAGGGTGCGTCTCATGCCGGGATCCATCCTTGGGACGCAGGTACGCCGGGTCGAGGACGAAGAGCTCCTGCTGGGTCAGGGCACCTTCGTCGACAACCTCGACAGCGAGGGTGTGGCGCACGCCGTGTTCGTCCGAAGCCCCTTCGCCCACGCGCGGATCACCGCCATCGACACGAGCGAGGCGGTGGCCTCGGACGGCGTCCTGGCCGTCTACACGGCCGACGACCTCGGGCGCGAGGGTCTGCGGAGCTTCGCGAACGTCAACAAGCTCGTGCCCCGCGCCGCTCTCGCCGTCGACAAGGCCCGGTACGTCGGCGACCCGGTGGCGCTGGTGGTCGCGGAGTCCCGCGCGCAGGCAGTCGACGCCGCCGAGCTGGTGGACGTCGACTACGAGGACCTGCCGGTGGTGACCGACGTCGAGGAGGCGCTCGCGGACGACGCGCCACTCCAGTTCGAGGCCGTCGGCTCCAACATCGCGACGTTCCGAGCCGCTCGCGACACGTCGGACGTCTTGGACGGCGCCGACCACGTCACCCGCGTGCGCATGGTCAACCAGCGCATCGCCGTCGCCCCGATCGAGGGCAACGCGATCTTGGTCAGGCCGACGGAGGAAGGCATGGAGGCCTGGCTCTCGACGCAACATCCGCACCTGGCGCGAGACCTCCTCGCGACGGCCATCGGGGTCGAGAAGGAGCACGTGCGCGTCGTCGCCCCGCACGTGGGCGGTGCCTTCGGAGGAAAGGCCGGGTCCAACTCGGACCACGCCGCGATCGCGCTCGCGGCCCGCTCCCTCGGCCGGGCCGTGAAGTGGACCGAGACCCGCAGCGAGGCGATGTTGTCGATGCAAGGCCGCGGGCAGGTGCAGTACGTCGAGCTCGGGCTCACCAACGACGGGGTGATCACGGGACTGCGCATGCGGGTCCTGGGCGAGTGCGGTGCGTACGCCGGCTTCGGCGGCGCGCTGGCGGTCGGCCCGACGTACATCATGGCTCCGGGTCCGTACGTCGTCCCGAAGCTGCGCTTCGACGCGATCGCCGTGATGACCAACACCGCGCCGGTCGGGGCGTTCCGCGGCGCCGGGCGGCCCGAGGCGGCCGCCGCGCTGGAGCGCGTCATCGATGTCGCAGCGCAGGAGCTCGGCCTCCTGCCCGAGGAGATCCGCCGGAAGAACCTCATCCCCAAGGACGCGTTCCCCTACGAGACGCAGACCGAGCAGACCTACGACGTCGGCGACTACGAGCTCCCTTTGATGGAAGCCCTGCGGATCGCCGACATCGACGCCCTGCGCGCGGAGCAGCAGCGACGCATCGCGGCGGGCGAGACCCGGCTCCTCGGCATCGGACTGGCGACGTACGTCGAGATCACCGGCTTCGGCGGGTCGGAGTTCGGCTCCGTGCAGATCCACGAGGACGGCTCGGCCACCGTGATGGCCGGCACCTCCTCTCATGGTCAGGGCCACGCGACGTCGTTCTCGATGATCGCGTCCGACACGCTCGGCATCCCGTTGGCGAAGATCCGCTACCGCCAGTCGGACACGGCCGCGGTCCGCTCGGGGGGCGGCACCGGCGGGTCGCGCTCGCTCCAGCTCGGTGGCAACGCCGTCAGCAAGGCCGCCGACGAGCTGCGCGAGCAGGCCCTCGGGGTGGCAGCCAGGATGCTCGAGGCGAACCCCGACGACGTCGTCCTCGACGACGACGGCTTCGGCGTCGCGGGGGTGCCGGGGCGTCGGATCTCGTGGCCCGAGCTCGCGTCGTACGCCCACGAGCACGACGGCGGGCTGGGAGTGGACACCGACTACACCCAGGACGGCGCGACGTTCCCGTTCGGCGCGCACGTGTCGGTGGTCGAGGTCGACGTCGAGACCGGGCAGGTGCGCCCCCTCCGACACGTCATGGTCGACGACTGCGGGCGCATCGTGAACCCGCTGATCGTGGCCGGCCAGCAGCACGGTGGCGGCATCCAGGGCATCAGCCAGGCGCTGTGGGAGGAGATGTTGTACGACGAGTACGGCACACCGATCACCAGCTCCTTCGCCGACTACGCGATGCCGACGGCGGCCGACGGCATCACGCTCGAGGCGTCGAACACCGAGACCCCGACGCCGGTGAACCCGATCGGGGCCAAGGGGATCGGCGAGTCCGCCAGCATCGGGTCGACGCCCGCCGTCCAGAACGCCGTCGTCGACGCGCTCAAGCATCTCGGCGTGAAGCACATCGACCTGCCGTGCACGGCGCAACGCGTCTGGCGGGAGATCCAGGACCCACGCTCCGACGTATGGACCGAGCCGCCCGCGGCGTTCGACGGCCTGCGCAACGAGGGCGACGATCCCGAGAACATCGAGGCCTAGCCGGGCGCGACACGTGGGGTAGTTCCACGCCTGCCTCGACGCCGTCGGGTCGGGACGATGGGGACATGGACCTCGTTGCAACAGCGATCTGGCACGTCACGCCCGACCTCCACCAGGCCAACGCGATGAGCGCGGGCTCTGCGATCGGCCATCTCGGCATCGAGCTCACCGAGATCGGTCCGGACCACCTGATCGGCCGGATGCCGGTCGACGATCGGACCCGTCAGCCGTTCGGGATCCTGCACGGTGGTGCCTCGGTGCTGCTCGCCGAGACGCTGGTCAGCTGCGCGGCCACGTTCGTTGCGGGACCTGGCAAGTCGTGCGTCGGCATGGAGATCAACGCCAACCACCTGCGTCCGGTCACCTCCGGCTGGGTGACCGGCACCGCCCGGCCGATCTCGTTGGGTCGCCGTAGCCAGGTCTGGGAGGTCCGGATCGTCGACGACGAGGAGAAGCTCGTGTGCATCTCACGATGCACCCTCGCGGTGATCGACGGGTCGCTTCGCTAGGCATCACGCGACGGCGCGAGCTGGCCGTAGACCAGATGTGGAGTGCCGTGGAGGTCGTGCTCGCCCTCGAGGCTCGCGCCCATCTTCTGGGCTACTCGGATGGAGCCGTGGTTGTCGGGATGGATCAGCGAGATCAGGTGCGGGATGCCGAGGGTGCCGAACGCGTGGTCGCGCACGGCGAGGCCGATCTCCGTGGCGTACCCCTGGTTCCACACGCTCGGCTTCAGGATCCAGCCGACCTCGACGTCGGGATATCCCTCCGGCTGCCAGAGCCCGGCGCGACCGACCATGCGCCCCGACTCCCGCTCCACCACCACGGAGCTGGTCCAGCCGCGGAGCTCTCGGTGCCCCATGAACATGGCGATCTGTCGCCAGGCCGAAGCCCGGTCGGTGGGTCCGCCGACGTACCGGTTGACCTCGGGGTCGGCGATCATCGCAGCGTGCTCGTCGAGGTCGGCTTCCCGCCATCGGCGGAGCTCCAAGCGGTCGGTCGTCAGTTCCGTCACGCTCCCAGCATCGCTTACCCAGCGCGCCCAGGATCACTTCTGGGCTCGGCTGTCCTGCGACGACCGCTCATCGGGATGCGCGTACGTACGCTCAACGACTGGTGCCGCTCCCGGACTGCCCGGCATGCTGATGATCAGTCAGCCGCCCGCCGGGCGTGGGGACGTCGCGGCTTCCTACACTTGGCCCGTGTCAGCGCCCGATCCATCGGCCTCGGCTGTGTCCGCGCCGGCCGTCGAGATCGACGGGCTGGTCATGCGGTACGGCGACAAGGTCGCCGTCGACGGCCTGTCGCTGACCGTCGGACGCGGCTCGATCACCGCGGTGCTCGGGCCCAACGGCGCCGGCAAGACCACCACGCTCGAGACGGCCGAGGGGTACCGGGAACCCCAGTCGGGATCCGTGCGCGTCCTCGGACTCGACCCCGTGCGCGACCGTCGCGCCCTCCTCCCCCGCATCGGCGTGATGCTCCAGGGCGGTGGCGCGTGGAGCGGGGTGCGGGCCGACGAGATGCTGCGGCACGTCGCTCGGCTGCATGCTCACCCGCTCGACCTCGAGGCACTCTCGGAGCGGATGGGCCTGGGCGAGTGCGGACGTACGCCGTACCGACGGCTCTCGGGCGGGCAGCAGCAGCGGCTGGGGCTCGCGATGGCGATCGTGGGCCGGCCCGAGATCGTGTTCGTGGACGAGCCCACGGCCGGGATGGACCCCGCGGCACGGCGTACGACGTGGCAGCTGCTCGAGGAGCTGCGTGCGGCCGGCGTGACCGTCGTCCTCACCACCCACTACATGGACGAGGCCGAGCGGCTCGCCGACCGGATCCACATCATCGACCACGGCCGGATGATCGCCAGCGGGTCACCGCTCGAGCTCACCCGCGGTGGTGACTCCGCGACCATCCGCCTCGTCGTCACCAAGCCCTTCCCGCCCGACGCACCGGAGTCGCTCCGACGAGCCCTCGGCGAACGCGTCGAGGTGACGCTCCTCGACGAGCTCAGCATCGTCGTCACCGGCCCCGCCGACGCCTCCAGCCTGGCCGTCGTCTCACGATGGTGCGAGGAGAACGACGTGCTCCCGGAGTCCCTGACCCTCGGCCAGCGGACGCTCGAGGACGTGTTCCTCGAGCTGACCGGACGCGAGCTGGCTTCATGAGCCTCGACCTCGCCCCGCGCCCCGGGGCTGCACCCTTCCCGCGGATGGTGCTCGCCCAGGCGGCGATGGAGGCGCGGCTGATGCTGCGCAACGGTGAGCAGCTGCTGCTCGCCGTGGTCATCCCCGTGATCGTGCTGATCGGCGGGGTGAAAGGGGCCGACCACCTCGACCTCGGCCTTTCCCATCGACCGGTGGACGTCTTCACACCGGGTGTCCTCGCCCTCGCGGTGATGTCGACGGCGTTCACGTCACTGGCGATCGCCACCGGGTTCGAGCGCAGGTACGGCGTGATCAAGCGCCTCGGCTCCTCCCCGCTCCCCCGGTCCGGGCTGCTCGCCGGCAAGGTCGGCGGACTGCTGGTCGTCGAGGCGATGCAGGTGGCCGTCGTGTCCGTGGTCGGGTTGCTCCTCGGCTGGGACCCCGCGAACGGCTTCGTCGGCTGCCTCCTGGCCCTGGTCCTCGGCACCGCCGCCTTCGCCTCCCTCGGTCTGTTCCTCGCCGGCGTGCTCCGGGCCGAGGCGACGCTCGCGGCCGCGAACCTGGTCTACCTCCTGCTCCTCGCCGCCGGCGCGGTCGTGCTCCCGAGCTCGTCGTACGGCGCCTTCGGGCACGTGACCCAGTGGCTCCCGTCCGGCGCCCTCGGCGAGGCGATGCGGCACGCCTGCCTGGACGGCGGAGTCGCCTGGCGCGACCTGGGCGTGCTGCTCGTCTGGGGCGTCATCGGCACCGGACTGACCGCCCGGACGTTCCGATGGGAATGAGCCTCTGGCTGCGACGGCTGGCCTGGGCCACGCTCGTCGCCAACCTCCTCCTGATCGTCACCGGCGGGGCCGTCCGGCTGACCGGGTCGGGGCTCGGCTGCCCGACCTGGCCGCGCTGCACCGACTCGTCGTTCACCCCGCACGGCACGATCGGGCCGCACCAGCTGGTCGAGTTCGGCAACCGGACGCTGACCTTCGTGCTGGTGGCGATCGCGGTCGCGACGTTCGTCGCCGCCCGCCAGGCGGCTCGCCGGCTCGATCGCCCCGACCTGCTGCGGCTGGCGGTCGTGCTGGCCCTCGCGATCCCGGCACAGGCGGTGCTCGGCGGCATCACCGTGCTCACCGACCTGAACCCGTGGATCGTCTCGCTCCACCTCGTGTTGTCGCTGGCGATCGTGTCGCTGACCGTCCTGTTCCTGCACCGGCTCGACCATCCACCCACCCCCGCAGCGCGTGGCATCGTGACCACGCTCGCGTGGACGACGTACGCCGCGACCTGGGCCGTGCTCTACGCCGGCACCGTGGTGACCGGATCCGGCCCCCACGCGGGTGACGCGAGCTCACCGCGCAACGGGCTCGATCCGCTTCAGGTGAGCCAGTTCCACGCCGACCTGGTCTTCCTGCTGATCGGTCTGACGGTCGGTCTCTGGTTCGCGGTTCGCGCGACGGGCGGTGACATACGACCGGTCACCGCGCTGGCAGCGGTCGAGGTGCTGCAGGCGGTCGTCGGCTTCGTCCAGTACTTCGCCGACCTGCCGATCGCCGTGGTCATGCTGCACATGCTCGGTGCGGGACTGGTCGTCGCGGCCTCGTCCTGGCTGCTGGTGACGGTGCTCCAACCGACCGAGGCGGACGACGGAAATGAGGACGACGATTGGCCTGCACCCCCGTGGACAGGCCAACCGTCGTACCTACTAGGACGCACGGTAGGCCCGTTCGGTTGCCTCTGCAGGACAATTCCTCAGAAATACAGAGGTTTCGGCCCGACTCGGACTCAGCGGAGCAGGGGCTCGAGCGCGACCGCCACGAACAGCAGCGACAGGTAGAGGTTCGAGGCGTGGAAGAGCACCATCGGCTTGATCACGCTGAGGTCCTCGGTGCCCCGGGTGCGGGCCCACATGCGGTGCGCCTGGACGAGGAACACCGCACCCAACACGGCCGCGATCGCCGGGTAGACCGGCCCGGTGCCCGCCACCGGCCACAGCAGCAGCGACGTCGCCACCATCACCCAGCTGTAGGCCACGATCTGCCGCCCCACCACCTCGGCACGCGCCACGACCGGCAGCATCGGAACCGCGACGCCGGCGTAGTCCTCGCGGTAGCGCAGCGCCAGGGCCCACGTGTGGGGAGGGGTCCAGAAGAAGACGACCAGGAACAGCACGACCGGTGGCCAGGCCAGCCGGTCGGTCACGGCGGTCCAGCCGATCAGCGCCGGGAAGCAGCCGGCGAGCCCGCCCCAGACGATGTTCTGCGTGGTCCGGCGCTTGAGCAGCATCGTGTAGACGAACAGGTAGAAGCACTCCGCGACCAGCGACAGCGCGGCGGACAGCGGGTTGACCCAGACGTAGAGGATCACGGTCGCGACCACACCGAGCACGACCCCGAAGACGAGCGCCGCGGTCGGGGTGACGATGTGGCGCGGGATCGCCCGTCGTCGCGTACGCCGCATCTGCTCGTCGATGTCACGGTCGTAGACGCAGTTCAGTGCGGACGCCGACCCGGCCGACAACGCACCGCCGACGACCGTCGCCACGACCAGGCCGAGATCGGGCACACCGCCGGCCGCGAAGAACATCACGGGGACCGTGGTGAGGAGCAACAGCTCGATGACCCGGGGCTTCGTGAGCCCGACGTACGCCGCCACCACGTCGCGGAGCCCCGCGCCGCCGGTCGTCCGATCCGTCTCCGACACCGGAGCGGCCGGTGGTCGGTGGCCGACGTATGTCACACGGGATCCTCGGGTACGGGCGGGTGAAGGGACGGTGGAGCCGAGCGGGCGCCTCGCAGTCTAACTCCCGGGATGAGTAGGCTCGGAGACGCCTGAGCAGGCCCCGCCGGGGCGGCCGGCACCGGCCCCGCAGGGGCGATTCGCCCGACACGTTTCGGAAGGGGAGAGCGTGAGCCCGACACCTGCCAAGCTGGACTGGAGCGAGCTGGACGACAAGGCCGTCGACACCGTGCGCGTCCTGGCGATGGACGCCGTCCAGAAGGTCGGCAACGGCCACCCGGGCACCGCCATGAGTCTCGCTCCCGCGGCGTACCTGCTCTTCCAGAAGGTGATGCGGCACAACCCCGCGGACCCGCACTGGCCGGCCCGCGACCGCTTCGTCCTCAGCTGCGGGCACTCCAGCCTCACCCTCTACATCGAGCTCTTCCTGGGCGGGTGGGGCCTCGAGCTCGACGACATCAAGGCACTGCGCACGTGGGGCAGCAAGACCCCCGGCCACCCCGAGTACGGTCACACCGCCGGCGTCGAGGTCACCACCGGCCCGCTCGGCCAGGGCATCGGCAATGCCGTCGGCATGGCGATGGCGGCCCGTCGCGAGCACGGCCTCTTCGACCCGAACGCCGCCCTTGGCGCCTCGCCGTTCGACCACCACATCTACGCCATGTGCTCCGACGGTGACATCGAGGAAGGTGTGTCGGCCGAGGCCTCGGCCATCGCCGGCGTGCAGGAGCTCGGCAACCTCACCGTCATCTACGACCACAACCGCATCTCGATCGAGGACAACACCGACATCGCGCTCGGCGAGGACGTCGGCGCGCGCTACGAGGCCTACGGCTGGCACGTGCAGCACGTCGACTGGACCAACGACGGCACGCGCTACGAGGAGGACGTACCTGCGCTGTACGCCGCGATCCGCAAGGCCGAGGCCGTCACCGACAAGCCGAGCTTCATCGTGCTGCACACGATCATCGCCTGGCCCGCACCGGACGCCCAGAACACCGGCAAGGCCCACGGCTCCGCCCTGGGCGACGACGAGGTCGCCGCCACCAAGAAGGTGCTCGGCTTCGACCCCGAGCTCACCTTCGAGGTCCCCGCCGGCGTCCTCGAGCACACCCGTCAGGCCGTCGAGCGTGGCAAGGCGGCCCAGGCGGCCTGGGACGACGAGTTCGCCGCCTGGGCGCGCAAGCCTTCGGCCGATGTCGCCCTGTTCGAGCGCCTGCAGACCCGCAGCCTCCCCGACGGCTGGACCGACCACCTGCCGACCTTCGACGCCGACCAGAAGGGCGTGGCCACCCGGGTCGCGTCCGGCAAGGTCATCAATGCCGTGGCCGGGGTGCTGCCGGAGCTGTGGGGCGGGTCCGCCGACCTGGCCGGCTCGAACAACACGACCATCGAGGGGGTCCCGTCGTTCCTGCCCGGCAATCGGGCCACCAAGATGTGGAAGGCCGACCCCCTGGCCGGCCGAGTGCTGCACTTCGGCATCCGCGAGCACGGCATGGGCGCGATCATGAACGGCATCGCGGTGCACGGCGGCACGCGTGTCTTCGGCGGCACGTTCCTCACCTTCTCCGACTACATGCGCGGTTCCGTGCGCCTGGCCGCGCTGATGGGCGTCCCCACCACGTTCGTCTGGACCCACGACTCCATCGGGCTCGGTGAGGACGGCCCGACCCACCAGCCGGTCGAACATCTCGCGGCCCTGCGTGCCATCCCCGGCCTCGACGTGGTCCGACCGGCCGACGCCAATGAGACCGCGGCGTGCTGGCAGACGATCCTCGAGCAGACCGACCGGCCGCATGGCCTGGTCCTCACCCGCCAGAACGTCCCGACGTACCCCCGCGGAGAGGACGGCTACAGCGACACCAGCAACGTCCACCGCGGCGGCTACGTGCTGCTCGATGTCGAGGGCGGACTGCCCGACGTCGTCCTGGTCGGCACCGGATCCGAGGTGCAGCTCGCCGTGCAGGCCCGCGACCTGCTGGCGGCCGACGGCGTCCGCGCGCGGGTCGTCTCCATGCCGTGCCGGGAATGGTTCGACGCCCAGGAGACTTCCTACCGGGAGACGGTGATCCCGCCGATCGTGAAGGCGCGAGTGTCGGTCGAGGCCGGCGTCGCCCAGGGGTGGCGCGAGATCGTCGGCGACCACGGCCGGATCGTCTCGCTGGAGCACTACGGCGCGTCCGCCGACTACGCGCGCATCTACTCAGAGTTCGGCATCACCGCCGAGGCAGTCGCCCAGGCGGCCCAGGACAGCATCCGGAGCGTCACCGACTGACGCTCCGGCCCGATGCACCAAGGAGGGGAACCATGACCGACCGCCTGCAGCAGCTCTCCGAAGCGGGAGTCTCCATCTGGCTGGACGACCTGTCCCGCGAGCGCCTCGAGACCGGCAACCTCGCCGATCTCGTGCAGAACCAGCACGTGGTCGGGGTGACCAGCAATCCCTCGATCTTCCAGTCCGCGCTCGCCAAGGGCGAGCGCTACGACCCGCAGATCCGCGAGCTGGCCGCGCAGGGTGCCGACACCGACCACGCCGTGCGCACCATCACCACCGACGACGTCCGCGAGGGCTGCAAGGTGCTGCGACAGGTCTTCGACGCGACCGACCAGGTCGACGGCCGGGTGTCGATCGAGGTGTCCCCCGGTCTCGCCCACGACGCTGACGGCACGGTCGCCGAGGCGGCCGACCTCTGGAAGACGGTCGGTGAACCCAACCTCCTGATCAAGATCCCCGGCACCGAGGAGGGCTGCCCGGCGATCACCGAGACCCTGGCGGCCGGCATCAGCGTCAACGTGACGCTGATCTTCGGGCTCGACCAGTACCACGACGTCATGGAGGCCCACGTCGCCGGCCTGGAGAAGGCCCGCGAGAACGGCCACGACCTGTCCACCATCCACTCGGTCGCGTCCTTCTTCGTCTCCCGGGTCGACACCGAGATCGACAAGCGCCTCGACGCCACGACGGCAGGCCCCGGCACCGACCCCGCGCTGAAGGGGAAGGCCGGGGTGGCGAACGCACGACTCGCGTTCAAGGCGTTCGAGGAGTTCTACAGCGGCGACCGCTGGGCGGCGCTCGAGGCGGCGGGAGCCCGCAAACAGCGGCCGCTGTGGGCCTCGACCGGGGTCAAGAACCCCGACTACGACGACACGATGTACGTCGTCGACCTGGTCGTCGAGGACACGGTGAACACCATGCCGGAGAAGACCCTGGACGCCGTGGCCGACCACGGCGAGGTCCGCGGTGACCGGATCCGGCCGTTCTACGACGACGCCGCCGCGCACATGCAGGCGCTCGCCGACGCCGGGATCGACTACGACGAGGTGATCGAGGTCCTGATCAAGGAGGGCGTCGAGAAGTTCATCACGGCGTGGGACGAGCTGCTCGAGTCCGTCACCACGGCCCTGGAGACGGCCCGCGGGACGGCACAGTGAGCGAGGCCCCCGTCGACCCGACCTCGACGGAGGCCTGGTCTCGTCTCACAGCCCTTGCGGACGGCTTCGCGCCCGATCTCCGCGCGTCGTTCGACGCCGACCCTCACCGGGTGGACCGGCTGAGCTTCACTGCTGCCGACCTGCACGTCGACCTCTCCAAGTCGCTGCTGCAAGACGACGTGCTGGCGGCGCTGCTCGACCTCGCCGACCAGGTCGGGGTCACGCACCGCCGCGACGCGATGTTCGCGGGTGAGCACATCAACGTCACCGAGGACCGCGCCGTCCTGCACACGGCACTGCGTGACCCCGAGGGCACCACGCTCGAGGTCGACGGGCAGGACGTCGTCCACGACGTGCACGACATGCTCCGACGGGTCTATGCGTTCGCCGACGACGTGCGCAGCGGCACCTGGACCGGCGTCACCGGCGAACGCATCTCGACGGTCGTGAACATCGGGATCGGAGGCTCCGACCTCGGTCCGGTGATGGCCTACGAGGCACTCGCGGCGTACCGCACTCTGCCCGATGGAGGGCGGGCCTCGAGTGCCGCTTCATCTCCAACATCGACCCGACCGACGCGGCCACGACGCTTTCCGGCCTCGACCCGGCGCGCACGCTGTTCATCGTGTCGAGCAAGACGTTCGGCACCCTCGAGACGCTGACCAACGCCCGGCTGTGCAGGGCCTGGCTGCTGCAGGGGCTGAGCGGGCACGACGCCGGGGAGGCCGTGCGGAAGCACTTCGTGGCGGTGTCCACGGCGCTCGACAAGGTCGAGGCCTTCGGGATCGACCCCGCGAACGCGTTCGGCTTCTGGGACTGGGTCGGCGGTCGCTACTCGATGGACTCCGCGATCGGTACGTCGCTCGCCGTCGCCATCGGTCCCGAGCGGTTCGCCGAGATGCTGGCGGGCTTCCACGCGATGGACGAGCACTTCCACACCACCGAGCCCGCTCGCAACGTCCCGATGCTGATGGGCCTGCTGAACGTCTGGTACTCCAACTTCCTGGGTGCCCAGACTCACGCCGTGCTCCCCTACTCGCAGCTGCTGCACCGATTCCCGGCGTACCTCCAGCAGCTGACCATGGAGTCCAACGGCAAGGGCGTGCGCTGGGACGGCACCCCGGTCACCACGACCACCGGCGAGGTGTTCTGGGGCGAGCCGGGCACCAACGGCCAGCACGCGTTCTACCAGCTGATCCACCAGGGCACCCGGCTCATCCCGGCCGACTTCATCGCGTTCGCGAACCCGGCGTACCCCCTGCGAGACGGCGAGGTGGACGTCCACGAGCTCTTCCTCGCCAACTTCTTCGCCCAGACCAAGGCGCTCGCCTTCGGCAAGACCGCGGACGAGGTGCGCGCCGAGGGGACCGACGAGGCGGTCGTGCCGGCGCGCGTCTTCACGGGCAACCGGCCGACGGCGTCGATCATGGCGCCGCAGCTCACCCCTTCCGTGCTGGGACAGCTGGTCGCGCTCTACGAGCACATCACCTTCACCGAGGGCGCCGTCTGGGGCGTCGACAGCTTCGACCAGTGGGGCGTCGAGCTCGGGAAGCAGCTCGCCCAGCAGGTCGGCCCGGCGATCGCCGGCGACGACGCCGCCCTGGCCGACCAGGACGCGTCGACGCGTGCCCTGATCGGCTACTACCGCACCCATCGGACGTCATGACCCCGCACTCGGCCTCCGACCAATCCCCTCCGCGATCCTCGCGACCGCCGACTCCCTCGCATCGCGGGGCCGTGCGGCATGGTCCTGTTCGGCGTCACCGGCGACCTGTCGCGGAAGAAGGTCATGCCGGCGATCTACGACCTCGCCAACCGCGGCCTGCTGCCTCCGGGCTTCAGCCTGGTCGGCTATGCGCGCCGCGACTGGGCGCACGAGGACTTCGCGCAGGTCGTCCACGACGCGGTCAAGGAGCACGCCCGCACCGAGTTCCGCGAGGAGGTGTGGAACCAGCTGGCCGAAGGGTTCCGGTTCGTCCCGGGCGACTTCGGCGACGACCAGGCGTTCAGCACTCTGCGGCGGACGATCGAGGAGCTGGACGAGGTCCGTGGCACGAGTGGCAACCACGCCTTCTACCTCGCGATCCCGCCCGGCTTCTTCGGGCAGGTCGTGGGTCAGCTCAAGGAGCACGGTCTCGCCGAGCCTGCTCCCGGCTCGTGGCGCCGGGTGGTCGTCGAGAAGCCGTTCGGACACGACGAGGAGTCGGCCCGCGAGCTCAACGCGACCCTCGCCTCGGTCTTCTCCAGCGGCTCGATCTTCCGGATCGACCACTACCTCGGCAAGGAGACCGTCCAGAACGTCCTCGCGACCCGCTTCGCGAACGCGATGTTCGAGCCCATCTGGAACGCCAACTACGTCGACCACGTGCAGATCACCATGGCGGAGGACATCGGTATCGGCGGCCGGGCCGGCTACTACGACGGCATCGGCGCCGCCCGTGACGTCATCCAGAACCACCTGCTCCAGCTGATGTCGCTGGTGGCGATGGAGGAGCCGGCGTCCTTCGACGCCGACAGCCTGCGGGTCGAGAAGCTCAAGCTGCTCAACGCCGTGACCCTCCCCCGTCGACTCGACCTCACCACCGCACGCGGTCAGTACGCCGCGGGCTGGCAGGGTGGCGACAAGGTCGTCGGCTTCCTCGAGGAGGAGGGCGTCCGCAAGTCCTCCGCCACCGAGACGTACGCCGCGATCACCCTGCACGTGGACAACCGGCGTTGGGCCGGCGTCCCCTTCTACCTGCGCACCGGGAAGCGCCTGGGTCGTCGGGTGACCGAGGTCGCGATCGTGTTCAAGCCCGCCCCGCACCAACCCTTCACGCGGGCGGCCACCGAGGAGCTCACCCACAACGCGCATCGTGCTCCGCATCCAGCCCGACGAGGGCATGACCGTGCGGTTCGGGTCGAAGGTGCCGGGCACCCAGATGGAGATCCGCGACGTCAACATGGACTTCGCCTACGGCGGTTCCTTCACCGAGTCCAGCGCGGAGGCCTACGAGCGACTGATCCTCGACGTCCTGCTCGGTGACCCGCCGCTCTTCCCGCGTCACGCCGAGGTCGAGCGGTCCTGGCAGATCCTCGACCCCGTGCTCGACCACTGGGCGCGCAAGGGGAAGCCCGAGTCCTACGGGTCGGGCACCTGGGGCCCGCCGTCCGCCGACGCGATGCTGGCCCGCGACGGCCGTACCTGGAGACGCCCATGATGAGGTGTACCTCGTGATCGAGCTGATCGACACCAACGCCGCCGGGATCGCCGCGGAGTTCGTGGCCTCTCGGCTGCGCGCCGGCAGCCCGGCGATGAGCATGGTGATGACGTTGGTCATCGTGGTCGACGAGGACAGCGCGGACGACGCGATGCAGGTCGCCCGCCAGGCCTCCCATGAGCACCCGGCGCGCGTCCTCGGCGTGATCCTCGGCAGCCCCCGCGGGCAGGCGCAGGTCAACGCGCAGGTCGGCACCGGTGCGGGCTGGACCGGCGAGACCGCGCTGATCCGGTTGGAGGGTGAGGTGGTCGAGCACGCCGAGTCGGTCGTGCTGCCGCTGTTGCTCCCGGACTCGCCGGTGGCGATCTGGTGGCCGAACGACCCGCCCGAGGACCCGGCGTCCGACCCGCTCGGCGCGCTGGCGCAGCGACGCATCACGGACGCCGCCGCCGTCACCCGTGGCAAGGGCAAGGCCATCCACGTGCAGTGCTCGGCGTACCACCCCGGCAACTCCGACCTGGCCTGGACGCGCATCACGCCATGGCGGGCCCTGCTCGCCGCGGCACTGGACCAGCAGCCGCTGAAGATCACCGGAGGCTCGGTGACCGCCGAGCGGATCAGCCCGAGCGCCGACCTGCTCGTCGCCTGGCTCGCCGACCGGCTCAAGGTGCGCTTCGAGCGCAAGGGCTCCCGAGGCCCCGGCATCACCGAGGTCCGGCTCGAGAGCAAAGAGGGTCCGATCGTGATCTCGCGACGCGACGGACGACTGGCGACGTTCTCCTCGCCCGAGCGTCCCGACCGGCCGGTCGCGCTCAAGCGCCGGCAGCTCCCCGAGCTGCTCGCCGAGGAGCTCCGGCGGTTGGACGAGGACGACGTGTACGCCGCCACGGCCCGCAAGCTGATGAAGCTGCCCGCCTCATGAGTCGCCGTGCCGGTCCCTCGCGTCGAGGTCCACCAGACGGCGGACGAGCTCGCCGCGACGGTGGCCGGCGCGTTCGTCCGCCTGGTCACGGTCCGGCAGGCGGCCGGCGACATCCCCCAGGTCGCGCTCACCGGCGGGACGATCGCCGAACAAGATCCACCGGGAGATCGCCCGTCTCGGCGCCGGGAGCGAGGTCGACTGGAGTCGGGTCGACTTCTTCTGGGGCGACGAGCGCTTCGTCGCAGCCGACTCCGACGAGCGGAACGCCCGGCAGGCACGCGTGGCGATGCTGGACGCGCTACCGGTCGACCCGGCCCGGGTGCACGAGATCCCGTCCACGGCCGACGCGGACGACGTCGAGGCCGCCGCCGCGGCGTACGCCGACACGATCCGGTCGATGGACAGCGGCAGGTTCGACCTGCTGATGCTCGGCGTCGGCCCGGACGGACACATCGCCTCGCTCTTCCCCGGCTTCCCGCAGCTCGACCTCGACGACTCGATCGCGGCCGGGGTCACCGGCTCGCCCAAACCTCCTCCCGAGCGGGTGACCCTCACCTACCCCGCCCTCGCTCGGTCCGAGCAGGTGTGGTTCGTCGTCAGCGGCGGCGACAAGGCCGAAGCCGTCGGCCGGGCCCTCGCCGCCCGGCCTCCGGACCTCCATGAGATCCCCGCCGTCGGCGTACACGGGCAGGTCGGGACCATCTGGTTCCTCGACCGCGACGCCGCTCCGAGGTGCCCTCACTCGGTGGTTGAGGAGGTCGCTCTGCGACCGTCGAAACCACCCTCAGGGCCACAGGCACCGTCACCGGGTTTCGAGACCGCCGCTCCTCAACCTGCGCGCCTCATCCCGAGCCTTCGCAGCTCAGGCTCGAGCGCTTGCGTGCCTCAGAAGATGATCTCGCCGGACTTCCGGCGGCTGCGCAGCAGCTGGATCGCCTCGTCGAGGATCGACTCGGCCTCGGCGTCGGAGCGACGCTCCTTCACGTAGGCCAGGTGGGTCTTGTAGGGCTCGATCTTCGGAGCCGGCGGAGGATTCTCCGAGTCGAGGCTCGCGGGGAGCCCGCACTTCGGGCAGTCCCACGAGTCGGGCACGACGGCGTCGACCGCGAAGGTCACCACCGACCGGTGCTCGTGCGAGCAGAAGTAGGTGACGGCCTGCCGGGGCGCGGCTTCGCCGCGCTCGGCCTCACCCATGGGACCAGCGCCGACCCGGCTACCGCGGATCGCGTTTCCTCCACCTGCCACTTGTCAGTGACCTTTCTGACTCAGGAGTAGGCCCGCAACAGGCCCAGAGCGATGACGCAAGCGAACCAGATGACACCCACACCGACGGTGAACCGATCCAGGTTGCGCTCCGCCACAGACGATCCCCCGAGCGAACTGGACACACCGCCGCCGAACATGTCGGACAGTCCGCCGCCACGACCCTTGTGCAACAGCACCAGAGCCACCAGCACACAGCTGGTGATGACGAGCAGAATGGTGAAGACGGTGGTCACGACGGCATAGCCTACGTCACCGTGCGGGGCATCCCGAACCCGCCCACAAGCCGGTCTGGACCGATGCCGCGCTGCCTTCCACCGACGACCGTCACAGGGCGGGCATGTCGTAGAAGCGGCAGATTCCGCCGAACTCCTCGGCCTGGAGGCTGGCGCCGCCCACGAGCGTTCCGTCCACGTCGGTCTGGGCCATGATCCCGGCGATGTTGGCCGCCTTGACCGAGCCGCCGTACAGGACGCGGCAGCCGTCGGCGGCCTCGTCTCCGGCCGTCTCGCGGAGCCGGCCGCGGATCGCCGCGCACACCTCCTGCGCGTCGTCCGGCGTCGCGACCTCGCCCGTGCCGATCGCCCACACCGGCTCGTAGGCGATCACCAACGACTCGATCTCCTTCGGCGAGAACCCGGCCAGCGATCCGTCGACCTGGGCGAGGGTGTGCGGAACCTGCTCGCCGGCCTGGCGTACGTCGAGCCCCTCGCCCACACAGACGATCGGGGTCATCGAGGCGGAGGCGGCCTGCCGGGCCTTGGCGTTGACGACGTCGTCGGTCTCGCCGTGGTGCTGCCGCCGCTCCGAGTGGCCGACGACCACGTAGGAACAGCCCAGCTTCGCGAGCATGGCCGCCGAGATCTCGCCCGTGTAGGCACCGGAGTCGTGCAGAGACACGTCCTGCGCGCCGTACCGGAGGGCCAGCCGGTCACCGTCCACGAGCGTCTGGACCGAGCGGAGGTCGGTGTACGGCGGGATCACCACCACCTCGGTGCGGGCGAAGTCGTGCTTCTTGTCCGCCAGGATCCAGGCAAGCTTCTGGACCAGCGCCACCGCTTCGGGGTGGGTCAGGTTCATCTTCCAGTTGCCCGCCATCAGCGGCGTGCGCGAGGCCATCTGCGTCCTGCTCTCTGCGTCTCGGGGAGTCTCGTGGGTACGTCGGGTGGTCAGCGCTCGAGGACGGCGATGCCCGGCAGCTCCTTGCCCTCGAGCAGCTCGAGGCTCGCTCCGCCGCCGGTGGAGATGTGGCCGAAGGCGCCCTCGTCGAACCCGAGCTGGCGGACGGCCGCGGCGGAGTCGCCCCCGCCGACCACGGACAGACCGTCGACCTCGGTGAGCGCCTGCGCGACCACCTTCGTGCCGTCGGCGAAGGCCGGCGTCTCGAAGACACCCATCGGCCCGTTCCAGAACACGGTCTTCGCGTCGCGGATCGCGGACGCGAAGGCGGCGGCCGACTCGGGGCCGATGTCGAGCCCGAGGGTGTCGGACGGGATCTCGGACGCGGGTACGACGCGTGGTTGCGGCTCGCGCTCGCCCCCGGGGAACTCGGTGTCGACGACGATGTCGGTCGGCAGCAGGATCTCGACCCCCGACTCGTCGGCCCGGTCGAGGTAGCCGCGCACGGTGTCCAGCTGGTCGTCCTCCAGCAGGCTCTGACCGACCTCGTGTCCCTGCGCGGCGAGGAACGTGAACACCATCCCTCCGCCGATCAGCAGCCGGTCGGCCTTGCCCAGGAGGTTGTCGATCACGCCGAGCTTGTCGGAGACCTTCGAGCCGCCGAGCACCACGACGTACGGCCGCTCGGGGTCGACGGTGAGTCGGCGGAGCACCTCGATCTCGGTCGCGACCAGCTGCCCCATCGCGTGCGGGAGGCGGAGCGCGACGTCGTACACGCTCGCCTGCTTGCGGTGCACCACCCCGAAGCCGTCGGAGACGAAGGCGTCCGCCAGCTGCGCCAGGTCGTCGGCGAACGCGCCGCGCTGGTCGTCGTCCTTGCTGGTCTCGCCCGGGTTGAACCGGACGTTCTCGAGCACGGCCACGTCGCCGTCGCCCAACGAGTCGACCGTCTCGTGCGCGGACGACCCGACCGTGTCCTCGGCGAAAGCGACCTCGTGCCCGAGGAGCTCGCCCAACCGCGCCGCGACGGGCCGCAGGGAGTACCGCTCCTCCGGCTCGCCCTTCGGGCGGCCGAGGTGGGCGGCCACCACCACGCGAGCCCCTGCCGCCGACAGCTCCCGGATCGTGGGCACGCTGGCGCGCACCCGACCGTCGTCGGTGATGGTGGCGCCGTCGAGAGGGACGTTCAGGTCGGAGCGGACCAGGACGCGCTTGCCCCGCAGATCACCCAGCTGGTCGGTGAGGGAGTCCGTCCCCGACACCGTCAGAGCGACTTCCCGACGTAGCCGATCAGGTCGGCCAGTCGGTTGGAGTAGCCCCACTCGTTGTCGTACCAGCCGACCACCTTGACCTGGTTGCCGATGACCTTGGTCAGCGGAGCGTCGAAGATGCACGACGCCGGGTCGGTGACGATGTCGGAGGACACCAGCGGGTCGGTGGAGTACCTCAGGATGCGGCCGTCCGCGGCCTTCTCGACCGCGGCGTTGACCTCCTCGACGGAGGTCTCGCGGCCGGCTTGGAACGTGAGGTCGGTCGCCGAGCCGGTCGGGACCGGGACGCGGAGGGCGTAGCCGTCGAGCTTGCCCTTGAGCTCGGGCAGCACGAGCCCGATCGCCTTGGCGGCACCCGTCGACGTCGGGACGACGTTGATCGCAGCCGCCCGGGCCCGGCGGAGGTCCTTGTGGATGTTGTCCTGGAGGTTCTGGTCGGCGGTGTAGGCGTGCACCGTCGTCATCAGACCGCGCACGATCTCGAACTCCTCGTGCAGCACCTTGGCCATGGGCGCCAGACAGTTGGTCGTGCAGGAGGCGTTGGAGATCACGGTGTGCGCCGCCGGGTCGTACGTCGACTCGTTGACGCCCATCACCAGGGTCACGTCCTCGTTCGACGCGGGCGCGGAGATGATGACCTTCTTCGCGCCGCCGGAGTCGACGTGCGCGCGTGCCTTGGTGGCGTCGGTGAAGAAGCCGGTGGACTCCACGACGACGTCGACCCCGAGGTCAGCCCACTTCAGGTGGGCCGGGTCACGCTCGGCGAAGGTCTTCACGACCTGGTCGCCGACACGGATCTCGTCCTCGGTCGCGGTGACGTCCGCGTCGAGCCGGCCCAGGATCGAGTCGAACTTCAGCAGCGGTGCCAGCGCGTTGTTGTCGGTCAGGTCGTTGACGGCGACGATCTCGATGTCGGCCCCCGAAGCCCGGACGGCACGGAAGAAGTTGCGGCCGATCCGGCCGAAGCCGTTGATGCCTACTCGGACGGTCACGTGGTGCTCCTAGCAAGTCGCTCTGCGGTACGTCGAGCCTATCGTCCGCGTCTCCGGGCTCGGAACGTGCTGTCCGTCGGTTCGGCGTACCGCCCGTCACATCAGTCACCAGCCGAAGGCACTCCTGTCGCTTGTCAGGGGTTGCAACGCCTGACAAGCGCTGGGATACCCGGCTCACCGGGGATCCCAGCGTCAGTCCTCTTCCGCCAGCATCTCCGGCGTGAGCGACGCCTCCGTGTCGGGGACACCGAGCTCCTCCGCGCGCTTGTCGGCCATGGCGAGGAGGCGGCGGATGCGGCCGGCGATCGCGTCCTTGGTGAGCACGGGCTCGTGCAGCTGTCCGAGCTCCTCGAGGCTGGCCTGCTTGTGCTCGAGCCGCAGGCCTCCGGCCATCTTGAGGTGGTCGGGCACCTCGTCGCCGAGGATCTCCAGGGCTCGATGGACCCGGGCGCCGGCGGCGACCGCAGCCCGGGCGGAGCGGCGGAGGTTGGCGTCGTCGAAGTTGGCGAGGCGGTTGGCCGTGGCCCGGACCTCGCGGCGCATCCGGCGCTCCTCCCAGGCCATCAGGGCCTCGTGGGCGCCGAGCCGCGTCAGGAGCTGGGAGATCGCGTCGCCGTCGCGGATCACGACCCGGTCGACCCCACGCACCTCACGCGCCTTCGCCGGGATCCCGAGACGACGGGCCACACCCACCAGGGCCAAGGCGGCCTCGGGACCAGGACAGGTCACCTCGAGCGACGACGATCGACCCGGCTCGGTCAACGAGCCGTGCGCGAGGAAGGCTCCACGCCACGCGGCCACCGCGTCACAGGCACCACCGGAGACCACGGCCGGCGGCAGGCCACGGACGGGCCGGCCGCGGTTGTCGAGGAGCCCGGTCTGACGGGCCAGCGCCTCGCCGTCCTTGGTGACACGGACGAGGTAGCGGCTGCCCTTGCGGATGCCGTTGCCCTGCACCATCGCGACGTCACTCTGATGGCCGAACACGTCGGCGATGTCCTTGCGCAGCCGTCGCGCCGCCGCGCCGGTGTCGAGCTCGGCCTCGACGACGATCTTGCCGCTCACGATGTGGAGACCGCCGGCGAACCTCAGCATCGTCGACACCTCGGCCTTGCGGCAGCAGGTCTTGGTGATGGTGGTGTTCGCGATCTCCGCCTTCACCTGTGCCGTCATGGCCATGGCGCCGATCCTGCCACGTACGTCAACAACCGTCGGACCGCAGGCCGATGGTCGGGACCTTGGTCCTATGCGCGTTCCGTGAGGTCGCCGAGGATGCCGTCGTACGCCGCTGCCAGCTTCACCGGATCATGTCGCGGCGACCCGTCGTCGTCGGCGACATCGGCGACCAACAGGTGCGCGCCGCACTTGCCGGCGAGGGCTTCGAGCTCGGAGAGATCGGTCGCCTCGCGCGGGTCGACGAGCACGGTGCCGATCCGCAGCTCGGGTGCGTGGTCGAGCAGCACACGGAGGTGGTCGAGGGCCCGGAAGCCGGCGGTCTCGCCCTCCTGTCCGAGGTTCAGCACCACGACCAGATGGCCGTCGGTCTCGATGAGTGCCTCACGCAGCTCGGGCACCATCAGGTGGGGCAGAACGGACGTGAACCACGACCCGGGACCGAGCACGACGAGACCTGCCGTGCGGACGGCCAGAGCGGCTTCGGGACACGCACGCAGGTCGTCGGGAAGCAGCGAGATCGCCTCGATCGTGCCCTCCGAGGACGCCACGGCAACCTGTCCGTGGACCGTGCTGAGCCGGTCGGGATCGTCGGCGTACAGCCCGCTGACCTGGGCGGTGATGTCGACCGGCGTCAGTGCCATCGGCACCACCCGACCTCGCGCGCCGAGGAGGCGGCCGACCCAGTCGAGAGCGGAGACGTGGTCGCCGAGCAGCTCCCAGAGGCTGACGATCAGCAGGTTCCCCGTCACGTGGCCGCGCATCTCGCCGGTGCCGGCGAACCGGTGCTGCAGCACCTCGGCCCACGTCTCGCCCCACTCGTCGTCGCCGCAGAGAGCGGCGAGGGCCATCCGGA
The DNA here is from genome assembly GCA_963759515.1 of uncultured Actinomycetota bacterium. Taxonomy (GTDB): domain Bacteria; phylum Actinomycetota; class Actinomycetes; order Propionibacteriales; family Nocardioidaceae; genus Nocardioides. The sequence continues at coordinate 506,897 of CAVWZR010000015.1, read as the reverse complement.
GGTCGCCGGGCGGGAGGACGCCGAACTCCGAGCGCAGGCGGCCCGAGGAGCCTCCGTCGTCCGCGACCGTGACCACGGCGGTGATCTCGACCGGAAGCCGCCGCAGCGCGGTCAACGACGCGGAGAGCCCGTGGCCGCCCCCGAGAGCGGTGACATGGTGCTGGTACGGCGTGCCGTCGTCGAGCACGTCACTCCCGGCCGAGGTCTCGATGGACCGCGGCGACGTCGTAACCCGCGTCACGCAGCTGGCGGGCGATCTCCTCGGTCATGGCCACGCTCCGGTGCTTGCCTCCGGTGCACCCGATCGCGATCGACATGAACCGCTTGCCCTCGCGCAGGTAGCCCTCGGCGACGCCGGCGAGCAGCTCGACGTAGCGGTCGACGAACTCGCGCGCACCAGCTCTGCTCGAGGACGTAGTCGCTCACCTCGGCGGCGCGACCGGTCTTCCCGCGCAGATGTGGCACCCAGTAGGGGTTGGGCAGCCAGCGCATGTCGGCGACGAAGTCGGCGTCGACGGGGATGCCGTACTTGAAGCCGAAGCTGATCACCGTCACCTTGAGCCGGGTCGTGTCGGGAGTGCCGAACGACTCGGCGATCTGGTCGGTGAGCTGGTGGACGTTGAGATCGGACGTGTCGATGACCAGGTCGGCGTTGGCCCGCAGGTTGGCCAGGGCCGTGCGCTCGCGTCGTAGCCCGTCGATGAGCCGGCCGCTGGCCTGGAGCGGATGGGGACGCCGGACCGCCTCCTGCCGGCGGACCAGCACCTCGTCGGTCGCGTCGAGGAACAGCAGGGTGGTGTGACGGCCGATGGCGTGCTGGGCGAGGTTGGCCTGCAGCGAGTCGAAGAACCCACCGGACCGGACGTCGACCACCACCGCGATCGGCTGGATCGAGCCGCGACTCTCGTCGACGAGCCGGACGACGTCGCGCAGCAGCGAGGGTGGGAGGTTGTCGACGACGTAGAAGCCGAGGTCCTCCAGCTCCTTCGCCGCGGTGCTGCGGCCGGCGCCGGTCATCCCGGTGACGACGACGACCTCTCCGGCGTGCTCGGGGGGCGGCAGCTCGCTCGGGGGCTGGCCCATCTATTCCTCCTGGATCTCGCCCGTGGCCGTGTTCACGGTCTGACGGCCAGTCTGGCCGCCGGCGCGCTCCACCGCATCCTTGATGGCCAGGGCGGTGCGTGGGCCGATGCCGGGCACCTGGGCGATCTCGCCGACCTCGGCGGCCCGGAGCTTCTTCAGCGAGCCGAAGTGCTTGACCAGCGTCCGTCGGCGTACTTCACCGAGACCGGGGACGTCGTCGAGCAGGCTCTCGACCATCGACTTGGAGCGCCGCGACCGGTGGTGGGTGATCGCGAAGCGGTGAGCCTCGTCGCGGACGCGCTGGAGGAGGTAGAGCCCCTCGGAGGTGCGGGCGAAGATCACCGGGTCCTCCTGGTCGGGCAGCCAGACCTCCTCGAGCCGCTTGGCCAGGCCGCACACGGGAATGTCGACCACGCCGAGCTCGCGCATGGCCGCCTGCGCTGCGGCGACCTGTGGTGGCCCGCCGTCGACCACCACGAGACCGGGTGCGTAGGCGAACTTCCGCGGGCGTCCCGTCTCGGGGTCGACCAGCATCGGGCCGGACTCGGTGGCGATCTCGGTCGACCTCGCCTGCTCGTCCAACAGCCGGCGGAAACGGCGGGTGATCACCTCGTGCATGGAGGCGACGTCGTTCTGTCCCTCGACACCCTTGATCACGAACCGGCGGTACTCGCTCTTGCGCGCGAGGCCGTCCTCGAAGACGACCATGCTGGCCACGACCTCGGTGCCCTGGAGGTTGGAGATGTCGTAGCACTCGATGCGCAGCGGAGCCTCGTCCAGACCGAGACCCTGCTGGATCTCCTCCAGCGCCTGGTTGCGGGCGGTGAGGTCGGTGCCGCGCTTGGTCTTGTGCATCATCAGCGCCTGCCCCGCGTTGCGGGCGACGGTCTCCTGCAGGCTGCGCTTGTCGCCGCGCTGCGGCACGCGGATCCGCACCCGGCTCCCCCGTCGCTCCGACAACAGCTCCTCGAACACCTCGTGCTCGGGCGGCAGCGCCGGCACCAGGATCTCGCGGGGTACGCCGTCGTCCTCGTCCCCGCCGGCGTACAGCTGGAGGAGGAACTGCTCGACCAGCTCGGCCGTGCCGCCCTCGTCGACCCGGTCGGCCACCCAGCCGCGCTGGCCGCGGACACGCCCGCCGCGCACGTAGAAGATCTGGACGGCGACCTCGAGCGGGTCCTCGGCCAGGGCGATCACGTCGGCGTCGGTGCCGTCGCCGAGCACGACGGCCTGCTTCTCCAGCGCCTTCTCGATCGCGCCGAGGTCGTCGCGCAGCCGCGCAGCGCGCTCGAAGTCGAGGTCCTCGGAGGCGGCGTACATCTCGGAGCGGATGCGCTTGACGAAGGTGTTGGTGTGGCCCGCCATGAAGTCGCAGAAGTCGTCCACGATCGCGCGGTGGTCGTCGGCGGAGATGTTGCCGACGCACGGGCGCCGAGCACTTCTCGATGTAGCCCAGGAGGCAGGGACGCCCGATCTGTCCGGAGCGCTTGAACACGCCGTTCGAGCAGGACCGCATCGGGAAGACCCGGAGCAGCTGGTCGACGGTCTCGCGGATCGCCCAGGCATGGCTGTAGGGGCCGAAGTACCGCGTCCCCTTCTTCTTCGCGCCGCGGCCGACCATGACCCGGGGATACTCCTCGCCGACCGTCACCGCGAGCCAGGGGTATGACTTGTCGTCGCGGTACTTGACGTTGTAGCGCGGGTCGAACTCCTTGATCCAGCTGTACTCGAGCTGGAGAGCCTCGACCTCGGTGGTGACGACCGTCCACTCGACGGCGGCCGCCGAGGTGACCATCGCCGCGGTGCGCGAGTGGAGGTTGCCGATGTCCTGGAAGTACGACGACAGCCGGGCTCGGAGGTTTTTCGCCTTGCCGACGTAGATCACGCGTCCGCGGGCGTCGCGGAACTTGTAGACGCCCGGCTGCGTCGGGATCTCGCCGGCCTTCGGCCGGTAGGAAGCCGGGTCTGCCACGCGTTCAACCCTACGGGGCAGCGCGGACAGTCAGGACCGTTGCCAGCGTCGGGTCGGCGGCGTACGCGATCCGGGCACCGTCGGAGGCCGCCCTCTGCAGTCCGTCGAGGGCGTCCTCGGTGATCCGCTCCCCCGGCGCGAGCACGGGTACGCCAGGTGGGTACGGCGCGACGACCTCGGCACAGACCCGCCCTGCCGCCTGCTGCCACGGGACGGCCTCCCGCTCGGCGAAGAACGCGTCCCGGGGCGTCAGCACCTGCTCGGCCCGGACGGCCCACGCGGCGTTGACCTGGACCGGCCGTGGCTCCGTCCGATGGCGCTCGATCGTGCTCACGAGCGCGTCCACGAAGTCCGCCAGCCCGGCGTCGTCGTCCGCGACCGTCACCATCGGCACCAGGAGGTCCCGATCGGCCATCTCCACCGTGAACCCCTGGTCGGCGAGATCGCGGTCGACCGCGATCCCGTCCGCGCCGGTGCCGGCGAGCAGCACCGCCAGCTTGGCCTCGTCGAACGACCCGCCGAAGGTGGCGGCGTCCGGAGCGACGACCCCCGGGACCTCGCGCAGGACGCCGCGGGCGCGGCGTACCCGGTGGAGCAGGGCGTCGACCAGGTCCTCTCCGCGATCCGCCAGGAGCACCTGGACTGCGTCCACGCTCGCGAAGATCGCGCCCGACGGCGAGGTGGTGGCGGTCGCCTCCATCGCCCGGTCCAGCCGGTCGCTCGCGAGCAGGTCGGTCCGGGCGAGCACCAACGCGCCCTGGTTGAGCGCAGGCAACGTCTTGTGCGCGCTGGTGACCACCGCGTCGGCGCCGGCCGCGAACGGATGTGGGGGGAGGTCGGAGTGGCTGCCCAGGTGAGCACCCCAGGCTGCGTCGACGAACAGCGGCACGCCGGCCGCGCGGGTGACCCGGCTCAGGGCACCGACGTCCGCGCAGGTGCCGACGTACGACGGGCTGGTGACGAACACGCCCCGCGCGTCGGGATGCGCTGCCAGCGCGTCGGCGACGGTCTCCGCCGCGACTCCCAGCGGAAGCCCGGTCGACTCATCGATCGGCGGATGCACCCACACCGGTCGCAGCCCCGCGAGGACCAGCCCGAGCAGGAGGGAGCGATGGCAGGTTCGGTCCACGACGACCGTGTCGCCGGGTGATGCCACGGCGAGGGTGAGGGCCTGGTTGCCGTGCGTCGAGCCACCCACGGAGTACCGGCACCAGTCGGCTCCCCACCGCTCGGCCGTTCTCTCCTCGGCCTCGCGGAGCAGCGCGTCGGCACCGCGGATCGGCGCGAGGCCACCGTAGAGAGGGAGGTCACCGGCCACCAGATCACCGACGAGGTCGGTGCGCTGCTTGTGTCCCGGAGTCGTGAAGGGCCGCACCTCACCTGACCGGAACCGCGCCCGCGCGTCGGCCCACGCCCGCTAGAGCGGCGCGTCGTCGAGCGGGTCGGGTTCCACGCCGGGATGCTCCCACGTCGACGACGTGGACCGTGGTCAGCTCACCTTCGCCGTCTTCCCCGAGGTCTTCGATGCTGCGACATAGCCGGGCTTCGTGCCGGTCACCTGCACCGTGATCCGGCTGCCCCTCTGGGCCTTGGCCAGCGTCAACGTGGCGGCTGACTGGTGCTTGATCCGGTGACCGTCGGCGTACCAGGCATAGGTGAACGTCGTGCCCGGCGACCAGGTGCCCGGCTTCGCCTTGAGCGTCTTCCCCACGGTCGGCTGGCCGCCGATGGTCGGCTTGCTCGCGCGTAGCTTCCCGAGGGCGACCGGGGCGGTCGCCTTGGACGTGAGCGTCGCGCTGTCGTAACCGGCGGCCACCACGAGCTGCACGACCCTGATCGTCGCGCCGAGGTCGTCCGCGGTCAGCCGGTAGTCCGCACCGGTCGCCCCGGGGATGTCGACGCCGTCGCTGCGCCACTGGTACGTCGCGGTGACCGGGCTCAGCACGGCGCTCCACGTTCCCGAGGTGGCGTGCAACGTGTCGCCGACCCTCGGAGTGCCACTGATCGTCGGGTTCTTGCTGGTCGGAATGGTGCCGGCCTGGACCGTGACTCCGCCCGACTGCACGGTGGTGGTCTTGTAGCCGGTCCGCTGCTGCGTGACCGTCGCCACGAGCTGCTTGCCGACCAGCGACGCGCCTGCCGTGAACGACGTCTTGTCGTCGAGCGACGCCTGGGCCTGACCGTTCGCCGTCCATCGGATCTGCGTCGTGGTCGGCGTCGGCACCCAGGTCCCGGTGTCGAGGGTGACGGTGCCGCCGACCTTGACCGTGCCACCGATCACCGGCGTCCCGACGGTCGTGAAGTCCTGGGGCGGGGCGAAGTCGACGGAGACGCTCGCCCCCGCGGCCCCGATGGAGGTCACGGAGACGGTGAGGAGCCCGGAGGCGTTGGTCCAGCTCGTTCCGGAGGACAGGGAGGTATGGCCCAACGCGTCCAGGACGAGCGCGTCGTTCCCGCTCGAGCCACGTGCCGCGTTGATGGTGACCCCGGGTGAGTAGAGGATCGTGCTGCTTCCCGACGCCAGCGAGACCTCCGCCGGCGTACGCCGCTGACGTGTCCTGCCCCGTGCCGGATCGGTAGTCCAGGTAGAGGTCCTCGCCGGTGTCGGGGTTCTCCACCCGGACGCTGCGCAGGCCCGACGTGTCGCTGCGGGGCTCGAGCGTCGCCGTTGCGTGGACCGGAGACAGTCCGTCCCCCAGGTCGACCGTCTGGATCTCACCGGCGTCGGTGATCCCCTGGAAGACCCGGTACGGCGTGCTGAGCGCGGTCAGCATGTTGTACTGCGCCGGGAGAGCGAACCCCATCACGTCGTAGATGCCGTAGTACTCCAGCGACGTGCCCGACAACCGGGCGTTGGCGTGCTGGAAGCCGTAGTTGTGACCGGTCTCGTGCGCGTACACGCCCTCGATCGAGGTGCTCGACTCGGCGATCAGCACGCCACCGCTCGCGAAGCTCGTCCCGACCGTGCCGCGACCCACGGTGCTTCCTCCGAAGCAGCTCGGCGGGACGAACACCACCAGCTGGTCGGTCCCGCCGAACGGGTTGATGCCGGGGAACTTGCCCATGGCCTCCTGGATGATGTTGGTGAAGTCGGTCGCGCCCGTCCCGAGCCCGCACGAGGTGCCAGTCACGGTCGTGTCGTAGTGGGTCACGGCCGACGGCACCGTGACCGACATCGCGTCGTTCGACTGGTCGGCCCAGTAGTCGCCGACGTTCGAGACGTGACCGAGGAGCTGGGTGTCGTTCTGCCCCAGTGATCCCTTGTTGTCGAGGGCCGCGACGTACTGCGCGTGGCTGGTCGTGCTCGCGGTCGTGTCCGCAGCGGTGATCGACGGCGTACCCGCGACCCTCAGCACCAACGACCGGCGGTCGACGAGGCGGAGTGCCGCCGAGGTGCCTGACTCACCGCGAAGCGTCAGCCCGTGGAGGACCTGCGGCGGCAACGAGAGGCGACCGTCGAAGATGGCGCCGGTCCGTACGTCGCTCGGCAACTCCCCGCGGACGGGAACGATGTCACCGTCCGGCAGGGCAACGGCGTATCGCGGCTTCTCGCCGGGCGTCTCCGCCGGGACCACCAGCAACCTGCCGTGCACCGACACCGACGCACCCGATGCCGCGTCGGCCGGAGTGATCGTTCCGGGGGCCGCGACGGCAGCCGTCAGCACGCTGACAGTCAGCAGCCCGAGACGGATGGAGCTCAGCATGGCGACCCCTACGTCCGTGATCCCGACAGGCTAGGGATCACCGGCCACGGCCGTCCCGGGAACGATCAAACCCTCGGGTCAAGGATCAGCGGGGTACGACGTCCGCGCCCTTGACCTCCACGGCGATCCTCGGCAGCGCGGCCACGGACCCGGCTGGCAACCCGTTGGGGCCTGCGACGTTGCTGCCGTCACTGATCGAGAACTGGCTGCCGTGACAGCCGCAGTTGATGGTCCCGGACGCGACCGTGGCCAGGGTGCACCCCTGGTGGGTGCAGGTCGCCGAGAAGCCCTCGAACTGACCCTTCTGAGGCTGCGTGACGACGACGTTCCGCGAGCCCACGATCACCCCGCCGCCGACGGGCACGTCCGCGGTCGCCACCAGGGTGTCCGCCGCGGCGTCCGGCCTCTTGTCGTTCTGCTGCTTGCCGCCCTCGGCGGGGGCAGCGGGCGACTCGTCGCCGGCACCGGTGCGTGGCACGACCTCCGCACGCGGTCAGGACGGGCAAGGCGAGCCCACCCACCGCGGCCCCGGTGAGGGCACGACGTCGGGTGATCAGGGGGTCGGTCACGGGGAGACTCCTCGTGGTCGGCTGGGTCGGGCTGGTCGGTCGGGGAGCGCCGACGCTAGCCAGGTCGCCTGAGTTTTCGCTGTGGGACCTTCGGGCTGGTGCCTGGGGATACGAGGCAGCGCCTCAGGAGGTTCGGCCGGTGGCGAGGAGCGGTGCGAGGAACTGCCCGGTGTAGCTGTCGGGATGAGCGGCGACCTCCTCGGGTGTGCCCTCCGCGATCACCGTGCCGCCGCGCGACCCGCCCTCCGGACCCATGTCGATGATCCAGTCGGACGTCTTGATCACGTCGAGGTTGTGCTCGATCACCAGCACGGTGTTGCCCTTGTCGACCAGGCTGGAGAGGACGCCGAGGAGCTTGCGGATGTCTTCGAAGTGCAGCCCGGTCGTCGGCTCGTCGAGCACGTAGACCGTGCGCCCGGTCGAGCGCTTCTGGAGCTCGCTGGAGAGCTTCACCCGCTGCGCCTCGCCGCCGGAGAGCGTGGTCGCCGGTTGACCCAGCCGGACATAGCCGAGCCCCACCTCGCACAGCGTCTCCATGTGTCGCGAGATCGCCGGCACCGCCTTGAAGAACTCGCGTGCCTCCTCGATCGGCATGTCGAGCACCTCGGCGATGGTCTTGCCCTTGTAGTGCACCTCGAGGGTCTCGCGGTTGTAGCGCGCGCCGTGGCACACCTCGCAGGGGACGTAGACGTCTGGCAGGAAGTTCATCTCGATCTTGATCGTGCCGTCGCCCGAGCAAGCCTCGCAGCGTCCGCCCTTGACGTTGAAGGAGAAGCGCCCCTGGAGGTAGCCCCGCATCTTCGCCTCGGGTGTCGAGGCGAACAGCTTGCGGATGTGGTCGAAGACCCCGGTGTACGTCGCGGGGTTGCTGCGCGGGGTGCGTCCGATCGGCGACTGGTCGACGTGGATCACCTTGTCGACGTGACTGAGCCCGTTGATCCGCTTGTGGCGACCCGGCACCGCCCGGGCGTTGTAGATCTGCTTGGCCAGGCTCGTGTAGAGGATGTCGTTGACCAACGTCGACTTGCCGGAACCCGAGACGCCGGTCACCGAGACGAAGAGTCCCAGGGGGAACGTGACGTCGATGTCCTGGAGGTTGTGCTCCTTGGCTCCGACCACCGTGAGGTCGCGGCCCTTGGTGCGCGGGCGACGCACCGGCGGGACCGGGATCGCCTTGCGGCCCGAGAGGTAGAGGCCGGTCAGGGAGTCGCGGTGCTTGAGCAGGGCCTTGACCGATCCCGCGTGCACCACCTGGCCGCCGTGCTCGCCGGCGCCCGGCCCGATGTCGACCACGAAGTCGGCCGTCCGGATGGTGTCCTCGTCGTGCTCGACGACGATGAGGGTGTTGCCGAGGTCCTTGAGCCGGACCAGGGTCTCGATCAGCCGATGGTTGTCGCGCTGGTGGAGCCCGATCGACGGCTCGTCGAGCACGTAGAGCACTCCGACCAGGCCGGCACCGATCTGGGTCGCCAGCCGGATGCGCTGCGCCTCGCCACCGGACAGCGAACCGCTGGGACGGTTGAGCGAGAGGTAGTCGAGGCCGACGTCGAGCAGGAAGTTCAGTCGCTCCTGGATCTCCTTGAGCACCCGCTCCGCGATCTGCTTCTCGCGGGTGCTGAGCTCGAGCTCGCGGAGGAAGTCGGCCGTCTCGTTGATCGGCAGCGAGCAGACCTCGGCGATCGACTTGCCGCCGACGGTCACCGCCAGGCTGACCGGCTTGAGGCGGCTGCCCTGGCAGGCCGGGCACGGCACCTCGCGCATGAAACCCTCGAACCGCTCTCGGCTCGTGTCGGACTCGGCCTCGCCGTGACGCCGCTCGACATAGCTGCGCACGCCCTCGAACTCGGCGTAGTAGGCGCGCTGCCGGCCGTAGCGGTTGGTCGTGACGACGTGGACCTTCGTCGGATGGCCGTCGAGCAGGCTCCGGCGGGCCTTGGCCGGCAGCTTTCCCCAGGGTGTGTTGAGGTCGAAGCCGAGCTCGTCGCCGAGGGCACCCATCAGGCGCAGGAAGTAGTCGGCGACGTGGGCCTGGCTCCAGGGCTGGATCGCACCCTCGCCCAGCGTGGCCTGGGTGTCCGGGACGACGAGGTCGGGGTCGACCTCCATCCGGGTGCCGAGGCCGTGGCACTCGGGACAGGCACCGAACGGACTGTTGAAGGAGAACGACCGCGGCTCGAGCTCGTCGGTGTCGAGGTCGTGGTCGTTGGGGCAGGCCATCCGCTCGGAGAACTTCATCTCGCGACCGGGGTCCTTGGTCTCGAGATCGACGAAGTCGAGGATGACGAGGCCGTTGGCCAACCGCAGGGCGGTCTCGACGGAGTCGGTGAGCCGACGCTTGGACGACGCCTTGACCGCCAGCCGGTCGACGACGACCTCGATGGTGTGCTTGCGCTGCTTGTCGAGCTTGGGCGGGTCGTCCAGGGCGTGGGTGTCGCCGTCGACCCGGACCCGCGAGAAGCCGTCGGTCTGGAGCTGCCGGAACAGCTCGACGTACTCGCCCTTGCGGCCCCGGATGACCGGCGCCAGCACCTGGAATCGACGCCCCTCGTCGAGGGTGAGGACGCGGTCGACGATCTGCTGCGGTGTCTGCCGCTCGATCGGAGAACCACAGACCGGGCAGTGGGGGCGGCCGGCGCGGGCGTAGAGCAGGCGGAGGTAGTCGTAGACCTCGGTGATCGTGCCGACCGTGGATCGCGGGTTCTTCGACGTGGACTTCTGGTCGATCGAGACCGCGGGTGAGAGGCCCTCGATGAAGTCGACATCGGGCTTGTCCATCTGGCCCAGGAACTGACGCGCGTACGCCGAGAGCGACTCGACGTAGCGCCGCTGGCCCTCGGCGAAGATCGTGTCGAACGCCAGGCTGGACTTCCCGGAGCCGGACAGGCCCGTGAACACGATCAAGGAGTCGCGCGGGAGATCGAGCGAGATGTCCTTGAGGTTGTGCTCCCGGGCGCCCCGGATGATGAGCTGGTCGGCCACGTGCTTCCTCGGGCTGGGTCGTCGATGGTGTCGGTTCTTCGAACACATGTTCGCCAACACCTGGTGCCGGCGCAAGCCTGACACGGCCCACCGACAGTCCGATCCTATGTACCCACGCCAGAGGGGACCTCACCCCTTTTGCTGCTCCCGTGGGAGTGGTGGCCGTGGTGTTGGATGGACGCATGGCGGACGACCGGACGGCCGAGCGTGAGTTCGCGTCGGCCGTGCTGTCCGAGGCCGCCGCCCGCCTCCTGCGCACCGTCGACGGCTTCCACGGCGACGACTGGTCGACGCCGTCGCTCCTCCCCGGCTGGACCCGCACCCACGTGGTCGCACACCTGGCCCTGAACGCCGAGGCACTGGCCCGGATGCTGCACGGGGTGGTGGCGGACGAGGACGAGGACGTCCCGCGCACGATGTACGACTCGTTCGACCAGCGCGCCCACGACATCGCCGAGCTGGGCGAGGCCCAGCCGAGCGAGATCCGCGAGCGGCTGATGGGCGCCACGACGACGCTCGCCGACGCCATCGTCGCCATGCCCGAGGACCTGTGGCAGAACCGGGTCGAACGCACGCCCGGCGGTCGCACCATGCGGGCCTCGGCCGTGCCCGGGATGCGGCTGCGCGAGCTGGAGATCCACCACGTGGACCTCGACGCCGGCTACACCCGCGCCGACTGGACGCTCGAGTTCGCCGAGCACATGCTCGACGCGATGACCAAGCGCGTACGCCCCGACGATCCGTTCGAGATCCGGCCGGTTGACTCGGGTCGCACCTGGGTCCTGGGTGACGGCGAGGCGGCACCAGCCCTCCCCGTCGTGACCGGTCCGTCCGCCGACCTCGCCTGGTGGCTGACCGGGCGGCCGCCAGACAACACGCTGTCCTGCTCGCGCGGCGAGCTCCCCTCCATCGAAGGTTGGTGACGAGTGACCGAACAGCCCGGACCGAGCGCGTACGACGGCGAGGTGTCCCCCGGCGGCGATCCGCAGCGGCGTACGGCGGGGTCCCTGGAGATCACCAAGCTCGCCGTCGACCCGCAGATGTCCAACAACTGCTACCTGCTGCGCTGCCTCGACACCGGCGAGCAGGTCCTGATCGACGCCGCTGCGGAGGCACCCCGACTGCTCGAGCTGATCGGCGACGGAGGCCTCACCTCGGTCGTGACGACCCACCAGCACTGGGACCACCACCGAGCGCTGGCCGAGGTCGTGCAGGCGACCGGCGCCACGGTCGTGGCCGGCGAGCCCGACGCCGACGCGATCACCGAGCAGACCGGGGTGGCCGTCGACCAGCGTGTCGGTCGAGGGCGACCGCGTCGCCGTCGGCACCTGCTCCCTCACCGTGATCCCGATCGCCGGGCACACACCCGGGTCGATCTGCCTCGTCCACGACGACGGCACGGGCCGGCCCCACCTCTTCACCGGAGACTCGCTGTTCCCGGGCGGGGTGGGCAACACCCAGGGGGACTCCGAGCGCTTCCACCAGCTCATCGGCGACGTGTCGGACCGGATCTTCGACGCGCTCCCCGACGAGACCTGGTTCTACCCCGGCCACGGCAACGACTCGACCCTCGGCGTCGAGCGTCCTCACCTGAACGAGTGGCGCGAAAGAGGCTGGTGACTCCTCCGCTCCTCCGGAGTGCCACCTCGCACCTGTAACCGGTTCGAGACCCGGTTGGTCCTTGCACCAGGCCCGCCGCTCTATAGAGTGTTCGCGGCCGTCATGGGGATGGTCCCGACAGGGGGGAAGATGAACCACCAGCTCAGTTCGGCACGCCGTCGCGCAGGTCTCGCCGTTCTGGCGGCCGCATCGCTGACCGCCGCCGGCTTCGCCACCGGTAGTTCCTACGCCAGTGGTAGCGATCGTGCCGCGCACAGCGCCGCCTCCTCCCATCGGTCGACCCGCGCGTCGATCGGCCACGCGGTGAAGGACCCGTACGTCGACGTCACCGACCAGGGTGCCCGCGTCCAGACGAAGGCGCTCCGGATCGCCAGCCGGGTCACCGGCCAGGCGTCGAACCGACGCTTCCTGAAGGCCGGACCGACCGATGGCTCTGTGCTCGACATCTCCGGGTCGACCGGCACCGTCCGGTGGCTCGGCAACCTGGACGGCACCCTCACCGGACCGAGCGCCGACGCCCCCAAGAAGGTGGCCCTGGACTACGTCGCGGAGAACGCGGAGGACCTGGGCCTGGTGGCAGGCGACCTCGCGACGTTCCACCTCAAACGCGACTACCGCGACATCGCCGGCACGCACCACCTGTACTTCACCCAGACCATCGACGGGGTCCCGGCAGATCGGAACGGCCTGATCGCCGCGGTGGACAAGCAAGGCCGCCTGCTCACCCTGGGCGGCATCCCGATCACCGGTGGCGCCGCCAAGCTCTCCACGAGGTCGGCCGAGACCATCACCACGCCGGGCGAGGCGCTCGCTCGCACCCGCGGCCCCGTGGCCCCCGGCACCGACACGAGTGACGACGCCGCGACCAAGGTGGTCTTCGCGACCGCGGACGGGCTCCGACCAGCCTGGGAGACCGTCGACACGTCGTCGGAGACACCGGCCACCACCGTGATCGACGCGGTCACCGGCCGGATCCTGCTGCGGACGCCGCTCACCCAGTACGAGCACAGCACCGGCCGGGTCTACAAGTTCTTCCCGAAGGCCCACCGAGGCGGCAAGCAGGTCCGGGTCGACTTCACCAAGAAGCACTGGCTCGGCAAGCACGCCCACATCCTCAGCGGCAACAACTCGCACACCTACTCGGACGTGAACGACAACAACAAGACGAGCAAGACCGAGGAAGTGCACCCGAAGCACGGGCAGTCGTGGAACTACCGGCTCCGGCCGTTCCACCTGGACTTCGCCAAGACGTTCTGCAGCAACCCCTGGCCGTGCTCCTGGAACCCGAACAAGCCGTACTCCTGGCGGACCAACCGTGCGCAGAACGCCACGCAGGTCTTCTTCTACGTCAACAACTGGCACGACCACCTCAAGGCCGCGCCGATCGGGTTCACCGAGGCCGCGGGCAACTTCCAGCTGAAGAACCACGGCAAGCAGGGCAAGGGCGGAGACCCGGTCACGACGCAGACCGACGACGGCGCCAGCACCGGCCGCGGCAGGCTCAGGGGCCTTCCGGACGGTGGCCACGTCGACAACGCGAACATGGCGACACCTCCCGACGGCCACAAGCCGCGGATGCAGATGTACCTCCAGCACTCACCGTTCACGCCGTACGACTTCGGTGGTGACCCGTTCTCGCCGACCAACGTGGGCGATGAGGCCGACACCGTCTACCACGAGTACACCCACGGGCTCTCGAACCGGCTGAACGTCGACGTCCGCGGCCGCAGCACGCTCCGGGGTGGACAGTCGGGCGCGATGGGCGAGGCCTGGAGCGACTGGTACGCCATGGACTACCTGGTCAAGAAGGGCCTGCAGCGCGACCGCGCCAACCAGGCCGACATCCAGATCTTCAAGTACGACGGCCTCGGGGTGTTCTTCGACCGCACCGAGCCGATCGACTGCAAGGTCGGCCAGACGGCACCGCTCTGCACCGGTGGGACGACCGGGCACGAGGGCGGCTACACGTACGCCGACTACGGCAACGTGGCGGGCGGCGTCGAGGTCCACGCGGACGGCGAGATCTGGGCGCAGACCCTGTGGGACCTGCGCGACGAGCTCGGGTCGGGGAAGTCCGAGGCACTGGTGACCCGGGCGATGGAGCTCTCGCCGTACAACCCGTCCTTCATCGACATGCGCAACGCCATCCTGGTCGCAGACACCGCGCTCTACAACGGCGCCAACCACGACGCCATCTGGCAGGTCTTCGCGAACCGCGGCATGGGCTTCTCGGCGGGATCGCTCAACGGTCCGGACACCGAGCCGGCCGCGAGCTTCGACCTGCCGCCCGCCACGGTCGAACCCGGGACCATCTCCGGCACGGTGACCGACGGGGTCACCGGCGACCCGCTTCCCGACATCCCCGTGACCCTGCCGTTCAACGGGTGGGGCGCCGCCCACCCGACGGGCGTGACCGACGAGAACGGCGACTATGAGATCCAGGGCGTCCCGCAGGGCGACTACCCGAAGCTGATCGCCCAAGGCGACGGATACCGGCAGACCAAGGAGGTGCACGTCGGCGCCGGCACGAACGACGTCGACTTCGCACCTCGCTTCAACTGGGCAGGTCCCGGGAGTGGCTCGTCGGTCATCAAGGCGACCGGCAAGGACTTCAGCAGCTTCGGCTGCGGCGGCGAGCGAGCAATCGACGGGAGCCAGGCCGCGGGGTGGAGCACCAGCTCGGGCGAGGGACAGAGCACGGACGGCAGCAACGGCTTCTTCCCCAAGCACATCGTGGTCAAGCTCGGGAATCCCGTGGACATCACCTCCTTCGCCGTCGACCCGTCCTCCACGTGCGGAGACGACGTGACGTCGGGAACGGCCGACTACGACATCGCCGGCCGCGCGAGCACCAGCGACCCGTGGTCGCCCCTGGCGAGCGGCACGTTCACCGACGCGGACAACGGCACCCTGGCGGAGGTCCCCGCGACCGGGTCCACCTCGGGCATCGGCTACCTCCGGTTCACGATCCAGAGCAACCAGGTGCCGGACTTCGACACCACCTGCGCGGACGGGGGCGGTCCGAGCGGCTGCAGCTTCACCGACCTGAGCGAGTTCCAGGTCTTCGGCACGTCGGCCGGTCCCTGATCCGCTGACGGTCCCTGCCGAAAGCGGCCCTCAGGCAGCTCCGTGGCGGCCCGGGCCACCACCTGACGTCTCGTCCCGGTAGGACCGCATCGTCGTCACCGGGTCGGCGAGGAGCGGCGCCAGCGCGACCTCGGCGGCGCCCAGCATCGGACCGTCCAGACCGAGTGCCCCGGCCCGGACCGACACGTTCTGTGCGAAGTCGATGCCGTCGCGCTCGTGCAACGTCTCCAGCACCCGGGATCGCCGCGCCTCCAGGATCTGACCGACGTACCCACCGAGCACGATCACCGCGGGGTTGAGCAGACGCACCAGCGCTCGCATCCCGAACCCGAGCCAGTACGCCGCGTCGTCGATCGTTGCCGCGGCCCGCTCGTCGTCCCCTCGGACGGCAGCCTGGATGACCTCCTCGACAGCGGTTGCGCCTCCACCGGTGAGCCGGCCGGCCGAGGCGAGGAGCCGGTTGGAGCCGATCTTGGTCTCCCAGCATCCGTGGGCACCGCATCGGCACTCCTGGCCACCGGGGTCGACCGTGAGGTGTCCCACCTCGCCCGAGTAGCCCTCGGCGCCACCCAGCGGCTGACCGTGCACGAGGAAGCCGCCGCCGATACCGACCGTGCCGCCGATGTAGGCGACCTCCGAGCAGCCCAGCGCGGCGCCGTACAGGTGCTCGGCGAGAACGCCGAGGTCGGCGTCGTTCCCGACCATCACCGGGAGCCCCAGCGACGTCGACAGGAGGTCGACGAACTGGACGTCGGTCCAGCCGAGGTTCGGCGCGAAGTGGACGAGACCGTCGGACGAGCGCACGAGCCCCGGAACGGACACGCCGATCGAGAGGATCGCCATCTCCGGTCGCGCCCGGAGGACGTCGCGGCACATGTGCGCAGCGGACTCGACGACCTGCGTCACCTCGTGGACACCGGGCTGATGGCGCCGTTCGCGACGTTCGCAGAGCTCACCGCCGAGGCCGACCAACCCGGCGACGATCCGGTCCACGTCGAGCATCAGGACGAGGACCCCCACGTCCGCGCGAGGTGAGACGACCAAGGAGGGGCGACCGGACCGGCGGACCTGCACACCTTCGGGGTCCACCTGGTCCGGCCGCAGCTCCTCGACCAGCCCGGACTCGGCCAGCAGCGAGGTGAGGTCGCCGATCGTGCTGCGGTTCAGTCCCAGCTCGCTGGTCAGTCGTGCGCGGGTGGTGGGTCCGTGGTGATGCACCCACGTGAGCAGAGCGCTGGTGTTGACACGCCGCAGCTCCTCGTGGCTGATCCCGGTCTTCTTCGGCATGGTCGGGCTCCGGAAACCCGGCTAGACCCGCCCCGAGGCACGTGCCCGACGACGGCTGATCGCATCGACCGAGGCCGCCAGCAGGAGCACGACTCCGGTGATCATGTACACCCGGCCCTGCGGCTGTCCCTGCGAGGCCATGCCGTTGACGATCACCTGGATGACGAGGGCCCCGAGAATCGCGTCGAGCACCCGGCCCTTGCCGCCGAAGAGGCTCGTTCCCCCGATGACGGCGGCGCCGACGCCGTAGAGCAACGTCTCCGACCCCCCGGTGGTCGGGGTGACGCCGTGCGTGCGGCTGGCGAGCAGGACGCCGCCCACGGTGGCCAGGCTCGAGCACATCATGAAGCACGAGATCTTCACCCAGGCCACGTTGATGCCCGCGCGACGGGCCGCCTCGGCGTTGCCGCCCACGGCGTACACGTGGCGGCCCCAGGCCGTGCGGGTGAGCAGGAAGGTGAGGAGCACCATCAGGGCTCCGACGATCACCACCGCGATCGGCACGCCCTTGAGGGAGGCGATGAACTGGTTGAGGCTGCGCTCCTTGGACAGGTACGCCGTGGCGGCCAGCGTGACGACGGCGAAGACGCCTGACTTCAGGCCCCAGACGAGGAGCGGCGGCGTCGGCAGTCCGGCGCGGCTGCGCTCGAGCCTGCGCCAGAAGCCGAGCGCGGCGAAGGCGACGATCGCGAGCGCAGCGAGAGCCCATCCCAACCAGACCGGCATCGGGTTGCTGTTGAGGGCGACCAGGTGATCGTCCCGGTAGGAGATCGTGCCTCCGGCTCCGGTCAGGAGCAGCAGAACCCCCTGCAGGCCGAGGAAGAACGCCAGGGTGACCACGAACGACGGCACCCCGAGCTTCGCGACCAGAAGGCCGATGATCAGGCCGATGAGCGCTCCGACCAGGATCCCGCAGATGATCGCGACCAGCCAGTTGAACCCGTGGTCGTTGACCAGCTTGCCGATGATGCCGGCGGTGACACCGCCGGCGAAGCCGGCCGACAGGTCGATCTCGCCCAGAAGCAGCACGAACACCAGGCCCATCGCGATCACCGCGACCGCGGCCGCCTGGTTGATCAGGTTGGCGAAGTTGAGTGCGTTCGTGAACGCCGAACCCGACGCGATGGCGAAGACGATCACGAGGACCACCAGGCCGGCCAGTGCGGGCAGGGCGCCGACCTCACCACCCTTGAGGCGGTCCTTGTAGTCGTTGAAGACGGCGCCGAGCGAGGACCTCTGCTGCTGCACTGTCGGGTCGCTCACGACGCCGATCCCTTCGACTCGGTCCCGCCTGAGGACTTTCCGGTGGTGATCAGCTCGACCACCTGGCTGTTGTTGACGTCGGCGGTCTTGACTTGGGCGACCATGGCGCCGAGGTAGAGCACGCCGATGTCGTCGGCGACCTCGAACACGTCGGTCAGGTTGTGGCTGATCAGCAGGACCCCGAGACCGTTGTCCGCGAGCCGCCGGACCAGCGCAAGCACCTGCTCGGTCTGGGCGACGCCCAACGCCGCGGTCGGCTCGTCGAGGATCACGACCTTGGAGTTCCAGAGCACGGCCCGGGCGATCGCGACGGTCTGCCGCTGACCACCCGAGAGAGACGCGACCAGGGTGCGCACCGACTGGAGCGTGCGCACCGACAGGCCGTCGAGCGTCGTACGCGCCCGCCGTTCCATGCTGGCCTCGTCCAGCAGGCCACGCTTGAGGGTCTCGCGGCCCAGGAACATGTTGTGGACCACGTCGAGGTTGTCGCACAGGGCGAGGTCCTGGTAGACGATCTCGATCCCGAGGGCGTTGGAGTCACGTGGACTGTGCACGGTGACGGGACTGCCCTCGAACGTGTACTCACCGGCGTCGAAGGCGTGGATGCCGGCGATCCCCTTGATCAGGGTGCTCTTGCCGGCGCCGTTGTCACCGACGAGCGCAGTGACCCGGCCCGGGTAGACGTCGAGGTCGACCCCGCGGAGCACGTGCACGGCCCCGAAGCTCTTCTCGATGCCGCGCAGGCTCAACAGCGGAGTACCGGTGTCGGCCGCGGGGCGCTCGGTGTCGATGGCGGTCATGGTGAGAGATCCTCCGGTCGGCGCGGACGGACAGACCCACGCAGCGAGGTGCGCGGGGGCGCGCGCAGGCTGACCCGCGCACGGGTGACGGATGCCGGCCCGGCGGATCTCCCCGCCGGGCCGGTCCCGTCATGTGATCAGCTGATGCCGGCCTGCGTGCACAGCTTGGCGTACTTGCCGACGCAGACGTCGGACGCCTTCTGGAAACCGTCGTCGAACGGCTTCTTGATGTTGTCCTTCGTGATCGCCTCGGGCGTCGCGAGGGCCGACGGCACCTGATCGTGCGTGGTCGGGTCCTCGACGCTGCCGCTGGCCAGCTGGTCGGCGGCGGCCTTGTCGCCCTTGATGACGTCGATCGCCAGCTTCGACGCCAGGTCGGCCTCGAGGTTGGTGTTCTTGTAGACGGTCATGCACTGGTCGCCGGCGAGGATGGCCTGCAGGCCCTCGACGCTGGCGTCCTGTCCGGTGATCGGGACCTTGCCCGCCAGACCGTTGGCCTGGAGGCGGGCGATGATGCCGCCTGCCATCGTGTCGTTGGCCGACACGATGCCGTCGATCTTGCCGCCTTCCTTGCTGTAGAGACCGTCGAAGGCGGTGGCCGCCTTGGTGGCGTCCCACTCACCGGAGACGTCACCGACGAGCTTGTAGTCGCCGGAGTCGATCTTCGGCTTGAGCGCCTTGGCGTAGCCGTCCTTGAACAGCGCCGCGTTGTTGTCGGTCTCGGCACCGTTGATGTAGATGATGTTGGCGGTGTCCTTGCCGTCGGCAGTCAGGCACTTCGACAGGCCCTCGCCCATCAGCTCGCCGACCTTCACGTTGTCGAACGACACGTAGTACGACGCGCCGCCGCCCGGCGTCAGCCGGTCGTAGTCGATGCTGACGATGCCCGCGTCCGCTGCCTTCGAGAGACAGGCGGAGCCGGAGTCGGGGTCGAGGTTGACGATCATCAGGACCTTGACGCCCTCGTTGATCATCGAGTCGCAGATCGTGCCGAACTTGGTGGTGTCACCGCCGGCGTTCTGGATGTCCGACTCGATGCCGGCGTCGCTGAACGCCTTGGTCAGGCTGGGCCGGTCGTTGTTCTCCCAGCGTGGCGAGGTGGTCGCGTCGGGGAGGATCACCCCGACCTTGCCCCCGGTCGCCGAGTCGCTGCTCGAGTCTCCGGTCGCGGTGCTGCTGCTGTCGTTGCCCCCACAAGCCGAGAGGACGAGCGTGCACGCCGCCGCAAGGGCCGCTAGTGACGCCCACTTCGATGTCGCCATCGAGTCTCCTGTTCTTTGTTCGGTCGTGTCCTCACGGCCACCCCTGCTGTGACCGGCCTCACGCCGAATGTTGTGGCGCACAACATACCCAGGCTATGTTGGCGCTGCCAAGCCCCTTGGCGGCAGGTTTGTTGGATCACCAGCCGAATTCTCGCGAGGAGTGTGCATGCGCGACACCGTCCGTCCAACCCGGGCCGACAAGTTCTCCTTCGGCCTGTGGACCGTCGGATGGCAGGGCGTGGACGTCTTCGGCGGGGCCATCCGGCCGCCCATGGACCCGGCGTACGCCGTGCATCGCCTCGCCGAGCTGGGTGCCTACGGGATCACGTTCCACGACAACGACGTGTTCGCGTTCGACGCCGACCAGGGTGTCCGCGAGACGGCCGTCGCCGCGCTCCGCGGCGCGCTCGACGAGACCGGCCTCGGGGTCCCCATGGTCACCACGAACCTGTTCTCGCACCCGGTGTTCCGCGACGGCGGCTTCACCAACAACGACCGAGACGTCCGCCGGTTCGCCGTCCGCAAGGCCGTCGACAACCTCGACCTGGCTGCCTCGCTCGGCGCGAAGGTCTTCGTGGCCTGGGGCGGTCGCGAGGGTGCGGAGTCGGGAGCCGCGAAGGACATCCGGAGCGCGCTCGACCGGTACGCCGAGGCCTTCGACCTGCTCGGCCAGTACGTCCTCGACCAGGGATACGACATCCGCTTCGCGATCGAGCCGAAGCCCAACGAGCCGCGGGGCGACATCCTGCTTCCCACGGTCGGTCACGCGATCGCGTTCATCAACGAGCTCCAGCACCCCGAGCTCGTCGGCGTGAACCCGGAGGTGGGACACGAGGAGATGGCGGGGCTGAACTTCGCCCACGGCCTGGCCCAAGCGCTGTGGCACGGCAAGCTGTACCACGTCGATCTCAACGGACAGACCGGTCCTCGTTTCGACCAGGACCTCCGGTTCGGCGCAGGGAACGTCCGCGGCGCCTTCTGGACCGTCGACATCCTCGAGTCGGGCGGCTACGAGGGTCCACGCCACTTCGACTTCAAGCCCCCGCGGACCGAGGACGAGGACGGCGTGTGGGCCTCGGCCGCCGCCTGCATGAGCAACTACCTCATCCTCCGTGAGAAGTCCCGTGCCTTCCGGGCCGACCCCGACGTGGTCGAGGCGCTTCGCAACGCGCGGGTGACCGAGCTGGCGACTCCCACCCTCGGCGACGGCGAGTCGTTGGCCGACCTCCGCAACGAGCCGTTCGACCCCGAGGCCGCCGCCGCCCGAGGCATGGCGTTCGAGGCACTCGACCAGCTCGCGCTCGAGCACCTGTACGGCGTACGAGGCTGACCGGTGCCGCTCGTCGCCGGAGTCGACTCGTCGACCCAGTCGTGCAAGGTCCTCGTCGTCGACGCGGACTCCGGCTCCGTCGTACGCCGCGGTCGGGCCCCGCACCCGGACGGGACGGAGGTGCACCCGGACCACTGGTGGTCGGCCCTTCAGGAGGCGATCACCGACGCGGGCGGGCTGGGCGACGTCGCTGCCGTGTCGGTGGGCGGACAGCAGCACGGACTGGTCGCGCTCGACGATGCCGGTGAGGTGGTCCGGCCCGCGCTGCTCTGGAACGACACCCGCTCGGCCGGCGCCGCCGAGGACCTGACCGTCGAGCTCGGTGGCGCCGCGGTCTGGGCCGAGCGGGTCGGCCTGGTCCCGGTCGCGTCCTTCACGGTCACCAAGCTCCGCTGGCTCGCGGTGAACGAGCCCGAGGCCGCTGCCCGCGTCGCCCGCGTATGCCTGCCTCACGACTGGTTGACCTGGTGTCTGGCCGGACGTCCTGATCGGATCAGCACGGATCGCAGTGACGCCAGCGGCACCGGCTACTGGTCGGCCGAGAGGGGCGAGTACCAGCCGGACATCCTGGTCCGGGCCCTCGGGCACCCGGCCGAGGTCCCCCACGTGGCATCGCCGTACGCGGCCGTTCAGGTGGCGCCCCAGACGCCGTGGGTCCTGGGGCCGGGATGCGGCGACAACGCGGGAGCCGCGCTCGGGCTCGGCGCGGGTCCGGGTGACGTGGTGGTCTCGCTCGGCACGTCGGGTGTCGTCAGCGCGGTCTCCGAGGTATCCGCGGCGGACGCCTCGGGAGCCGTGGCAGGTTTCGCCGACGCCACCGGTCGGTTCCTACCGCTGGTGGCGACGCTCAACGCCGCACAGGTGCTGGACACGACCGCGCGCCTGCTCGGCGTGGACCACGCAGGCCTCAGTGAGCTCGCCCTCCGGGCGCCCGCGGGTGCCCAGGGCGTCGTCCTCGTGCCGTACCTCCAGGGCGAGCGGACACCTGACCGTCCTGACGCGACGGGTTCGTTCCTGGGTCTCACCCACGCCGGCACCACGCCGGCCAACCTGGCCCGGGCGGCGATCGAAGGGCTGTGGTGCGGCCTGGCCGACGGGTTGGACGCGCTCCGTGCCCAGGGCGCACTCGTGCGCCGGGTCCTGCTGGTCGGCGGCGCGGCAGTTGCGCCCGCGGTCCGGGAGATCGGTGCGCAGGTACTCGGCGTTCCCGTCGACGTCCCGCCAGCCGAGGAGTACGTCGCGCTCGGCGCCGCCCGCCAGGCCGCCTGGGTGCTCGCAGCGGAAGGCGAGCCTCCGAGCTGGGAGCAGCGACGGGAAGGCTGGTCGCGGTGCGAGCCGACCGGCGACGGCTCGGGGATCCGCGCGCGCTACGCGGACGCACGCGACCTCACGCTGAGCCGTCTCGAGGACTAGACCGGCGCGGCTTGCGGCCACCGGACGCACGTCCAGTGGTGGTCGTCGACGCTGATCTCGACGACCGCGCAGTTCCCGAGTCGGGCGGGAGGGTCCGCGGGCTCCCGAGTCAGGACCAGCGGCAGCGTCAGTCGCATCAACCCGCCGTGGCTGACCGCCAGCACCGTCTCACCGCGGTGCCGCTCGGCGATCTCGTGCAGCACGTGGTGCATGCGGTGGCGCAGCTCGGCGCCGGTCTCCCCGCCAGGAAGCCGCCGATCGAGGTCGCCGTCGAGCCAGGACCGGTAGGTGTCCGCGAACGGGTCCTCCGCCCGCGAGCCCGCCATCGAGCCGACCGAGAACTCCCGGAGCCCCTCACGAGTCGTCACCGCGACACCGAGGCCCGCCCCGACGATCTCGGCGGTCTGGACGGCGCGCGCGTAGGTGCTGGTCCAGACATGGCTGACCCGGCGACGCGCGAGATCGCGCGCCAGTGCGCTCGCCTGGGTGCGCCCGCGAGCCGTCAGGGAGCCGCCCTCGTCGGCCCAGTGATGAGTCTCGTACTCGGCGTCCGCGTGCCGGGCGACCAGGATCGTCGCGGGAGCTGCCGCGCCCGCCGCACGGGTGGACGTCACCCGGTCGCGGCCTCGCTCGACGGCCGGTACGGCGTGAGCACGCAGAACTCGTTGCCCTCGGGATCGCCCAGCACGACCCAGCCGCGGTCACCCTTCCGCAGGTCGTCGACCAGGGTGGCGCCGAGGCCGAGGATCCGGTCGATCTCCTCGTCGCGGCTCCGATCGGTCGGGCGCAGGCAGATGTGCATGCGGTTCTTCACCGACTTGGCCTCCGGCACCTTGAGGAACAGCAGGTAACGGTCGTCCGGGCCGGTCAAGCCGCACTCGTCGTCGTCGGGCTTCATCGCCCAGGCGTCGTCGACGGTGAAGTCCTCGAGCACCTCCGCCCACCACATGGTCTGGGCGTACGGGTCGGCGGCGTCGATGCAGAAGTTGGAGGCACGCGATGACATGCACGCAGCATAGTTGCCGGCGTACGTCGTCGCAGGTCACGCCCAGGCGAGGAGTACCTGCGCCGAGTGGTCGACGTGTCTCGGCCGCACGATCCCGAGGTCGTACGCCGCGACGACCGCCTGGGTGCGATCGCGCAGCCCCATCTTCCGCAGCACCCGGGCCACGTGGGTCTTCACCGTGGCCTGGCTGAGGTACAGCTCTCCGGCGATCTCGCTGTTGCACATCCCGCGAGCGATGAGCGTCAGCACCTCGCGCTCTCGCTCGGTCAGTCGCTCCATCTCGGCCCCCCTCTGTCGAATCGGTCGCCTCACTCTCCACCGCGCGCGACCCCGGGCGTGAGGGGCAGTCGTCCCGACTTCCCGGGACACGCCTCCCGTTTCGTGACCCACCAGCCGGGCACCCGGACCGTCACCCTCGAGCCCGGCAACGCCGACCTGAAGAAGGCCGCCCGCTGCGCCACCCAGCTGCAGGCGTGCGCGCAGCAGTACGCCGACTCCACCCTCCCCGTCGTCGCCACAACCGCCCCGGACCACCCGGTAGCGTGCCTCCGCGATGAGCCCGCCACCCGACCTCTTGGACCTGGCCAGGGCCGCCCGCGGCTTCATGCCGGACGACGAGGGGCTGGCACTCCACCGGCTCGCCCGGGAGCGGCTGCCCCAGGGACCGGTGCTGGAGGTCGGCACCTACTGCGGCAAGTCCGCTCTCTACCTCGGTGCGGCGGCCCGCGAGGTCGGCGGGGTGGTCTTCACCGTCGACCACCACCGGGGGTCCGAGGAGAACCAGGCCGGTTGGGAGCACCATGACCCCGACCTGGTCGACGCGGCCAGCGGCCGCATGGACACGCTGCCGTTCTTCCGGAGGACCATCGAGGACGCTGGTCTCGAGGACGTCGTCATCGCCGTCGTGGGTGAGTCGGCGACGGTCGCGGCGTACTGGCGGACACCCCTCTCGCTCCTCTTCGTCGACGGCGGGCACGGCGAGACCCCGGCGCAGGCGGACTACGCCGGCTGGGCGCCGTGGGTGACCGCCGGAGGGTTGCTGGCCATCCACGACGTGTTCCCCGACCCGGCCGACGGGGGCCGGCCGCCGTACGACGTGTACCTGCGCGCCCTGGCCTCCGGAACGTTCGAGGAGATCGAGGTGGTGGGGTCGCTGCGGGTGCTGCGCCGTGTGTCAGGGGCGGCCGGCGAGGGCGTCGGCCACGGTTGATGCGCAGCCGCACTCGAGCCCGAGTGGCTCGGGGTCGGGCACCATTCCCGTGCCGCGGATGACACCGGCCCCACCGGTCACCCCCGCGAGAGCGTCGTGCGCGAGCAGGGCGGCAGCGGTCGTGAACGTCGTGTGCTCGGCCGGCCAGTTGACCCGGTCGCGATACACGTAGCCGGTCCAGTACGAGCCGTCGGCCTGTCGGAGGTGCTGGGCGTCGGCGAAGACCTGGCGGGCACGCACCCGGTCACCGAGGGCGTCGAGGGCCAGGGCCAGCTCACAGGTCTCGGCACCGGTGACCCACGGGTTCGTGTCGACGCACCGGACGCCCAGACCCGGCACGACGAAGTCGTCCCAGCGCGCATCGAGCAGGGCCCGACCGGCGGGCCCGCGGACGGCACCGCCGAGCACGGGGTAGTACCAGTCCATCGAGTACGTCGACTTGTCGAGGAAGCGGTCGCGGTGCTCACGGAGCGCATGACCGAGACGTCCGGCGGCGAGCTCCCACTCGGGCTGGGGGTCGTCGAGGAGCTCGGCCAGGGTCAGCCCGGCACGCAGCGCCTGATGGATGCTCGACGAGCCCGCCAGCAGCGCGTCGGCGTTGACGGTGCCCGGGCGCCCGTCGTACCACTCCTGCGACCACGCGATGCCTCCGAACGGGAGCTGGAACCCGCACACGAGGTCGAGCGCACGACGCACCATCGGCCAGTGCGCGACGACGAAGCCGAGGTCGCGGCGTACCAGCCAGTGATGCCAGACCCCGACCGCGACGTACGCCGTCATGTTCGTGTCGCCGCTGGCGTCCTCGACGACCTCGCCGACGACCTTCAGCGGCCACGACCCGTCGGCGCGCTGCGTGCGGCGTACCCACGACCAGGCGGCGTCGACGGCGGCCATCCGGTCGGCGACGAGCAGAGCCATCGCGGCCTCCACGTGGTTCCACACGTCGACGTGCGCCCCGACGGTCCACGGGATGGCACCGGTCGGTTCCTGGACGGACTCGATGGCCGCCCCGGAAGCCGCCACCTCCGAGGGCCTGAGCAGCTCAGTCGGCATCCGCGGGCTCCGGCTTGTGCAGGTAGACCACGAGGCTCTTCCCGAGCACCGGGTTGAGCGCCCGCTCCGCCCATCGGGTCGCTCGGGGTCGCTTCATGATGTCCCAGACGAGGAGGCGGTGGTACGCCTTCGCCAGCGGGTGGTCGTCGTTGCCGACGCCGACGGCGCACTTGATCCACCAGTACGGCGCGTGGAGGGCGTGGGCGTAGTGGCGACCGTCGTACACCAGGCCGGCGTTCTCGGCCTTGGTCACGAGCTCCGCGTCGGTGTAGATGCGGATGTGGCCGCCCGGGACGTCGTGGTACTCGCGCGACAGCTTCCAGCAGATGACCTCGGGGAACCAGCGCGGCACGGTGAGCGCGATGGTGCCGCCCGGCCGCAGCACCCGCGCCAGCTCGGCGATGGCCTGGATGTCGGCCGGCACGTGCTCCAGGATCTCCGCGGCCACGATCCGGTCGAACTCGTCGTCGGCGAAGGGCAGGGCGAGTGCGTCGCCCTCCTTCACGTCCGCCTCCGCACCGGCGGGCACCTCGCCCGCGTCGGCCATGGCCACGAACATGTCGCGCACCCGCGAGAGCTCGTCGGCGTCCTGGTCGAAGGCGAGGACGTCCGCGCCCCGGCGGTACATCTCGAAGGCGTGCCGACCGGCCCCACAGCCGAGATCGAGCACGCGCTCCCCCGGCCGCAGCCCGAGCCGGTCGAAGTCAACGGTGAGCACGGGTCCTCCTCGCTGGTCGAGCCTGTCGAGACCGGAAGTCCGTGACGGCGTCGTCGTACGCCGCGACGGTGGCCGCCGCGACCGCCCGCCAGCTGAACAGCTCCTCGACTCGTCGGCGTCCGGCCGCGCCGTACCGCGAGCGTCGTGCGGGGTCGTCGAGCAACGAGCCCAGTGCCGCCGTCAGCTCACCGACGTCGCCCGGCGTCACCAGGTCGGCGCAGAGCCCGTCGGGCCCGACCACCTCGGGGATCGCACCCGCACGCGAGACGACCAGCGGCGTCGCGGTCGCCATCAGCTCAGCGGTCGGCAACGAGAAGCCCTCGTAGAGGCTGGGCACGCACGCGATCTCGGCCGAGCCCATCAAGGTGACCAGCTCGGCGTCGGTGACGTCGTGGACGAAGCGCACGTGGTCGCGGATCGCCAGCTCGTCCAGGAGCCGCTCGGTGTGACCACCAGGCTTCGGACGGCTGACCAGGAGCAGCTCGAGCTCGGGCCGCTCGGTCCGGAGCTTGGCGAAGGCCTCGAGCAGGGTCGCAATGCCCTTCATCGGGGCATCCGCACTCGCCATGGCCAGGATCCGTCCGGGCACACGCGGGTCGGTCGGCGGGACGAACCCGTCGTCCACGCCCAGCAGCACGACGCGCACCCGGTCGGGCTCGAGGCCGAACTCCCGGACCACGTCGCGCTTGGACGCCTCGGACGGCGCCAGCACCATGCGCATCCTCCGGGCCACGCGTGCCTGCATCCGCACGAAGGCGTACCACCGCCGCAGCGAGGCACGCTTCTGCCAGGTCGGCGCCGCGCTGAGGTCGATCCGGCGGTCGATGCTGATCGGATGGTGGATCGACGCCACCAGCGGCAGCCCGGTGGCGGCCTCGACACCGAGCAGCGCCGAGCCCAGGCTCTGGTTGTCGTGGACGACGTCGAACTCGCCGGCCCGCTCGCGCAGGACCCGCAGGACGCGCCGGCTGAACGTGCGCGGCTCGGGGAAGCCCGCGGTCCACATGGTCGCCACCTCCTGCACGTCGACCAGGTCGCGGTACTCGTGGAGCCGGGGCGTCCGGAACGGGTCGGGCTCGCGGTACAGGTCGAGGCTGGGCACCCTCGTCAGCCGGACGCCCTCGTCGACGTCCGGGTAGGGCTGTCCGGAGAAGACCTCGACCTCGTGCCCGAGCCGCGTCAGCTCACGGCTGAGGTGTCGGACGTAGACGCCCTGTCCGCCGCAGTGCGGCTTGCTGCGGTACGACAGCAGGGCGACGCGCACGAGGTCCGCCTTCCGGGACGCGGCCGCTCTTGCTACCGGCCAGTAGGTCCGACCCTAACCGGTGGCCCGGGGGCCGTCTCGGCGCGGGTCACGCCTCGCTGGAGTGGCCGGGGAAGACGTGGGCGGACGGGTCGATGGCGACCGCTGCGTTGTTGACGGCCGTCGCAGCCTCGCCGAAGCCCACCGCGATCAGGCGGACCTTGCCGGGGTACTCCGTCACGTCGCCCGCAGCGAACACCCGCGGGAGGTTGGTCTGCATCGTCGAGTCGACGACGATGTGGCGCTTGACCACCTCGATGCCCCACTGCTGCAGCGGCCCGAGGTCCGCGATGAACCCGAGGGCCGCGACCACGGCCTGGGCCGGGCGGCGTACGGGCTCCTGGCCGTCGACGGTGATCTCGATCTCCGACACGGTCGGCTCTCCGAAGAGCCCGGTGACCTGGGCCTTGGTGATGATCTCGGCGCTCGAGTCACGCACGGCCTGGACGGTGCGCTCGTGGGCGCGGAAGGCGTCGCGGCGATGGACCAGGGTGATGGACCTCGCCACCGGCTCCAGGTTGATCGCCCAGTCGAACGCCGAGTCGCCGCCGCCGACGATGACGACGTCCTTGCCGGCGTACGGCGCGAAGCTCGGCACGAAGAACTCCATCCCACGGCCCAGCCAGCCGTCCCCGGCAGGCAGCGCACGGGGGCTGAACTTGCCGATGCCCGCGGTGATCAGGAGCGCCTTCGCCGTGACCGTGCTGCCGTCGTCCAGCGTGATCGTCACGTCGTCGTCGGTGCTCGCCAACCCGCTCGCGGTGCGGTCCAGGATGTACTCCGGCTCGGCCGTGTTCGCCTGCTCCACGAGCTTGTCGACCAGATCTCGTCCCTTGACCGACGGGAAACCGGCGACGTCGAGGATCTGCTTCTCCGGATACATCGCGGTGACCTGGCCGCCGAGCTCGGGCAGCGAGTCGATCACGGCGACGCGGAGATCACGGAAGCCTGAGTAGTAGGCGGCGAACAGTCCGGTCGGTCCCGCGCCGATGATGGCCAGGTCGGTGTCGTGGTGTGGCACGTGGCTACCTTCCCGCACCGGGCCCGATCCAGGTCAACGTGTCCGCCGCGTGTCCGTGCTCCCGACCGGCTCGTCGGGTCTGCTAGCGCGTCTGCACGTTGGCCACGAGCCAGCCGCGGTCGGTGTGCACCATCGTCACCAGCGCCCGTCGGGCGGTGTACGACGGGGGGCCACCGCCGGCGGTCGTCCGCTGGTCGAGGAACAGCAGCGCCACGACCTCGTTCGACGTGGCGCGGACGACCCCGCGCGCGGCGACCCGGGTCGTGGTGTCGGTCTGGCTCGCGACGACGCGGGCCCGCACCGGCTCGGCCGTCGTGCGGTAGCGGTCGGCCATGTCCGTGGTCATCAGCGAGGTCGCCCGGGTGAGGTGCTGGTCGTAGGAGCGCCAGGAAGCCGTGAAGATCGCGGCGGTGTCGGTGGCGGCGACGTCGACCGCGCTCTGAGCGTCGATGTCGCCGACGACGACGGGGCGTTGGGCCGTCGGTGTGGGGTCCGAGGCTCCCCAGAGGTACCACGCCTCCCCCGCCATGGCCGCGGCCAACACCAGGGAGCCCGACCCCAGCAGCACCGCCGTACGCCGGGTCACCGGGAGTCCCCCACGAACTCGATGTCCGAGGTGAGCCAGCGCCCTCGCTCGCGCTCGAGCGAGACACGGAACCGGAAGTCGCGCGGGCGTGTCGTCCCGTCGGTCCGCGTGTTCGAGACCGAGCCCGTGGTCGCGACGATGACGGTCGCCCGCTCCGGGCTGATCGCCGTCACGCCCGACCAGACCACCCGTCCGGACATCAGCGACCTGTGCCGCTCGAGGACCCGGATCACCTGGTCCGCCGACCGCGTGTAGTGGTCCCGGAAGTCGCCGGTCGCCCCCGCGGCCACGGCGTCGACGGACTCCGACGCGCTGTCGTAGCGCATGTTCACGAATGCAGTGACCTCGGCGCCGGCGGCGGCCAGCACGGCGCCGTACCGCTCCTCACGCGTGGCGGCGTCCGCGCGATCACCGTGGGTCCTCCAGGCCAGGGCACCGCCGAGCACGGCACCCAGGACCAGGACGACGACGAGCATCGTCCACCAGCGGTTCGCCGACGACACGACTCCAGCCCCCTCCCAGGCTCGACCGGTGACGCGGTCCGCATCGTATGCCCGGCGGAGCTCGTTCCCGGGGCTTTCCTTACGATGCGCACGTGGGTACGTCGCAGATCGAGCACGGACTGTCCGCCGCCATCGACTCCGTCCGCAAGGACGGCGTCGTCTCCGTCGTGGCCCGGGTGTCGGGCGAGCACGAGCCCCGGGTGTCGGTGGAGCCCGATGCCCGGCACTACTCCGCGAGCATCATGAAGCTCCCGATCCTGATCGCGGCGCATCGGCTCGCCGAGCGCCGACGGTGCGACCTCGACCGGTTGGTGCGGGTGCGCAACGACTTCGACTCCCAGAAGCCGGGTCACCGGTTCGCGCTGGATCAGGAGGAGGACTCCGATCCGGCGACCTGGGCAGCCATCGGCACCGACGTGAGCCTGCGAGACCTGGTGCACCGGATGGTGACGGTGTCGGGCAACCTCGCGACCAACCTGGTCCTCGACGAGGTCGGCACCGAGGAGGTCGCGGCCGTGCTGGCCGACGCCGGGTGCTCCGAGCGGACCACCATCGTCCGCGGGATCGAGGACTACCCCGCCCGGGACGCGGGGATCGACAACCTGATCACCGCCGACGACATGGCCCGGCTGGTCGTCGCCCTCGCGGACGGCCGCCTGGCCGGTCCGGATGCCTCGGCCACGTGCGAGGAGACGTTGCTGGCCCAGGAGTACCGCAACGGCATCCCGGCCGGGCTCCCGTCGGGACTGACGATCGGCAACAAGACGGGCTGGATCTCCAGCGTGAACCACGACGTCGCCCTGATCCGCGCCCCTGGCCTGCCCCCGATCGGCATGGCCGTGCTCGTCTCCGCGCCCGGCACGGAGGAGGAGCGCGAGGCGGGGATCGCGCGCATCGCCGCTGCCGCCTGGGCCCAGGTGGTCGCATGACCCTCCGGCTCGTCTCGGTCGATGTCGCCCCGGTCTGGCGCGCCTCGACGGGAACCGATCGCAACGATCGCGTCACGGAGACCCTCGTCGGCGAGCCGGTGCACACGACCGGAACGGAGCGGGACGGCCGGGCCGAGGTGATCGTGCCGTGGCAGCCGTCGTCACTCGATGCGGACGGCTATCCCGGGTGGGTCGACCTCGATCACCTGGGCGCCGAGGCCGACGGCTCGCCCGACCTCCACGTGCCCGATGGCACCTTCCCCGCCGACGTGGACGACCCGATCGACCTGGCCCGCACGCTGCTCGGCACGCCGTACGTCTGGGGAGGGCTGAACGGTCGCGGCATCGACTGCTCGGGACTCGTCCACCTGGTCCATCGCTCCCGGGGGACGGTCCTCCCGCGCGACGCCCGCGACCAAGCCACGGCCCTCCCGTCGGTGGGCGCGGACGAGGTGCGCCGAGGTGACCTCTACTTCTTCGCGCTCCCGGACAAGCCCGCGCACCACGTCGCCCTCGTCGTCGAGCCGGGAGTCATCCTGCATGCCTCGGATCGCGACGGGGGTGTGGTCGAGGCGTCGCTCGAGGGCTCGGGCCGGTCGGCCTCCCTGGTGACCGGGGCACGGGTGGACTCTCGTCCTACGATGAGCCGGTGACCACGGGGAGCAGCGGCAGCCTCTGGCGGCGGTTCGAGCACGACCCGCGCGATCCGGCGTACGCCGGCATGCGGGCCTCGGACCGCGACCGGGCCGTGGTCCACGACGCCCTCGCCGAGGCGTACGCCGAAGGGCGGATCGACCGCGACGAGCTCGAGGAGCGCACCACCCAGGTCGACGCCGCCAAGACCTACGGCGACCTGGTGCCGCCCCTCCACGACCTCATGGTCGACGCCGGCACACCTTCGGTCAGCCTCGTGGCTCGCCCCGACCTGCAGCGCCAGGCCGAGGGCTACTTCAAGGAGAAGCGCGGCGAGGCGATCATGGGGTTCCTGATCCCCAACCTGATCTGCTGGGCGATCTGGTTCATGACCGGGCACGACTACTTCGTCTGGCCGCTCTTCGTGCTGATCCCCACGGCAGGGAACCTCGTCCGCGTCCTCGCGAGCCGGCAGTCGATCGTGGACGGCCGGGTCGAGAAGCTGGAGCGCAAGCAGGCGAAGGCCCTCGAGCCGCCGAAGTCGAAGTCGTCCAAGGGGTCGAAGTCCGCACCCATCCTCTCGGAGCAGGAGAAGACCGAGGAGGCCTGAGTCACGCGTAGTACGAACGTTCGTACTACGCGCGCTCCCAACCTTCGGGCCGCACCTTCTTCGGCAGGCCCTCGACGACCAGTCGGTAGGACGCGTCGACCGCCTCGAGCAGGTCGTCGTCCGGGATGCCGCTGAAGGAGAGGTCGTTCCACCCCGAGCGGCCGATATAGGCCATCACCGAGGCGCTGTCCGGGTATCGCTGGAGCCACTCGTCGGCCACCTCGCGACTGCGGCCGGCCTTGATCCCGACGCCCGCACCACCGAGGAACGCGAAGATCTTGCCTCGCTCTCCCGCCCCGACCTTGAACACCGGGTGCTCGTGCTCCCACGGGAAGTCGGGCCAGGCGCCGGGCTTGGCGGCGCAGTAGTCGCGCATCCGCTCGACGTCCACAGGACTACGTGGTCGCCAGCGGTCGCTGCGCTCGCGCGGCTCCTCGCTCGTCGGAACCGGCAGACCTCGTTCCTCGGTCGGCGTCCCTCCTCACTTCGTCGCCTCCATCATCTGCCGGAGCTCCTTCTTGAGGTCGTTGACCTCGTCGCGCAGCCGGGCGGCGAGCTCGAACTGGAGCTCGCCGGCCGCGGTCTTCATCTGGTCGGTCAGCTCCTGGATCAGCGAGGCCAGCTCCGCGCTCGGCAGTCCGGCCACGCCCTCCGCGTGTCCGGCCGCGTTGAGCTGGCCGAGTGACGGCACCGGCTGCCGGACCTTCACGCCACCGGCGCGGCCCTTGGCCTCGGTGCCCGCCCAGGTCGCGAGCAGTGCCTGGGTGTCCTCGCCCTCGCGGGCGAGCATCTCGGTGATGTCGGCGATCTTCTTCCGCAGCGGCTGCGGGTCGACGCCGCGCTCGGTGTTGTAGGCGACCTGCTTGGCGCGACGACGGTTGGTCTCGTCGATCGCGGACTCCATCGACGGTGTGATCTTGTCGGCGTACATGTGCACCTGACCGGACACGTTGCGTGCGGCACGACCGATCGTCTGGATCAGCGACTTGTCGGACCGCAGGAAGCCCTCCTTGTCGGCGTCGAGGATCGACACCAGCGACACCTCGGGCAGGTCGAGCCCCTCGCGCAGGAGGTTGATGCCGACCAGGACGTCGTAGTCACCGAGCCGCAGGTCGCGCAGCAGCTCGATGCGCTTGAGGGTGTCGACCTCGGAGTGGAGGTAGCGGGTGCGGATGCCGGCGTCGAGGAGGTAGTCGGTGAGGTCCTCCGACATCTTCTTGGTCAACGTGGTGACCAGGATGCGTTCGTTCTTCTCGGTGCGGGTGTTGATCTCGTGGATCAGGTCGTCGATCTGGCCCTTGGTCGGCTTGACCACGACCTCGGGGTCGATCAGCCCCGTGGGTCTGATGATCTGCTCGACGACGTCGCCGCCGACCTTGTCCAGCTCGTAGTTGCCGGGGGTGGCCGAGAGGTAGATCGTCTGGCCGATCCGCTCGAGGAACTCCTCCCACCGGAGCGGGCGGTTGTCCATCGCACTGGGCAGCCGGAAGCCGTGGTCGACCAGGTTGCGCTTGCGGGACATGTCGCCTTCGTACATGCCGCCCACCTGAGGCACGGCGACGTGCGACTCGTCGATGACGAGGACGAAGTCCTCCGGGAAGTAGTCGAGCAGGCAGTTGGGCGGGGTGCCGTGGTCGCGGCCGTCGATGTGCATCGAGTAGTTCTCGATGCCGGCGCAGGACCCGACCTGCCGCATCATCTCGACGTCGTACGTCGTGCGCATCCGCAGCCGCTGCGCCTCGAGCAGCTTGCCCTGCGTCTCGAACGTCGCCAGCCGCTCCTCGAGCTCGGCCTCGATGCCGCTGAC
Source organism: uncultured Actinomycetota bacterium (assembly GCA_963759515.1). Lineage (GTDB taxonomy): Bacteria > Actinomycetota > Actinomycetes > Propionibacteriales > Nocardioidaceae > Nocardioides. Next base: position 473,149 of record CAVWZR010000015.1, on the reverse strand, counting down.
CGCCCGCTGCATGCGCTCGGGTCCCGCGACGTAGTGCGTCGCCGGGAAGACGTAGAGCTCCTTGTCCTCGCTGATCACCTCGCCGGTGACCGGGTGAAGGGTCATCAGCCGCTCGACCTCGTCGCCGAAGAACTCCACGCGCACCGCGTGCTCCTCGTAGACCGGGAAGATCTCGAGGGTGTCGCCGCGGACCCGGAAGGTGCCACGGGTGAAGGTCATGTCGTTGCGCGTGTATTGGATCTCGACCAGCCGTCGCAGGATCGAGTCGCGGTCGCGCTCGTCGCCGACCTTCAGCTTGAGCATCCGGTCGACGTACTCCTGCGGGGTGCCGAGGCCGTAGATGCACGACACCGTCGACACCACGATCACGTCGCGACGGGTGAGCAGGGAGTTGGTCGCGGAGTGACGTAGCCGCTCGACCTCCTCGTTGATCGAGGAGTCCTTCTCGATGTAGGTGTCGGTCTGCGGGACGTAGGCCTCGGGCTGGTAGTAGTCGTAGTAGGAGACGAAGTACTCGATCGCGTTGTGGGGGAAGAGCTGCCGCAGCTCGTTGGCGAACTGCGCCGCGAGCGTCTTGTTCGGCTGGAGGACCAGGATCGGGCGCTGGACCTGCTCGGCCACCCAGGCCACCGTGGCCGTCTTGCCCGTGCCGGTCGCGCCGAGCAGGACGATGTCGCTGACTCCGCCCTTGACGCGGCGCACGATCTCCTCGATCGCCGCCGGCTGGTCGCCGCTCGGCTGGTAGTCGGAGACCACCTCGAACGGCGCCACACGGCGCTCCAGGTCGGTCACGGGTCGCATACGCCCAGCCTAGACAGCGCCACCGACAAGCCGCGCAGTCGAGCCCGAGGGGACGAGGGCGCGACGTGGGCGCGTGCGCGGGTCAGTAACCCGAGCGCAGCGTGAGGTAGGCGTCGATCAGGTGGCGCATGTGGTCACCGTCGAAGGAGTTGTCGTGGCCGGGGTGGACCATCGCGACGTCGAGGTCCCGCATCCGGCGCATCGACTCGACGTACGACGGGATGTCCGCGCCGTACATCTCGTCGAAACAGCGCTCCGTCGTAGACGACGTCGCCGGTGTAGAGCCAGCGGAGGTCCTCGTCGTACAGCAGGATGCTGCCGGGCGTGTGGCCGGGAGCGTGGATCACGCGGAGCCGTCGGTCGCCGAGGTCGATGACGTCACCGTCGGAGAGCGCCCGGGTGACGGTCGCCGGCCGGATCGCGAAGGCGGACGGGTCGTAGCCGGGCTCGGGGACGGCCTCGAGGAGGGAGTCGGGCAGCGCATAGGAGTCGGGGATGCTCAGCCCGAGAAGCTCCATCTCGGTGGGCGCGTGCAGGCTCGCCGGCGGCGGCACCGCCATCGCGTCGGTCTCGAGGTCGTGGACCGCCACCTGGCCGAACTCGTGCGCCCCACCGGTGTGATCCAGGTGCGTGTGGCTCACCACGGCCATCGTGTCGTGGGCGAGCACGTCGGGCAGGTGCTCGCGGAGAGAGGCGACCCCGAGGCCCGTGTCCACGAGCACGTCGTGCCGTTGGCCGCGGATCCACCACAGGTTCGCGGACACGAGGTCGCTGAGGTGCGGCTCGGTCACCTTGGTCACGCCCTCCCCCACGTCCTCGACACCGAACCAGTCGTCGACGACCGGCAGGTCGTGGTCGCTCACTGCTCCATCCTCACCGGGTCGCGGGCCGGAAGCTGCTCGGGGCGTGGCGCCGGCGCGGAGCGCCACCGCGGCTTGCGCCACAGCTGTCCGAGCATCAGGTCGGTCTCCGGAGGGTCGAGCCGGTGGTAACCGGCGGTGGGCGTGAACGTGAGCTCGCCGACGTAGGGATGTCCGTCCACCTCGTACAGGTCGACGCGTACGAAGGTGAACTCCTGGCCGATCCGCTCGGCGATCCAGAGCATCGTGTCCCAGCTCTGTGGGCGGGGCGGGACGAAGGGGTACGTCGGGTACTTCAGCGACCGGAAGCTGACCGGGCTCCACTCGCGGTCGAGGTAGCGGCCCCCGTGATCCTGCGTGCTCCGCGCCGTGAGCCAGTGCACGAAGTGGACGCGGCCGTGGAACACCCACAGCTTGTAGTCGTCCGGCCACCGCTCGGGGTCACCGAGGTGTGGCTCCACGAGGATGCGCCGTGGCATCCGGGCGTAGTGCCACTCCCCGCCGTTCTCGCCGTACGTCGTGCTCAGCCAGGTGTCGACGTTCCGCTCCACCTTGGCCCACCGCGTCGGCCCGTCGTCCGGCACGCGAACCTGCCACCCGGAGCCGTGGCTGGCCTTGACGAAGAAGGGGCGGGCCCAGGTGCGCTCCTTGCGAGGTGGCAGGGCGTCCCCGGCGTACAGCGTGGGGACGACGTACTCGGGACCGACGCGTTCGGCGATGTAGGCCTTCGCCTCGATCTTGTCGGCCAGGATCGGCAGTCGGGAGTCCCGACGAAACACCTTGGTGCGGTGGACCCGCTCGGAGTGCGTCCGCAGGAAGAGGAGCCGGGGTCGTCGTCCGAACACCTCGACATGGCGACGGCTCGCCTGCCGTGCCGCGCGCCAGCGGGCACGGATCTCCTCCCAGACCCTCACGTCCCCCACGCACGGGATCCTGCCGATGCGGGAGCCTGGCGGCAAGGCTCAGGCGGGATCGTGCCACCGCGGCGAGGTCGTGCGCGGCGGCGTGAGCGCCAGCTCCACCACCACCAGGCGGGGACCCCCGGCCGCGAGAGCGTCGGCCAGAGCGGTGGCCAGGTCTGCGTCTCCACCACCCACCAGGACCGCCGGTACGCCGAACGCCCGGGCCAGCGCCACGAAGTCCGGCCGGACCAGGTCGACCCCGTGTCGCTCGTCGCCGGCGTGGTCCTGGTCGTAGCGGAGCATCCCGTAGCCACCGTCGTCGACGACGAGCACGGTCACCGGCAGGTCCTCCTGTCGCAGCACCGCGAGCTCGCCCACGGCGTACATGAACCCGCCGTCGCCGCAGATCGCGAGCACGGGATGCTCCCGGACGACCGCGGCCCCGATGGACGCCGGGAGCGCGTAGCCGAGCGTCCCCCAGCCGATCGGGTACTGGAGACCACGCGGGCGACCGACGCGGCCGTAGCCCCCGAACCAGTAGCCCGGGATCGTCATGTCGACCACGACCGTCGCGTCCGCGCCCTGCACCGCGGCGTTGACGGCGTCGAGGAATGCGAGGGCCGGCCCTCCGGACGGCTCGGCGCGCAACCTCTCCCAGGTCCGGCTGCGCATCGACCGCAGGCCGGAATCGTCACCCACGCGCGGCTCCAACCGGGTCAGCAGCTCGCCGAGGACGGCCTTGGCGTCACCGAGGACTCCGACGTCCGGCTCGAAGTTCGTGACCAGGTCCGTCTCGCTGACGTTGACCGAGACCAGCACGGGCGGTCGCGGCATCGCCCAGTTGCGCGTCATCGGGCCGTCGAACGCCGTGCCCACGGCGAGCATGAGATCGGCGCCGGCGACGTACGCCGCGACCTCGGGCTCGTGCGGGGGCAACCCCACGAGCCACCGGTGGTCGTGCGGCACCGCACCGCGGCCGGCGAACGTCGTGACCACGGGAGCCGACAGGTGGTCGGCGAGGGCAGCGAGCTCGGCCGTCGCCTCGGCCTCGATCACCCCACCGCCGGCCCAGATCACGATCGAGCCGGCCTCGTCGAGGGCGGTGACCGCCCGATCGAGAGCGGACGGGTCGGCGACAACCCGATGCGGAGCGGCCGAGGTCAGCTCGAGCGACACCGCCTCGTCGAGCACGTCGGTCGGGATGTCCACGTAGACCGGCCCGCGTGGGCTGGTCATCGCCACGTCCACCGCCAGGGCCACGGCGCGCACCGCCTCGTCGGCGGTGCGCGGCCTGAGGACGGCCTTCGCCAGCGGCTCGAACAGGGCGGCCTGGTCCAGCGACTCGTGCAGCGCACCACGGACCACACCCGGCCGCCGGAGCTTCGTCGAGATCTCGCTGGCGACCAGGACCACGGGGCTGTGACTGGTGGCGGCCTCGCCGAAGGCGGCGACGGCGTTCGCGGCCCCGGGCCCCGTCGTGGTCAATGCGGCACCGAGCCCGCCGGTGGCCCGCGCCAGACCGTCCGCGGCGTACACCGCCGTCTGCTCGTGGCGCACCAGCACGATCGGCGGTGTCGCAGGGCCTCCGTCGCGCCAGAACGCAAGGTTGTGCACGCCGGGCAGACCGAAGACCCTGCGTACGCCGGCGCCGCCCAGGACCTCGAGCACGGCTCGGGCGACGCTCGTCATCGGGAGGCTCCTAGCGATCGGTGGTGGTGCGCGCCCCGAGCGTAAGGCTGGCGATCGCGGCGATGCCCAGCACGCCCACGATGAAGGCGAGCGAGGGAAGGATCCCGATCTCGGGCACGGCCAGGGCGCCCAGGTGACGGACATGCGACCCGCGGAGCCCCTCCAGGATGAGCTTGACCCCGATGAAGGCCAGGACCAGGGCGAGGGCGGGCTGCAGGTAGACCAGACGGGTCAACAGGGCCTCCACCACGAAGAACAGCTGGCGCAGGCCGAGCAGCGCGAACGCGTTGGCGGTCAGGATCACGAACGCGTCGGTGGTCAGACCGAGGATGGCCGGGATCGAGTCGAGCGCGAACACGACGTTGGCGACCGCGATCGCCGCGACCACGACGACGAGCGGCGTCCACAGCGTCTGGGAGTCGATCCTGGTCCGCAAGCGGTCGCCGTCGTACGCCGGCGCGATCGGCAGGTAGCGACGGAGCCAGCGCAGCACGGCGTACTCCTGGAAGTCCGCGTCCTCGTCGGTCTCCTTCAGCAGCCCGATGGCGGTGTACACCAGCAGCAGCCCGAAGAGGTAGAAGGTCCACGACGCCGCCGAGACCAGCCAGGTGCCGCCGACGATCAGCACGGCCCGCATCACGAACGACAGCACGATGCCGATCAGCAGCGTGCGGTCACGCGCCGCGGCGGGCACCCCGAAGGTGTTCATGATGACCAGGAACACGAACAGGTTGTCGACGCTGAGGCTGTACTCGGTGAGGTAGCCGGCGAAGAACTCGGTGCCGGCCCGCCCGTCCGTGGCGAGCAGGGCGACGCCGAACAGGGCAGCGGCCGTGACGTTGGCGCCCACCCACCACAAGCAGGTACGCAGGCTCGGCCGCTCGTCGCGCCGCGCCACCGCGACCAGGTCGGCCGCGACCAGCAGGACCAGGATGACCGCGGCCGCGACCCACAGGGGCACGGGGACTGTGGTGTGCATGGAACCTCCGGACGTGCGCGACGTACCGGAGGTCTCCTCCACCGGCCGGTGGTGCTGCGGTCACCGGGAGGCCGGGGCGCCGGGTCGGGATGTCCCGCCGTGATGACGACGCGTCCGCGAGGGAGTACTCCCCTCCGCCGCAGACACTAGTCCGAGCGGCCTCCGGTCCGCGCCAGGACCCCGTCGTGGGACGACTCCACGGGTGCCGCGTCGTTCGCCGGTCGCGGCGTGGCCGGGAAACGCGGGCGGCGCGGCTTGCGCCACAGCTTCCCGAGCTCGAAGTCGACACTGTCGGGGTCGAGGGTGTGGAAGCCGGCCGACGGCGTGAAGGTCAGTTCGCCGACGTACGGCCGACCGTCGACCTCGTAGAGGTCCACGCGCACGAAGCGGAAACCCTCCCCGAGGGTCTCGGCGAGCCACATCATCGTCTCCAGCGACTCCGGCCTCGGCGGGAAGCGCTCGTGGGTGCGCTGGGAGATCGACCGGAACGGTTCGTTCCAGTCCCGGTCGACGATCCGCCCGCCGTACGTCGGGAGGCCCCGGTCGGTGAACCAGTGCATGAAGTGGACACGGCCCTGGAAGACCCAGAACTTGTAGTCGTCGGGATAGACGCCGGACTCGCCGATGCGCTGCTCGACGATGAGTCGCTTGGGGAGCCGGGCGTACTGCCACTCCCCTCCGCGGCCGCCGTAGGTGCTCTGCATCCAGCCGTCGACCTTGCGCTCGATCTTGTCCCATCGGATGCGACCGGACGCGGGAACCTCGGCCTTCTGGTGGCAACCGTGCGCGGCCTTGATGATGTACGGCCGCGGCCATGCTCGACGCTCGCGGCGCGGCGGGAGCTCGCGTCCCGACCAGTACGTCGGGATGACGAACTCCTCGCCCACCCGCTCGGCGATGAACTCCTTCGCGTCGACCTTGTCCGTCAGTCGGGGTAACCAGGAGTCGCGTCGCACGAACTTGTAGTGGTGGATCCACTCGCTGTGCGTGCGCGGCCGGAGCAGATGCATCCGTCTGCCGTACAGCTGCTTGTACCGCCGCTTGTTGTCGCGAAGCGTGCGCCACCAGGCCGGGGCGTCACGGAAGCGCCGGTTTCCCGTGAATTCCCTCATCACGCGCGATCTTGCCATGAGCGTCGTGGCGTCGTCCCGGTCGTCCGCTGCCTGCGGGTCGGTAGTTTGGCAACGTGCGCTCCCGATCCACGTCGACGGCGGCCGATCGCTGGCTCCCACGAGTCCGACGGGCCGCGCTCGGGATCGTGGCCACGCCGTTCCTGGTGGCGATCGGGATGACGCTGATCGACTCCTACCGCCGGCGTGGGAAGCATCGGGCCGCGTCGTTCCCGACCGCGCCGCCGAGCACGGCCGCGGTCGGCGACGGCGAGGTGACGACGTACACCTTCGGCACCGACCTGTACGACGACATGCTCGCCGCGATCGACGGGGCGCAACGGCAGGTCCTGCTGGAGACCTACATCTGGAAGGCCGACGAGGTCGGGCAGCGGTTCAAGACCGCGGTCGAGGCGGCGGCCGCACGCGGCGTCGAGGTGTTCCTGATCTACGACGCGTTCGCCAACCTCGTGGTCTCGCCCCGCTTCAAGCGGTTCGACCGGCGCATCAAGGTGCTGCGCTATCCCGTGTACGCCGCGGGGTGGCGGCCGTTCGACCTGCGGCGCTACGGCCGCGACCACCGCAAGATCCTCGTCGTCGACGACTCCGTCGGGTTCGTCGGGGGCTACAACCTCGGTGAGACCTACGCGACGGAGTGGCGCGACACCCACGTGCGGATCACCGGCCCGGGGGTCTGGGACCTCAAGCGCGCGTTCGCCGACTTCTGGAACCTCAACCGGCGTCGCCGCTTCCGGGCCAGCGAGCGACCCCTGCTGCTCGAGACCGCGTCGACCTGGGAGCCGACGATCCGGTTCCACCGCAACGTGCCACGGCTCTGGATGTTCCCCATCCGGTCCATGTACATCGAGGCCATCACCCGGGCCAGCCGGAACATCTGGCTGACCACGGCGTACTTCCTCCCGGACCCGGACTTCGCGGAGGCCCTGACCGCGGCCGCGCGACGCGGCGTCGACGTACGCCTCCTGATCCCGGCCAAGTCCAACCACGTCGTGTCCGACTGGATCTCGCGCGGCTACTTCTCCCAGCTGCTGGACTCCGGTGTGAAGGTGATGCGGTACCGCGACGCCATGGTGCACGCCAAGACCGCCACCATCGACGGCACCTGGTCGACCGTCGGGACCGCGAACATCGACCGGCTCAGCCTGACCGGCAACTACGAGATCAACGTCGAGATCATCGACCCCGAGCTGGCGGGGTCGCTCGAGGAGATCTTCCGGGTGGACGAGTCGAACTGTCTGGAGCTCACGAAGGCGGAGTGGGAGGCGCGGGACATGTACCGGCGCTTCACCGAGTTCGTGCTCAACCCGTTGCGCCCGCTCCTGTGACATCCCCTCCGACGAGCTCGCCGGCCAGGGCGGTCCACACGGCGCGGGCCGCGTGCTCCTCACCCGAGACGTTGGTGAGCACCACGAGGGTGGAGTCGAGATCCCGCGAGCAGGCCCCGATGGTCGTGAAGCCGGCGTACGTCCCGCGATGTCCCTGCCAGACACCCACTGGAGCGCTCACCCGGAAGGTCCCCAGCCCGTACGTCGTCAGGTCGGGATCGTGCGCCTCGGCCGCGGCAGCCTGAGCGCTCGTCGTCGTCATCGTCTCGAGCGTGGCCGGAGCCAGCACGGTCTGCCGGACGAACAGGCCGTCGAGGAACGTCGCGACGCCGATTGCAGTGCCGGCGAACAGGCCGTCGCCGAAGGGGAGCCCGAACAGGTCGGTCGGTACGCCGGACGGCACGTGGGCGGCGTACGGGTCGACGAGGGTGCCGTCCTTGCGCTGGTCGTAGCCGTGCGCCAGATGGCGGGCCGTGGACCGGTCCATCGTGAGGACCTCGTCGCCGAGCGGGGCACCGGACCGGGCCGCGATCTCATCCCATGCGGCCTTCAGCCCATCGGCCCCGCCCAGGATCCGGACGAGCATCTCGGTCAGCACGATGTAGCCGGCGTTGGAGTACTCCCACCGGGCTCCGGGGTCGACGGGTTCGCGGATGCCCGGCACGAGCATCGCCCACGTGAACGGGCGGTCCGGGTCGAACGCCGCGCCACTGCCGGGCTCGTCCTCGTCCGGGGCCATCAACGCCGCCACCTCGGGGCTGTCGTACAGATCGGGATATCCGGAGGTGTGGGAGAGCAGCATCCGCGGCGTGACGACCCGGGAGCCGGGCACCTCGTCGCCGAGCAGGGAGGAGATCGGGGCGTCCAGCTCGAGGCGTCCCTGCTCCACAAGGCTCAGGGCCACCGCTGCCACCAGGGTCTTGCCGAGGCTGGCCAGGCAGAAGACCGTGTCGTCGGTGACCGGGGTCCGCGTCTCGAGGTCGGCCACGGCGTACCGCCCTGCCCAGGCGACGGACCCGGCACGGATCAGGACGGCCTGGGCACCAGGGGCGCCACAGGCGCTGGAGGCGTCCGCGAGAACAGCGTCGAGACGTGCGGGATCCGGCTGGGACATGCGCCCACGCTAGCGGCGCGGGCCACCGTCAGCGCGCGGGCAGGTGGGTGCGTGGGGCCATCCGCGGACCGCGTCTCGGGCGACCTCCGGCGAAGCCGTGGATGAGGGCGACCGCGCGGTTGCGCTGCGGTCGCCAGGGCTCCAGGAACTCGCGCAGCTCGTCGTCGTCGTACGGCGTGCCGGTCACGGCCCAGCCGACGTCCTTCGCGATGTGGTAGTCGCCGAAGCTCACGGCGTCGGGATCGCCGAAGGCCCGTGACCGCACCTCGGCGGAGGTCCACTCCCCGATGCCGGGCAGGGTGCGCAGCTTCGCGTCGGCATCCTCGCGGGAGAGCCGGTCGAGCGTGGAGGCGACGGTCGCGGCTCTGACCAGGGTGCGCGATCGCGCCGGGTCGATGTGCATGCGCAGCCACTCCCAGGAGGGGATGCGGCGGATCGTCTCTGCGCCGGGCTGGACCCACACCTTGAGGTCGCGGCCCGGACCGGGTGCCCGCTCGCCGTACCGATGGACGAGGTGACGGAAGCCGCCGAAGGCCTCCTGACCGGTGACCTTCTGCTCGATGATCGCCGGCACCAGCGCTTCCCAGAGCCGGTGACTGGCGCCGAACCTGACATGCGGACGGCGGCGAGCGGCCTCGGCGACGAGCGGGTGGAGCTCGGGGCGGAAGCCCGCCGGGTCGTCGTCGGCGCCGAGCATCGCCGGCACGTGGTCGAGGGCCCAGCTCGAGCCCGGACCCCACGCCTCCGCCAGCACGTCGGCGTCGCGCGCGCGGCCGCGGAAGCACAGGGAGACCGGGCCGTCGGGAGTGCGGATCCCCCGCCAGACGTCGTCGCCGTCGACACGGAACGTCGGGTCGGCCGGACCCCGTTTGAGCGACCCGATGGCACCGAGCACGGACACCGGCCAGTCGGGTCGCCACTCCCGCCGCGCCGCCTCCGTCACGGACTCAACCTACGGCCCCGTGCCGACAGGTTCGATGATCGAGCCCACGAGCGCAGCGAGCGCCACCCGGTTGACCGGAGCGCAGCTCCTGCAGAGCCGGTGGCCGTCCGCAGCCGCCGCGCCCGGCGGTGCGGCCGGAGCCGATGCCCCATCGACCGCAGCCAGGACCGCTTCTCCCCTGCCGCGAAATCGACGTACGCCTCGGCCCAGCGGCGCGGCCAGAGGTCCTCTTCGCGGTCGAACTGGGCGCTCCCCATCCAGTCCGACCAGGCGAGGTCGTGGCTGTCGTGCACGCCCATCCGTCGCTGCTCCGGCGTGTCGACGAGGAACAGCCCGCCGAGGCTCCAGAAGGCCTGGCCGCCGAGCGACTGCTCGGGCTCCTGGTCGACCAGCACGACGCTGCGGCCGGCATCCGCAGCCTCCGCGGCCGCCGCCAGACCGGCGAGTCCGTGCCCTACGACGATCACATCGGCGTCCATGGCTGGCGACGATAACGGCGCTGGGTCCCCGGCCGGCACGGCTAGGGTCGGGCGCGTGAGCGACGCCACCAACGAGCGCCCCCTCGAGCAGGGCATCGAGCGGGACTTCAGCCGCCAGATGTCGTACGGCGACTACCTCCGGCTCGATCGCCTCCTCTCCGCGCAGGAGCCGTTGAGCGACCCGCCCCAGCACGACGAGCTGCTCTTCATCGTCCAGCACCAGACGACGGAGCTCTGGCTCAAGCTGATGGTCCACGAGCTCCGCTCGGCACGCTCGCTGCTGGCCACCGACGAGCTGGCGCCCGCTCTCAAGCGGATGGCGAGGGTCAAGCACATCCAGCACACGATCACCGACCAGTGGTCGGTGCTCGCGACGCTGACGCCGTCGGAGTACGCGCAGATCCGCCCCTTCCTGGCGACTTCATCGGGCTTCCAGTCGGCGCAGTACCGCGAGGTCGAGTTCCTGCTCGGCAACAAGAACCCCGACATGGTCAAGGTGTTCGCCCACGACGAGTCCGCCGCGGCCGAGCTCGGCCGGCTGCTGACGGAGCGGTCCCTGTACGACGAGTTCCTCGCCCACCTGTCACGCCAGGGGTACGCCGTACCGGCCGCGTGCCTCGACCGCGACTGGACCCAGCCCTACCGCTCGAACCCGGAGCTCGTGCAGATGTTCGCGGGCGTCTACGCCGCTCCCGAGGAGCACTGGGGCGTCTACGAGACCTGCGAGGAGCTGGTCGACGTCGAGGACAACTTCCAGCAGTGGCGCTTCCGTCACCTCCAGGTCGTGCAGCGGACCATCGGCCACAAGACCGGCACCGGCGGCTCGTCCGGCGTCGACTTCCTTCGCCGCGCTCTCGACCTGACCTTCTTCCCCGAGCTGTATGAGGTGCGGACCCTGATCGGCGAGTAACCACCCCAGACGGCTCGGATCTCCGCTGGATCGGCACGCGGAACGACCATCTGGGGTGGTTACACGATGCCGTCCGTGGGCTCCGGCAGGATGGCCACATGCTGCTGCGCGACCTGGTCGAGACGTCGGGAGTCGTCGCGGCGACCCGGTCGCGGAAGGCCAAGGTGGCCGCGATCGCCGAGCGCCTGGCCCAGGCCGAGGTCGACGAGCTGCCCGTGGTCACGGCGTACGTCGGCGGCACGATCCTGCAGCGGCGCACGGGGGTCGGCTGGCGTGGGCTGAGTGCGCTCCCCGACCCTGCCGCGGAGACGTCGGTCACCGTCCTCGAGGTCCACGACGCACTGGAGCGGCTGGCCGCGATGTCCGGTGCGGGGTCCCAGGAGCTGCGGGCGTCCGGGGTGCGCGACCTGTTCGCGCGGATGACGGCCGACGAGCAGCACTGGCTGCGCGGCGTGATGACGGGCAACGTCCGCCAGGGTGCCCTCGACGCCCTGGTGCAGGAAGCGATCGCGTCGGCCTGGGACCTCGAGCTGACCGCCGTACGCCGCGCGGCGATGCTCGCGGGCGGCACCGTGCCGATCGTGGTGGCGGCCAGGACCGGCGGTGAGGAGGCGCTCGCGAGGATCGGGCTCGAGGTCGGGCGCCCGGTGCTCCCGATGCTGGCCTCGACCGCTCCCGATGTGGCGGCGGCGATGGTGAAGGCGGGCAGTGAGCCCGGCACGCCGGTCGCGATCGACAGCAAGCTCGACGGCATCCGGATCCAGGTCCACCGGCGCGGCGACGAGATCGTGATCGCGACCCGCAGCCTCGACGACATCACCGCTCGTCTGCCCGAGGTCGTCGACGTCGCCCGGTCGCTGCCCGGTGGCGACCTGGTGCTCGACGGCGAAGCGCTCGCGCTCGACGACGAGGGCCGGCCACGTCCCTTCCAGGAGACGGCGTCCCGCACGGCCCAGGCCTCCAGCGGGAGTGCCGGCGTCGTGGTCACGCCGTACTTCTTCGACGTCCTCCACGCCGACGGCCGCGACCTCCTCGACGCCAGCGGCACCGAGCGGCTCGAGGTCCTCGACACCATCGTGCCCGAGGCGTACCGCGTGCCCCGGCTCGTCACCGACGACCCGGCCGCCGCCGACGCCTTCGCCCAGGACGCCCTCGCCCGCGGGCACGAGGGCGTCGTCGTGAAGAGCCTCTCCATCGGGTACGCCGCCGGTCGTCGCGGCTCCGGCTGGGTCAAGGTGAAGCCCGTCCACACCCTCGACCTGGTCGTGCTCGCGGTCGAGTGGGGCAACGGCCGTCGCCAGGGCTGGCTCTCCAACATCCACCTCGGCGCCCGCGATCCCGACTCGGGAGAGTTCGTGATGCTGGGCAAGACGTTCAAGGGCATGACCGACGAGATGCTCGCCTGGCAGACCGAGCGCTTCACCGAGCTCGCGGTCGACCCCGAGACCATCCGCGACTCCTACGTCGTACCGCTTCGGCCCGAGCAGGTCGTCGAGATCGCCTTCGACGGCCTGCAGCGCTCCACCCGCTACGCCGGCGGTCTGGCCCTGCGCTTCGCCCGCGTCCTCCGCTACCGCGACGACAAGTCCGTCGACGAGGCCGACACGATCGAGGCGGTCCGGGCCATCGGAGGGCTTTCGAACGGTGGGTAGGTTCGACGGCGTGATCGAGCTGAAGCGCGGCGACGAGATGGCGCTGACCCGCGAGGACGGCACTCCACTGGGGAAGCTGACGATGGGGCTGGGCTGGGACAAGCAGGCCGGCGCCGGCGCACTGTCGGGAGCCAACCGGCCCGACGTCGACCTCGACGCCTCGGCGATCCAGTACGCCGACGACCAGCTGTTCGACCTCGCGTTCTTCAACCACCTCGAGACGCGCGACGGCTCGGTCGTGCACCGAGGCGACAACATCAGTGGTCGCGGCGAGGGTGACGACGAGCAGATCACGATCGACCTCGCGCAGGTGTACGCGCGGGTCGACACGATGCTGTTCCTGGTCAGCAGCTACCAGGGTCACAGCCTGGAGTTCGTCCGCAACGCCTACTGCCGTCTCGTGGACGAGGACGACGTGGAGATCGCGCGCTTCACGCTCACCGAGGGCGTGCCGCGCCCCGGCTTCATGCTCGCCAAGATGTTCCGAGACCCTGACCATCCAGACACCTGGCGCCTCCGAGCGATCGGACAGGGCATCGCCGTCAGCGTCCCCACCGAGTCGCTCGAGGTGCTGCAGCGCTTCCTCTGAGCGTCGTCAGCCGCGGTCGGGGCAGTTGAGCTGCTTGCCGTTGGCGTACTGCACCGGCAGGGGGCCACCGGAGATCGGGTACCGCGCCTCGCCCATCAACGACTGGGCGATCCGGTTGCCGCCGGGCTCGTCGATCCGCAGCTGCGCCTTCACGTGGTCGCCGTCGGGGTGGACCATCGTGCTCACGGTGTCGCCGGAGCCGTAGCTGTAGCCCAGGACCAGTGTGCTGCCCTCCCAGTGGCACGACTCGAACCGCTCGCCGCCCGGGTGCGCGCTGAGGTACCAGCCGACACTCGTCACGACGAGCCCCACCCCGAGCAGGGCGATCACGACGTACTGCAGGATCCTCATGTCGCCAGTCTTGCGGGTCGTGCCCGTGCACCGGCGGACCCACCCCGCCATCCGGACGGTGTCGTTGCTCACCAGGCGGGGATCCGGATCGTCACAGGTGTGCAACTCGGAGTTGCAGCCGACGTACGATGCGGCCATGGCCAGTCCGCGGAGCGACCAGCCGGAGGCTCGACGTACGTCGACCGCGGTGCGCCGGCGGGCTCGCGAGAAGGCGATCCTGGCCGCGACCCGCACGCTCTTCGACGAGCGAGGCGTGGCGGAGGCCCAGATCGAGGACATCGCCCGCGCGGTGGGCATCAACCGGGCGATCGTCTACCGGCACTTCACCGGCAAGGAGGAGCTGTTCGCGCTCGCGCTGGTCGGCTACCTCGACGAGCTGGGTACGGCGCTCACCGAGGCTGCCGCGCACGACCAGAAGCCCCAGGACCAGCTCGCCGCCCTCGTGTCGGCCTTCGTCGACTACGGCGTCGCGCATCCGGCCTTCGTCGACTGCGCCCACAGCCTGATGCGACGCACGGGCACCGAGCTGTTCGACGAGATCTCCGAGGGAGCGATGCTGCGCCTGGGTCGCGCCATCGCGTCCTGCCTGGCTGTCCTGCGCCGCACGCTCGAGGCCGGAGCCGAGAGCGGCGACTTCACGGTCACCGACCCGGTCCTGCTCGCGAACACGCTCTACGCCACCGGGCTCGGCGGACTCCAGCTCGCCCGGGTCGGCCTGGTCATCGACGAGGCGGCCCCCGGCGTACCGAAGGTCGGCAGTGTCGGGGCCGACCAGGTGAAGTCGCTCCTGCTCACCTCAGCCCTCGGCATGGCCCAGGGCTGAGTCGGAGGCAAGTAACCACCCCGGATTGCTCGGCCAGCCCGCGACCTGACCCCCGAGCCGAACCATCTGGGGTGGTTACATGCCAGCGGCGGGCGACCCTCAGCGCTCGAGGATGGCCGTGACTCCCTGTCCGCCGGCGGCGCAGATGGAGATCAGGGCACGGCCCGAGCCCTTCTGGGCGAGCAGCTTGGCGGCGACGTTCAGGATCCGTCCACCTGTGGCGGCGAACGGGTGTCCGGCGGCGAGCGAGGAGCCGTGGACGTTGAGCTTCGACCGGTCGATCTCACCGAGGACGGCGTCGAGCCCGAGACGTTCCTTGCAGAACACCGGGTCGTCCCACGCCTTCAGCGTCGCGAGCACCTGCGAGGCGAAGGCCTCGTGGATCTCGTAGAAGTCGAAGTCCTGCAGCTTCAGACCGTTGCGCTCGAGCATGCGCGGCACGGCGTACGCCGGGGCCATCAGCAGCCCCTCGTTCCCGTGCACGAAGTCGACGGCCGCGGTCTCGTGGTCGACCAGGAAGGCCAGCGGCTCCAGATCGTGCTCGGACGCCCACGCCTCGGAGCTCAGCAGTACGGCGGAGGCGCCGTCGGTGAGCGGCGTCGAGTTGCCGGCCGTCATCGTCGCGCCCTCACCCTTGCCGAAGACCGGCTTGAGCTTCGCGAGCGACTCGGCCGTCGAGTCGGGGCGCAGGTTGGAGTCGCGGTCGAGCCCGCGGAACGGCGTGACCTGGTCGTCGAAGAACCCGGCGTCGTACGCCGCCGCCAGGTGCTGGTGCGACGCCGCCGCGAGCTCGTCCTGCTCCTCACGTCCGACCCGCCACTCCAAGGCGGTCAGCGCAGCATGCTCTCCCATCGAGAGCTTGGTCCGCGGCTCACCGTTCTGCGGGATCGCCAACCCGATGTCGGTCGGCCGGATCTGGGCGAGCGCCGTGAGTCGCGACCGGAGATCGCGGGCCGCGTTGACCTTCATCAGCTTCTTCCGGAGCTTGTCGCTGATCGCGACGGGTGCGTCCGACGTCGTGTCGGTGCCGCCGCCGATCCCCGACTCGATCACGCCCAGCGCGATCTTGTCCGCGACGTGGAGCGCCGCCTGCAGTCCCGTGCCGCAGGCCTGCTGCAGGTCGATCCCCGGCGTCTCGGCGGCGAGCTTGGAGCCCAGCACAGACTCACGGACCAGGTTGAAGTCGCGGGCGTGCTTGAGCACGGCGCCGGCGACGACCTCGCCGACCGCCTCGCCCTCGAGCCCGAAGCGGGTCACCAGTCCGTCCAGCGCCGCGATGAGCATCTCCTGGTTCGAGACGTCGGCGTACGCCGTGTTCGAGCGGGCGAACGGGATGCGGTTGCCGCCGAGGACGGCGACGCGACGCCGGGCGGAGGTCTCGCGGTTCATGCTCCTATCCTGGCCGGGCGGGCGCCTCCGCCCAATGGAATGAGCGCCACATCACCAAATGTGGACTCCGAGTTACACACACGGTTACATGAGGAGTCATGAGCGACCGCTACCAGGACTTCGCGTCCTCCTCGCTGGGCAAGCTGCTGGTGAAGAACCTCGGGCTGCCCCACCCGGTCCAGCTCGACCGGTACGTCGCCGGGTCGCCGCTGGTGGACGGTGTCGTCGCCGTGGGTGGCTCCGGACGCCTGGTCGGTGCGGTGCCCGGGCTCCTCGACGCCCTCGGCATCGAGACCACGACCGGCGCCGATCCGGGCACGCGCTACCGGGGCCTCGTCCTCGACGCGACCGGTGTGGCGGGCCCGACCGAGCTCGTCGCGCTGCGCGACTTCTTCGGCCCGCTGATGCGCAGTCTCACGACCTGCGCCCGGCTCGTCGTGCTCGGCACTCCCCCGGAGCTCGTGTCCGGCGAGGAACGGATCGCCCAACGCGCCCTGGAAGGGTTCACCCGCAGCCTCGGCAAGGAGGTCGGCCGAGGAGGCACCTCCCAGCTGGTCTACGTCGCCCCCGGGGCCGAGGGTGCGGTCGGCTCGACCCTCGGCTTCCTGCTGTCGCCGAAGTCGGCGTACGTCTCGGGTCAGGTGATCCGGGTCGGCACGTCGGCGAAGGAGCCGGCCGAGAGCCCCGACTGGCAGCGCCCGCTGACGGGCAAGGTCGCCCTGGTCACCGGCGCGGCCCGCGGCATAGGCGAACAGATCGCGCGCGTGCTCGCACGCGACGGGGCCACCGTGGTGGGCGTCGACGTCCCCCAGGCGGCCGATGACCTGATCCGGCTGACCAAGGAGCTCGACGGCGACTACCTGACCCTCGACATCACCGCCAAGGACGCCCCGAAACGGATCGCGCAGCACCTGACCCGGGCCTTCGGTGGTGTCGATGTCGTCGTCCACAACGCCGGGATCACGCGCGACAAGCGGCTCGCCAACATGGACCAGGACCGCTGGAACGCCGTGCTGGACGTCAACCTCGTGGCCCCGCAGCGGATCACCGACGAGCTCCTCGCTCAGGAGCTCATCCGCGACAACGGCCGGGTCGTCGGCGTCGCCTCCATCGCCGGCATCGCCGGCAACGTCGGCCAGACCAACTACGCCGCCTCCAAGGCCGGCGTCATCGGTCTCGTCGACTCACTGAAGGACGAGCTGACCAAGGGCATCACCGTCAACGCCGTCGCGCCCGGGTTCATCGAGACCAAGATGACCGCAGCCGTGCCCTTCGCGACCCGCGAGGTCGGTCGTCGGATGAACTCGCTCAGCCAGGGCGGACAGCCGGTCGACGTCGCCGAGACCATCGCCTGGCTGGCCGACCCCGCGTCGACCGCGGTGAACGGCAACGTCGTCCGGGTGTGCGGCCAGATGATGCTCGGAGCCTGAGATGGACACCACCCTGCTCAGGGCCGCGCTGCCGTCCATCCCCGTGGTCAACCAGCTCCCCGGCGTGCGGAAGTCGGGTGGCGACCCCTCGTCGCTCCACGAGCTGCGCACCGCCACCGTCACCCGGGACCACGTCTCGGCGTACGCACGCGTGTGCGGCTTCCCGGTCAAGGACACGGCGCCGTTGACGTTCCCGCACGTGCTCGCGTTCCCGCTGCACATGGCGGTGATGACCTCGCCGGAGTTCCCGTTCCCCGCGATCGGCACGGTCCATCTGGCCAACAGCATCACCCAGCACCGGCCCGTCGAGGTCGGTGAGACCGTGCAGGTCGAGGTGCACACGTCGTCCGTCCGCGCCCACCCGAAGGGACGGGCGGTCGACTTCCTCGCTGCCGTGCGCGCGGACGGCGAGACGGTCTGGGAGAGCACGTCGACCTACCTCCGGCGCGGACGAGGCGACGACGGGGCGGCGACACCGAGCCCCGCTGACGAGCTCGACGTCGTCCTCGGGCGGATCACGTGGCGGCTGGGCGGCGACGTCGGCCGCCGGTACGCCGCGGTGTCCGGCGACCACAACCCCATCCACCTCTACGGCCTGACCGCGAAGGCTCTGGGCTTCCCGCGCCAGATCGCGCACGGGATGTGGAGCCTGGCCCGGTGCGTCGCCGCCCTGGAGAACCGGCTGCCCGATGCGGTGACCGTCGACGCCGCGTTCAAGAAGCCGATCCTGCTGCCCGGCTCGGTCGCCTTCGGACAGGACGCCACCGAGCACGGCATCGCGTTCGCCCTCACGTCCCCGACGAGCGGCGCCCCCCACGTGCTCGGCCGCACCCGAGCCACGCCCTAGTCCCTCCGGACCTGTACGGCCTCCTCGCGAGCACGGGACCATGACCCATGGACGTGCGGCAGGCCGAGACCGAGGACGACCTGGACGAGGTACGCCGCCTCTTCGCGGCGTTCCTGACCTGGCACCGTCAGCGGCACGTGGAGGACCTCGACCTGATCGACGCCTACTTCGACGGCGCGTCGTACCAGCAGGAGATCGACGGCCTGCCCGGTGCGTACGCGCCTCCCGACGGGGCGCTCCTCGTGTGCTGGGACGCGGGCTTGGCGCTCGGCTGTGTCGCGTTGAAGCGAGTCGACGACGTCACGTGTGAGATGAAGAGGATGTTCGTCCCGCCGATGGCGCGTGGCCGCGGTTCAGGCCGCGCGCTGGCGATCGCGGTGCTCGACCGAGCGCGGGAGGCCGGGTACACGCGGATGTACCTCGACACGAGCATCCGCCAGACCGAGGCCATCGCCCTCTATCGCGACCTCGGGTTCGAGGAGGTCGAGCCGTACTACGACGTGCCGGACGCGATGCTGGGCTGGCTCACGTTCTTCCGACTGGACCTGTGACCATCGGCGGTCGACAGCACGAACGAGCCCTCGGCCACCAAGTGGTCGACATCGACGGGCGCTTCACTCCGGACACCCGAGAACTCGTCCTCGGCTCCGCGGCGTACGACGCCCGCGACCAGGTCGGCGAGCTGCACCCGGGCGTCGTCTCGCGAGTCCACGCGCGAGAAGCCGACCATCCGCCTGCCGGGTAGCGACGACGCGAGCTCGTCCGCGATCGCGGCCACGCGGGCGGGGGTGAGCACGGACTGCTCGTCGTGCACGACGACGACATCGCCGCGTGCGCTCCAATGACGGACGGTCCAACGCAACGCCGGCAGCAGCGGCTCCGACAGGGGCGAGGCCGGAGGCGCGGCGAGGTGGTCGTGAGCGCGCTGAACAGCCTGGGGAGACGCCCAGGCGGCGAGGAATCGTCGCCCTTCGGCGTCGGGCAGCCGTTCGGCAGCGCTCCGCACGACGTCGACCCAGGCCTCCAGCGATTCGCCGTGCCGGCGTCTCCGCCTGATCCAGAGGAGGTTGCGGCCCGCCACCAGGACCTCGCGCTCCCACCGGGCGGGCAGCTCGTCGAGCACCGCGTGGAGCCGAAGCGCCTGTGCCCAGCTCTCCGGATCCTCACGGGGGCTCCACCACCCTTCGGGCGCGGAGTCTGCCCTGAGCACCTGCGCCAGGCGCGCCAGGCCGAAGAGCCGGGTGTCGGTGAGGTGGACGACGGCGCGCTCCTGGAGCGGCCCGTCCGGGGCGAACAGCCAGGCTGTCACCGGAAGCGCCCAGGAACGGTTGAGGCGCGAAGCCTTGAGCTCCTCGGTGCCGGCACCCGTGCGGCGGCGTACTTCCTCGATCAGGGCGACGGCGTCGGCGGGGTCGATGTGGACGCTTGCATGGGCGAACACCCGGGCGCGTCCCAAGAGCGACCCACCCACGAATCCCGACTCGTCGCAGGCCACCTCGACGGTGCCCCGGCTGTCGGGAGCGCTCACCGTCTCGATGCTAGGCCGAGCCTCGGGGAGGGGCGAACGGATTAGCGGGTGCGCTGCCGGATCAGGCCCTCCTGCGCCACGGTCGCCACCAGTGCCCCGTCCTCGGTGAAGACGCGCGCCAGCGACAGGCCTCGTCCGCCCTGGGCGGACGGTGACCACTGGTCGTAGAGCCACCAGCGGTCCGCCCGGAACGGCCGGTGGAACCAGATCGTGTGGTCGAGTGATGCGGGCATCAGCCGGGGCGAGCCGATCGTGACGCCGTGCGGCACGACCGTCGCCCCGAGCAGGGTCAGGTCGCTGGCATAGGTGAACGCCGCCGTGTGCAGCACGGGGTCGTCGCCGAGCTCGCCGTTGATCCGCACCCACACCTGGGCGCGGGCGGGTCGCGCCGTGTCCTCGGCCAGGTTCGTGTGACCCGGGTGGGCGGTGTTGCCGAGGTAGCGCGTGTCCAACGCCGCCCACTCCTTGGCGAACTCCATCGCCGCGCGCGTGTCACCCGACGTGAGCTCGGCGAGCTGGGCGAAGGTCAGCCCGTGATCGGGTCCCGGAACCTCCGGCATGACGTCCTGGTGGTCGAAGCCCTCCTCGGGCCGCTGGAAGTTGGCGGTCAGGTAGAAGATCGGGTGACCGTGCTGGCGCGCCACGACGCGTCGGGTCTCGAACGAACGACCGTCACGGATGCGCTCGACGTCGTAGATGATCGGGATCGTCGTGTCGCCCGGGCGGAGGAAGTAGGCGTGCAGCGAGTGCACCTCGAAGTCGTCGTCGACCGTCCGGATCGTGGCGATCAGCGCCTGGGCTGCGACCTGCCCGCCGAAGACGCGTTGCCGGTCGGTGTCGGGGCTGTTGCCGCGGAAGAGGTTGGTGTCGAGGGTCTCGATGTCGAGGAGCTCGACGAGCTCCTCGGCCGACGACGGCATCAGGCGTCGCTCTCGGGTCCGTCGAGCCCCGCCAGGAACTGCTCGAACTGCCGACCGATCTCCTCACCGGTCGGGATCGGCTCGTTCTCCGCGAGCAGGCTGCTGCCCTCCTGCTCGGCGCGCGCGAAGGCGTCGTACTGCTGCTCGAGTGCCTGCACGACCTCGAGCACCTCGGTGTTGGCCGCGAGGTACGTCGCGATCTCCTCGTCGCGCTCACGGGCGGCGGCCCGCAGGGACGTGAGGTCGACGGCGATGCCGGCGGCGCGCTCGACGTGCTCGAGCAGCGACACGGACGCCTCGGGGAAGTCGAGCTGGGCGAGGTAGTGCGGGATGTGGGAGACGAAACCCATCGCGTCGTGCCCGCTCTCGCCGAGGCGCAGCTCGAGGAGGGCCTGGGCGCTCGACGGGATGCGCAGCTCGCCGCGCCACGGGCTGTCGGCCGCGAGGAGCTCGGGCTTGTTGGCGTGGTGGGTGATCGCGATCGGACGGGTGTGGGGCACGGCCATCGGCACTGCGCCCAGCCCGATCACCCGGTCGACACCCAGACGCTCGACGACGTGTCGGACGGCCGCCGCAAAGGCCTCCCACTTGTTGTCCGGCTCCGGCCCGTGCATGAGGAGGTACGGCGTGCCCGCGCCGTCGGCGACCAGCCGCACGACCAGCCGTGGCGCGTCGTACCGCTCGTAGTGGTCGCGCACGAACGACATCGGCGGCCGACGGGCGCGGTAGTCGTGGAACTCGTCGACCTCGAACGTCGCCACCACGCGCCCCCCGCCGGACTCCGTCACGAGGTGCCGGGCCGCGATCGCCGCGGAGTTCCCGGCGTCCAGGAACCCGTCGAGGACGAGCACCATCGCGAGCTCGGGGACACCCTCGAGCTCGGGCACGTGGTCGACGATGTGGACCAGCCGGTCAAGATCGGGCACGGGAACCTTTCGCGTCGCAGGACTGGTGCAGCGTCCTCGACCGCCAGCCTATTCCGGCCGCGCCTCCAGGACGTTCCACTCGCTCACCGGGTCGGCGAGGCGACTCGACGTGAAGCCCGCGGCGGCGAGCAGCGCGTCGTACTCCGCCTGGGTGCGCTCGCGCGCGCCGAACAGAACGAGCATGTGCAGGTCGACGAGGTGGAGGTCGCGCAGCTCGGTGGACGAGCGCCCCGGTGCGTCCAGCACGTGCTCGACCACGAGCAAACGGGCATCGTCGGCCATCGCGGCCCGCACGGTGCGGAGGATCGCTACGGAGTCGTCGTCGTCCCAGTCGTGCAGGACGTTGGAGATCGTGTAGACGTCACCGCCCTCGGGCACGGACGAGAAGAAGTCACAGGCCACCCCGGACGCGCGATCCCCTAGCCCGGCCGCTGCGAAGGCTCCGGTCGCCTCCTCCGCGACGGGCGGTCGATCCGCGACGACGCCGCGCAGGGTCGGGACCGCCTCGAGCAGACCCGCCACCATGGCGCCGCGACCGCCTCCGACGTCGACCAGGGTGGTGGCGTCGCCGAGCTCCACCGCCGCGAGCAGCGCTGTCACCTGCCCGGCCGCGCGCCGCGCCATCGACGCGTTGAACCTCCGCTCGGTGTCGGGGTCGTCTGCGAGGAAGGCCCACATCGGCTTCCCGTTCACCTGCTCGAAGACGCCGTCACCGCTGCGCACCGCGTCCTCGAGCGCACCCCAGGCCGCGAGGTTGGGGATCGTGGCCTGCATCAGGAGCAGATCGCGGAGCCGGCTCGGGTGCCCGTCGCGCAGCGTGTCTCCGGCCGGGGTGGTGCGGTACGCATCGCCCTCGACCCGCTCGAGCAGTCCGAGATCCTCCATCAGCTGGAGCAAGCGGGCCAGCGTCGGCGCGTCGGCCGACGTCCGCCCCGCCAGCTCGTCGACAGTGAGCGGCTCGGCGAGGTGGTCGAACACCCCGAGGACGGCCGCCCCCCGCATCGCCATGGTGACCCAGGCGCCGCGGATCATCCACAAGACGGTCCCAGCCGGGTCGTCGCTCATCGGGCCTCCCCCACTCCGGAGCCCAGCCTGCCGTAGTGGCGGCAACTTGTCAGGGCGGCGCCGTCCACCGCCGAACCTTTTCGTGGCACCGTCTCGTCTGGGCAGTGAGGCGGACACCAGGCCCGCTCGGGACGGAGGAAGACCGTGGGTCGAGGGGACAGGTCGCCGTTCGCCGCGTTCGCGATCGCGCGGGCCGGGGCGCTGCACCGCGCGGCGTACCTGATGGTGGGCGACAGCCAGCTCGCCCAGGACCTCGTGCAGGAGGCGTTGACCAAGACGTACGTCGCGTGGCCGCGGCTCCGCGACCCTGCCAACGCCGAGGCCTACTGCCGCAAGGCGATCACGACCACAGCGATCTCGTGGTTCCGCCGGAAGGGCTGGAACAACGAGCGGCCGACCGAGCACCTCCCCGACGGCTCCCCGGGCGCCGGCCACGAAGCGGCCTTCGCCGAGCGCGACGCCGTGTGGCGGGCACTCCTCGATCTGCCGCCCCGCCAGCGGGCAGCGCTGGTGCTCCGCTTCTACGAGGACCTGACCGAGGCCCAGACGGCCGAGGCGATGGGCTGTGCCGTCGGCACGGTCAAGAGCCAGGTGTCGGCGGGCCTGAAGAAGCTCCGCAACCGACTCGGCGACGACGTCGAGCTCGTCACTGCCGAGGAGGCGATTTCCCGATGACCGGGCAGCTGCGCACGACCCTGAACACCCGCGCCGACGACCTGACCACCTGGGAGGCCGACCTCGACGCGATTGTCCGTGACGGCGACCGCCGGGTCCGTCGTCGTCGGGTGGCGGTCGCGAGCGGGCTCGCCGGGGTGCTCGCCGTCGCCGGAGGCACAGCGGCCCTGACGACGCGCGGTCATGCTCGGCCGCAGCCCGCCGAGCAGGACACAAGGCCGCTGTCGTACGCCGTCGGCCAGGTCATTCACACGGGGAACGGCCAGGTCGACGTCGGCGTCAAGGTCGAGTCGATGGTGCAGACGATCAACGGGTTCGTCTTCTCCGGGCCCGACCAGAAGGTGTACGAGGAGAAGGACGGCGACGTCCAGGAGATCGGACATCTCGCGAACGCCCAGAGCAGGATCGTGACCGGCGACGACGGGCTGGTCGTGACCTGGTGGGACGGCGAGCGGATCCATGCCTGGCCCACCGCATTTGCCTCCGGCACCGCCAACACCATCCCGGTAGCGGAGTCGTGGCAGCCCGACAGCCCGCCGCACGTCGAGGCCCTGTCGGATGGGCACATGTGGTACTGGGACGGTCAGGAGACGAAGGTGGCCGAGGTCCGTCCCACTCCTTCCACGGCTTTCTGGCCCGACTCCGGGTTCCCGACTCCCGACACGATCCAGGACGCCGCCGGTGACAAGCTCCTGGTCCGTGTCGCCGGTGGCATGGCCGTGATCGACGCCAACCTCCGGCCCCTCGACGGCGACCAGCTCCCTGGGTGGGAGCCGGGCACCGATCTGTCCGGCGTCGAGCCGCAGGTGCCGAACCTCTCCACGGGCGACCTGGCACCCGACGGGAAGCACTGGTTCAGCCACGACAACGACGAGTTCGCGCTCTTCGACTCCGCGAGCGGTCAGCGACAGGAGCCGGCACATCCGGGCTTCGCCTTCGCCGCGCCGTACCAGTGGCTGGGTGACGACACGATGGCCGTACTCGCGACGCACGGATCGTCGGACGACCCGCAGATCTCACTGCTCACCTGTCGCGTGTCGACGAACGACTGCCAGGTCACCGCCCCGGACATCGGGGGGTACGGCGACGTCGCGATCCCGGTCGGTCAGCGGATCGGCGACTAGTCGCGGGAGGCCTGCTCGGTGATCGGAAGCGGCTCGTGGCCCTCGGCCGCGAGTCGCTCCACGATGCCGCGGGCGATCGTCTGGGCGTTGAGGCCGACCCGGTCGAGGATCACCTGACGCTCGGCGTGGTGGAGGAACTCCTGCGGGATGCCGTGCAGTGCGAACGGCGTCGTCACGCCGTCGGCGGTGAGCTGCTGCAGGAGCGCCGCACCGGCGCCGCCGATGCGGCCGTTGTCCTCGATGCTGACGACGAGCCGGTGGTCACGGGCCAGGTCGACGAGTGCCGGGTCGACCGGCTTGACCCAGCGCGGGTCGACGACGGTCACCCCGATGCCCTGGGCCTCCAGGCGCTCGGCCACCTCGACCGCGACGGCCGCCATCGAGCCGACACCGATCACGAGGACGTCCTTCTTGCCGCGGCGGACGAGGACGTCACAGCCGCCGGCCCGATCAACGGCGGGGATGTCCTCGGGCGGTGCACCCTTGGGCAGCCGCACGACCGTCGGGGCGTCGTCCACGTCGACGGCTTCGCGGAGCAGCTCGCGGACCCGCGAGCCGTCGCGAGGCGTGGCGATGCGCAGCCCGGGGACGACCTGGAGGATCGACATGTCCCACATGCCGTTGTGGCTGGCGCCGTCCGTCCCGGTCACCCCGGAACGGTCGAGCACGAAGGTGACCGCGCACCGGTGCAGGGCCACGTCCATCAAGACCTGGTCGAAGGCGCGGTTGAGGAACGTCGCGTAGATCGCGACGACCGGGTGCATGCCACCCAGCGCGAGCCCGGCGGCGCTGGTGACGGCGTGCTGCTCGGCGATACCGACGTCGAAGATGCGCTCGGGGTACGCCGCGGCGAAACGGTCCAGCCCCACCGGGTAGAGCATCGCGGCGGTGATGCCCACGATGTCCGGCCGCTCCTCGCCGAGCGCCACCATCTCCTCGGAGAAGTAGTCGGTCCAGATGCGGCTGGCCGGACGTGGCTCACCGGTCTCGACGTCGAACGCACCGACCTGGTGGAACTGGTCGGTCTCGTTGCGCTCGGCCGGGTTGTAGCCGAAGCCCTTGTGCGTGATCACGTGCACGATCACCGGGCCACCGAAGCGCTTCGCCTGTGCCAGGGCTTGCTCGACGGCGTGCCGGTCGTGGCCGTCGATCGGCCCGACGTACTTCAGGCCGAGGTCCTCGAACATCCCCTGCGGGGCGAGGGCGTCCTTCATGCCCTTCTTCATCGCGTGCAGCGCGTCGTACACGGCGGGGCCGACGCCCTTGACCTTGTTCAAGCGCTTCTTGACGAGGTCGAGCATCTCCTCGTAGCGCGGGTTGGTGCGCAGCGTGGCGAGGTGGGACGCGAGCCCGCCGACCGTCGGCTGGTAGGACCGGCCGTTGTCGTTGACGACCATGACCAGTCGACGGTCACTGCCCATGGCGATGTTGTTGAGCGCCTCCCACGCCATGCCGCCGGTCAGGGCGCCGTCACCGATCACGGCGACGACGTAGCGGTCCTCGCCGCGGAGCGCGTAGGCCTTGGCCAGCCCGTCGGCGTACGACAGGGACGTGGAGGCGTGGGAGTTCTCGACGATGTCGTGCTCGGACTCCGCCTGGCTCGGGTAGCCGGACAAGCCGCCCTCGGTGCGGAGGGTGTCGAACTGGGTCGAGCGCCCGGTCAGCATCTTGTGCACGTAGGCCTGGTGACCGGTGTCCCAGACAACGCGGTCGCGTGGCGACTCGAAGGTGCGGTGGATGGCGAGCGTCAGCTCGACGACGCCCAGGTTGGGTCCGAGGTGTCCGCCACGCGGGGCGCAGGTGCGGACCAGCTCGTCTCTGATCTCACTGGCCAGAGCCTCGAGCTGGGTGTCGGTGAGGTCGCGGAGGTCGTCGGGCGACGTGATCTGCTCGAGCAGTCCCATCGACATCCCTTCGGTCGGCTCCGGCGGCCTGACGAGTGTATCGACGGGGTCCGCGCCGACCCGAGTCGACGCTGGCGTCGGCCGCAGAACATCCCGGACGGCCGTCGACTCAGACCGTCGAATGGACGACGACGCCGTCGAGATAGGCGATCATCTGCGACTTCTCGAAACCGGCCGACGCCGGGTACTGGACCTGCAGCCAGCGCCCGTCGTCGAGCCGGACCGCGAGGATCGGGTCCTCGTTGCGCTCGTTGTCGTAGAACGTCCGCCCGTCGTACCGGATGGGCGAGCCGTTCCCCATCTCCTCTCCGAGCGGATACAGGATGAGCGCGATCTTGTCGTCGAACAGCTGGGGATGTGGGTCGGGCGCGCCGTCACGAGCCAGGGTCAGGAAGAACTCACCCGCCGCCGCCAAGCGCCAGCCGTCAGGCGGTGGCGGTGCGTCGAACACGGCCGTGTGCACCGGGCCTTGCGGGTCGGCAGCCGGCTGAGTCGTCGAGGACTGGTGCAGGTTCGCTACGACGGGCACCGCGGCCGCGCCGAGAAGGGCGAGACCGCTCGTCAGTCCCCCGGCGACACGCGTGCGCCGACGACGCAGCGCTCGGTGGCCGCGCCGCAGGTCGGCCGCGACGTCGATCGCGGCGGAGCCCTCGGCGGCATCCTCGAGCAGAGTCTGGAGTCCGGTCATCGGGTCGGTCCTTCCTGGGTGATGGGGTCACCGAGCACCTCGCGGAGCCGGCTGAGCGCCTTGGAGTTCTGGGACTTCACGGTGCCCTCGGTGCAGCCGAGGACGTGCGCTGTCGCAGCGACGTCGTACTGGAGGAAGTGGCGGAGCACGACGACCGCGCGCTGGCGTGGCGCGAGCTGCTCCAGTGCCTCGAGGACCACCGACCGCATCTCATGATCCAGGGGCGGCGCGACCGTGTCGGGCGCGTCGTCGGTGACCAGCTCGCGCCGCCGGTGAGCCCGACGGTGTTCGTCGAGGAAGGCATTGGTCAGCGTGCGAAAGCCGTAGGCGACCGGGTCGTCGGCACGACGCACGCGCGGCCAGTGGACGTACAGGCGCGTCAGGGCCACCTGCACGACGTCCTCAGCGCCGGCGTGATCGCCGGCCGTGAGCAGGCGAGCCGTCCGAACGAGCCGTGCGCGGTGCGCCGCGACGTACTCGCTGAACTCGGTGTCCCGGGTCTCCTGCCGCATGCGTCCTCCTCCCGTGTCACTCGTACGACGAGTGCGGGCGCGTCAGGGGTTGCCTCAGCCCGACAGGCGTCGATAGGCGGCCGACTCGAGGAACGCGGGCACGGCGAGAACACCGGTCATGGTCAGGTCGAGGTGGCGGGCACGCTCCGGCTCGACGAACACGATCTGCCGGCCCTCGTGGCAGTCGATGTCGTCGTCGGTGAGGTCGACCCGGCCGACGAAGACGTGAACCAGGTCGATCGACCCGTAGGTCGGGTGGAACACGTCGAAGGTGTCGAAGGGCTCCAAGGCTCCGGGCGCGAGCCGGACCCCGGTCTCCTCCTCGACCTCTCGGTACGCCCCGGCTTCGGGATCCTCTCCCGGCTCGAGATGCCCGCCGGAGAGACCCCAGCGCTCGGGGTCGATCGGAGCGTGCTCGTCGCGCTCCTGGAGCAGGATGCGTCCCGCGCTGTCGACCAGGATGACGCAGCCGAACAGGTGGGCCTCCGGCCGCCCGAAGCGATCGGCGTACGCCGGGTGGCCGAAGACGCGCGGGAGCCCGTGCACGATGTTGCGACCCCACGGCAGGGTGTCGATCGTGCGTGGGTCGACGAACACGATCTGACGACCCTCGTGACACACGATGTCCGCGTCGGTCAGGTCGGTGAGGGCGAGGTACAGCGCCGTGTCGTGGCTCTCGTCGCAGTCGTCGCAGAAGTAGCTGTAGGACTCCACGTGGGTCAGGGAGATGCCGGTGACCTCGGTCTCCTCGGCGAGCTCCCGGAGGGCTGCGTCGTCGTCCGACTCCCCCGCTTCCACCCCGCCGCCGACGAGCGACCACTGGTCGGGGTTGACGGGAGCGTTCTCGTCGCGTTCCTGGAGGAGCACCCAGCCCCGCTCATCGACCAGGACGACTGCCACGAGGCGACGGCTCACGCCGTCATCCTCACAGGATCGTCACCATCGGTCAGGGAGCACGGAACGTGACCCGCACCGGATGGCCCGCGAACATCCCGTGCATCGTGGCTCGGGCACCCTCTCGACGCGTGTCCCAGTGTCCGTGCAACCGCCCGTGCCGACCGTGACCACGGACCGACAGGTCGACCTGCATCGTCCGGGCGTACCGCTTCCAGGTCGCCGTACCGCTCACCGCCAGGTCGTTGGTGAGGCGTACGCCGTGCAGGTGGAACACCGTGGTCCGGTCGCCGGTGTAGTTCCATCGACCCCCGCGCATGCCGCGCGAGTGGCCCGAGTAGCTGTTCCACCACGTGTCGTTCAGGTCCGCCACGGTCAAGGCGGCGGCTGGTGCCGCGCGCCGGGCGAGCACCGATCCGCGACCGGGGGCGGCCGGCACCCCCGCGAGAGTCCGCGGGTAGCTGCCGAGGGTCCGCGTGGGCGGCACTCGCGACGCGCACCCGTGCCGCGGCCAGTGCGACGGCGTCCTGACGAAGCGACGCAGGATGCGAACGGCGCAGTTGTCGATGTCGCCGACCGCGGTCACGTGGAAGCTGTTGGCCACGCGGATCTGCTTCGACCTGGGGAACTGCTCGGCCACCATCGCCCCCTCGGCCGGGGTCGTGATCGAGTCGAGCTCGCCGCTCAGGATCAGCGTGGGGACGTCCGGGTAGGCGCCGCCGCGCGGGCGCGGAGGGTGGGCCGGGTTGCTCGGCGACGCCGTGGGCCAGCGTGTGCACCAGTCGAGGTACTGCCAGTCGGAGCGGGCGTACTCACGGACCGTGAACGGGCCGTAGGTGTGGGGCAGCCGATGCGTACGCCGGGTGAGCGCGCGGTCGTACTGCCGAAGCCGGACCTTCGGCGACGCGGCCATGTCGTACACCTGCGGGTAGTCGTGACACGCGACCGCGGCGTCGAGGCCCTCGCTGTAGGCACGGACGTTCCCGGCGTACGTGCTGCCGCCCTCGGCCTCGGCGATCAGCTTGATCAGAGGCACCCGGTCACCACGGAGGGCGGAGCGGAGGGCCGCGGTCAGGCCCCGGTAGAAGTAGGGCCCGTACGTCGCGCTGAACGACGCCATCGCCAGCGTCGCCGGGGTCACGGCGACCTTCGCGCGCCGCCCGTCGGCGTCGTACGACGTGCCGTGCCACGGGTGTCGGCGCACGTGGTGCAGCACGCGTCCCATCGCTCGCGCGAAGCTGGGACCGTGCCCGCGGCAGGCCGGTGACCGGCGGCAGGCCTTGGCGAACGAGCTACGCATGGCCGGTCCCTGCGTGCCGTACCACCCGTTCTCGCCGTACGTCGGGTAGGCGCTGTCGAGCACGATGCTGCGGAGCAGGTCGCCGTGCCGGCCGGCGAACACCTCGGCGAAGAACGTGCCGTACGAGTCGCCGTACAGGTCGACGGGCCCCAGGTCGAGCTTCCGGATCACGGCGGCGAGGTCGTCGGCGGACCGGGCGCTCGAGTAGTCGTCACTCCGGTCGCCCAGGCTCCGCCCGCAGCGGCCCGCCGCGACCGAGTACGCGATCGTCAGGTTCTGCAGGTCGGGGCAGTCGAGCGGCTCGGACCGGCCGGTCCCCCGCTGGTCGACCAGCAGCAGGTTGTGGCGCTGCAGGAGCGGCCCGTACATCGCGGCGTACGACGCACCGCTGCCGGTGGTCGAGTAGCCCGGCCCACCCTCGTGCGGCAGGTAGGTGCCGAGTGCCGGCCGGCTGTCGTCGACGGCGGGCGCGAAGGCGAAACCGACGCGGGCCTGGCCTGCGGCCGGGTTGCCACGCTCCCAGTTGCGCTCGATGTGCCCGCAGTAGGCGCGCGCCACCACGTGGCACGGCTTCAGCGTGAGCGCTCCGACCGTGATCGGCTGGCGCGCCTTCGCCACCGGGCCCGCGTCGGTCAGCCGATGGGCGTAGGGCGTCGGCCCGGGATCCGCGGAGGCGGACGGAGCAAGGCCGAGGGCGACGGCCCCGGCGATCAGCGGGACCAGGAGCCGCACGCGCATGGGCGTCAGCATGGCTCACCGGGAGTCGGGGAAGCCACTCAGGGTCCGTGCGCGTGGCCGTCGAGGTACGCGGCGACCAGCGCACCGATGGTGTCGAGGTGATAGCCACCTTCCTGGACGACGACCGACGGCAGGCCGAGGGAGCCGAGCAGGCGCCCGGCCGCGGCGTACCCGTCGGCGGTGACCTGGAGCGGGCTCTCGGGGTCGTCGGCCGCCGCGTCGACGCCCAGGGAGACCACCAGCGCGTCGACTCCGGAGACGAAGTCGGTGAGCTCGCGCACCGCTTCCAGCCAGTGGTCGTCGCCCGTGCCCTCCGCGAGCGGGAGGTTCCGGTTCGCACCTTCGCCGTCACCGACACCCGTCTCGGAGGCGTGCCCGAAGTAGTGCGGGAACCATCCGGCCGCGGGGTCGACGTGGAGCGAGCCGTAGCGGACGTCGCCACGGTCCCAGAAGATCGCCTGCGTCCCGTTGCCGTGGTGGGCGTCGAGATCGATGACGGCCACGGTCGCGTTGCCCGCGTCGCGCAGAGCCTGCGCCGCGATCGCGGTGTTGTTGAGATAGCACGATCCGCCGTAGCCCTCGCGCGTCGCGTGGTGGCCGGGCGGCCGGCACAGGGCGTACGCCGCGGCCTCGCCACCGACGACGAGATCGGTGGCGGTGAGCGCGCAGTCGACCGCCGCTCGCGCTGCCTCCCAGGTGCCCGGGCCGACCAGCGTCATCGTGTCGTAGCCGAACTGGCCGGCCCGTCCGTGCGTGGCGGCGGCGCGCGTCGGCGGCATGCCCTGGGTCATGGCAGGTGTCGGGAAGACGTACGGCACGACCCGGTCCTGGCCGACGAGGTCGACGTACGGACCCTCCAGCCACTCGGCGTGGATCCCGGCCAGGTGGTCCACCAGCTCCGGTGCGTGCACCCGGCGCAGCACGTCGTCGTCGTGGCGCTCCGCCGCAACGCGGTCGTGTCCCGCGAGCGCGTCGAGGATCCGGTCGACCCGCTCCGGCAGCTCGGTCCCGTCGGTCGGCACGCCGACCCAGACCTCACGCATGGGCTCGTGGCGACGTGTCTCCGGCGACCAGACGACAGAGATCGGCATGCGCAGAGCATGTCAGGACGAATCGGTGGTTGAGGAGCGAGCTCTGCGAGCGTCTCGAAACCACCGCGTTCGGTCCTGGTTGGATGGCCGTATGCCGCGCGCCCGTGACCTGGGGATCGAGATCGGTTCTCTGCCGACCGGACCGACCAACTCCGTCCTCGACGTCCCCGGCGTGGGGCTCGGGCACGCGACCCTCATCCGCGACGAGCCGCCGCCGCCGGAGGGACGCGGACTCGCCCGGACCGGCGTCACCTGCCTGGTCCTGGCGGAGGACGCCTTCACCCGCATGGTCCCGGCCGGGGGTGCGGTGCTCAACGGCGCCGGCGAGTGCACCGGGTTCATCACCGCCGCCGAGTGGGCTTCGACGGAGACGCCGGTCTACCTGACGTCCACGCTCCAGCTGGGCCGCGTGTACGACTCCGCCTGCCGGATCGAGCTCGAGGTGAACCCGTCCAGCGCCGTGGACTTCATCATCCCGGTCGTCGCGGAGTGCGACGACTCGTGGCTGAACGACGCCCGTCGGATGCAGGTCGAGCACGAGGACGTGGTGACGGCGTACGACGCGGCGATGGCGTCGCGCGGGTCGTCGACGCCGCCGGACGAGGGCGCCGTCGGCTCCGGCACGGGCATGTCGTGCCTGGGCTTCAAGGGCGGGATCGGGACCTCCTCGCGCATCGTCGGTGACCACACCGTGGCGGTCCTGCTGATGACGAACTTCGGAAGCCGCGAGGAGCTGATCGTGAACGGCACCCACGTCGGCAAGACCTTGGGTCCGGCCCCCGAGCCGGTCTCGACAGGCTCGACCAACGAACGCAAGCCCGCCGGGTCGTGCATCGGCCTCGTGGTGACCGACGCCCCGGTCGACGGCGCGTCATGTGTCCGGCTGGCGCGGCGGATCGGCCTCGGGCTGGGGCGCGCCGGCTCGGTGGCCCATCACGGGAGCGGTGAGATCTTCATGGCGTTCGGAACGGGGATGCGGATGGACCGCGACGGCAAGCCCGACGGCACACCACTCGTGACCGGGCGCGCGCTGGACCCGTTGTTCACGGCCGTGGTCGAGGCCTCCGAGGAGGCCGTGCTGAACTCGATGTTCACCGCCCCGACCGTCACGGGGCGCGACGGGAACACCGTCGAGTCCGCGCACTCGGCCACCGTGCTCGACCTGCTCGCATGAAGGAGCAGGAGGCGCGCATCCCGCTCCGCGACGGCTCCTGGCTGGCGGCCACGCTCTACCTGCCCGACGAGGACGCCGGGCCGCAGCCGTGCCTGGTCGAGGCGCTGCCCTATCGCAAGGACGACCTCACGTCGTCGTACGCCGAGACGTACCGCGGGCTCTGCGAGAAGTACGGGTACGCCGTGGCCCGCATCGACGTCCGCGGCACCGGGTCGTCGTCGGGCGACGCCGTCGACGAGTACCCGGAGGCCGAGCAGCGCGACCTCCCCGAGGCATTCGCCTGGATCGCCGCCCAGGACTGGAGCGACGGTCAGGTGGGGATGTTCGGCACGTCGTACTCCGGGTTCAACTCGTTGCAGGTCGCCATGGAGCACCCACCTGAGCTGAAGGCGATCTGCGCGATCTTCGCCACGGACGACCGCTGGACCGACGACGTCCACTGGCGCGGCGGCGCACTCAAGATGGTCGACCTCGTCGACTACAACCACTACATGACGCCGATGTGCGTCCTCCCGCCCGTGCCCGCGGTGTGGGGCGAGGGTTGGTACGAGGAGTGGGAGCGCCGGCTCGCCACCAACGAGCCCTGGGTCCTGACCTGGCTGCGCGAGAACCGCCACGGCGCCTACTGGGACCACGGGTCGGTGCGGCAGGGCGGGACGACCTCGGGTTACGAACGGGTCGAGATCCCCACCATGATCGTCGCCGGCTGGGCCGACGGATATCGCAACAACTCGTTCCGGACCGTCGCCGAGCTCGCCCGGCACGGCACTCCGCACCGTCTGCTCGCCGGGCCCTGGGGGCACGTCGACCCCGCCACCGGAATGCCCGGCCCGCGGATCGACTTCGACGCCGAGATGGCGGCGTGGTTCGACCACTGGCTGCGCGGCACGGGTGAGCACGAGGACCGGTGCGACGTGTTCATCCGGTCATCGACGAAGCCCGAGATCGACCTGGACACCCACGACGGTCGGTGGGTCACGCTGCCGTCGGTGCCGCCCGTCCAGGAGGCCACGCTCGACCTGCACGCCCCGGCCACCCTCGAGGTGGCTCCCGACGTCGGCACGGCGGCGTGGATCGACTGCTCGGCGGCCCTGCCCTGGGGACTCTCGGGAGACCAGCGTCTCGACGACGAGCGCTCCTTGACCTGGGAGGTCGAGCCACCGCCGAACCCGGTCGTCGGCCATCCCGTCTTCCGGGCGCGCCTCTGGACGACCGAGCCGCAGGCGTCGTTGTCGGTCAAGGTGTGCGACGTCTTCCCCGACGGGACGTCGGCACTGGTGACCCGCGGGACCCTCGACCTGGCCTACCGCGACGGGGTGCACGGCGAGCCGTCGCCGCTGGTGCCCGGTCGCGAGGTCGCGGTCGAGGTCGCGCTCGACGCCTGCGCGTACGAGTGGACGCCCGGCAACACGCTGCGCGTGTCGGTGGCGGGCGCCGACTGGCCCAACACGGTCGCTCCCCCGGCTCCGCTCACGATGACGGTGCGAACCGCCTCGCTCACGCTGCCGTTCCTGGAGGGTGAGCACCCGGTGCCGACGTTCGTCCCGGGCGACGAGCAGGCGACGATCTCGACCGAGGGCGTGGGCTGGTCGACCCACCACGACGTGCTGAACCGGGTCACGTCGGTGTCGACCCGGATCGACTCGCGCTACGCCACGCCGTACGACGGGACCGCGCACGAGCTGTACCTCGGCGAGGTCTCCGTCGACACGCGGACGTTCGCGCAGCGCGTCTCCGCCAACGCCGTCTACGACCTGACGTGGCCCGGCATCGACGTCACGGTCCGGTCGACGATGACCCTCGACGTCACGCCCACGTCGTACGACGTGTCCATCTGGACGCAGGCGGTCCTCGACAGCGAGTCCATCAGCGAGCGGACCTGGCAGGAGTCGATCCCGCGGTGAGTGCGACGGAGCGAAGCGCGTCGGTGTACGCCGACTTCCTCCTGCCGCAGCTTTCGGAGACGACGGACCTGGTCGACGTCGGATGCGGCGACGGCGAGCTCAGCGTCGACCTCGCCGTGTCCGTCCGCTCGGTCGTGGGGGTCGACGCGGACGAGCAGCAGGTCGGCGCGGCTCGGGCTCGGGCGACTCGCGACGGCGTCGGCAACGCGACGTTCGAAGTGGCGGACGCGTATGCCCTCGGGCTCGCGGGCGACTTGGCCGACGCGGTGCTCGCGCACTCGGTCCTCGAGGCACTCGAGCACCCGCTGCAGGCCCTCGCCGAGATGCGGCGCGTCCTGCGGCCCGGCGGAGTCGTCGCTGTGGCGAGCGTCGAGTACGGCGGCCTGATCCTGGCGGGACCGCACGAGGACCTGCTGCGGCGCTTCTACGCGATCCGCGAGCACCTGTGGATCCGAGACGGTGCCGATCCCTACCTCGGCCGCCGCCTCCGCGGTCTGCTCTCGGAGAGCGGGTTCACCGACGTCGAGGCCACGACGAAGGCGATCCCCTACGGCACGACGGAGCTCGTGGCGACGTTCGGTCGCGGACGAGCAGACGACTGCGAGGACGAGTGGTACGTGTCCTCGGCGGTCGAGGCCGACCTCGCCACGGCGGCCGACATCGAGCAGATGCACGACGCGTGGCTCGAGTGGGCACAGTCGCCCTCGTCGTACGCCGCGTTCACCTGGTGTCGCGCCCTGGGCCGGAAGCCTCTCTGAGGGCCTGGTCGAGGAGGCCTGCGTCCGGTGGTTGCGGAGCGAGGCTCTGCGTCCTGGTGGTTGAGGAGCGAGCTCGACTCCGGTGGTTGAGGAGCGAGCTCTGCGAGCGTCTCGAAACCACCCGCGAGAAAGTTCGGGCCCGGCTGTGGAGAACCCCCGGTTTCGGGCGGTGACTGTCGGTGGCGCCTGATCTCATACCGGTATGGGCAACACAGGCGCACTCGTGACCCGGCCGGACACGGCCGCCGGAGTGCTGTCTGCTGCCCGCGACCGCCGCCGGACCGCGGACCTGGCCGAGGCCGACCTGTGCCAGCTCGCCGTGGAGTGGGCGGTGATGCATCCGGCCGACTCGATCCACGAACCCGCCACCTACGTTCTCCGCGGCTTCGGGCAGACCGACCTCGCCCTGGCCGGTGTGGGTGCGCCCACAGTGGCGGAGTACGCGGTCCCCGAGCTCGCCGCCGCGCTCGGCCTGTCGACCGAGGCCGGCAAACGGTTCCTCGGGGAGTGCCTCGAGCTCCGCTACCGCCTCCCCCACCTCTGGGACCGCCTGGTCACCGGTGACCTGCTCGCCTGGAAGGCCCGGCTGGTCGCCCGGGAGACCACCCGGCTGTCGGTCGAGGCGGCGGGGTTCGTGGACCGACAGGTCGCCCCGGTCGCACACAAGATCAAAGCCACCCAGCTCGACCGGCTGGTCAACGAAGCCATCGGCCGATACATGCCCGCCGAAGTTCAGCGCCTCGCCGCGGAGTCGTGGGACAAACGACACGTCACCCTCCACGACCAGCTGGTCTCCTTCACCGGCACCATGACCGTCTCCGCCGAGCTCGACATCGCCGACGCCCTCGACCTCGAAGCCGCCGTCGCCGCCGGCGCCGAGCAGCGTGCGGCCCTGGGCTCACACGAGTCGCTGGACGTACGCCGCGCCCAAGCCATCGGCGACCTCGCCCGCGGACAGCTCTCCTCGACCTCCCCCGACTCACCCACCGGCCGGTCCCAATGTCCATGCCCCGGCAGGTCGTGCTCTACGTCCACCTCAACGACGCCGCCCTCGCACGGCTCCTACCTGACCCGGTCGCCCGGCTCGAACGCGGCAACGCCTCGTCACCACCGACCAGGTCCGGTCCTGGTGCGCCCGCCCCGACACCCAGATCGTCGTGAAGCCGGTCATCGACCTCAACCAGTGCCTCTGGTCCGATACCGACCACGTGCCCGCCCGGATCGCCGAACACGTCACCCTGCGCGACCAGACTTGTGTCTTCCCCTGGTGCACCCGACCCGCCCGCCGTTGCGACAAGGACCACATCCACCCCCGCGCCCGCAACGGCCCCACCTGCACCTGCAACATCGCACCCCTGTGCCGACACCATCACCGGCTCAAGACCCACACCGGGTGGACCTACACCACCCTCGACCCCGGCACCTACCTGTGGACCAGCCCCCACGGCTACACCTACCTCCGCGACCCCCACGGCACCCAAGACGTGTCAACCGACCGACCCCGACAACCGACGCGCCCGACACCTGAGCACCCCGCCCCACACCCGGCCACCCCAGGCCGGGCACGAGGCACGCCCACACCCCGAGAGATGTCCACGGATGCGCGCTGGCTGAGGCGGTCCACGCACCGCGGCCACTGTGCGCGGCGACCTGCCCGTCTGCCGATGGGCGGGACCTGGCCACCGGTCCACCGCGGCCGTGAGTTGAGCCTCAGAGCTTTATCGCCCCGTGAACAACACGTAGACGTACACGCGTCCCTTGGCGGTCGTGACCCGAGTGACGCCAGCCCAGACCGACTGGTCGCCCTTGGTCAGCCCGCCGCCCTGGCCAACGATCCGCCAACCACGGGACTCGAGATAGGAGATCGCTTCTTGGCGCGTGCGCCAATCGTTCATGATGCCTGTCGCGCCCGGTCGTGGCGTCAGACTGTCTTCGCAGTTCCAGCCACTGCGGTCCGCAAACCGGATGGACGCCGATCGCGGCATCGTTTGCACTGCCACTTCTTTGAGCGCGGGATACCCGCTCCGCTCCTTGGCTACGCACGCTGCGATGGCCTCAGCACCGTTAGGGTCCGGCGAAGAGCAGCTGGAAAGTGCAACCGCCAGTCCGACAACACCGGCTGCAGCGCTGGCGCGGATCGCCATGACTGCCCCCAGGGTGCGTTGAACGGGACGTGAACGTATCCCGTGGCGTAGGCGCGGGTCCTCACACAAACTGGCGATCCTCGAAGGGATCCACGTGGCGCTGTCCGTGCCCAGCCTCAGGCCCGAGCCGAAGGCTATGGCCCGACCTACTGGTCCTGACGTCGTGGAGGGCGGCCGGGCTTCACGTAGAGGAGGTAGACGCCGGCGCCGACCATGATCAGGTTTGCCACGAGATGGAAGAGGAAGAACCGACTGCCGGTCTCGGTGAAGTCCAGAAGGAGCAGGATCACGGAGCAGACGAGGAACACCCAGCACGCCTTTCGAGCCCACTCCGTCACGGCACAACCCTAGTCGTGTGGGAGGTTCGAAGAGACACCTGACGTCGGCGCTTACCAGCTGCCCGGTGCGTCGAAACGAACTCGTCTGCCGCTGTCCGTACACACGCTCATGCCTGTGGTCTCACCGGGTCATCCGGCTTCGGGGGATGGCAACTCGCGTTGCTCCCACCGACCCACACGATCGCGCGGCGAGGTGAGCCATCGAGTGTCAGGTGGGTGATGATGTTCGCGGGTTGCTCGCACATCGAGTTCGGGGCCATGTGCGGGTGCTCGCGCCAGGGGTTTCCTACAACCGTGTGGGTGCCGCCGTCGTGCACGCTCGGGTCCACGTGCGGTGATGTCGCGACAGCGCCAGACGTCGCCGGAGCTACCGGTCGGACCTCGGCCGCCGGGCTCGCCGACGTCGCCGCAGTCCGGCGCCCAGGTGCGGGCCGACCATCCGCGGGCCCGCGAGCTTCGACTCGAGGCGTCGGGCCTCGCGGCGGATCGGCTGGGCGAGGTACTCACCCAGGATCGCTCCCGAGCTCAGCGCGATCGCGATCGCGGCGGCCGTCACCATGGCCACCAGTGCCTTGCTCGAGTCGGACGACAGCAGGGTGAGCCCGCGATAGATCGACAGACCGGGTAGGAACGGCGTGATGCCGGCGGCGACCATGACGAGCGTGGGGACACGGATCCGCGCTGCGACCGGGTAGGCGACCAGGCCGAGGAGCAGGGCCGCCACGGCGGAGGACCAGGCGATCCCGAACCCACGGTCGTAGGCGCCGGCGTACAGCGCGATGGCGACAGCGGCGACGGCAGCGATCGGGGCCAGGGCGCGGTCGGGTGCGTACGCCGAGAACGCGTAGGCCGCCGCGGCCACGCCACCGCCGACGACCATGAACGGTGTCTCGGCGAGGGCGTAAGCCCCGGGGTTGAGCCGGCCGAGGTCGGCGCCGACCACGTCGGCGAAGCGGAGGCCGCCGCTCACCCCGGCGACGACGCCCGCGGTGGCGAGGAAGGCCTCGAGGATGCGCGCACCGGCCGTCACGGGGAAGCCGGTCAAGGCGTCCTGGATGGCACCCAGGAAGTTCACGCCGGCCAGCAGCATGATGATGCTCGTCGAGATCACCAGGCTCGGCGAGACGTTGGCGGCCGTGGCGTCGACGCCGACGGCGATGAGCGTCGCGAGCAGGCCACCCGCGACCTGTTGGTAGAACGTCGGCAGCCGGCGTCGGCTCATCTGCCGCTGCATGAGATCGACGAGCATCGCGGCGAGCGCGGCCACCAGGACGACCAGCGCGTCTCCGCCGAGCACCATGCCGACACCACCACCCATGACTCCGAGGGCCGTGGTCACGGCCCACCGCGGACGCGAGTGGCCGGTGGAGATGATCCGGTTCAGCCGAGCCGTCGCCTCGGCCCGGTCGATCTCA
This sequence comes from uncultured Actinomycetota bacterium, assembly GCA_963759515.1. Lineage (GTDB taxonomy): Bacteria > Actinomycetota > Actinomycetes > Propionibacteriales > Nocardioidaceae > Nocardioides. The sequence continues at coordinate 433,838 of CAVWZR010000015.1, read as the reverse complement.
CCGGCGACCAGGTCGCGGATCAGGTGGTCGACCTCCGTCACGTCGCCGTAGTCGACCTCGCGGTAGCGCACCTGACGGATCTGGATCAGGGCCGGCTCGTCCGGTGACGACTGCTGGCTCATCGTGAGCTCGGTGAACATGACGTCCGCGGTGTACCCGCGGACGCCACACGCCCACGCCACGTTGCTCATCGCCGCGCTCACGTCGCTCGCACCGGCCCCGGACGACAGCAGCAGCTCGCCGACGCGCAGCGCCAGGTTCAGCGTCGCGGTGACCTCGCGGATGTCGCGGTCGCCGCCCGGGACCTCGGCGGGATGGGATGCAGCGGGAGGCATGGCGCGACTCAGTCTGCCGGTCGCATCGGTCCACGCTGCGACGGCGCGCGGCGAGGGTCAGACCATCCAGTTCACGGCGTACGCCGGATCCGTGAGCCCCGGCCTGTCGAACCCGAACGCCGAGACGTCGGAGGTCGTCTCACCCGTCGCGACCAGGTCGGCGAGGATCCGGCCGAGGGTCGGAGCGAACTTGAACCCGTGCGCCGAGCCGAGCCCGACCACGACGCTCGGGTGGTCCGGCACCGGGGCGAGCACGAAGTCCCGGTCGGGCGTGAGCGTGTACTGACAGCGGAGCGACCGCACCACCGGGCCACTCCCCGGGAGCAGCGACCCCATGAACGACGCGAGCCGGTCGAGCATCTCCGGATCCGGCTCCGACGTCCGGCTGTCGGGGTCGACGACCGGTCCGCCGCAGTCCTGGGCCGCCTTGACCGTGTCCTCGCCGTAGCACGGGAAGCCGTAGTACGACGGCTCGTCCATCCAGATCCACAGCGGGATGTCGCGGTACGTCGCAGGGTCGGCCGGTGCGAAGTACGTCGGCTGCTCGAGGGTCACCGTCAGCGGGATCTCGACACCGAGCCCGGCCAGCACCTGGTTGGTCCAGGCGTCCGCGGCGACGACGACCCCGCGACAGGTGTACGTCGTGCCGCCGGCCTCGACGGCGACGTGCGTGCCCAGGTCGGTCACCCGCGTGACCGGGGTCGAGCCGAGCAGCGTGGCGCCGGCCTCGGATGCCAGCCGCTGCATCGCGGCCGTGCCACGGGCGGCCGGCACGATCGCGCCGCGCTCCTGGAACAGCCCGACCGTGCCGTCCGGCGGATGGAACTGGGGCCACCTGCGCCGGATCTCGTCGCCGTCGAGCTCCTCGAAGGAGATGCCGACCTCGCGCAACGAGGAGACGTAGTCGGCGGGGCTGATCGCGCAGTCCTGCGGGAACAGGTCGAGCCCGCCGACGACGGTGACCAGCGACTCCCCCGACTCGGCCTCGAGCCGCGCCCAGTCGTCGTACGCCTCGCAGGTGAGCCGGACGTAGCCCGGCGTGTGGTAGCTGTGCCGCAGGATCCGTGACGTGTCGTGAGACGCACCCCGCGCGTGCCCGAGCTCGAACTGCTCGAGACCCACGACGGAGTAGCCCCGGGTCGCCAGCTGCCACGCGGCCCCGGACCCGAGCGCACCGAGACCGACGACGACGTAGTCGACCTCGTGAAGGTGGTTTCGAGACGCTCGCAGAGCTCGCTCCTCAACCACCGAGATTTTCCAGCCTCGGGAGGAGCCAGCGGCGGATGTCGGCGGAGTCGTCCTCCATCGGCGCGAACCACCCGTGCGTGTACGCGCGCGACGACATCCCACGCTGCACGGACTCGCAGATCGCCCAGTCCTGGCGGTTCACCAGGTCCCAGAGGTCACCTGCGTCCGACGGGTCGAAGGTCGGCTTCTCGACCTCCGACGGGTGGAACAGCAGGCGGCACTCGATCGCCGTCCGGTCGACCGCCAGCGGCCGCAGCGTGAACGCGGCCACGTGGTCCGCCGAGGCGGAGAGCATCAGGTTCGGGTACACCAGCTCGCCCTTGTGTCGCGTCTTCTCCTCGTCGTCGAGTCCCGGCAACGGTGCCCGGTCGGTGGTCCCGCTCATGGTGAACGTCCAGGCGCCCTCGCGGTGCGGGATGCCGGCGTCCCAGTCGAGGCCGCGACCGCCGCCGGCGAACTGCGGCACCAGCCGCGACAGCTCCGGGTGGACGGGACCACAGTGGTAGCACTCGTTGTAGTTCTCGGCGAGGACCTTCCAGTTGGCTGCCACGTCGTAGGTCAGGGTCAGCCCGGTCACCAGCGTGCCCAGGTCGTAGTGCCCGAGCGTGGTCACCGCGCGGCTGACCGACTCAGCCAGCGGCGGTGCATCCCCCGGGGTCAGGTGGACGAAGACGAACCCGCCCCACTCCTCGACACCCACGACGTGCAACGAGTACTCCGGCGGGTCGACCTCGCCCTCCTCCGTGTGCGGTGCCCGGAGCAGCGAGCCGTCCAGCGCGTACGTCCACGAGTGGTAGGGACAGCGGATCGACTTCGCTCCGCACAGCTGCGGTCCGGAGCCCGGCTCGGTCGGGAAGAGCTGCGACCCTCGGTGACGGCACACGTTGTACGCCGCGTGCAGAGCGCCGTCCGCATCCGACGTGACGACGAGCGACTCGCCGAGCACCTCGACGACGGCGACCCGCTCCGGCTCGTGGAGGCCGAGGTCGGCGACCCGTCCGACGCAGGTCCACTCGCGGAGGAGCACGTGTTCGCGTTCCCGGTCCCAGGCCGACGGGTCGACGTACAGCTCACGCGGGAGCGCTGCCTGCAGGGTCATGACGACACCTCCTCTGGGTCGGACGCGGTCGGAGCCACACCTCCTCGGGCAGCCACCAGGTGACAAGCAGACCGGTGACCTTCGGGGTCGGCAGGCAGGATGGGAAGGGCAGTGCCACGGCAGGCATCGGCCACGGGATCGGCCTCGCCCGAGGCGAGCGCCGGGCAGCGCGGGTGGAACCGACACCCGGCCGGGATGCGCGTCGGGTCGGGGATCTCGCCCGCGCAGCACGATCGGCTCGAGCCGCTCCATCTCGGGAACCACCGAGAGCAGAGCCTGGGTGTAGGGGTGCTGCGGAGCGGTGAGCACGTCCTCGGTCGGGCCGGACTCGACGACGCGGCCGAGGTACATCACCGCGATCCGGTCGGCGATGTTCCAGGCGAGCCCGAGGTCGTGGGTCACCACGAGGACGCCCAGACCGAGCTGCTCGCGCAGTCGGAGCAGCAGCGCCAGGATCTCGCCCCGGATCGAGGCGTCGAGGCTGGAGACCGGCTCGTCGGCGATCAGGAGCTGCGGCTGGACCGCGAGGGCGCCCGCGATCAGGACGCGCTGACGCTGACCGCCCGACAGCTCGTGGGGGTAGCGGAGGAACAACCCCTCCGGCGGGCGCAGCCCCGCCGCCGCGAGCGCGTTCGCCACCAGCTCGGTCTCGGTCTTGCCGGACCCGGCGACCAGCTTGTGGACGCGGAGCGCCTCGGCCACCGAGTCGTAGACGGTGTGCCGCGGGTTGAGCGCGCCGCTCGGGTCCTGCAGCACCAGCTGCACCTGGCGGCGGAGCGCCTTGAGCCCCCGCGCCGAGCGATTCATCGGCTTGCCCTCCCAGCGCACCTCGCCGGCGACCGGGGTCGTGAGCCCGACCAGGGTGCGGGCCAGGGTCGTCTTGCCCGAGCCCGACTCCCCGACCAGTGCCACGACCTCACCGGCGCGGACCACGAGGTCGGCCCCGTCGAGCGCCCGGGCGACCCGGCCGGTCCGGGAGGTGAACTCCACACGCAGCCCGCTGGCGGACAGCTCGGCGCTCATGACACAGCCTCCGTCGCGCGTTCGTCGGGTACGCCGATCCGGACGCACGCCGCGACGCGGCCCTCCTCGTACGGCGCCAGCTCGGGCTCGGCCGGCAGACAGATGTCGGCGGCGCGCGGGCATCGCGGCGCGAAGGAGCACCCGGTCTCGAGGTTGCGCGGGTCGGGCGGGTCACCGGGGAGGCCGGCGGGCGCGAACCGAGCCGCGGGATCGCCCACCCGGGGGAAGGCCGCTGACAGGGCGCCGGCGTACGGATGCAGCGGGGCGGTGAAGACCTTGTCGGCGGGTCCCTCCTCGATGACGCGGCCGGCATACATCACCGTGATCCGGTCGCAGAGGTCCGCCAGCACCGACAGGTCGTGGCTGATCATCATCATCCCGACTCCACGCTCGCGGACCAGGTCCGACAACACGTTCAGGACCTGCGCCTGCACCATCACGTCGAGGGCGGTCGTCGGCTCGTCGGCGACGACCAGCTCGGGGTCGCAGGCGAGCGCCATGGCGATCATCACGCGCTGCTTCTGACCGCCGGAGAGCTGGTGCGGATAGCTGCGCGCACGCGCCGGGTCCAGGCCTACCTGTTCGAGAAGCTCGCGGATCCGGGCCGCGATCTTCGCGTCGGTGAGGCCGGGCGTGTGGACGTGGAGCGGCTCGGCGATCTGCGCACCGACGCGGTGGACCGGGTTGAGCGAGTGCAGGGCACCCTGGAACACGATCGAGGCACCGGCCCAGCGCACGGCCCGGAGGTCTCCCCAGCGCATGGTCATCACGTCGTTGCCGTCGAACAGCACCTCGCCCGTGACCTTGGCGCTCGGAGGCTGCAGTCGCAGCACGGTGCTGGCGAGCGTGGACTTCCCACATCCCGACTCGCCGGCGACTCCGACGATCTGGCCCCGCTCGACCGTCACGTCGACACCCCGGACGGCCGGCAGGGGTCCCTCACCGGTGGCATACGTGACGTGGAGGTCGCGGATCGCGAGCAGGGTGCTCTCGGACATCAGCGACTCCTCAGCCTGGGGTTGAGCACCTCTTCGAGGGCCTGGCCGATGAGTGTGAACGCGAGCACCACCAGGACGACGCACACGCCGGGCGGGACGATGTACCACCAGCACCCGGTGGTGATCGCGCCGACCTCGAAGGCGCTGTCGAGCATGGTCCCCCACGACGTACGCGTGGGGTCGCCGAGACCGAGGAAGCTCAGCGTGGTCTCCGACAGGATCGCGATCGCCACCGTGAGCGTCGTGTTCGCGAACACCATCGGCATCACGTTCGGCAGCACGTGCCGACCCATCTGATGCCAGCGGCCGGCTCCGATGGCCTCCGCACGCTCGACGTACGCACGCTCCTTGATCGAGAGCGTCTGGCTCCGGATCAGCAAGGCAGTGCCTGGCCAGGAGGTCACCCCGATCACCAGGATGATGTTGAAGAGCGAGCGACCGAGCACGGTGGCCAGCGCGATGGCGAGCGGCAGGAACGGGATGACCAGGAACCACTCGGTGAGTCGGAAGAAGATCCGGCCGACCCAGCCCGGGAAGAAGCCGGAGACGAGGCCGATCAGGGTGCCGATCACCATCGAGATCACCGTCGCCATCAGGCCGACGAGCAGCGAGACGCGCGACCCCCAGATGAGCAGGGTGAGCACGGAGCGTCCGTTCTCGTCGGTGCCCATCAGGTAGTCCGCCGAAGGGCTGCCCAGGACCGGGCCCGTCGCCTGTGTGACGTCCAGGCCGTCCTTGCTCGCCAGAAGCGGGGCAGCCAGGGCCACGAAGATGAAGACGGCCAGGATCCCGAGGCCGATCATGCCTCCGCGGTGCTCACGGAATCGAGCCCAGCCTCTCCTCCAGGACGCGATCCGCCGCCGCCGGGAGAGCTGCCGGGTGGACAGACGGGGTGCTGCGCTCGCCTCGGTCATGTCCGCACCCGCGGGTCGAGCCAGCCGTAGATCAGGTTGGCGATGAGGTTGGCCAGGATCACTCCGGCACTGGCCACGAGGAAGGTGCCCTGGAGCACCCAGAAGTCCGGCACGTCGATGGCGTCGGTCGAGAGCAGGCCGAGACCGGGTATCGAGAACACGGTCTCGACCGTGATGGCCCCCGACACGACGAACCCGATGTTGAGCGCGATGATCGTCGTCGTCGGCAGCAACGCGTTGCGGACGGCGTGCCGGTTGCGCACGACGACGTCGCGCAGGCCCTTGGCCCGCGCCGTCTGCAGGTAGTCCTCCCCCAGCTCGTCGAGCAGGGAGCTGCGCATGATCAGCGAGTAGTCGGCGAGGTAGGCGAGGGTCAGCGTGGTCACCGGCAGCACCAGGTGCCAGGCCGTGTCGAAGAAGCCGTGGAGTGACGCGGGATCGACGTTCGGGGAATGCAGTCCGTTCGTGGGGAAGAGCCCCGGGACGAACGAGAACCCGACGCCGAGGCCGGCGATCAACAGCAACCCCAGCCACCACTCCGGCATCGAGTACAGCGTGAGGGAGGTACCGGTCGAGATCTTGTCGAACATTCCACCGCGGTTCCACGCCCCACGGATGCCCAGGTAGACCCCGATGATGGTCGCCAGGATCGCCGACGTGCCGACGAGCAGAAGGGTCGGCCAGAGCCGGTCCATGATCAGCTGGGAGACCGGGAGGCGGTACTGCAGGGAGATCCCGAGGTCGCCGTGCACGATGTTCTTGAGGAACGTCAGGAACTGCTCCGGCATCGACTGGTCGAGTCCGTAGGTCTTGTTGAACGCATCGACCTGCTCCTGGCTCGTGAGCCGGCCACGGCCGAGGGTCTTGGCCGGGTCACCCGGCAGTACCCGGAACAGCAGGAAGTTGACGACCAGCATGAAGCCCAGGCTCCCGATCGAGCCGAGCACCTTGAGCCCGAGGTACGACGCGTAGCCGCGCCGTCTGGCCTGTCCCCCGGGCTCCTCGCCCTCGGCGACGAGACCGGGCTCGGCGACGAGACTCATCGGCGGCTCACTCGCGGTCCGCGACCGTCTCGCGGCGCCGCATCATGACGATGCCGCCACCGATCAAGGCCACCACGACCAGGCCACCGACCACGATCAGGAACGGACCCGAGGACGACGAGTCCTCGCCGCTGCTCGATGACACCTTGACCGCGCCGGTCAGCCCGGGTGCGGCGTCGCAGGTCTGGGCGTCGGCGGCGGGCTTCATGTGGATGTAGTTGTAGACGCCGTACTGCTCCAGCCAGATGCCACCGGGGTTGGGCTGTGCGACGAGGCAGGCGAACCGGTCGCTGCGGACCGCCTCGCCGATCGCGGAGTACGCCGTCACCAGGTACGGAGAGTCGCGGTACAGGATCTCCTGCATCTGCTTGATCTGCTCGACCCGGGCGGCGTGGTCCGTCGAGACGTGCTGCTGGTCGTAGAGCGCGTCGTACTCCTTGTTGCAGTAGAACGAGTCCGACGAGTGCTGGCGCTGGTCGCACGTCATGTAGCTGAGCATCGAGTCCGGGTCCGGCTCGACGTACCAACCCCACTGGAAGGCGTCGAAGTTCCCCTTGTAGATCTCGTCGGTCAGCTGGCTCGAGCTGTAGGTCGACACCTCCGACTTGATCCCGAGGTCGCTGAGCCACTGCTTGAAGAAGTCCATCGTGTGCAGCGACTGCGGGGAGTCGGAGCGAGCCGCGAGCCGCAGCGTGCCGATCGGCTTCCCGTTGGGGAGGTTGCGGGTGCCGTCGGAGCCCATCGTGTAGCCGGCCTCGTCGAGCAGCTGACCGGCCTTGTCGGGGTCGTAGGTGAAGGCCTGGTCGGCCGGCGGCTCCCAGTGGTACTCGGTGTAGTTCGGCGGCACGATCGTCGTTCCGGGGACCCCCGCGTCTTGGTACACCTTGGAGATCAGCTGCGGAAGGTTCATCGCGTAACCGAGCGCGTGCCGGAACTTCGGGTCGAGGACGGCCGGGTTCGGGTTGCCGATCGGGTTGCCCTTGAGGTCGACCGACCCGGCGTTGAAGGCGATCTCGTCGAACCCGGGCGACTCACCGTTGTGAGCCGTGATCCCCGGCTTGCCCTCGAGGCTCTTCACCTCGAGCGGCGTGATGTTCTCGACGAAGTCGACCTCGCCCTTGAGCAGAGCCTGCACGGCCGAGTCGTCGTTCTTGAAGAACTGGAAGACGACCTCGTCGATGTGCGGCGCGCCGCCCCAGTAGTCGGGGTTGGCCTCGAGCTTGAAGATCTGCCCGTCGGACTGGCCCTGGACCAGGCGGAAGGGCCCCGAGCCCACGACCGGCTGGCCGCCCTGAGGGTCGGCGCCATAGCTCTTGATGTCCTTCTCGCTGACGTTCTTCCACACGTGCTCGGGCACGATCGGGATCGGCAGCAGCGGCAGGGTCGCGCTCGGCTTCTTGAGGGTCATGACGAGCGTGGTGTCGTTCGGCGCCGTCACGGAGTCGACGCCCTTGAGGTAGGAGATCCAGTTGGTGCTCTCCGCCGTGCCGTGGAGCACCCGGTTGTAGGTATAGGCGACGTCCGCCGCGGTCATCGGCTCGCCGTCGGAGAACTTGATGCCGCTGCGCACCGTGAAGGTCCACGTCTTCCCGTCGTCCGACGTCGTCCACTTGGTGGCGAGTCCCGGCTGCGGCGACATGTCCTTCATCGAGTAGCCGGTGAGGTAGTCGTAGGTCAGGCCCCACATCTCGTACGACGCCACGTTGAAACCGAGGAACGGGTTCAACGAGTCGACACCCGGGCCGAGCATCGCCACGCGGAAGACGACCTTGTCGGCCTTGCCCTGGGCCGGCGCGCCGATCGCGAGGCCGGGCAGCAGCATGGCGAGGAGCAAACCCAGCGCCGTCAGGAACGCGCCGGCGGTACGGTGACCGCCGTGCCGACCCCGCCGACCGCCGAGCGACGTCCCTTCACCCACACCGAGCACGGGGTCGACCGGTCCGATCCCTACCACTGGCTGGGCGGGGACGACTCCGCCGTGATGGACCACCTCGTCGCCGAACGAGCCTTCTACGATGCGTCCGTTGCTCATCTGGACTCCCTGGGGTCCGCTCTCAAGGCGGAGATGTTGTCCCGGTTACCGACCGTCGACGAGTCCGCCCGCTGGTCTGGCAAGAGATTCTCCTACTGGACCCGCCACCCCGTGAACAGCGACTACGCCGAACTCTGGCGACTGAATCATGATTCAGAGGGTGGGTCAACGACCGAATCCGAATCTTCATCACTCTTCTTCGACATCGGTGCGCAGGATCGCGGGACCGGATACCTCGACTTGGGGATGACGATCGTCAGCCCGGACGAGGACCTCCTGGCGTACAGCATCGACACGGCCGGGGACGAGGTCTTCGAGCTCTGTTTCCGCGATCTCCGCACCGGAGAGGACCTGCCCGATCGGGTGTCGCGGTGCTACTTCAGCGGCGCCTGGAGCGCGGACTCTCGATCGTTCTTCTACACCGTCCACGACGAGGCGTACCGGCCCCATCAGGTCTGGCGCCATCGCCTCGGCAGCGACGTCGCCGACGACGTGCTGGTCCTGACGGAGCCCGACGAGCGCTTCGAGCTCGAGCTCCGGGCCACGCGCAGCGGTGAGCTCGTCCTGATCACGAGCGGCAGCCGGTCGACCAGCGAGGTGTGGGTCGTCGGCGCGGACACCCCGGAGGCGGAGCCGCGTTCGGTCGGCGGACGGCGACACGGCGTGATCTACGACGCCGAGCACGCCGGCGACGGGTTGCTCCTGGTGACCAACGACGACGCGGTCGAGTTCCGGCTGATGCGGGCACCGGTCCCGACCGACGCCGACCAGGACCACACCACGTGGACCGAGGCACGAGCCGAGCGCCCGGACGAGCGCTTGCTGGGCGTCGACGCGTTCGCCGACGCCCTCGTGCTCTCCTACCGAGCCGACGGCCAGCATCGCCTCCGCATCCTGCGCAGCAACGACCTGACCGGAGACGGGATCGTGGTGAGCAGCATCGACGAGGTGGGCTGCCTCAGCCTGAGCCGCAACGAGCTGTACGCCGCCGCCGAGGTGACGGTGTGCGACGAGACCTACCTGCGGCCGCCGGTCTGGTCGTCGGTCGACCTGGCGACCGGTGCGACTTCGGAGGTGCACCGCGGCGAGGCACCGCGTCACGACCCGGACGCCTACGTCCTGGAGCGGCGTACCTTCCCGGCGCCCGACGGCACATCTGTGCCGGCGGTCGTCCTCCGGCATCGTGAGACCGCACTGGACGGCTCCGCCCCTGCCCTCATCTACGCGTACGGCGCGTACGAGGCCGTGGACGAGCCCGAGTGGGACCCGGGGCTGCCGACAGTCCTGGACCACGGCGTGGTCTGGGTGCACGCGCTGGTCCGCGGTGGTGGCGACGGCGGTCGCCGCTGGTGGCTGGACGGGAGCATGCACACCAAGCAGCACACGTTCGACGATCTCGTCGCGGTCGCGGACGGGCTCGCCCGTGACGGCCTGGTCGACGGCGACCGGATCGCCACCCGCGGCCTCAGCGCCGGCGGGCTCCTCCAGGGCGCGGTGTTCAGCCAGCGGCCCGACCGTTGGCGGGCGGTGGTGGCCGAGGTGCCGTTCGTGGACGTGGTGACCACCATGTTCGATGCGTCGATCCCGCTCACGGCCAACGAGTGGGAGGAGTGGGGTGACCCGCGCATCCGCGAGCAGTTCGACTGGCTGCTCGCCTACTCGCCGTACGACAACCTGCCCTGCGGCCGGCTGCCCGGCCCGACCTGCTGGTGACGGGCGCTGTCCACGACCCGCGGGTGATGGTGCGCGAGCCGGCGAAGTGGGTAGCAGCCCTGCGCCACTCCGACCCGGAGTGGTCACCGCGCCTGCTCTTCCGATGCGAGACGGCGGCGGGCGCGCACGTCGGGCCGTCGGGAAGGATCGGCCACCTGGCGTACGAGGCCGAGATCTACGCCTACGTCCTCGACCGACTGGGAGTCACCGCATGACCGACCTGACCCACCTGCACGACGAGGTCGTCGAGGTCACCCGCGACCTGATCCGGTTCGACACCACGAACGCTCGTGAGCCGGGGCTGGGCAACGAGACCCTGTGCGCCGAGTACCTCCAGGACTACCTGAGGCGCAACGGCGTCGAGAGCGAGCTCGTCGCACGCGAGGCCGACCGAGCGAACATCGTCGCCCGGATCGCCGGCAGCGAGCCCGGGCGGACTCCCTGGCGTTCGTCGGGCACACGGACGTCGTCCCGTGCGACGCGCGCGACTGGGTCCACCCGCCGTTCGAGGCGCTCATCGACGACGCCGGATACCTCTGGGGTCGCGGCGCCGTCGACATGAAGAACGAGGTGGCCGCGCGGGCGGTGGCGATGGCCGAGCTCGCCCGCACCGGCTTCCGTCCCCGCGGTGACCTGTGGTTCATCGCGGTCGCCGACGAAGAGGACGGCTTCGCGGACGTCGGCATGCGCTGGCTTCTCGAGGAGCGCACCGACATCCGCCCGACCCACAGCGTGAACGAGGGTGGTGGCGAGCGGATCCCGCTGAGCGACGGTCGCGAGGTGGTCGACTACACGGTCGGCGAGAAGGGCACCTACCCGGTCCAGATCATCGCGGCCGGCGAGGCCGGGCACGCGTCCATCCCGACGCTCGGCCGGAACGCCGTCCCGCTCCTGGCGCAGCTGCTGCCGCGGCTCGGCACGGGAATGCCCGAGCCGTCAGCTGCACCTGAGGCGGTGGCGATGCTCCGAGCCCTGCTCGGGCGTGACGAGCCCGACCTCGAGAAGGCCCTGGTCGAGGCGGACGCGCTGCACGCGGGCCTCGGCGACCGGATCCAGGCGCTGATGGGATCGACGTGTGCCCCGACGATGCTCTGGGCGTCGAACAAGCGGAACGTGATGCCCGCGCGGGCCACCGCCGAGGTGGACATCCGGGTCCTTCCCGGCACCACCGAGGCGGACGTCGAAGCCCACGTCAGGGCGATGCTCGGTGGCGACCTGCCGTACGAGCTGGACTGGCCCGAGGCCATGGTCCGTGCCACGTCGTCGCCGGTCGACGGCGTCGTGCCCGCCGCCATCGCGGCGTTCTTCGAGACCGAGGGCGACGAGGCGATGCTGCTGCCCACGCTGTCCACCGGATTCACCGACAGCAACTTCCTGCGTGCCGCGGGTGGCACCCATGCCTACGGCTTCAGCCCCTTCGTGTCGACGCCGTACGAGGTCATCCGGTCCGGCTACCACAACAAGAACGAGCGCGTGCACGTCGACGACCTGCTGCTGTCGACCCGCTTCCACGTGGACCTCGCCCAGCGCGTCGTCGGCTGAGGGTGCTGAGATGAGCGAGTGCCGACCTCGCCGTACGCCCACTTCCCCGAGCCCGCGTCGACGGACGACCTCCGTGGGCTGCTGCTCGACTACCTCGACTTCTTCCGCGGGGTCGTCGCGGGCAAGCTCGACGGGCTGACCGACGCCGAGCTGACCGGGTCGGTCGTGCCGTCGGGCTGGACGCCCTCGGGGCTCGTGCACCACCTGGTGAACGTCGAGCGTCGGTGGCTCGAGTGGGGGTTCCTCGGTCAGCAGATCGAGGAGCCGTGGCGAGACCGGGCCGAGGGCGACGGGTGGCTCACGCTCGAGCGCTCGGTGACCGAGCTCGGCGCGATGCTGTCGGAGAGGGCTGCGCGCAGCCGCGAGATCGTCGAGGCGCACGACCTGACCGACGTCTCTGCCCTGACCGGTCGGTTCCGAGACGCCGACACGGCTCCGCAGCTGCAGTGGATCCTGCTGCACCTGATCCAGGAGTACGCCCGCCACGTCGGCCACCTCGACATCGCCCGCGAGCTGGTGGACGGCAGCACGGGCGAGGAGGGCTGAGCGTCAGCCCAGGTGGAGCACGTCGATGGTGCGCTGCGCCATGTGGCGTTCACCGAGCGCGTTCGGGTGGACGACGACCGGGTTGGTGCCCTGGAGCACCGGCTCGATCCAGCGCACGCCCTGCGGCTGGCACGCGTCGTGCCCTTCGGACGCGCGCGCGAAGCTCACGTACGTCGAGCCGGTCGCGGCGGCGGCGCGGCGTACCGCGTGGTTGAGGGTGGCCTGCACCCGACGGAGGTACGGGACGTCGCCCTTCGCCACCGGCATCTTGTCGAAGCAGCCATCGGTCGGGGGCAGGATCCATGGATAACCGAGGATCGCGACGCGGGCGTGCGGTGAGTGGTGGTGCACCGCCTTCAGCGCCTTCACCAACGCGGGGTACGTCGTGTGCCGGATGTCGTGCCGGAACTGGTTGCCGTACGTGTCCCGGCACGGGCTGCCCTGGCCCAGCGTCGACACACCGGCCGCGCCACACGACACGATCGCCCCGATGAAGGTGTTGTTGTCGTTGCCGCCGATCGTCATCGTCACCAGCTGCGTCCGCCGTCCCAGGGCGTCGAGCTGCGGCGCGACCCCGGGGTACTGGCTCGTGGCGAAGTCCTTGGTCTCCGCGGCCCCGCACGTCACGTCGGTGAGGCGGGCGTCGACCCGGTCGGCGATCACGTGCGGGTAGTTGGCCGTCGACCGGGCGCACAGCGGGCTCGTGGGGTCGGGCGGCAGCACGCCGCTCGCCGCGCTGTAGGAGTCACCGAGTGCGACGTACCGCAGCGGTCCCTTCGTCGCGCTCGACGATCCGGTCCCGGAGATGACCGCGGTCAGCGCGATGACAACAACGGCGAGAGCGGCGGGAGCACGGCGCATGGCGAGCCTTCCGGTCGGCGATGCCCGGCTCAACGAGCCCAGCCAGGCGCAGGTCACGGGCGAACCCCGCACGGTCACCGGCGCGACCGTCAGAGCCGCGCACGGTATCGCCGGCCGCGCAGCGCCTCCTCGAGCAGCCCGGCCTCGCGGCGTACGCCGAGCAATCGAGCGTCCTCGGCCTGCCACGTGGTGATCGCGGCTTCGATGATGTCGAGGTCGGCGACCTCGCGGAGCTCGGCGCGTGCCTCGCTCAGTCCGCGCCGGCAGGCCGCCTGGTTGGCCTCGATGTGCAGCACCGCGAAGCGCGCGAGCACCACGGGATGGCGTCGCAGCGCCGGGTAGGCGCGGTAGTCCGGCGGGCACTGGTCGAGCAGCCAGCTGCACGCCGTGCGCTCCCAGTCGGGTGCATCGGGCGGGCGGACCTGGCGCGGCCAGCCGGGCGGTGAGACCAGCATGCCCTCATCATCAGTCGAACACGTGTTCGAGTCAATGTCAGGTCGGGTCGCGCAGCCCGGCAGCGTCGTGCGTCCACCAGACGTCGGGATAGATGAGCTGGCCCGCCATCCACTCCTGGAGGCCGTCGAAGCAGACGCACTGGAACGCCGCGCGTGGGGTCCGCTCCAGCGCGGCCGGCAGGAAGCCGCGGCGATCGGCCCGCTCGAACCCCCGTGCGCCGTAGTAGGTCGGGCTGCCCTCGAGGAACAGCGCCGGTACGCCGCTCCCCCGTGCCGTCTCGACGGCCTGGGCCAGCAGTGCGGTCCCGATCCCCTGCCGCTGCCGCTCGGGTACGACGCTCAGCGGCGACAGCACCCACACCTCGACCAGAGCCTGCCGCGCGTCCACCCAGGCACGGCTCAGCCCGACGTGACCGAGCACGCGTCCGCCCTGCTCGACCACGAGCCCGGCTCGTTTGTGGTGACCGAGCGTCGCCCAGATGTCCGCGACCTGCTCGCCATGGTCCTCGAAGGCCGCCGCGATCACGCGGAGCACGTCTTCCCGGTCGACGGCCTGCTCGGGACGCACCTCGAAACCCATGGAGCCAACCTCACACGGCCCCGTACGGTTCCGCACATGGATATCGCCTCGCTCGCGTTCCGGACCGACCTCGCGATGTTGGAGTACTCCGGCAGCACGGTCGAGGACCGCGGCACGCATCTGGTGATCCGCACCCCCGCCAACCCGACGTACTGGTGGGGCAACTTCCTCCTGCTCGGCGCGCCGCCCCGAGACGCTGACGAGGCACAGACATGGACGGCGACGTTCGAGTCGGAGTTCCCCGAGGCCCGGCACCGCACGTTCGGAGTGGACGGCAGCGACGGATCCGCCGAGGACTCGCGCCGTTCGCCGAGATCGGGATGTCGACCGAGTGGTCGTCGGTGATGACGGCCACCGCGGTGCACGAGCCGCCCCGGCCGAACGCCACGGCGACGTACCGCCCGTTCACGTCGGACGAGGACTGGGCCCAGCAGATCGAGCTGGACATGGTGGGCGAGGAGCCGGGGACCCACAGCGTCGAGTTCGTCACCGCACGCGGCGAGGCTCACCGCCGGCTCGCCGACGCCGGCCACGGACAGTGGTGGGGCGCCTTCGAGGACGGGCGGCTGCTCGCCTCGATGGGCCTGTTCACGGCGTCTCCGGGGCTGGCGAGGTTCCAGACCGTGAAGACCCACCCCGACGCTCGCGGCCGCGGCCTGGCCGGAACTCTGGTCCACCGGGTCAGCCGTTTCGGCTTCGACGACCTCGGCGCCCACACCCTGGTGATGGTGGCCGACCCCGAGTACCTCGCGATCCGGGTCTACCGCAGCGTCGGCTTCGCCGACACCGAGCGGCAGCTCCAGGCCGAGCGGAAGCCGGCCGACGCGTGAGCACCGATGGTCTCGTCCACGGCCTGTTCGTACGTCGCTGGGGCACCCGTGGTGGCACGCCGCTGTTGTTCCTGCACGCGCTCGGTCCGGCGTCGTCGGCGGCGTTCCTGGGTCTGGGTGTCGGCCCGCTCGAGGACGCCGGGTACGACGTGGCGGCCCCGGACCTACCCGGCTACGGCGGCTCCCCTGCGGTCGCGCCCGACGACTACGCGCTCCCGGCCCTCGCCGATCTCGTGCGTCGACTGGCCGACGACCTCGGCTGGACCCGGTTCGTGCTGGCCGGGCACAGCTGGGGCGGTGCCATCGCCTGCCACCTGGCTGCTGCCCACCCCGAGCTCGTCAGCGCGCTGGTGCTGGTGGACAGTGGCCACCTCGACTACGCGGACACCCCGGGCGCCGACCTCAGCGCGACGCTGGACGACCTGATCGCCCAGGGCGACGAGACGCGGCTACGGCTGGACGACCGCCACGCCGTCGTCCACATGCTCGACGCGGATCCCGACGACGTCATCGTGGACGCGTTCCTCGAGGGGATGGAGCCCGACGGCGAGGGCCGGCTCGTCTCCCGCACGCCCGGGGCGGCGCGCGGCCCGGCGCTCTACCACCTCACCCGGTCGAGGCAGAGCCAGACATGGCCGGCGATCGCGGCTGCCGGCATCCCCGTCCTCCTGCTGCTCGCCACCCAGCCGGACGAGGCACGCGCGATCGGCGAGGTGGGCGCCGCCGCGTTCTCCGCCGTACTCCCGGATGCCGACGTGCGCTGGGTCGACGAGGCGACCCACTCGTTGATCACCGACGAGCGTGAGCGCTTCGGTGTGACGGTCGCTGCCTGGCTCTCGGAGCTGCCAGCCGGTTAGGGGGCGTCCGAGGCCATGTACCGCTGGCCGCCCTCGCACGAGGCGAACGCGCCCTCGGGCGACGTGTGTCCGTCACCGTAGAACGCCAGGAACTTCGGCAGGCGGGGGTCGTCAGCTCCCGTGAGGTCGAGCTGCGCGTTCCAGACCGTGACGACGACGGGCGCAGGGAGGCCGGGGTACGGCGAGAGCATCCACTTGCCGCTCTTGAGCCCCTCGAGCTGGGTCTGCAGGCTCGCGACGTCCGCCTGGTCCAGCCCCGGTTGGTACGTGATCCACACGGTCCCGTGCTCGAGGTCGTGGACCGCGTTCTCGTTGCGTGGCGGCGCGTCGTACGCCCCACAGTCGTCCCAGACGGGATTGTGCGGTCCACCCGCGGGCGGCACCTGGGCGTACGTGATGGCGCCATCCCGGTGGTCACCGCCGGCGAAGTCGTAGTACTTCGTGTCCTTCAGGGCCGGGATGTCGTTGTGGGGATCGTCACCGCGAGGCGGCTGCTGAGCCTTGTAGAACTGCCACCCGAGCACCGCGACCAGGACGAGCGCGCCGAGCGCGATGATGACGCGCTTGACCTGGGGACTGCCCGCTCGGGGGGTGCTGGACACGCGGGAAGGCTATCCGGGGAGCGGTCGCCTTCACCGGGAAATGCGCACGTCGGCGAGTCCCTGCACCATCAACAGGTATCGCGATCTCGGAGGGGTCAGGCGACCGATCGCGCGAGCAGGATCAGCGCGGAGACCGTGCAGACGACCAGCACGCCCCGGCGGAAGAGGCCCTGGTCGACGAGGTTCCGCGTGCGGCGTCCCACGACGTAGCCCACGAGCACACCGGGAGCCATCGCCAGGGCGAGGAGCGCGGGTCCACGCTCGAGCGAGCCGGCGATCGCGAGCCCGCCCAGGCTCAGGATCACGCCGACGAAGAAGAAGACCGACAGCGTCGCGCGGACCACCTTCGGGTCGCCGTGCTGGTAGAGGAGTGCGATCGGCGGGCCACCCACCGAGGTGGCCGTTCCCGTGGTGCCGGCGACGAACCCTGCGGTCATCAGGGTGGCGGGGTTGACCGGGACGTCGACCGTCCGGACCGACAGCACGACCGCGATCAGCACCATCACCGCGAGCGCGACCCCGATCTGCTCCTCGGTGAACGTCGCCACCAGCCATGCGCCGAGGACCGTGCCCGGGACCCGGAGCGGCAGGGACCACCCCGTCGAGCGCCAGTCGACGTGCTCGTGCTCGTCGAGCAGGTTGAGTCCGGCGACCAGCAGGGCGAGCCACAGCGTGAGGTCCGGCACCAGCGACGGCTCGACGAGCGCGACGATGGGCGCGCTGAGCAGCCCGAGCCCCAGGCCCACGACGGCCTGGACGTAGGCCCCCAGCATCACCACCAGGCCGATCAGGACGACGACCGGCCAGGCGAGGTCCGTCAACGCGGACCGCGCATGGCACCGCCGGACCGCTGGTAGGACTCGGCGACGATCTCCGCGACCACCGACAGCGCGATCTCGCCCGGGGCCTTGCCACCCAGGTCGTGACCGGCCGGGACGTGGAGCTTGTCGAGGCCGGCCACGCCTTCCGCCTCGAGGTCGGCGAGCAGACCCGCCGCGCGGCGGCGGCTCGCCATCATCGCGACGTACGACGCGGGCGAGGCCAGCGCGTCTCTCAGGAACTGCGGGGCGTCCGGCGCGTCGTGGTCGCACAGCACCACCGCGTCGCCCTCGGCCGGCACCAGCGACGACAGCCCGGGACCGCCCTCGTCGTCGGCGAGCACCACCACCAGCCGTCCGACGGCGGTGCCGATCGTGAAGATCGCCTGGGAGATGGGGTTCGCGGTGAGCGCCAGGATCCGCCCGTGGTCGGGCGTGACATCGGTCCAGGGTTGCTCGCGATGCGTGGTGGGCACGGGACCCACCCTGCCACCCGTTGCGCCGATGTGTCAGACACGGAACAGAGCCGGACGCGGCGGTCCCGTTGGCTGGCGTCGGCACACAGTCCGGGACGCCGGACGACGTGACCCGCGCGGCTGCCCCTTGCGTCAACTCTCCCGGGTGCGGAGGGGTGGCCGCGTCGCGGGCTCAGCCCGGCAGGAACGACAGCCGGACCTCGCGCTCGGCGTTGTCGACGTTGAGGTCGACCAGGCAGATGCTCTGCCAGGTCCCGAGCGCCAGGCGGCCGCCGTCGACCGGCACGGTCGCGTACGGCGGCACGATCGCCGGCATCACGTGCGAGCGTCCGTGACCCGGGGAGCCGTGGCGGTGCCGCCACCGGTCGTCGGCCGGGAGGAGGTCTCCGAGGGCGGCCAGCAGGTCATCGTCCGAGCCGGCACCGGTCTCGATGATCGCGATCCCGGCGGTGGCATGGGGCACGAAGACGTGGAGGAGACCGTCGGCGTACGACGAGACGAACTCCTGGCACTCGCGCGTCAGGTCGCGGACGGTCTCACGACCGCCCGTACGGACCTGCAGGGTCGTGCTATCCATCCGCCGACCCGTCGGACGCCGCCAGGCGCTGCTCCACGCGCTCGACCTTGGCCGTCAGCTGGCCGGTGTCGTGCCCGGCCCTGAGGTCCGCCTTGAGCACGAGCCCGACGCGGGGCGAGGTCTCGGCCACGGCGAAGACCGCCTGCTTCACCACCGCCATCACCTCGTCCCACTCCCCTTCGATGTTGGTGAACATCGCGTTGGTCTCGTTCGGGAGTCCCGACTCACGGATGACCCGGACCGCCTCGGCGACCGAGGCGCTGACGCCGCCGGTCGCGCTGTCGTCACCGGGGCCGCCGGAAGGACTGATGCTGATCGCCACGAGCATGCGTCCACGCTACGGGCCTCGGCGAGACCCTGAGGGCCGACCCCGAGGTCTCTCAGGGTTCCCCGGGTCGCCAGCAGGGCTCGGATCAGCACGCTCCCCGATGTGGCCGACCGGGTCCGGACGGGAGAGTCCTGGCCATGATCATCGTTGACTCATTGACCAAGAAGTACGGCGGCTTCACCGCCGTCGACCACGTGACCTTCCGAGCCGAGCCCGGCCGGGTGACCGGCTTCCTGGGCCCCAACGGCGCCGGGAAGTCGACCACCATGCGGATCCTGGTCGGCCTCACGCCGGCGTCCGCGGGCACGGTCACCGTGCTCGGCCGTCGGTACGCCGACCTCCCGAACCCCGGCCGCGAGATCGGGGTGCTGCTCGACGCGTCGGCGCAGCACGCCGGCCGTACCGGCCGGGAGATCCTGACCCTCGCCCAGCGGACGATGCGAGTGCCGAGCACCCGCGTCGACGAGATGCTCGACCTGGTCAGCCTGAGCGAGGACGAGGCCGCCCGCCGGGTGCGCGACTACTCGCTCGGCATGCGACAGCGCCTGGGCATCGCCACCGCACTGATCGGCGACCCAGAGGTACTCGTGCTCGACGAGCCGGCCAACGGGCTCGACCCGGCCGGCATCCGGTGGATGCGCGACCTCCTGCGGGGCTTCGCGAACAAGGGCGGGACGGTCCTGCTCTCCTCCCACCTGCTGCACGAGATCGAGGTCATCGCCGACGATCTCGTGGTCATCGGCAACGGCCGCATCGTGGCCGCCGGCACCAAGAGCGAGCTGCTCGAGGCCGCCGGCACCTTCGCCAGCGCACCCGACGTCGCCGCCCTCGCGACCGCGCTGACCGGTGCTGGTCACACCGCCGAGCAGTCGCTCGGCGGGATCCGTACCGACGCCGATCCGGCCCAGGTGGGCCGCGTGGCCCTGGCCGCCGGCGTACCTCTGACCGAGCTGCGCCCCGCCGACGGGGCCGGCCTCGAGGAGATGTTCCTCGAGCTCACCAAGGACGACGCACGAGAGGAAGTAGCGGCATGAGCACCGCCGTCATGGAGACCAGCCACACCGCCGAGAGCGAACCCCGGTCCGAGCACGCGCCCATCCCGTTCCGCACGGTCTTCGGCGTGGAGCTGCGCAAGGCCTTCGACACCCGGTCCGGCTTCTGGCTGATGGCCTCGATCGTGGCCGCCGGCGTGATCGCGACGGGGGCCGTGCTCGCGTTCGCGAGCGACAGGGACCTGACCTACGACAGCTTCGCCGGCGCGATCGGCGTCCCGATGACGATCCTGCTCCCGGTCGTGGCGATCCTCGCCGTGACCGGCGAGTGGAGCCAGCGAGCCGGGCTCACCACGTTCACCCTGGTGCCGAACCGCGGCCGGGTGATCCGGGCCAAGTTCGCCGTCACCATCGCGATCGGGGTCGCGTCCATGGCCCTTGCGCTGGCCGTCGGCGCACTCGGCAACATCGTCGGCACCGGCCTCAAGGGCGTCGACACCACGTGGGACCTGTCCTTCACCTCGATCCTCTACATCGTCGGTGCGGACCTGATCGGGATGACCATCGGGTTCATGCTGGGAGTTCTGACCCGCAACTCCGCGGGCGCGATCGTCGGGTACTTCAGCTACTGGTTCGTGATCCCGACGCTGTCGATGGTCCTCGCGGCCAACCAGCACTGGTTCGAGAAGGCCCAGCCGTGGGTCGACTTCAACTACGACCAGGGCAAGCTCTACGACGGCGGCTTCTCGGCCCAGGACTGGGCCCAGCTCGCCGTGACCGGGACCTTCTGGCTCGTCCTGCCGCTGGCGTTCGGCCTCTGGCGGGTCATGCGGGCCGAGGTCAAGTAGCCACGAGCATCGCACCGGGGCGGGACGTCATGCGACCAGGTCGCATGACGTCCCGTGGCGCGTCCGGTGCTTCCGCTCGGGGCCGAGCAGGGCCATCATGCGGAGGATGGACCAGACGGTGGTTGACCCGCCTCGCTCGGGCCGGATTCCCCTCATCGCTCTTCTCTGTGGAGCCCTGGTCGCCGTGCTGCTCGGCGTCAACGACCGGCGGCACCCCGGGAGCTTCGAACCGGTCAAGCTCGGCTTCGGCTCGGTGATCCAGATGAAGACCGCGCTCACATGCGGGATCGGTGCGCTGCTGCTCGTCCAGCTCGCCCTGGCGCTCTGGATGTACGGCAAGCTCGGTCGGTCCTCCGCCCCGGGCTGGGTGGGCCCGGTGCACCGCTCGATCGGCTACGTCGTGGTGGTGGTGAGCCTGCCGGTGGCCTACAACTGCCTGCTGGCGTTCGGCATCCAGACCTACGAGCCGAGGGTGACTGCTCACGCCCTCCTCGGCTGCGCGGTGTACGGCGCGTTCGTGGTCAAGGTGTTCGCGGTGCGCAGCCACTCGTCACCGCGGTGGTTCCTCCCCGTCGCCGGCGGGGTCTTCTTCGCGCTGTTCATGGCCGCGGTGCTCACGTCGGCCGTCTGGTACACGGTCGACGAGGGCTTCCCGACCGGGAACGAGTTCTAGGGGGCGTCAGCTCCGCAGCAGGTTCCGCAGGACGTACTGCATGATCCCGCCGTTGCGGTAGTACTGCGCCTCACCCGGGGTGTCGATGCGGACCGTCGCTTCGAACTCGTCCTCGCGACCGTCGCTCTCGATCGTCACCGTGACCGTGCGCGGCGTGCCGCCGGCGCGTTGTCCTGAGCCTGTCGAAGGGTTCAGCTCGGTGATGCCGGAGATCGAGATGGTCTCCTCGCCGGTGATCCCCATGTCGTCGGCGGTCTTGCCGCCGGGGAACTGCAGCGGCAGCACGCCCATCCCGATCAGGTTCGACCGGTGGATGCGCTCGTAGGACTCGGCGATGACCGCCTTCACCCCGAGCAGCGCCGTGCCCTTGGCGGCCCAGTCACGGGACGACCCGGAGCCGTACTCCTTGCCGGCGAGCACGACGAGCGGCGTACCGGCCTCCTGGTAGTGCTGACTGGCGTCGTAGACCGATGCCACCTCGCCGTCGTGGGTGAAGTCGCGGGTGTAGCCGCCCTCGGTGCCCGGCGCCAGCTGGTTGCGCAGGCGGATGTTGGCGAACGTGCCGCGGATCATCACCTCGTGGTTGCCACGGCGTGAGCCGTAGGAGTTGAAGTCGCGTTGCTCGACGCCGTGATCCGAGAGGTAGGTGCCGGCAGGGCTGTCCTTCTTGATCGCACCCGCCGGGCTGATGTGGTCGGTGGTCACCGAGTCGCCGAGCTTCAGCAGCACCCGGGCACCCTCGATGTCGGTCACCGGCTCCGGCTCCTCGGGCATGCCGTCGAAGTACGGCGGCTTGCGGACGTACGTCGAGTCCTCGTCCCAGGCGAAGGTGTCGCCCTCAGGCGTCGGCAGCGACTTCCACTGCTCGTCTCCGGCGAACACGTCGGCGTAGTCGTCGGTGAACATCTCCGACGTGATCGCCTCGCCGATCACCCGCTCGATCTCGCTGAGCGAGGGCCAGAGGTCCTTGAGGTAGACGTCGTTGCCGTCCTGGTCCTTCCCGAGCGGGTCGCCGAACAGGTCGACGTCCATCGAGCCGGCGAGCGCATAGGCGACCACGAGCGGTGGCGACGCGAGGTAGTTCATCTTCACGTCGGGGTTGATCCGGCCCTCGAAGTTGCGGTTGCCGGACAGCACGCTGACCACCGCGAGGTCCTTCTCGTTGACCGCCGCGCTGACCTCGGGGATCAGCGGACCGGAGTTGCCGATGCACGTGGTGCAGCCGTAGCCGACGAGGTTGAAGCCGAGCTTGTCGAGGTACGGCGTGAGGCCGGCCTTCTCGTAGTAGTCGCTGACCACCTTGGAGCCGGGCGCGAGCGAGGTCTTCACCCACGGCTTGCGCTGCAGGCCCTTCTCGACGGCGTTCTTGGCGAGCAGCGCGGCACCGATCATCACGCTCGGGTTGGAGGTGTTCGTGCAGGAGGTGATCGCCGCGATCACGACCGCGCCGTGGTCGACCTCGGCCTCCTGGCCGTCGATGGTCACGGTGACCGGGCTGCTCGGCCGGCCGCCGTCCTTCGGCGCGGCCGAGGGCTTCCGAGGAGCGCCGTTCCCGTCGGCGTGGCTGGGTGAGTCGGACGCCGGGAAGGACTCGGCCACGGCCTCGTCGTACCCCTGCTCCTGCTGCTCGTCTCCGTCCACGTAGTCGGCGAGGGCACCGCGGAAGCCGTCCTTGGCGTCGGTGACCGCGACGCGGTCCTGCGGGCGCTTCGGTCCGGCCAGCGACGGCACCACGGTCGCGAGGTCGAGCTCGAGCCGCTCGCTGTAGCGAGGCTCGGCCTGGGGGTCGTGCCAGAGGCCCTGCTCCTTGGCGTACGCCTCGACCAGCGCCAGCTGGTCGTCGCTGCGGCCGGTGAGCTTGAGGTACTCGACTGTCTGCTCGTCGATCGGGAACACCGCGATGGTGGAGCCGAACTCCGGGCTCATGTTGCCGATCGTCGCGCGGTTGGCGACCGGCAGCACGGTCACGCCCTCGCCGTAGAACTCGACGAACTTCCCGACCACGCCGTGCTCACGCAGCATCTCGGTGATCGTGAGCACGAGATCGGTGGCGGTGGAGCCTTCGGGCAGCTCACCCGAGAGCTTGAAGCCGACCACGCGCGGGATCAGCATGCTGACCGGCTGGCCCAGCATCGCGGCCTCTGCCTCGATGCCGCCGACACCCCAGCCGACCACGCCGATGCCGTTGACCATCGTGGTGTGGGAGTCGGTGCCGACGCACGTGTCGGGGTACGCGATCTTCGTCGCTTGTCCTGAGCCCGTCGAAGGGTCGATCTCGCGGGTGAACGTCACCCGGGCGAGGTGCTCGATGTTGACCTGGTGGACGATGCCCGTGCCGGGCGGCACCACCTTGAAGTCGGCGAAGGCGCCCTGACCCCAGCGCAGGAACTGGTAGCGCTCGCGGTTGCGCTGGTACTCGATCTCGACGTTGCGCTCGAACGCCTCCGGCGTACCGAAGACGTCGGCGATCACGGAGTGGTCGATGACCAGCTCCGCCGGGGCGAGCGGGTTGATCTTGGTGGCGTCACCGCCCAGGTCGGCCATCGCCTCACGCATCGTCGCGAGGTCGACGATGCACGGCACCCCGGTGAAGTCCTGCATGATCACGCGCGCCGGCGTGAACTGGATCTCCTTGTCCGGCTCGGCCTCGGCGTCCCAGCCCGCCAGCGCCAGGATGTCGTCGGCGGTGATGTCGACGCCGTCCTCGGTGCGGAGGAGGTTCTCCAGGAGGATCTTGAGCGAGTACGGAAGGGAGTCGACCGCGTCGTCCGGCACTCCGTCGCCACGGAC
Organism: uncultured Actinomycetota bacterium; assembly: GCA_963759515.1. Taxonomy (GTDB): domain Bacteria; phylum Actinomycetota; class Actinomycetes; order Propionibacteriales; family Nocardioidaceae; genus Nocardioides. Next base: position 409,658 of record CAVWZR010000015.1, on the reverse strand, counting down.
GGCCGACAGCCGGTAGATCTCGTAGCTCTGGTCACCGACCTCGAGCGTGCCCTTGGCTCCGAAGCTGTTCGTGCTCGCCATCCGCCAACATCTCCTCGTCCAGTCGCCTCCTACCCATCCTGCCGCCGCCTCATGCGTCGTCGGCACGTGGGTAGATATCTTGATATCAAGATACATGGCCGGCGCACGGCCCGGCCAATCCGGCTCACCGGCTCAGACCGGGAGCTTCTCCCCGCGAGCCGTGACCAGCTCGGCAGGTGCGGACAGCCGCCAGGCCTCGTAGACCAGCTCGGCGAGCTCGTCGCGCTCGACACCCTCGAGGTGCGCGACCACCCACCCGTAGCCGTACGCCGTGAACTGCACCTCGAACACCTCGGGCCGCTCGGCCACCAGCGCCTGCTGCTCCGCGATCGTCTGCCGGAGCCCCACGGTGCAGGTCGGCTCCCAGAGGTAACCGAACGTGCGGCCCTCGACCTCGAGCTTGGTGTAGTGCGACAACTCCACGAGCGATGAACCCTCGAGCTGGCCGGCCAGGTCGCGCGCGTCGCCGATGTCGCAGGGCATGGGTCGAGCCTGGCACAGCTCGCCGACAGCGCCGTCCGGCCGTGCCCGACGCTAGAAGCGCGCCGAGAAACCGCCGTCGACGTGAAGGAGCTGACCAGAGACCCACCTGCCCGGCTCGGAGACCAAGAAGGCGACGACGCCGGCGATGTCCGTCGGCAGCCCCAGCCGGCCCGAGGGCTGATCCGGGACCAAGGTGCGTCGTACGTCGTCGTCCATCCAGCCGGTGTCGACGGGGCCGGGATTGACGACGTTGGCCGAGATCCCGAGGTGGCCGAGCTCCCGCGCCGCCGAGATCACGATCCGGTCCAGGGCGCCCTTCGAGGCGCCGTACGGCAGGTTCCCGGTGGTCGCGTCACTGGTGAGCGCCACGACGGCGCCGCCGTCCAGGGGGATCTGGCGAGCGAACGCCGCGATCAACAGCAGACTCGCACGCGCGTTGACGGCCACGTGCCGGTCGAAGCTCTCCGGGGTCGTGTCCAGGATCCCGGACAGCTCGTCGTGGGCGTGGCTCAGGACCAGGGCACTGATCGGGCCGCGGTCCTGGGTCACCGCAGTGACCAGGGAGTCGGGACCGTCTGGCGTCGAGAGGTCACATGGATACTCCGCATCCGCGAGGTCGCTGGTGGCGACCTCCCATCCGTCCGCCTCGAGGCGCGGCGCGATCGCCGCGGCGATGCTGTCGGGGCGGCCACCTCCGGTGACCAGGGCGAGCGGCATGGTGCGCAACCTAGCGCCGCTTCCCGATCAGCCGGCGGCTCGGTGGCCGCGGCGTGGTGACGCGGTGCTACCGGACGCCGAACGTCCGCAATCCGACGTACGGTGCCGTCCATGTCCGACTACGTGATCAGGGCGCTCACGCCGGAGACGTTCGACGACTTCGCGGCTCTCGTCGAGCGGAACAAGGGCATGTTCGCCAGCTGCTGGTGCACGCACTTCCATCCCGACTGCGCGGAGAAGGGTCAGAGCGCCGAGGGGAACCGGGCGCTCAAGCAACGTCTGGTGGCCGACGGGATCGCGCACGCGGCGCTGGTCTACGACGGCGACCGGGCTGTCGCCTGGGCGGAGTACGGATCACCCGAGGAGCTACCCGGGATCCATCACCGCAAGGAGTACCTCGCCACTGCCGAGCGGCTGCCCGACTACCGGGTCACCTGCATCCTGGTCGAGCGCGGCGTACGCAGCCAGGGTCTGGCGGCGGTCGCACTGCGCGGAGCAGTCGAGCTGATCGCGGCAGCCGGCGGCGGGCTCGTGGAGGGGTACCCGCATGACACGGCTGGGGTCCGGAAGAAGAACTCGTCGTTCCTCTACAACGGCACCCGCACGATGTACGAGCGCGAAGGATTCACCTACGACCGGCCCAAGGGCCAGGGCAACTGCGTGATGGTGCGCGACGTGGCTCCGGCGCCTACCGGCTGAGCAGCGCGACGCACTCGACGTGGTGCGTCATCGGGAAGAGGTCGAACGCCCGGAGGGATCGCAGGGAGTAGCCCAGCTCCGCGAACGTCGCGAGGTCCCGCGCGAGGGCGGCCGGGTCGCAGGCGACGTAGGCGACAGCCCGCGGTGCGCGGTCGGCGATCTGGGCGACCACCTTGCGTCGGGCGCCCTCGCGCGGAGGGTCGAGGACGACGAGGTCGAACGGCTCGTCGTACGCCGAGGCCAGCACCCGGTCGACCGATCCGTGCTCGACCCGGACCGAGGAGGGCACGTTGGCCCGGGCGTCCCGGCAGGCGATATGTGAGGTCTCGACGGCGACCACCCGACCCGATGGACCCACGGCGTCGGCCAGGAACGCGGCGAACAACCCGACCCCGGCGTAGAGGTCGAGCACCTTCTCCCCCGGCTGCGGAAGCAGCAGGGACAGCACGGTCTCGACGAGCACCCGAGGCGCTGCCACGTGCGACTGCCAGAAGCCGTCCGGGTCGACGTGGAACTCATGGCTCCCGTACGACGTCTCGACCGTCTCGAGCGAGGAGCCCTGGCGGGAGGCGTCGATGAGGCAGTCGTCGATCTCCACGACCTCGTCGGAGCGGTGGACGTGCAGGCCCCGCGCATCGCCCGGCAACGCGACGTACCTCATCCGGCTCCGCCAGCGCAGCGGCGGCGGCACGTCCTCGACCTCCACCTCGAGGTCGAGACCGGCCAGCCGTGCCAGCTGCTCGCGGACGACCGTCGCCTTGAGCGCGCGCTGGGCCGACGGAGCGGCGTGCTGGAAGTCGCAGCCACCGCAGAGACCGGGCCCGGCGTACGGGCACGGCGCTTCCACCCGGTCGGGAGAAGGCGCGAGCACCGATACCGCGTCACCACGCCAGAAGCGGTCGCCCTCGCTGCCCTCGGTGACCGAGACGACGACCCGCTCCCCCGGCAACGCGTGTCGCACGAAGACGACCCGATCGTCGTGCCGGGCGACGCAGTGACCGCCGTGGGCCACCGGCCCGACCTCGACCTCGATCCGGTCGCCGACGTGGGACCTGCCCCGGCTCTTGCGCTCCCGCGGGCGACGGCTCACTTGGGGACTTGGCGCTTCGGGGGCACCTGCCCGCCGCTGCGGATCGTGCCCCGGCGCAGGTCGCCGGCCTTCACCCGCTCCGCCTCGCGGCGGGCCCGGTCGCGGGCGATCTGCGACGACTGGAGCTGGTAGGGCACCGACGTCACCATGACGCCCGGGGTGAACAGCAGCTTCCCCTTCAACCGCAGGGCGGTCTGGTTGTGCAGCAGCTGCTCCCACCAGCGGCCGACGACGTACTCCGGGATGTAGACCGCAACCACGCCGCGGGGGTTGGCCTTCCGGATCTGTACGGCGTACTCGACGATCGGCCGCACGATCTCGCGGTACGGCGAGTACAGGACCTTGAGGGGTACGCCGAGGTTGCGGTCGTCCCACTCCTGGACCAAGGCCTTCGTGGTGGCGTCGTCGGAGGCGACCGTGATCGCCTCGAGCACGTTGGGCCGGCTCGCCTTCGCGTAGGCCAGGGCGCGGAGCGTGGGCTTGTGCAGCTTCGAGACCAGCACGACCGCGTGCACCTTGGTCGGCAGGATGCGGTCCTCCTCGTCGGCGGCCAGCTCGCGTCCGACCTTGTCGTAGTGGCGACGGATCCCGTTCATCAGGGCGAAGAAGCAGCACATCGCGACGATGCTGATCCACGCTCCGGCGAGGAACTTGGTGAGCAGGATGATCACGAAGACCGTCAGCGGTCATGCCGAGGCCGAAGGTGTTGATCGCACGCGAGCGGAACATCCTCCGGCGTGCCGCCGGGGTCGGTCTCGGTCCTCAGGTGGCGCGTCCAGTGCCGGATCATGCCGAGCTGGCTGAGGTTGAACGACACGAAGACGCCGACGATGTAGAGCTGGATCAGGCGCGTCGTCTGGGCGTCGAACGCGACGATCAGGACGCAGGCGAAGAACGCGAGCACGAGGATGCCGTTGCTGTAGGCGAGGCGATCGCCGCGCGAGCCCAGTGCCCGCGGCATGAAGCCGTCCCGGGCCAGGATCGAGCCGAGCACCGGGAAGCCGTTGAACGCCGTGTTGGCGGCCAGGATCAGGATGATCCCCGTCATCGCCAGCACGAAGTAGAAGCCGGGCGTGAAGTTGTCGAAGACCGCTCTGGAGAGCTGGGCCATCACGGTCGGCTGGTCGAAGCCACGGGCCATCGGGCTGCCGTTCGCGTCGCGCAGGCGTGAGACGTCGTCGACGTACTTCAGGCCCATCTCGCGGGCGAGGACAATGATGCTCATCAGCATCGTGATCGCGATCAGGCCGAGCAGGAGCAGCGTGGTCGCGGCGTTCCGGCTCTTCGGCTTGCGGAAGGCGGGGACGCCGTTGGAGATCGCCTCGACGCCGGTCAGGGCCGCGCTTCCGGACGAGAAGGCGCGGGCGAGGAGGAAGACCAGAGCGAGGCCCGTCAGGTGGCCGCTCGCCGGATATCCGGACGCCGGGACGATCGTGTCCTGGGCGCTCTCGACATCGGGGAGGTTGCCCCCGGAGGCGCGAAGGGCGCCTACCAGCGCCATCCCGATCACGCCGATCATGAAGCCGTACGTCGGGATCGCGAAGAAGGCGCCGGACTCCCGGACGCCTCGGAGGTTCATCGCCGCCAGGACCACGACCAGGACGACCGCGACCGCGACCTCGTGGTGAGAGATCCAGGGGATCGCCGACGCGGCGTTCTGGACCCCGGAGGAGACCGATACCGCCACCGTCAGGACGTAGTCCACGAGCAGGGCGGACGCGACCGTGACGCCGGCAGTCTGGCCCAGGTTCACGGTGGCGACCTCGTAGTCACCGCCGCCGCTCGGGTAGGCGTGGACGTTCTGCCGGTACGACGTGACGACCGTGAGCATGACGATCGCGACCAGGATGCCGATCTTCCAGGAGAACGCGTACGCCGACACCCCAGCCAGCGACAGGGTCAGGAAGACCTCGTCCGGGGCGTAGGCGACCGACGAGAGAGCGTCGCTGGCGAACACCGGCAGCGCGATCCGCTTCGGGAGAAGCGTCTCGCCGAGCTGGGAGCTCCGAAGCTTCCTGCCCAGCAGAATGCGCTTGGAGACATCGCCGACACCCACGAGGGGACAGGATACGGTTCCCACGTGCACGTCGTGATCATGGGATGTGGCCGGGTCGGCTCGACCCTCGCCCGGAGTCTCGAGGAGCGCAACCACACCGTCGCGGTCATCGACAGCGAGCCGGACAGCTTCCGACGCCTGGGGCCGGGCTTCAACGGCGACAAGATCACCGGATACGGCTTCGACCAGGAGGTCCTCGAGAAGGCCGGCATCCGCCGCGCCGACGCCTTTGCGGCGGTCTCGAGCGGCGACAACTCCAACATCATCGCCGCGCGTGTCGCCCGCGAGACGTTCGGCATCGACCAGGTCGTCGCCCGCATCTACGATCCCGGCCGGGCCGAGGTCTACCAGCGTCTCGGCATCACCACCGTGGCCACCGTGAAGTGGACCGCCGACCAGGTGCTCCGCCGGATCCTGCCGGTCGGCGCCGAGCCCGACTTCCGTGACCCCTCCGGCACGATCCGAGTCGACCAGGTGCCGGCACCGACGAGCTGGGTCGGTCGCCGCACCATCGACTTCCAGGCCGCGAGCAAGTCCCGGATCGCCTGGATCGACCGGCTCGGCGCGGGCATGCTGCCGACCATCGACAGCGTGATCCAGGAGAACGACCTGCTGCATCTCGTGATGCGCGAGGAGAACGCCGCCGGCGCCTACCACGCGATCAACGAAGGTCCGGAGGACTGACGCCATGAGAGTCGCCATCGCCGGGGCAGGAGCCGTCGGGCGGTCGATCGCCCGGGAGCTCATCGGCAACGGCCACCAGGTCCTGCTGATCGACAAGGACTCCCGGGCCATCAAGCCCGAGCGCGTGCCCGACGCGGAGTGGCTGCTCGCCGACTCGTGCGAGCTGTCCTCGTTGGAGGAGGCCAACCTCGACCGGTGTGACGTCGTGATCGCCGCCACCGGCGACGACAAGGTCAACCTCGTCACCTCGCTGCTCGCCAAGACGGAGTTCGCGGTGCCGCGCACCGTCGGTCGGGTCAACCACCCGAACAACGAGTGGCTCTTCAACGAGGCCTGGGGGGTCGACGTCAACGTCTCGACGCCGCGCATCATGTCGGCGCTCGTCGAGGAGGCCGTCACGGTCGGAGACCTGGTCCGGCTGTTCACGTTCCGCCAGAGCAACGCCAACCTCGTCGAGCTGACCCTCCCCCAGGACTCGCCGTACGTCGGCAAGCCGTCCGGGCTGATCCCCTTCCCCGAGAACGTCGCGCTGGTGACGATCCTGCGCGACGGTCAGGTCTATCCGCCCGACGGCGAGCAGCCGATCGAGGCCGGCGACGAGCTGCTGTTCGTGGTGTCCGCCGACGTGGAGAACGAGCTGGAGGTGCTGCTCAACCCTGACCACGCGCAGGGGTGACCTGGTCACCGGCGCTCTCGCCCGAGCGGAGCGGTGTGTGGTTGCGGCCGAGCAGCCAGGACATGGCGCCGAGGGCCGCGAGCTGCAGCGGCCAGCCCATCGCGACCTTGAGCACGCCGAGGGTGGCGACCGCGGTGTCCGCCGACATGCTGCCGGAGTGACCCGCCAGCCAGATCGGCCCCTGCACCACGGCCCGCACGGCACACGGCAGCAGGAGCAGCCAGGTGAGCCGGGTGCACAGCCGCACGACCTGACGGTTCTGGTGCCAGGCCGTCGCGTCTCCGGTCACGCTGCCGATCATGAAGCCGACCAGGGGCCAGCCCGTGATGCAGGTCAGCCCCATGAGAACGGCGTACCCGGTGTTGTAGAGGAGTCCCGGCAGGAAGTAGGCGAGGGCCTGGTCGTCGGCGCTGCCACCGCGGCTCGCCGACAGGTGCACGAAGAACCAGCCGATGGCGATGCCGACGAGGGCGTTGACGCAGAACTTCACGGTCTGGCGCTGGATCAGTCGGGCAGCGAGCTCCACCACCGCCACACCGACGCTGGCGCCGACCGCCAGGTTCAGGTTGCGGCCGACGAGCCACACGATCGTGAACGTGAGGGTCGGCACGGCCGCCTCGACCATGCCGCGCCGCCCGCCGAGCGCCTGGCCCAGCTGGTGCCGGACGAGGGCCTCGACGCTGTCGGTCGTCGGGGGTGCAGCAGTCATGGAGTGTCCGTACGTCGTGTGCCGGAGCAGGCCGGCTGTCGTGTCGGGATGTCGTCGGTCCTGGTCGTCAGGACGGCATCAACGTATAGCGCGGGTTGTAGATCACGCGGTCGCCGCCGTGCGTGCCGATCCGGCCCTCGACCTCGATCGAGCGCCCCGGCGAGATCGCGGCGATCTCGCGCCGGCCGAGCCAGACGAGCATCAACGAGTCGGAGCCGTCGAACAGCTCGGCCTCCAGCGCGGGCACGCCGCCGCGCGGACGCAGGGTCACCGTGCGCAGGGTGCCGCGCAGCTTGACCTGCCTCCGGTCGTGGCAGTCCGCGATCAGGTCGCAGTGTCCGGCCCGGGTCGTCTCCCGCAGCTCCTTGGCGTGCTGGTCCTCGGCGTTGGCCCAGCTGCTGATCGTGCGCCGCAGCTTGCTCTTCTCGCCCATGCCTCCAGGGTAGGCCGTCGATCCAGGATCAGGAGAGTCGTTGCGCATCGTCGGGGAGCGAGAGGGGCAGAGCGTCGCCGACCGGCATCGCGTGGTTGCCCCGATGGACGACCACCGTGGCGAGCGCGTCCTCCCAGTCCTCGGCCTGCTCGGGCTCGACCGCCGGCTGTCCGAGGAACGTCGCCCGCAGCATCCAGCGATCGCCGTTCACGCCGATGATCCGCGAGGGCTGCAGCGCCTGGTTGCCGTCGGGGAGCACCACCTGCATCTGGCAGACCAGCTCGGTGCCCCAGCGACCCTCACGCTCGTCGGCGGTGCCGCCGTGCCGCGAGACGTCGCCCGCGATCTGCGGCCGCACCTCGCTCCACAGGTCACCGTTGCGCGGCGCGGCGAACGCCCGGAGCTCCAGAGCCCCTTCGTCGGCCGCGAGCATCACGGACTGAACCTCCCCGCTGTTCTCGTCGACCTGCAGGCGGAGCTCGGCGCCCTCGCGGGGTGGCACCCGGAGCGAGCCGAGGTCGACACGGTCGAGCCCGTCGGCGGGCGTCGACCCGGAGTCCCACGGGCCGCCACCTGTGTTCAGCCCCGCTTCGAGCGCCGCCTCGTCGTCGACGTCGTCGAGCGCATCCGGCTCCGAGCGGCCCTTGCGGCGGAACATCAGCACGACTCCCTGCGGTGTGTCACGAGTGATCGGGGGCGGGCTCTTCCGGGCTGGCAGAGAGTCCGGCCGAGCCTCCTGTCGAACCGTATCCCCCGGCCCCCCGGACCGACTCCGGCAGGGCCTCGACCTCGGTCAGGACCGCCTGCTCGACGCGCTGGAAGACCAGCTGGGCGATCCGGTCTCCGCGCTTGAGCTCGACCGGCTCGGCCAGGTCGTGGTTGATCAGGAGCACCTTGATCTCGCCGCGGTAGCCGGCGTCGACCGTGCCCGGCGTGTTGACCAGCGAAAGCCCGTGCCGCGCCGCGAGGCCGGAGCGAGGATGGACCAGCGCGACGTACCCCTGGGGGAAGGCGATCGAGATCCCGGTCGGCACCAGCGCCCGCTCCCCGGGCGCCAAGGTCACGTCGACGGCCGTCATCAGGTCGGCACCGGCGTCCCCGGGGTGGGCGTACGCCGGGAGCGGGAGGCCGCGGTCGAGCCGGAGGACGGCGACGGGCAGGCCTGACTCGGTCACGGCCGGACACTATCCACCGACGACCACGTGGTTGGCTGTGCCTGTGTCGGAGACGCCCGCCAGCCACAGCGAGCGGCTCAGCGTCCCGTTCCGGTGGTGGGTGCAGGGCACCATGCTCGTGGCGACGTTCTGGTTGGCGTTCGTGGTGGCGACCCCCGCGCTGGTCGCGTGGTCGGCGACGGGCGTCCTCCTGCTGATCATGGTCGGCCTGTTCCTCGCCTACGGCGCGCCGCGGGTCGAGGTCGAGGCCGGCTGGCTCCGGGCCGGGCGGGCTCGGATCCCCGGGGAGTTCGTCGGCGGCGCCGAACCGCTCGACGCGGCCGAGACCCGACGCGTGGCCGGGCCCGGTGCCGATGCCCGGGCCTACCTGCTTCTCCGGCCCTATCTGAAGCGCGCAGTGCGGGTGACCATCCACGACGACCGCGACCCGACGCCGTACTGGCTGGTCAGCAGCCGCGATCCCGAACACCTGGCTGTCGCCATCCGGGTGATCTCAGGCTCGGGGGCCCCGCGATAGCGTTGCGGCATGGCTGACTCCGGCGGCGGCAAGATCTGGACCGTCTTCTCGCTCGTCTCCGCGCTCGGCGCGGCGGCGATCGCCAAGAAGGCCCTCGACACCGCCTGGCGTGCGGCCACCGGCAAGCACCCGCCGGAGAACCCCGCCGACCCCGACGTCCAGATGGGCGAGGCCGTCGCCTGGGCCGTGGCCAGCGGCACCCTCGTCGCGTTGGCGCGGATGCTCGCCCAGCGCCGGGCGGCGCACTACTACCGGCGCTCCGCGGGGCACCTCCCACCACAGCTGCAGAAGGACTGACGCGGCAGCACGCCGAGTCGTCATATGCCGACTCGGCGTGAATTCGATGTCATTTTGCGCCGACTCGGCGTACGACGAAGCCCGCCCGAATCATCCGGGCGGGCTTGCTGCGTCGTGCCGGCACATCGTCCGGCGCTGGTCTGAGCTCAGGCCGCGCAGTCGCGGCAGATCAACCGCTTCTCGTCGGCGAGCTGGCTGCGGTGATGCACCAGGAAGCAGCTCATGCACGTGAACTCGTCCTCCTGGCGAGGCATCACCTCGACCGCCAGCTCCTCGTGCGACAGGTCGGCGCCGGGCAGCTCGAAGGACTCAGCGGCTTCGGCCTCGTCCTCGTCGACCTTGCCGGAGTTCTTGTCGTGCCGACGCGCCTTGAGCTCTTCGATGCTCTCTTCGGACTGGTCTTCCTCGTTCTTGCGAGGTGCGTCGTAGTCGGTGGCCATGCGTGTCTTTCTCTTCCCCATCCTCTGCAGCCGGTGTGCGGTGCCGCTCGTCGGCGCGCCGATTGTGCCCGAAGACCGTCCGGTCCGCACCTTCCGTAAGCGCCGTGTCTCATCAACAGATCGCGAATTCCGGCTATTCCCGGCTCGGGCCTGCGTCGCCGGTGCCTTCGGTACCCACAAAACCGGCCTCCACCACCGCTGCCCGGAACTCCTCGAAACCGTCTCGGGGAGCGCAGATCAGCAGTCGTTTGCCGCCGGGTGAGCGAGCGACCTCGAGGATGCCACCGGCCTCCAACACCACCAGCCCCGCAGCCGCGTGGTCCCAGATGTGCGCCCCTTCCTCGACGTAGGCGTCGAGGGTGCCGGACGCCACACCGCAGAGGTCGAGGGCGCAGGAGCCGAGCCGCCGGAGGTCACGCACCCGCGGCAACATGTGGGCGATGTACGCCGCCTGGCGGGCCCGGGCGGGCTGCTCGTAGCTGAAGCCGGTCGCCACCAGCCGCTCGGCCAGCGGTACGACGGGGCGGGTACGGACGGGTCGGCCGTTGCAGGTCGCGCCTCCGCCCAGGGTCGCGGCGTACTCGAGCTCGAGGACGGGTGCCACGACCACCCCTGCCACGACCACGCCGTCCACCTCGGCGGCGATGCTGACCGCGAAGTGCGGGAGTCCGTAGAGGTAGTTCACGGTGCCGTCGATCGGGTCGACGATCCACACGACGCCGGAGGTGCCGGGGAGGTCGTCGCCCTCCTCGCCCACGAGTCCGTCGTCGGGCCGGGCTCCCAGGAGCCGCTCCTTGACCAGGGCCTCGGCGGCCTGGTCGGCCCGCGTCACGATGTCGGTGTCGCTGGACTTGGTGGCGGCCACCTCGACGCCCTCGGTGCGGAGTCGGACGACCAGGTCGCCGGCTTCCCGGGCGGTGGCGAGTGCGAGGTCGCGGAGCTCGGCGGACGTGGAGCTGTTCGGTGGGGTGGTCACGCGGCTCCGCCCAGGGCGGGCTTCTCGCCCCGGGGGTTGGGGCAGCAACCGACCGCGCAGAGGTCCCAGCACGCCGGGTCACCCCCGACGGCCACCCGGTCGACAGCCTCGCCCCGTTCGACAGCGGCTCGCTCGACGAGGAGCTCGCGGACCATCGCGACGAAACGGGCGTCGGTCCCCGACGTCGGCACGCGGACGGCGTCGAGACCGAGCCGCTCCGCCGTGGCCAGCGCCTCGGTGTCGAGGTCGTAGACGACCTCCATGTGATCGGAGACGAAACCGATCGGCACCAGCACGACCGAGGTCACCCCGTCGCCGGCCAGCTTCTCGAGATGGTCGTTGACGTCGGGCTCGAGCCACGGCACCTGGGGTGGACCGGACCGTGAGCAGAACGCGAGGTCCGCTGGGTGCTGCCGGCCGGTCAGGGTCGCGACCCGCTCCGCGACGTACGCCGCCGCGTTGCGGTGCTGGGCGAGGTACGCACCACCCTGCGGTCCGCTGCCGGCGTTCATCGACTCGGGGATGGAGTGGGTCACGAACACCAGCCGGGCCCCGGGACGCTCGCCGGCGGCGCTCGCCACGGCGTCCGCGAACGGGTCGAGGAAACCGGGATGGTTGTAGTAGGAGCGCAACCGGTCGAGACGCAGCCCGCCGTCGCCGAGGGGCTCGACGGCGGCCGCGAGATCCTCGCGGTACTGCCGGCACGAGGAGTACGACGAGTAGGCGCTGGTGACGAAGCAAGCCGCACGCGTGACGCCGTCCGCCTTCATCCGGGCCACGGTCTCGGTCAGGTACGGGTCCCAGTTGCGGTTGCCCCAGTAGACCGGCAGCTCGAGGTCGTGCTCGCGCAGGTCGGCGCGGATCGCGTCCAGCAGCGCGCGGTTGAGGTCGTTGATCGGCGACCTGCCGCCGAACAGGTGGTAGTGCTCGCCCACCTGCTCCAGACGCTCGCGCGGAATGCCCCTGCCGCGGGTGACGTTCTCGAGGAACGGCACGACGTCCTCCGGCCTCTCCGGGCCGCCGAAGGACACGAGGACCAACGCGTCGTAGGGCGAGACGGAAGAGGGGGGCATGTCGTCATGGTGCCCTACGCTCCGAGCGCCATGTTCACCCGCTATCGCACCGTGCTGATGCACTCCGGTGCGTGGCGATTCAGCCTCACCGCGTTCGTCGCCAGGCTGCCCATCTCCATCTCGACGCTCGGCATCGTGCTGCTCGTGACCGGCCTCGGTCACTCCTACGGGTTCGCCGGTGCGCTGTCGGCCGGCTACACCATCGCCAACGGCCTTTCGTCGGTCGTGCAGGGTCGCATGCTCGACCGGCTCGGCCAGGCACTGGTTCTCCCCGTCGTCATCTCGGCGTACGCCGTGGGGGTGATCGGTCTGGTCACGTCCGTCGAGGCGGAGTCGCCGCGGCTGATCTCCTTCGCCTCGGCCTTCCTGGCCGGAGCGGCGTACCCGCCGATCGGATCGGTGGTGCGCGCTCGGTGGTCGTACGTGCTCGCGGGCCGGACCACCGAGGTGCAGACCGCGTATGCCCTGGAGTCGGTGATCGACGAGATGATCTTCGTCCTCGGACCGACGATCGCGACCGTGCTCGCGACCCAGTGGCATCCATGGGCCGGCCTCGGCCTCGCCCTGGTGACCGGCGTACCGGGGACGCTGCTCCTCGCCGCCCAGCGCCGCACGCAGCCGGTGCCCCACCTCGGCGGGCAGACGTCCGGCCCCCGGCCGGCCATGCCGTGGACGCCGGTCGTCCTCCTGGCAGCGGTGTCGTTCGCGCTCGGGTCCATGTTCGCGGCGGCCGAGGTGAGCACCGTCGCCTTCTCCTCCGAGCAGGGTGCCAAGCCGTACGCCGGTGTCCTGCTCGCGGTGTGGTCGGCCGGCAGCATGCTGGCCGGTCTCCTCACGGGCACGATGGCTTGGCGTCGGTCGTCGATCGTCCGGGTCCGCGTCGGCAGCCTGCTCCTGGCCCTGGTCATGGTGCCGATGCCGCTCGTCGGCTCGATGGCCCTCATGGGCGTCTGGCTGTTCCTCGCCGGGTTCGCGATCGCGCCCACCCTGATCGCGCTCTTCTCGGCGATCGAGCAAGGTGTGCCGGTGCAGCGGCTGACCGAGGGCATCGCGATCAGTCACACCGGTCTGGCCGCCGGACTCGCACCGGGAGCCGCCCTGGCCGGTCTGGTCATCGACGCTCACGGCGCCTCCCCGTCGTACCTCGTCGCGCTGGGCAGCGGGGTCGTCGCCGCCTTCGCCTCGCTGGCCCTTCCCTCCTCGTTCGGCTCGACGGTCGCGCACGCGGCGGGCGGGGCGGACGAGCTCCGGGTCCAGTAGATGTTCGATCGCTACCGCCGCATCCTCAGCGTGCCCGGAGCCCTGCGGTTCAGCGGCTCGGCGTTGGTCGCGCGCCTGCCGATCGCGATGGTGACCATCGGCATCGTCCTGCTGGTGACGCACGCCGGACGGTCGTACGCCCTGGCCGGCCTGCTGTCGGCGGTCTACCTCCTGGCCGCGGCGATCCTGGCGATCCCCCAGGCACGTCTGGTGGACCGGCTCGGACAGGCTCCGGTCCTGACCGTCGCCGCAGTCGTCTTCGGGGTCGGCCTGGCGGTCTTCGTGGCCGTCATCCAGACCGGCGGTCCGGAGTGGCTCGCCTTTCTCTCCGCCGTCGTGGTCGGTGGCGCCTTCCCCCAAGTCGGCTCCTGCGTGCGCACCCGGTGGTCCCACGTGCTCGACGAACGCGCCGAGATCGACACGGCGTACGCCCTCGAGTCCGCCGTCGACGAGATCGTCTTCATGACCGGGCCGATCCTGGTGACGGTGCTGGCGACCGGGTGGCACCCCGTGGCCGGGCTCGCGACCGCGCTCGTCGCCGGCACCGGCGGCACCTTGTTCTTCGCCACCCAGCACTCGACGGCCCCGCCGCCGACCCCGCGCACGCGGGGAGTGCGGCTCGCGGCCATCCCGGTCGCCGTGATGGTGCCGGTGTGTGTCGTCGGGATCGCGCTGGGCACGCTCTTCGGAGCGGCCGAGGTCGCCACGGTCGCCTTCGCCTCCGAGCGCGACCACCCGGGGTTCGCCGGCCTGCTGCTCGGACTCTGGGCCGCCGGCAGCCTGATCGCGGGCATCATCACCGGCTTGGTGCAGTGGCGCGTGGGGCCTGCGCGCCGGCTTCGCTGGGGAGCGGTCGGGATGGCGGTGGCGATGCTGCCGCTGAGCCTGATCGACTCCTTGTGGGTGATGGGTGCGTGGCTGTTCGTCGCCGGGTTCGCGATCGCCCCGACGATCGTCGCGTGTCTGTCGATCGTCGAGCAGGCCGTCCCCCACTCGCGCCTGACCGAGGGCATGGCCATCGTCGAGACCGCGCTGGTGGCCGGGGTGGCGCCAGGCGCCGCTCTGGCCGGCCACCTCATCGACACCCAGGGCGCCTCGCGGGCCTATGTCGTCTCACTCGTGGCCGGGCTGTTCGCGGCGGCGGCAGCCGTCGCCGCCCGCGACCAGGCGCGCCCGGCGCCCTAGGGGCAGCCCGCGCCTTAGGCTCGGCCCGTGCAGTGGCAGAACTGGTCGGGACTCGAGTCGGCTGAGCCCCGCGAGGTGTTGTCGCCGAGCGGTCGCGAGGACGTCGTGGCCGCGGTCGTGGCCGCACGAGAGGCCCGGACGACGGTCAAGATGGTCGGCACCGGCCACTCCTTCACCGGCATCGCCACACCCGGCGACACGATGCTCCGTCCCGACCGGTTGAGCGGCGTCGTCGCCGTCGACCGCGAGGCGATGACCGTCACGGCGTACGCCGGCACGCCGCTGAAGACGCTCAATGCAGAGCTCGAACAGGCCGGTCTGTCGCTCCACAACATGGGCGACATCGCCGAGCAGACCGTGGCCGGTGCGATCTCGACCGGCACCCACGGCACCGGTGGAGTGGCGTCGGGGCTCGCGGCACAGCTGGCGGGGTTCGAGCTCGTCACCGGCACCGGTGAGGTGCTGACGGCCTCGCTCTCCGACAACCCCGATGTCTTCGAGCTCGGGCGGGTCGGCCTCGGCGCGCTCGGGATCCTCACCATGGTCACCTTCGCCGTCGAGCCGTTGTTCCTGCTGGAGGCGCACGAGCAGCCGATGTCGTGGGACGAGGCGCTCGGTTCCTTCGACGAGATGGCCAGCGAGAGCCATCACTGCGACATGTACTGGTTCCCCCACACCGACCGGATGCTGACCAAGCGCAACACCCGACTCGCCGCCGATGTCTCCGAGGCACGACCCGTGGGGCGGATGCGTGGCTGGGTCGACGACGAGCTGTTGTCCAACTCTGTCTTCGGCGCGCTGACCGCCGTGGCCAACCGCGCTCCGCGGGTGATCCCCCGGATGAACCAGCTGTCCGCCCGGGCACTCTCCGCCCGGACCTACAGCGACGTCGCGCACCGGGTCTTCACCTCACCACGACGCGTCGTCTTCCGGGAGATGGAGTACGCCGTGCCGCGCGCCGCTGGGTTGGATGCGTTGCGCGAGGCGCGCCGCGTGGTCGACGCCTCGGACTGGCGCATCAGCTTCCCGGTGGAGATCCGCGTCGCGCCCGCAGACGACGTCGCGCTGTCCACGGCGTACGACCGGGACTCCTTCTACCTGGCGTTCCACACCCACCATCGCTCCGACTGGCGCACCCACACGGCGTACGTCGACGCCATGGAGGCGATCATGCGTGACCACGACGGACGCCCCCACTGGGGCAAGCTCCACACGCGGACCGCGGCCGACCTGGGGCCGGCGTACCCGCGCTTCGGCGCGTTCGTGGCGTTGCGAGACCGCCTCGACCCCGATCGGCTGTTCACCAACCCCTACCTCCGCCGGGTGCTGGGCGACTGATGGCGGGCCACTGAACGAGCAGGTCACCCGGGCTGTATCGGCGCGGGGCGCGCCGTGCGGCCAACCGGGCGGTGCACCTGCGCTGGCGTAGGCTCGGCCGCACTGGAGCAGGACGGCAGGAGTGGAGCGGGAGCAACGGCGATGGTGCACCTCAGGCTCACCGGGGTGAGTGAGGACGGCCGGAAGCTCGTGCTCGTGAGTGACGCGAGGGTGGAGTTCACCGTCGACGTCGACGACCGGCTTCGGGCGGCCGTGGCGGGCGAGTGGCCCGACCAAGGCGAGGACCAGGGAGCGACCGGCCAGTTGGAGAGTCAGATGCAGTCCACGCTTCGCCCACGTGACATCCAGGCGCGGATCCGTGCCGGAGAGACTCCGGAGACCGTCGCTCAGGTCGCCGGCACGTCCGTCGACAAGGTCATGCCCTACGCCGCGCCGGTGCTGGCCGAGCGCGCCCACGTCGCCGAGCGAGCCCAGCGGGCCTCGATCCGGCGCCGGCCTCCGGAGGGCGGCGCCACCTCGACCGCCCGCACCCTCGGCGAGGCCGTCGGGACCCACCTCCGCTCGCGCAACGTCGACCCCGAGACCGTCGCCTGGGACGCCTGGCGCCGCGAGGACGGCCGCTGGACGCTGACCGGCTCCTACACGACCACGGACCGCGTGGGTGCCGCCCACTTCTCGTTCGACGCGCCCGGCAACTACGTCGTCGCCGACGACGACGACGCCCACTGGCTGCTCGGTGAGGTCGCCGACGAGCCCGACGAGACGCCCGTCGAGTCGACCCGCGACGACCTGTCCGACGCCCGCCGGCGCCGGCTCTCCGCCGTACCCGCCGACGAGCTCCCGCTCGGAGACGACGCCATCGAGCTGGTCAGCGAGGACCCCGAGCCCGAGGTCGCCCGCGACCGGGCCGACGAGACGTCCGCCCTGGGCGCCGAGCTGCCGGTCGAGGCCTACCTCGATGGCGCACCCGACACCGAGACCGACACCGAGACCGACACCGGGATCGACTCGGACATCGACGCCGAGGCCGAGCTCGACGACGCGGATCCCGACGACCCACGTCGCGACGAGCCCCCGTCGCGCAAGCCGGTCAAGAAGACCCGCGGCCGTGCCTCTGTCCCGAGCTGGGACGAGATCATGTTCGGCTCGGGCGACGACGTCTGACCGTTCGTCACCTCGGGACTCCTGCGTCGTTGACCGGGCGTGATCGTCCAGCCCACTGCCCGCCCGGTTACCTCGCAGTAGGGTCGCGACATGGCGTACTTCGTCACGGGAGCCACCGGCGACGGTGAGCAGGGGGCGCGAGAGACGGAGCAGATCATGCTCGCCAAGGTGCTCAAGGGCGTCCACTGGTAGTCGCGCACCCCCACGTCATCTGGTCCGGGACGACTAGTCCTTTTAGCCCGATCGGGCGCTTTACCGCCGATTCCCGGTGCGAACGGACCCCGGGCCCCTACGGTCGTGCCCTGATCTCTGGGCTGAGGGGTGCCCAGTGCCCAGCGGCATTCGGGCCCCTCGGACGCCCCTCGCCAAGCAACACGCGCGCGGACCGGACCCGGCAGCCAGGGAGCTGCCGGGTCTCGCCGCGTCTGGGGCCGGACGCCGCAGGGACCCGTGGCACAATCGCCGCGCGATGGCTGAACTCCACTTCTTCACCGGGACGATGGACTCGGGCAAGAGCACCTTGGCGCTCCAGACCAACCACAACCATGCGGCGCGCGGTCGGGTGGGACGCATCTTCACCACCCACGACCGCGCGGGCGAGGCCATCTTGTCGAGTCGTCTCGGGCTGGCCCACGACGCCATCGAGGTGGAGGCGGGCTTCGACTTCTGGCGGTACGTCGTGGACTCCCTGACCGCGGGCGCCCGGATCGACTACCTGGTGTGCGACGAGGCGCAGTTCTACTCGACCGACCAGATCGACCAGCTCGCGAAGGTCGTCGACGAGCTCCAGATCGACGTCTTCGCGTTCGGCATCCTCAGCGACTTCCGGACCCGGCTGTTCCCCGGGAGCGCCCGCCTCGTCGAGCTCGCCGACCGGATGAACGTGCTCCAGGTCGAGGCGCTGTGCTGGTGTGGCAAGCGGGCCACCCACAACGCCCGCACCGAGGACGGCGTCATGGTCGTCGAGGGCGAGGTCATCGTCGTCGGCGACGTCGACTCGACCGACGGCCCACCTGCCGAGGTCGCCTACGAGGTGCTGTGCCGCCAGCACCATCGCCGTCGCCTCACTGCGGCGCGCGCACGCGCCGTGGCGCTCTCGGCCGAGCCGTTGCCCTTCGGATCCTGACGCGGACGTTTGCGACGTACGTCGAGCGGGCAGAAGCACCGCGCACTGTCTCGGGAGGTGACACGGGGTGACCATCCAGGTCGACCATGAGGCGTTCGACCGCGCGACCCGACTCGTCGCGGAGATCGCCGACGGGCTACGCGGAGAGCACGACCAGGTCCAGGGGGAGGTCGCGGACCTCCTGTCGGGGAGCTGGACCGGTGAGGCGGCTGACCAGTTCGGTCGAGCGTGGCAGCAGTGGTGCCGCGGGATGGACGACATCCTGAGCGGGATCGGCCTGCAGAACGCTCTGCTCGGCGTCGTCCGGGCCGACCTGGACCGCACCGATGCGTCCCGCCAGCTCGCGGCGCAGGCTCTCCACGCCCGGCTCGGGGAGGCACGATGACCGTGCGCTACAAGGTCGACCTCGACGAGCTCCAGCGCGTGATCGACAGTCTCGACGCCTTCCAGCGCACGCTCGACGTCCAGCTCGCCTCGCTCGACCGGGCCAACGGCGAGCTCCACGTCACCTGGGAGGGCGAGGCCGCCGCGGCCAACGTGCTGGCCCATCGCAAGCTCGCGCAGGGCGGACGCGAGGTCCACCGGGCGCTCGTCGCGATGCACGCGGCCGCGCGGAAGGCCCACGCCAGCTACCAGGGTGCGGCCCGGGCGAACGTCGAGACCTGGAAGCAGGTCCGATGAACCGGGGTCACGCATGAGCTACCCGATCGACGTCCAGGGCACCGGATACGTCGATGCCGTCTCGGAGCTGGCCGGCGCCAACCGCGGCGTCGTGGACCTCATGAACGCGCTCACCGATGCGATCTACGCCTGCGGCGGGATGGCCGGCACCGACACCGGCGGTGACGAGTGGGCCGGACAGTACGACCCGGCCGCGGCCCAGCTCGTCGAGGCCGGATGCACGCTGGGCGATGCGCTGGCGAGCATGGCGAACCTCCTGAACGGCTCGCTGCTCAACCACGGGGGCGCGGAGCACGGTGCCCTGCTCTACCCGTACGCCCAGACGGACGGCGACGAGAACCCCGACCACGGCACGATGTCGTTGTCGGCCCCGGCGCCGCCGAGCGCGCGAGGCGGCACCGGCGACCAGCCGGGATGGTGGCACTGGATCGCCAGCCACGTGGAGGGGCTGCTCTGGCCGGATGCCGACACCGGCAAGCTCCGCAGCGCCGGCAAGGCCTGGCTCGCTGCCGCGGACAAGCTGTCCGGCTACCAGTACTCCATCGACGCCGCCGAGAGCGCCGTGCTCGCGGAGACCTCACCCGAGATCGACGACGTGCTCGGCGCGTGCGACCAGATGCGTGGTCACATCACCGACCTCGCCCGGGCGTTCACCTCCGTCGGCAACGCCTGCAACGACTACGCGACGTCCGTCGACGAGCACCACCACGAGGTCGAGGACGAGCTCGAGAGCTTCATCGAGTGGACGATCGCGATCGAGGCCGGCGGCGCGATCGTCGGGTTCTTCACGCTCGGCATCGGTGAGGGCGCCGCCCAGGCGGCCGAGGCCGCCGAGGTCGCCAACGCCGCGTCGAAGGTCGTCCGGATCCTCAAGGACCTCATCGAGTTCGCCCGCACGGTCGTGACCACCATCCGCACGGCCCTGGAGGCGATCGGCGGGATCGTGCTGCGGCTCGAGAAGTTCGTGAACGCCAAGCTCGTGCGCGCGATGACCCGGGTGGGTGAGGACCTCGCCGCCGA
Organism: uncultured Actinomycetota bacterium; assembly: GCA_963759515.1. Lineage (GTDB taxonomy): Bacteria > Actinomycetota > Actinomycetes > Propionibacteriales > Nocardioidaceae > Nocardioides. Next base: position 389,778 of record CAVWZR010000015.1, on the reverse strand, counting down.
CGTCCCCGCCGACCTGAAGGCGCTCGAGGGCACCGGTGCGCTCACCGAGCGCGAGCTCGAGGCGATCGACTTCTACACCGGCCCCGGCTACGACAGCCTCAACACCTACCTCCGCGACGTCGCGGCCAAGGTGGCAGACGGCACGGCGACCCGGTCTGAGCTCGAGGCCTACAGCAAGGCCGTGTCCGAAGGCTTGACCAAGCTCCCGACGTTCACCGGTGAGACGCTGCGCGGCACCAACCTGCCGCAGGGCGTGCTCGACTCCATCGACGCCACCGGCAAGTTCTCCGACCCGGCATTCCTCAGCAGCTCGACCAGCGAGTCGGTGGCCCAGGGCTTCCGTGGCGGCGGCAACGCGATGATCCACATCGACGGCACCACCGGGCACGACGTCGCCTCGATGGCCCACTACGGCAGCGGCGAGGCGGAGGTGCTGTTCGACAAGGGCACCGAGTTCGACGTGCTGCGCAAGGTCTGGAACCCCCAGGGATACTGGGACATCTACGTGAAGGAGGGTCCGTGAGCGCCTCGTCGGCCGAGCAGCTGGACGCCTTGTTGTCCGCTCTCGACAAGCTGCCGCCGTACCACGGGCTCAGCTACCGCGGGTACGCCGTGCCCGACGGGCGGCTCCGGCCGCGCACCGTGACGAGCGGCGTCCTCGTGCCGACCTCGCGGGATCCCCGGGTGGCCACCGACAACTTCTCGACGACGGGGGTCTACGCCGTCATCAGCAGCCGCGGACGCGATATCGCCTCGATCAGTCAGCACCCGCAGGAGCAGGAGGTCGTGTTCCGTCCCGGCTCCCTGTTCCTGCCGATCGAGAGCTTCGACGTCGGCGGCCTCGAGGTGACGGTCGTCGAGGAGATCGACCCCGATCGCGACCGCGACGAGCAACCGGCGTTCACCCTCGAGCAGCTCGAGGACCAGATGCGTGCGGCCATCGAGGACGCGCGGGCGAGGACGACCGTCGAGGACGTGACACCGGGCAAGTTCGTCGGCCCGCTCACGTGATCCGGCCCGGCCTCCTGCTCGGGATCGACGACCTGGACGGCCTCGACGCCGTCGTCGTGGACACGCGGCTGGCGCTCACCGGAGCGACCGGCCACGAGCGCTACGACGCCGGACACCTCCCGGGCGCGGCGTACCTCGACGTGGACGACGACCTGGCCGCTCCCCCGGGTCTCGGCGGGCGCCACCCGCTCCCTGACCCCGATCGCTTCGTGGCGGCGGTCCGGCGCGCCGGCATCTCGCGCGGCTCACGGGTCGTGGCGTACGACGACGGCCCGGGCACCGCGGCCGCTCGTCTCTGGTGGCTGCTGCGCGACTACGGCCATGACGACGTGCTGGTCCTCGACGGCGGACTGGCGGCGTGGACCGCGGCCGGTCGCCCCCTCTCCACGGAGCCCGTGCACCCCGTACCCGGCGACTGGGACGGCCGCCCTGGGCGCCTTCCGGTGGTCGAGGCCGACGAGGTCCCCGCAGTCGTCCGCGACGGCATCCTGATCGATGTCCGCGCCGCGCAGCGTTACCGCGGAGAGCTCGAGCCGATCGACCCCGTCGCCGGGCACATCCCGGGCGCCGTGAGCGCTCCGCTCGCCGAGAACACCGACGAGCTCGGCCGGTTCCTCCCCGACGAGCCTTCTGCGCGCGAGGTTCGAGTCGCTCGGTGTCGGCGACGGCTGTCCGTCGCGACGTACTGCGGCTCCGGGGTCACCGCCACCCAGACCCTGCTGGCCCTCCGTCTCGCCGGCTTCGACGACGCCGCCCTCTACCCGGGCAGCTGGAGCGGCTGGATCACCGACCCGTCACGGCCGGTCGCCACGGGCCCCTGACCAGCGCCTGGCCGAGGGTGAAGGTGCCGCCGGCCGACATCAGCCACAGCACCGGCCCGGAGCGGTCGTCCGGCCGGCTGTCGAGCAGGAAGAGGAGACCGATCAGCAGCACCGGGACCGAGAGGACGACCAGCAGGTCGCCGGTGATCCGGCGTACGCCGAGACGGCCCTGAGCACGCGCTCGCCGGCTGGCCGCCTCGAGGCCCGACGTGAGCAGGCCCAGCCCGATCCCGACCACCGCGCCGACCAGCAGGTGACGGCCGTGCCAGGTCTGGAAGGCACAGCCTCCGTCGGCGGCCGAACGGCAGATGGCCGGCGAGCCGCCGGCGAGCCTCGCCTGGTCGGCGGTGAGGACGGCCGTCCCGGCCGCGACGACGACCAGAACCAGCGCCTGCGCGACCCGGTACAGCCGCCCGGACGTGGTCACGACGAGGAGCGCCATCAGGATCCCCGCGACGGCCGCGGGCCAACGAGCCCCGACGTCGACCGCGTGGGCGGTGCAGTAGACGTAGCCGTCGCGGGCGCATCCCGACCGCGACTCCCGCCACAGCGTCCGACTCAGCGTGGCGACGAACGTCGCCGCGACCGAGGTGAACGCCGCGAGCTGGAGTGCAGCAGCGGCCCGCACCAGGCGACTGCGAACCCGGCCCCTCGTCATGGGACCAAGGTGAGTCAGCGACCGGGCCGTCATGCACCTTGGACGTGACGGTGCCGGGGACGGTTCACCGTCCCCGGCACCTCCCCCAAGGTGACCCCCTAGTTCTTCTTCAGTGAGAAGTCGGCGGTCGCGGTACCACCGGCCTTGATCCGGACGACCTTGCTCTTCGGCGAGTAGCCGTCCTTGGCCGCGATGACCTGCAGCGGGTCGTAGCCCTTGTCCAGCCAGAGCTGGTAGGACCCGTCCGCGTCGGTCTTGAGGGTGAACTCCACCGGACCGCAGTTACCGGTGCTGCCGTCGTACATGGTGCAGATGTCCACGGTCGCGCCCGCGATGGGCGCTCCCGTCGCCGCGTTGGTCACCGTGCCGCGGATCTTGCCCCACGACTTCGGTGGCGTGACGTTCATCTCCACCCCGATCGGAGTGATCGAGTACGGCGAGTCGGTCGCCACGCCCAGCTTGGCGTCGTACGTGCCCGGCTGGTCGACCTGCGAGGAGTCCATCCCGACGGTGACCGTGACGGTCTGGCCGGGGGCGACGTCGAACGACGTCGGGTCCTCGGACAGCCAGGGCACGTCCGCGCCCCCACCGCACTGGTCGTAGCCGGGCAGGACCTCGGCGAACGGCTGGGCGTCGAACTGCCCGGTCGAACCACCGATCTTGTACATCCCGCAGCTGCCGCCACCGCGGTACTCCGCGTTGTTGGCCGCCGGCAGATCAGCCCAGCTGTTGCTGGACGGGTCGTACTCGTATCCCTCGTTGGTCACCGCAGCGCCGTTGTCCACCACGCCGCTCGACACCTGCATCTTGTTCCCGGAGGCGCTGACGGCTGAGGCCCAGAGGTCGGCCGGCATGTCGGCCGCCTGGCTCCAGCTGTCGCTGCCCGGGTCGTAGGTGTAGGTGTGGCTCGTCGACGCGTTCGTGTCGGCGTTCACGCCGCCGGCGCAGACGACCTCACCGGCGACACCGGCGCACGCCGCGAACGCGGCCTTCTCCGGGTAGTCGGCGATCGCCGTCCAGCTGTCGCTGCCGGGGTCGTAGCGGAAGGCCTTGACGCTGGTCGGCGCGCAGTTGCCCGTGGTGCAACCACCGACGACGTACAGCTGACCGTTGAGAACGGCGGCGCTGGTGGCGCTGATGTCCTCGGGAAGGTCGGCCTTCTGCGCCCACGCGTCGGACGACGGGTCGTAGGCGTAGACACCGCTGGACGCGTTGCCTGCCTCGTCCCAACCGCCGATCTCGTAGACATGCCCGTCGACGAAGGCGCCGGCCGGCGACTCCAGTGCAGCCGGGGCGTCCGCGATCGCCGTCCACGCCTGGGTGGACGGGTCGTAGGCGTATCCGGCGGCCAGGTTGGCCGTGCCGTCGGTGCCGCCGACCGAGTAGACCTTGCCGTCACCGTAGGCGACGGCGTTGTCCATGGTCGCGGTCGGGAAGTCGGCGATGTCGGTCCACGGCGGAGCCGCAGGAGACGTCGTCCGGGTCGGGCGCGAGATGCCCTGCGAGGCCGGCCGGGCCGACCGCTTCTGGGTCACCATCGCCTTCGCCGTGAACGTGCCCTTCAGGTGCACCACCGGGGCGCCCTTCAGACCCTTCACCATCGGTGTGAACGTGCTGCTCTGCTCACCGAGGTCCACGTGGACCGGGCTGGTGCCGTCGTTGCCGAAGGTCACCGTCCGACTGGCCGAGTGACCCAGCCGGACCGAGGCGCTCACGTTGCCCGGCGACACCGTCAGGTGTCCCGCCTTGAGCGTCCAGTTCTTCCGGGTCGTGAAGTCGGCCGCCACGTTGACGTTCCCGCTCGCCGGGGTGTACTTCCCGTCGGTGACGTCGAACTTCGTCGTGCCGGACTGCGAGGAGTACAGCCAGTAGAACCCGTCCGGAACAGCCGGGTCGTCCGGCGTCGCCGCCGAGATCCCGAACTCGTCCGGATGCGCGTCACCGGCCACCTTCGCGCCGTTGATCGGCTGGTTGGTGTTGTCGTCACGGACGATGCCCGCCACGAGCCCACCACCCTGCGCGACGCACGACCGGTTCCCGACGAAGACGTTGTCGACGCCCCACCAGAAGCCCCACGTGCTGGTGAAGTGGAAGCGCACCTGGGCGTTGGCCTGGCCGGCCAGCTGCGGTACGTCGATGTCCACGTGACCCGAGACGTCGTCGCCGGTGTGCTTCCAGACGTTGGCCCAGGTGGCGCCGCCGTCGGTGCTGATGTCGACGTCGCCGACCTGGGTCGAATAGCCGTTGTAGTCGTTGTCGAAGCCGATCTCGGGCGAGGTCTGGCTCGACAGGTCGATCGCCGGCGAGACCAGGCTGGTGTCCTGCGAGTTGCCGATCCCGTAGTGGTCGGAGTCGACGATCGCGAAGTCACCGTCGGAGCCCGGCGGTGCCGCACGGTTGCCCGGGTTGTCGAAGCTCCACGTCTGGCCGTTGCCCGCGCCGTCCGTGACGGTCCAGCCGTCCTGACCCGTGGACCCGGTCCAGCCGGAGAAGTCCTCCGAGGTCCCGTCGTACTCGTAGGCGTAGCCCTTGGCCGCGCACGTGCTCGGGTCGACCATCGCCTGCAGGTCCACCGTCTGGTTGGAGTCACCGACGGTCACGTCCTGGTCGATCGGCAGGTAGCCGGGGTACTGGCTCTCCGCGTGCACCGTGTACGTCGCACCCTCCGGCAAGGAGAGGCTGTAGTGGCCGGTGTACGGATCGCTGTACGTCGATGCCGAGGTGCCGTCGACCGTGATCTCGGCGTAGATCGGCCAGCCGGCTCCGGAGCCGTCGGTGATCGTGCCGGACACGGTGTGGCTCGGGACGGGATCGAGCGCGAACGGCTCGGTCACCGTCTGCCCCTCGTCCACCACGACACCGGACACGACCTGGTCGGCGTATCCGAAGGCGGACGCGGTCACGTCGTAGGTCCCGACCGGCAACGAGAGGCTGTACTGCCCCGAGCCGTCGGTCGTCGCCGAGTGACCGTCGGCCGTCGAGACGGTGGCACCCGCGATCGGGTCGCCGCTCGACGAGTCGGTCACCGTGCCGGCCACGGTCCCGTGGGGACCGGTGGTCAACGCGGAGACGCCGTTCGGCGTACCCAGACCGGTCGGGCCGTCCCAGCCCGGGCCTGCGTTGCACAGCACGTTGCCGCAGCCACCGTCGGATCCGGTGGTGACGTCGAAGAGGTCACCGGAGTCGGCGTACGGGTAGCTGTTCGGGTAGGTGCCGTCCACCGGCGTACCGGCGAGCGCGTACATCGACGCGACCAGCGGCGAGGACAGGCTGGTGCCGCCCACCTGCAGCCAGCCGCCTTGGCCGAGCGAGTCGAAGACCGCGAGACCCGTGGCCGGGTCGGCGTCCGCGGAGATGTCCGCGATCGCCCGGTTGTCGCAGTTCGTCGACAGACCCTGCTGGAAGTCCGGCTTGGGCTCGTACGGCGAGCAACCGCTGCCGCCGTCCGCCCACGCGGACTCGCTCCAGCCGCGAGGGGAGCTGTCCGAGGTCAGTGACGTCCCACCGACCGCGACGACCTGGGGGCTGGTCGCCGGCCAGTTGGTGACGTTCCCCGCGTCGCCGGTGCTGGCGGTGACGGCCACGCCCGGGTGGTCGTAGTAGTGGTCGAAGCCCAGCTCGTCGGGAGCCTCACCCGGGACGCCGTAGGAGTTCGAGACGAACTTGGCGCCCATGGACACCGCCGTGTCGACGGCGATGCCGAGGTTGTCGAGCGAGTTGTCGTCGCCCTGGACCAGGAGGATGTGGCAGTGGGGGCACGCCGACGAGACAGCGTCGAGGTCGAGCGAGGTCTCCAGCCCCCACCCCGGGTCGTCCGGGGGCAGGGGGCTCGTGTCGCCGTCCTGGTTGACGATCGTCAGGCACCCGTTCGCGGTCGTGCAGGCCGGCAGGCCGTAGTACGACCGGAACTGCGCCAGGTCGGCCTCGGCGTGCGAGTCGCCGAAGGCGTCGACGATCCCGACGGTCATGCCGTCACCGGTGTCGGGAAGGTTGTAGGCGTCCTGGATGTCCGCAGGACCGAGTGCCGTCGCCGGCGGGTCGGCCGCGGGGTTGATCTGGTGGTTCAGCGCGGTCCGGACCACGCTGAAGCAACGGGCGAGATGCCGCTCCACGTAGTCCTTCTGCGCCACGTTGCAGGGGGCGTTGGTGTAGTGCGCCTCCCCCGCCTTCTGGGTCTGGTCGACCTTCCGGTCGGCCTTGGCCTTCTGCTGATGGTCGGCCGCGTGGCCGGGCGCCGTTCGGGCGTCCGTGCCGACGCCGGCGGCCTGGGCAGGACCTGTCATCGACAGGCCGAGCCCGAGTACCACCGACACCGCGGCGAGGACGCACATGATGGTGCGCCACTGCCGTCTGGCTGGCATGCGTTGCTCCTTGTTCTCCCGAGTAGGGCCGCCGACGACGCGGCGGCCGGAGCGAGCCCAGGAGCGGGCTCGCCAGGCTGACGCTAGGAACGGCAGCAGGCGAGCAACAGGGCGGCTCGTGGGCATTCGTGGTCGATGACGGACGACTCCGGGGCGACTCCCGGTCGCGCCCTGTCATGGCCGGGCAAGGCCGAGAGCGCCGACGGACCGTTGACTCGAACACCATCCTTTACTTGCGTCACGGCGGAGGACTACGTTCGACCCAGCGTCGCGGAGGCCTACTCGGGGAGCAGCCGGGCGCTTCTCGGGAGGAAGCATGACTGTCACCACCCCCCACTCTCGCGACGGCACATCCCTGCCGGAGTCGTTCACCGTGTGCGTGAGCGCCAGCGCCGAGGAGCGCGCTCGCATCGCGGCGGCCCTCGATGCTCAGGGCCTGCTCGTGCTCGTGCCCGACGCCCAGATGGCCGTCGACCTCCTGCTGCGAGCGGCCGCGCGCGGGTCGGACGACCGTGCGGAGCCGGACGGCCGGGTGCGGCTCGGCCGTCTCGACGTCGATCGTCGTCGCGCGACGGTCACCTGGGGTCAGCTCCAGGTCGACGTGTCACACCTCGAGCTGGAGGTGCTGGCCTGCCTGGCCGCGACTCCGGGTGTCGTGTGGACCTACGAGCGTCTGCACGAGGCCGCCTGGGGAAACCGTTACGTCGGTGATCGCGACAGCGTCTACTCGCTGGTGAAGCGGCTGCGCCGCAAGCTGTCGGACGCCGGTGTCGAGCTGGACCTCCTCGCCGTGCGAGGGATCGGGTTCCAGCTGGTCCCCCGTACGCCGGCCGCTGTCGAAGCTCCTCCGTTGGCACGCTGGGAGCCCGAAGCCGGCTGAGACCGGCTGGTGACCGCGTCAGGAGACGAGTGCGGTCAGGTAGTAGCAGCCGACGGCCGGCGTACCTCCGTAGCCCTCCGGTAGGTACGGCGCCGGGCCGGTGAGGTCGAGCGGAGTCCACACGCCCTCACCCTGGAGCTGGTCGATCACGGCCTGGCAGGCGCGGGTGTCCCAGAGGTCCTCGCGTTGGGTGACCACCACGAGACCGCCCGGTCGGACGATCCGTGCGAACTCGCGCCAGGCCGCCTCGACGTCCGGCAGGTAGGTCATGACCCCGACACAGACGACGGCATCGACGTCGTCGTCCTCGAGCGGAAGTCGCTGCTGGAGGTCCGCCTGCTCGAGGGAGTCGTACACCCCGCTCTGCCGGGCGATGTCGAGTGACTCACGCGAGATGTCGCGACCCATGAGGCGCCCGGCGAAACCGCGAGCACGCAGGGCCCGGCCCACGAGCCCCGTGCCACATCCCACGTCCAGCGCGGACCGTGCCTCGGGCAGCCGGGTGACCACCGTGTCGGCCACCACGGCCGGTGCCTGGTAGGACCACGAGGTCAGATCGGCGTCGTACTTCTCTGCCCACGCGTCGTACCGCTGGGCGACCTCACCGGGATCGCTCGTGCCCTGGTGCAACCAGTCGCCGATGGAGTCTGCCTCGGGCACCATCGCGCCAGCGTCTCACGTGACGAGCAGCGGGATGCGCATCTCGACGGGGGTGATCGACCCGTGCAGGCCGACCAGGCGCGTCTCGTACGGGAAGTCGACGAACGAGAACAGACCCCAGTTGTCGCGCGCCGCGGCGACCACGTCGCCCAGCCGCGGCAGGACGGCGGCCGACACGTCGCCGAACCAGCCGCGCGCGATCGCCTCGTCGCGGGTCAGTACCAGCGCCGCATCGGCCAGGAGCTCACCCCAACGCGCCCGGACGTCCTCGACCGCTCCGGCCGCGCAGTAGACGTGCCGGAACCTCGCCTCACCACCGAGCAGCACGACTCCGTCGCGGTACGCCGGGTCGTCGTCGACGTCGATGCGACGCTCCGGGTCGGAGGCGTCGACCATGCCGTGGTCGGCGAGCACGACCAGTCGGGCGTGCGACGGCAGTGCGTCGCGGAGCTGCTCGGTCTCGGCGTCGATGATCGCGAGCTGCTGGAGCCACTGCGACGAGGCGACGCCGTACCGGTGGCCGGTCCAGTCCAGGTCACCGTCGTAGAGATAGGTCAGCGACGGGCGGTGAGCCGCAGCCGAGACAGCCCCCGCGATCCGCTCGCCGACCCGGTCGGCGTCGATCCAGTCGCCCCCGCGTTGGGCCGCGACCGTCAGCCCCGAGCCCCGGAACTCACGCTTGTTCACCGTCGTCACCTGGACACCGCGGGCTGCGAGGAGCTGGAAGCCGGTCGGGTGGGGCTGCCACTGGACGGGGTCCACGTCCTTGTCCCAGTACAAGGCGTTCAGCAGCCGGTCGGAGCCGGGCACCCGCGACGTGAAGCCGACCACGCCGTGGCCACCGGGAGTCAGCCCGGTCCCCAGGGAGGTGAGGCTGGTCGCCGTCGTGGACGGCACACCCGCCGTGCCGGTCGCGTCGTCGGTCAGCAGCGACGAGAGGTAGGGCGCGGCGTGGGCGTGCGCCGCGAGCAGATCGGCACCGAGCCCGTCGACGAGGAACACGACGTACGCCGGAGCCTCGGGCAGCAGGAGCGACGGCGAGTCGTTGGTCCACTGCGCCACCGGGGTCCCCAACGCGGTCGCCACGGCCGGGAGCACGTCGGCCAGCGACCTCCCGCCATACGCGGGCTCGAGGAACTCCTCCATCGCCGACTAACCGCGGGTGCGGGCCGAGAGCGACTCCGCGAAGGCCAGCAGGTTGGGCACCGCGTCGGGACCGTCGGCCGCCGCCGAGACCCGCAGCGTGAAGTCGTCGGCCGCCATCGTGCCGGTGTAGCCGTGGTCGGCGTCGCACTCGGGGTCGCCGCACGTCGCCGGCTCGAGGTCGAGCCGAGAGACACCACCCCAGCCGATGGTCAGCACCGCTTCGGCGGGTGGTGTCGGGCCGTCGGTCGGGTTGGTCACCATCCGGGTCACCACGACCGACTTGACCGAGGACAGCGTGATCGCCTCGGTCGAGGTCGACGTGTAGGGCGCGGGCAGCATGTCGTCACCCTCGTGCTCGTCGGTGTGGGCGAGGATCAGCCGGCTCGGAGTCAGGACGACGACCGTCAGGTGGCGGCGTACCTCGTCGCGGTCGAAGGTGGGCTCGTGGTGGACGAAGAACGAGACGACGTCCTCGCCCGCGACCGCCCGCATCACACCGTCTGCCACGACCTCGGGGTAGTAGCCGGTGCGGTCGATCGCCTCCTTCAGACCCTGCATGAGGTCGAGTCTGTCACGCCGGGGTCAGCCAGGGAGCGTGTCCTCCACCGCCGCCGGGAGCCGGCGTACGAACCAGTCGGAGCGGGGGTCGGCCACCGGGTCGACCCGGACCCCCGCGGTGAGCACGGTGCAGTGGTCGGCCCCGGCCAGCACCAGGGACAGGTCGAGCGACGAGATCTGGGGCAGGTCGTGCTGCAGCTGCGCCACCCGGGCGATCAGGTCCTCGACGGGCGCGACGTCGACGACCTCCGAGCCCCGGTAGCCGAAGAGCATCGGAGCGGCCTTGATCTCCCGGGTCATCGCCTCGGGGTCACGGGCGCCGAGCGGCGGGATGCGGTAGGACCGGTCCTCGAGCAGCTCGGTCAGCGGCCCCGAGATGCCGAACGACACGATCGGCCCGAACAACGGGTCCTCCATGCTCCGGATGCTGATGGGGACGCCGGGTGGCGCGTTCCGTTGCACCACGAAGCCCGCGGTCTCCGAGTCGTCGATGAGCTCGCCGAGGCTCTCCCACGCGTCCTTCATCTCCGACGGCCGGTCGATGTTGCGCCACACATGCGCGAGGTCCGGGCGTTCGCGGAGCCGGTCGGTGGTGGCCTTGAGAACGACGTCCCACCCGAGGGCGCGGCCTGCTTCGGTCGCCTCCTGCAGCGACGACACCGACCGTGCCTCCCACAGTGGGACGGCGTACGACGCGAGCAGGGCCGAGACGTCCGACGGCTCGAGCTCCGTGCCGTCGGGGTGGTCGACGAGCACGCGCTGCACCAGCGCCTTGGCGGCTGTGTGGTCGATCCGGTCCGGGACCACGGTCGGGCCGTTCGGGGTGCGCAGCCACACGGCGTACTCCACGACTCGGGCGAGGGCGCGCACGGCGTCCTCGACGGCGGGATACGACGGGACCGAGCCGCGCCCTGCCGTCGAACCCGCGACGTCGGGCACGCGCAGCAGCTCGGGCACCCCCTCGGCACCGAGGAACGACGAGACCAGCGGCTTGTCGGACTGCTCGCCCACGGCTGCCAGCACGTCGGCCACCTCGACACCCGGGAGGTCGATGGGCGGGATGTAGACGGCCACGACCGCGTCGACCTCCGGGTCGTCGATGGCCGCGTCGAGCGCGTCCTCGAAGTCGCGCCCGGTCGCGTCGGCGCCTAGTGCGACGGATCGGCTCACCACCAGGCCGACGGCGGCCGCCGCATCGGCCGCGAGCAGTCCGAGCGCGTCGGAGTTCCCGACGATGGCGACCCGGCGCCCGCGGGGCAGCGGCTGGTGGGCGACCAGCTGTGCGACGTCGAACATCTCGTCGAGGGTGTCGACCTGGATCACCCCGGCCTGACGGAACATCGCGTCGACTGCCTGCGGAGGCGCGCCGATCGCGCGGACCGCCTGACCCATCGGGACGCCCTGCGTCGTACGCCCCGAGCGCATCGCGATGATCGGCTTGCGCAACGAGACCCGCCTGGCGATCCGGCTGAACTTCCGCGGGTTGCCGATCGACTCGAGGTAGAGCAGCACGACCTCGGTGGAGTCGTCCTCCTCCCAGTACTGCAGGAGGTCGTTGCCCGAGACGTCCGCGCGGTTGCCGGCGCTGACGAAGGTCGAGAGACCGAGGCCCCGGTTGTTGACCTTCTCCAGGATCGCCGTGCCGAGCGCACCCGACTGGCAGAAGAATCCCGCACGACCGCGAGCCGGCTTCTGCGAGGACAGCGAGGCGTTGAGGCTGACCCGGGGATCGGTGTTGATGATGCCGAGTGCGTTGGGCCCGATCACCCGCAGGCCGTAGGACCGCGAGAGCCCCACCAGCCGGCGCTGGCGCTGGCGGCCTTCCTCGCCGGTCTCGGCGAACCCCGACGAGATGATGATGAGCCCGTGCACGCCCTTGGCGGCACAGTCGAGCACGACGTCTTGCACCGACTCGGCCGGTACGGCGACGACCGCGACGTCGACGTCGCCCGGGATGTCTCCCACCGTCGAGTACGCCGGGAGCCCGGACACCGCCTTCGCGGTCGGGTTCACGACGTACACCCGGCCGGTGTAGTCGCCGAGCACGAGATTGCGCACGAGCGCCTGACCGACGGTGTCCTGGCGGCGTGACGCGCCGATCACCGCCACCGAGACCGGGTTGAAGAAGCGCTCGATCGACGCTGCCTCGGCGCGGTGCTCACGGCCGGCCATCACACCGATCGCGGTGTCGGTCGGCTCGATCGGGAACTCGAGGGTGATGACGCCGTCCTCGAACCCGCTGACCAGTCGGTAGCCGGCGTCGCGGAAGGTCTGGATCATCCGCTGGTTGTCGGGCAGCACCTCCGCGACGAAGCGCTCGATGCCACGCTCGCGTCCGGCCTGCGCGAGGTGCTCGAGCAGCAGCTGGCCGATGCCGCGTCCTTGCTGTGCGTCCTCGACCAGGAACGCGACCTCGGCCACCTCGGCGGGCAACGAGCTCGGGTCGGCGTCGTCCGACGGCCGACCCTCGTAGCTGCCGAGCGCGATCATCCGCTCGGACAGCAACATCACGAACGCCACCCGGTGCACGTGGTCGACCTGCGTGAAGCGCACGACGTCGCGCTCCGACAGATGTGGCATCGGGGAGAAGAACCGGTAGTACTTCGACTGGTCGGACACCCGGCTGTAGAAGTCGACCAGGAGGTCGGCGTCATCCGGTCGGATCGGTCTGATGTGGGCGGTCCGGCCGTCGCGGAGGAGCACGTCGGCCTCCCAGTGACGGGGGGCGACGTGCTCGTCGGCACCGGCTGCGGTCACCGCAGCAATCTATCGGCCACGGTTCAGCGCAAGGCGTACCTCAGGTGCAGCACGCGCTCGCCCTGGACCACGACGTGCGGGTCGTCGAGCACCAGCTCGTCGGTCTGCGACCCGAGGAACTTCTTGCCGTGGCCGAGGAACACCGGCGCCAGGTCGATCGCGACCTCGTCGGCGAGGCCCGCGGCGACGATCTGCCCGGCGACCTCGCCGGCGGACACGGTCACGACACCGTCGCCGGCGTACTCCTTCGCGCGGCGGACCGCGTCCTCGATGCCATCGGTGCAGAACGTGTACGGCGCGTCCTCATGGCCCCAGTCGGTGGGCGCCTCGATGGGTGACGACGAAGACGTGGCCACCCGCCGGGGCTGTCCGTCCCAGCCGTTGACGAAGTCGAACAGGTGCCGGCCGATGATCAGACAGCGCACCTCGGACAGGGTCCGGCGCAGATAGTCCGCGCTGGCTGCCGAGACGTGGAACTGCTCGACCTGGACGTCGCCCTTGAAGTACCAGTCGTGGATCGGTCCGACGGTGTCATCGGGTAGGGCGATGTAGCCGTCGAGCGAGGTGACGGCCTGGACGACAACGGTGGCCATGGGAGGCTCCTTCTCGTATTCAACTCTCTGGTTGAAAACACTTCATCATGCGCGTTCCCCCGTTGTCAACTCTTTGGTTGACAACGAACGATCCACCACGCGGCGTGCCCCGGCGCACCACGTCATCGGCACCGGGGAGAATGCGCGCATGGCACGCGGCAGCACCAAGCAGGACGTCCCCGACGACGACTTCGAGGAGCGCATCCTCGACACCGACATCCGGCAGGAGATGGAGGCGTCGTACCTCGAGTACGCCTACTCGGTCATCTACTCACGCGCCCTGCCCGATGCCCGCGACGGCCTGAAGCCCGTGCAACGCCGGATCCTCTACACGATGAACGAGATGGGTGTCCGCCCCGACCGCGGCCACGTCAAGAGCGCCCGGGTCGTCGGCGAGGTGATGGGCCGCCTCCACCCGCACGGCGACGGCGCGATCTACGACGCGCTGGTGCGGATGGCGCAACCGTGGTCGATGCGCCTGCCCACCGTCGACGGACACGGCAACTTCGGCAGCCCGGACGACCCGCCGGCGGCGATGCGCTACACCGAGTGCCGGATGGCTCCGCCGGCCGTGGCGATGACGGCCTCCATCGACGAGGACACCGTCGACTTCAAGCCCAACTACGACAGCCGCGAGCGCGAGCCGGTCGTGCTCCCGGCCGCGATCCCCCACCTCATGGTCAACGGCGCCAGCGGCATCGCCGTCGGCATGGCGACCAACATGGCGCCGCACAACCTGGTCGAGGTCGTCCAAGCGCTCCGCCACCTGATCACGCACCCCGGAGCCACCATCGACGACCTCATGCGCTTCGTGCCCGGTCCCGACCTGCCCACCGGCGGCATGATCGTGGGGCTCGACGGGGTGCGCGACGCCTACGAGTCGGGTCGGGGCACGTTCCGGATGCGCGCCACGGCGCGGGTCGAGCCGGTCGGGCGGCGCAAGGGCATCGTCGTGACCGAGCTGCCGTACGGCGTCGGCACCGAGAAGGTCTCCGAGCGGATCAAGTCGCTCGTGCAGGCCAAGAAGCTCCAGGGCATCGCGGACATCAAGGACCTCACCGACCGCGAGCACGGCCTCCGCCTCGTCATCGAGATCAAGAACGGCTTCGTCCCCGAGGCCCTGCTCGAGCAGCTCTACCGGCTCACGCCGATGGAGGACACGTTCGGCATCAACAACGTCGCCCTGGTCGACGGCCAGCCCCGCACCCTGGGACTCAAGGAGCTGCTCGAGGTCTTCCTCGGCCACCGCTTCGAGGTCGTACGCCGGCGCTCGGCGTTCCGCAGGAAGAAGGCCGCCGACCGGCTCCACCTCGTCGAGGGCCTGCTGGTCGCGATCCTCGACATCGACGAGGTGATCCAGCTGATCCGCGCGTCGGACAACGCCGCCGAGGCCAAGGATCGCCTCATGCAGGTCTTCGACCTCACCGAGACGCAGACCGACTACATCCTCGACATGCCGCTACGCCGACTGACGAAGTTCTCCAGGATCGAGCTGGAGAAGGAGAAGGACGAGCTCGAGCGCACCATCGAGATGCTCGACGCGATCCTGGCCGACGAGAAGCTGCTGCGGAAGGTGGTCTCCGACGAGCTCGGTGACGTCGCGAAGACGTTCGGCACCCCGCGCCGGACCGTGCTCCTCGAGTCGGCCGGTGTGGCCGTGTCGGCCACGGCGGCGACCCTCGAGGTTGCCGACGACCCGTGCTACGCCTACCTCTCGTCCTCGGGGCTGCTGGCGAGGTCGACCGGCGACGAGCTACCGAGCGGCGAGGGTGGACGAGCCAACCACGACGTGATCGTCTCGGCCGTCCGCACGACCGCCCGCAGCGACATCGGGGCGCTCACGTCCCACGGCAGGGTCGTCCGACTGCAGGTGCTCGACCTGCCCGCGCTTCCTGGTTCCGCCAACCACCCGCACCTCCAAGGCGGACTCCCGTTCGACCTGGTGCGGTCCCTGCAGCAAGGCGAGCGGGTGCTCGCGCTGTCCGCCCTCCGGGTCGACGGTCCGGGCCTCGCGGTCGGCACGCGGCAGGGCGTCGTGAAGCGGGTCAACCCCGAGGTCCTCGCCAAGGACGAGTGGGAGGTGATCGGGCTCAAGGACGGCGACGAGGTGGTCGGCGCCGTCGAGCTGCGGACCGGCGACGAGGAGCTGTGCTTCATCAGCTCCGACGCCCAGCTCCTGCACTTCGGTGCCGGTGGCGTGCGCCCGCAGGGACGGGGCGGCAGCGGTATGGCGGGCATCAAGCTCGCCTCGGGCCAGTCCGTCGTGTGGTTCGGCGCCCTCGACCCGGTCTCGTCCGTCGTGGTCACCGCGAGCGGCTCGGCCACGGCCCTGCCCGGCACGGAGCCCGGTGCGGTCAAGGTCACCCCCTTCCCGGAGTACCCCGGCAAGGGACGCGCCACCGGAGGCGTGCGTTGTCACCGGTTCCTCCGAGGCGAGGACGCGCTGGTCTTCGCGTGGGCGGGCACCGCTCCGGCCCGCGCGGCGGCCGCGAGCGGGGCGCCCGTCGACCTCCCCGAGGCCACCGGGAAGCGCGACGGCAGCGGGACTCCTGGGTCGCAGCCGATCGTCGCCTGCGCCGGACCCGTGCCGGGCCAGCTGTGACAAGGTGACCCGCATGTCGCTGCGCCGCCTCGCGCCGATCGTCCTGGCGACCTTGCTTCTGACATCCGGCTGCGGTGGCGGCTCGCACTCCGACGAGGACCCGGCGACAGCGCTCAAGGGCGCGCAGCAGAAGCTCGAGGACACCAGCGGCGTGACCCTGTCCCTGGCCACCGACGACCTCCCGGACGGTGTGCAGGGGTTGAAGTCCGCCTCCGGGACGGTGACCGACGCGCCCGCGTTCGACGGATCGCTGGGAGTCGTGACCCCACTCGGGTCGTTCTCGGTGCCGGTGAAGGCGGTGGGCGGCAAGGTCTACGCCCAGATCCCGCTGACCCCCGGCTGGTCCGTGGTCGACCCGGCCGACTACGGCGCGCCCGACCCGGCCGACCTGATCAGCGCGGACGCCGGCGTGCCCTCGATCGTGGCCGCGACGCAGGACCCGACGCGGCGGCGAGGACGTCCGCGGTGGCACCGACAACAAGGAGGTGCTGTCGACCTACACCGGGACCGTGCCGGACTCCGCCGTCTCGGCGATCATCCCGGGAGCCTCGGGCGACTTCGACGCGACGTACGGCATCACCTCCGACGGTGAGCTGCGGCAGGTCGAGCTGACCGGGACGTTCTACTCCGGTCACCCGGAGAACACCTACACGCTCGTGCTCACCGACTACGGCACCAGCCGGGACATCACCGCCCCCGATACCACCGCCCCCTGACGGGGTGGACGGTCGACCCATGACGAACAGTCCCCGGCTCCTGCTCGGGCTGGCCGCCGTTGCCGTGGCGTTCGCCGCCGCCGACACCTACGTCGTCGTGCTCGCGCTGCCGGACATGATGGAGTCCGCCGGCATCCCCCTCGACCAGCTCCAGCGTGGCGCGCCGATCGTCTCGGGCTTCCTGCTCGGGTACGTCGCCATGCTGCCGCTGATCGGGCGCATGGCCGACCTGCGCGGCCGAGTCCCGGTGCTGGTGGCCGCCCTGGTGCTGTTCGCCGTCGGCTCGCTGGTGACCACCGCGGCGTACGACCTGCCCAGCCTGGTGGCCGGACGGTTCCTCCAGGGCGTCGGCGGCGGTGGTCTGGTCCCCGCCACCCTCGCACTCGTCGCCGATCTCTATCCGGTCGATCGCCGGGGCGTCCCGCTCGGTGTCGTCTCCGCCGTGCAGGAGCTCGGCAGCGTGATCGGTCCGCTCTACGGCGCGCTCATCCTGGCGGTGTCCGACTGGCGCGTGATCTTCGCGGTCAACCTGGTGATCGGCGTCGCCCTGGCCGTCGCCGTACGCCGGATGCACGTCGACGACGACGCGGACGGCCGAGCGACGCGCAGCGGTTGGCGCACGGTCGACTGGGCCGGCATCGTCTGCCTGCTGGTCGGTGGCGTGGCGGCGGGAGTCCTGGTCGTGGAGCCGACGCAGCTGGTCACCGACGTCACGTGGGGGCAGCTCTTCGTGCCGATATGGGGCTCGGGACGGTGGGCCACTCCCCTGGGCCTGGTGGCAGTCGTGGCCATGCTGCTCTTCCTCGTCCGGTGCTGGACGGCGCGACGACCGCTCGTCGACCTGCGCGGCTGGTGGGACGCCGCGCTGGCGGCCGACCTGCCCGGGGCGCTCTTCCTGGGGGCGGCGCTGGGAGGGGTCATCCTCGCGTTCGCCACGGCCGACCCGCGGGTGGAGGTGTTCGCACCGCAGGGCTGGTGGTACCTCCTGGCGTCGGCCGTCGCGACGTTCGTGTTCGTCCGGCACCTGCGCACCGAGGAGGCGCCGCTCGTGCCGCGCGGCGCGCTGCGTCGTACGCCGGCGTGGGGGTCGCTCGCGGTCAGCTTCTTCATCGGGGCAGCCCTGGTCGCCGCGCTGATCGACATCCCGATCTTCGCCCGCACCACGGTCTACCCGGACTCGCAGCTGCTCGCGGCCCTCGTCCTGGTCCGGTTTCTCGTGGCCCTTCCCGTCGGTGCGGTGGTCGGTGGCTACCTCACCCGCCGCCATGCCGCCGGCACGATCGCAGCGGCCGGCATGCTCCTGGCCGCGGCCTCGTTCGTCTGGATGAGCCGGTGGGACCTCACCTCTCTGTCCGGATGGCCGGCCACCATCCCCCTCGTCGTCGGGGGCCTCGGCTTCGGGCTGGCGCTGGCGCCGGTGAACGCCGCGGTGCTCGCCGCCACCGACGCCGGAGTGCACGGCCTTGCCAGCGCCGGTGTCGTCGTCGCGCGCATGGTCGGGATGCTGGTCGGCGTCTCGGCGCTCACCACGATCGGGCTCCGTCGCTACTACGCCGAGGCCGGCGACCTGCCTCCACCACTCCAGGTCTGCGGCGGCACCACGACCCGGTGCGACGCGTTCGACCACCTGCTGCGCGAGGCCGGGATCGCGCAGGAGCACACCGTCTTCGCGGGCGCCGCCGTCTGCGCCCTCCTCGCCGGCGCCCTGGCGCTGGTGCTGTTCCGGGACGCCGCGACGCGGGCGCTACCCTCGCGCCCGTGGGTGGAACCGAGGATGGAGTCCTGAGCGACGACGACTTCGCGGACCTGCTGGCCGCGAACGCGACGTACGCCGAGACGTTCGCCGAGGGCGGCTTCGACGGGGTCGCGCACGCCGGAGTCGCCATCGTGACGTGTATGGACTCGCGGATCGTGCCGCTGGAGATGCTCGGCCTCGGCCACGGCGACGCCAAGATCTTCCGCAACCCGGGCGGGCGCGTCACGGCGCCGGCGCTCGAGGCCCTGGTGCTCGGCGTCCACCTGCTGGGTGTCGACCGGATCCTGATCGTCCCCCACACCCAGCTGTGCGATGGCGTCCGCGACGGAGGAAGAGCTCCGCGCGCAGGTGTCGGCGTCGGCGGGCGTGGATGCGAGCTGGCAGCCGTTCCACGTCGTGACCGACCAGCTCGCAGCGCTCGCCGAGGACGTCCACCGGGTCCGGTCGCACCCCCTGATCCCCGATCGGGTCAAGGTCGGCGGCTTCCTCTACGACGTCGACACGGGTCGGCTGACCCGGCACGCGTGAGGCTGGTCGACATCCCGGTCGAACCAACCACGCCGCACGCTCGTATCACCCACGGCCTGCCCCCGCTCCTCCACGAGTGGGATCGACATGGACGTCGCGGGCCAACCGGGGGGAGAATCCAGACGTGGCACTGCTCGAGAGGGAGTCACAGCTCGGGTCGCTGCTCCAGTACGCCGACGAAGCCCGTCACCGCGCGGGTCGCCTCGTCCTGATCTCCGGCGAGGCCGGCGTCGGCAAGACCACGCTCGGTCGAGGAGCTCCAGGCCCAGTTGCCCGAGGCGACCTGGGCCTGGGGAGCCTGCGACGGCCTGTTCACGCCGCGTCCCCTCGCGCCGGTGCACGACATCGCCCGCGAGATCGGCGGGAACCTCCTGGAGATGGTGCGGGGAGCCGGGTCCCGGGACGAGATCTTCGACGCCGTGCTCCAGTGCGCGTCCGCCGTCGACGGCATGGCTGTCCTCGTCGTCGAGGACGCCCAGTGGGCGGACGAGGCGACCCTCGACCTGCTGCGCTTCCTGGCCCGTCGGGTCGCGAAGCTGCCCGTGCTCCTGCTGGTCACGTTCCGCGACGACGCACTCGCCCCGTCGGATCCCCTGCGCCTCGCGCTCGGTGAGCTGGCCGGTCAGCGCTACACCCGTCGCATCGACCTCCCGCCGCTGAGCGCCGTCGGCGTACGCCGCCTGGCCGAGGGGTCGTCGTACTCCCCCGACGCGCTGTACGAGCTCACCGGTGGCAACCCGTTCTTCGTGGTCGAGGTGCTCAGCGACGACGGCACCGAGATCCCGGCGTCCGCCCGTGACGCTGTTCTCGCCCGAGCTGCCCGGCTCTCCGAGCGCGCTCGCGCCACGCTGGACCTGGCCTCGCTGGACGCCTGGCGCGTGGACCCCGACCTCGTGGCCCGCGCCGGTGACCTGGGGCTCGAGACCTTCGACGAGCTGGTCGCGGTCGGGCTGATGCGGGCCGAGGGATCGGCGCTGCGCTTCCGCCACGAGCTCGCGAGGCGCGCGATCGAGTCCGAGGTGCCGCCTCATCGGAAGGCGGCCGGGCACCAGGCGCTGCTGCAGGCGTTGATCGACACGAGCTGCGACGACGACGCCCGGATGGCCTACCACGCGGAGGAGGTCGGCGACGGCCGGCTCGTCGCGTCCTTCGCACCACGGGCGGCGCGTCACGCGGCGGGGCTCGGCGCCTACCGCGAGTCCGCGGCCCAGTACGAGCGGGCCCTGCGGTTCCCGCCGGACGACCCACGCGACCTCGCCGAGCTGTACGACGGGTACGCCGACGCGCTGGGATACGTCGACAGCTGGGACGAGGCGACCACCGCGATGGAACGCGCCATCGAGATCTGGCGCGACCTCGGGGACGCGCGCCGCGAGGGCCACGACCACCTCAAGCTGTGCAAGATCTACTGGCGCCTGTGCCGAGGCGCCGAGTCGGTGGCGGAGATCCGTCGTGCGATCGAGGTGCTCGAGCCCCTCGGAGACGACCCCGAGCTCGCCTACGCATACTCCATCGAGGCGTTCAACCTCTGGCCGCAGGACGCCGCGGCCGGCATGGCCCTGCTCGAGCGTGCGGGAGAGATGGCCGAGCGGGTGGGCGACCCCACCGTCCGAAGCGACGTCCTCAACAACCTGGCCGCCGGGCAGTTCGCACAGCGAGGCGACTGGACCCGGCCGATGAAGGAAGCGCTGCGCATCGCCCTCGCTGCCGGCGCCGAGGGGCAGGCCGGACGCGCCTACGCCAACATCTACACCTTCTACGCCGCGCAGTTCAGGTTCGCCGAGGGCGAGCGCTTCTGGCACGACGGCATCGCCTACTGCGACGAGCGCGACATCACGACGTACTCCACCTGCTTGCGTGGGCACCGGTCCGTCGTCCTGAACGACCTGGGCCGCTGGGACGACGCTCTTCGCGCTGGCCGAGCGCGTCCTGGCCACCGAGGCGAGTCCGGTGAACCTGCTGACCTCGCAGACGACCGTCGGCCTGATCCGGGCCCGGCGCGGAGAAGAGGGCGCGTTCGACGTGCTCGATGCGGCGGTCGCGGCTTCCGACGGAGTCGACGAGACCGAGTGGGTCGCGTTGACCCTGCTCGCGCGGGCAGAGGCACGCTGGCTCGCGGGGACGACAGCGGAGCGCGCTCGGACCTGGCCGTGCTCCGTCGCCGGATCACTCCGTTGGAGTACACGGAGGACGCCAGGCTCAGCGTGTGGGAGCAACGGCTCCTGGGCGAGGCATCCCCGGCCTCCGCCGCGCCCGGACCCTGGGCGACGTCGCTCGTGGGCGACCACGCCGCCGCCGCGGTCCACTGGGATCGGCTGGGCTGCGGGTACTACGCCGCACTGTCCCTCTACGACTCCGACTGCGACGAGCATCTCCGCGAGGCGATCACCCGCTTCGAGGCACTCGGCGCCGACGCTGCCGCACGGCGTACGCGCCAGAAGATGAAGGACCTCGGCCACCGCGCCGTGCCGACCGGAGCGCGTGCCAGCACCCGCGAACACCCGCTCGGTCTCACCCGTCGCGAGGACGAGGTCCTCCTGCTGCTCTGCGAAGGACTGACCAACGAGGAGATCGCGGGTCGCCTCGTCCTCTCGACCCGCACCGTCGACCACCACGTCTCGGCCGTCCTCGCCAAGCTCGGCGTGAGCTCGCGCGGCGCGGCGACGGCCAAGGCTCGGGGGCTGGGCCTCGTCCCCGCTCGAACCTAGGCAGGTCGCTCCCACGAACCTGGGCAGTTCACCCGATGAGCTACCCCGGTCGTGGTTCCTAACGTGCTGATCACGGTCACCGAGACCGCACACCCAGCACAAGGGGGACACCATGAAGCACCATCTGAGCGCAGGCACCCTCGCGGCGGCCGCGTTGGGCGTCGTCGCACTCCTCGCCCCGCTGACGGGCCCGGCGACCGCCGACACCGCCCACGACGTCCAGGTCGCCAAGAAGGCGACGAAGGACTTCACCCACACCGGAGCGGCCACGAAGGCCGGATACGGCCTGCTGAAGGACAAGGACGGCATCGCCTGTATCGACATGAAGGGCATGGGAGGCATGGGCGTCCACTACGCCAATGGCTACCTGGTCCCCGACGGGAAGATCCAGCTCCGCCATCCGGAGGCACTGGTCTACCGGTTCGCCGAGAACGGCCACCTGAAGCTGGCCGCCGTCGAGTACCTGGTGCTCAAGGCCGACTGGCGGGCCAACCACCCGACCGGCCGTCCCGAGCTGTTCGGGCACCGGTTCAACTTCACGCCCGACGGCAACCGGTTCGGGCTGCCGGCGTACTACTCACTGCACGCCTGGCTCTGGTACGACAACCCGGCCGGGCAGTTCCAGATGTTCAACCCGAGGGTCTACTGCCCCGCAGGCATCTGACGCCGGGCCCGCCACCCATCCGAAAATTGGGCAGCCCCCCGGTCCGAACCTGGGTAGTTCACCCGATGAACGCACCGGGGGTCTGTTCGTACTGTGTGAACACCGGTCACCACGACCGCCATCGCATGGCCACATCCGCACCATGCATCCACCACATCCACGAGGAGAAATCCCATGCCGCTCTACATGGACGTACACCACCTCGACGGCCCCGTCAGCGCCGACGACGTCGCCAAGGCCCACATGGCCGACCTGCAGATCCAGGACAAGTACGAAGTCAACTACCACCGCTACTGGGTCGACGAGGCCAACAGCACGATCTTCTGCCTGGTGGAGGCCCCGTCGCCCGACGCGGCCAACACGGTTCACCGCGAGGCGCACGGCCTCGTCGCGGACGAGGTCCACGAGGTCAAGGAAGGCTCCTGAGCCGTCGCCCGCGGCTCACCACCTCCGCGATGTGGTCCGACGATCACGTGCCCGCTGGGCCGGCGGCGACCCATCACGACCTGACCGTCACGCAGACCCGGCCCGACCACCTCCCAGCCCGCCCGGGCGTAGAGGCGGCGGGCCGGGTCCACTGCGTCCGAGGTCGTCATCAGCACCCAACGTTCGTGCGGGAGCCCGTCGGTCAGCCGCTCGAGAAGCGCCCCGCCGACACCGGTCCCGCGCGCGTCTTCGAGGACGCCGATGCTGACCAGCTCGAAGTGCCCACCCAGCCACTCGGCGGTCACCTCGTCACCGAGCACGCGGGCGGCCTGGTCGGTCCACCACTGACCACGCTCGCCGGTGTAGCCGTAGCCAAACCCGACGAGCCGATGTCCGTCGTACGCGCGCGCCAGACGGAAACCCTGGCGCACCGTGTGCCGGTCCCAGATCCCGGTCCGCCAGGCGGCGTAGTCGGGCTGGTCGCCGAAGACCGCGTCGTACACCGCGAAGACGTCACGAGTCGCGTCCTCGCTCACTGTGGTGACCAGGTCGTACGTCGTCACGCGCCGATTCTCCCCGTGACCGGTGGCGATCAGGCGTCCAGCGCCTCGACGTCGACCTCGTACGCCCCCTGCACCAGGAACTCCTTGCGGGGCGCGACGTCGGAACCCATCAGGAGCTCGAAGACCTCCGTCGCCGACTCGGCGTCGTCGATGGTGATGCGGCGGAGGGTCCGGTGGCGACGGTCCATGGTCGTCTCGGCGAGCTGCTTGGCGTCCATCTCCCCGAGCCCCTTGTAGCGCTGGACCGGGTCCTTCCAGCGGAGGTTCTTCTTGGCGAGCTCGGCGAGCTTCCGCTGCAGCTCGGCGTCGGAGTAGGTGTAGACGTACTTGTCCATCCCCTTCTTGGGGTTGGTCAGCTCGATCCGGTGCAGGGGTGGGACGGCGGAGTACACGCGGCCCTCGCGGATCAGTTCGGGCATGTACTTGAAGAACAGCGTCGCCAAGAGGCATCGGATGTGGGCGCCGTCCGAGTCGGCGTCGGCCATGAAGATGATGCGGCCGTACCGACGGGCCTCGAGGTCGAACGTACGACCGGAGCCCGCGCCGACGACCTGGATGATCGAGGCGCACTCGGTGTTCTTCAGCATGTCGCCGACCGAGGCCTTCTGGACGTTGAGGATCTTGCCGCGGATCGGCAGCAGCGCCTGGAACTCGGAGTTGCGGGCGAGCTTGGCCGTGCCCAGTGCCGAGTCCCCCTCGACGATGAACAGCTCGGTGCGCTCGTTGTCGGTCGCCCGGCAGTCGGCCAGCTTGGCCGGCAGTGCCGAGGACTCGAGGGCGTTCTTCCGACGCTGGGTGTCGCGCTGCTGGCGCGCGGCGAGCCGGGTCTTGGACGCGCCGACGACCTTCTCCATCAGCAGACGGGCCTGGGCCTTCTGGTGTCGCTTGGTCGAGGTCAGGAACTTCTTCAGCTCCGACGCGACGACCTTGCTGACGACCCCGCGCACGGCCGGCGTACCGAGGATCTCCTTGGTCTGTCCCTCGAACTGCGGCTCGGCCAACCGGACCGTCACGACCGCCGTCATGCCCTCGAGCACGTCGTCCTTGATCACGTTGTCGTCGTTGACCTTGAGCACCTTCGAGGACCGCATCACCTCGTTGAAGGTCTTGGTGAGGGCCGACTCGAAGCCGACGACGTGCGTGCCGCCCTTCGGGGTGGCGATCACGTTCACGTAGGAACGCATCTCGGTGGCGTAGCCGGTGCCCCACCGCAGCGCGATGTCGACGCCGAGCTCGCGCTCGACCTCCTGCGGCGTCATGTGGCCCGACTCGTCGAGCATCGGCACCGTCTCGGTGAAGGTGTCGACCCCCTGCAGACGCAGGACCTCGGTGACCTGGTCGTCGTGGGCCAGGAACTCGGTGAACTCGGCGATGCCCCCGTCGTGGCGGAACTTCTCCTCCACCGGATGGTCGCCTCGCAGGTCGCGGATCACCAGCTCGAGCCCGGGCACGATGAACGACGTGTGACGCGCACGCCCGATCAGGCCCTCCCATCCGAAGGCGGCGTCCTTGGTGAAGATCTGCCGGTCGGGCCAGAACCGGATGCGCGTTCCGGTCTTGGTCTTGGAGACTCGGCCGCCCTTGCGGCTGAGCCCGGACTTCTGGCTGAACGACGCGTCCGGGCCGTCAGCGTCGAACACGCCAGGCACTCCCCGGCGGAAGCTCATGCCCTGCTGGGACGGTGTGCGGTCGACGTCGACGTCGAGCCGGGCCGAGAGGGCGTTGACGACCGAGGCCCCGACGCCGTGCAGGCCACCCGTCGCGACGTACGACGAGCCGCCGAACTTGCCGCCGGCATGCAGCTTGGTGAAGATCACCTCGACGCCGGGAAGGCCGGTCTTCGGCTCCTTGTCGACGGGGATCCCGCGGCCGTGGTCGTGCACCTCGGCGGAGCCGTCGCGATGCAGGGTGACCTCGATCAGGTCGCAGGCACCGGCCAACGCCTCGTCCACGCCGTTGTCGATGATCTCCCACAGACACTGCATGAGACCGCGAGTGTCGGTCGACCCGACGTACATGCCCGGACGCTTGCGGACCGCCTCGAGCCCCTCGAGCACGAGGAGGTGCGCGGCGTTGTAGGTGTTGTCGGCGATCGTGGGACTCCTGCGAGAACGTCGGTCGGACTGGTCCAGACCACGAGCCTACCGGCGACACGCCGGACGACGGCGTAGCCACGCTGCCGGTGTGGAACGGGGACCTGCTCTACCGTGACGACATCACGAAGTGGACAAGATTCGGTGCCTGATTTCGCAGAATCCGAACCGAACGAGAGCACGAACCGTCACACTCAACAGCACAGATCGTCGGTCACGGTCCGGCGCTTCCCGAGGAGTGGAAACTCTCGCTTCCGGGTACGACGGCCGTGATGGGATGAGGTGTCGGACGACACGTCGCACCGGGGGGTTCGAGGGAATCTTCGCCTCTCCGGGTACGTTGGGACAGGCATCACGAAGATAGAAATGAGGCCGATGTGACCACTGCAGTTGCCCCGAGTGCCGCGCTCAGCGCCGCGGACCGCTGCGACCGTTGCGGAGCCCAGGCCTACCTCCGAGTCGAGCTCCAGACGGGTGGCGAGCTGTTGTTCTGCGCCCACCACGCACGCGAGCACGGCGACAAGCTCCGCGAGATCGCGGCGCACGTCACCGACGAGACCGGCAGGCTCCGCGACACTCCCGCCACCGTTCCCGACGAGGAACACTGACCGCAACCAGACGTCGGGCTCACCGAGCCGAGGTTGAGCCCTGACGGAGGCCCCGGACCATCGAGGTCCGGGGTCTCCGTCGTTCTTCGGCGTTCTTCGGGCCGGGAAGCGACGTCGGAGGCGTGTGCCAGGCTTCGGGACATGTCCGGCACCGTCGTCGTCTGCGGACTCCTGGTCGTGGTGGGCCTGTTCGGGATCGTCGTGCCGCTCCTGCCCGGCACGCTCCTCGTGGCGCTCGGGATCGGCATCTGGGCGGTCGACGTCGGGTCCGCCGGCGCCTGGGCGACCTTCGCCCTTGCGCTGCTCCTGCTGGTCGTCGGCACCGTCGTCAAGTACGCCGTACCTGGTCGCCGTCTGAAGGCCACCGTGCCGACGCGCACGCTCGTGGTCGGTGGTCTGTGCGCGGTCGTCGGGTTCTTCGTGATCCCGGTCGTCGGCGCCCTGGTCGGGTTCCCGGTCGGGGTCTACGCCGCCGAACGCGTGCGCGTCGGGGCCGACGGGGCGTGGCCGTCGACGAAGGCCGCGCTCAAAGCCGTGGGCGCCAGCATCCTGATCGAGCTCGCGGCCGCGGTGGCTGCCACCCTGGTCTGGGTGGTCGGAGTGACGCTCACGTGATCACGGTCCTGCTCGCACTGCTCGGCGCGGCGTCGTACGGCGTCTCGGACTTCATCGGTGGCATGTTCGGCAAGCGCGCGAGCGCCTGGGCCGTGGCCGCGACCGGTGGTGTCGGCGGGGCGATCACGTCCCTGGTCCTCGCGCTGGTCAACCCCGGTGACCCGGCCTTCGCCGACCTCGCCTGGGGCGCCGCCGCCGGCATCGGGGCCGGCGTCGGGACCGCATTCCTGTATCGCGGGCTGGCCTCCGGCCGGATGGGCGTCGTGGCACCGGTCAGTGGCGTGCTCGCCGTGGTGCTCCCGGTCGTCGTCGGCGTGGTCACCGGCGAGCGTCCCGGCACCCTGGTCTGGCTCGGCATCGTCGCCGCCATCCCGGCGATCTGGCTGGTCGCCCGTGAGCCGAGCACCCAGGACGGCCAGGCGAACGGGTCCGGCGCGCGCGACGGCGTCCTGGCCGGCGTCGGGTTCGGCGGCCTGTTCGCCTGCCTGGGACAGGTGCACGACGGCGCAGGCTTCTGGCCGCTCGTGCTCAACCAGGTGGTCGGGGTGATCGTCGTCGCGATCGCCGCGACCCTGGTGCACGCTCCCTGGCTTCCCCGTCACCGGGCCGCGTGGGGTGGGGCGCTCGCCGGCATCCTCGGCGGCATCGCGACGTGGGCCTTCCTGCTCGCGACGCACCACGGCCTGCTCAGCGTCTCGGCCGTGCTCACCTCGCTCTACCCGGCGTTCACCGTGCTGCTCGCCGCGATCGTCCTCCGCGAGCACGTCCATCGGCTCCAGGCGTGGGGCCTGGCCCTGTGTGGAGTCGCGGTCGTCCTGGTGGCCATGGGCTGAGGCCGTGGGACGTTCGTCCCGGTTTCGCGCCTCGTCGGGACCCCTTCACGCCATTTCGCCACGTGCCGACCCGTCCGGCCCCTACCCTGGCCGCTGGGTAAAGCCGCACCCACAGGAAGGCAACAGGGTGGAAACGACCGAGCAGTCACGCATCGAAGCGGTGCGCGAGCTCGGCCTGCTCGACACCCCGCCCGAGGAGCGCTTCGACCGTGTCGTCCGCCTCGCCAAGCACCTCTTCGGCGTTCCCACAGTTGCCGTCAACCTGATCGACGACGAGCGGCTGTTCGTGAAGTCCGCGGTGGGCGCCGACGCCGGCACCAGCATTCCCCTCGACATCGCGTTGTGCCGTCGTACCGTCGAGACCCGCCAGGCGCTCGTCGTGCCAGACGCGCGGATCGACAGCGAGTGGGCCGACCACCCTCTGGTCACGGGCGACGCCGCCATCGTGTTCTACGCCGCCTGGCCCCTCGCGGGTCCCGGTGGCCAGGTGGTCGGCGCTCTGTGCCTGGTGGACCACGAGCCTCGCGCGCTGAGCCACGGCGACGCCGCACTCCTCGACGACCTCGCCCGCTGGGTCGAGACGGAGCTCGCCGCAGACGCCGATGCGGTGCAGGCGATGGAGATCCAGCGCCGGCTGCTCCCGCAGAAGCCGCCGGACGTGCTCGGCTACGACATCGCCGGCCGCTGCCAGCCGGCGTTCAACGTCGGCGGCGACTACTACGACTGGCACCTCCTCGACGACACGATGCTCCAGGTCACCGTCGCGGACGTGATGGGCAAGGGCCTCGCGGCCGGCATGATCGCGGCCGGACTGCGGACGGCGATGCGGGTCACGTCGCGGAACAACACCCTGATGGAGTCGGTACGCCGGACGGCCGAGGGCCTGCAGGACGACTTCGACGTGTCCGGCACCTTCGCCACGATGTTCACCGCACGGCTGCGGCCGCAGCACGGCCACCTCGAGTACGTCGACGCCGGACACGGGCTCGCTCTGCACCTGAGCCCAGGCTCGCGCACCCGCCAGCTGACCGCGCGTGACCTGCCGCTCGGCGCGGAGGCCGGCAGTGTCTGGACCAGCCACGAGGCGCGGATCGAGCCTGGCGACACCTTGATCGTCGTCAGTGACGGTGTGCTCGAGGCCTTCGCGGAGCCGCTCGAGGCGCTGCACGCGGCCGAGCAGCTCGTCGCCACGTCGCAGACCGCCGACGAGATGGCCGACCGGATCCTTGCCGCTGCGGCACACGCGCCGCTCGCGGACGACCTCACCGCCGTCGTCGTGCGACGGGTGAGCGCATGAGCGCCCAGGACAGGAGTGACCACCCCGTGGAGACGCCCCAGGAGCACTACGGTCGACACCGAGCCGAGGGTCGTCCGGGACTCTCCCGACGACCCGACGTCCTGCATCGCAGCCCTGCGTACGCCGACCTCGGAGGAGCAGCCCTGATGACCGAGACCCGCACCGCCGTACTCCAGCCGACCGGCCGGTTGAACATGGTGGCGGCCCCGGCACTGAAGAACCTCGTCGAGGAGACCGTCGCGTCCGGCCAGAACCGGATCGTGGTCGACCTGGGCCAGGTCACGTTCATCGACTCCTCAGGACTCGGAGCCCTCATCGCCGGCCTCAAGGCCACGCGCCAGGCCGGCGGCGACCTCCGGATCGCCGACGTGCCCGAACAGGTCATGACCGTGCTGCGCCTGACCAATCTGGACCGCGTGCTGCGCGTCCACCCCACGGTGGTGGACGCGTCCCGTGACTGGTGACTACGTGCTCGAGGGGCTGGCGGTCCCCGAGAGCCTGAACCTGCTCCATGACCTGCTCGAGCGCGTCGGCCGGGAGCACCCCGACCTCGATGCCGGCGACCTCATGATGTTCGAGACCGCCGTGATCGAGGTGGCGGGCAACGTCGTCGAGCACGGTCGTCCCCACGGTGACGTCTCGTGGTCCTTCCGCCTCGCGGTGCTGCCCGACCGGCTGGAGGCCCAGCTGTCCGACAGTGGCGAGGAGTACCCCGGGGGCACCTGGGGCACCCAGATGCCCACCGACCTGCTCCAGGAGAACGGCCGCGGACTCGCCTTGGCCACCGCGATGCTCGACGCGCTGGAGTACGAGCGCTCCGACGCGGCCAACCACTGGACGATGCGCCTCCAGCGAGGCTGACACCAGCCTCAGGTGTTCTCGGCGAGACGCTTGAGGTCGCCGAGCCGCCGGTCCCAGACCGCTGCGATCCGGTCGAGATCGCGGGCCAGGCTGCTCAGGCTGCCTCCCAACGCGTGGTGGACCAGCTCCCGCCCGACCACCTCGGCCTCGACCAGACCGGCCCCCCGGAGCTGCTCCAGGTGCTTGACGATGGCCTGACGCGACACCGGGAGCTCCCGGGCCAAGGCCGATGCCGACGCCGGCGCCTGGCCGAGACGGGTCAGGATGCGCCAGCGGGTGTCGTCCGCCAGTGCGGCGAACACCACGGTGGGTGCCGGCCCGGCGACCGGCTCACCCACGGTCACGGACCCTCCACGAAGACCTTGGCCGCCTGGAGCTCCTCGCGCCACCCGGCGTCGTTGCCCTCGCGCCGCTTCAGCCACTCCTCGCGGCTCCGGCCGAGCTGCGAGAAGCCACTCTCGGCCACCGAGAGCGTCACGCCGTCACCGCGTGGCTCGATCCGGAACTCGACCAGCGTGCCCGCGCCGGCCATGTCGGGCTCGAGCCAGCGGTAGGCGATGTACGACGGTGGGCGGGCCTCCACGGTCTCGAGCCGGAACTCCCCGAACTTCGGGTGGGTGACGACCGCGGTGGCCCCGTCCACCCGGACGTCGGGATCGTCGTCGACGGCGCCCTCGTTGATCCACCAGCCGGGTCGTGTCACGAGGTCCCAGACCCGCTCCGCAGTGGCGTCGATGTCGATGGTGCGGTCGATCCGGTCCAGCGGGTCCAGGTCGGTGGTGGGGTGGTTCACGGCTGCTCCTGAGTCGGTTCGGGGTTACCTGCAACTCCAAGATTGCACATGGGCACCGATGATGCAACCACCGAGTTGCAGTTACCGCGCAAAAAACTTCCGAAATCGCCGCGATATCGCCGTCACGGCCGCGTGTGAGCCCCGTCTCTTCACCAAGAGGAGGCGCCCCCGATGACTTCATCCCCCCGCCACGGTGCACCAGGTTGTCCTTGCGAGGAGTGCCTGACCGCCCGGATCCGACTGACGGCCCAGCTGGCCGCCGACGGCCGCGACCTGACCGGGCTGCGTGCCCGTCTCGATGACTTCAAGGTGCCCGTCCCCGCTCCCGTCCTGCTGAGGAGCGTGTCGTGACGATCATGAGCACTCCGACCACCACCGTCATCTGCCCGGCGTGGTGCAGCGTCTCGCAGAGCACCCACGAGCGCGAGCTGCGCTGGGAGGGCCGCGCCCTGCACTGGAGCGACGCCCGCACCGGCGAGGGCTGGGAGATCCGCCACACGTCGGCCACCAACGCCGACGGCCACACCATCGACACCGAGCCACAGGTCTACGTCACCACCAACGGTGGCCTGACCCTGGCCGGCGCGGAGGCGCTCGCGCTGACGCTGCTGGCGACGTACGAGGAGGCCACGGACTGAGGCGGGAGCGTTCTGCGGCCGCGCATGGGGCGCCCGCAGAACGCGATCCCGCCGAAGACCGGGGTCCACTCCGAGGTGCGCGAACGCGCGGAGTGGACCCCTCACCGTTGCACCGTCGTGCCGCCGGCGCGCGGTTGTCTGGCACATCGGTACCAGGAGGGGTAGGACCTTGGTCCCCTCCGCCACCCCCGAACGGCCCAACTCGCTCGCCGAGGCTTCTCCGTGGCTCCCGGACCTGCCTACACTCCTCTTCGAAGCCCGCCGGTGACCCGAGACGCCGGCGGGTTTCACTGTCTCCGGACCTCGCGCGCTCGTCAGCCGCGGCTCACGGTGACGTCGGCGGCCCGGACGTAGGCGATCCGGTGCCCGAACCAGATCTCGTAGTACCGGTCCTGGCCCACGACGTCCGTGCAGTCCATCGCGACACCCGAGCAACGGAACGACTTCGCGTAGTAGTAGTCCGTCTGCAGGTGCGGGTCGGCGAGCACGTAGGCCTGACCCGGCTGGATGGAGTACTGGAGCGGGACGACCGGCTGGTACGGGATCTGCGAGGGGTACGCCGACACCTCGGGGAGGGCCCGCCCGTACACCGGCACGGCCTGGTCGCCGGCCGTGGAGACGACCTTGCCGGATGACGGCACGACGACCGGGTGGGTGGCCGGGTCGTAGATCCACCCCTCCTCCCCCAGCCACCACACGCCGATCCAGTCGCCGGACCGCTCCGCGACCCGGAACTGCTGTCCCGCCGCGGCACGGGCCCCGATGTCGGACACGCCGGTCGTCGACGGCGACCCGTCCGAGTGCAGCCCGATGTCGCCCACCAGCGGCGAGTCGGCGGACGGACTCTGGTGCAGGTAGACGAAGTTGGTGCTCTGGGGCGGGCACGTCCCGTCGGTGTCACACCCGGTCACCGGCTGCTCGTTGCCCTCGAACCCGGGCCGCACCGTCACGACCTGCCCGCCGCCATGGCGGATGCCGCGCAGCGGGTGGCCGAGCAGTGCCATGTAGTGCTCCCAGTCCCAGTACGGGCCCGGGTCCCAGTGCATGCCGGCGACGTGGGCGGGGTCGATCCCCGGCACCTGGTCGTGGCCGATGATGTGAGCCCGGTCGATCGGCACGCCGTACTCATGGGCGAGGTGGCGCACCAACGCCGCCGAGCTCTCGTAGAGCGACTCGGTGTACCAGGTCGCACCCTGGGCGGCGAAGCCCTCGTGCTCGACGCCGATCGAGTGCATGTTCACGTACCAGTTGCCGGCGTGCCAGCCGACGTCGCGCGCGCTCAGGTGCTGGGCGACGTGGCCGTCGGACGAGCGCACCGTGTAGTGCCAGCCGAGGTACGTCGGGTCCTGGACGAGCTGGAGTGCGGTGTCCCAGGAGCCTTCGGTGTCGTGGATGACGATGTCGTCGATCTTCAGGTCGCGGGGACGGTCCGCGAGGTCGTGGTTGCCGTAGGCGTCGGGGGTGTCGCCGTACTGCTCGTACGGTGCGGGGACCGACTCGCAGCCGAGCGACCGCGGGCAGTCGACGTGCTGATGCCCCGGCGTGACGAGGCCCAGCGACCGCACCTGCGCGACGTCGACTCGTGCCCTTGGGTGAGCCTCGAGCCGCACGTGCTGGCCGTCGTTGGTCGTGCGCGCGGCGCCCGCCCGCAGGACGGCGTAGACCCGGCGCGCGAAGCGCATGGCCGTGGGCCGGTCGGGCGCGGTGCTGTAGCGCGCGACCGCGCCGCTCCAGCCGGCCAGCCCCGGCGCGGCACGCGGCGGTGGTAGCTCGCGAGCAGGGCGGCGCCACCGCAGATGTTCGCCACCGGATCGGTACGCAGCCGGGACTCCGAGGCACCGACGAGCGCTGCCGACCGGTCGAGGGTGCGTGCTTGCGCCGTGGTCAGGCTCGTCGTACCGCCGGTCGACGGTGTCGGTACGGCGGAGCCACCGTCGCCCTTGCCGAGCCGATCGAAGTCGCGCGGCGAGGTGGACGAGACCATGTGGGTCAGGTGCATGGGCCCATAGCCGCCGGCCGTGCTGGGCGCGCCGGCATGGTCGTCCCAGCGCGACTCCATGTAGGAGACCGCGAGGAGGACGGCGCGTGGGACGCCACTCACCGAAGCGGCCCGGCTGAAGGTGGCCTGGCGGTCGGCCGGTCCGTTGAGGCACCTACCCCACGCGCTACCCGGAGTCGGGTGGCCGGCCGGCGCCGGCGGTGTGGTGGCGATCAGAATGCCGGAGACGAGAGCGCCCGCTGCGGAGATGGCTCCGAGCGCGCGCGTCACAGAACGTGATGACACGAGTCCTCCCGAGACTTGAAGACGCTCGACCCTAAACCTGGCGCGTACGTTGGCGCCATGCCCTTGCGGGTGCGCGCCATCGTGGTCGTCCTGGTGACCGGGCTGGCCACCTCGTGCACCGGGACCGACCAGGATCCGGCCTCCGCGCGACCTCACTCAGCGACGAACCCCTCGGTCTCCAGGAGCGTCCCGACGAGCCCGAGGTCCGACGACGCGCCGGTGCGCACCACGGTGACCTTCGTCGGGGACGTCATGCTCGGGCGTGGCGTTGCAGCCGCGAACCCCGGTGACCCGGCGGCGCCCCTGCGCGCGATGCGCGGGTTCCTCCGCGGCTCCGACCTCACCGTCGGGAACCTTGAGAGCACGCTGTCGACCGCCGGGCAGCCGCAGCAGGGCGACGACTCGTTCGCCGCCGACCCGCGAGTCCTGCCGGCCATGGCTCGGTGGGGGTTCGACGCTCTCTCGCTGGCCAACAACCACACGGGTGACTACGGGACGGCCGCGCTGGTGCGGACGGTCGCGGCGTTCCGTGACTCGGGGATCTCGTCGTTCGGCGCCGGACGCGACCTGCGTGCGGCGGCGCGACCGGTGGTGCTCGAGCGGCACGGCATCCGGTTCGGCTTCCTCGGCTTCAACGCCATCGGCGAGACCCCGCGTGCGTCGCGGGCCCGCCCCGGGGCCCTCTCCGTCCGGATGCCGCCGCGAACCGGCCCGCTGAACCGGGGCGACCTCGCGCGCGTGCTGGCCGACGTCCGGCGCCTCGACCGTCGCGTCGACGTCGTGACGGTGATGCCGCACTGGGGCACGCAGTACACCCATGCCGTGGGGCCGCTACAGCGGCGCGTGGCCCGCCGGCTGGTCGATGCCGGTGCCGATCTCGTCATCGGCGGTCACCCGCACTGGGTTCAGGGTGTCGAGCACTACCGCGGCGCCACGATCGCCTACAGCCTCGGCAACTTCGTCTTCGACATGGACTTCATGGAGGAGACCATGGAGGGCGTCGCGCTGACGGCGACGTTCCGCGGCGACCGACTCCGAGGTGTCGCGCTCACGCCGTACCGGCTGGACCGGAGGTTCGCCCCGCACGTGGTGCACGGCGCCGCCGCACGCGCCATCCTCGCCCAGGCTCGGTGATCACCGGATCCAGGCCAGGACCAACCGAGCGGTGCGGCTCAGCTGGGCGCGATCGACCACGGTCGGCAGATCCGCGGGCGAGTGGTAGCCGGCGTACGACGTGCCACCGACGCGAACGCCGGGCATCCCCTCCTGGACGAAGGACCAGTGGTCGCTGGAGGTGTTGGTGCACGGCAGTGTCGGTACGCCGGCCCGCCGGCCGGCACGCAGCACGCGCGCGCGGGCTGCATCGTCACCAGCCGTGCAGACGGGCACCACGTCGCCCACTCCGACGCGGTCGAGCGCCAGCATGCCGCGCACGGCTCTCCGCTCTCCTGGCGCCAGTGCCGCGACATAGGCACGTGACCCGTAGTGGTGGTCCGCGTCGGTCGGTCCCCGCGGCTCCTCCGCCCCGAACCCGATGAGCACCACCGGCAGCCGACCGGCCGAGGAGCTGCCGGCGAGCGAGTCCGCCAGCATCAGCAGCACCCCGATCCCGGATGCGTCGTCCTCCGCGCCCGGCGACCGGGGCACGGTGTCGAGGTGCGCGCCCACGACGAGGTGCGGGCGGCGTGGGTCGAGCCCCTTCGGTACGGCGACGACGTTCACCGATCGCCCGGCCCTCACCGGAACTCCCCAGGAGACACCACCCGGGACCTCGAACCGCTGTGCGTGCACGCCGTATCCGTCGTCGCGGAACCGCCCCGCGAGCCAGCGCGCCGCACGTCCGAAGGCGGGGCTGGTGGCGTGACGGGGCCCGACGACGAGGGCGAGATGGTGCACGGCCTCCACAGCGATCCCGAGGCGGAGGGGCCCGGGGCGCTCAGGCGTGGGATGTGACGTCGCCGTGCCCGACACCTCGGTGGTCGGCACGGACGTCGGGGGTGTCGTCGCCGGGGTTGTCATCGAGGGAGGGTCGGCGACCGAGCTGGTGTCCTGGCCGGAGCACCCGGTCCCGATCACCGCTGCCGCGACCAGCGCCGTGCCCAGCGCCGAGGCCGCGGCCCGACTCATCGCAATGCCTCGCGGAGGTTCCTCCGCATCCGCTTGAGCAGGGCGGCGGGGTCGCCGCCGGACGGAGTGCCGTCCAGGGCGTACTCCAGCGCGATGTCGGCCTCGAAGAGCGCCTGGCGCACGGGGGCGTGCGCCTGGTCGAGCGTTCCGAGGACGCGCTCCACCGTGGACTTGAGTCCGGCGTGGTCCAGCTCGCCGCGCTCGTGCTCGGCGATCGCCTCCAGCAACCGCGCGCGCATCCGCTCGTACTCCGTGTCCACAGGGCGAACGCTAGCCAGTCGACCCCAGGCTGTCTCCGGTGACGAGCTTCGCCGGACCGGAGGCGTGGGCCTCGACTACGCCGCCCCCACCAGCATCCAGCACGCCGGCCCGACGAAGAGCAGCCACGCGAAGGCGGCCACGAACCAGGCCTCGCGCTGGGTCTTCCAGCCGACCCATCCGCACAGGACGAGGACGCCGACGTACACGCCGACGAACGCGAGGGGCATCGCTGGCACCACGACCGCAGGCTAGGCCCACCCCACCCGATCTGGTGGGTTGACAGGGTCCTTCGACCTGCACGGCCCTACCCTTGTGGACGATGTGCCCGGACGTTTTCGGCACCAGGATGTCCTGCGGGACCAACAAGGAGCGGGACACATGTTCATGAAGTCGGGGGCGGTTCGGGCTGCGTTGATACTGGTGGCGAGCACGGCGACCATGGGCGCTCTGGCTCGTGGTCCGCCCCGCGGCAGCCGAGACCGTCACAGTGAGCGAGGACCCGTCGCCGTCGTTCCAGACGAACGGACGCGTCAACGCCATCATCACGGTCGGCACGAAGATCTACATCGGCGGCGACTTCACGACCGTCCGGCCGGCGGGCTCGGCGCCGGGGACCGCCACGGTCCCGCGCCAGCGGCTGGCGGCGTTCTCGGCCGTGACCGGTCAGCTGCTCGGCTGGAACCCGGGTGTGAACAGCACCGTGAACGCGCTCGCGGCCTCTCCCGACGGCCGCACGATCTACGTCGGCGGCAAGTTCGGGCGGCTCGTCGGTCAGCCTCGGCGCAACCTCGGTGCCGTCCGCGCGGCCAGCGGGAACATCACGAAGTTCCGTGCGGACACCGACCGCCGGGTCCTCGCCCTGGCGACGTCCGGGCTCACGCGTCTACGTCGGCGGCAAGATCTCCAAGATCCGCGGGAAGAGCCGCTCCCGACTGGCGGCGGTGTCCGCGCAGGGCCGTCTCGTCAAGACGTGGCGGCCCAGGCCGAACGGGTTCGTGCGCACCATCGCGATGTCCCCCGACCGCAAGAACGTGCTCATCGGCGGCGACTTCACGCGCGTCGGGACGAAGAAGCAGCGTCACCTGGCCAAGCTCGCCGTCAAGAAGGCGCGTGTGCGGTCCCTCAAGCGTCATCCTGCGTACCCGGTCGTCCAGATCATCACCACCCACCACCAGCTGTTCCTCGCCGGGAACGGCGCGGGCGGCCACGCGGCGTCGTACGACTTGCGCGGTCGGCTCCGCTGGGTGACCCAGACCGATGGCGCCGTCCACTCGATCGGCCTCCTCGACGGAGCGCTGTACGTCGGCGGTCAGTTCAACAACGTCTGCGTCGGCAACACCGGCGGGCCGACGTCGGGCTTCGACTGCCCCACCGTGCTGGCACCACGCCAGCACCTGACGGCGCTGGCGGGATCCGACGGGTCGGTCCTGCCCTGGGACCCGGGCACGGACAGCATCGACGGCGTGTTCGCGGTCGCACCGGTCGCGGACAGCGTGCAGATCGGCGGCGACTTCACCACCGTGCACGGCGCCGCGCAACAGGGCTACGGCGTCTTCGCAGCGCTCCCGCCGCCTCCCGCCCTCACGGCCACCGAGGCTCCCTGACGGGCGGCTGGTCCTCAGTCGAGGTAGTCGCGCAGCACCTGCGAGCGGCTCGGGTGACGGAGCTTCGACATGGTCTTGCTCTCGATCTGGCGGATCCGCTCGCGGGTCACGCCGTACACCTTGCCGATCTCGTCGAGCGTCTTCGGCTGCCCGTCGGTGAGGCCGAAGCGCATCGAGACCACGCCGGCCTCGCGCTCGGACAACGTGTCCAGGACAGCGTGCAGCTGCTCCTGGAGGAGCGTGAAGCTGACCGCGTCGGCCGGGACGATCGCCTCGGAGTCCTCGATCAGGTCACCGAACTCGCTGTCGCCGTCCTCGCCGAGCGGGGTGTGCAGCGAGATGGGCTCGCGGCCGTACTTCTGGACCTCGACGACCTTCTCGGGCGTCATGTCCAGCTCCTTGGCGAGCTCCTCAGGAGTGGGCTCACGCCCGAGGTCCTGGAGCATCTGCCGCTGGACGCGAGCGAGCTTGTTGATGACCTCGACCATGTGCACCGGGATGCGGATGGTGCGGGCCTGGTCGGCCATGGCGCGCGTGATCGCCTGCCGGATCCACCAGGTGGCGTACGTCGAGAACTTGTAGCCCTTGGTGTAGTCGAACTTCTCGACCGCGCGGATCAGACCGAGGTTGCCCTCCTGGATCAGGTCGAGGAAGAGCATGCCGCGGCCGGTGTAGCGCTTGGCCAGGCTGACGACCAGGCGGAGGTTGGCCTCGAGCAGGTGGTTCTTCGCGCGGCGGCCGTCCTCGGCGATCCAGTCGAGCTCCTCCTCGAGCTTGGCCGAGATCTTGCCGCCCTTGCCGAGCTTCTCCTCGCTGAAGAGGCCGGCCTCGATCCGCTTGGCGAGCTCGACCTCCATCTCGGCGTTGAGCAGCGGGACCTTGCCGATCTGCTTGAGGTAGTCCTTGACCGGGTCGGCGGTCGCGCCGGCGACCATGACCTGCTGCTCGGGCTCACCCGAGTCGTCGGCGTCGGAGACGACGAACGTCGCCTCCTTCTCGTCCTCCTCGATCGTGGGGTCGGTCTTGACGTCCTTCTCGAACTGGTCGTCCGGGATGTCGGGCAGGACCTTCTTGCCGTCGGGACCCACCTCGACGGCGGGAGCGGCGCCGCGCCGTGCGCCGCGGCCTTCTTGGCGGGTGCGGCCTTCTTCGCCGGAGCCTTCTTGGCGGTGGGGGCCGACTTCTGCGGACTCGTCTTCGTGGCCGTCGTCTTCTTGGCCGGAGCCTTGGTCGCCGACTTCGCCGTCTTCGTCGCCGTCTTGGTCTGGCTCGTGGTCTTCTTACGCGCGGTCGAGGACACGAACACCTCTCGTCAAGGACTGTCTGGGCGCGGCAAGGCCCGGTGTGGTCAAGAGCCGCACTGTCATTCTGCCATGGCGATGGTGATCTCCACGAAGTGGGAGGCGCCCTCCGCGGACCGGATCAGGCAGAGGCCTGGGCGGCCTTCGCCGCCGCCTTCTTCTGCTGCTTGAAGTCGCGCACCTTCTGCAGGGAGGCCGCGTCGGTCACGTCGGCCACCGACCGATAGCCCTCGAGCGCGTAGTCGCCGACGGCCTGCTCCCAGCCGTCCGGTCGTACGTCGAGCTGCTTGGCCAGCAAGGCGGTGAAGATCTGGGCCTTCTGCTTCCCGAACCCGGGCAGCGCCATGATCCGCTTCAACAGATCCGCGCCACTGCTCGCCTCGGTCCACAGCCGCTCGGTGTGGCCGGCGTACTTGTCCTCCACGATCGCCGCCAGCGTCTGCAACCGCTCGGCCATCGACCCGGGGAAGCGGTGGATCGCGGGCGGCGTCGAGCAGAGCGCCTTGAACTCGGCCGGGTCCGCTGCCGCGATGGCCGCCGGCTCGACGCTGCCGAACCTGTCCAGCACCTTGGCCGGCCCGCGGAAGGCGTGCTCCATGGGGTACTGCTGGTCGAGCATCATCCCGACGAGGAGTGCGAAGGGGCTGTCGGTGAGGACCTGGTCGGCGCGGGCGTCGCCGGTGATGTTGATGCTCATGGGGTCATCCTGCCTCAGCTCCAGCAGCGGCGTCGTGACCCGTTCCGCGGACGCGCGGGTCAGCCGACCTTCACCGCGAGGACGGGGCAGGGTGCGTCGAGCAGGATGCGCTGGGCGTTGCTGCCGAGGATCAGCTTGCCGACCGGCGTACGGCGGCGGAGGCCGATCACGATCAGCTCGGCCCCGGAGTCCTCGGCGATGCCGATCAGGTCCTCGGCCGGCTCGAAGCCACGGACCAGCTGGCGGACGTCGTAGGTGAGGCCGGACTCCTTCAGCTTCGCCTCGAGCGCGGCGAGGTCCTGCTCGGAGCGGGACGATGCAGAGTCGTCGTAGTCGCGGCCACCGCGGTGGGAGTTCACCACGATCAGCGTGGCCCCCCGGAGCTTCGCCTCGGCGATGCCCTGGTCGACGGCCGCCTCACCTTCCGGCTTGGGCACGTAGCCCACGACCACTGCTCCCATGGGTCCTCCTCCACGTCCGCGGATCGTCCACCGAAACGTTCAACGGGGCCCGTACCCAGTCGGCAACCTATCCCACCCCGACCCACCGATCCGGGTCTGCTCGTCGGAGCGGAGGCCCTGTGGAGACGGGCGCCCGGTGGGCTGTGTGGTCCGTCACGCTGGTGCGATGCCGGTGCTGCTCGATCCACTCCCGCTCGGGGAGCGGCGCCTGTTGCGCGCGGCGGTGCTCGAGCTGGCGACGACCGACCATCGCCGGCGGATCCCACCCGTTCTGCACGTCGGGGAGCCCGGGGGTCCTACGTCGACGGTCGTCGACGACCCGACCTGGGACCACGGGCTCCGTACCGAGATCGTCGGTGCCGCCCTCCGCGCGCGGAGCGACCCGTCGTGGGTATGGGTGACCCGCTCCGGTCCGCTGTCGGTGCAGGACGTCGACGCGTCGTGGCTCGCGCCGACGCTGGCCGCGGCGGCGGAGCGAGGCGTGGACCCGGCGTACGTCGTCGTCACCCGGCACGGATGGTTCGACCCGCGTTCGGAGCTGCGGCAGGAGTGGACAGCGGATCCGCGCGCGACGGCCCCGCTAGTCCCAGGTGTGGACCGGCTCGTTGCTGTGCATGCGCTCGCCGTACTCCAGGAGTGTCGCCCGCAGCGCGTCGTACCGGTCGTCACTCTCCCGGCGTCGCATCCGGTCGACGAACCAGCTGGAGCCGTTCACGCCGAGTAGGCAGCGCTGCTCGATGATGCCCAGGAGTCGGTCCCGCTCGTCCGTGCCGACGCCCCAGGCCTCGAGCCCGGCGTGGGCCATCGGCAGCAGCCGCCGCAGCACGAGCTCGGTGGCCTTCACCTCGCCGACCCCGGGCCAGTAGATCGTCGCGTCGATGCCGTCCTCCGCGGCGGTCTCGAAGTTCTCCTCCGCGGCCTGGAACGACATCTGCGACCACAGCGGGCGGTCGCTCTCAGCGAGATGACGGACCACGCCGAAGTAGAAGGCCGCGTTCGCGATCAGGTCGGCCACCGTCGGGCCGGCCGGAAGTACGCGGTTCTCCACGCGCAGGTGCGGCGTCCCGTCGGTGATGTCGTAGACCGGCCGGTTCCAGCGGTAGACCGTGCCGTTGTGGAGCCGCAGCTCGTGGAGCACCGGCGTACCGCCGGCGTCGAGCACCTCCACCGGGTCCTCGTCGTTGGTGATCGGCAGCAGGGCCGGGAAGTAGCGGACGTTCTCCTCGAACAGGTCGAACACCGAGTTGATCCAGCGCTCGCCGAACCACACCCGCGGCCGCACGCCCTGGGCCTTCAGCTCCTCGCTGCGGGTGTCGGCCGCCTGCTCGAACAACGGGATGCGGGTCTCGCGCCACAGCTCCTTGCCCAGGCAGTACGGCGAGTTGGCGCCGACGGCGAGCTGGACCGCGGCGATCGCCTCCGAGGCGTTCCAGTACGCCGCGAACTGCTCCGGCGACGTCTGCACGTGGAACTGCGTGCTCGTGCACGCCGCCTCCGGGAGGATCGAGTCCGCCGTGGTGATCAGCCGCTCCGGACCTGTGATGTCGATGCGGATGTCCTCGCCGCGGGCATGCAGGATCTGCTCGCTCAGCAGCTGGTAGCGCGGGTTCGCACTCATGTGCGACGGGCTCAGGTGTCCCGGCGCCAGGGTGGGCAGGATCCCGATCATCACCTGGTGCGCCCCGACCTCGGACGACCGCGCCTCGGCGTCGTTGAGGGAACGCCGCAGGTTGTCCTCGAACGTCTTGAGCCCGGATTCACGCAGCAACGCCGGGGGCACGTTGATCTCGATGTTGAACTGACCGAGCTCGGTCTGGAACGCCGGGTCCGCGATCGCGGCGAGCGCCTCGGCGTTCTTGAGGGCGGGGTCACCCACCTCGTCGACGAGGTTCAGCTCGACCTCGAGGCCGGTCATCGGGTCGTCGGTGTGGAACTGGTGCTCGCGGAGCATCCGCTCGAAGACATCGAGGCAGCGATGGACCTTCTCGCGGTAGCGCGTGCGGTCGGCTCGAGAGAACTCTTGGGCCTCGACGTCCTCCCCCATGTGCGAACACTAGGGGTGGGCCCGACCCCTGGGAAGCGCCGAAGGGGTGATCACGCGCCGGGCGTCGCGGACTCGTCGACCACCTCCGACCATGCCGAGGGTGGGACCGCACGCACGAGGCACTCCGCCAGACACCGTCCGAGCCGGTGGTCGGCGTCGATCTCGAAGCACCGGTCGAGGGCGCACCAGGCCAGTGCGCCGTGCCCGGACTGCCAGGCGCAGAACGCGGTCACGGCCGCCACGTCGGGCACCTGAGGATCGGGCGCACCGCGCAGCAGGGCCGACCACACCCGCAGTTGGTCCTCCGCGGTGTCGCGGGTGACGGCGTAGAGAGCGGCGTCGCGGACCTCGACCCGCGTGACGACGTCGAGCACGCGCGCGGCCCCGTCGTCGTCGGGGCCGTCACCGGTGCGGACCCATCCTTCGACGAGTTCGCGGGCGGTCGCCGCCGCATCCGCCGAACCGGCGGATCCTGCCGGCGGGAGCCGGGCCACGCGTTCTCCCCATCGTCGCCGGAGGTCGGCGTCGGGTGCGACCGTCGCCCTCAGGTCCTCTCGGCTGCCCAGCGTCACCCGGCCCTCGAAGACCGCCTGTGCGCTGAAGGGATGGTGCGTGTCGTCGTACGGCGTCAGAGGTGGCTCGGGCGCACCCGCTCGGATCGGCACACTGCACCAGCGACCTTCGTGCGCACGCAGCACGTCGACGACCCCGATGCCGTCCGCGACGAATGCCGGCACGAGGGCCGCGGCGAGGGCGGCGGCCAGCGGCCCGTCACCGGAGTAGACGACGAAGGCCACGCGGTCGACCTCGTGGGCCCGGCACGGCGCCAGGAGCACGGACACGATCTCGTCGACGCCGTCGTGGGCGTCCGTCGGAGGCAGGTCGACGCGAGCGTGGAACGTGCGCTCCGCGCCGAAGGTCAACATCACCAACGAGTCGTGTGGGTGGAAGCCGAGCACGACGGGCACGGCAGCGAGCAGGTCTGCGGGTCCGCGTGCGGTGAGAGTGGTGGTCATGCCTCGACCGTCCTCGTCCGGGCCGACGCCGAGCGGCCCCGCGAGAAGGCCTGTGGAACCCCGGTGCCGGAGGTCGCCTGTGCAGCGAAACCGGCACCCACGCGAGACGGGGTGAGCGTGGCCGGTCGCGGACATGTCGGCGGTGCCGATTCGGCCGCGCGCTCGGATAGGTTGCCGCCATGCGTCCGGAGGCGTCGGTGATGCACCTGGACCTCGACGCCTTCTTCGCCTCGGTCGAGCAGCGCGACAAGCCGTCCTTGCGTGGCAAGCCGGTGGTCGTCGGTGGGGTCGGCGGTCGTGGGGTGGTCAGCACCGCGTCGTACGAAGCACGCAAGTACGGCGTGCGTTCGGCCATGTCCACCCGCGAGGCCCGCTCGCGCTGCCCGCACGCGGCCTTCCTCAACCCGCGCTTCCACGCCTACCGCGACACCAGCGTCAAGGTGATGGAGGTGCTCCGCGACGTCTCGCCACTCGTCGAGCCGCTCTCGCTCGACGAGGCCTTCGTCGACCTGCTCCCCACCGGGCTCTCGTCGTACGACGACGACAGCGTGCGCGCACTCGCCGAGGAGGTGCGCGCGAGCGTCCACGACGTCACCGGCGGGCTGACGGCCTCGGTCGGGATCGGGACGTCGAAGTTCATCGCCAAGGTGGCCAGCGACCTCGACAAGCCCGACGGCCTGGTCGTCGTGAGTGCGGGAGCCGAGCAGGACCTGCTGCGTCCGATGCACGTGACCGTCATCCCGGGCGTCGGGCCCGCGACCGCCGAGCGTCTGCGTCGGGCCGGCATCACCAGCGTCTCCGATCTCGAGGGCATCAGCGAGGACGAGCTGGTCAGGCTTCTCGGCAAGGCCCACGGGCACGGGCTGTTCCAGCTCGCCCGCGCCCAGGACGACCGGCCGGTCGTCCCCGAACGAGAGACGAAGTCGGTCAGTGTCGAGGGCACCTACGACACCGATCTCACCGACCGCCGGCTGATGGAGGGACTCGTCAGCCGCCAGTCCGTCAACGTCTCCGAGCGGCTCCGCAAGAGCGGGTTGTCCGGCCGGACGATCACCCTGAAGGTGCGACTCCACGACTTCACGACGCTGTCGCGGTCGACGACCCTCAACGCACCGACCGACGCCGGTCCCGTGATCGCCCGGCTCGCGCGCGGCCTCCTGGGCGAGCTCGATCTCACCGGCGGGGTGCGCCTGCTCG
Source organism: uncultured Actinomycetota bacterium (assembly GCA_963759515.1). GTDB lineage: Bacteria > Actinomycetota > Actinomycetes > Propionibacteriales > Nocardioidaceae > Nocardioides. Next base: position 345,640 of record CAVWZR010000015.1, on the reverse strand, counting down.
GCGTCGGTGTCTCCGGGCTCGCGGACTGGATCCAGGACGACCTCTTCGGCGACGACCCCGCCGAGGACGACGACGATCCGGTCGAGGAGCTGCCCGACCTCCCGGACGCGCGCACCTGGGTGCCCGGCCTCGACGTCGTCCACGAGGAGCACGGCCGCGGCTGGGTCTGGGGCGCCGGACGCGGCATCGTCACCGTCCGGTTCGAGACCGCGGAGACGCCGCCGGGGCCGGTCCGTTCTCTCGCCGCGGACGACCCGGCTCTCACCGCGTGGAGACCACCCACGACCGGAGTGCCCTGACCTCTGTACGCCGCGCCGCGGACGTCCTAGGCTGACCGGCGGGGTGCGTATCACGAAACGGAGTGCGCCATGCGCAACAAAGGTCGCCACGCGACGACGATGCTCCGGCTGCTGGAGAACGCGCGGTTCGAGGTCCTGCCGACGCCGTCCACCGAGGCCAAGGTGCTCGAGCACCTGCCCACCGAGCGGACCGTCACGATCACCGCGTCTCCGGGCAAGGGTCTCGAGGCGACGTTCGACCTGACCGAGCGCCTGGCCGGTCACGGCTACACGGTGGTCCCCCACATCGCGGCGCGGATGGTCTCGGGGCGCACCGAGCTGGCCGAGATCTGCGACCGCCTGACCGGCAAGGGCATCACCAAGGTCTTCGTGCCCGGCGGGGACGCGGAGGCGGCGGGCGACTACCCCGACGCCTTCTCCCTGCTCGAGGACCTCGCCGACCTCGGCCGGCCGTTCGAGCAGGTCGGGATCACCGGCTACCCCGAGACCCATCCCACGATCAGCGACGACCTGACCGTGCAGTCGATGTGGGACAAGCGCCGGCACGCCACCCACATCGTCAGCAACCTCACGTTCGACCCGAAGGCCGTCACCAGCTGGATCACCCGGTTGCGCGCTCGCGGGGTCACGATGCCGGTGTTCCTCGGCATCCCGGGACCCATCGACCGCGCCAAGCTCCTGGCCACCGCCACCAAGATCGGCGTCGGCGAGTCGACCCGGTTCCTGACCAAGCACAAGGGCACGTTCGTCCGGCTCGCCGCGCCCGGCGGCTTCACCGGGGAGCGGTTCCTCGAGCAGTGCGCGCCGGCTCTCGGGGCCGACGGGGCGCTCGCCGAGGGCGTGCACGTCTTCACCTTCAACCAGATCGCCGAGACCGAGGCCTGGCGGACGCAGGTGATGGCGGGCCTGAGCCAGCGGGTCAGCCGCTGACGAGCCGGGCGAGGGCGTCGGCCAGTCCCGACTCCCCCGTCGGCAGCACCTCGAGCGGCAGCCCGATCCGACGGGCGGCCTCCTCGGCCAACCCGAGCAGCTCGGCGTCCTCGGGCTGTTGGGCGAGCCACACGACGCGCGTGTAGTGGCCGAAGTAGTCGTCGCGCAGCTCCGGCCAGCGGTCGAGTCCCAGCTCCTGCTCCACGGTGCGGGCGAAGGAGCGGACCAGGAAGTCGGTGAGCAGGTAGGTGCCCGGCTGCTCCTGCATCAGCCGCTCGACCGTCGCGGACCCGGCGTACACGTCGTAGCAGTGCAGGCCGTCCATCCGCGCGACGCCGAGCTCGGTGCAGACGTCGTCCAGCGCGCCGTAGGTGCCGCAGTCGGCGTATCCCACCACGACCCGGTCGTACGACGGGGTGAGCCGCTCGACCAGCGTCCGCACCTGCGGCGCGATCTCGCGGGGCGAGTTGTGCAGCAGCGGCGGCAACGGGTGGACGTCGAGCGGCCAGCCGGCCGCCGCCGCGATCGAGGCCGCCGGCTGCGCGAGGGCGCCGCACGCCACGAGCGCGATCCGGGACCGGTGCGAGTCAGCCGCCGAACGCAAGCTGCTCGACGAAGCGGTCGTTGAAGTCGCTGCGGTCGGAGAGCTCGACATACGTCACCTCCTCCAGCAACGTGGCCGCACCCGCGCGCTCGCGGATCGACAACAGAGTCATCTTCGCGCCTTCACCGGCGACGTTGCCGGCGGAGACGATGCGGAGCACGGGCAGCTTCGGCACGAGTCCGATCCGGACCGCCGAGGCGGGCGACAGATAGCTGCCGAACGATCCGGCGAGCAGCACCTGTTGGACGTCATCAGGGTCGACGCCGAGCTCGCCGAGCAGGAGCGACCAGCCCGTCGAGATCGCGGCCTTGGCGAACTGCAGCTCGCGCACGTCGCGCTGAGAGAGAACCACCGACTCCTCGGGCGGGGAGTCCTCCTCCGGGCGGTGGAGCACGAAGACCCGCTCCTCGCCGATGTAGGTGAGCCGGTCGACGAGTGCCGGAGCCACCTCGGTCGCCACCTCGTCGCTGGCGAAGCGTCCCGAGTCGTCGAGGAGGCCCACGCGGACGAGCTCGGCCACCGCGTCGACGAGACCCGATCCGCACAGGCCACGAGGCTCGACGTCACCGATGACCTGCAGGTCCACGGGCACCGCGCTGTCGGGGCCGAGCAGGCCCACCACCTCGATCGCACCGTCGGCGGCACGCATGCCGCAGCGGATCGCACCGCCTTCGAACGCCGGGCCCGCGGGCGCGGCCGTGGACAGGATCCGGTCACCGTCACTGAGGACGATCTCGCAGTTGGTGCCGACGTCGATGAACAACCGCGTGCGCTTGTCGCGGTCCATGCCGGTGGCGAGCATGCCCGCGACGATGTCGCCCCCGACGTAGGCCCCCAGGGCCGGGAAGACGTAGGCGCGGGCGCGCGGATGGAGCTCGAGCCCCAGATCCGTCGCCAGGATGTCGTTCGGCTGCGCGGTCGCCATCACGAACGGCGCTACGCCGAGCGGCTCCGGATCCATGCCCAGGGCCAGAGCGGTCATCGTGGCGTTGCCGGCGAGCGCGACCTCGTAGACGTACGCCGGGTCGACACCGCCCTCCTCGCAGACCTCCGCCGTCAGCTGGGCGAGCGTCTCGTGGGCGGCCTGGCGCAGACGGTCGAGCGCCCGGGGGTCGAGCATGGTCGCGCTGATGCGGCTGATCACGTCGGCGCCGAACGGCTGCTGCTTGTTCAGGCTCGAGGCCACCGCGACGGGTGTGCCCGTCTCCAGGTCGAGCAGGGTGGCGACCACGGTCGTCGTACCGAGGTCGAAGGCGATGGCGTAGCGCGTCGTCGTCGTGTCGCCCGGCTCGACGTCCACGAGCGCCTCGTCGACCACGACGGCGGTGACCTTGAAGCCGGACTGACGGAGCACCGTGGGCAGCCGCCGAAGTGCGTAGAGGTCGGGCACCGGCTCGAGGTCGTCGACGGCGTCGAGGAGCCGGACCAGGTCCGGACGCTGGTCGGACAGGGTCGGCTCCTCGAGCTCGACGTACCGCTTCTGGACGGCGGGTCGCAGGATCACCTGACGCCCGACACCGACCGTCGCCGCCTTCGGCCGGGTGGTCAGCGGCGGCACCTCGATCTCGAGGTCGCGCGTCGCCTGCACCAGGCAGGCGAGCCGCCAACCCTCGCCGAGCTGGGACGGCGTGAACGTCCGCTCGTCGTGCCGGGTGACCGGCACCGCCGACGTCAGGCGCACCTTGCACTTGTGACACGTGCCGTGGCCGCCGCAGGTCGAGTCGATCGCGATGCCGTTCCACGACGCCGAGTCGAAGACGCTCACGCCCGGAGGCACGCGGACGTCACGGTCGGTCACCGTGCCCGAGGTGTCGCGGACCGCGAACTTCAGCTTCACCCGGCCGGTGCCGTCGTGCGTAGCGGGCTCGACACCCGACGGCGCGATGAGTCCCTCGCGACGGACGTCCTCCAGCGAGAAGTCCGGCCGAGCAACCTCCGCCGGATCTTCGCTCACGCCGGCGCCGTCTGCGCTGCCGTTGCTTCCGCCGCCTGACGCGCGCGGTGTGCCGCGATCCACGCCATGCCCCACTCATCGTGGTTGAGCAGGAGGTCTGCCGCCTTGACGGACTCGACGATCGCCGGCGTCCGGGCGTCCATGATCGCGCTGGTCAGGCCGGCGGTCATCGCCATCGGCAGGAACGCCGCGCCGAGCTGGTGGCGCCCGGGCATGCCGAACGACACGTTGGACGCGCCGCACGTCATGTTCACGCCGAACTCGGACCGGATGCGCTGCATCGTCTCGAACGCCGTGTTGACCACGGTCGTGTCGGCGCCGATCGGCATCGCCAGCGGGTCGATCACGATGTCGGCGGCCGAGATGCCGTACTCCGTCGTCGCGACCTCGATGATCTTGCGGGTCAGGTCGATGCGCTTGTCGGCCTGCATCGGGATCTCGTCGTGGTCGTTGGGCAGCGCGATGATCGCGGCGTCGTACTTCTTCACCAGCGGCAGGATCGCCGCGAGCCGGTCGTCCTCGGCGGTCACCGAGTTCACCAGAGCGCGACCCTCGTACGCCGCGAGCCCGGCCTCGAGCGCCTCGACGACCGACGAGTCGATGCAGATCGGCAGGTCGGTGAGGCTCTGCACCATCCGGATCGCCTTCACCAGCAGGGCGGGCTCGTCGGTGAGCGGGACACCCATGTTGATGTCGAGGACGTCCGCGCCACCCTCCACCTGGGCCTTCACGTCGCGCTCGATCGCCGACAGGTCGTCGGCGCGCAGCTGCTCCTGGAAGATCCTGCGGCCGGTCGGGTTGATCCGCTCGCCGATCAGGCAGAAACGGTGGTGGTGCCCGAGCACGACCTCCTTGCTGGCCGACCTGAGGACGGTCTCCAAGGGTGCTGCATCGCTCATGCCGGCACCTGCGAGCGCTTCTCGTGCAGGAGTGCCTTGGCCTTCTTGACCGTCGCGGACGCGTCCGCGGCGTACCCGTCGGCGCCGACGGCGTCGGCGTACTCCTGGGTGACGGGCGCACCGCCGACCATCACGATGACGTTCTCGCGGAGTCCGGCCTTGGTCAGCGCGTTCATGTTCGCCTTGAACATCGGCATGGTGGTCGTCAGGAAGGCGGAGAAGCCCACGATGTCGGGCTGGTGCTCGTTGATCGCCTCGATGAACTTCTCCGGCGTGACCTGCACGCCGAGGTCGATCACCTCGAAGCCGGCGCCCTCGAGCATGATGTTGACGAGGTTCTTGCCGATGTCGTGGACGTCGCCCTGCACGGTGCCCATCACGAAGGTGCCGATGTTGGCGACGCCGGTCTCGGCGAGCAAGGGACGCAGTCGCGCCATGGCGCCCGCCATCGCCCGGCCGGCGATCAGCATCTCGGGGACGAAGAAGTCACCGCGCTCGAACCGCGCGCCGACCTCCTCGAGGGACGGGATGAGCGCGTCGAAGAGCAGCGTCTGCGGCTCCATCCCCAGCTCGAGCCCTTCGTTGGTCAGCTCGAGCACGCGCGGCGCGTTGCCGACCAGCGTCTCGTCGTAGAGGCCCTGGAGGATCTCCTCGGGTGTCATGCCGCCCCTTCCTTTCGACTACGTCGTTCTTGGTTGCTACCTCGCTCCAGCAGGGCGGAGAGTCCACGAGCCCGGTCGGTGAGCAGCCGTCCGACCTCGTCCACCCGGCCTTGGAAACGTTGTGTCGGTCCGGAGACCCCGAGCGCGGCGACGACGTCACCGTGCCCACCTCGGACCGGCACGGCGACACCGCACAGGCCGATCTCGAGCTCGTCCACGGTGACCGCCCAGCCCCGACGACGCGCCTGCGCGAGCTGCTGCTCCAGCGCGACTCCGTCGGCAACGGTCTTGGGGGTCAGTGGTTCGAGCCGTCCACGCGGGGGCGGCAGCGCGGCGTAGGCGTAGAGCACCTTCCCGAGCGCCGACGCGTGCGGGGGTACGTCGATCTCGGTCCAGTCGCGGGTGCCGAGCATGTACTGGCTGTCGACCTGGCCGACCTGGACGACGCGGTCGCCCTGGGCGACGGCGAGGTTGACGGTCTCGCGGGTGTCCTCGCCCAGCTGCTCCAGCGTCGGGCTGGCCAGGCGGACCAGCTCGTCCCAGCGGTCGTGCCGGGCGGCGTACAGCCAGAAGAGCGGGCCGGCGCGGTACAGACCGGCCGAGTCACGCTCGAGCAGCTCCGCGCGCTCGAGCGCGGTCAGCAGGCGCGAAGCGGTCGACTTGGCCAGGTCGCAGGACTCCACGAGCTCGGCGAACCCGAGCGGCTCGTCCGCGCGGACCGCGGTCGCGACGAGCGCGGCTGCGCGCTCGACCGCCTGCGTGCCCTTCGCCGGCTCCGCCATCGTTGCGTCCCTTGGTCTGGTGTTCCATGATGTGGAACTGACAACCACATGATGAGGCTAGGCTGCCGCCCGAGCGTGGGTCAAGGTCCGCCACGGCCCTGTCTGACACAAGTCACGGAGGAGCGATGTTCCGCAACCGCATGCCTCGTTATGAGGTGCTCTCGGAAGACGCGATGGCCAAGCTCGATGCCGGTTGGCGTCGACTGGTCAGCGAGGTCGGCGTGGAGTTCATGGACGAGCGGGCGCTGACGCTGTTCCGCAACGCGGGGCAGCGGGTCGAGGGGGACGCGGTCTTCTTCGACCCCGACTTCATCCTCGAGCAGGTCGCCAAGGCGCCCAAGGAGTTCGACGTCCAGGCGCGCAACCACGACAACGACGTCCACATCGGCGGGGACGCGATGGCGTTCAGCGCCGTCTACGGGCCGCCGTTCGTGCGCGAGGGCGCCGTACGCCGGGACGCGACGATGTCGGACTTCGAGAACTTCGCGCGGCTCGCCCAGTCCTACTCCGTGCTGGACTCGGCCGGCGGCGTCGTGTGCGAGCCGAACGACACCCCACTCGACAGCCGCCACCTCGACATGACGTTCGCGCTGCAGACGCTGACCGACAAGATCTACATGGGCAACGTCGTGTCGGGCGTGAACGCCGCCGACACGATCGCGATGTCGTCGATCCTGTTCGGCGGGCGTGAGGCGATCGAGCAGACTCCGGCCACGATCTCCCTGATCAACTGCAACTCCCCGCTCCGCTGGGACTCGCGCATGCTCGAGGCCCAGTTCGAGTACTCCGAGGCCAACCAGGCCGTCGTGCTGACGCCGTTCATCCTGATGGGTGCGATGTCGCCGGTGACGATCCCGGCGGCGCTGGTCCAGCAGATCGCCGAGGCGCTGACCGGCATCACGCTGTCGCAGATGATCCGTCCCGGCAGTCCGGTGATCTTCGGGTCCTTCCTCTCCAACATCGACATGCAGTCCGGCTCCCCCACGTTCGGCACCCCCGAGTCCGGCCTCGGCCTGCTCTGCACCGGCCAGATCGCGCGCCACTTCGGGCTGCCGTTCCGTACCGGCGGCGGCCTGACGTCGTCCCAGGTCCCCGACGCCCAGGCCGGTTACGAGGCGCTGATGACGCTGATGCCGACGTTCCTCGCGGGCACCAACTGGGTGATGCACTCGGCCGGCTGGCTCGAGGGCGGGCTCGTGGCCGGTTACGAGAAGTTCATCGTGGACATCGAGCTGGTCCAGATGCTCCAGCACGAGTTCACGCCCCTCGAGATCGACGAGGGATCCTTGGCCTTCGACGCCCACGTCGAGGTCGGGCACGGTGGCCACTTCCTCGGCGCCATGCACACCCTCGAGCGCTTCCGTGACTGCTTCTACCGACCGCTCCTGTCGTCGTCGGAGAACTTCGAGCGCTGGTCGCGCAACGGTGGCAACGACACGGCCGCGCGCGCCGGCGAGGTCTACCGCCAGGTGCTCACCGACTACGAGGCACCTGGGCTGGACGACGCGATCCGCGAGGAGCTCGCGGAGTACGTCACGCGCCGGCGTACCGAGCTCGGCGACTGACCCCCATCGGCAGGTCCGCCCCTTCACAGGAGAAAGAGCAGCGGGTGGCCACCGGTCGCGACGTCGAGGCGCAGGTGCTCTCCCGGGCCGTGCAGTGGCACTCGGGATCGCGGGTGCTCAACGGCCGCAGGACCGTCGTCGTCCGCTGACGCACCCTCGTCGATACGCCGCGTGCTGTTGCGCCCACAGCGACATCGTCGCGCGATGCGCAACTCGGCGCTACGCTGCGACCCATGTCCGAAGACCGTGCCGTCGAGCCCGTCCAGTCGGTCGACCGGGCTCTGACCATCCTCGAGGCCCTCGCCCGCGCCGGCGTGGCCGGGGTCACCGAGGTCGCCGCCGAGCTCGACGTCCACAAGAGCACGGCGTTCCGGCTGATGTCCACGCTGGAGTGCCACGACCTGGTCGAGCAGACCGGTGACCGCGGCAAGTACCGCCTCGGGGTCGGCGTCCTGCGTCTGGCCGGCGCGACCACGGCGCGGCTCGATGTCGTGCAGGAGGCCCGCCAGATCTGCCGCCGGCTCGCGGCCACCACGGGCGAGACGGTCAACCTCGCCGTGCTCTCCGGCCACTCTGCCCTGTACCTCGACCAGGTGGCCGGCTCGTCGGCCCTGCAGTCCCACAACTGGGTCGGGCAGCACATCCCGCTCCACGCGACCAGCAACGGCAAGATCCTGCTGAGCGAGCTGGACGAGACACGTCTCCAGCAGGTCCTCGGCTCACTCCCCGGCTACACGACCCGCACCATCACCAAGAAGGCGCCGCTGATCCGCGAGCTGGCCGACGTCCGCGAGCGTGGGTACGCCGTCGCCGTCGACGAGCTCGAGCAGGGCCTGACCGCCGTCGCCGCCCCGATCCGGAACGCCCCCGGCGACATCATCGCCTCGATGAGCGTCTCCGGCGCGAGCTTCCGACTCAACGGCGAGGCCCTCGAGACCGCGCTCAAGGAGCTGGTCGCGGCTGCGGCCGAGGTGTCGTTCCGGCTCGGGTGGAACGATCCGGTGGGCTGACCCGCCGGTGAGCACCGGGGTGGCCGGAGTGTGACCTGGGTCACCGACCAGGGCCCGTCGACCCTTGACGTGCGCGCGGCGCCCGACCATTCTCTGAGGCTATAAGTTGCGCCTGGGGCACTGAGTTGCACTATGCGCAACGGGGAGGCGGAGTTCGTGCCGGACATCATGGTGGGTGGTGAGTGGCGCAGCGCGATCGGGGGCGGTCGACGCGAGATCCGCTGCCCCGCCGACGGCTCCCTGGTCGGCGAGGTCGACGAAGCGACCGGTGCCGACGCCGACCTTGCCATCGCCGCGGCGTACGACGCCTTCCATCACGGCCCGTGGCCGCACACGTCGGCCCGCGAGCGGGGTGACCTCCTCCTCCGCCTGGCCGACCTGCTCGAGCGCGACAAGGCGGAGATCGCGCGCGCCGAGTCGCTCGACACGGGCAAGCGCCTCGTGGAGGCGGAGTACGACGTCGACGACGTCGTCCGCGTCGTCCGCTACTACGGCCACGTCGCCGACGAGGACGCCGGTCGCATGGTCGACACGGGCAACGCCGGGGTCGTGAGCCGGATCGTCCACGAGCCGATCGGCGTCTGCGGCCTGATCACGCCGTGGAACTACCCGTTGCTCCAGACGTCCTGGAAGGTCGCACCCTGCTTGGCGGCGGGCAACACGTTCGTGCTCAAGCCGAGCGAGATCACGCCGCACACCGCCATCCTGCTCATGCGCCTGCTCGCCGAGGCCGGCCTCCCCGACGGTGTCGGCAACCTGGTGCTGGGAGCCGGAGCCGAGGCCGGTGCCCCGCTCGCCTCCGACCCTCGCGTCGACATGGTCTCGTTCACCGGGAGCGTTCCCACCGGTCGCCGGCTGATGACGGCCGCCGCCGACAGCGTGAAGCGCGTGGCGCTCGAGCTCGGGGGCAAGAACCCGAACATCGTCTTCGCCGACGCCGATCTCGAGGTCGCGCTGGACTTCGCCCTCACCGCCGTGTTCCTGCACTCGGGTCAGGTGTGCTCGGCAGGCGCCCGACTCGTGGTCGAGGAGTCGATCCACGACGCGTTCGTCGAGGAGGTCGTGGCCCGGGCGCAGCGCATCCGGCTCGGCGGACCGTTCGACGAGAAGGCCGAGACGGGCCCGCTCACCAGTGCCCAGCACCTCGAGAAGGTCGAGAAGTACGTCGCCGCCGGGATCGCCGAGGGCGCCGTCCTCCGGTGCGGCGGCGAGCGCCCCGACGACCCCGCCCTGGCGGACGGCTTCTACTACCTGCCGACGGTTCTGGACGGCTGCACGTCGCGGATGTCGGTCACGCAGGACGAGTCGTTCGGCCCCGTGCTGACGGTGGAGACCTTCACCACCGAGGACGAGGCCGTCGCGATCGCCAACGACTCGACGTACGGGCTGGCCGGCGCGGTGTGGACGCAGGACGCCGGCAAGGCCCAGCGCGTGGCCGGCCGGCTCCGCATGGGCACGGTCTGGATCAACGACTACCACCCCTACGTGCCGCAGGCCGAGTGGGGCGGCTACAAGCAGTCCGGCGTCGGTCGCGAGCTCGGGCGTGCCGGGCTCGAGGAGTACCGCGAGACCAAGCACATCTGGCACAACATCGACCCGAGCGTCCAGCAGTGGTTCGGGGGCTCTGAGTGAGCAGGGTGAGCCGGCGCGACTCGTACGACGTCGTCATCGTCGGCGGCGGATCCGCGGGCTGCGCCCTCGCGAACCGCATCAGTGCCGACCCGGGCACGAGCGTGCTCGTGCTCGAAGCGGGCCGCTCCGACTTCCGGATCGACCCGTTCATCCACATGCCCGCAGCCCTGACGATCCCGATCGGGAACCGGCTCTACGACTGGAAGTACGAGTCCGACCCCGAGCCGGAGATGAACGGCCGGCGGATCTACCACGCGCGAGGCAAGGTGCTCGGCGGCTCGAGCAGCATCAACGGGATGATCTTCCAGCGCGGCAACCCGCTCGACTACGAGCGCTGGGGTGCCGAGCCCGGCATGAAGTCGTGGGACTTCCTCCACTGCCTGCCCTACTTCAAGCGGATGGAGACCTGCCTCGCCGGAGCAGACGACTGGCGCGGGGGCGACGGACCACTGGTGCTCGAGCGCGGCCCGGCCGAGAACCCGTTGTTCGGTGCGTTCTTCCAGGCCGCCCAGGACGCCGGCTACCCGCTCACCGACGACGTCAACGGCTACCGCCAGGAAGGCTTCGCGCGCTTCGACCGCAACCTCCACCGGGGTCGCCGGCTCTCGGCGTCGCGTGCCTATCTGCATCCGGTGATGAACCGGAAGAACCTCAAGGTCGAGACCCTCGCGTTCGTCACCGGCGTGCGATTCGAGGGCAAGCGCGCCACCGCGGTCGACTACGTGCGGGGCGGTCGCCTGCGGCGCTCGGTGAAGGCCGGCGAGGTGATCCTCTGCGGTGGCGCCATCAACACCCCACAGCTGCTCCAGCTGTCCGGGGTGGGCAACGCCGACGACCTGCGCGGCCTGGGCATCGACGTCGTGGCCGACGTCCCGGGTGTCGGGCAGAACCTCCAGGACCACCTCGAGGTCTACATCCAGTACAAGTCGAAGGAGCCGGTCTCGATCGCGCCCGGGCTCAAGCTGAGGGCTCGGCCGATGATCGGCTACCAGTGGTTGTTCCACCGCCGCGGCCTCGGGGCCACCAACCACTTCGAGGGTGGCGGCTTCGCCCGCAGCAACGAGGACGTCGACTATCCCAACCTGATGTTCCACTTCCTGCCGGTCGCGATCCGGTACGACGGGACCGTGGCGGCCGAAGGGCACGGCTACCAGGTGCACATCGGCCCGATGTACGCCGACACCCGTGGCCACGTGAAGATCCGCTCGACCGACCCCCGTGAGCACCCGTCGATGCTGTTCAACTACCTGTCGACGGCGACGGACAAGAAGGAGTGGGTCGAGGCCGTGCGCGTCGCCCGCGACATCCTCAACCAGCCCGGCCTCGCGGCGTACAACGACGGCGAGATCTCGCCGGGCGGCACCGTCGAGACCGACGAGGAGATCCTCGACTGGGTCCGCAAGGACGCCGAGACCGCGCTCCACCCGTCGTGCACCGCCAAGCTCGGGGTGGGCGACGACGCCGTCGTCGACCCTGACACCATGGCCGTCCACGGCCTCGAGGGCCTGCGCGTCGTGGACGCCTCGGTCTTCCCGTTCGTCACCAACGGCAACATCTACGCCCCGGTGATGATGGTCGCCGAGAAGGCCGCCGACCTGATTCTCGGCAACACTCCCCTGCCCGCCGCCGACGTCCCGTACTACCGGCATCGCGACCGCATGCCGCTCTACCCACCCGGCGACCCGCGCAACTCCGTCGCCACCGCCGATCCGGCCGGTCCACCGACCCGGCCACAACCAGGAGGTCACCCGATGACCGCACCCACGATGGAACCCGCCAAGGTCGATGCCAGGGCGAGCTCGGACCCCGGCTCCGCCCTGAAGGTCGAGGGGCTCTGGAAGATCTTCGGCCCCCGCGGCCGACAAGATCATGCAGAGCGAGGACGCCGCCCCTCTCCCGCAAGGAGCTGCAGGAGAAGACCGGACACGTCGTCGGCATCCGCGACGTCTCCTTCGACGTCGGCCACGGTGAGGTCTTCGTCGTGATGGGCCTCTCGGGGTCGGGCAAGTCGACGCTCGTGCGCCTGCCTCAACCGGCTCATCGAGCCCACCTCCGGCAAGGTCACGCTGTACGGCGACGACATCACGGCCATGTCCGACAAGGCGCTCCTCGACACGCGGCGCAAGCGGATCTCGATGGTGTTCCAGCACTTCGGGCTGCTCCCCCACCGGCAAGGTCATCGACAACATCGCCTTCGGGCTCGAGGTGCGCGGGGTCGAAGAAGGTCCGACCGGCGCAACCGCGCCCAGGAGATGGTCGACCTGGTCGGTCTGACGGCTACGAGAACAACTTCCCCGACCAGCTCTCCGGCGGCATGCAGCAGCGCGTCGGCCTGGCTCGGGCGTTGGCCTCCGACCCCGACATCCTGATGTTCGACGAGCCGTTCTCGGCGCTCGACCCGCTGATCCGCCGCGACATGCAGAACGAGGTCTCCGGCTGCACCACGAGGTCGGCAAGACGATGGTCTTCATCACCCACGACCTCGCCGAGGCGCTGAAGCTCGGCGACCGGATCCTGATCATGCGCGACGGCGAGATCGTCCAGATCGGTACGCCGGACGAGGTCGTCGCGCGCTCCGGCGGACGAGTACGTGCGCGACTTCACCAGCGACGTCCCGAAGTCGCACGTGCTCACGCTCAAGTGGGTGATGCGCGACGCCAAGCCCGGTGAGGTCGACGACACCAGCCCGGCCCTCCCGTCCGACCAGATCGTTCGTGACGCGGCCCGCAGTCGTCGCTGGACCACCAGGGCCCGTGCCGCGTGGTCGACGGCGACCAAGTGGTCGGCGTCGTCGACGACGACGCCATCCTCCGCGTCGTCGTCGCCGAAGAGGACGAGCCGACCGGTGCCGCCACCGCGCCAGTGCGCCGTGACCCCGTCGCCAGCACCCGAGCCGCGGCGCGGGAGCGCCTGTACATCGCCGTTCCGCGGAAGTGGGCGGCTGAAGGCTGCTCGGGATCCTGGTCGTCTGGCTCGTCCTGTACGCCGCGACCAAGGACCACGACACCCTGGGCATCAGCGTGAACGACACGACAGGCTCCACGACAAGCTCAAGCGGCCCGCGACTGGGTCTCGAGCCTCACGGCGAGGTCCAACTGGTTCTCGGCGGCGCTGGGCACGATCGGCGACTTCCTGAACTCGCTTCGACGCAGCTCCAGGAATCTGTCAGCATCGCCGCGTTCCCGCGGCCGTCCCCGCAGATCGGCTGGCTCGGCATCGTCGCGATCGCGCGCTTGTGACCTACGTCGCGGCCGGGCTGCGCAACCGCTCCTGGTCGCGCTCGTCCTTGCTGTTCTTCGGCTTCGTGGGCTACTGGCCCGACGCGATGGACCTGCTTATCATCATGGGCTGTCGGTGGTCGTCTCCATGTGCCATCGGCATCCCGGTCGGCATCTGGATGGCCGAACCGCACGGCTCCGACCGCGATCACGACGCCGATACTCGATGTGATGCAGACGCTGCCGGCGTTCTGCTACCTCGCGCCGATGGCTCTGTTCTTCGGCATCGGCCCCGCCGCAGCGATGGTCTTGACGCTCATCTACGCCTACCCGCCGCTCGTCCGGATCACCGAGCACGGCATCCGTCGGTGTCGCCCACCGACGATCGGAGGCCGCCCGGTCGATGGGGCTCACGTCGCTGCAGATGCTTCGGCAGGTCGAGCTGCCCATGGCCACGCCGACCATCGTCGTCGGCATCAACCAGTGCACGATGGCGGCGTTGTCGATGGCGACGATCGCCGCTCTGATGAACGGCCCCGGTCTCGGCAAGCCGCGTCGTGGCCGCCCTGCAGATCCAGAACGTCGGTGCTGCGTCCGTCGCCGGTCTCGCGATCGTGGTGATGGCGATCATGCTCGACCGCACCACCACCGCGGCCAGCGAGCGGACGACCGGGCGGACCAATGTCGGCTCCGCCAGCGGCCTGAGCGTGATGATGACCGGGGTCGTCCTCGAGCGACTCCGCCGATGGGCCACCGAGGAGGCCGGCCGCGGTCAGCGGATTCCCCGCGTCACGACCGCGGGGCGCTGGCTGCTCCTCGGCGTCCTGCTCGTGCCGGTGGTCCCCCCTGGTCGCCGTCGCGCTTCCGGATCGACTACGCGAAGTTCCCCGACATCACAGACACCCCGGTGCTCAAGCGGATCAGCGGGCCCGAGCCGACCAACCGGATCAACGACTTCACCACGTGGTTCATCGACAAGTTCGGCACCTTCACCACTCGAGGTGAAGGACGACTTCACCAACTGGCTGCTCAACCCGCTGCAGGACCGATCGCCGAGTCGCCCTGGTGGCTCGATGGCGCGGTGCTCGCTGACCATCGCCTACGTGCTCGGCGGCTGGCGTCCGGCCGTGACGACATCGTGGTGTGCCAGGCCGGTCATCTTCGTCACCGGTCTCTGGCACGACGCGATGATCACGCTCGCCATGACGCTCGTCGCCACCGCTCCTGGTGATGCTGATCGCCGTCGTCGCTCGGGGTCGCGATGGGCCGCAGCCGCACGGCCGACGTGAGTCATCCGGCCGTTCCTGGACGCGTTTCAGGTCATCCCGCCGTTCGTGTACCTGGTCCCGGCGCTGGCCCTCTTCGGCGCCGGCCGGTTCACCGCCATCGTCGCCGCCGTCGCTACGCCGTTCCCGATCGCGACCAAGCTGGTCGCCGACGGCATCCGCGGCGTCGCGCCCGACGACGGTCGAGGCGGCGCGCTCCAGCGGGATCACGCCGGTGGCAGATGATCACCAAGGTGCAGCTGCCGATGGCGCGCGAGTCCCTGCGTGCTCGCCACCAACCAGGGTCTGCTCTACGTGCTGTCGATGGTCGTCATCGGCGGCATGGTCGGCGGCGGCAGCCTCGGCTTCGATCGTCGTCTCGGGCTTCCGCCAGCGGCGAGCTACTTCGGCAAGGGACTGGCGGCCGGCGTCGCGATCGCGGCGCTCGGCATCATGCTCGACCGGATCACGCGGTACGCCGCGCGCTCGGGCCGGGCGATGCAGCTGCCACCAGATACTCGACAGCTTCTCCGCGGCAGTCGCGGAGTCAGACAGAAGGGATGACAGCACGATGGGACGAGGATCAGCCGCACGCGGCTGTGGCTCTCGCGGCGGTCGTCGGCCTCGGCCTGACCGCGTGCGGCGGCGGCGGTATCAGCGACAAAGACGGCCCCGGCGGCAAGCGACTGCGGCGACCTCGACATCGCGGTCAACCCGTGGACCGGCTACGTCGCGAACGCGCACGTGATCGGCCAGATCGCCAAGGACAAGCTCGGCTGCAACGTCGACTACCCCGAGGTCAAGGAGGAGGTCGGCTGGCAGGGCATGGCCTCCGGCGACATCGACACTGTCGTCGAGAACTGGGGCCACGCCGACCTGGTCAAGAAGTACATCACCGAGCAGAAGTCCGTCGAGGACGCCGGCCTGACCGGCAACGAGGGCCTGATCGGCTGGTTCGTGCCGCCAGTGGATGGCCGACAAGTACCCCGACATCACCGACTGGAACAACCTCAACAAGTACGCCGACATGTTCAAGACCTGGAGTCCGGCGGCCAGGGTCAGCTGCTCGACGGCGACCCGTCTTACGTCACCAACGACGAGGCGCTGGTCAAGAACCTCGACCTGAACTACCAGGTCGTCGTCGGCGGCAGCGAGGCAGCGCTGCTCGACGAGCTTCAAGAACGCGGAGAAGAACAAGACGCCGCTGCTCGCGTACTTCTACACCCCGCAGTGGTACGCCGAGTCGACGGCGCCTCCACCCCGGGCGTCACCGACCCGATCCAGGTGGCCCCGTCGATTGCCGAAGTAGACCAAGGGCTGTGACGCGGACGCCGGCCAAGGTCGCCTGCGACTACCCGCCGTACCCGCTGAACAAGTTCGTCTCCACGGACTTCGCCGACTCCGGGTCGCCCGGCTGTCGACCCTGGTCAAGACCTTCAGCTGGACCAACGACGACCAGAACCTCGTGTCTCAAGCTACATCGCCAGGACGGCATGACCCCGGACGACGCGGCAGCAGAAGTGGATCGACGCCAACCAGGACAAGGTCGACGCCTGGCTCCAGGGCAGCCAGCTCAGCCGCCCGCTCGATGAGCTCCATGTACGTGGCCCCCGATCGCGTCGGCACCGACTCCCGGTGCCCGACGCGGTCGGGGGCTTCGTCTTGCCGCCGCCGGGGTGCCGCGGCTACCGTACTCATTGTTTCGTATAGCGCACTACGTTGCGTATTAAGCAACTCAGGAGTCCCTCGTGGCCAACGTCCCTCCCTCGGCTCGCTGCGTCGTCATCGGCGCCGGCATCGTCGGCAACAGCCTCGTCCACCACTTGGCCAAGCTCGGTTGGCGCGACATCGTGCAGCTCGACAAAGGAGCCCTGCCCAACCCGGGCGGGTCCACCGGGCACGCGTCGAACTTCATCTTCCTGACCGACCACTCGCGCGAGATCACCGACCTGACCCTGGACTCGATCGAGCAGTACCAGGAGATGGGCGTCTTCACGAAGTCCGGCGGCTTCGAGGTCGCCCGCACCGAGGAGCGGATGGAGGAGCTGCGCCGGCGCATGTCCTCGGCCAAGGCCTGGGGCATCGAGGGCGAGCTCGTCAGCCCGGACTTCGTCCAGGAGAAGGTGCCGTTCCTCGACAAGGACCAGATCATCGGGGCGTTCTGGCAGCCGGACGTCGGCGTCGTCGACTCCCTGCGCGCCGGCACGATCATGCGCGAGCGCGCCCTGGAGATGGACGCGCTCACCGTCGTCCCGAACGTCGAGGTCACCGGCCTCGACGTCGAGGACGGCCGGATCAGACGGGTGCACACCGACAAGGGCGACATCGAGGCCGAGTACGTCGTGATCGCGTGCGGCGTGTGGAGCCCCAAGATCGGCGACATGGCCGGCGTGAGCATCCCGCTGACCCCCGCCGTGCACCAGATGATCAGTGTCGGCCCGTGCCCCCAGCTGGCCGAGCACGAGGGCGAGATCACGTTCCCGATCGTGCGCGACATGGACACCTTCTGCTACGAGCGTCAGCACGGCGCCGACATGGAGGTCGGCTCCTACGCCCACCGGGCGATCCTGATGGAGCCCGAGGACATCCCCTCCATCGAGCAGTCCAAGCTCTCCCCCACCGAGCTCCCGTTCACCGACGACGACTTCGACACACAGCTCGAGCAGGCCTTCGAGCTGATGCCCGAGCTGCTCGGCGCCGACGGGGCCGAGATGCGCTACGCGATCAACGGGCTGCTGTCGCTGACCTGCGACGGCTCGCCGATCCTCGGCGAGAGCCACGTCAAGGGCCTGTGGACCGCGTCGGCGGTGTGGATCAAGGAAGGCCCCGGGGTCGGGCGCGCGGTCGCCGAGTGGATGACCTGGGGCTACAGCGAGATCGACGTCGCCCACAGCGACATCGCGCGCTTCCACCCCCACCAGATGCGTCGCGAGCACACCCGCCAGCGCACCACCGAGGCGTTCATCAAGACCTACGGCATCATCCACCCCGCCGAGCAGTACGAGTCGGACCGCAACCAGCGGAAGTCCCCGATGCACGAGTCGCAGCAGAAGCTCGGCGCGTTCTTCTTCGAGACGGCCGGCTGGGAGCGCCCGCACTGGTACGAGTCCAACGCCCACCTCGTCGACCAGTACGGCGACGCCGTGATGCCCCGTGAGCACGAGTGGGACTCGCGGTGGTGGAGCCCGATCATCAACGCCGAGCACCTGCGCATGCGCGAGGCGGCCGGCGTCATCGACCTCACGGCGTTCCAGATCGTCGACATCGAGGGCCCCGGTGCGCTCGAGAGCGTGCAGCAGACCTGCGTCGCCCAGTGCGACGTCGCCGTCGGCAAGGTGATCTACACGCCGGTGCTCGACGCCAAGGGCGGCTTCCGCTCCGACCTGACGGTGATGCGTCTCGGCGACGACCACTTCCGCGTCGTCACCGGTGGCGCGCATGGTGCGGCGGACCGGCAGTGGTTCGCAGACCACCTCGTCGGCGGGGCCGGGCTCACCGACCGCACCGACGAGATCTCGACGATCGGCCTGTGGGGCCCGAAGGCGCGCGACATCCTGGCTTCCCTCACCGACGCGGACGTGTCGGGCGAGGCCTTCCCGATGCTGAGCTGCCGAGAGATCACGGTACGGACCGGCACCGGTGACGTGGGTGTCCTCGCCTCGCGCATCTCCTACGTCGGTGAGCTCGGCTGGGAGCTCTACGTCTCCATGGCCGACGCCGCGGCGCTCTGGGAGGCCCTGCTCGACACCGGCGACAGCCACGGCACGGTGCCGGTCGGCATCGGTGTCTACGGCACGACGGGCCGGATCGAGAAGGGCTACCGCGCCTACGGCATGGAGCTGGACGCCGAGCGCAGCATCGTCGAGGCCGGCATGCAACGGCCCAAGGTGAAGGCGGCCGACTTCGTGGGCCGCGAGGCGTACCTCGCTCAGCGCGAGTCGCCCCTCGAGACCGTGCTCTGCACCTTGACGGTCGAGGACCACACGTCCGCGAGCGGGATGAAGCGGTACATGCTCGGCGGCGAGCCGATCCTGACCCGCGACGGCGCAGCGCTGACCGACGGTCACGGCCACCACTCGTACGTCACGAGTGCGGGCTCGGCTCCCTCGTTGGGCAAGCACGTCCTGCTGGCGTACCTGCCGCCCGCGCAGGCCGTGATCGGTACCGAGCTCGCGGTCTCCTACATGGAGGAGCTGTACCCGGTCGTCGTCGGGTCGGTCGACGCCACCCCGCTGTTCGACCCGGCCAACGAGCGGATGCGCTGATGGTGCAACGTGCTGGTCTGCGTCAAGCGCGTCCCCGACTCCTCGAGCCAGGTCGTGCTGACGCCCGACAGCCAGGCGGTCGACGGTCGCATGGCCGGCTACACGGTGAGCCCGCACGAGGAGTGCGCCATCGAGCTGGCGGTGCGCATCGCCGACGCCACGAGCGGGCAGGCGACGGTGCTCACGCTTGGGCCTGCCGAGGCGTCCGAGCAGCTGCGGACCGCGCTGGCCCTCGGCTGCGGTGCGGCCGTGCACGTCGAGGCCGACGGTGTCGCCTTCGGGCCGGCCGACGTCGCCCGCGAGATCGCCGCGGTGGTCGAGGCGCACGGCGACGAGGGCCGTGGCTACGATCTCGTGCTGCTCGGCAACGACGCATCCGACACCGGCGACTTCCAGGTCGGCATCCGGTTGGCCTACGCACTCGGCCTGCCGGTCGTCAACGGGGTCTCGACCATCGAGGTCGCCGACGGCGTCGCGTCGGCGCACGTCGACGGGCCCGACGGGCCCGAGACCTACTCGGTGCCCACGCCCATGGTCGCCACCGTCCTCGAGGGAGGCGTGGAGCCGCGGTACCCGACCCTGAAGGGTCGGATGGCGGCCAAGAAGGTCGAGATCGAGGCGCGGGAGGCGACCACGACGCCGGGCGGCTCCGGCCGGGTCCAGCTCACGCTTCCGCCCCCCTCTCCGAGCACGGTCGAGATCCTCGGCGAGGGGCCCGACGCGGCCGCAGCCGTCGTCGACCTGTTCGACAAGGTGGGGGTCCGATGATCCTGGTCTGGCTCGAGCACGACGCGGACGGCATCAGCGAGATCTCGCTGGAGACGGTCGCGTTCGCACGCTCCCTCTCCGCAGCCGGTGGCGGCATCGCGATCCGCGCCGCCGTCGTCGGCGACGTACCCGAGGCGGCGCGCGACCAGCTGGCCGCGCACGGCATCAGCGAGGTCCACCACGTCACCGGTCCGGCGTACGACGCGTACTCCGGCGCGGCGTGGGCGTCCGCGCTCCAGGACATCCGCGAGCGCACCAAGTGCGTCGTGGTGGCGGCCGCCGGCAGCCCGCGCGGCATGGAGGTGATGGCCCACCTCGCGGCCCGCCTCGACGTCCCGATGGCCGCCAACGTCGTGTCCTTCTCCGGTCTGTCGCCGTTCGAGGTCACCCGGCAGGTGGCCGGCGGCGCGGCGCTGGAGGAGATGCGCCTCGCTCAGCGGCCTGCCCTGCTGACCGTGGCCGGGCACTCGTGGACCGCCACACCGGCCGACCAGCCGACGACACCGGTCTGGCACGACGAGAGCCCGGAGGTCGCGGAGGCGGACCTGGTCGCGCGCGTCAGCGCTCGCGGTGAGGCCAAGCAGGAGGGTTCCGGCGCGCTGACGTCGGCCCGGGTCGTGATCGGCGCCGGGCGCGGAGCCGGCGGCCCCGACGGCTTCGACGGGGTCATCGAGCTCGCCCAGCTCCTCGACGGCGCCCTCGGCGTCTCGCGCGTCGTGACCAGCCTCGGCTGGCGGCCGCACAGCGAACAGGTCGGCCAGACCGGCAGCCGCATCTCCCCCGAGCTGTACGTGCCGTGCGGCATCAGCGGCGCGATCCAGCACTGGGCCGGCTGCTCGAGCTCGAAGACGATCCTGGCGATCAACACCGACGCCGAGGCGCCGATGGTGACCAAGGCGCACTACGCCGTGATCGGCGACATGCACGAGGTCGTGCCGGCGATCGTCGAGGAGCTGAAGCGCCGGGCCGGCTGACCGGCCGGTGACGGTCAGTGGGTCCGGGCGAACCTGACCGGCTCACCCGGACGCAGCTGCCCGCACTGCCACAGGTCGCTCTCGTCGACCACGGCGACGACGGGATAGCCACCGGTGGTCGGGTGGTCCGCGAGGAACACCACCGGCAGGCCGTCCGGCGGCACCTGTACGGCACCGAGCACCATGCCCTCGCTGGGCAGCTCGTCGGGCGACCGCAGCGGAAGGGGCTTGCCCTCCAGTCGCATCCCGATCCGGTCGGCGCTCGGCGAGACGACGTACGCCGCGCGGCACAGCAGGTCGACCGCGTCACCGTCGACCCGGTCGGCCCGCGGGCCCGCGGTGACGTGCAGCGGGCCGGGCACGGGCGGTCTGGGGGTGTCGAGGGCCGCGGGCGGTCCCGCCGACTGCCCGACCGTGAGCCGGTCCCCCACGGCCAGCGGCGCAGGCCCGAGGTGGCCGAGCGTGTCGGTCGACCGCGATCCGAGCACGAGCGGCACCTCGATGCCACCCGCGACCGCGACGTACGACCGGAGCCCCTGCGACGGCACACCCAGCCGGAGCACGCTGCCGGACTCCAGCCGGACCGGCGCTCCGAACTCGCGCGGCCGCCCATCGACCACGACGTCGCACGGAGCCCCGGTCACCGCCACCCAGCACGCCTCGTCGGCCTCCACGACCAGCCCTCCGAGCGTCACCTCCAGTCCGGCCGCATCCGGTGCGTTCCCGACGAGTCGGTGAGCGAGCGCGGCCGCGGGACGGTCGAGCGCCCCGGACCTCGGGACGCCCAGGTGCGCCCACCCCGGCCGACCTCGGTCCTGCACGAGGACCGAGGCGCCCACCTCGACGACCCGGAGCGTCATGTCGCCACGAAACGGACGCGTGTGCCCGGGACGAGCGTCGCCGGCGGATCGCGTTCGACGTCCCAGAGCGTCGCGTCGGTCCGGCCGATGATGCGCCAGCCTCCCGGCGACGCGGTCGGGTAGACGCCACACCAGGTCCCGGCCAGGGCGACCGAGCCCGCCGGCACCCGCGTCCGCGGCGTCTCGAGGCGCGACACCTCGGAGTCGAGCCCCGCGAGATAGGCGAACCCCGGCGCGAAACCGCAGAACGCCGAGACGAACGCGGTCGCCTGGTGCCGGGCCACGACCTCCTCCACCGTGCAGGCCCACTGGTCGGCGACCACGTCCAGGTCCGGGCCGTCGTAGGTCACCGCGACCTCCACCTCGGATCCGGTCCGGGCCGCGCCCGGAGTCCACGCGTCGAGAACGCCGACGAGGCTCTCGCGGTCCACGATCCCGTCGAGCAGTACCGAGCTGGCTCCGGGTACGACGTCGCGGGCCAGCGCGCGCCCTCGAGCCCACGCCGCCAGGTCGACGGCCTCGCTGGAGCCGTCCACCTCGACGAGCACGGCGCCACGGCCGACCGGACGAAGCTGCATGCCCGCCATCTTCCACGCCTCGGTGCGCTGCAGTCCCGCCGCCACCGACGCTGGTTACCCTGCGGAGCGTCACGACGACGGTGAGAATGGTGGGAGCACGATGAGTGAGACAGCACCGGTGCTCGTCCAGCGCCTCTCCAACGCAGCAGAGCTCGACGTGCTCCGTCCGCTGTGGTTGGCCCTCCACCACCACCATCGCGACGTCCAGGCGGCGACGCCGCTGCAGCCCGACGACGAGGTCTCGTGGAGGGCGCGGTCGGAGACCTACCGTCGCTGGCTGGAGGACGGCGACGCCCTGATCCTCACGGCGACGGTGGACCGTGAGGTGGCCGGATACCCGTCGCGCACCTGCTGTCGGGAACAGATGACGACACCTTCGACTACGGCGCGCGCTACGCCGAGCTCTACACGGTGTCCGTGCTCCCGGGACGGCGGGGGCACCGCATCGGCAGCCATCTGCTGGACGCCTTGGACGACGCGCTCCGCGCGGACTCGATCGAGACTGTCACCGTGGCGGCCATGGCCGGCAACACCCGCGCGATCGAGTTCTACCGACGTCGCGGGTTCGAACCCGTCGAGGTGAACTTCATGCGGAAAGTGCCGCCTCTCCCCAGAGCCGCCGGACGAGACCGACTAGGCGTCGTTCGGCGTCGCGTCAGATCAGCGTCACGTCACGGATCGTGTACCCGATCTCGTCGTCGGCGCCGTTCGCGTCCAGGTCGATGAAGACCGAGCGCGGATAGTCCTGCCCCTCCGGCCACTTCACGTTCACCAGATAGGCGTGCTTGTTGTTGGCCGCCTCGATGACGTCGTCGACCGTGATCTGCTGCCAGTCACCAGCGTCGTCACCCGCCGCATGACCCCTGCCCCGATGCGCGTACACGGCGGCGATGGCCTTCCCGTCGCGGACGGTGACGACGACCGGCGCGCCGGCGTCGGGACAGAAGCACGTCGTGCGCAGCGTGTAGGTGTAGTCGTCGGCGCCGAACCCGGGCCACGGAGAGGCAGCCGGTCGCGGCTTCGACGTGTCGACGCTTCCCGGCTCGGGCTGCCCGGCGCCGTTGACGTCTCCCCCCCGATCGTCTCCCGCGCCGCAGCCGGCGAGGAGGACCGCTATGGAGGCGACGAGTGCTGCCCACCGCATCTTCATGGACGTCTGACGGCGGGTCGACCCGATCGGTTCCGTCGACGCGAGCACCACCGGGAGCCGCTCTCCATGAGGCTCCTGGCGGGCTCTCCACTTCAGCCGCGCCAGCGACGATGTCCGGTGGCTGAAATGAGGTGAGGGGCTCTCGATGGTATGAGCACCAAGAGCCCCTCGATGATCGCGCGGTGGCACCCGATCGCCGGACAAGCCTTCCAGTCCCGTCGGCCGCCACCGGCCGGACGCCGCGAGCAAGCTCGCGATCTGGACCTTCTTACTTCTCCGCCCCTTCTCACCGCAAGCGGTGAGTCGGTAGGAGAGTTCTATGCCCCGGCGAGGCACCCGCGCAAGGGGTTGGCGAGGGAAAACTCGAGCAATTTCTCGCCACCGGCGTGTCCTCCACAGGCCGGCCCCGATCGTCCACAACCAAGCCCACTTCCTCCACAGAAATCGGGGTCAGCCTGTGGAGGAGCTCGTCAGTCGAGGAACGCCGTGAGACGGAAGCCGGCGGCCCCGAGCGCCCGGCGTACGCCATGGGCATGTGCGACCGCGCCGACCGAGTCGCCGTGCACGCACAGCGACGCGACGCTCGGTGCCAGCCGCACCGCCTGGGCCGCGATCGCATCGGCGTCGTCGAGCAGGGCTCCGGGCTCGCCACGCTCGACCAGGCGGCCGCCGGCGTATCCCCGATCGGGAAATCCCTCGTCGTACGTCGCACGGCCGGCCGCCGCGGCCAGGGCGAGCAAGCGGGAGCCCGGAAAGCCGAGCACGGGCAGGGCCCCGGACCCCGCGAGGACCGCAGTCGCCTGCTCCTCGTCGTCGGTGACCCGGTGGTACAGCGCGCCGTGCGGCTTGACGTAGCGCACGCGCGACCCTTCGGACTCCGCGATCTCCGAGAGGAGTCCCACCTGCTCGGCCACCTCGTCGCGGAGCACGTCGAACGCCACGTCGAGGGCGACCCGACCGAAGTTCACGCGGTCGCGGTAGGAGACCTGGGCGCCGACGACCACACCCCGCTCGGCAGCGTCGGCACAGACCGCCCGCATGATCTCCGGCGTACCCGCATGGAAGCCGCACGCGACGTTCGCCGACGTGACGACACGCAGCAGCCCGGCGTCGTCGGTGACCTCCTCACCCAGATCGGCGTTGAGGTCGACGGACCCGGGCGCGTCAGCCGGCATCGGGGACGTCGAGGGCCACGTAGTCGTGGCTGACGAGGTACCCGAGCTTGTCGTACAGAGCGCGGGCGCCTGCGTTGTGACCGAACACGTTCAGGCCCAGCACCGGATGCCCGAGCTCGCGGCACCGCCGTGCCGCCGCGTTCATGATCGCGGCGCCGTATCCCTTGCGTCGCTGATCGGGACGCACCTTCACGTTGTAGACGAAGGCCAGGGTGGCGTCGGTGCTGAGCCAGAGCTCACCGACGGGGTCGCCCTCGACCTCCGCGACGTGGAACTCCATCCCCGGTGAGGTCAGGCCATCCGGGAGGAGCTCTCCGAACATGACGCGGCTGCGCTCGAGGGCGTGGTCACGATCCATGCCCGACGACACCAGCTCCTCCGCGAAGGTCTCCACCTCGCCGTCGCTGAACGCGGCGAACTCCGCCTCCGTCATCGGGCGCAGCGTCACGTCGCCGGAGTCGGCGAGCTCCCCGTCGAGTGGAAGCACCATGTTGGTGGCGCGGCTTCGGAAGCCCGGCGTCGCGCCGATGGCCGCATGAGCCTCGTCGCCGGGTTGTACGCCGATCCCGACCAGCCGGTCTCCTTGGGCACGCGCCCGCTCCACGAGCAGCGCCACCAGCTCGACGGCGACGTCCGGCCGGTCCAGGACGGCGTCCTGGACGACCAGCTCGCCCCCCTCACCACCGAGCCACAAGCCCCCGACCGGGACCCCGTCGCGGATCACGTCGAGCAGCGCACTGGTCTCCGCCGTCCGCTTCGCATGCTCCTCGACCTGGGCACGCGCATCCTCCGGGTCGAGATAGCGGGCTGCCACGCGGCGGGCGGCCACGCGCGCGACGATCTCGGCCAGTCGACTCTCCCGTCGATCGGGCGGGACGTCGCGGAGCTCCAGCACGCTGTGATGCTAAGGCAACAGCGGAGGCGAGGCTCGTCGGCCGCGTTAGGGTCCGCAGCATGACGAGCCCCGTCGCCGACGAGCAGTCGGACGCCGCGTACCCCGAGGCCCCACCTCTCGCCGAGCGACGGCCGGTCACGACCGAGCACCACGGTCGCACGCGCACCGACGAGTACGACTGGCTGCGGGCCAAGGGGACGCCGGAGGTGACGGCGTACCTCGAGGCGGAGAACGCCTGGACGGCCGCCGCCACCGACCACCTCGCCGCCCTGCGCGAGACGATCTTCGGCGAGATCAAGAGCCGCACCAAGGAGACCGACCTCTCCGTCCCCACCCGCAACCGCGGGTGGTGGTACTACGGCCGCTCCTTCGAGGGACGCGAGTACGGCCGGTCGTGCCGCGTCCAGGTCCTCGACCCCGACGACTGGACTCCCCCGTCGCCCGACGAGGACGCCGGGCCGGATCAGCCGGCCGTGCCGGGCGAGCAGGTCCTCCTCGACCACGACGACCTCGCGGAGGGACACGACTTCTACTCCGTCGGCGGGGTCACGGTCAGTCCGGACGCGACCAAGCTGGCGTTCTCCATCGACACCGTCGGCGACGAGCGGTACGTCCTCCAGGTGAAGGACCTCACGACCGGTGAGCTGTTGCCCGACCGCATCGAGGGTGTGCTCGGCGGTGGCGTCTGGAGTCCCGACGGCCGCGACCTGTACTACTGCACCGTCGACGAGTCCTGGCGCCGCGACAAGGTCTGGCGCCATCGCCTCGGCTCGGACGCACCCGACGAGCTGGTGTTCCACGAGACGGACGAGCGGTTCTGGGTCGGCATCGGCCGCAGCCGCACCCAGCGCTTCCTGGTGATCGCCAGCGGGTCCAAGAACACCTCGGAGAACCGCTACCTCGACTGCTCGGACCCGGACGCCGACTGGGTCCTCTTCCACCCGAGGGAGGAGGGTCTGCAGTACCACCTCGAGCACGCCGTCATCGCCGGCGAGGACCGCTTCCTGGTCCTGCACGACCACGCCGGCGCCGACTTCGAGGTGGGCTCGACCCCGATCGCGGCCGCGCCCCCCTCGGCGTGGACCCCGTTCATCCCGTACGACGAGCACGTCCGGCTCGAGGACGTCGCGGCGTACGCCGGGCATCTGGTGGTGCACCAGCGCAGCGGTGGCCTGACCCAGCTCCGCATCATCGAGCTCGGGGTCGACGGCCCGGGCGACGACTACCTGATGGAGTTCCCCCAGGAGCTCTACACCGTCGGCGGCAGCGGAGGCGCGCAGTTCGACCAGCCCGTCGTCCGCGTGCACTACGCGTCGCTGACGGTGCCGGCGTCGGTGTACGACTACGACGTCCGCAGCCGCGACCTCGCCTTGCGCAAGCGTCAGCCGGTCCACGGCCACGACCCCTCGGCGTACGAGGAGCACCGGCTGTGGGCGACCGCCGAGGACGGCGCGCGCGTACCGGTCTCGCTGGTGTGCCGGGCCGGGGCACGCGGTCGGGCCGGCGAGGAGCACCCGATCCCCTTCCTGCTCTACGGGTACGGC
Source organism: uncultured Actinomycetota bacterium (assembly GCA_963759515.1). GTDB lineage: Bacteria > Actinomycetota > Actinomycetes > Propionibacteriales > Nocardioidaceae > Nocardioides. The sequence goes on along the minus strand of CAVWZR010000015.1, from coordinate 318,611 downwards.
GCGTACGAGATCTCCGTCGACCCGGGCTTCTCGGTCTCCCGGCTGTCGCTGCTCGACCGCGGAGCAGGCGTCGCGATCGCGCACGTGCGCGGTGGCGGCGAGATGGGCCGGCGGTGGTACGACGACGGCCGGCTGCGTCACAAGCGCCACACGTTCTCCGACTTCGCCGCCGCCGCTCGGCACCTGGTCGACAACGGGTGGACGACCCACGACAGCCTGCTCGCCGAGGGTGGCTCGGCCGGCGGGCTCCTGATCGGCGTGGTGGCCAACGAGCACGCCGACCTGTTCGGTGGTCTGGTGGCCGAGGTCCCCTTCGTCGACGCCCTCACCTCGATGCTCGACGCGAGCCTGCCGCTGACGATCACCGAGTACGACGAGTGGGGCAACCCCGCGGCCGACGGCGAGACCTACGACTACATCGCCGGCTATGCGCCGTACGAGAACGTCGACGAGCAGGCCTACCCGCCGATCCTGGCCACGACGTCGGTCAACGACACCCGGGTCCTGTACGTCGAGCCCGCGAAGTGGGTGGCCCGGCTCCGGGCCACCGCGCCCGACGACGCCAGGCGGCCCGACATCCTGCTGAAGACCGAGATGTCGGCCGGCCACGGCGGCGTCTCTGGCCGATATCGCGCCTGGCGGGAGCGGGCGTTCGTGCTGGCCTGGATGCTCGACCGGATGGGACTGGCCGAGGCCGCTCCGCTGAGAAGTCCCTGAGAAGTCCGCGGGGAGGCAACTCCGGCCACCGCTCACTCGTCTGGACGGATGAAGGGTCCAAACGGCTCGGAGCGGGAATCCCCTCGCCACCCGGTGCGTTGGAGTGGATGTGGGAGCTACTGGCCAGTAGCCGCCCACGCACAGGAGGGCGACATGGCAGCACGAACCATCAGCGCGACCCGCGAGATCGAGGGCCGCGACAGCGTCGGCCTGTATCTCGACGAGATCGCTCGCACCCCCCTGCTCGACGCGGCCGCCGAGGTCGAGCTGTCCAAGACCATCGAGGCAGGGCTGTACGCCGAGCACCTGCTCGCCGAGGGACGCGTCGGCCGCAAGAAGGGCGGGGCCCCGATGACCGCCACCGAGGCCGAGCTGGAGTGGATCGCCGAGGAGGGCCGCAAGGCCGTCACCCGGTTCATCAACGCCAACCTGCGGTTGGTCGTCTCGATCGCACGGAAGTACGGCCGCGCCCAGATGCCGATGCTCGACCTGATCCAGGAGGGCAACACCGGCCTGATCCGGGCGGTCGAGAAGTTCGACTACGCCAAGGGCTACAAGTTCTCGACGTACGCCACCTGGTGGGTGCGGCAGGCCATCACGCGGGGCATCGCCCAGCAGGCTCGCGTCGTCCGCCTCCCCGTCCACGTCGTGGAGGAGCTCAACCAGGTGGGCGGAGCCCGACGCACCCTCGAGCGCCAGCTCGGACGCGAGCCCGAGCCGGAGGAGATCGCGGCCGAGCTCGGCATGGAGCTCGACCGGGTGCTCGACCTGATCGCCTGGGGCCGTGACCACGTCAGCCTGGACACTCCGGTCGACGAGGACGGTGACACCTCCCTCGGTGACCTGATGGCGCAGGAGACCGCGCCCGGGCCCGACGACACCGTGCTCGACGTCGAGGCGCGGGGACGCCTCGACTCGCTCGTGAGCCAGCTCGACGAGCGGGCTGCCGACATCATCCGTGCTCGATACGGCCTGCTCGACGGGCGTCAGCACAAGCTCGCCGACATCGGCCAGCGCCATGGCATCTCCGCCGAGCGCGTGCGTCAGCTCGAGCGCGAGGCCCTGCAGAAGCTCCGCCGCCTCGGGGACCCCGATCTGGCGGCTTGACCGCTCACCCGCTGACCTGATCCGTCAGCTCCTCGAAGACCTCCGTCACGCGCCGACGGAGGTCTTCGACCGTCCCGGTGTTGTCGATGACGTGCGTGGCCGCGGCCAGGCGCTCTTCGCGACCGGCCTGCGCCGAGATCCGGGACCTGGCCTCGTCGTCGGTCCAGCCGCGGTCGCGGATCGCTCGCTCGAGCTGGACCGCCCCGGGTAGGTCGACCACGATCACCGCGTCGAAGTCCGAGCCCTGACCCGTCTCCACGAGCAGCGGGATGTCGTGGACCACGACGGCCCCTGGCAGTGCCGACGCCTCGATCTCGGCGGCACGTGCTCGCACGAGGGGATGGACGATCGACTCCAGCACGGCTCGCTTCTCGGGGTCCGCGAAGACGACGGAGCCCAGGCGAGCGCGATCGAGATGACCGTCGTCGGCGAGGACCTCCGACCCGAACGCCGCGACGACCGCGTCGAAGCCCGGGGTCCCCGGCTCGACCACCTGGCGAGCCAGCATGTCCGCGTCCACGACCACGGCGCCCAGGTCTCGGAGCATCCCGGCAACGGTGCTCTTGCCCGACGCGACACCGCCGGTCAGACCCACGCGCATGCGAAGAACCCTACGGAAGGGTCTTCCATTTGTACTGGAGGAGTGCTGTGGTTTGTCCATCCCTCTTGTCCGGCGCTATTGAAGGGAACCTTCCGTGCCTCCGACCAGGAACAAATCGCTCGCGCTTGCTGCCATCAGCAGCACAGCTCTGGCGATCAGCATGCTCGCGATGCCGAGCCAAGCCGCCACCTCCGGCGCGCACGGCACCGCACGCACCGTCCACGAATCCACGGCCGGCGATCGCGCCGGCGCCTACGACGCTCGCCGGCTCACCGGCACGCCGTTGTTCAAGGCCAACCGCAAGGAGCTCAGCTCCCGCACGAAGGCGGACAAGGCCTACTTCCGCTCCCTCGGCTCGCAGGCCGTCGTCGACATCGACTCGCTCACGGGCACGCCCCGCGACCTGGGCCGGCTGAACGGCTACCTCACCGGGCGGTCGTCCGCACCGGCTCGCACGGTCGGCATGAACTACGTGCGCCACCACCTCGGCGCCCTCGGGCTCTCCAGCGCGGACCTGTCGACCTTCCGCTTCCGCGACGACTACGTCGACGCGGCCGGCGTCCACAACCTCTCGTGGACCCAGTCCATCCGTGGCGCCACCGTCTTCGGCAACGGGCTGCGGATCAAGGTGACCCGCAACGGCCAGGTGCTGTCGGTGCAGGGCAGCCCGGTCTCGGGCCTCGCCCAGCTGGCCGCCAAGGCTCCGAGTGGCAGCGCCGTGAGCGCCGTCGCTGCGCGCAGCTGCGGCCGCCCGGAACGTCCACGGGACGCTGACCCGCGCATCCGTGGCCGCGTCGCGCGCCGGCTCGTCCGCGAGCACCGTGTGGTCCAACCGTGACTTCGCCAAGCGCGTGTGGTTCCTGACCTCCGCCGGCCTCCGTCCCGGCTGGTCGACGTTCACGCAGAGCTCCGCGGGTGCCTACCAGCACGTCATCGACGCCGTCTCCGGCCGCGTGCTGTTCCGCCACTCGAACACCGACGACTCCAACGGCGATGCCTACGTGATCGACAACTACCCGGGCGCTGCCAAGGGTGGCAAGGCGAAGGTCGTGAACTTCTTCCAGCGCGGCTGGCTGAAGAAGAGCGCCACGTTCCTCAAGGGCGACAGCGTCACGGCGTTCATGGACCTGAACGACGACAACGCCATCCAGGCGCGTGAGAAGACGCCGGTGCCCGGCACGAAGAGCGGTGCCCAGTTCAAGCTGAAGAAGTTCGGCACCTCCGCCTCGAACTTCTGCGCGGTGTGGGTGTGCACCTGGAACCCGAACCAGGCGAACTCGTGGAAGAAGAACAAGAACGCGGCGACGACCAACGGCTTCTACTTCGCCAGCAACTTCCACGACTACCTCGCCAAGCCGCCGATCAGCTTCACCAGGGCCGCCGGCAACTTCTCGGCTGACGGGGGCGACCCGGTCATGCTGAACACGCTCGACGGCGCCGACACCGCCAACGGCCTGCCCGACGGCAACCACATCGACAACGCGAACATGAGCACGCCGCCGGACGGCATCTCGCCCACCATGCAGATGTACCTGTTCCACGCGCCGGGCCTCAGCGACGCCGACGAGCCCTTCGTGCCGACCACCGGCTCGCTGGACGCCTCGGTGCAGTACCACGAGTACACCCACGGTCTGTCGAACCGTCTGGTCATCGACGCCAACGGGAACTCGACGCTGAACAGCATCCAGTCCGGTTCGATGGGTGAGGCGTGGAGCGACTACTACGCGTTCGACTACCTCGTGACCAACGGCTTCTTCAAGGACACCAACAAGTCCGGCGAGCTCCTCGAGGGCAAGTACGTCGCCGCCAACGGTCACCTGATCCGGACCATGGCGATCGACTGCGCCGTGGGCGCGACCGGCCCGAAGGGCTGCAAGTCCGGATTCGACCCGTCGGTCCGGGGCGGCTACACCTACGGCGACTTCCCCGACGTCGTCGGTGGCCCCGAGGTCCACGGGAGTGGCGAGATCTGGGGTCAGACGCTCTGGGACCTGCGCAGCAAGCTGGGTCACAAGGTGGCGGACACCATCATCACGCGTGGCATGTCGCTCTCGGCTGACGACCCGGACTTCCTCGACATGCGCAACGCCATCGTGCGTGCGGACCTGGTCGCCTACAACGGCAGCCACCGCAACGCGATCTGGAAGGTGTTCGCACACCGGGGCATGGGCTTCTTCGCGGGCTCGCTCGACTCGGGCGACACCACGCCGGGCGAGGACTTCCACACGCCTCCGCCCGACTCGCGCTCGCACGACGGGACCGTCGCGGGGCTCGTGGCCGACTCCCAGACCGGTGACCCGGTCGCCGGAGCGGTCGTGACTGTGACGGGACAGGGAAACCTGTACAGCACGGTGACCGACGGCGACGGCTTCTACGAGATCGACCACCTCGTCGCCGGCACCTACGCGAAGGTACTGGTGACCAAGGGCGGCTTCTTCGAGTCGTCCGGTCCTGGCAGGGCTGTCGACTTCGGACAGTTCACCCCGCCCGATGACTTCACCAACTTCGAGGTGACCCGCGACTGGGCCGCCGCGTCGGGTGGAGCCCAGGTCATCGACTTCGACGGGCCCGACTTCACACAGTTCGGCTGTGGGCCCGGCGATGCGATCGACCTCAGCCTCGCCACTGGTTGGGGCAGTGTCACCGGGCACGAGCTGCCTGACGGCACGGACGTCCCGACCAACGTGTTCGAGGACAAGGCGATCGTCATCGAGCTGCCCGAGGCCGTGGACATCGACATGTTCAAGATCGATCCCACGTCCACCTGTGGCGATGGTGGGAGCGCGTCGACCGGCCAGTTCCTGATCGAGACGTCTCCGGACGACTCGACCTACACCGAGGCCGCCAGCGGTGAGTTCACCGCCGACGACCGCGGACGGCTCAACGACGTGCCGCTCACCGACGGTGACACCAACGTGAAGTTCGTGCGGTTCACGATCCAGGGCAACCAGACGCCCGCCTTCGCGACCACCTGCCCGGACGGCCCGTTCGACGGGTGCACGTTCACCGACCTGACGGAGATCGCGGTCGTCGGGTCGCCGGCGGCCCCGTAAGGGTCCACATCTGGTGAGGACGACGGCCCGGGCCTGTGTGGCCCGGGCCGTCGTCTGCATGACGCAATGCCGCTTGTACTCGTCGGCGGCTAGGCCGGCATGACCATCCAGTGGTAGGCGAACCTCTGGCCCTCGTTCCAGGTGTGCTGCTCGTCCGCAGGTACGTCGACGAAGCCGGCCGCGACGTACGCACGGATGGCCTGGGCGTTCTCCGGACGCACCCGGAGGATCACGTCGGGCAGCTCCGGATGGGTGCCTCGTGCCCGCTGGACCAGCTCGCGCACCATGACGCGGCCCACGCCCTGCCCTCGGCGCTCAGGTGACACGAGAAGCCGTGCGAGCTCGACCTCGCCCTCCTCGTCGTCGAGCCAGAGCTCGCCGTACGCGAGGGGCGTGCCGGCCTCCTCCTCGCTGAACATGTAGGCCTCGACGTCGTCGGCCTCGGACCAGCCCCTCACGACGTCGGCGGGGACGGCGTCGCCCTCCACCGCAGCCCAGGCGCGGACGACCTCGTCACCGACGGCCCAGCTCGCCACGAGCGCGGCCTGCGCAGGGTCGAAGGGATCCAGTGGCATGCGCACATCGTCCCGGACCGGGTTGCGACGCGGCCACCGGTATTCCGGACATGACGAACGGCCCGCCCCGGAGGGCGGGCCGTTCGGTGTCGTGCTGCGGTCAGCCGGCTACTCCGACCCTCCGGTGAGCTTCTCGCGGAGCGCCTGGAGAGCCTCGTCGGAGGCCAGCGAGCCACCCGACTCGTCGCTGCTCGTCTCCACGTCGTCGGTGGTGCCAGAGGAGTAGGACGCGGCCTCGCCGGCCTCGACCTCGGCCTGCTTGGCCTCCTCCTGCTGCTTGATGTGGGCCTCCCAACGGGCGTGCGCCTGGGCGTACTGGTCCTCCCAGACCTTGCGCTGCTCGTCGTAGCCCTCGAGCCACTCGCCCGTCTCCGGGTCGAAGCCCTCGGGGTAGATGTAGTTGCCCTGGTCGTCGTACGTCGCGGCCATGCCGTAGAGCGTCGGGTCGAACTCCTCGACATCGGCGGCGGTAGCGGTCTCGTTGGCCTGCTTCAGCGACAGCGAGATGCGGCGACGCTCGAGGTCGATGTCGATGATCTTGACCATGACGTCGTCGTTGACCTGGACGACCTGCTCCGGGATCTCGACGTGGCGCTCGGCCAGCTCGGAGATGTGGACCAGACCCTCGATGCCCTCCTCGACCCGGACGAACGAGCCGAACGGCACCAGCTTGGTGACCTTGCCCGGCACGATCTGGCCGATCTGGTGGGTGCGGGCGAAGTGCTGCCAGGGGTCCTCCTGCGTCGCCTTGAGCGACAGCGAGACCCGCTCGCGGTCCATGTCGACGTCGAGCACCTCGACGGTGACCTCGTCACCGACGTTGACGACCTCGCTCGGGTGGTCGATGTGCTTCCACGACAGCTCGGAGACGTGGACCAGACCGTCCACACCGCCGAGGTCGACGAACGCACCGAAGTTCACGATCGAGGACACGACGCCCTTGCGGATCTGGCCCTTCTGGAGCTGGGTCAAGAAGCCGTGGCGCACCTCGGACTGGGTCTGCTCCAGCCAGGCGCGACGTGACAGCACGACGTTGTTGCGGTTCTTGTCGAGCTCGATGATCTTGGCCTCGAGCGTCTGCCCGACGTACGGCTGGAGGTCGCGCACGCGGCGCATCTCGACCAGGGACGCCGGCAGGAAGCCGCGGAGTCCGATGTCGAGGATCAGGCCGCCCTTGACGACCTCGATGACGGTGCCCTCGACGACGCCGTCCTCCTCCTTGACCTGCTCGATCGTGCCCCAGGCGCGTTCGTACTGAGCGCGCTTCTTGGACAGGATCAGCCGGCCCTCCTTGTCCTCCTTCTGGAGAACCAGGGCCTCGACCTTGTCACCGACCGTGACGACCTCGTTGGGGTCGACGTCGTGCTTGATCGACAGCTCGCGCGAGGGGATGACGCCCTCGGTCTTGTAGCCGATGTCGAGGAGGACCTCGTCGCGGTCGACCTTGACGATGGTGCCTTCGACGATGTCGCCGTCGTTGAAGTACTTGATGGTGCCGTCGATCGCGGCGAGGACGTCCTCTTGGGACCCGATGTCGTTGATCGCCACCTGGGGCGCGTCGATCTCGGCGTAAGCGAAGGTGCTGCTCATATGGAAGGGGTTTCCTTGGGGTGGATGGAGTTGTGGGCGGGCACGCGTGAGGTCCAGGTCACTACCATCGGGATCTTCGCGATCGACCACAGCGTGTGAGCTGCCGACCACAGTGTTGAGATAGCGAGCCGGTGTCCGCTCCGTACGGGACGTCGGCAGACTCCAAGCGCCCTGGGAGTCTACGCGGAGCGTGTGTGACGCGTCCAACTCGCGAGTGCACCTCGGGCCCAGGCGTGCCGGGCGTCGGTCCAGGCACGGGCGAGTTCGGCCACGCTGCCATGCCGGGTTCTCCGTCAGGCGGGTGGCAATGTGCCAGACGATCCGGCCGAGCGTGAAGACGGTCGTGCGCTCGTCGATCCAGGCTCCGAGCTCGAACCCGTTCGACGAGCCGCCAGACGCTCAGATGTGACGACAGCGCCCGCCAGGCTGGACTCCGACGGGCGCTGCGTGTGTCCCGAAAGGCATGGGGTCTCCCCGGGACAGCCGCCCTGTAGGAGGCGACTGATCCATCATCCGTGCCGCCCTCAGTGGGGTCATCCCCCGGTTCGGGGAGAGCGACACTGACCAAGGGCGCTTCGAGACGCAACGACCACCGAGCCGCGGACAGCGGCACGAGCGGACGACTTACCGCTCGCGCCGTCCGAGGAACGCTCCTAGCCCACCGTGTGACGAATAGGCTCGCCGCTCATGGGCGACGGCGACTGGAGGGATGGCGGGTTCCGCCAGCGTCGGCCCTCCGTCGAGTCTCTCGCCTGGGTGTCGGCGTCGATGGGCCAGGGCAGTCGCGTCGTCGGCTACCGCCGGTTGAGCGGCGGCGTCTCCTCCGCGGTGCATCGAGTGACTGTCGAACGAGGTGGGGTGCGCACGTTCGTCGTCCTCAGGCAGTACCCAGGCGGGCTGGGCCTGGACAAGAGTCTCCGGAGGGAGATCACAAATCTCGGGGTGGTGTCGCAGAGCGGTCTCCCGGTCCCGCGCCTGCTGGGTGCGGATGTGGCTGGCCATGAGACGGGAGGAGCGCCCTCGCTGCTGATGACACGGTTGCCGGGGCACGTTGACCTTGATCCCAAGCAACCTGAGTCGTGGATGAGGAGGATCGCAGAGACCGCTGCATGGGTGCACAGCCTCGATCTTCCCGCGAAGACATTCAGACCTTGGGCAGACTCTTGGATCGCTCCGCAAGAGGGACTCCGCGTGCCGGTCGGCGCACACAGGCCGGAGGTGTGGGAGACGGCGTTTGGCGTCATGGCGGCGCGCCCGCCACGGGATGCTCCCGTCTTTCTGCACGGTGACTTTCTGCCGGTCAACCTGCTCTGGTCCCGGCGCATCGTCACAGGGCTCATTGACTGGAACGGCGTCCACCGGGGGTCACGCGCAGTCGACATCGGGCACTGTCGGCGATACTTGGCGGCGCTGTATTCACCGGATTGGTCGGACCATCTGCTGGCGCTCTATGAGTCGATCGCCGGGGTCACTTTGGATCCATGGTGGGACCTGTATGCCTTGCTCCACTATGACGACAGCGCCCCGAAGTGGATGAGCCGGCAAGTCGCTGGACGGCTTCCGGTCGACACCGTCGGGATGACCCACCGAGTTGAGGTGGCCGTCGAAAGAGCGCTCCGCCGTCTCGGATGACTGGGGGCACGCAACCGGACCGCGATCCGCCATTTGAGCAACCGCATACGCTCGCTCATCGGCATGAGCGTGAGCGGACAGGGGCATGAGCAAGCGCTTTGTCTAAGACCGGGCTCGCGATTCGACATGAACCAGCACTGTTCCCAGCACGACGATCCCACCGACACATGCCGAGCCGGACGCCCGGTCCATCTGGGCGCACATCGGCATGGCCACGACCAGTCTGACCCTGCCGGGCCGGGCCGCCACGAAGGTGTTGGTTCTCAGGCCCGGTCTGTACTTGCTCTCGCTCGGCGTACGCGTCTGTTCTGAGGGCTCGTGTTCACGTCGCGCGCGCAGGCGCCGAAGGACCGGACCACAAGGGTGCTGCCTACCGGTATGGAGACGCGGATGGGTTTCCGAGTGGACCTCCGAACGGTTTGCTTCCGATCGTCAAGGATGGCGGTGGTCCTTGGGTGGAAGCATGCGGGGACATCTCTCACTGCATGCGTCTGGTGTTCTCCCGTGCGGGCACCGGGTGCATTGTGGTTTGACCTGCCTCCCTGGTCGCTGCCGGAACTGCATGCGACCAACAGCGCCAGGGTGCACACCGTGGTCAGGCATCGCCACATGAGGCTCCTCCGATCGCTCAGGATTGTGACGTGCCCTGGTCGCCATCGGTTCCTCTCTCTATCAGCTTCCGAGCGCGGTCGGAGGCTGACGAAAGTGACCAATCATCGGCCTGTGAGTACGTTTCGCTCGCTACGGCAGCGCGTGCAGATCTCCTGTCCGAGCGATGGCCACCAGGTGCTCGTGGGCTCGATCCGCTACGGGATTCTGGCCACGGCGTGCCGCAAGATCGACCAGCGCCCATAGATCGGCCGCTCGCGCGAACTGCAGCGCGTTCTCCGGGGACCCGCTGCGACGGTCGCACCAGGCGGCCAGGACGGCTTCGACGTACGCCGGACGCCGGTCGAAGCGCAGGAGGTTGCCGAGGTCGGTGAACGGGTGGCCGGAGTGGGCGTGACGACCGCGCACGGAGAGCGGCACGAGTGCCTGCGGCCTCACCCGGGTGGCTGACGGAGGCCGAATCGCACCCCTTGGTCATCGCGGCACTCCACCCACGTGCCGAAAGCAGAGTTCTCGGCGTGAACATCGCTGACAGCCTCACCGCCCAGCTCGGTCACCTTCGCCAGTGCGGACCCGAGGTCCTGGACGTAGAAGAAGACCTCGAGCAAAGAGGATGGATCCCGGTCGTGGATTCCGATGCCGAGTCCACCCGTGCTCGCCTGACCCGGCCCCGAATCTCCCTCCATGCTCCACCCGAGCAGGGCGCCGTAAAACGACCGTGCCTTGTCAGCGTCCTCCACGCATAACTCGATGTAGGAGGGAGCGCCATAGTGAGCAGGACTTCCCGAGATCTCAGTCATGCACGCCAGTCTCCCACCGCCCCGCCAGGACCGCTCATAGGAGCGTGAGTGCCTAGTCGAGGAGCTACGGCAGCGCGTGCAGATCTCCTGTCCGAGCGATGGCCACCAGGTGCTCGTGGGCTCGATCCGCTACGGGATTCTGGCCACGGCGTGCCGCAAGATCGACCAGCGCCCAGAGATCGGCAGCTCGGGCGAACTGCAGCGCGTCCTCCGGGGACCCGCTGCGGCGGTCGCACCAGGCGGCCAGGACGGCTTCGACGTACGCCGGACGCCGGTCGAAGCGCAGGAGGTTGCCGAGGTCGGTGAACGGGTGGCCGGCGTGCGCGAACTCCCAGTCGAGCAGTCCCGTCACGGTCAGGGTGTGCGGGTCGATCAGCAGGTTCTTGGGGTTCAGGTCCGAGTGCACGAGGCAGGTACGGCCGACCTCGTCGAGCAGTGACTGGGCCTCATCGGCCACGCGCTGGAGGCCGTCCAGCTGATCCTGCTCCCAGCCGAGCGCCGCTGTGTGCGCGGCCACGAACCCCGGGAGACCGTCGGTCGCCCCGAAGTCACCGATGGTCAGATCGGCGTCGACGAACGGTCCGGCGCGCAGGGTCGGCATGCCCGCCAGGTCGGCGAGCAGGCCGCCCAGGCGTCCGCCCAGCGTGCCGGCGTCCGCGTCGGAAAGACCCGCCAGCAGCACGTCACCTCGCTCGCCGGGCAGGAACGACGTCACCAGCAGCCCGGGCTGGTCCGCGGCCGCGATCCCGCGGCGTACCTCCAGGACCTCCGCGACGGGCACCAGGCCGCGCACGAGGCGGAGCACCGCCGCGTCGACCTCGGGCGCCGCGTCGGCACGCCGGCCGGGCGGATAGATCCGCACCACGGTGCGCTCCCCCGCCACCTCGGCCACGAAGGTCTCCCCCGACCACCCGCCGGCGAGCGGGGTCAGGGAAGAGGGATCCACGCCGCCATCGTGCCAAGTCCTTGAGTCTCGGGTAGCCCCAGGGTTGAGGATGTCCGCATGGACGACCTGATGGAGATCGGCCGGTTCGCGACGGTCAGTGGCCTCTCGGTCGAGGCGTTGAGACACTACGACGAGGTCGGCGTGCTCAAGCCGGCTTCGGTCGATGCCCGCACGTCGTACCGCCGCTACAGCGAGGATCAGCTCGGTGACGCGAAGATGATCTGCAACCTGCGCGGCGTCGACCTGCCCGTCGACGAGGTCCGAGAGGTGCTCACCGCGGCAGACGAAGCCGTCACAAGGGAAGTGCTCCAGCGTCACCGAGAGCGGCTGGCCGAGCGCGCCACGCGGCTCGAGCGGATGCTGGCCACGTCGGACAGCTACGTCGAGCGGGGTGTGCCACTGCCGGCGCCGCGTTCGTGCCGCGTGGTCCAGGTCATGGTGTCGACCCGCGACCACGACGAGTCGGTGCGGTTCTACACCGAGGCGTTCGGGCTCGCGTTCAACGCCGACATCTCGTCGTTCGTGCTCGGAGCGTGGAACACCGACTCGTTCTTCCTGCTCACGATCGAGAACTGGCTGGACGCTGGAACGCCCTCGTCGTTCGGACTGATGGTCGACGACGTCGACGCCCGGCACACGCGAGCTCTGTCGTTCGGCGGAATCGAGGCGAGCCCGCCCACCGACTACGGCTGGAAGCCACGGTGCTCGGTGGTGGACGACCCGAGTGGCAACCGGATCCAGCTCTCGCAGGGCTGAGCGTTCGGGCGGCCGACTAGGGTCGGCACGTGGAGGACCACCTGCCGCAGCGGGTGCGGGTCGAGCGCCGCGCCGTGAGCGAGGAGGAGTCGCGTCGCGCGAACGGCCCGGACTGGGACCGGTACGCCGACGAGTACCAGGCGACCCACGGTGGGTTCCTCGGCGACACCGGCTTCGTGTGGGGGCCCGAGGGGCTGACCGAGGACGAGGCCGGCGTGCTCGGTGACGTGGCCGATCGGGACGTGCTCGAGGTCGGATCCGGGGCCGGTCAGTGCTCGCGGTGGGTGCGGGTCCACGGTGGACGCTCGTACGGCCTCGATCTCTCGGCCCGCCAGCTCCAGCACTCACGGCGGATCGACGAGGAGTCGGGGATCACGGTCCCCTCGGTGCGCGCGACTGCGACCGCGCTCCCCTACGCCGACGGGTCGTTCGACGTGGTGTTCTGCTCGTTCGGTGCGATGCAGTTCATCGCCGAGATCGACCTCGCTCTTGCCGAGGTCGCCCGGGTGCTCCGGCCGGGCGGCCGCTTCGCGTTCTCGATCACCCATCCGACCCGGTGGAGCTTCCCGGACGATCCCTCCGAGGCCGGGTTGACCGCCGCGTCGTCGTACTGGGACCGCAGACCGTACGTCGAGGTCGACGACGAGACGGGGGTGGTGGCCTACGTCGAGCACCACCGGACCCTCGGCGACTGGGTGTCGGTGCTGACCTCCCACGGCTTCCGGGTCGTGGAGCTCGTCGAGCCCGAGTGGCCGGAGGACCACGACCGCGTCTGGGGCGGATGGTCCCGCCTGCGCGGCCGGCTCACCCCCGGCACGGCGCTGTTCGCCGTGGACCGGGAGCGGTGAGCCGAGTCAGCTCCCCGGCAGGACCCTCGGCGCGCGCCGCCGGAGCGCGAACGCTCCGAGCCCCAGACCCCCGAGGAGGAGCGCCAGCACCAGGCGCTCGACGTTCCGGGAGCCCTGGCCGTCGCTGCCGTTGATCTCGAAGTCGTAGGCCATCAGGCCCATCGAGTCCGCCGGCGCGCCGTACACCATGCCGTCGGTGTGGGCACGCTTCGCACCTTCGGCCAACGTGGCGTAGAGCTTTCCGTACTGCTGCGCGGTGTCCTGGCCGGCCTGGACGATTTTGACCACTCCCCGCTCCGAGAGCTCGTTGGCTCCGCTCTCGAGACGGGGAGCGCCGTCGCGTGCCTGCTGCAGACCGTCCGCGAGCCGGCCACTGCCGTCGGCGGCGGTGGTCAGACCGTCGGAGAGCTGGTGGGCACCGGAGTCGAGCTGACCGAGCCCGTCGGCCAGAGCGGCCGCACCGCAGCGCAGCGTCTTGGTGGGGTCACACCCCGGAGTGGGGGCCCCGAGCCCGGCCAGGATCTGCTGGCGCAGGGTGTCGACGAGCAGCGGAACGCCGCCGCGGACCGCCAGCGCGGCCTCCTTGATGCCGCAGTCGTCGGCCGTGGTCTTGGTCCTCTGCGCGGCAGCGCAGTCCTCGGCGGCGTGCGGGTTGGACAGACCGGCGCGCAGCTGGTCGAGCCCGGCGCCTTTGTTCAACAACTGGCTATCGGCCTTGTCGCCGATGGTGGTGAGGCTGCTCCGGAGCAGTGAGAGCTGCTGGTCGAACAGGTCGCCCGACTTCGTGCTGTCGAACACGGTGGCGAGGTCATCGATCTGCTGCACACAGACGGGGTCGGACTGACACCCCGTCGTCGCGCGGATCGTCTCCAGCTTCTTGAGGACGTAGCCCTCGGTGATCACCGTGACGTGACCGAGCACGATCGGGTTGTCGATGCGCACCTGGGACTGGCTCTGCGCGACCGACTGCGCCAAGGTCCGCACGGCGTCGATCGCACCGCAGTTCTTGGGGTCGACGCCGGCGATGGTGGCCGACAGGCAGTCATTGCCTTCACCGACCTCGAGACCCTGCTGGATGGCGTTCAGACCACCGAGCACTGTCTTCTTGGTCGCCGGGTCGTTCGGGCTGCCGACGCCCTGGGCGATCTGGGTAAGGGCCCCCAGCAGCAGCTGGTACTTCTTGTTGTGCGCCAGGGTGTTGGGCAGCGTTGCGAGGGCACCATGCAACTGGGTGAGGCCGGCGGCCAGCTTCTGGCCGCCGTCACTGGCCTGGGATGTCCCGGCGGCGAGCTTTTGAGCCCCGGGCGCGGCCTGGCCGGACAGTCCGTCGTCCAACTGGTGCGCGCCGTCGTTGAGCTTGATCAGGCCGGCCAGAAGCTGCCCGGCGCCGTCGCGGAGCCGCAGCAGGTTGGTGTTGATCTTGGTGGCACCCGCGGCCAGCTTGTCACCGGTGTCCGCCCCGGACTGGTAGCTGTCGCCTGCTGTCGTGAAGGTCGGGTTGGTCAGCGGGTCGACCGGGACGGCGGTGAAGGAAACCGGCGGCACGAGCCCGTCGGTGAGGTGGGCGGTGTAGCCGAACGACACCGTGTCCGAGCCGATCGGCGGGAACAGGGTCAGGAGGTACTCCATCTGGGTGCCGCCGTGGCCATCGCCGCCCATGCTCGCGGCCACCGACTGGACGTTCGTGTAGTTCTTCGGGAGGACGAAGACGACGGTGCCCACGATCGGGATGGGAACGGAGCCGGTCTCGGTCGTCGTCCCGCCCTTGCCGTCCGTGAACGTGAGCGGCACCTGCTTGGTCGTGAGGTTCTTGGCCGTGTAGGTGACCTTCACGTCACCCGTGGCGCCGACGAGGTCGTCGGCCGAGACCTCTTTGCCGTCGAGCTGGTATTCCACCGAGATGGAGAGCGGCAACTTCGAGCTGTCGAAGGTGCTCACGCTTCGACTCTGGGAGACGCCGTTCACGTCGTAGTGCTGCTCCACGACCCCGTCCTGCGCGTCCACGCCGCCGAAGCCGTTCAAGTTGCGCAGCCCGTCAGTGTCGACGGGGTTCTTGGTCGTCACCGAGCCGTTGCCGGTCAAGGTCAGCTGCTCGTAGATGCGCGAGCTGTCGATCTTGCCGTCGGCGTCGAGGTAGGTCTGCACCGTCTCGGTGTTGGTCGTCGTGACGCCGTCGGCGTCCGTCGTCGCGGCCAACGCGGAGCCGGGCCCGAGGCCCGCCACAGCAGTGACAGTCAGTAGCGCCGCGAGTCGCGTCCCGCGGCCTGGAACGACGAACCTCATCGGGCGTCCTCCGTCATCAGCGGGCCGAGCGAGGTGTCGCCGGCGCCCTTCTCGGTCGAGGGATCCGGATCGGGCTGGACGTTGTCGACGTGCCGAGGCTCATCGGGCGTCTGCGGCGCGACGAGCGCTCCAGCGAAGAACCCCAACGCGACGGCCAGGAGCACACTGGTGGAGGTCGACATCGAGGTGCTCAGCACCTGGCTGGGAGCTTCGATGTACGCCGTCTCGTAGCTGCCCGCCAGCACGGCGGCGCCCAGGAGCGTGCTCCACAGCGGGATGCGATCCCGACTCACTGCGGCGACGATGCTGCACAGAGCAACGACGAGGCCGACGGCCACTGCGTGGCCGGTCGCGGTGTCGGGCAGGAAGCCGGCACGGGCGAGGTAGCCCACCCAGGACAACACGAACCCGGCGACGAAGCCGCCGAGCCGCAGCATCGGACTCCGGTGTGGGATCAGGGCCACGACTGCACCGCTGCCCGCACCCATCAACGCGACGGTCTCGACGTCGAGTCCGAGACTCGAGCTGAGGATGATCAGCAGGATCGACCCGATCGTGAGTACCGCTCCTGACAGCAAGGTGGTGCGCATGCCGCTCCCTCCTGGCACCTGCCCCGAGCTCGTCGGGACCCCTCCCCGCGCCTCATGGGCGCGGACTGGCCGAAGGTTATAACGCCGGGGCGGTCGTGCCTAACCCCCGAGTAACTTCGGTCCCTGAGACCGGCAGGCCCGCACCAGCGCGTCGACGCCGGTGCCGACAGCCGCGCGCGGGCGCTCCTCGGCGAGGACGATCTCCCAGTCCTGGTGGTCGAGGCCGTCCACCGCGTCGGCCACGGTCACCTGCACCTGACCCGCCGCGGGCGTGGGCTCTCCGGTCGCCGGATCGACCGGGAGGTGACCGACCAGGAAGAGAGTGCCTCCCGGTGCGACGCCGCGCCCGAGGCGGCGTACCAGGTCGGACACGGCACCTTCGACGTGGACGTACAGGCAGACGACCAGGTCGAAGACCGCCTCCTCGGGCGTCCACCTCCCGAGGTCGCCCTCGACCCACTCGATCCGCTCGGCCACGTCGGCCCCGATCGACTCGGCCGTCGACGCGGCGATGCCGAGGGCGGTACTGGAGAAGTCGACCCCGGTCACCTGCCACCCGCGTGCCGCGAGCCAGATCGTCTCGGCGCCGTGCCCGCACCCGGCGTCGAGCGCCCGACCGGGCGGGAGGTCCGCGAGCTCGGCGGTGACGTAGGCGTTCGGTGGCCGGCTCGCGACCTGGTCGGCGTGGTCACGCAGCACCTGCGCCCAGCGCTGCTCCCAGAAGTCGCGGTCGTACGACGGCGTGGTCATGCCACCGTTGCTCGCTGCGAATGAGGGGCCACGACGTCGAGTCTTCACCACGTCCACAGACCTGCACGCAACGGCATGACGGCGGGCGCACCGACAGCGACATCAGTCCTATCGCTACTGCCGGGACATCGGCCTGCAAGGATCGGCCCCGTGAGCCAGGGTGGTGAGAACGGTCCGGTCGGGACCCTCTCCGACGGCCGCGTCACCCTGCGACTCTGGTCGAGCGACGATGCCCGGTTCCTGGCGGAAGCAAGCGCCGACCCCGCCATCCGACGCTACAACGGAGCTCACGACCGGCAAGGCCACCCGACCACGCCGCTCTCGATCGCCGAGGCCGAGGCCGCAATCGACCGGTTCGTGCTGAGCTGGGATGCCTTGGCCACGAGCAGGAATGCGTGTGGTGTTGCCTTCGCGATCACCGAAGCGAGATCGGGCGAGCTGGTGGGCTGCTGTGGCGTGGACGACTGGACCGACGAGGACGTTGCGCAGCTCGGGTACTGGATCGCAGCAGATGCCCGCGGCCGCGGCTACGCCACTCGGGCCGTGGTCCTGCTGACGCGCTGGCTCTTCGATCTCGGGGCAGCTCGTGTCTTCCTGACGATCGTTGCGGGGAACGAAGGTTCTGTTGCGGTGGCCCGCCGAGCGGGCTTCGTCCACGAGGGAACGATGCGAGCCCACAGCGTCTGGGAGGGCGAGCGCTGTGACGTGATGTGGTTCGCTGCGCTGCCGCTCGAGTGGACAGCCTGAGACGATCAGCCGTGCCAGTACGGGTTCGTCGTGCGCTTGACGAGCACGCCGATCTTGTCGATCCGGTGCTCCGGGTTGCCGAACCGGTCGGTCCAGTAGTTGCCGCGGGCGCGATCCTCCGGTGTCGCGCAGGTCGAGACCGTGAGGTAGCCGCGTCTCGGTCTCACACCCGGATGACCTGGCACGGCCGCGCGCTGGCGACGTAGCGACTTCGCAGAACGGAAGGACACCCACCGGGTCCGGTGGATCCGGTACACGTAGCGCCAGCGGCCGACGTCCACGAGGACCCGGGCTCCCTTCTTCAGGGACGGCGTGTGCCGGAAGATCCCTCCGTGGGCCGTGCGGTGTGCGGTCACCTGGTAGTTGCCGATGCCGCCCGGCCCGGCTCCTCCGTGCCGGCCGTAGGGGCTGGCGGCGATGCCACGGTTCTGGATCCGGGTCCCGGGGGCGTCATCCGTCTTGCCCCGGTAGGCGACGACCCGGAGGCGGTGGATGCCCGGCCGCGCCGGGATCGTGAGGCGGGCGTCGCGCGGCTCGCCGCTGCTGTACCTGAGGTCCGAGTGCCCGGACGCCTGGTCGTTGCCGGACAGGCTCTGGCCGCCGCCGGGCTCGGCCCAGGCGTCCGGGCTCGGTCCGGTTGCGAGGGCCACCCCTACCGCGAGCGTGAACGCCACGAGGAGATGGACGCGCGAAGCACACTGACGCGAGACCCGAGAACGCCGCATGGATGCCTACCTACCCACTGTTCCGCGTTGTCATGCCCGAGCACGCCTGCGCGCTGGCCTAGGCTTCCGCGCATGTCGTCGGCAGCCGGTGCGTCGGACGCTGCCGCGACGATCCGCGGGGGCGGCGCCGTGGCGGGCGCGATGTTCGTCCTCAACGTCGCGACGTACGGCTTCGTCATCGCGGCCGCGCACATCCTCGGACCGGACGAGTACGGCACGCTGGCCGCCTGGATGAGCCTCCTGCTGGTCGTGAACGTCGGATCCCTGGGCCTGCAGGCGACGACCGCGCGACGCCTGTCGGCCGGTCGGCACGACCTCGACGTACTCGAGCCCCAGCTCGTGCGCCTCACCGTCGTCGGTGCGGTGTGCCTCGGGATCGTCCTCCTGGTCCTCAGCCCGCTCACCAACGCCACGCTCCAGCTCGACGACCTCCTGATGGCGGCCCTGATGGGAGTCGCCTCGATCCCGCTCACGCTGATCGGCGGGCTCACCGGGATCCTCCAGGGCGAGCGACGGTGGGCGGCGCTGTCGGTGGTCCAGGTCTGCGTCGGCGTTCCTCGCCTGGTCATCGGCGTCGCGCTCCTGCTCTGGCATCCGGAGCCGCGCTGGGGGGCGATCGCGGTCACGGGCGCGCTCGTGGTGCCGGTCGTCGTGGGTGCCTACGCACTCCGCGACCGACACCTGCGCCCGGAGTGGAAGCGCGGCGGACTCAGGTCGCTCGTGGTCGAGCTGGGGCACAACTCGCAGGCGCTGCTCGCGTTCTTCGCGATCAGCAACGTCGACCTGATCGTCGCCCGGCACGTCCTCGACTCCCACGACGCAGGGCTGTACGCCGCGGGGCTGATCCTGACGAAGGCCGTGCTCTTCCTGCCGCAGTTCGTCTCGACCGTCGCGTTCCCGGCGATCGCGTCGGGCGACAGTCCTCGTGCGTACGCCGCGGCGGTGGGCGCCGTTCTCGGCCTCGGCACTGTCGCGACGCTCGGCGCCGCGCTGCTCTCAGGGCTGGCGTTGGTGTTCGTGGGCGGATCGGCGTACGACGACATCCGGTCGCGACTGTGGATCTTCGCCGTGCTCGGCACGCTGCTCGCCTGCCTGATGACGGTCGTCTACGGGCTGCTGGCCCGGGGTGGCCAGCGCAGCGCCTACGCCATCTGGGTCGCCCTGGCGGCGATCGTGGGACTCGGGCTCAGCGTCTCGAGCATCTCCGGGATGCTGACGGTCGTCATCTGCGTCGATGCCGCGCTCGTGCTGGTACTCCTCGCCCTGCGACCGCGCACCCAGGGTTGAGCCCGCCGGGTCTCGACACGACGGTCGCGGGCTCGCTGGCGCGGCTCGCTCGACCACCATCAGCACGGGCACGCAGTCGCTTCGCTCCTGCGCCCCGCGCGCTCAGTGCGCGGCGTCGTGCCAGCTCCGGCCGGTGCCGACCGAGACGTCCAGCGGAACGGTGAGATCGGCGGCGCCGCCCATCTCGCGGCGGACGACCTCCTCCAACGCCTCGCGCTCACCCTCGGCGACCTCGAACACGAGCTCGTCGTGGACCTGCAGCAGCATCCGTGACCCGAGTCCCGCCTCGCGGACAGCGCTGTCGACGTGGAGCATCGCCACCTTGATCACATCGGCGGCCGACCCCTGGATCGGTGCGTTGAGGGCCATCCGCTCCGCCATCTCACGTCGCTGTCGGATGTCGCTGCTGAGATCGGGGAGGTAACGCCGCCGGCCGAGGATGGTCTCGGTGAAGCCGGTGCGCCGTGCCTCGTCGACCACCCCGGCGAGGTAGTCGCGGACGCCACCGAAGGTCTCGAAGTACTCGTCCATCAGCCCGCGTGCCTCGCCCGGGTCGATCCGCAGCTGCTGACCAAGCCCGAACGCGGACAGCCCGTAGGCCAATCCGTAGTTCATCGCCTTGATCTTGGCCCGCTGGCCGGGCGTGACGTCCTCGGCGGCCACTCCGAACACCCGGGACGCGGTGATCGAGTGGAAGTCCTGGCCGGACTTGAAGGCCGCGATCAGCTCGGCGTCCTCGGAGAGGTGGGCCATGATCCGCATCTCGATCTGGCTGTAGTCGGCGGTCAGCAGGCAGTCGAAGCCCTTGCCGACGACGAAGCCCTCGCGGATGCGTCGGCCCTCCTCGGTGCGGATCGGGATGTTCTGCAGGTTGGGCTCGGCCGACGACAGCCGGCCCGTCGCCGCGATCGTCTGGTAGAAGGTCGTGTGGATGCGACCGTCGGACTGCACGGTCTTGAGCAGGCCCTCGATCGTCTGCCGCAGCCTGCTGACGTCGCGGTGGCGGAGCAGCGCCATCAGGAACGGGTGCTCGGTCTTCTCGTAGAGACCCTGCAGCGCGTCGGCGTCGGTCGTGTAGCCGGTCTTGGTGCGCTTGGTCTTGGGCATGCCGAGCTCCTCGAAGAGCACGACCTGGAGCTGCTTGGGAGACCCGAGGTTGATCTCCTTGCCGATCACCCGGAACGCCTCGGCGGCCGCGTCACGCACCTCCGTGGCGAAGTGGCTCTCCAGCGACTCGAGGTGGTCGAGGTCGACGGCGATGCCGGTCTGCTCCATCGTGGCCAGGAGGTCGACCAGCGGCAGCTCGACCTCGGCGAGCAGGCGGGTGCCCCCGGTCTCCTCGATCTCGCCGTCGAGCGTGTCGGCCAGGTCGAGGACGGCGCGGGCATGGAGCATCGCGGTCTCGGCGATGCCGCCTCCGGTCGACGCGTCGTCGAAGAGCAGCTCCTCCTGGCCCGCGTCGGCGGCGTCGGTCGACCCCTGCTTGAGCTCGCGCTTGAGGTAGCGCAGCGTGAGGTCTGCCAGGTCGTAGGAGCGCTGGTCGGGTCGCACGAGGTACGCCGCGAGAGCGGTGTCGCTGACCAGCCCCCGCAGCGGCCAGCCACGCGCCGCCAGGGCCAGCATCGGGCCGTTGGCGTCGTGGAGCACCTTGTCGCGTGCCGGATCGCCCAGCCAGCTCATGATCGCGGCGTCGTCGTCGGGCGTCACCTCGCTCGCGTCGACCCAGGCCGCCTGACCGTCCGCAGCCGCGAAGGCGATGCCCCGGACCTCACCCGTGCCGGCTCCCCAACCGCCGTGGACGGTGAGTCCGGTGCGGGTCTCGGGGCCGGCGTGCTCGGTCAGCCATGCCGCCGCCTCCCCACCGGCGAGCATCGCGCCGGACAGCTCGAAGCCGGAGTCGTCGATGTCGGCGTGCTGCACGTCCCACGACTCGAGCAGCCGCTCGCGCAGCACCCGGAACTCGAGGGAGTCGAACAGCGTGTGCACGAGCTGCCGGTCCCACGACTGGGCCTCGAGGTCGGCCGGGGCCAGCTCGAGGTCGAGGTCGCGGACCAGCTCGTTGAGGCGGCGGTTGCGGATGACGTCACCCAGGTGCTCGCGGAGCGCCTCGCCCTTCTTGCCGGTGATCAGGTCGGCGTTGGCCACCACGCCGTCGAGACCGTCGTACTCCTTGAGCCAGCGCGCCGCGAACCCCGGACCGACGCCGGGAACACCGGGCAGGTTGTCGGAGGTCTCCCCCACGATCGCCGCCAGGTCGGGGTAGCGCTGCGGCGTCACGCCGTAACGCTCCTCGACCGCGGCGGGCGTCATCCGCGCGAGCTCGGAGACCCCCCGCATCGGGTAGAGCACGGTGGAGTCCTCGGTGACCAGCTGGAAGGCGTCGCGGTCACCGGAGAGGATCAGCACCTCGAACCCCTCGGCCAGCGCCTCGGTCACCCAGGTCGCGATGATGTCGTCGGCCTCGTAGCCCTCCTTCGAGAGGTGCTGGATGCGCAGCGCGTCGAGCACCTCGTCGATCAGGGGCAGCTGGCTCGAGAACTCCTCAGGCGTCTTGTTCCGCTTTGCTTTGTATTCCGCGTACTCCTGGAGGCGGAAGGTCTGCCGCGACTTGTCGAAGGCCACCGCGACGTGCGTGGGCTGCTCGTCGCGCAGGACGTTGATCAGCATCGAGGTGAAGCCGAAGACCGCGTTGGTGTGCTGCCCCGTGGTGGTCGAGAAGTTCTCGACCGGGAGGGCGAAGAACGCCCGGTAGGCCAGGGAGTGACCGTCGAGGAGCAGCAGCCGAGGCCGGGCGGCGGTGCTGGTCGAGGACGTCGTGGCAGGAGCAGCGTCGGGCACCTGCCGACTCTATCCAGAGCCACCGACAGCGGAGCCTGGCAGATCCGGCAGGATGGCGGCATGACCACTCCCCTGGACGACGAACAGCTGCTGGCCGGCTTCATCGCCGGCGACGACGCGGCCATGGGGGCGCTCAACCACAAGATGGGCGTGAAGATCCTCGAGGCGTCGGCGGACCGCGTGGTCGCGACCATGCCGGTCGAGGGCAACACCCAGCCCTACGGCCTGCTGCACGGCGGGGCGTCCGTCGTCCTCGCCGAGAGCCTCGGCTCGCTGGGCTCGGCGATCCACGCCCACCCGGAGCGGTTCTCGGTCGGGGTCGACATCAACGCCACCCATCACCGCGCCGCCACGAGCGGCATCGTCACCGGCGTCGCGACCCCGCTGCACCTCGGCCGGAACATGGCCTCCTACGAGGTCGTGATCACCGACGAGGGCGACCGACGGGTGTGCACCTGCCGGATCACCTGCGCGTTGCTGCCGCGCGACCGCGGCTGACCCGCGGCGGGTTCGGCGGCCTCAGCGGCCCGAGAAGGAGCGTGCGTGCCGCAGGCTGCGGCGTACGGCGAGGACCTGCGTCATCTGACGTGCAGCCGGGTAACGGGCGGAGAGCTTGGAGCGCACCGCCGGGGTCGGGGCCATCCGGAGCACGGCCTGGGGGCCGAGGGCCAGGCGCGCCATGAAGCGGTTGGCCTCGCGCGAGCCGGAGGACGTGGCCGTGCCGACGTGCCCGATGCCGAGCTCCTCCGCCCAGGTGACCGCACACTCCATCATCGCCTTGCCGACCCCGCGATGACGATGCTCCGCCACGACCATGGGGTTGTGGGCCTGGAGGACCGGCTCGGGGTTCACCGGCGAGTAGGTCGCCGCCCGCAGGTAGACGGCTCCGGCGAAGTCGCCGTCGTACTCGGCGACGACCAGGCGCTCCCCCGGTCGGTCGCCGACCTGCTCGATGGCCGTGGCCAGGTCGTGCAGCTGCTCGTCGCCGCCGCGCCGTAGGAACGGCTGCCACAGCTCGGCCAGGAGGGGGACATCGGTCAGGGTGGCGTCGCGCAACACCACGAGGGACCGGCTCATGCCGTCCTCCCGAGGAATCCCATCAGGGATACGTGGTACGCCGCGTGCATGCGGGGCGTGTTCATCCGTTGACCTCCGGGTCCACGAAGTAACGGCACCTTCCGGTCCCCCCGTCGATGCCGCACGGGCAGACTACGCTCAGGGATCCGGTTTTGTCCCAGGTCTGCAGGAGGAATGTTGATCGTCGGTTCAGGAACCGCCGTCAACGTCCTCACGGTGCTGGCCGGGACGTCCGTGGGCGTGCTCGCGGGCAACCGCCTGCCCACCCGCACGCGCGACCTCGTCACCGATGCACTCGGCCTGGTCACGCTGCTGATCGCGGGACTGTCGGCGGTCGCCGTGAACGACCCTGCTCTCGCCGACAAGGTCGGTGCGCACGCGCCGTTGCTGATCGTGCTGGGTGCGCTGTTGATCGGCGGGATCATCGGATCGCTGTGCCGTCTCGAGCAACGGGTCGAAGGCCTCGGCGGCTGGCTGCAGCGACGGCTGCAGGGCGAGTCGGACTCGGCGGATCGGGTGCGGTTCATCGAGGGCTTCGTGACCGCATCGCTGATCTTCTGCACCGGGCCACTGACGATCCTGGGGTCGCTCTCCGACGGACTCGGCAACGGCGCCGACCAGCTGTACCTCAAGGCGACGCTCGACGGCTTCGCAGCGATCGCCTTCGCTGCGTCGTTCGGCTGGGGTGTCGCCGCCAGCGCACTCACCGTGCTCGTCGTGCAGGGCGCGATCACCGGTGTCGGGGCGGTCCTCGGTGATGTGCTTCCCGACGCCGAGCTCGCGGCCATCACCGCCGCCGGCGGGCTCATGCTGGTCGGCGTCGCCCTGCGGCTGTTGCGCATCCGCGAGATCGCCGTGGCCGACCTGCTCCCGGGGCTCATCGTCGCGCCGTTGCTGGTCCAGGCGGTCGCGGCGTTCAGGTAGACCGCGGTCGAGCTTGTCGAGACCACGGTTACCGCGGTGAGGCACCGTCACCGGGTCTCGACCCGCGGTTGTCGGCTCGCGAGCTCGCCGCCACGCTCGCTCGACCTGATCTCTGTGAGGTTCCCACTCGCAGGCTCGTGGGTCCCTCAGAGATCACCCCCCAGGTACGCCGCCTTCACCGAGTCGTCGCCGGACAGCTCCTCACCCGTGCCCGAGCGGACGATCTCGCCGGTCTCCAGGACGTGCGCCTGATGGGCGCGGCGGAGCGCCTGCGCGGCGTTCTGCTCGACCAGCAGCACCGTGGTGCCCTGCTCGTTGATCTCGGTGACGATCGAGAAGATCTGCTGGATCAGGCGCGGAGCCAGCCCCATCGACGGCTCGTCGAGCAGCACCAGCCTCGGACGCGCCATCAGCGCGCGGCCGATGGCCAGCATCTGCTGCTCGCCGCCCGACATCGTGCCCGCGGCCTGGTTGACCCGCTCCTCCAGCCGCGGGAACAGCTGGAAGACCCGCTCGAGGTCCTCGCGGTAGGCCGCGGTCTTGCGGTCGTTGCGCACGTAGGCGCCCATGTCGAGGTTCTCCCGCACCGTCATGCCCGGGAAGCAGCCGCGCCCCTCGGGTGACTGGCTGATGCCGAGCTTCACCCGCTCGAACGTCGGCAGGTGGGTGATGTCCTTGCCGTCGAAGACGATCTTCCCTTCGCGGACCTTGCGGAGCCCGGAGATCGTCTTCAGCGTCGTGGTCTTGCCCGCGCCGTTGGCGCCGATG
The DNA here is from genome assembly GCA_963759515.1 of uncultured Actinomycetota bacterium. Taxonomy (GTDB): domain Bacteria; phylum Actinomycetota; class Actinomycetes; order Propionibacteriales; family Nocardioidaceae; genus Nocardioides. The sequence goes on along the minus strand of CAVWZR010000015.1, from coordinate 293,388 downwards.
AGAGCGGTGACCTCACCCTGCTCGACACCGAACGAGATGTCGCGGATCGCCTCGATGTGGCCGTAGTTGACGCACAGCCCCTCGACCTCAAGAAGCATCTTCTTCGTCCACTCCCAAGTAAGCCGCGATCACGGCGGGGTTGTCGCGGATCTCCGCGGGGCTGCCCTCGGCGATCTTCCGCCCGAACTCCAGCACGACGATGCGGTCGGTCACACCCATGACCAGCCGCATGTCGTGCTCGATCAGCAAGACGGTGTAGCCCTGGTCGCGGACCTTGCGGATCAGGTCCATGAGTCGTTGCTTCTCGGCCGGGTTGAAGCCGGCGGCAGGCTCGTCGAGGCAGAGCAGCTTGGGCTTGGTCGCCATCGCCCGGGCGATCTCGAGGCGCCTCTGGTCGCCGTACGAGAGGTTCTCGGCCAGCTCGTCGGCGCGGCCACCGACGCCGACGAACTCCAGCAGCTCGTAGGCGAGGTCTTCGGCCGCGCGTTCGGTACGCCGGTGCAGCGGCGTCCGGAAGAGCGCGTTGAGCAGTCCGACCTTGCTGTTGGCGTCGCAGCCGACCATGACGTTCTCGAGGGCCGTCATCGACTTGAAGAGCCGGATGTTCTGGAAGGTCCGCGCGATCCCGAGCTTGGTGATCCGGTACCGCTTCATCTTCGCCAGCGGACGGCCGTCGAAACGGATCTGGCCGCTCGTCGCCTGGTAGACCCCGGTCATCACGTTGAAGCACGTGGTCTTGCCCGCGCCGTTGGGTCCGATCAGACCGAGGATCTCGCCCTCCTTGATGTCGAAGTCGACCGCGTCCAGCGCGGTGACACCGCCGAACCTCATGGTGACGTTGTCGACCTCGAGGATCGCCTTGCGGCCGTCGGGTGCCGGCTCGGTCCGGTTGTCTGTGTCAGGCATCGACGGCCTCCCCTTCCAGCTCCTCGATCTCCGTCTGGGCTCTGATCGCCCGTTTCGTCCGTCTGGGCGGGAAGATCCCCTGCGGTCGGAACGTGACGATGAGCATGAGCGAGATGCCGAAGATCAGCAGCCGGTAGTCGCTGAGCCCTCGGAAGCGCTCCGGCAGATAGGCCACGAGCACGCCACCGGCGATGGCACCCCACCGGTTGCCGGCTCCGCCGATCATCACCGCCGAGACGAACAGCATGGACAGCAGGATGAGGAAGGAGTTGGGGTTGATGTAGCCGGCCTGGCCCGAGGCGAGCATCGAGCCGGCGAGACCACCGATGGCAGCGCCGAGCGCGAACGCGAGCAGCTTGTAGCGGAAGGTCGGGACCCCCATCAGCTCCGCGGCGTCCTCGTCCTCCCGCGTGGCCTCCCAGGCGCGCCCGACGCGGCTCTCCTTGATCAGGAAGTCGGCCAGCAGCACGATCAGGAGCACGGTGAGGAGCAGCCAGTAGTACGGAACGGCATCCAGGACGCTGAAGACGAGGAACGGTGTCTTGTTGTCGTTGTCGATGAGCGGGGTCAGCCCGTTCCACGCGAGGTGGGGGATCTGGAAGATCCCGTCGTGCGTCGCCCCGACCTCGTCGGGCCCGATGCTCGGCGGGGAGGGGATGTCCTTGATGCCGGCCGACGCACCCAACCACCCGGTGTTGAGGATGGTGATCCGGATGATCTCGCCGAAGCCGAGCGTGACGATCGCGAGGTAGTCTCCGCGCACTCTCAGGGTCGGTGCTCCCAGGATCACTCCGGTGACCATGGTCACGGCGATCGCGCACGGCAGCGCCAGGAGGAAGGGCCAGTGCCAGTGCTCGGAGGTGAGCACGCCCGTCGTGTACGCGCCCGCGGCGTAGAACCCGACGTATCCCAGGTCGAGCAGACCGGCGTACCCGATCACGATGTTGAGGCCGACCGCGACCAGAGCGAACGACGCGGCACTGACCATGACGCCGCCGAAGTCCGAGTCGGGCGTCGTGATCACGGGCGGCTCGACGATCGGGAGGGCGTAGGCGAGCACGATGCCGATCGCGATCATGGCCAGCCGGGCCGATCGCGAGCGCAGGAAGCCGAGCTCGAAGCGGGCAGGCTGCCCCGGGAGCTTCGTCTTGACCATCCGGTCGGGGCTGTCGGTGCTCATGCGCGCGCCTTCGCGAGCGACTCACCCAGGATGCCGGTCGGCCGGACCAGGAGGATGAGGACCAACAGCACGAACGCGACGACGTCGCGCCACTGGTTGCCGAAGACCGCGGAGCCCCAGTTCTCGAACACCCCCAGCACCAGCCCGCCGAGGAGGGCGCCGCGGAGGTTGCCGATGCCGCCCATGACCGCCGCCGTGAACGCCTTGACGCCCAGGATGAAGCCGGCGTTCTGCCGCGTCGACCCGATCCGGATCATGTAGAGGGTGGCGGCGACGCCCGCCATCAGGCCACCGATGAGGAACGTCACCTGGATGACGCGGGTGGAGTTGACACCCATCAGCGCCGCGGACTCCGGGTCCTGTGCGACAGCCCGGATGCCGCGGCCGAGGCGGGTGCGGCTCACGAACATGTCGAGCGCGAACATCATCACCAGGGCGGAACCGATCACCAGCAGGTTGATGTCGGTGACCCGATAGTTGCCGATCGTGAACAGACCGTGCGGGTCGATGGTGATCGGCATCGAGTAGACGTTGCGAGCCTGGGAGACGTAGTTCGTGAGGTCGTCGTCGAGGTTGAACCAGCCCGAGATCTTGTCGCGCAGGCCCATGATCTCCGACAGCGAGAACGACGCGCCGATCGCGGAGATCAGCACGATCAGCTTCGGCGCTCCCCGCCGGATGAGTGGTCGGTAGGCCACGCGTTCGAGGAGCAGGGCGATGCCGCCCGACGTCACCATCGCCGCCACGCAGGGCGATCGCCATCAGGCCGATCGAGGCTCCCAATCCCTGGGAGACCGACGAGGTGCCGTGGAAGTAGACCACGACCCACACCACGGCGAAGGTCCCGAACATGAAGACCTCGGAGTGGGCGAAGTTGATCAGCTGGAGGACGCCGTACACCATCGTGTAGCCGAGCGCGATGAGCGCGTAGATGGCGCCGAGCGCCAGCCCCGTGATCGTGAGTTCGATGAAGTGGTTGAACAGGGCGGCGAAGTCCACGGCAGTCCCTCCAGGGCTGGGTCCAGCGGCTGCGACCGGGATCTCTCCCGGTCGCAGCCGCTGACGGTGGTCCTACTCGTCCCGAGGGGACGGCATCACTGGATCGGCGTCGGGTTCTCGACGTCCAGCTTGCCGCCCTTGACCTCGTAGGCGTAGATCACGGACTCCTTGATGTCGCCCTTGTCGTCGAACGCGATCGGACCGCTCACTCCCGCACCGGTGTAGCTACCGATGAAGGTGTTCATCGCTTCGTAGTCCGAGTTCGCACCGTCGGCGACCCCGGCCAGGAAGATGTTGGCCGCGTCGTACGACTGCGTGGAGTACAGACCCGCGTCGGCGTTGTTCACCGCCTTGTACTTGCTGTTGAAGTCGGCCGGAGCCGGGCCGGCCGGAGCCGACAGGATGGCGCCGTTCGCAGCCGCGGCACCCGCGGCCTTGACGAACGCCGGGTCCTCCGAGCCGTCACCGGACATGAACAGGCCCTTGAAGCCCGCCTGGCGCAGCTGCTTGCAGAGCAGACCGGCCTCCGGGTAGTAGCCGCCGTAGAACAGGGCGTCGGCGTCCGAACCGGTGACCGCGGTGACGGTCGCCGAGAAGTCGGTCTGGCCGGCCTGCACCACATCGGTGCCGGTGACCACGCCGCCCAGGTTCTTCTTCACAGCGTCGGCGAGACCCTTGCTGTAGTCCTGGCCGTCGTCGACGACGAAGACCTTCTTGGCGCCGGCGGTGTCGGTGAGGTACGTCGCGTCGGATGCTGCCTGCGCGTTGTCGTTACCGATGACCCGGTGCCACGTGGTCCAGCCCTGGTCGGTGATGGTCACGTTGGTGGCGGACGGCGAGATCACGGGAAGACCGGCGGCGTCGAACGTCTTGCCGGTCGCCAGCGACTCACCTGAGAAGCCCGGACCGACGAGGCCGATGATCGAGCTGTCCTTGACGATCTTGGTCGCCAACGGCGTCGCCTTCGTCGGGTCGCCCTGCGAGTCGAACTCCTGGAAGCCGATCTTGCAGTCGGCGTGCTCCTTGTTGTACTCGTCGAGGGCGAGCTTGATGCCGCCGACCATGTTCAGGCCGAGGGCGCCGTAGTCACCGGTGGTGGCACCGAGGAAGGCGATCTTCTGTCCCTGGGTGCAGTCCGAACCACCGCTGTCGTTGGCCGTCGTGCTGGACGAGTCGTCGGTCGTGCCGCATGCCGTCAGCGCAAGCCCGGCTGCCGCGAGCGCGGCCAGGGTGCGCAAGGTGTGCTTGGTGTGCAAAGTCTCCTCCGTCAGGGCTCCGCCGCCCCGGGGCGGCTGTGTCGAGATTGGGGCAAGGTAGCACTCCCGAGGCGGGAGTCCGCTCCCTGGACGCGCGAAATGGCCGGATTGCGACCAAAAGTTGCCACCGCGGGCCAGGGGTCCGTGGGATCCGTCGCTGACCCGCGTCGATGAGCACGGATATCAGGGGTCGAAAGCCCCTAGCCGACCCCGCGCGCTCGACCCGCCGTCAGGGAGGTGTGACGCCGTGCTCGACGACGCCGTCGGCGACCTCGCGCATGGAACGCCGCAGGTCCATCGCGGTCTTCTGGATCCAGCGGAACGCGTCGGCCTCGCTCAGGCCGAGCTCTCTCTGGAGCACGCCCTTAGCCCGGTCGACCGCCTTCCGAGCGGCGAGCTGCTCGCCGAGATCGGCGACCTCCTGCTCGAGCGCTCCGAGCTCGCCGAACCGACTGACGGCGATCTCGATCGCCGGCACCAGGTCGCTCCGGGTGAACGGCTTGACCAGGTACGCCATCGCACCCGCCTCGCGCGCGCGGTCGACCAGCTCGCGCTGGGAGAACGCCGTCAGGATGACGACCGGGGCGATCCGCGCCCGGGCGATCTGCTCCGCCGCCGCGATCCCGTCCAGGACCGGCATCTTCACGTCGAGGATGACCAGGTCGGGCCGCTCCTGCTCGGCCAGCTCGACGGCCCTTGCGCCGTCCGCGGCCTGCCCCACCACGGCGTACCCCTCCTCGGCGAGCATCTCCGCGAGGTCCATCCGGATCAGCGCCTCGTCCTCGGCGATGACCACGCGTCGCGGCTCCGGGCTGGTCATCCGGCCAGGCTATCCGGGCGGAATCCGACCGCAGGCGTCCGGTAGTTTTGGGGCGCTCGCCGGCCCCGGTAGCCCAACGGCAGAGGCGATGGTCTCAAACACCATTCAGTGTGAGTTCGAATCTCACCCGGGGCACCGTCTTCCTCATGTCCATCATGAGATGCAGGTGAACCGCCACTTCTCATGGGGAACTCATCATGAGATCAGGTGGTCCACCACGTGAACATGGTGACTCCTTCCCGGAGCGGCTCGGGCGCCCACAGCTGCCATCGTTACCGTCGGGTCGTGCAGCGCGTGGCGATCAACGGCAGCCTGGGAGCCGGGAAGAGCACGCTGGCAGGTCGGCTGCACGAGGTCCTCGACCTGCCGTACGTCGAGATCGACTCGCTGAAGCACGGGCACGACTGGCAGGACCGGCCGACGTTCGTCGACGACGTGGCCCGGCTGGTCCAGGGCGAGCGGTGGGTCATCGAGTACCAGTACGACGAAGCTCGCCCGCTGATCCTGGAGCGCGCCGACACCTTCGCGTGGCTGGATCTCCCGGTCCGGCAGGTGATGTCGCAGGTGGTCCGGCGGACGGTACGCCGCCGGTGGCGTCGTGAGGAGCTGTGGAACGGCAACCGCGAGGGTCCGCTCTGGCGCAACGTGGTGGATCGCGAGTACCCCATCCGCTGGGCGTGGCACACGCGTGGATGGCCGGCCCAGCGGGCCGACGACGTGCGGCTCCGTCGGCCGGACCTCCTGGTCGTGCAGCTGCGCAGCCGCGCCGAGATCGACGCCTGGCTGGCGAGCCTCACGCCCGGCGGTACGCCGGAGCCACCTCGTTGATCGCGTCGCCCATGCGGTGGATCCGCAGGGCGTTCGTGGAGCCGGCGATGCCGGGAGGTGACCCGGCGATGATCACCACGAGATCGCCCTGCACCACCCGGCCGATCTCGAGCAGCGCCTCGTCGACCTGGCGCACCATCTCGTCGGTGTGCTCGACCGGGTTGGTCAGGAACGTCTCGACGCCCCAGCTCAACGACAGCTGCGACCGCACCTTCGCCTCGGGGGTGAACCCGAGCACGGGCACCCGGCCGCGGTAGCGCGATGCCCGACGGGCGGAGTCGCCGGACTGGGTGAACGCCACGAGGTACTTCGCCTCGACGCGCTCGGCCACCTCGGCGGCGGCCTTCGCGATCACACCGCCGCGGGTCAGAGGCTGCCAGTCGATCGCCGCCATGCTGGCCAGCTCGTGGCTCTCGGTGGAAGCGACGATGCGCGCCATCGTCTCGACCGTCTCGATCGGGTACTCCCCCACGCTGGTCTCACCGGACAGCATCACCGCGTCGGCTCCGTCGAGGACCGCGTTCGCGACATCGGAGGCCTCGGCGCGTGTCGGCCGCGGGTTGTCGATCATCGACTCCAGCATCTGGGTCGCCACGATCACCGGCTTGGCGTTGCGTCGCGCCTTGTCGATGACGCGCTTCTGGAGGAACGGCACGTCCTCGAGCGGGCACTCCACGCCGAGGTCACCTCGCGCCACCATGAAGGCATCGAAGGCCTCGATCACCTCGTCGAGGTTGTCGATCGCCTGGGGCTTCTCGATCTTGGCGATCACCGGCAGGAGGATGCCCTCCTCGCGCATGATCCGGCGTACGTCCTCGACGTCAGCCGCGGACCGCACGAACGACAGCGCCACGAAGTCGACCGACGTGCGTAGCGCCCACCGGAGATCGTCGACGTCCTTCTCCGAGAGTGCGGGCACGCTCACCGCCACCCCCGGGAGGTTGAGGCCCTTGTGGTCGCTCACCTTGCCGCCGACCTCGACCCGCGTGATGACGTCCTGGCCCTCGACCTTGATCACCCGCAGGCGCAGCTTGCCGTCGTCGACGAGGATCGGGTCGCCCTCGCCGACATCGCCCGGGAGCCCGGCGTACGTCGTCCCGCAGATCGTGTGGTCGCCCTCGACGCGGCGCGTGGTGATCACGAACTCGTCACCGACGGACAGCTTCGCCTTCCCGCCCGCGAAGGTCTCGAGACGGATCTTGGGTCCCTGCAGGTCGGCGATGATCCCGACGCCGTGCCCGGTGGAGTCCGACGCCTGGCGCACGAGGTCGTAGCGGCGCTGGTGGTCGGCGTGGTTGCCGTGGCTCATGTTCAGCCGGGCGACGTCCATGCCGGCCTCGACCAGGCGGAGGATGTCGTCGGCGGTGTCGACCGCGGGGCCGAGCGTGCACACGATCTTGGCTCTTCGCACGGCACTCACGCTAGCGGGGTGTGGATCGTTCCAAGTGACGCCGTCCCGCGGAAGTTCCTCCGGAGTCCGGTTCAGACCGTGAGCGGCCGCTCGGTCGGGGGGATCGGCGACGGCAGGGTCGTCTCACCGGTGAGGTAGCGGTCGACGGCGGCGGCAGCAGACCGCCCCTCGGCGATGGCCCACACGATCAACGACTGCCCGCGTCCGGCGTCTCCGGCCACGAACACGCCGCCCACGCTCGTGGCGTACGACGCGTCACGGGCGACGTTCCCGCGCTCGTCGAGGTCGACACCGAGCTGGTCGACGAGGCCGTCGCGCTGGGGCCCGGTGAACCCCATGGCGAGCAGCACGAGCTGGGCCGGGATCTCACGCTCGGTGCCCGACACCGGCTGGAACGACGCGTCCACCTCGACGAGCCGGAGGCCGCGCACCCTCCCGTGCTCGTCGCTGTGGAACTCCTGCGTGGAGACGGCATACACCCGGTCGCCGGCCTCCTCGTGCGCCGACGAGATGCGGAACGTCATCGGGTACGTCGGCCACGGCTGGTGCGAGGGACGCGTGTCCGGGGGCTGCGTCAGGATCTCGAGCTGGGTGACCGACCGGGCGCCCTGCCGGATCGCCGTACCGAGACAGTCCGCACCGGTGTCGCCGCCACCGATGATCACGACGTCCTTGTCCAGCGCCGTCACCTGACCCGGTGCCTCGTGACCCAGCGACGCGCGGTTGGAGGGCGGGAGGTACTCCATCGCCTGGAGGATGCCGTCCAGCTCACGGCCGGGGACCGGCAGGTCGCGCGGGAGCGTCGAGCCGATCGCGAGCACCACGGCGTCGTACCGCTCGCGCAGCTTGGCACCGGTCAGACCCGAGCCCTCCGAGCCGACCTCGATGCCGGCACGGAACACCGTGCCCTCGCGCCGCATCTGGTCGAGCCGTCGGTCGAGCACCGCCTTCTCCATCTTGAACTCGGGGATGCCGTAGCGCAGCAGCCCGCCGATCCGGTCAGCGCGTTCGTAGACGGCGACGGTGTGACCGGCGCGGGTCAGCTGCTGGGCCGCCGCGAGCCCGGCCGGTCCGGAGCCGACGACCGCGACGGTCCTCCCCGAGAGCCACTCCGGCGGCCGGGGCCGCACGTATCCCGAGTCCCAGGCGCGATCGATGATCGCGACCTCGACGTTCTTGATGGTCACCGGGTCCTGGTTGATCCCCAGCACGCACGCCGTCTCGCACGGCGCCGGGCAGAGGCGGCCGGTGAACTCCGGGAAGTTGTTGGTCGCGTGCAGGCGATCCATCGCGCCGTCCCAGTCGTCGCGGTAGACCAGGTCGTTCCACTCGGGGATGAGGTTGCCGAGAGGGCACCCCTGGTGACAGAACGGGATGCCGCAGTCCATGCAGCGCGACGCCTGGTCCGAGACGATCGGGAGCAACGCGCGCCCCGGCCCGCCCGGGTAGACCTCGTGCCAGTCGTGGATGCGCTCCTCGACGGCACGGCGCGGGGCGACCTCGCGACCGTGGCGCAGGAAGCCTCGGGGGTCAGCCATGGAGGACCTCCATGATCCGTCGGTCGACGGCATCGCCGTCGAGGCCGTCGCGCTCGGCCTCGGCCCTGGCGTCGAGGACGCGTCGGTAGTCGCGCGGCATCACTTCGGTCAGCCGATCCCGAGTGCCGGACCAGTCGGCCAGCAGCTGCTCGGCCACTGCGGAGCCGGTCTCCTCGAGGTGTCGTCGGACCAGGTCTCGGAGCTCGTCGGCGATCCCGTCCGGCACCGGACCGAGGTCCACGAGCTCTCGGTTCACCCGCTGCTCCTGCAGGTCGAGGACGTACGCCGTACCACCGCTCATGCCGGCCGCGAAGTTGCGTCCGGTCGTGCCGAGCACGAGCACCCGGCCGCCGGTCATGTACTCGCAGCCGTGGTCGCCGACGCCCTCGACGACGGCCGTCACCCCGGAGTTGCGGACGCAGAAACGCTCACCCACACCCCCGCGGACGAAGATCTCGCCCGACGTGGCGCCGTAGCAGACGACGTTGCCGGCGATGATCTGCTCGTGGGCGGCGAACGTCGCCGACCGGTGCGGCCGGATCACCAGTCGTCCACCGGACAGACCCTTGCCGACGTAGTCGTTCGCGTCACCCTCGAGCCGCAGCGTCACCCCACGCGGGAGGAACGCCCCGAAGGACTGCCCGGCGGAGCCGATCAACGTGAGGTCGATGGTGTCGGGTGGCAGCCCGTCGCCGGCGTACCGCTTCGTGACCTCGTGGCCGAGCATGGTGCCGACGGTCCGGTTGACGTTGCGGACCTCGAGCTGGGCACGCACCGGCTCGCCGTGCTCGAGTGCTGGTCGGGAGATCCGGATCAGCTCGTTGTCGAGTGCCCGGTCGAGTCCGTGGTCCTGCGCCTTGGTCCGGTGGAGGTCCTGGCCGGCGAACTGCTCCCCCACGTCGGCGACGTGAAGGATCGGGGTGAGGTCGAGTCCGGCGGCCTTCCAGTGGTCGACCGCCCGGCCCACGTCGAGGGTCGCCACCTGACCGATCGCCTCCTCCAGCGTGCGGAAGCCGAGCTCGGCGAGGATCTCGCGCACCTCTTCGGCGATGTATTCGAAGAAGGTGACGACGAACTCCGGGCGGCCGCTGAACCGCTCGCGGAGCACGGGGTTCTGCGTGGCGACGCCGACCGGGCACGTGTCCAGGTGGCAGACGCGCATCATGATGCAGCCGCTCACGACGAGCGGCGCCGTCGCGAAGCCGAACTCCTCCGCACCGAGCAGGGCGGCGATGACAACGTCGCGACCTGTCTTCAGCTGTCCGTCGGTCTGGACGACGATCCGGTCGCGCAGACCGTTCATGAGCAGGGTCTGCTGGGTCTCGGCCAGGCCGAGCTCCCAGGGCCCACCGGCGTGCTTGAGCGACGTCAGAGGCGAGGCGCCCGTGCCGCCGTCGTGCCCCGAGATCAGGACGACGTCCGCGTGCGCCTTCGAGACGCCGGCGGCGACGGTGCCGACACCGACCTCCGCGACCAGCTTCACGTGCACGCGGGCCGCGGGGTTCGCGTTCTTGAGGTCGTGGATCAGCTGGGCGAGATCCTCGATCGAGTAGATGTCGTGATGCGGGGGCGGGCTGATCAGGCCGACGCCCGGCGTCGAGTGTCGCGTCTTCGCGATCCATGGGTAGACCTTGTGGCCCGGCAGCTGCCCACCCTCGCCCGGCTTGGCACCCTGGGCCATCTTGATCTGGAGGTCGTCGGCGTTCGTGAGGTAGTCGCTGGTGACACCGAAGCGCCCCGAGGCGACCTGCTTGACCGCACTTCGGCGTTCGGGGTCGTGCAGCCGGTCGGTGTCCTCACCACCCTCACCGGTGTTGGACTTCGCGCCGATGCTGTTCATCGCGATCGCCAGCGTCTCGTGTGCCTCGCGGCTGATCGAGCCGTAGGACATCGCCCCGGTCGAGAAGCGCCTGACGATCTCCGACACCGGCTCGACCTCGTCGATCGGGATCGGTGGTCGGCCGGTGGACTCCTCGTCACGGAAGCGGAACAACCCCCGCAGCGTCATCAACCGCTCCGACTGCTCGTCGACGCGCGACGTGTACTGCTGGAAGACGTCGTATCGCTGTGACCGCGTGGCGTGCTGGAGCCGGAAGACGGTCTCCGGGTCGAAGAGGTGAGGCTCCGCGCCCTGGTCTGCTCGACGCCACTGGTACTCCCCACCGACCGCGAGCTCACGGTGGGCCGGGCTGATCCCGCCGCGGGGGTACGCCGTGTGGTGACGGCGGGCGACCTCCTCGGCGATGACGTCGAGGTCGATGCCGCCGAGCTTCGAGGTGGTGCCCGTGAAGTAACGGTCGACCAGGCCCTGTGACAACCCGACCGCCTCGAAGGTCTGCGCGCCGGTGTAGGAGGCAACGGTCGAGATGCCCATCTTCGACATCACCTTGAGCACGCCCTTGCCGAGAGCCCGGATCAGGTGACGCACGGCCACCTCGGGCTCGACGGTGACGTGGTAGCCGTCGCGCGCGAGATCCTCGACCGACTCCATCGCGAGGTAGGGGTTCACCGCGGCGGCGCCGTACCCGATGAGGAGCGCGACGTGGTGGACCTCGCGCACGTCGCCGGCCTCGACGAGCAGTCCCACCTGGGTGCGGGTCTTCTCGCGCACGAGATGGTGGTGGACCGCGCCGGTCAGCAACAGCGACGGGATGGGTGCCAGCTCGGCCGTGCAGTGGCGGTCGGAGAGCACGATCACCCGAGCGCCGCCTGCGATGGCGGCAGAGACCTCGGCGCAGACCTCGTCGATGCGGCGGGCCATCGCCTCGCCGTCGCCCTCGACCTCGTAGAGGCCGCGACTGACGTGGGTGATGAAGCCCGGCATGTCGCCGTCGCGGTTGATGTGGCGGATCTTGGCCAGGTCGTCGTTGTCGAACACCGGGAAGGGCAGCACGACCTGACGGCACGACGCCGGGGTCGGTTCGAGCAGGTTGGCCTCCGGACCGATGGTCCCGGCCAGCGACGTGACCAGCTCCTCCCGGATGGCGTCCAGGGGCGGGTTGGTGACCTGGGCGAACATCTGCGCGAAGTAGTCGAAGAGCAGGCGCGGCTTCTCGCTCAGGGCGGCGATCGGGGTGTCGGTCCCCATCGAGCCGATCGGCTCGGTCCCGGTCGTGGCCATCGGCGCGAGGAGGATCCGGAGCTCCTCCTCGGTGTAGCCGAAGACCTGCTGACGTCGGGTGACCGAGGCGTGCGTGTGGACGACGTGCTCGCGGTCGGACAGGTCGGCGAGGTGGATCAGCCCGGCATGCAGCCACTCGTCGTACGGATGCTCGGCGGCGAGCTCACCCTTGACCTCGTCGTCCTCGATGATCCGGTGCTCGTCGACGTCGACGAGGAACATCCGTCCCGGCTGCAACCGGCCCTTGCGCACGATCCTGGCGGGGTCGAGGTCGAGCACACCGACCTCCGAGGCGAGCACGACGAGCCCGTCGTCGGTGACCCAGTAGCGGCTGGGACGCAGGCCGTTGCGGTCGAGCACGGCACCGATCTGCGACCCGTCGGTGAAGACGACGCAGGCGGGACCGTCCCACGGCTCCATCAACGACGAGTGGAACTCGTAGAACGCGCGGCGCTGGGCGTCCATCTCCTGATGGTTCTCCCACGCCTCCGGGATCATCATCAGCACCGCGTGAGGCAGGCTGCGACCGCCCATGTGGAGGAGCTCGAGCACCTCGTCGAAGCTCGCGGAGTCGGACGCCCCCGGGGTGCAGATCGGGAACAGCCGCTCGAGCTCACCGGGGATCAGGTCGGAGTCGAGCAACGCCTCGCGGGCGCGCATCCAGTTGCGGTTGCCCATCACGGTGTTGATCTCGCCGTTGTGCGCGACGTAGCGGAACGGGTGGGCGAGCGGCCAGCTCGGGAAGGTGTTGGTCGAGAATCGCGAGTGGACCACCGCGAGCGCCGTGGCGACCCGCTCGTCGGCGAGGTCGGGGTAGAACGTCTCGAGCTGTGCGGTGGTGAGCATGCCCTTGTAGAGCAGGGTCCGGCCGCTGAGCGAGCCGAAGTAGACGTCGGTCTCGTGCTCGGCCCGCTTGCGCAGGCAGAAGACCATCCGCTCCAGGGCGAGGCCGGTGATGCGCACACCGCGGGCCTCGACGAAGAGCTGGCTGAAGGACGGCATGACCCCACGCGCCGTCGCGCCGAGGCCGGTCGGGTCGACCGGTACGTCGCGCCAGCCGAGGACGCCGAGGCCCTCCTCGTCGGCGAGCTCCTCGATGCGCTGCCGGGTCTTCGCGACCTGGTCGGCATCGCCGTCGAGGAACGCCGACCCCACGGCGTAGGCACCCCGCGGTGGCAGCTCGAAGTCGACGACGTCGCGGAGGAACGCGTCGGGGATCTGGATCAGGATGCCCGCGCCGTCGCCGGAGTTCGGCTCCGCACCGGCTGCTCCCCGGTGGTCGAGGTTGCGCAGCGCGGTGAGGGCCTGCTCGACGATGCTGTGTGACGGCTCGCCGGTGAGCGTGGCCACGAACGCGACGCCGCACGCGTCGTGCTCGAACCGGGGGTCGTAGAGGCCTTGGGCGGGTGGACCTGCATGGAGCTCGCGCATCCCGTGCTCCCGTCGTCGGCGCCCGGGCGTCTCGTGACGGTCGGGCGATCGGGCGAGGCGTGCAGGGGACGGCGTTGGCCCAAGCGCGCTCAGGCTAACAACGAGATCCCAGCGATTGCGTGACGTCCTGATCCGCGGACAGCCGTCTCGGCCGGCGTGCTCAGGGAAGGAGCGGAGCCGGTGACGGGAATCGCGGAAGGATCGCCGGTCAGTCGGGCGGTTCGGACGACTTCTTCCCGGTTTTCTCGGCGTCCGTCGCCGATGTGTCGTCGTCGAAGATCGTCCCGGAGGTCGGCGCGTCGGCCGCCACGAGGCCCTGCTGGCCCGACTCGTCGCGCTCCGCGGCCCCTTCTCGAGCGAGACGCTTCTCGGTGTAGACCTCGGGCTCGCGGCCGGGACGCCGACGACCCACGATCACGAAGTACGCCGCGGCCAGGCAGAAGAGCACGATCGACGTCCAGACGTTGAGCCGGAGACCGAGGACGTGCTCGTACTCGACGGTGTCGATCCGGAGCATCTCGATCCAGGCGCGACCGGCGGTGTAGGCCATCACGTAGAGCGCCATCACCCGTCCGTGCCCGAGCTTCCAGCGCCGGTCGGCCCAGAGCACGAAGGCGAAGGCCGCGAGATCCCAGATGGACTCGTAGAGGAAGGTCGGCTGGAAGGTGGCGTACTGCTCGTACCCGGGCGGGCGGTTGCCCTGGTCGATCTTCAGTCCCCACGAGGATGTCGTCGGCTTGCCGAAGAGCTCCTGGTTGAACCAGTTCCCCCAGCGCCCCATCGCCTGGGCGATCAGGACTCCCGGCGCAAGCGCGTCCAGGACAGGTGGCACACGGATGCCCTTGGACCTGGCGCCGAGCCAGATGCCGACCCCGCCGAGGGCGATCGCACCCCAGATCCCGAGGCCACCGCGCCACACGTACAGCGCTTGGATGGGTGACTTCCCCTCGCCGAAGTAGAGCGCGTGGTCGGTCATCACGTGGTACAGCCGGCCCCCGATCACGCCGAACGGCACGGCCCACAGCGCGAGATCGGTGACCTCGCCGCTCTTGCCTCCGCGCGCGACCCAGCGCCGCTCGCCGATCCAGATCGAGGCGATGATGCCGGCGATGATGCACAGCGCGTAGCCACGCAACGGCACCGGGCCGAGGTACCACACGCCCTCCGACGGGCTGGGGATGAACAGGGCGGTCACGTGGGTCCTCGGGGTCGTCAGGAGAGCAGCAGCTGGTGGATGTCGTGGGCGAACTCGGGCGCGGTGGTCCCGAGCGTCCACACGACAGGGATCTGGTTCTTGCCGTCGAGCCCCAGCACCTGGGTGCCGTGGGTGACGTCGTAGCCGCCGGATGCCAGGCGCTTGCCCTTCGCGATCGGGACCCCGACGTCGGTGGCGACCTTCTTGATGGTCGGCAATGGGCCGGTGACGCCGACGAACGACGAGGAGAAGTGGTCGAGCCAGGCGCGGATCACGGAGCCTGTGTCGCGAGCCGGGTCGGTCGTGACGAACACGACCTGGACGTTCTGCCGGTCCTCGTCGTCGAGCTGGAGCATCGCCGAGGCCAAGGTGGCCATCGTGGTCGGGCACTCGTCGGGGCAGTGTGTGTAGCCGAAGAAGACGAGGGTGAGGCGCGTGTCGGTGCTGTCCGCCAACGAGAACGCCTGGCCATCGGTGTCCGTCAGCTCGGTGGTCGGGGCGTGGTACGGCTTCGACAGGACCGCGCCCGCGAACGTGTCCGCCGAGCTCTTCGTGCACGCCGTGAGGACGACGCCCAGCACGATCGCGAGCGCGGCGAGGGCTGCCCTACGCACGGCGTACCCCTCGGGCGAGGTCGCCGGTCAGGGCCGCCAGCGCGGCCCGCGCCCGGGTCGCGTCGTCGTGGTCGAGCAGGCAGCGCACGAGTGCGGAGCCGACGATCACCCCATCGGCGTACGCCGCGACCTCGGCCGCCTGGTCGCCGTTGCTGACCCCGAGTCCGACCGCGACGGGGAGGTCGCCACCCTGGTCGCGCACGGCGGCCTTGGTGCGCTCCACCAGCGGTCCGGCGAGCTCGCTGGTCGTCACGCGGGTGCCGGTCACGCCCATCACCGCGGTCGCGTAGACGAAGCCTCGGCTCGCAGCGACGGTCATCGCGATCCGCTCGTCGGTCGAGGACGGTGCCACCAGGAAGATCTTGTCGAGGTCGTGCGCGTCGGCCGCGGAGATCCAGCCGGCGCCGCTGTCCGGGGTGAGGTCCGGGGTGATCAGCCCCGACCCACCCGCCGAAGCCAGGTCGGCGGCGAACCGCTCGACGCCGTAGTGGTCGACGGGGTTCCAGTAGGTCATCACCACGACAGCTGCGCCCGTGGCCGCGACCGCCTCGACGGTGCGCAGCACGTCGCGGGTGCGAACCCCGCCCTCGAGCGCGCGCTGGGCCGCCGCCTGGATGGTAGGCCCGTCCATGACCGGGTCGCTGTAGGGGAATCCCACCTCGATGGCGTCACAGCCGGCATCCACCAGCACGCGCATCGCCTCGATCCCGCCGTCGACGGTCGGGAATCCGGCCGGCAGGTAGCCCACCAGGGCCGCGCGGTTGTCGGCGCGTGCCTTCTCGAAGGCGGACGCGACGCTCATGCCGCGTTCATCCGAGCGGCTCCGCGGCTCCGCCACCGTCGGCGTCGCCGAGGTGGAACCAGTCGATCGCGGTGTCCATGTCCTTGTCACCGCGACCCGACAGGTTGATCAGCAGCATGTCCTCCGGGCCGTACGCCTCGGCGACCTCGAGCGCCCCGGCGATCGCGTGCGCCGACTCGACCGCAGGGATGATCCCCTCGGTGCGGCTGAGCAACGCCAGCGCCTCCATGGCCTCGGCGTCGGTCACCGAGGTGTACGACGCGCGGCCGGTCGCGGCGAGGTAGGCATGCTGCGGTCCGACACCTGGGTAGTCGAGTCCGGCCGAGATCGAGTGCGACTCGACGGTCTGACCGTCCTCGTCCTGGAGCACGTAGGTGCGCGCGCCGTGCAGCACACCCCGGTCGCCGGCCTGGATGGTGGCCGCGTGGCGACCGCTCTCGAAGCCTTCGCCCCCCGCTTCGAAGCCGTGGATCTCCACGTCGTCGTCGAGGAAGGCGGTGAACAGCCCGATCGCGTTCGACCCGCCCCCGACACAGGCAGCGATCCCGCGCGGGAGAGCGCCGTACCGCTCGAGGCACTGGGCCCGCGCCTCGTCACCGATGCTGCGGGTGAAGTCGCGGACCATGCTGGGGAACGGATGAGGACCCGCCGCGGTCCCGAAGAGGTACGCCGTGTGGTCGACCGAGGCGACCCAGTCGCGGAGGGCTTCGTTGATGGCGTCCTTGAGGGTCGCGCTGCCGGAGTCGACCGGAACGACCTTGGTGCCGAGCAGCTGCATCCGGGCGACGTTGAGCGCCTGCCGCTTGACGTCGACCGCGCCCATGTAGACGGTGCAGTCGAGTCCGAAGTACGCCGCGGCGGTCGCGCTGGCGACGCCGTGCTGACCGGCCCCGGTCTCGGCGATCACCCGCGACTTCCCCATGCGCCGGGTGAGCAGCGCCTGGCCGAGCACGTTACGGATCTTGTGCGCCCCGGTGTGGTTGAGGTCTTCCCGTTTGAGCAGGATCCGGCAGCCGACCTGCTCCGAGAGTCGCGTGGCCTCGTAGAGCGAGCTCGGCAGACCGGCGTACTCGCGGCCGATCGTGGCGAGCTCGTCGGTGAAGGCCGGGTCGGCCATCGCCTCCTGCCACGCGACGGTGAGCTCGTCGAGAGCCCTGACCAGAGCCTCGGGCATGAACCGGCCGCCCCAGCCCTGCTCCGGGCCGCCGAACCAGCCGAGGTCGTCGGCATCCCACCGGGTCATGCCGTCACTCCCGTCAGGGCACCGACGGTGGCTTCGGGGTCGCCGTCGCGCACCAGGGCCTCGCCGACGAGCACCACGTCGGCGCCCTCACCGACGACGCGGCGTACGTCGTCGACCGTGGCGATGCCGCTCTCGGCGACCTTGACGACACCCTCGGGCAGCAGCGGCGCGATCTTGCCGAACGTCGCCGGGTCGACCTCGAGCGTCCTCAGGTTGCGGGCGTTCACGCCGACAAGGGGGGCGCCGAGATCCACGGCCCGCTCGGCCTCGGTCTCGTCGTGCACCTCGACCAACGGGGTCAGACCGAGCTCGAGGGAGCGGTCGTACAGACTGCGGAGATCGTCGCCGGGCAGTGCGGCCACGATCAGCAGCGCGAGGTCGGCGCCGTGGGCGCGTGCCTCGAGCAGCTGGTAGTGGTCGACCACGAAGTCCTTGCGGAGCACCGGGATCTCGACCGCCGCGCGGACCGCGTCCAGGTCGGCCAGGCTGCCGCCGAAGCGGCGTTCCTCGGTGAGGACGCTGATCGCCGCCGCGCCACCGCGTTGGTACGCCGTGGCGAGTGCAGCGGGGTCGGGGATGGCCGCGAGATCTCCCTTGCTGGGGCTTCGGCGCTTCACCTCGGCGATCACCGACGATCCCGGGCGACGGAACGCCGGCACGGGATCACGCGCCGGCGGCACCTCGAGGATGCGGGCCCGGAGCTCGGCCTCGGACGTGGCGGCGCGACGTCGGGAGAGGTCCTCGCGCACGCCCGCGACGATGTCGTCGAGCACGGACATGAGGACGCCTTTCGGGTTCGCGAACTGCGCGGCCCAGCCTCTCACGCGGCCCCAACGCCGAGCCCACCCGCCCGTGACGCGACCACCCCTGTGCCGTCGACGGGTCGTTGACGTGACCCGGACCCGCGTCGGTAGGGTCGCGCACCGGGCCATCCGGACAGATGACCCCTCGGAAGGGGACCGCCATGAGCTACGACACGCCTCCGCCGCCGCCTCCCGGTGGCTCGCCGTACGGCGCCCCGCCGCCGGCCAAGGCGAACAGCCCCAAGGCAGTGTGGTCCTTGGTGTGCGGCATCGTCGGCCTGCTCTGTTTCGGGATCATCCTCGGACCGGTCGCCATCGTGCTCGCTCGGCAGGCCCAGCGCGACGGTGGGCCCGGCGGCATGGCCAAGGCCGGTGAGATCCTCGGCTACGTCGACATCGCGCTCTTCGTCGTCGGGATCATCATCGTCGTCAACCGCTGAGTCCTCGCCCGGCTGAGGGGCGATGCCTCAGGGCGCGAGCCAGCTGCCGGGCAGGTTGCGGACGACCGTGAAGGCGACGGCGACGACGATGAGCGTCGCCGTGACAGTTCTCGGCATCGCCGGGACCGCGCGCACCTCTCGACCGGTCCAGGCTCCGTAGGCCCAGCGTGCGAAGAACGCCGCCGCGAACGGCAGCGCGAGCACCAGCAGGAGGTTGCTCGATGCGGCCTGACCGACATGTCCGTCGGTCAGGTCGTTGACGCCGCGGAGCCCGCCGCACCCCGGGCAGTAGATGCCGGTCATCGCGTAGAGCGGGCACACCCCCCAGGAGTGGGTCACGTGGGGGTCGCGCACGTGGAGCGCCAGCGTTGCCGCCGCCAGCGTAGCGACGGTCAGCAGCGGACTCCTCAGACGCTCCGACCGCGGCCGGACGTCGCGTGGGGCTGCGGTCAGGGTCATCAGTGCCCTGGTCCGTGGAGCCCCATCTTCGCCATCACGATGAACACGACGAGTGAGGCGCACCCGATGGCCACGCCGACCCAGAAGATCGGGTAGTTGATGGGGTCGAACATCAACCCGATGCCCCCGACCACGAACCCGAGCATCGCGACCGACACCGCGGCCCAAGCGGCCGGGGTGTTGCCGTGGTTGTCAGACATGCAGGGCTCCTCAGCGTGGGTCGGCGGTCGACGGCATCCTAATCGTCACCCCGGTCCGTCGGGTCGCGCCCCTGGTCGATGGCGCGCCACAGATCGACGTCCTCCATCTCGGCCGGATCCTGAGCCCGCGGGGCACCTGCGGGAGCGTCGTACCGGCTCCCCATCTCGGGCCAGACCCGCACATGGCGTACGGCGAGGGCCGAGCCGGCGAGCGCGACCACGGCCGCGACGAGGGCGACCCACCACCAGGCGGTGGTGTGCGCGCCGGCCGGCGTACGGCCGAGGGCGACGGTGCCCTGACGGGCCGAGTCGATGGCCGAGGAGCGTCCGACCACCGCGGTCGCGACGAGGCCGATCGCCACGACCGCACCCAGCGCCGCCACCACCCTCCGCACGCGGCCGCGCGTCACCAGGACGACGCCCCAGCAGGCGAGGCCGGCCAGTCCGAGTGCTGCGGCGAGCGGGACATGACCCCCCGTCTTCTCGACGAGGGTCGATCCGGGCCGGCTGTCGGGTGCTGCCCACGGCTTGCCGCCGGCGAGAGCGCAGATCCCGGCGCCGGCCACGCCCGCGAGGACGGCCGGGCCGAACAGGCGCCGCCCCTCAGTCACCGGTGGAGGCACCGGCCGCGGCGGCGTCGTCGATCTCCCACACCAGACCGTCGTCGAAGCAGGTGCGAGTGCCGGTGTGACAGGCGGGCCCCTCCTGGTCGACCTGAAGGAGCACCGTGTCGCCGTCACAGTCGAGGCTGACCCGGCGTACCCACTGGCGGTGTCCCGAGGTGTCGCCCTTGGTCCAGTACTCACCGCGGCTCCGGCTCCAGTACGTCGCCCGGCCGGACGCGAGCGTGCGTGCCAGCGCCTCGTCGTCCATCCATCCGAGCATCAGCACCTCGCCCGTGTCGTGCTGCTGGGCGACCGCCGCGACCAGGCCGGCGTCGTTCCGCTTCAGGCGCGCGGCGACGGCGGCGTCGAGGTCCATGACCCCAGTGTTCCATCCGAGCCGGAAGGTAAAGAATTGGATGGTCGGCGAGAAGGGTGCGACCACGGGATGCGCGTTCGGAACAGGAAGGGGCGGATCATTCCACGCTCCGCATGTGCATTCAGGCGCCGGAATCACGCCTGCAGCGGCCGTGTGCCCGGGCTTGTCGACCCGCTCACGGGACCGTCAAGTTTTTGCTAAGTGGGCCACGCTCACAGAATCCTTTGGCTACCTTGTCGGAAAGTGGCCACACCCCCCAAGCCCATGGCCACGACGAACGGCGCTCGCGCTCTCCATGCGAGCGCCGTTTGGCCATTTCGGGACAGCGGCCATCTCACGGCAGCTCGGCCGCGCGGTACAGGCCGGCCCAGTAGCGCCCGCCGCACCGTTCGAGCGCCTGTTCGGCCAGAGCCAGCAGCGCCGCGCGGTCACCGGCGAGAGCACGGCGCAGGGCGGTGTCGAGCTCGGCGGCCAGCCTCGAGCCCTCGCGTGTGTCGAGATCACGCAGCTCCCGCATCAGCCACTTGCCGGTCCCGGACCATGCGCCGGCCGCGGCCAGGGCGAGCTCGGCGGTCTCGCGCCACACGCTGACCGCTACGGCCGTGAGCTCGGTCGCGGGGCGGTCGTCGGCCAGGTCGTCGAGCAGGTCGGTGAGGCCGTACCTCATCAGCTCGAGATCGTCCGGAGTGACAGGCCCAGGACCTTGCGCGAGCACGTCCTCGCACCGACGGCGTACGTCGTCGCCAGTGCCACCGCCGGCGAGCAACGGGACACCTGAGGCGACCAACCGGGCCATCGTCGGATGACGACGTTGCAGGTCCTTGGCCACGAAGTGCTCGATCGACGACGCCGTGTGCACGAACAGCTCGACCTGCCACCCGACCCACTCCAACGACTCGCGATGCACCTCGACCTCGACGAGCAGGACGGTGATGTCGAGGTCGGAGGTGTCGGTCGCGTGGCCGGTGGTCGTCGAGCCGGCCAGCCAGGCCTGGATCGCGTCCGGGTACCGCTCGGCGACGAGCGCGCGTGCGGCGTCCTCGGCCGGTGGCCTCATCGGATCTGGTGTCCGGCCTCATCGAGCGCGGCCTTCACCTCGGCGATCGAGACGGTCCCGAAGTGGAAGACGGTCGCGGCGAGCACGGCGTCCGCACCGGCCTCGACGGCAGGTGGGAAGTCCGCGGCGGCTCCGGCTCCACCGGAGGCGATCACCGGCACCGTCACGGCGCTGCGCACCAGGCGGATCAGCTCGAGGTCGAAGCCGGCCTTCGTGCCGTCGGCGTCCATGGCGTTGAGCAGGATCTCGCCCACACCCAGCTCCGCGCCGCGCGCCGCCCAGGCGACCGCGTCGAGCCCGGCTGCCTTCCGACCGCCGTGCGTGGTGACCTCGAAACCCGAGTCCGTGCCTTCCGCGCGCCGTGCGTCCACCGACAGCACCAGCACCTGCGAGCCGAAGCGGTCGGCGATCTCGCGGACGAGCTCGGGCCGGTGGATGGCCGCGGTGTTGACGGCGACCTTGTCAGCGCCGGCCCGGAGCAGCCGGTCGACGTCCTCGACCGACGACACTCCCCCGCCGACGGTCAGCGGGATGAACACCTCCTCGGCGGTCCGGGAGACGATCTCCATCGTCGTCGCGCGACCCTCGTGGGAGGCCGAGATGTCGAGGAAGGTGAGCTCGTCGGCTCCTTCGGCGTCGTACCGCCGCGCCAGCTCGACGGGATCACCGGCGTCGCGGAGGTTCTCGAAGTTCACGCCCTTCACGACCCGCCCCGCGTCGACGTCGAGGCACGGGATCACCCGGACCGCGACACTCACGACAGGCCTCGTGTCATGCCCAGGGCGTCCTCGAGGGTGAACCGGCCCTCGTACAGCGCCGTGCCGACGATTGCGCCCTCGACTCCCTCGGGCACGAGCCGGGCCAGTGCCTCGAGATCCGCGAGCTCGGTGATGCCACCGCTCGCGACGACCGGGCGATCGGTGGCCGCGCAGACGTCGCGGAGGAGCTGGAGGTTGGGGCCCTGCAGCATGCCGTCCTTGTTCACGTCGGTGACGACGTAGCGCGCACATCCCTCGGCATCGAGACGGACCAGCACGTCGTAGAGGTCGCCGCCGTCGCGGGTCCAGCCGCGCGCGGCGAGCGTGCGGCCGCGGACGTCGAGTCCCACGGCGACCCGGTCTCCCCACTGCGCGATCGCAGCCGCGCACCACTCGGGCTGCTCGAGAGCGGCCGTGCCGATGTTCACGCGACGACAACCGGTCGCCATCGCGGCCGCCAGCGAGTCGTCGTCGCGGATGCCACCGCTCAGCTCGACCCGGACGTCGACCCGTCCGACGATCGAGGCGAGCAGCGCGCGGTTGTGCCCGCGACCGAACGCCGCATCGAGGTCGACCAGGTGGATCCAGTCGGCACCGGCCTCCTGCCAGCGCAGCGCCGCCTCGACCGGGTCACCGAACCGCTTCTCCGAGCCGGCCACGCCCTGGACGAGCTGGACCGCCTGGCCGTCGGCGACGTCGACGGCAGGGAGCAGCTCGAGCTCAGGCACGCGCTCGACCCTAGCTACCGAGCTGGTGGCGTCGCACCGTCCGCCGAGCGCCCGTCTCGCGGCGTACGGCGGTGACCACGTCACCGATCTCCACCGGGCGGGTGGTGTCGAGGACGACCGTGCGTGGAGCGCCCAGCGCCTCGGGATGGTCGGCCGCGTCGCGGATGCGGGCGAGCGTGTCGGCGTCCGGGGGCAGATGGGGCCACGAACGCGGGCGCGCGACGTACCGATCGACAGCGACCGCGGCCGGCACCTGGCACCGCACCTCGACCAGCTGCTCCCACCACCGCTTGAGCAGGTCGCGGATGCGCTCGGTGTCGCGCCGGGGCGCGATCCAGATGTCCACCACGGCCTCGCCGCCGAACGCGTCGAGCCGATGGACCAGCTCGGCCTCGGCGTCGTATCGGAGCCACTCGCGCGGAGTGTCCTCGGCCTCGAGGGCGAGGTCCTCCTTGATCTCGTCGAGCGAGATCAGCGCGCACCCGAGGCGCTCGGCGAGGGCGGTGGACAGGCTGGTCTTGCCGGCACCGGGCACACCGGTGACGACGATGAGCGGGCTCATGGCTTGCGCACCGCGAGCAGCACGACCGGGAACACGACGATGCTGACGACGAGAGCGCCGAGCCGTGCGGCCCAGTCCGGTCGCACGATCCAGACCAGCAGGTTGAGCAGGAACAGCAGCCCGAGGGCACCCATCAGCTCCGCCCGTCGTCGTGCCGCGAGCGCACCCGGCATGACATGAGGCCGTGGGATCCACCCGGTCAGTGCTCTGCGTCTCGCCCGGGCGCGTGTGCGGCGCTCGGCAGCCTTCTGTCGGGCCGCCGCCTCGGCAGCCGCCGCACGCTCGCGCTCGGCACGACGCTGGGCGCGCTCCTTGCTCATAGGAGGTTCACCCAGTTGCGGAGCAGGGCGGCCCCGGCGTCGCCGGACTTCTCGGGGTGGAACTGGGTCGCGCAGAGAGGGCCGTTCTCGACGGCGGCCACGAACCGGTCGCCTCCGTGCTCGCTCCAGGTCACCAGCGGGGCCCGGGTGTGCCCGTCGGTCTGCAGCTCCCAGGAGCGAGCGGCGTAGGAGTGGACGAAGTAGAAGCGCTCGCGCTCGACCCCGGCGAACAACGTCGAGCCCTCGGGGACGTCGACGGTGTTCCAGCCCATGTGCGGCACGACCGGCGCCTGCAGCCGCTCGACCGTGCCCGCCCACTCGTCGCAGCCCTCGGTCTCGACGCCGTGCTCGACGCCACGCGCGAAGAGGACCTGCATCCCGACACAGATGCCGAGCACGGGTCGTCCGCCGGACAGCCGACGACCGATGGCGCGCGGTCCGTCGACGCCACGGAGCCCGGCCATGCACGCCGCGAAGGCGCCGACGCCGGGGACGACGAGGCCGTCGGCTGACTCGGACGCAGACCGGTCGGAGGTGAGCTCGACCTCGGCTCCGGCCCGCTCCAGGGCGCGGACGGCCGAGCGGAGGTTGCCGGAGCCGTAGTCGAGGACGACGACCTGCTTCTTCAAATGACGCCCTTGGTGCTGGGTACGCCGGTCTCGCGCGGGTCGATCGCGACCGCGTCGCGGAAGGCTCGGGCGAACGCCTTGAACTGCGCCTCCACGAGGTGATGCGGGTCGCGACCCGAGAGGACTCGGACGTGGACCGCGATCTGCGCGTGGAACGCCAGGGTCTCGAAGACGTGACGCGTCAGCGACCCCGAGTACGCCGGGCCGGTCTCGCCGCCGATGACGACGTACGCCTGACCGTCGGGCTCTCCGACGTGGACGCAGTAGGGGCGGCCGGACACGTCGACGGCGCACTGCACCAGTGCCTCGTCGAGGGGCACGGTCGCGTCACCGAAACGCCGGATGCCGATCTTGTCGCCGAGCGCCTGACGCAGCGCCTGACCGAGCACGATCGCGGTGTCCTCGACGGAGTGATGCGCGTCGATGTGCGTGTCGCCCTCGGTGGAGACCGTCAGGTCGACCAGCGCGTGCCGTGCGAACGACGCGAGCATGTGGTCGTAGAAGCCGACGCCGGTCGAGACATCGGCGCGGCCCGCCCCGTCGAGGTCGAGCTCGACGTGGACCTTGGACTCCTGGGTCTGCCGGTCGAGGCTGGCGCTGCGGCTCATGGGTGGGTCCCCTCTGTGTCGGGCAGAGTCGTCACGGTCGTGAGTGCCTCACGGAATGCTGCCATCTCGACCTCGGTCCCGATCGAGACGCGCAGCCAGCGGTCCGGTCCGGTCTCGCGGATCAGGACGCCACGGTCCAGCAGGCCCTGCCACACGGCGTGCCGGTCGGCGAACGTCCCGAACAGTACGAAGTTCGCGTCACTGTCGGCGACCGAGAATCCTTGACCCCGGAGCCACTCCACGGTGGCGTCGCGCTCGCCGCGGAGGCGGTCGACCGCCGCGAGGAGCTCGTCGGCATGGCGCAGGGCCGCGCAGGCGACCCCTTGGGTGACGGCCGAGAGGTGGTAGGGCAGGCGCACGACCCGGAGCCCGTCGCAGATCTCGGGCGCCGCGGCGAGGTACCCGACGCGGGCGCCGGCCAGTGCGAACGCCTTGCTCATCGTGCGGGTCACGACCAGGTTCGGGTACGCCGGCAGCAGCTCGAGCGCGCTGGGCGTGCCGGCCCGGCGGAACTCGGCGTACGCCTCGTCGACGACCAGCAGCCCGTCGCCCAACGCCTCGCACAACGCACCGATGGCCTCGGGTGGCAAGGCCGTGCCCGTGGGGTTGTTCGGCGACGGCAGCAGCACGACGTCGGGGCGTCGTTCGCGCACCAGCGAGACCGCGCGGTCGAGGTCGAGGGAGAAGTCCTCCTCGCGATGACCGAGCTCCCAGGCCGTGTGGGTGTCGCGGGCGTACTCGGGATACATCGAGTAGGTCGGCGCGAAGCTCACCGCCAGCCGGCCCGGGCCGCCGTACGCCTGGAGCAGGTGGAGCATCACCTCGTTGGAGCCGTTCGCTGCCCAGACCTGGTCGGGCGCGACGCCGTGCCCGAGGTACGCCGCCAGCGCCTCGCGCAGCGCGGTGAACTCGCGGTCGGGGTAGCGGTTGAGCTGACGCGCCGCCTCGGCGACGGCGCGCTCGATGTCCGCCACCACCGCGGCGGACGGCGGGTACGGGTTCTCGTTGACGTTGAGGAGGACCGGGACGTCGAGCTGGGGGGCGCCGTACGGCTCGATGCCCTGGAGCTCCTCCCGGAGCCGGGCGGGGCTCATCGGTGGAACCGCACCTTCACGGCCTCGCCATGACCCGGCAGGTCCTCTGCCTCGGCCAGGGCGACGACGTGGTCAGCCACCTCCGCCAGCGCGTCACGCGAGTAGTCGACGACGTGGACGGCCTTGCGGAACGAACGCACGGACAGTCCCGACGAGTGGCAGGCACAGCCGGCCGTCGGAAGCACGTGGTTGGACCCGGCGCAGTAGTCGCCGAGGGAGACCGGCGCAAAGGGCCCGAGGAAGATCGCGCCGGCGTTGTGCACCCGCTGGGCGACCGCGGTCGCGTCGGCGGTCTGGATCTCGAGGTGCTCCGCGGCATAGGCGTTGACGACGGCCAGGCCTTGCTCGAGGTCGTCGACGAGCACGATGCGCGACTGCTGCCCACCCAAGGCCGCCAGGATGCGCTCGGTGTGCCGGGTGGCGTGCACCTGCTTGTCGAGCTCGGCCTCGACCTCGTCGGCGAGGCGCGCTGAGTCGGTGACCAGCACGCTCGCGGCCTGCGGGTCGTGCTCGGCCTGGCTCACCAGGTCGGCGGCGACGTACGCCGCGTCCGCGGTGTCGTCGGCCAGGATCGCGATCTCGGTCGGCCCGGCTTCGGCGTCGATGCCGACCCGACCCTTGAGCAGTCGCTTGGCGGCCACGGTGTAGATGTTGCCGGGACCGGTGACCATGTCGACCCGCTCGCACTCCCCCGCCCCGTAGGCGAACATCGCGATCGCCTGGGCACCCCCGACGGCGTACACCTCGTCGACGCCGAGGAGAGCGCACGCGGCGAGGATGGTCGGCTCGGGCAACCCGCCGTGCTCCTTGCGCGGTGAGCTCGCCAGCGCGAGTGACGAGACCCCCGCGACCTGGGCCGGGACGACGTTCATCACGACGCTCGAGACGAGCGGCGCGAGCCCACCCGGTGCGTAGAGCCCGACCCGGCGCACCGGCACCATCCGGTGGGTGACCGTGGCCCCCTCGCCGAGGGAGGTCGTGACGTCGCTGCTCCAGCTCGGCCTCACAGGTGCGCCGCAGTCGCGCGACCGACTCCTCGAGCGCCGCCCGCACGGCCGGGTCCAGCTCGGTCAGGGCTCGGTCCAGGGCCGATGCCGGGACGCGGAGCTGCTCGGGCGCGACCCCGTCGAACTGCAGGGAGAGCTCTCGGATCGCGTCCGCGCCTCGGGCCCGGACGGCGTCGCAGATCGGACGAACGGCCTCGACGGCCGCATCGACGTCGCCAGCGGCCCGCGGCACCACCTCGCGGTAGTCCGCGGGCGTGCTGCCGCGCAGGTCGATCCTCCCGATCATGCGTCGAATTCTAAGCGGCTGAGAGAGGGCGTCCCCTGCCGGCGGAGCCGGCGTGGACGCCGGGGCGAACGACGCCGCGCGCTTGCGCGCCAGCCGACCCGCAGGTGGCTACGCTCGACGCATGAGCGACTCGCTCCCGATGTTCCCGCTGAACACGGTGCTCTTCCCGGGGATGAGCGTGCCGCTCCAGGTCTTCGAGGACCGCTACCGCGCACTGGTCCACCACCTCCTCCGGGTCGAGGACCCGACCGAGCGTGTCTTCGGGTCGGTCGGCATCCGCGAGGGCTACGAGGTCGGCGAGCATGGCGCGCAGTGGCTGTTCAAGATCGGCTGCCGGGTCAAGATGACCGAGGTCGAGGCGCACGCCGACGGCACCTTCGAGCTGGTCGCCGTCGGACTCGACCGCATCGAGCTGGAGCACCTGGACACCTCCGGCACCTATCCGGTCGGGAAGGTGACCCCGCTGGCCGAGCACGACGTACCGGTCCCCGAACCCGTCGACCTCGCCGCGCGCGCGACGTACGACGCCTACCGCGAGGCGCTGCTCGAGATCGACCGCGAGCCGCCGAGTGGCGACCTCCCCCGAGACCCGGCGTACCTCTCGTGGGCGCTGGCCGCCCTCGCCCCGCTCACGCTCGCTCAGCGACAGGCGCTGCTCGAGGCCGAGGACGCCGAAGGCCGACTCCAGATGGTCACCGAGGTCCTCCGCACCGAGCTGCGCACCATGCGGGTCTTCCCGTCGCTGCCGGCGACCGAGATCGCCCGCACCCGCTGGTCACCGAACTGAGACGCGCAGCGGAGTGCGAGGAACGAGCGCTCCGCGTGGGCGCGGCCAGGTCGAGCAAGCGACGCGACCGAGGAACGAGGTCGCACGAGTGCGTCGAGACCCGGTGAGAGTGCCTGGGGCCTTGCGCTAAGTTCGTCGAGACCTTGAACGAGAAGCGGATCACGCCGTCGTCGTTCCATGACGAGAGCCCGACGCGCCTGCAGCGGCTTGACGTTGTCGACGGTCTCCTGGTCGCCCGCGGCAGCCTTGGTGATCGACGGCTCCAGGGCATCGACGTTCACGTAGAACAGCGAGCTCGCATCGCCGGCGTCCGGCACGGCACTCGTGAAGGTGCTGTTGTCGCCGAGGTCGCCACCGTGGAGCACCTGCTGCCGGTAGTCCGCGGACGGGCCGATCGCCACGAGGCCGCCCTGGGTGTCCGAGTCGAGGAAGGCCAGGTCGCCCGCCCGAGCGCGGATCTTGTCCAGCACCTGCTCGATCGCGTCGGAGTCGCCCTTGACGGTCACTGCGATCGGAAGTCCGCTGCCGTCCTGCGAGTTGGCGGCGGCCTCGAAGTCGAAGTCGTGACCGATCGGAGATCGAGAGCCCCGAGCCCAGCAACGTCTGGATGTCGGCGGGGACGTCGAGTCCGGTCTCCTGGGAGAGCTCCCGCACGACGTCGTCCTTCGACATGCCCATGCCACCGAACATGGACGACATCTGGTCGAGCTGCCGGTCCAGCCACCCCTTCGGCAGGCTGACGCCCGCCGCAGCGGCCGTGTCGCCGGGGAGCCGCTGCACGAGCGTGCCACCGGTGTTGCCGGTGACCTCGGCCAGCTGCGGGGTGCCGCCGTCGGCGGCCGCGGCGAACTCGAGCCCGTCGCTGGTGAACCGCAGGGTCGCGGCACCTCCCTTGAAGGAGGAGAGGGCCTTCGTGAACGGGTCATCGCCGCTGTCGTCCGCTGTGGTGACGTGGTAGGCGGCGGGCACGGCGCTCTGGACAGAGGTGGCTCCCTCCAGCGTCGGCACCCCACCGCTGAACAGTCCGCCGAGCTGCCGGGCCAGGGCCCGACCGGCCTCGGGTGAGGCGTAGGCGTTGACGACGCCTGCCTCGCCCACGGCCTTCGTCCACTTCTGGTACGTCGCGTCATCGGCCAGCGTGCCCTTGTCGGTCGCGGCCAGGACCGCGTCGACGTTCTTCTGGTTCTCGGCGAACACGGCCCAACCGTCGTGGAACCCGACCGCCGGCTCCTCGCCGGAGTCGTCGCAGGCGTTGAGCTTCTTGATCCCCTCGCGCGCCTGGCCCTCGTCCTTGACCTGGAGAACGGCGACGACCTGGGGGTCGGGGTCACCGTCCAGCTCGACGCCGGCGACGGCCATCCGGTCTCCGAGCCACGGGTCGATGTCGCGGTCGTAGTCGAGTCCCGGGCAGTCGGCCTGGCCGACGAGCTCCTCGCCGATCTTGTGGCGCAGCTCGTCGACGCTGTCGACGCCGACCTGGTCCTTGAAGGCGGGGAACTTGTTCAGGGTGCGGAAGGCGTCGATCTTCTGCCCACCTGCCGGGTCGAGGTCGATGCTGAGGTACGCGACGGTGGTCGACGGCAGCGCCTCGGCCGGTTGGGCACCCTGCTGGAAGAACCCGAGCGCCGCCCAGGCGCCGGCACCCACGCCGAGCAGGGCCACGGCGCCGCCGCCGATCCACCAGGCACGACGACCGCCCCGACCGCCGGTGACCTCGGGCGGTGCCGTCGAGTCGGGAGGGATCGGTGCATCCACCGCCGTACTCGAGGTATTCGGGCGTGCCCGCGGGCGGTTGCTGCTCAGACATCTGGTTCTCCCCGTGTGGATCGCGCACCGAGCGGGCGCGAGCGGAGCCTACCCGTGGCGGGCGTCCCGGAAGCCGGCTTCGCGCGGATCTGTGGGGTGACGTGTCGCGATGATCACGCGGGAACGGAGGCGTCGGCAGGACCATGAACACCACCGCGAGCACGAGCAAGGAAGCCGTGGGCCACACCAGATAGGGACTCTTGATCCCCAGGTGGCTCGTGCCCTCGACGGTCAGCGCACCCGGAACGGTCGTGCGCTTGACCGTGTGGAGGGCGATGCTCGCCGGGTCGGGCGGGCCGAGCGAGGTGCCGACCTTCAGCATCACCGCGGCGCCGACCGCGGATCCGAGGATCACCAGAGCCAGGGTCAGCAGCGCCCGGTGGCGGGTGAGCAGGCAGACCACGAGCGACACCAGACCACTCGCGAGGGAGCCGACCACGACGTACCAGCCGGTGCCGGTGAAGACCCGTCGCAGCGACGCGTAGCTGTCGAAGAAGACCTGGTGCTCGGCGATGACCTGGCCCGGCGGGTTCCACACCGCCTCCCAGACCGCCCCGGCGACCGCGCCCACGACGGCGTATCCGAGCAGCACCAACAGGACCGTGCGCACGTGGGCCGGCCAGGCGCTCCCCGGCGCAAGGAACCGTCGTCCGGCGCGATCGTCGTACTCGCTCACCCCGCCAGACAACCTGGTCCCAACAAATGCTTGAGATCGGCATACAGCGCTGCACCGGCTGTCACCCGGAAATTGTCACCCACCTTGAGCACCTTGGTGTCGTCGCGACTGCGGAGGCGCAGGTGCACCTCGGTCACACCGGGATGGGTGCGCAGCACCTCCACCAGCTGGGCGACGACGTGCTCGTTGACCCGGGTCGAGGGCAGGCTCACGACCACCGGACCGCTCGGCCCGTCCTCGAGGTCGGGGACCGTGACCTCCTCTGCCCGGATCTCCGGCTGGTCCTTGCTGCGGGAGAGCTTGCCCTTCACGGTGACGATGGCGTCCTCGGTGAGGAGGCTGCCGGCGAGCTGGTAGGTGCCCGGGAAGAGCAGGACGTCGATCCCGCCGTCCAGGTCCTCGATCGTCACGACGGCCCAGCTGTCGCCCTTGCGCGTGATCTTGCGCTGCACGGAGGTGATCAGCCCGGTGATCGTGATCGGGCTGTTCTCCGGGCGCTCCTCGTCGAGGAGCAGCTGGCCGATGCTGCAGTCGGACGCTCCCTGGAGGACGTGCTCGAGGCCCGTCAGTGGATGGTCGGAGACGTAGAGCCCGAGCATCTCCCGCTCGTGCCCGAGCAGCGTCATCTTGTCCCACTCGTCGATGTCGGGGACCGCGACGGTCATGTCGAAGATCGGCGGAGCGTCACCGGCCATCAGGTCGTCGAACAAGGAGTCCTGTCCGCCGCCGGAGTCCTTCTTGACCGAGGAGTAGCGGTCGACGGCCTGCTCGTGGATCGCGACCAGCGCACGGCGCTTGTGCTTCATGTCGTCGAAGGCGCCGGCCTTGATCAACGAGTCGATGACGCGCTTGTTGCACGCCAGCGGGTCGACCTTGTCGAGGAAGTCGTTGAAGTGCTCGTAGCGACCCTTCTCGACGCGCGCCAGGACGACCTTGTCGACGACGTTCGCACCGACGTTGCGGATCGCGGTGAGCCCGAAGCGGATGTCGGAGCCGACCGGGGTGAAGGTGGCGTCGGACTCGTTGACGTCGGGCGGCAGGACCTGGATCTTCATCCGGCGACACTCGTTGAGGTAGATCGCCATCTTGTCCTTGTCGTCCTTGACCGAGGTCAGGAGCGCGGCCATGTACTCGGCCGGGTAGTTCGCCTTGAGGTACGCCGTCCAGTACGACACCAGGCCGTACGCCGCCGCGTGGGCCTTGTTGAACGCGTAGTCGCTGAACGGGACCAGGACGTCCCAGAGGGTCTTGATGGCGCCCTTGGAGTAGCCGTTGGCGAGCATGCCGCCCTCGAACGGCACGAACTCCGCGTCCAGGATCTCGCGCTTCTTCTTACCCATCGCCTTGCGCAGCAGGTCGGCCTGGCCGAGGGAGTATCCGGCGACCTTCTGCACGATGGCGAGCACGTGCTCCTGGTAGACCGTCAGGCCGTAGGTCTCACCGAGGATCTCCGCGAGCGGCTCCTCCAGCTCGCGGTGGATCGGCTCGATCGGCTCGCGCCCCGTCTTGCGACGGGCGTACTTGTTGTGGGAGTCCATGCCCATCGGGCCGGGCCGGTACAGCGCACCGACCGCGCAGATGTCGGCGAACTGGTCGGGCCGCATCGACCGCAGCAGCGCCCGCATCGGCCCGCCGTCCAGCTGGAAGACCCCGAGCGTGTCACCGCGTTGCATGAGGGCGTACGTCGCGGGGTCGTCGAGGGCGAGCTCCTCCACCACGACGGTCTCACCACGGTTGCGCGCGATGTTCTTGACCGTGTCGTCGAGCACCGTGAGGTTGCGCAGCCCGAGGAAGTCCATCTTGATCAACCCGAGGTGCTCGCACATCGGGTAGTCGAACTGGGTGATGATCGCGCCGTCCTGCGGGCGCCGGATCAGCGGGATGATGTCGATCAGCGGCTCGCTCGACATGATCACGCCGGCGGCATGCACGCCCCACTGACGCTTGAGGCCCTCGATCCCGATCGCGGTGTCGACGACGGTCTTGACGTCCTGGTCGGACTCGTAGAGCGAGCGGAACTCGCCGCCCTCGCCGTAGCGCCTGTGCTCGGGGTCGAAGATCTGCTTGAGCGGGATGTCCTTGCCCATCACGGCGGCCGGCATCGCCTTGGTGATGCGGTCACCCATCGCGAACGGGTAGCCGAGGATGCGGCTGGCGTCCTTGACGGCCTGCTTGGCCTTGATCGTGCCGTAGGTGACGATCATCGAGACGCGGTCGTCGCCGTACTTCTCCGTGACGTAGCGGATGACCTCGCTGCGCCGGCGCTCGTCGAAGTCGATGTCGAAGTCGGGCATCGAGAGGCGCTCGGGGTTGAGGAAGCGCTCGAACAGCAGGCCGTGCTCGAGCGGGTCGAGGTCGGTGATGCGCAGCGCGTAGGCGCACATCGAGCCCGCACCCGATCCACGGCCGGGACCCACCCGGATGCCGTTGTCCTTGGCCCAGTTGATGAAGTCGGCCACGACGAGGAAGTAGCCGGGAAACCCCATCTGGAGGATCACGCCGACCTCGAAGTCGGCCCGGTCGCGCACCGCGCTGGGGACGTCACCGGCGTAGCGGCGCTGCAGGCCCTCGTCGACCTCCTGGCGGAACCACGACTCCTCGGTGTGCCCGTCGGGAACCGGGAACCGGGGCATGTAGGTGCCGTTGCCCTCGGTGAACGAGGTCTCGCACCGCTCGGCGATGAGGAGCGTGTTGTCGCACGCCTCCTTCATGCCGTGCTTGCCCTCCCAGAGCTCGCGCATCTCGGCGGCGGACTTGATGTAGTAGCCGTTGCCGTCGAGCTTGAACCGCTTGGGGTCGCTCATCACCGAGCCCGACGAGACGCAGAGCAGATGCTCGTGCGCCGGCGCATCTTCGGGCATGACGTAGTGCGAGTCGTTGGTGGCGATCACCGGGATGGAGAGGTCGCGGCTGAGCTGGAGAAGACCGTCACGTACACGCTTCTCCATCGCCAGGTCGTGGTCCATCAGCTCGATGAAGAAGCTGTCCTTGCCGAAGATGGACTGGAACTCCCCCGCACTCTCGCGAGCCTTGGCGTAGTCGCCGATCCGGAGCCAGGTCTGCACCTCACCCGACGGGCACCCGGTGGTGCCGATCAGCCCCTCGGCGTACTCGGCGAGGAGCTCGCGGTCGGCGCGAGGCTGGTAGTAGTAGCCCTCCATGCTGGCCCGGCTGGAGAGGCGGAACAGGTTGTGCATGCCCGCCCTGCTCTCGGACAGCAGGGTCATGTGGGTGTAGGCACCCGATCCGCTGACGTCGTCCTCGCCGCCGTCGTTCCACCGGACGCGCTTCTTCTCGTAGCGGCTGGTGTTGGGCGTGAGGTAGGCCTCCATGCCGATGATCGGCTTGACCCCCGCCGCCACGGCCTTGCTGTAGAAGTCGTAGGCACCGAACACGTTGCCGTGGTCGGTCATCGCGATGGCACCCATGCCGAGCTCGGTCGTACGCCGGAAGAGGTCGTCCAGGCGGGCCGCCCCGTCGAGCATGGAGTACTCGGTGTGGACGTGGAGATGGACGAAGTCGGACCCGGAACCCATGGGCTGGACGGTCCTCCTCAGCGGCGCGGCGTGCAGAAGTCAGGCGGTCGGAAGGGCGACGGCTCGGGCATACCGTGCAGCGCCGGGGTGACCAGCTGGGGGAAGACCGTCAGCCTACGCGACCACTTCCCGGCATCGTGGCAGGGCGCACCGACACTCGGATCGGCGCCGGGTGGAGCCACCACCCCTCGCCGGTCCGAACGGTCAGGATTCGAGAAGCGTCCGGGGACGCGGCTTCCTAGGCTCGGTCTCATCGACCACGACGTAGACCACCGAGGAGATCGACATGGCGACCAGGACCACGAACACGCAGGCCAGCGGCTGGACCGACGAGGAGCGGGCCGCCATGAAGGCGCACGCCGACGAGATCAAGCGGGCCGGCGGCAAGGGCGCCGCCAAGGCCGCCGAGGAGGCGCAGGCCTGCCTGGACAAGATCGCCGAGATGACCGACGGCGACCGCTCGTTGGCCGAGCGCGTCCACGCGATCGTCACCTCGAACGTTCCCGATCTGGTCGTGAAGACCTACTACGGCATGCCGGCCTACGCGCGTGAGAACGGCAAGGTCGTCTGCTGGTTCAAGGCCGCGGCGAAGTTCAAGACCCGCTACGCGACGATGGGCTTCAGCGACCAAGCGGCCCTCGACGACGGCGACGTGTGGCCCACGGAGTACGCCGTCACGGCCCTCGGCGCCACCGACGAGAAGCAGATCACCGCTCTGGTGAGGAGGGCGTTCGCCTGATCCCACCCGAAGATCCGGCGTACCGGGTGCGTCGGATCTTCGAGTACGCCGTCGACACCGTCACGAGCGGGGGCGCCAGGCCATCTTGATGTCCGGCGCCTTCTCCTCGTTCCCGGAGCCGTCGGTGCGCTCGACCTCGACCAGGCCGCGACGCAGGTACAGCCGGTGAGCACCGACGTTGGACACGAAGACCCACAGCTCGTATCCATCGGGGTGCGTCGCCTCGACGACGTCCAGCAGCAGGGAGCCGATCCCCTGACCTCGCAGGTCCGACCGTACGTAGATCCCGTCGAGGAACGTCGGCGTGCAGTGCGCGAAGCCGAGGATCTCGCCGTCGGCCTCCGCCACCCACACGGTGTGGTCAGGCTGCGCCATCACGTGGTTGCGGTAGAAGTCACGATGCTCGTCGTCCGTGTGCATCGCGTGCGGCATCTCCGGGTACGCCGCCCGGCGCGTCTCGGAGTACAGGTCGGCCAGGATGTCGGCGTCCTCCGGGCCACCGCGCCGGACTGCCACGTCCTGCTCAATCGGACTCACGGATGACCTCCAGGGCGTGCGCCAGGTCGGTGGGGTACGACGACTCGTACTCGACGTGCTCTCCGGAGTCGGGGTGCTCGAAACCGAGTCGTACGGCGTGCAGCCACTGCCGCTCAAGCCCGAGCCGGCGGGAGAGCGACGGATCAGCGCCGTAGGTCAGGTCCCCGACGCACGGGTGCTTGAGGGCACTCATGTGGACCCGGATCTGGTGGGTGCGCCCGGTCTCCAGGTGGACCTCGAGCAGGGAGGCGTACCGGTGTGCCTCCAGCGTCTCGTAGTGGGTGACGCTGTGCCGGCCGTCGGCCATCACCGCGAACTTGTAGTCCGCCCTCGGGTGGCGGCCGATCGGCGCATCGACGGTCCCGCTCAGCGGGTCGGGGTGCCCTTGGACGAGCGCGTGGTAGACCTTGTCGACCGTGCGTTGCCGGAAGGCGTTCTTCAGCACCGAGTAGGCCCGCTCACCCTTGCAGATGACCATGACGCCGGACGTCCCGACGTCGAGGCGCTGGACGATGCCCTGGCGCTCCGACGCCCCGCTGGTCGCGATCCGGAAGCCGGCGGCCACGAGGTGGCCGACCACGGTCGGTCCGGACCAGCCCGGTGACGGGTGGACCGCGATCCCGACGGGCTTGTCCAGGACGACGATCGACTCGTCGTCGTGGATGATCCGGATGCCCTCGACCAGCTCGGGCTTCACCTCGATCGGGTCGGCCGACGCCGGGAGGGTGGCCTCGAGCATGGCGCCGGCGTGGACCCGGTCGCTCTTCCCCGCTACCTCGCCGTCGACGTGCACGAGGCCGTCCGAGATCAGCGCGGCCGCACGCGTACGCGACACCCCGAACATCCGGGCCATCGCGGCGTCGACCCGCTCCCCCGCCAGGCCGTCGGGCACGGAGACGACCCGCAGCTCGGCTCCGTCGAGCTCGCTCACGGCCGCTGGTGGCGCGTGCCGGTGATCCCGACTCCACGCCACGTCTGGATGATGATCAGCCCCACCGCCGCGTCGATCAGCATGTCGGCGACGTTGAAGACCGGCCAGTGCGG
Source organism: uncultured Actinomycetota bacterium (assembly GCA_963759515.1). Lineage (GTDB taxonomy): Bacteria > Actinomycetota > Actinomycetes > Propionibacteriales > Nocardioidaceae > Nocardioides. Next base: position 256,987 of record CAVWZR010000015.1, on the reverse strand, counting down.
CAGCTCGAGGAAGTCGACGACGTGGCCGCGGAGGAAGCCCGGCTCGCGGAACAGTCGATCGGTGAGGTTGCCGCAGACCCCGGCCAGGAGCAGACCGAGAGCCACGGCCCAGGTGCGGTCACCGAGCCGTCGGCCGAACCGGACCACGACGCCGGCCGCGATCAGGGCGATCGCCGTGAGGATGATCGTGTACGACGTCCCGGTGCTGAAGGCGGCACCCGGGTTGCGGACCAGCTCGAACCGCAGCAGGCCACCGACCACGTCGACCTGCTCGTGTGGTGTCAGCCGGGCGACCGCGAGCACCTTGGTGCCCAGGTCGACGACGTACGCCGCGAGAGCTACGAGGACGAACAGCACACGGTGTCGCGACCGGGTGAGCGACGAGTCGTCGGCCGGGTCAGCCTGATCGGTGGAACTCAGCGACGTTCCTCGCGTTGCTTGCATGACAGGCACAGTGTGGCACGCGGGAAAGCCATGGATCGCCCCTTGCCGATGGGGTTGCCGCACGACTCGCAGACGCCGTAGGTGCCGTCTGCGATGCGCGCCAGCGCGCGGTCGATCTGGGCGAGCTTCTCGCGCTCGTTGTTGAGAACGGTGAGCTCCTGGTCGCGCTCGAAGCTCGTGGCACCCATGTCCGCCTGGTCGTGGCCGGCCCCGTCACCGGCGTCGCGCATGAGGCCGGCGAGCTCTTCCTCCTGGGCGCTGAGGGTGCGCACCGCCCGCGCACGATCGTCGTTGAGGTCGGAGATGACCTCGTCGAGCTCGGCCTGGGTCCAGGGCTTCTCGCCCGGGAGCACCGGCAGGTCGGCCGGGTTGACCTTGCCCCTGCGCCGCCTCGGCGCCGCCTTCTTCGCCGCCGGTGGCGGCGTGGCCTTCTTCACGGGAGGTGCCTTCTTCGCCGGAGGGGCCGTTGCTGCCTGGGCCGCCTTCTTCGTCGCAGGAGCCGCCTTCTTGACCGCTGCTTTCTTGACCGGTGCCTTCGTGGCTGCGGCCTTCTTCACCGGGGGCGCCTTCTTCGCCGGCGCCTTCTTCGCCGGCGCCTTCTTGGCCGGCGCCTTCTTCGCCGGCGCCGCCTTCTTCGCGGGCGCCTTCTTGGCGGGCGCCTTCTTCGCGGGCGCCGCCTTCTTCGCGGAGGTCTTGGCCGGCGCGCCTTCTTCACGGCCGCCTTCTTGGCCGGCGCCGCCTTCTTCACGGCCGCCTTCTTGGCCGAGGCCGCCTTCTTCGCGGACGCCTTCTTGGCGCGGCGCCGCCTTCTTCACGGCCGCCTTCTTGGCCGGCGCCGCCTTCTTCGCCGGCGCCTTCTTGGCCGCGACCTTCTTCGCCGGGGCCGCCTTCTTCGCCGGCGCCTTCTTGACCGCGCCTTCTTGACCGCGACCTTCTTGGCGGGCGCCGCCTTCTTCGCCGGCCTTCTTCGCCGGGGCCGAGGCGCCGTTGCGAGCAGTGCGCGACGAGCCCGCGGAGCGAGACACCGCCTTCCGCGCGGCAGAGGCGGCCTTGCCGGCCAGCGACCGGGTCGTGCTGCGAGCCATGGGAAGCCTTCCGGAGCCTGGGCGCAAGGGATGGGACGGGTGCAGAGAGGCACGGCGCGCGCCGTACGTGCCCCGGAGGGTATAGCCCCCGGCGGGTCCGCTCAAAGCAGGCACGCCCGCGGAGCCGCTGCCGGGCGGAGTCTGGTCCCGGGCTCACCGCCCAGGCCTCACCCCTCCGGGGGGTGACACACGACGGCCGGCCGGCACCCAGTGGATGCCGGCCGGCCGAGAAGACGTGAGACCGGGTGGGTCCGGGTCAGCCCTCGTCGTCGCCGAGGACGGAGCGCAGCCGCTTGGGCGCCGCGAGCCCCGGCTCGTGCGTCGTCGGGTCTGCCGTGGCCGAGGACTCGAGAGCCTCGAGCTGCTGGCTGAAGTAGGTCTTGAGGCGAGAGCGGTACTCGCGCTCGAAGGCCCGCAGGTTGTCGACCTCGTGAGAGAGGGTGTCGCGCTCGCGCTCGAGGTCGCCGAACAGCTGGGTACGGCGCTCGGCGGTCTCGGCGTCGAGAGACTGGGCACGGCCCCGTGCGTCGGCCTCGAGCTTGTCGGCGTTCGTCTTCGACTCGCCCTCGAGGCGCTCGGCCTTGGTCCGGGCCTCGCCGACGATCTTGTCGGCCTCGCTCTTGGCGTCCTCGACCAGCTGGTCGGCGTTGCGGCTGGCCAGCTCGAGCAGACGCGCGGCGGCATTCGAGGCGTCGCCCACGGTCTCGACCCGAATCGTCTCCACGCCAGGGGCGACGGCGCCGAAGGCCGGCGTCTGCTGGGTCGGGACCGGCTCGGGCTCGGGCGTCGGCTCCGGCTCGGGCTCCGGCATCGCTGCCACGGGCTCCGGGGCGGGGGGTTCCGGCATGGGGGCCGGCGCCGAGTCGACGGCACCGCTCTGCGCCGCGGAGAGCTTCGTGCGCAGGTCGTCGTTCTCGCGGGTGAGGCGAGCGAGCTCAGCCTCCACCTCGTCGAGGAACTGGTCGACCTCACCCATGTCGTAGCCCTCGCGGAGCCGGACAGGAGTAAAGCGCTTGTTGCTCACGTCCTCAGGCGTCAGCGGCATGACCTCACCCAATTCCTAGTTTCGCGGTACGGACACGTCTTCGGTCGAACAATAGCCCCTCACCTGCCGAGTGGGTGACTCCGCATGCGCGGAGTTCCACGCCATGGAACGCGAGTGTCATCGCAGGTCGCAGGGGGTCCGGTCAGCTCTGGTTGAAGAAGCCGCCCTCGACGATGCGCTGCTTCTCCTCGGCCGCCACCGAGACGTTGGGCGGCGAAAGCAGGAACACCTTGGCGGTCACCCGCTCGATCGTGCCGCGGGTGGCGAACACCAGACCGGCCGCGAAGTCGACGAGCCGCTTGGCGTCCGTGTCGTCCATCTCGGACAGGTTCATGATCACCGGAACACCGTCGCGGAAGTTCTCGCCGACGGTGCGGGCCTCGTTGTAGGTGCGTGGGTGCAGCGTGGTGATCCGCGAGAACTCCGAGACGATCGCCGGCGCACCGTCGGGTGCGTGCGTACGACGTCGCTGCGAGATGTCCGCGACCGGTGCCGGCTGAGCCGTCGAGGGCACGGCGGAGCGACGTGGCTGCCTCGACTCGGCGTACCCCTGCTCGTCGTACTCCTCGTCGTAGACGCCGGTGTCCTCGAGCAGGCCGAGGTACTCGCCGATCTTGCGCATCGCGCCGCTCATGGATCCATCCTCCAGGTTCCCGGTGACCAGCCTGCCGCTCCTGTGGCGGGTGAGGCCCATGTCGTGGTTGTGACGCTACTTGATCGAGGGACGCGCACCGAGGATTGCGGACCCGACACGCACATGTGTCGCCCCGGCCCCGATGGCCGCCTCGAAGTCGTTGCTCATGCCCGCCGACAGCCAGGTCGCGCCGGGTCGCTCCGTGACGAAGGCGTCGCGCACCTCCGCCAGCCGGGCGAACGCCGTCGCCGGGTCCTCGCCGAGTGGCGCGATCGCCATCAGGCCGCGGAGCGAGAGCATGCCTGCCTGGTCGACGGCGTCGGCCAGGGCCGGCAGATCCGTGGCGTCGGCACCCGCTCGTCCCTCGCGTCCGGGTGGGTCGAGACTCACCTGGAGCAGGACGTCGACCTCGTGCGAGCGCTCGTGCGCGCCGCGGTTGAGGGCAGTGACCAGCTTGGCCCGGTCGACCGACTCGACGACGTCGGCATAGGACGCCACGGTCGACGCCTTGTTGCTCTGGAGACCGCCGATGAAGTGCCACCGCACGTCGATGTCGCCACACTCGGCGAGCTTGTCCGCTGCTTCGGGATGGCGGTTCTCACCGACGTCGGTGACACCGAGCTCGGCGAGCAGGCGTACGTCGGAAGCCGGGAAGAACTTGGTGACCACGACCAGGGTCACCTCGTCGGGACTGCGGGCGGCAGCCGATGCGGCGACCTCGATGCGCCGGCGTACGTCGTCGAGTCCGGCGGCGATCTCGTCCTTGCGCGTCATGCCGTTCTCCGGATGAGTCCGGCCTGCCGGCCCGAGACCTTGCCGTCGCGTCGATAGGAGAAGAGGTCGGGCGACTCGATGGTGCAGCGGGACACGTCCACGACCTCGACGCCTTCGCGCTCGAGCTGGGCGACGACCCCCGCACCGACGTCGAGGGACGGCGTACCCCACGAGGTGGTGGCCCGGGTGGCGGGCTCGACAGCGGCGACGTCGTCCTGCAGGTGCTGGGGCACCTCGTAGCAGCGGCCGCACACGTGCGGTCCGACCCAGGCCGTGATGCCGGTGGCGCCCAGGTCGCGCATCGCCGCCAGGGTCGCCGGCACGATGCTCGCGACGACGCCTTGGCGTCCGCAATGGCACGCGCCGATCACACCGGCGTCGCGGTCGGCGAAGAGCACCGGCACGCAGTCGGCCGCGCGCACGCTCAAGGTGACGCCGGGCTCCGCGGTCACCAGCCCGTCGCCGATGCCGTGCAGGTGGTCGTGGACCTCGTGACCCGGACCCTCCGGGCCGACGAGCACCACGTCGTTGCCGTGCACCTGCCCGAGCTCGGCGAGCCGTCCGATCCCGTCGCCCGGGGCGAAGTCGTCCATGAGGAGGCGGTGGTTCTCCGCCATGGCCTCGGGTTCGTCACCGCCCGACCAGCCGAGATTGAGCGAGTCGAAGGGCGCACCGCTGACCCCGCCGTGCCGGTCGGTGAAGGCCAGCTCGACGGGGCCGTGGGTCAGACGTGAGGCGTACAACTCCTTGATGATGACAGGCGCTACAACCTGTCCGTCACTTCAGGAAGTCGGGGACGTCGAGGTCGTCGTCGTCGAACTGCAGGGCGGGCCGCGGTGGCTGCGGCCGGGCGCCGGCGGTGACGGTCTCGCGCTCCTGCTCGGTCTCCGAGGTGGGCTGCTCGACCTTCTGGGCCGCGAGCACCTGGGCCGCGGCCCGGGTCTGCTCCTGGCTCTGCTGCTGCTGCGGTGTACGACGGAAGCCCGACTCGTGCTCGCGTCGCTTCGGCATGCCGCCGTCGAAGCCGGCCGCGATCACCGTCACCCGCACCTCGTCACCGAGCGCGTCGTCGATCGTGGCACCGAAGATGATGTTGGCCTCCGGGTGTGCCGACTGTGACACGAGCGCCGCCGCCTCGTTGATCTCGAACAGCCCGAGGTCGGACCCACCGGCGATCGACAGCAGGACCCCGTGCGCGCCGTCGATGCTGGCCTCGAGCAACGGGCTGGAGACCGCCTGCTCCGCAGCCGCCACCGAACGATCGTCGCCGCGCGCGGACCCGATGCCCATCAGGGCCGAGCCGGCGTTGGCCATCACCGACTTCACGTCGGCGAAGTCGAGGTTGATCAGGCCGGGGGTGGTGATCAGGTCGGTGATGCCGCTGACGCCCTGGAGCAGGACCTGGTCGGCCTGCTTGAACGCGTCGAGGACGCTGACGTTGCGGTCGCTGATCGACAGCAGCCGGTCGTTCGGGATGACGATGAGGGTGTCGACCTCCTCGCGGAGCTTGGCGATGCCCTCCTCGGCGGAGTTCGCACGCCGCCGTCCCTCGAAGGCGAACGGCCGGGTGACCACACCGATGGTGAGGGCCCCCAGGCTGCGGGAGATCCGCGCCGCGACGGGAGCGCCGCCGGTGCCGGTGCCGCCGCCCTCACCCGCGGTCACGAAGACCATGTCGGCGCCCTTGAGCACCTCCTCGATCTCGTCCGCGTGGTCCTCGGCGGCCCGCTCGCCGACCTCGGGGTCGGCGCCCGCACCCAGGCCGCGCGTGAGCTCGCGACCGATGTCGAGCTTGACGTCGGCGTCGCTCATGAGGAGCGCCTGGGCGTCGGTGTTGATCGCGATGAACTCGACGCCCTTGAGACCGACCTCGATCATCCGGTTGATGGCGTTGACGCCACCGCCACCGATGCCGACCACCTTGATGATGGCCAGGTAGTTCTGTGCTGCTGCCATGTTTCAAGCCTCCGGTGATCGCACCCGGCCGGCGGCCGGACGACTGGGTCACCCGCCCGCTGGGTACGACGGACGGCTGGCAACTGTCTGGGACTGCACAATTCGGGGAATGGCACGGTGTGTCGTTAACCGTCACCCTCAAGTGGAGGGTTATAGTTATGTCAACCTCGTGTTGTCGACGACGTTAAGGAGTCGCGCGTCCGGATCGGCGCAGACACGCCGTGCCCGCGGTCCCGAGACTGCTCAACCGGTGGTGGTGACCGGCTGGCCGGGGACGCTGACGTCGTAGGTGCGCGCGGGGTGGGCGAGCAGTCGCTCGAGCACCTGGGACTTGAGCCCGGACTGGGCATCGCTCCCCCAGATCACGGTTGCTCCGCTGCGCAGGGCCAAGGTGACCTGGTCGACGCCGCGGACACCGACGTGGTCGACCCGGGCCGCGAGCCCCGGGGGCAGGCTGTCGATCACGCGCGCTGCCTCCGCGAGGGCGTCGCTGCCGATCGTGGCACCCGCCACGACCCGCGGCAGCGCCGCAGGCGGCCGGGGATAGGTCTTGAACAGGACGCCGTCGGAGTCCATGGCCTGGTAGTGGCCACCGATGTCGACGACTGCGACCTCGTGACGCTCAGTGATCCGGATCAGGACGCCGTCGGGCCAGTCGCGGGAGACGTCCACGCGCTTGACGGCCGCGAGCCCGGCGACGCGAGTCCGGATGGCACCGAGGTCGAGCTCGGCGAGATGGGCGCCCATGGGGACGTCCGCGGCGGCGAGCACGCGCGCGGTGGTGAGCTGCGACTCGCCTTGGACGTCGACCTGCTTGACGGTGAGCGCGGAGCTGAAGAACACCAGCCAGATCGCGGTGGCCGTGAGAGCGACCAGCAGCACCGAGGCGATGACGTAGCGCCAGACCAGCCAGCGTCGCAGCCACTGCCGTCGTGCGAACCGCCGGCGTGAGCGCGTCTCGGGGTCGCGCCGACCGCTTCCCTTGAGCGGGTTGCGAGGCAGCGTGGACAGCGACACGGCTACACCTCCACTTCGGGCAGCAGGGCCAGCACCCGGGGCCCGACGCTGGTGACGCTACCGGCGCCGAGGGTCAGAACCAGGTCACCGGGCCGGGCGTGCCGGACAAGTTCTGCGGCGGCGTCATCGAGGTCGGGTACGTAGTGCACCCGCTCCCCCGGCAGCGGTACGGCGTCCGCCACGAGCCGACCGGTCACGTCCGGGTCGGGCTCCTCCCGGGCGACGTACACGTCGAGGACCACGACCTCGTCGGCCGCGCCGAGGGCGACGCCCATGGCCTCGCCGAAGATCCGCGTGCGAGAGACCAGGTGCGGCTGGAAGGCGACCACGAGCCGTCCGTCGCCGGCCAGCGAACGTGCCGCCTCGAGGTCGCCGGTGATCTCGGCCGGGTGGTGGGCATACGAGTCGTAGACCCGGACGCCACCCGCCTCGCCCTTGCGCTCCATCCGGCGTCCGGTGCCGGTGAACTCGCCCAGGCCTCGCGCGAGATCGACGTACCGATGGCCGAGGGCGAGTCCGGTGACGAGGGCGGCCGCCGCGTCGAGCACGTAGTGACGCCCCGGCACCGCGAGCCGAACGCGCGGCAGCACCTGGTCGAGCCGGGCGAGACCGAACGACGAGGTCCCGCCGGCCAGGTCGACCCCGGTCACGCGCCAGTCGTTGTCCGGGCCCTCGCCGACCGAGACCGCGACGACACCGCGTGCGCGGGCCGGCTCGAGCAGCGCGCGAGCACCGGCGTCGTCACCGCAGACGACCAGCCCGGGGCCGCCGGTCTCGATCGTCTCGACGAAGTCCGTGAACGCCGCGTGGTACGCCGCCTCGGTGCCCCACACGTCGAGGTGGTCCGCGTCCACGTTCGTGACGAGCGCGCCCTGGGGCCGGTAGACGAGGAACGCTCCATCGCTCTCGTCGGCCTCGGCCAGGAAGAGCCGGCTGCCACCGGCATCCGCGTTGCGCCCGGTCGCCGCCAGCACGCCGCCGATGGCGTACGTCGGATCGGCATCGGCCGCGAGCAGTGCCATGGTCAGCATCGACGTCGTCGTGGTCTTGCCGTGCGTGCCCGCCACCGCCACCACGTCGTGGTCGGCCATCGTCGCCTTGAGCCCGGCCGACCGCGGCAGGATCCGCAGCCCGCGCGCCCGACCCTCGAGCACCTCGGGGTTGTCGTCGTGCGCCGCGGTCGTGACGACCAGCGTGTCCGCCTCACCCACGTGCTCGGCGGCGTACCCGAGATGCACGGGTACGCCGAGCTCCCGCAGCTGCGGGAGGAACGGTGTGTCCTGGTCGTCGCTACCGGTGACCGGGACTCCCTGCTGCGCCATGATCCGCGCGATCGCGGACAGCCCCGCACCCCCGATGCCGACGAAGTGCACCCGGCCGAGCTCGGACGCGGCGGGGATGACGTCGGGGACCGGGATCCTCATCCGGACCCACCGGCGGACAGGATCATCCGGGCCAGCTTCTCGTCGGCGTCCAGCGGGATCAGGTGGGCCGCGGCGGCCCCCATGGTGGCGAGCCGCTCCGAGTCCTGCAGCAGGGGTACGACGTGCCGGGCGATCCAGTCGGGGGTCAGCTGCGCGTCGTCGACGAGCAGACCACCCCCGGCCTCGATCACGGCCTTGGCGTTCAGCGCCTGCTCACCGTTGCCGATCGGCAGTGGCACGAACACCGCCGGCAGTCCGACGCCCGAGACCTCGGTGACGGTGTTCGACCCCGACCGGCAGAGCACCGCGTCGGCCGCCGAGTAGGCGAGGTCCATGCGGTCGACGTAGCCGAGCACGACGTACGGCAGACCCGTCTCCGGCGCCGGGGTCTCGTGGGCGGGGCCGGTCACGTGGAGCACCTGCACGCCCCCGTCGGCGAAGGCCTGCGCGGCGCCGAGGACCGCACGGTTGATGGACGCGGCGCCCTGGGAACCACCGGTCACCAACAGCACCGGCCGGTCGTCGCGCAAGCCGTACGTCGTGCGCGCTCCGTCGCGGAGGGCGGCCCGGTCGAGGGTCGCGATCATCCGGCGGATCGGCAGCCCGAGGTACGTCGCGTGGGGCAGGTCGGTGTCGGGGAAGCTCGTCGCGACGTGCTCGGTGAACCGTGCGCCGAGCTTGTTGGCGACGCCCGGCAGGGTGTTGCCCTCGTGGACGACGAGCGGGATCCGCCGCTTGCGGGCGGCGAGGTAGGCCGGCACGGACACGAAGCCCCCGAAGCCGCAGACCACGTCGGGGCGGATCCGGTCGATCACCTCGAGGGCGGCACGGCGTGCAGCCCGGAGACGTCCCGGCAGCCGCGCGAGGTCGGCGTTCGGCCGACGCGGCAGCGGCACGCTGGGCACGAACTCCAACGGGTAGCCGGCGGCGGGGATGATCTGGGCCTCGATCCGCTCGCGCGTGCCGAGACACGTGATCTCGACCTCGGGCGAGAGTCGCTTCAACGCGTCGGCCGTGGCCAACAGCGGGGAGGTGTGCCCGGCCGAGCCACCTCCCGCGAGCAGGACTCGCATGGTCACGGACCTTAGAGGGCCGTGCCGTCGACGCGGCCGGCGGTGACCCCGCTGTTGCGGGCCTTCTTGCGTTGGGCGCGGGCGCGCGCGGCCTCGGGTTCGCGGCGGGCGAAGCCGACGAGCATGCCGAGTGCCACCAGTGACGGGACGAGCGCCGACCCGCCGTACGACACGAGCGGCAGCGGGATGCCGATGACCGGGAGCAGGGCCAGGACCATGCCGACGTTGATCATCATCTGGCCCACGATCCAGACCACGATGCCGAACGTCATGTAGCGGACGAACGGGTCCTTGGTCTGGCGGGCGACGCGGATCGCGGCGTACGCGATCGTCAGGAACAGACCGATCACCAAGAGGGTCCCGACCAGGCCGAGCTCCTCGCCGAGGACGGCGAAGATGAAGTCGGTGTGCGCCTCGGGGAGGTTTCCCCACTTCTGCTGACTGGCCCCGATGCCCTGCCCGAACAGGCCGCCCGAGGACAGCGCGAACAAGCCGTGGGCGGGCTGCCAGCCGGCGCTCGCGTAGTCGCGCATCGGGTTGGTGAACGTCGTGATGCGGGTCAGTCGCTCCGGGTCGGCGGCGGCGAGTGCTCCGGCGAACACCGAGATCACCAGGAAGGACATCGCGAACACACGGGCGGGTGCCCCGACCACCCAGAGCATGCCCAGGAGGATCGCGAACAGCACGAGCGCGGTGCCGAGGTCCTTGCCGAAGATGACGAGCCCGGTCGCCACGAGCATGCCCGGCACCACGGGCATCATCACCTGGTGGAGGTTGCCGAGGCGACGCTCCTTGTTGGCGTAGACGTGCGCCGCCCACAAGACGAGCGCCAGCTTGGCGATCTCGGACGGCTGGATCTGGAACGGGCCGTAGGCCAGCCAGTTGGTGTTGCCGTTGCGGCTCACGCCCAGGAACGCCGTGAGCACGAGCAGCACGAGCGAGACGAAGTAGCCCGGCCAGGCGAGGCGGCGTACCCATCGCTGCGGGAGGCGGCCGGCGACCCACGCACACGGCAACCCGATCGCCACCCACATCAGCTGCTTGATGACGACGGCGTAGGAGTTCTGGTCGTAGTGCTGGAACGCGTACACGCTCGAGGCGCTGAAGACCATGATCAGGCCGATGGTCAGCAGCAGCGCCGACGCACCGAGCAGGAGGTAGTACGAGGTCAAGGGCCTGGACAGAGCGTCGTGGAGCATCGCGTACCACGACCGCGCACTGGACCGGGCTCGCGCGGTCGACGACTCCTCCGTCAGGTCCTCGCCGGACCCACGCGCCGAGCGCCGCAGCGGGCTCAGGATGGCCATCGGTCCTCGGGGTCCCCTCTACATCGGGCCTGCGGTCACTCGCCTGTCATGCGGCCAGCCTCCGGACCGCCGCGATGAACGCGTCACCGCGGTCGGCGTAGCTGGTGAACATGTCCATCGAGGCGCACCCCGGGGCCAGCAGGACGGTGTCGCCCGGCTGGGCGAGGTCCTGCGCGGCCACGACCGCACGCTCCATGGCGGCATGTCCACTGCCAGTCTCGTCGGCGTCGACGGTGATGACCCGCACATCGGGGGCGTGTCGCGCCAGCGCCTCCGCGATCACGCCGCGGTCTCGGCCGAGGAGGACGGCGGCCCGCAGCCGGTCGCGGGCCGACGCGACGAGGTCGTCGAAGTGCGCCCCCTTCGCCAGCCCACCGGCGATCCAGACGACGGGTTCGTAGGCGAGCAACGACGACAGCGCGGCGTGGGGGTTGGTCGCCTTCGAGTCGTCGACGTAGCGGACGTCGCCGACCGTGGCCACGGTGGCGATCCGGTGGTTGTCGAACCGGAAGGCTCGAAGCCCGTCCCGCACGGCGGACTGGGGTACGCCGTGCGCCCGGGCCAGCGCGGCCGCGGCGAGCGCGTTGGCGACCACGTGCGGAGCGGGGCTCGGCAGGTCCTCGACGCGACACAGCTCGGCCGCGCTCGACTGGCGCTCGGCGATGAAGGCGCGGTCGACGAGGAGGTCGTCGACGACGCCGACCATGCCGACTCCCGGCATGCCGAGCGTGAACCCGATGGCGCGGGCGCCGTCCTCGACGTCGGCGTCGCGCACGAGCCGCTCGGTCTCGGGGTCCGCGACGTTGTAGACGCAGGCCCGCTGGACGCGCCGGTAGATCCGCCCCTTGTCGGTGGCGTACTCCGACATCCCGCTCGGCCCGTCGTACCAGTCGAGGTGGTCCTCGGCGATGTTCAGGACGGCAGCGGCCTCGGCGCTCAGCGAGTCGGTGTAGTGGAGCTGGAAGCTCGACAGCTCGACCGCGAACACGTCGTACGGCGCGGGGTCCATGACCGCCTCGACGAGCGGGAGGCCGACGTTCCCCGCCGCGACGCTGCGCAGGCCGGCGGCCTGGAGGATGGCGTCGAGCATCTGGACCGTCGTCGTCTTGCCGTTCGTGCCGGTGACCGCGAGCCACGGCGCCGGGGTTCCGTCGGGGCCGGGCGCGCGCAACCGCCAGGCCAGCTCGACCTCGCCCCAGACGGGGATCCCGCGCTGACGCGCTTGGTGGATCAACGGCGCCGACGGCTTCCAGCCCGGTGAGACGACCAGCAGGTCGGCGTCCTCCGGCAACGTCTCGGTGGTGCCGCCCCCCAGTCGGATGTCGGCACCGAGCACGCCCAGGAGCTCGGCCTGCTGCTCCTTCCCCTCGGCATGCTCGTCGAGGGCGACCACCGCGGCGCCGAGGTGCGTCAGGTTGTCGGCCGCCGCGAAGCCGCTGACCCCGAAGCCGGCGACCACGGCGTTGATGCCGGACCAGTCGTCCTGGCGGCCCAGCTGCTCGACCGACCGGGTCACGAGGGTCCCGCGGTCATGTCCCGGCCACCCACGCGGCGTAGAAGACACCGAGGCCGCCGGCCACGCAGAGGCCGGTGATGATCCAGAAGCGGATCACGACCGTGACCTCCTCCCACCCGACGTTCTCGAAGTGGTGCTGCAAGGGTGCGATCCGGAACACCCGATGCCCTGGACCGACCCCGAAGACCGACCGCACGACGCCGAACCGACGCGAGGCCTTGAAGAAGCCGACCTGGATGATCACCGACAACGTGATCACCACGAACAGTCCGCCGATGACCAGCAGCAGGAGCTCGGTGCGGGTCATGATCGCGAAGCCCGCCATCGCGCCACCCAGCGACAGCGATCCGGTGTCCCCCATGAAGATCTGTGCCGGCGGCGCGTTCCACCAGAGGAACCCGAAGCAGGCGCCGGTGATCGCCGCCGCCACCAGCGCCAGGTCGAGCGGGTCACGTACCTGGTAGCACGCCTTCACGTGATGGATCGCGCAGTTCTGGTTGTTCTGCCAGATGTTCACGAACATGAACGCTCCGAAGACCATCACGCACGCGCCGGTGGCAAGGCCGTCCAGTCCGTCGGTGAGGTTCACGGCGTTGCTGGTGCCGGTCACCATCACCCAGAAGAGCAGCATCGCGACCGCGGTCGGCAGCACGATGGTGGAGTCGCGGATGAAGGAGAGATGGTCCGAGGCCGGAGCCACGCCGCGGCCGTCCTCGAGGCTGTCGGAGAGGGCCAGGAAGCCGAAGACCAGCGCGATCACGGTCTGACCGACCATCTTCGCCTTGCTCCTGAGACCGAGCGATCGTTGCTTGGACACCTTGATGAAGTCGTCGAGGAAGCCCACGACCCCCATGCCCACGAAGAGGAAGAGCAGCAGCAGCGCGGAGGCCGATGGCTCGTTCTGGGTGATCAGCTCCGCCAGGAAGTAGGCGAGCACCGCCGACGCGATGATGACGAGGCCGCCCATGGTCGGCGTACCGCGCTTGGTGTGGTGGCTGGTGGGTCCGTCGTCGCGGATCTCCTGCCCGTAGCCGAGCTGCTGGAACAACGGGATGGCCGCGCGTGTCCCGAGCAGCGAGAAGAGCAGGGCGAGTCCACCGCCCAGCAGAATCGCCTTCATCGGCTCGGGTTCCCGCCTTCCTGATCCTGGGCCACCGCGTCCTCGGCGTCGATCCCTTCCACCAGCAAGGCATCGGCGACGTGCTCGAGGGCGGCGCCCCGCGACGCCTTCACCAGGACCACGTCCCGGGCGACGACATTGTGTCGCAGCCACTCACTCGCCTGTTCGCGGCCCGCCGTTGACACCCATTCACCTCGCCAGCCCGACGTACGCCGCGCACCCTCCCCGATCGCCCGCGCGGAGTCCCCGACCGTGACGAGCACGTCGACGCCCAGACCGGCGGCCTGCTCTCCGACGCCGACGTGGTCCGCCACCGACGACTCCCCGAGCTCGAGCATCTCGCCGAGCACCGCCACGGTGCGCCGGTCGCCGCGTCGTCCGATGACGGACAAGGCGTCGAGCGCGGCCGCCATCGAGGCGGGGTTCGCGTTGTAGGCGTCGTTCACGACGACCAGGCCGTCCCGCCGCTCGTGCAGGGCCATCCGCCACGGCGACATCGACCGCGCCCGGCCGAGGGTGTCGACGATCTCGTCCCACCCGATCCCGGCGGCCGAGGCCAGGGCGGCCGCCGCCACGGCGTTGGGCACCTGGTGAGCCCCCGCCTCGAGCAACCGGACCGGAGCCCATGACGCGTCGTACCCGAGCTCGAAGCTCGGGCGTCCGAGGTCGTCGAGCTCCAGCGCTCGCCAGCGGACGTCACCGCTGACGCCGAACGTGACCACCTCGGCGCTCGTGCGCCCCGCCATCTCCGCGACCAAGGGGTCGTCCGCGTTCAGCACGGCGGTGCCGTCGGGTGGCAGTGCCTCGACGATCTCGCCCTTGGCGCGGGCGATGGCCTCGCGCGAGCCGAACTCGCCGATGTGCGCCGTGCCGACGTTCAGCACCGCCGCGACCCTGCGGCGGAGCCACCGAGCACAGCTCGGCGATGTGGCCGACGCCGCGCGCCCCCATCTCGACGGCGAGGTAGCGGGTCTGGGGGTCGGCGCGGAGCACGGTCAGTGGGACGCCGATCTCGTTGTTCCGGTTGCCGATCGTCGCGATCGTGGGTCCAACGGCCGACAACAGCTGGGCCAGGAAGTCCTTGGTGCCCGTCTTGCCCTGCGAGCCGGTCAGCGCGACCACGGTCGCATCCAGCTGCTCGAGCACGTGCCGACCCAGGTGACCGAGTGCCACGACGGGATCGTCCACGACGACGGTGGGAGCTCCCGTCGCCCGGGCTCCGAGCACGCCGACTGCCCCGGACTCGACCGCAGTGACGGCGAAGTCGTGACCGTCGACACGCTCACCCACGACCGCCACGAACAGGCCGCCGACCTCGGGCTGCCGGGTGTCGATGAACGCCGGCGCGCTGACGACCGCCGAGCCGTCCCCGGCATCCACGACTCGGCCGCCGACGGCGCGGGCGACCTGCTCCAGGGTGAGGGGGATCACCGGCTCAGCTCCTCGCGCGCGACGACCCGGTCGTCGAACGGATGCATCACGCCGGCGACCTCCTGGCCCGTCTCGTGTCCCTTGCCGGCGATGAGGACGACGTCGCCGGGGCCGGCGCGGCGTACGGCCTCGGCGATCGCGGCACGCCGGTCGCCGATCTCCACGACCTCGGCGCGACCGCCGGTCGTGCCGTCGAGGATCGACGCGCGGATCGCGGCCGGATCCTCGCTCCGGGGGTTGTCGTCGGTGACCACGAGCAGGTCGGCACCCTCCGCGGCCAGACGGCCCATCTCCGGCCGCTTGCCGGGGTCGCGGTCGCCGCCGGCACCGAGGACGACGATGAGCCGACCTTCCGTCAGCGGGCGCAAGGTGGCGAGCGCGGCCGCGACCGCGTCCGGTTTGTGGGCGTAGTCGACGACGACCACGAAGTCCTGCCCTTCGTCGACGCGCTCCAGCCGGCCGGGTACGCCGGGGCCGTCCGCGATCGCAGCCGCGATCGCAGCCGCGTCGTACCCAGCGGTCGCGGCCGCGGCAATG
Organism: uncultured Actinomycetota bacterium; assembly: GCA_963759515.1. Lineage (GTDB taxonomy): Bacteria > Actinomycetota > Actinomycetes > Propionibacteriales > Nocardioidaceae > Nocardioides. The sequence goes on along the minus strand of CAVWZR010000015.1, from coordinate 241,624 downwards.
GCCGCCAGGGTGTTGGTGACGTTGAAGGTGCCGGGGATCGGGCAGGCGGCCGCGACGTCGACTCCCGGGCCTCGCGCTCGGAACGACGTACCAGACGGTGACGGTCGGATGTCCGTCGCCCACCAGTCGGCGGTGTCTCCGGACGTCGACATGGTCTCGACCGGAACGGTCGCGCGCTCGACGAGACGCTCGCCCCAGCTGTCGTCGACGCTGACCAGCCCGCGGCGCGCGTACGTGGGAGTGAACAGCATCGCCTTGGCCGCGAAGTAGTCGTCCATGTCGCGATGGAAGTCCAGGTGGTCGCGGCCGAGGTTGAGGAAGACGCCCACGTCGAAGACGACGCCACCGACGCGGCCCATGACCAGGGCGTGGCTCGAGACCTCCATCGCGCAGGCCTCCACTCCGGCGTCCACCATCTGCCGCAGCAGTCGATGGAGGTCGGGCGCCTCCGGAGTGGTGAGGACGCTGGTCACGTCCTCGCCGAGGATCCGGGTCCCGACGGTGCCCACGACGGCCGCCGGAACACCGGCGCCGGTGAGTCCGCTCTCGACCAGCCGGGTCGTGGTGGTCTTGCCCTGGGTGCCGGTGACGCCGATCATCCGCAGCCGTGGCGCCGGCTCACCGAACACGAGCGCCGACACCCGGCCGAGCACCGGCCGGACCTCCGGCAGCACCAGCGCCGGCACGTCGTGGCCGATCGTCGAGACTCCGGCGCTGTCGGTGACGACCGCCACGGCTCCGGCTTCGCGCGCCTGCGGCCAGTACGCCGCACCATGTCCGTGGCTGCCCGGCAGTGCGGCGTACAGGTCACCCGGCGAGACGCGCCGCGAGTCGAGCGTGATGCCCGCCACGGTGGTCGAGAGGTCGCCGGTCCCATGGACGGAGAGGCCCTCGGCAGTCAGCCGGTCGAGGAGGTCGGCGAGGGCCTGCGGGTCGGTGCTCGCCACGCGCCGAGGCTATCGGTCGGCGAAGGACCGTCGGACGGTCACCGTCACCACGTCGTCGGGATGTGGGAGGGCTCGGCGCCGCTCGGAGGTACGCCGTACCGACGCAGCGCGAACGACATGATCTTGGAGTACGCCGGCCCGGCGGTGCCGCCACCACCCAGGTTGTTGCCGGGGTTCTGCACGACCACGTAGACGGTGAACCTCGGGTCGTCGGCCGGGGCGAAGCCGCCGAACGAGACCGTGAACGTCCCGTCGTAGCAGCTGCACCCGGGCCCGACCCGCTGGGCCGTGCCCGTCTTGCCGGCGACGACGTACCCCGGCACCTGGGCGCCGGGGGCTGTGCCGGCGTCGGGATCGACGACCCGCTCCATCATGTCGGTCATCTGGCTCGCGGCGCTCTGGCTCACGACCCGGTTCCTCGTCGTCCCGTCGGTCCCGACGACCTGGCCGGTGTTGGTGGTCGCCTGGCCCTGGATCAGGCTCGGCGAGACCCGGACGCCGCCGTTGGCGATCGTGTTGAGCGCGGCCGCCATCTGGACGCCGTTCACCGAGACGCTCTGGCCGAAGGCGATCCGGTCCTGCAGCATGCCGTTCCACTGCGCCTTCGAGGGGAGCAGGCCCGCGGTCTCGCCGTTCACCCCGATGTTCGTGCGCTGCCCGAGGCCGAACTCGCTCAGGTAGTGGCGCAGCTGTCCGGGCTTGAAGAGTCGCGCCGCCTTGGCGGTGCCGATGTTGGACGACTGCGCGATCACGCCGGCCAGGGTCAGGTGGAGCGTGGGGTGGCTGAACCAGTCGTGGATCGGGCGGTCACCGCTCGGCAGCTGCGGCGGCACGGTCAGCCGGGTGCGGTCGGTGACCTTGCCGGCGTCGATCAAGGAGCTGAGGGTGAGCACCTTCTCGACCGACCCGGGCTCGAAGGGACTCGTCATGGCCAACGAGTTGCGGTCACGCCGTGGGGCGGCAGCCGGGTTGCTCGCGTCGTACGTCGGGTAGTCCGCGAGCGCGAGGATCTCCCCGGACTGGCGATCCATCACGACCGCGAAGCCCGAGGCGGCCTTGGCGCCCAGGACCGTCTGGCGCAGGACCCGCTGGGTGTACCACTGCAGGTCCTCGTCGATGGTGGTCTGGATGTCCGACCCGTTGTGGGCAGGGGTCACGGTGCTCCGACCGAGCGGGATGCGGTTCCCGTCGCCGACCTCGTAGGTCTCCGAGCCGTCGGTGCCGGCGAGCTGCTTGTTGAAGGTCATCTCGAGACCGGCCAACGGACCGTCCGTGCCGAGGAAACCGACCAGGTTGGCCGCGACGTCGTGGTCGGGGTAGGACCGCAGCGGGTCGTTGCGGGTGGCGAGGCCCTTGTAGCCGGCGTCGGTCGCCTCGTTCACGACGCGCATCGCCTGGTCCGCGGGCACCCGGCGGGCGACGTAGGCGAACCGGGAGTCCTTCTTGGTCAGTGCCTGCAGGGTGTCGAAGTAGTCGATCGGGAGCCGCTTGGACAGGAACCTGGCGAGCTCCGGGGCGGTCTTGGTGGTCTGGAGCGGGTCGGCGACCACCATCCGGCCGTCGACGGACTCGGCCAGCGCACGTCCGTTCCGGTCGAGGATGTCGCCGCGCCGCGCGGGGAGCTCCACGGTCACCGTGCCGCCCGTCGAGGCGGCCAGGGTCGCGTACCTCTGTGGCTCGATGCCCTGCAGCTGGACCAGGCGCGCACCGAAGAACGACAGCACGAGCGCGATGAAGACGAAGCCGGCCCGCAGTCGCAGCAGGGCCGACCCCCGCCGGGACCTGGCCCGCCGGGTTCGGGCTGCCGCGCCCGGACGCAGGTTCCGACCGGAGGGCCGGGGTCCGGAGCGGCCCCGTGGGCTCGTCGTAGGCAAGGTGCTCGTCCTCAGTGACCGTGTTGGGTGTGGTTGGTGTGTCTGGTGTGACTCGTGTGGTCATTTCTACCCGCGTGACCACCCTCGTCACCGGAACGGCGCGTCGTGTTGCCCGACGAGTTGTCGTGACCCGATCTCGTGGCGGGGTCGTGGACCACCGTCACGTGGGCCGGTGGGTCCAGCTCGGCCGGCTTGGCCGGTGGCGGCGCCAGCAACCGCAACGGGTCGGTCCTCGTCGCCGGCACCGGGTCGCCGAGCACCTTGCCGGAGCGCAGGTCGAGGACCGCCGGGCTGGTCGGCAGCACCATCCCCATCCCTTGCGCCTTGCGGGCGATCGCCTGCGGGTCGCGCAGGTGGGCGAGCTGCATCTGCAGACTCTGCTGCCGGGCCTCGAGGGCGTCGGCCTGGTTCTGGAGGGCGGTGGCGGCGAACGACGCCTGCTGCATCGAGGTGTTGAAGAGCAGCAGGCCGACGATGCCGCCGACGGCGAGCATCGAGACGAGCACGAGGAAGGGCACCGGATTGGTGCGCCGACGCGTCCGCTTCGGGACGACGGTGAGCCGCGCGCGTTCCAGCGCGGCCTCCGCCAACCGTGGAACCCGCGTACGCAGTGCCGGTGCGGTGCTACTCATCTCAGGCTGCCCCCCTGCCTCGTGTGGTGCCTCGTGTGGTGGCCCGCGTGCCCCTCGGACGGATCCGTTCGACGGCGCGTAGCCGGACCGAGGCGGCGCGCGGGTTCTGCGTGATCTCGTCGTCGTCGGCTCGCTCGGCGCCGCGGGTGACGAGCCGGAGCTCGGGCTGGCGGTCGTCCGGAACGACCGGCAGGTCGGGCGGGACGTCGACCTTCGTGACCGCGGTGAACGCCTGCTTGACCAGCCGGTCCTCGAGCGAGTGGTAGGACTCCACGACCACCCGTCCACCGACGGCGATCGTGTCGATGGCCGCCGGGATCGAGCGCCGCAGCACCCCCAGCTCGTCGTTGACCTCGATCCGCAGAGCCTGGAAGGTGCGCTTCGCCGGATGCCCGCCGGTACGCCGCGCCGGCGCCGGGATCTCGTCGTACAGCAGCTCGACGAGGCGTGACGACGAGGTGAACGGAGCACGATCCCGCTCCCGGACGATCGCCGAGGCGATCTTGGGAGCGAAACGTTCCTCGCCGTACTCCCGGAGCACCCGAGCGAGATCGCCCCGCGGGTAGGTGTTGAGGACATCGGCGGCGGTCGGCCCGGAACTCGGGTCCATCCGCATGTCGAGCGGCGCGTCCTCGCTGTAGGCGAACCCACGCTCGGCCACATCGAGCTGCATCGACGAGACGCCGAGGTCGAACAGCACGCCGTCGGCATGCGCGAACCCGAGGTCCCGCAGGGCGTCCGGGATCCGGTCGAACGTCGCGTGCACCGGGATGAAGCGGTCGCCGAACCCAGCCAACCGCTCCCCCGCGAGCCGGAGGGCCTCCGGGTCGCGGTCGATGCCGACCACGCGGGCAAGGGCGCACCGGGTGAGGACCGCCTCGCTGTGCCCACCCAGGCCGAGCGTCGCGTCCACGAGCACCGCGCCGTCGTGGTCGAGGGCAGGCTGCAGGAGGGCGACGACCCGGTCGAGGAGGACCGGGACGTGGGAGGGCGTGGTCATCTCCGGCCCTAACGGCCCGTGTGTGCGAGGTGGGCCAGCAGCAGGAAGCCAACAGCGACCGCGACCGACGAGGTCGCCGAGAAGGCCATCAGCGCCACCGCGTCGCGCGCCTGGTGGCGCACCCTGCGCGGCACGGCCGCGGCACCTGACGGTGCGGTGGGTGTGAGGTTCATCGGTTCGACCCCGCTCGTGGCGCTGTGTGGATGGCTGTGGCTGGTTGTCGCTGTGGATGCGGTGCTGACGTGGAACGGGATTCGCCCAGTCAGGTCCCTGCCCGCTCCCCGAGCGCCGCCTCCATGGGGTGGTGTGGCCCTCGTCGTGGGAAGTGGCCGTCTGGAGCCGGGGAAGGTGCCCCAGAAGGCGGGAGCGGGCGCGAGACCTCGCTGTACGAATCCCTGTCTTGTCTTGTGTGAGTCGGAGTGGTGCTCGGTGTCCGGGCTAGCCCGGGAAGACGTCCTCGCTCATGTCCGCGAAGGACTGGCTGTGCTCCTCCTCCCAGGCGGCGATCCGCTCCGGGTCCCAGATCTCCACCCGGTTCAGGGCGCCGATGACGACGACCTCGCGGCGGAGGCCGGCGTACTCCTTCAGCAGCGGCGGGATGGTGATCCGGCCCTGCTTGTCGGGGCTGTCCTCGACGGCCCGCATGGCCAGGAACCGGCCGTACTCCCGCGCCTGACGGACGGTGAGTGGCGCCTCCTGGATGCGGTTGGTCATCGCTGCGAAGTCGGCGAGCGGGAAGACGTTGAGACAGAAGTCCTGGCCCTTGGTCACCACGAGTCCCTCCGCGAGCTGGTCCCTGAACTTGGCGGGCAGGAAGAGCCGGTTCTTCTCGTCCAGCTTCGGGGTGTAGGAGCCCACGAACATCGGGCACCTCCACCTGGCTCGACCCTGTCCTCCACTTTGCGCCACTGTACTCCACTTCGCTCCACCGTCAACCACATTCACCCAACTCAGGCGGCGTTTTCGCAGGACGTGGGCACGGCTCGCCCTCGACCCGGTCGACGGGGACCTCTGCTCCGCCCCGCCCTGCGTCGCCGCCGGTACGACGCGTCCGTGCAGGTCAGCCCGCCGAGGGCTCGGCGCCGCCCCGCGGCTGACGGCAACCGTCGGGCGACCGTGGAGCGGAGTGGAGCGCTGCGTGGTCTGGCGGCTGGCGTGGTGGTGGAGGATGGTGAGAGAAGGCCGTCCGACGGCGGCCGACGAACGGGGATCTGGCCCGGGCAACGGACAGCTGATTCCGCAACCGAACCGTTATCCCGGGAGTCGAAACCTTCGGAGCGTTCGACACGTAGGTTGTCCTGCACGACCTGTCGCGGCCGGCCGACCGAGTGCGCCCGGGAGACGGGTCGCACGGGTGGGCTCGCGAACTCGGAGCGAGCGCGACGAAGAAGAAGGAAGGGACGGCTCGTGTCAGGTCCGGTTACTCAGGGGGCCGATCTCGACACCCTCAACAAGGTGGTCGAGAAGGTCCGGAGCAACATCAAACGCGTCATCGAGGGAAAGCCCGACGTCATCTCCTCGGCGGTCACGGTGCTGCTGGCCGAGGGCCACCTCCTCATCGAGGACGTCCCCGGCGTGGGCAAGACCATGCTGGCGAAGTCACTGGCGCGGAGCATCGACAGCACGGTCCGGCGCATCCAGTTCACGCCCGACCTGTTGCCGTCCGACGTCACCGGCGTCTCGGTCTACAACCAGGAGACGCGTCAGTTCGAGTTCCGCCCGGGCGGTGTGTTCGCGAACATCGTGGTCGGCGACGAGATCAACCGCGCGTCGCCCAAGACGCAGTCCGCGCTGCTCGAGTGCATGGAGGAGCGCCAGGTCACCGTCGACAACACGACGTACACCCTCGAGCAGCCGTTCATGGTGATCGCCACCCAGAACCCCATCGAGATGGAGGGCACCTACGCCCTCCCCGAGGCTCAGCGCGACCGCTTCATGGTGCGCCTGTCGATCGGCTACCCGGTCGAGGCCGCGGAGATCGCGATGCTCGACTCACACACGATGACCAACCCGCTCGACGACCTCGAGGCGGTCACGGACGCGGTCGAGATCCGCAAGCTGATCGACATCGTCACGCAGGTGCACGTCTCCCAGGCCGTGCAGCGCTACACGGTCGCACTGGGCGCGGCGACACGTCGTTCCTCCGAGCTGTCCCTGGGTGCCTCACCCCGCGCGTCCTTGCACCTCGTGCGGGCGGCCAAGGCGTCGGCCGCCATCCAGGGCCGCGACTACGTCCTGCCCGATGACGTGCTGGGCCTCGCGCCGGGGGTGCTCACCCACCGGCTCCTGCCCAGCGTCGAGGCGGCGATGGGTGGCCGCACGACTGCGAGCATCCTCGAGAGCATCGTGAACTCGGTGCCGGTCCCCGAGGGGACCCGTGCGTGAGGCCCTCTCAGGTCTGACCGTCCGCGGACGGGCGTTCCTCGCTGCGGGGATCACGGCCGTCGTCTGTGCCGTCCTGCTCGGCCAGCCGACGCTGACCCGTGTCGGCGTCCTGATCGCGGCCCTCCCGCTGCTGACCGCGCTCACGCTCGGTCGCAGCCGCTACCGGCTGGCGCTGGTGCGCAGCGTCGGCCCCCAGACAGTCACCGCCGGGCAGCCGGCGACCGTGCAGCTGACGATGACCAACGAGGGCCGTACGCCGTCGGGAGTCCTCATGCTCGAGGACCACGTGCCCTACGTGCTCGGCACGCGGCCTCGCTTCGTCCTCGACGGCATCGGCCACGGATGGCGCCGGCACGCGACCTACCAGGTCCGCTCGGACGTGCGTGGTCGCTACGACATCGGCCCGATGAGCGTCCGCGTCAGCGACCCCTTCGGGCTCGTCGAGCTCGGCCGGTCGTTCCGCAGCACCGCGACGCTCACCGTGACGCCGCGCACGGTCCCCTTGCCCCCGATCCCCCTGGGCGGCGCCTGGACCGGCTCGGGCGACAACCGGCCCCGCGCGTTCGCGATCGGAAGCGCGGAGGACGTCACCGTCCGTGAGTACCGCCGCGGCGACGACCTCCGACGTGTCCACTGGCGGAGCTCTGCTCGCGTCGGCGAGCTCATGGTCCGCCGCGAGGAACAGCCGTGGCAGTCGCGCGCCACCCTGTTCGTCGACAACCGCATGTCCGCGCACCAGGGGCAGGGCATCGCGTCATCGCTCGAGGCCGCGGTGTCCGCGGCCGCCTCGATCGCCGTACACCTCGGTCAGCGCGGGTTCACGGTCCGCCTCGTCACGTCGTCGGGCGACGACCTGAGCACCACCTGGCACACCCGCGACGCGGAGCTCAACACCAGGTCGATGCTCGAGTCCCTGGCCGTCGTCCAACCGGTGACCAACATGCGCATCGACACCGGGTGGCTGGCCGAGTCGACACACGGGGGTCTGCTGCTCGCGGTGATCGGAGCGATCACCGAGGCCGACGGCCCGATGCTGCGGCGCATGCATCACCACGCCGGCACCGCCTTGGCGCTCGCCTTGGACGTCTCCGCCTGGGCGCCGGCGAGCGGCGCCGGACTGAGCGCCGTTCCCCATTCGGCACGTCCGCTGCTGGTCCGCCAGGGCTGGCGCGCCGTGACCCTGCGGCCGCGAGACCGGCTCGACCTGGTCTGGCAGGACCTGGGCCGTACCAGTGCGCATGCCGCCCGCTCGGGCGTCGGCGACGAGGTCCGACCCGTGACGCATGGTGCTCGATGAGGGGGGCAGCACGATGAAGGGACTGTCGGCGGATGCGCGCCGCGACCTACCGCTCGCGGCTGTTGCGGCCGCCACGGCCTGGCTCACGATGCTGTCGTGGCGCGGGTTCAGCGACCTGTGGGGCAAGTTCCTCGGGCCCCTCATCTTCGTCGCCGTTGTCGTTCCCGTCGTCGGTGTGATCCTCCGCGCGGCACCCATCCCGCGCCGGGTGGGCGTCCTCCTGCACCTCCTGGTCGTCGCGGCGGTGGTGTGGCTCGTCCTCGGCGGCTCACTCATCCATCCCTTCGACAGCACGGGCGCGATCGCCGGGCGCGTCGGTGACGCCTGGACGAGCGCCGAGAGCTACCAGCCACCGATCCCGTCGAACGTGCCCGGCATCGCGCCCTTGCTCGTCCCGTGTGGTGCCCTGGCCCTGTTCGTGGTCGACCTGCTCGCGTGCTGGATGCGGCGGGTCCCCCTCGCCGGGCTCCCTCTGCTGGCCGTCTACTGCGTCCCGATCAGCGTGATCGGCAACGGCGTCTCGTGGGTGGTGTTCCTGCTGGCGGCCGGTGGCTTCCTGCTGATGATGTTCCTGCACGAGTCCGCCCACATCACGCGCTGGGGCCGACCGCTCGGCGGCTCGGCAGCGGCGGCCGACCCCAACGGCTTCGGGGTCCGTACCGGTGCGAGCAAGGCCAGTGCCACCAGCGTCGGAAGCATGGCGGTGGTGCTCGCGGTGATCCTGCCGATCTTCATCCCGACGCTGCACCTCGACGGTCTCGGCCTGTTCGGCCCCGGTGGGGACGGCGACGGCGTCAAGGTCGTCAACCCGATCACCGACATGCGCCGCAACCTCGAACGCGGCAAGGACATCCCGCTGCTGACGATCACCACCGACGACCCCGACCCGACGTACATGCGCATCGCCGCCCTCAACGTCTTCAACGGCGTGGAGTGGACCAGCGGTGACCGCGCGATCATCCAGGGCCAGACCGCCGACGGGCTGATGCCCTACCTCGAGCCGGGTCTCGCGCTCAACATCCCCCGTGACCCGCACAACTACACGGTCACGGCCTCGGACAAGTTCGACTCGCGATGGCTACCCACGATGTTCCCGGTGTCCAGCATCACCGCCCAAGGTTCGTGGCACTGGGACGCCACCACCATGGACTTCATCTCGGCGAACGACTCGACGAACACCACCGGCCTGACGTGGACGATGACGGCCGCGAATCCCCAGCTGTCCAACACCGCGATGATCAACTCGCTGACGGCCCCGTTGTCGGTCCAGACCGCCTTCACCGCGCTGCCCACGACGCTGGCGCCGTACGTCGGCGACAAGGCGCGTCAGGTCACCGAGAAGGCCCCGTCGCGCTTCGAGAAGATGGTGACCCTGCAGAACTGGTTCCGCGACAACTTCCGCTACAGCCTGAAGAAGGGTGAGAACCAGGGCAACGGCAACCAGGCCCTGCTGCAGTTCCTGGCCGCGGGCAACGGTGGTCGCGTCGGCTACTGCGAGCAGTTCGCGTCCGCGTTCGCGGTGATGGCCCGCACGCTCGACATCCCGGCTCGCGTCGCGATCGGGTTCCTCGAGCCCACGCCGGCCGGCGACAACAAGTTCGTCTACAGCTCCCACGACATGCACGCCTGGCCCGAGGTGTACTTCCGCGGGTCCGGCTGGGTGCGGTTCGAGCCGACGCCGGGACAGCGCGCCACGACGGTTCCCGACTACACCAAGGGTGCGCTGCGGAACAACGGCGGTCCGACGGAGGCACCGACGACCCAAGGTGGTCGTGTCTCGGAGGACCCCACGAGTGACGCGACCAGGCGTCCCAACGACCTCCAGCAGGCGTCGGCGTCGAGTTCCAGCAGCCACGTGCCCTGGGCCTGGATCCTCGGGGGCATCGGTGTCCTGGTCGTCCTCAGTGGCATCGCCCTGGTGCCGGGCGCCGTACGCCGGGGTCGCCGCAGCCGCCGGCTGGAGGGCGGTGCGGAGCAGGCCTGGGTCGAGCTCAGGGACACCGCCATCGACCTCGGAGTCGGGTGGCCGTCCAACCGATCGCCCCACGAGACGGGCTACCTCCTCACTGCCTGGTTCGGGCCGGAGCCCGACGGGCCGCGGCTGGTCCGGCCACCGCGCGGTCGCGGCCTGGCACCCGGGGCGGAGGACGCGCTCGACCGGATCGTGCTGACCCTCGAGCGAATCCGCTACGCCCGGTACGCCGACGACGTTCCCGGCGGCTTGGCCGACGACGTGCGCACCTGCATCACCTCGCTCGAGCACGGGTGCACGAGCGGCACCCTGCGACAGGCGCGCTGGCTGCCGAGGTCGTTGTTCGGTCGGGGACGGCGGGCGACCATGGCCCAGCTCGACCGCGAGCCGGAGGCTGTCGCCGCCGGCGGCGTCATCGACCACGTCGGCTGACGGCGTTCAGATCGCCCGCAGCGAGCGGACGCCGGCATGACGAACCTGGCAGTGCCGGGGCTCAGTGAGTGAGGTTCAGCCCTCGTCGTCGTGCCGGCGACGCCACGGGGTGCCGAACCGGTCGAGCATCGAGCCGGCCTGCTGGTGACGGACAGCCGGACTGTGCGTGCTCGAGGGACCACGCATCGCTGCCAGCCCGACCGTCGCGGCGCCGAGCATGATCACGAAGCCGAGGATGCCGACGAGCGTGAGGCGTTGGACGGCTCCGGTCATCATGACACCGAGGCCGATCACGAAGCAGACGCCGGCCAGGATGGCGCGACGTCGGGCGGCTCGGCGGAGGTTCGTACCGCGGAGGGTCGAGGCGAGCTTGGGATCCTCTTGCACGAGGGCGCGTTCCATCTGCTCCAGCGCTCGCAACTCTTCCTCGGAGAGCGGCACGGGAACCTCCTCTCGCGCGATGACGCCTACAGGCTCAGTGTAAGCAGCCACATGGGCATCCGGTAGGCAGCCGGATGAAATTGTGACTAATCGTCCGGGTTCGGATCGTTCCCCGTCTTCTGCAAGGTATGCGCGGTGGCGTCGGGACGTCAGGTGAGCAGGCTGGCAGGCCGGACGGCGTCGGAGCCGAACCTCCGGGTGATCCGGTCGGCGGCGCGATCGGCTTCGGACCAGCCGTGGTCGCGCTGGCCGAGGACCAGCTGGCGGTGGACGCGTGCGCGCGGCACGAGCCCCTCGAGCCGCACCCCCACCAACCGGATGCGAGCCCGCTGCAGCCCGAGCGCGTCGTAGGAGCGAACGGCCTCACGGAAGATCTCCTGGGTCACGTCGGTCGCCTCACCGAGGGTGCGCGACCGGGTGATGGTGGTGAAGTCGGCGAACCGGACGGTGATCGTGAGGGTGCGACCGGCGACGCCGGCGACGCGCATCCGGGTCGTGACCCGGTCGCTGAGACGGAGCAGCTCGCGGACGATCACGGCGCGGTCGTCGGTGTCGTGGCCGAAGGTCTCACTGGCACCCATGGACTTGTCGGGCTCGCCGAGATAGGTGAAGGAGCTGGAGTTGCGGGCGATGACCTGCCGGTCGTCGATGCCCCAGGCGAGCTCGTGGAGGTGACGGCCGAGGTGGTCACCGACCGCACGCTGGAGGGTGCCGACCGGGGTGTGGGCGAGGTCGCCGATCGTGACCAGACCGAACCGGTGGAGGAGCTCGGTGGTCTTCTCCCCCACGCCGTACAGCTCACCGACGTCGAGCGGATGGAGCAGGGTGGTCACCGCCGACGGCTCGCACACGAACACACCGTCGGGCTTCGCCCAGCGGCTGGCCATCTTGGCCAGGGTCAACGACCCGGCGACACCCACCGAGCAGGTGATGCCCTGCTCGTCATGGATGGTGGCGCGCAGCCACTCGGCGATCTCGACCGGTGACCCGAGGCGGCGGGTCGAGCCGCGGACGTCGAGGAACGCCTCGTCGAGCGAGAGCACCTCGACCAGCGGACTGACCCGCCGGAAGGTCTCCATCACCGACGACGACACCGTCGTGAACGTGTCGAAGTCGGGCGGGACCACCTCGGCCCCGGGGCACATCCGCCGGGCACGGGTCATCGGCATCCCCGAGCGGACGCCGGTGTCGCGCGCGAGGTAGTTCGCCGACAGCACCACGCCGCGGTAGCCACCGCCGACGATGACCGGGACGTCCAGCAGGTCGGGCCGGTCGCGGACGGCGACGCTGGCGTAGAAGGCGTCCATGTCGACGTGGAGGATCGGCGTGCGGGTCACCGCCGGCCTCTTCTAGCGATGGGCGAGCAGGTGGACCTGGGTGGCCAGCGGGAGGTACTCCGGCCGGGAGGCGACGGCCTGCTCCAGCTCGACCAGCGCGGTCGAGGCACCCGGCTCGAGGTCGAGCAAGGAGCCGGGGACGAGGTCGGTGAACACCCGGATCGCCTGGACCTCGTCGACCTCGAACCCCGCGCCGACCACCAGGCCGGTGAGCTCGTCGGAGGTGAACCGGCGGCCGGTGCGGCCAGGAGGTGCGGTCGACGGTGCGGTCGGGTCGAGCATCGCCAGTGCCTGCTGGAAGTGGCCGGCCATGGCACGCGCGACGACGGCGGCGTGGCGTTGTGCGGCCAGCAGGCTGAGCACTCCCCCGGCTCGCACGACCCGGGCCAGGGTCGCCAGCGCGGCAGCCGGGTCGTCGACGACCTCGAGCACACCGTGGCACAGCACCACGTCGGCACTGTCGGGCTCGACGACGTCGAGCAGCGTGGACAGGTCGCCCTGTCGCCCGGTGACCGCGACGTCGTGCTCGCGCGCCCGGCGGTCGAGCGCGGCCAGGGCGTCGGGGCTGGGGTCCACCACGGTGACCCGGTGGCCGAGCAGGCCGACCCGGACCGCGAGACCGCCGGTGCCACCGCCGATGTCGAGGACGTCGCGCGACTCGCTCTCCCCTCGACCGAGGACGCTCTCGAGCCCCGACCAGACCACGGCACTGCGGGTGCTGCCCCGGCCGGTGGGCTCGTTCGCCATGTGCCGACCCTAGCCGGGCACGACGGAGGAGTGCCCGGCGTGGGAAGGCAGGTCGAGCAAGCCTGCGACCGAGCTTGCGAGGTCGCGACGGCGCGTCGAAACCAAGCCCCCAGTGATCGGGGAGTGGAGCGCGTATGAGGGCGGATCATCCCGGACTCCCGGGGCTGCGGTGCCACAGCTTGCGGGCGACGTCCTTGACGGCCTCGCCGGACGGCTTGACGTCGGCGTACGGCGACATCTGGAAGCCGCTGGAGTGGGTGAGGACCCGGTGGCGGGTGACCTCCTCGAACTCCGGGACGACCGCCAGGTGTGCCCGGACCGCCTCGACGCCCTCGCTCCGCCAGCGGGCATGGAGCTCGGTCAGCGGCCAGGCGCCGGTGGCACGGAGGGAGATGCCGCGGTGGCCGGTACGCCGGACCTCGCCGCGGACCACCAGCAGCCACGAGCCGAACACGGTGGCGGCGTAGGGACCCTGGGCGTCCTCGAAGAACGTCGCGTCGACCGGGCCGGTGCCGTCGTCGAGGGTCAGGAACACCACGCGCCGGCCCGACCGGACCGGTGGGGTCTGGGTGGCGACCTTGACCCCGGCGACCAGGATCTCCGACCTGCTGCGCTGGCGGAGGAGGTCTTGACTGCGGACCGCGCCGAGGGCGTCGAGGAACTCGGCATAGGTGTCGACGACGTGCCGGCTGGCGTCGAGGCCGAGGATCTCCAGCTCGGCGCGCATCTGCTCCTCGGCGGTCATCTCGGGCAGACCGCTGACGTGCTCACGCGGCTCGTCGCCGAGGTCGAGGGTCAGCTGCACCGAGGTGACCGGTCGTGGGTCGGCGGCGGCACGGGACTGGGCGGCCGCCTTGGCCCACACGCCCTGGGTGCCGAGCGGATGGCGCTCGAGCGGGACCGAGCCCGCGCGGGCACCGGGGTCGGTGCTGGTGCGTGCGGCGGCCTCCTCGACCCGGAGGTCGGCCGGCCTCGGCGCCGGCGTACCTCCCTTTCTCTGGCGCCCCGCGGCCAGCCCTCGTGCGCGACCTGCGCGCTGGACCGCTCGCGCGTGCCGATCGAGCTCGGCGACCTGGAGCAGCAGGTCGCGGCGGGTGACCCTGGTCCGGCGACGGACGCCGGGTACGCCACCACCCGCACCGATGGTCGAGCCGATGCCGTAGACGGAGTCGAACGCCCCGGCCAGCACCAGTCGCTCGACGATGGGACGCGAGACCTGCGCGCGATGCCAGAAGTCGGTGAGCGAGTGGTAGGGCCGCGCTGCGACGATGCGCTCGACCTCGCCGGCGTTGACGCCCTTGACCTCGGCCAGCGCCAGCCGGATGCCCCAGGCGCGGCCGTCGGGCCAGCCGCGCTCGGAGGGGTCGGGACGTGAGGTCTGCCCCAACACGACCGGAGGAGGCTCATCCAGCGACGACATCCGCTCCACGACGTATGCCTTCTGGGAGGCGTTGACGTCGAGGCCGAGGATCGCCATGCCGCACTGGCGGGCGTCCTCGAGGATCAGCCGCTTGGGGTACATCCCGGGGTCGTGGGTCAGCACCCCGGCCAGGAAGTGCGCCGGGTAGTGGGCCTTGAGCCAGGCCGACTGGTAGGTCGGCAGCGCGAACGCCGCGGCATGGGCCTTGCAGAAGCCGAACGACGCGAACGCCTCGATCACCTTCCAGACCGCCTCGACCACGGGCAGGGAGTACCCGCGGCCGAGGGCGGCCGGGAAGAACCAGAGCTTGGTCTCGGCCATCCCCTCGACGTCGCCGAGCGCCCGGCGCTTCTCGTCGGCCTCGGCGTTGGTGACGCCTCCGAACTGGGCGATCATCTCGATCACCTGCTCGTGGAAGACCACCACGCCGTTGGTCTCGCGCAGGATCGGGCGCAGGTCGTCGTGGAGGTACGTCGCCTCCGACCAGCCGTGCTTGGCCTCGAGGTAGGGCGTGATCATGTCGCTCTTGACCGGCCCCGGCCGGAACAGCGAGATGTCGGCGATGATCTGCTCGAAGGTCTCGATGCCGGACTTGCCGACCAGCTCGCGCTGACCCGGCGACTCGATCTGGAACACCCCGAGGGTGCGTGCCTGGCTGATCATGTGGAAGGTCGCCGGGTCGTCGAACGGCACCTGCTCCTCGTCGTCGAGGTCGATCTCGACGCCGTCGGTGTGGCGCACCAGGTCGACGGCGTGGGCCATCGAGGACTGCATCCGGATGCCGAGCACGTCGAGCTTGAGCAGCCCGAGGTCCTCGACGTCGTCCTTGTCGAACTGGCTCATCGGGAACCCGACGAAGCTGGCCTCGACGGGCGTGCGGTCGAGCAGGGTCGCGTCGGAGAGCAGCACCCCGCAGGGATGGACGGCGATGTGGCGCGGCAGCCCGTCGAGCCGCTCGACGAGGTCGAAGAACAGGTCGAGCCGCTCGTGGGCGAGCCCGGCCGCGCGCAGCTCCGGCAGGTCGCGCATCGCCATCCGCGCGTCGCGGGCCCGGATGTGGGGAAAGGCCTTGGCGATCGCGTCGGTCTCGCCCGGCGGCATCCCGAGCGCGGCGCCGACGTCGCGGACGGCATGACGGACGCGGTAGGTGTCCATCATGGACACGCACACGCACCGCTCGCCGCCGTAGCGGTCGAGGATCGCGCGGTAGATGTCTTCGCGCCGGGCGGACTCGACGTCGATGTCGATGTCGGGCAGCGAGGCACGCAGCGGTGAGAGGAACCGCTCCATCAGCAGTCCGTGGCGGATCGGGTCGACCCCGGAGATGCCGAGGAGATAGTTGACCAGCGAGCCGGCACCCGAACCGCGGCCGGCGCAACGCACCCCCATCTCACGGATCAGGTCGGTGACGTCGCCGACGGTCAGGAAGTACGACGCGTAGCCCTGGCCGCGGATCATCTCCAGCTCGTCGTCGAGCCGCTTCCAGACGCGCTGGCGCGGGCCCGAGCCGTAGCGATCACCGATCGCCCCCTCGCAGCGGGCGCGGAGCAGGTCGTCGGCCGGCGAGCCGCTCGCGAAGGACGGCAGGTTGGTCGGGGTGACACCCGAGGTGGCCACCTCGAACTCCGGGAAGTGCACCTCGCCGAGCCCGAGGTCGGCACGCGGGTCGAGGGCGCAGCGGTCGGCGACCTGGCGGGTGCGGGCGAGCAGCCGGTGGGCCTCGGCGTCGGTGTCACCGAGACCGGACAGCCGGGCGATCTCCTCGGCCATCTCGAGCATCTGCTTGCCGGACTTGAGGAAGCCTTCGGCGTTCGCCCGATCGACATGTCGCCGGTCGAGCGCGACCAGCCGCCGCGCGGCGTCGAGGACGTCGACGACCGGGGCGTCGCGGCGGTCGGCGTATCGCACGGAGTTGGTCAGCACCGTGCCGACGCCTGCGCTGCGGGCGAACCCCGCCATCCGGGCGGCGTGGGGCGTGGTGCCCGGACCCCAGACGCTGCCACCGGTCTGGGGCAGCCGGTGGGAGACCAGCTCGAGGAAGAGGTTCTCGGCGGGGACCACCTCGCGCCACGGCGCCAGGGCGTGGTGGGCCAGGTCGTCGCGGCGGCGGGCCACGGCCGCCCCGACCTCGGAGGAGGGGCCGAGCAGCACCACGACGTCGCCGCTCTCGAGCCAGGGCGCGAGCACGGCCAGGTCGGCCACCGGGGCGCTCCGCTCCCCCGCCAGATGGACCGCCGAGACCAGCCGGCACACCGCCGCCCAGCCGGCCCGGCCGCCGGCATGGCTGGCGTCGGCCAGGAAGGTCACCCGGGGCACCAGCCGGTCGTCGCGGAACGCACCGCCGCGCACCGGGGTGCGGGGGCCTTGGTTTCGAGACGCTCGCAGAGCTCGCTCCTCAACCAGCGGGAAACACGGGCGGACCGCGAGGTCGACCCCGAGCACCGGCCGGATCCCCGCGGCACGGCACGCCTTCGCATGCCGGACCGCGCCGTAGGTGCCGTCGCGGTCGGTGAGGGCGAGGGTGTCCATCTCGTGCTCGGCGGCGCGCTCGACGAGCGCATGAGGATGGGAGGCGCCGTACTGGCGGGAGTAGCCCGACGCCACGTGCAGATGGACGAAGGGGTCCATGGCTGCCCTGTCGATCGTTCGGCGTCAGCCGGCGCGGGTGCGCTCGACCGGCGAGAGGCACAGCTGGGGCGAGCCGGCGTGGGGCACGAGGCCCAGCGCCTGCTCGACCACGGCCAGGAACCGGTCGGCGTCACGGACCAGGTCGTCGGCCTCGCGCTCGGTGACCGCGCGGGTGGAGCCGGCCTCGGCGGCCGCGCGCTTGGCGGCGCCCGCGGCGAAGAACGACGCCCACTCGGTCAGCTCGGGAGCGACCTCGGTCAGCAGCACCCAGGCGTTCTTCTGCGGTCGGCGACGCCCCGAGGCACCGGTCGGCCGCGCCCGGGCGGCCAGCAGCGCGGCCGCGGCGCGGAGGGCGGCGACATGGGCGCAGGCGTAGCGGGTCGGCACGTCGGGCGCGACCACCGCGTCTCGCAAGGACTCGGCGGCGCGGGCGAGGTAGGAGTGGGTGGTCGCCGGCAGGGAGAACGGGCCGGCGGGTGCGTAGGAGCCAGTGGGCATCGCGAATCCCCCGTCAGTCCGCGCAGCCCACGAGCGCCCAGCGCCCGTCGGCCCAGTCGAAGGCGAGGTCGAAGACGCCGCCACCATCGACGGCCCCGTGCCCGTCGTCAGCGGCGGGTCGCCCCGGACCGCGGCCGGCCTCGACCCGCCACAGCTCGCGCTCTCCCAAGAGGTCGGCGGAGCGATGATGCGTGGAGCCCGCCACCGGCTCGTCGGAGCCGATCACCGCACGGGCTCCTCCGGACTGCCACCACGGACCGGTCTCCACCCAGTGGGCGATCACCGCCCGCACCTTCCACAGCCGCCCTCGCCACAGGAACTGCTCGGGACCTTCCATCCCCGCCACCAGCCCCATCCGGGTCTCGACCGGGTCGTCGTACCGCCTCATGTCCGCTCCCTTCGCTGCCTCGTCGGCAGCACGCTCGGTCGACCCCGGTGGACCCCAGCCCGGCACGAGCGGGGGTCGAGGTCGCCCGCCCCGGACTGGGGAGTCGAACATGTGTTCGAACACCTGAACGGTACACCGGCCCGCCGACAACGCGCCAGGGGTCGGCCGAGGTCTGGGGAGAAGTCAGGCCGGACGGTCGGACGAGTCGTCCCGTACGTCGCCCGCGTCGAGGGCCTTCCCCCACGGACCGGCCAGGAAGGCGCGGGTGTCGGGATGCCAGAGACCGACCACGGCCAGCCCCTCGACCAGCAACGAGACCACGGCCAGGACCACGAAGACCGGCGGTGGCGCGAGCACGAAACCGAGCGCGATGCTCAGGTACGCCGACACCACCAGCAGGGCGAACAGCCCGAGCTGGCCCCATCGGTGCCCCTGCCGGAGCACCGCGGACAGCACCCACACCAGCATCGCCCCGACGACCAGCATCGTCGCCGCCACCGGCAAGAACGCGGGCGGCGCGAACCCGGCCCGCTCGAGCCCCTCGCGACCACCTTGGTCGAACACCTCGCGAGCGCCCTCGTGCCCGGAGGCCCAGGATCCGACCACGTCGTCACGGAAGACCCAGAGCAGCACCACCAGCACGGCCACCACCACGACGAGTCCCCACGTCGCCCGGACGGCGACCTCGACCGACCGGGGCACGGTCGTCGCCGCGCTCCTCGGGGTCGCCGGCGACTCGTCGGTCGTGGGCGTCACGGGCAGCTGATCCACGTCCGTCCCTTCCGGCTGACGAGTGATTTCCAGGGATCGTACAAGCGAGCGGTGCTCAGCACCGGGCCGGCAAGGCGCCGATGCGACGGCCGACCGAACGTCCTTCGAGCGTCGGCGCGGATGATGAGCGCCGCGCAGCGTGCGGGACCTGGGAATCAGTCGTCTAGGGTCTGGCGCATGAGCGCCTCCGAGCCTGCCGCGGTCACCAGGTTCAAGGAGGCCCACTCCGCCGTGGGAGGCGGGGGCCGCGTGGTCATCCTGCCCGACAGCGTGCACACCGCAGCCCTGGCCGCCGAGGCGCTCGGCTGCGAGGTCGGCGCGATCGCCAACAGCCTGCTGTTCGACGCCGAGGGCGTCCCGGTGCTGATCCTCACGTCGGGCTCGCACCGCGTCGACACGGTCGCGACCTCCGAGCGGATCGGCGTACCCGCCCTGAAGCGGGCGACTCCGGAGTTCGTGCGCGAGCACACCAGCCAGGTGATCGGCGGTGTCTCGCCGCTGGGGCACCCGTCCCCCGTGTCGACGTACCTGGACGTCGCTCTCCGGCAGTACCCCGAGATCTGGGCCGCCGCCGGGCATCCCGCGGCGGTCTTCTCCACGACGTACGACGAGCTGCTCGCGATGACGGGAGCGACCGAGGTCGAGGTCGACTGATGGAGGTCTGGTTCAACCCCGCGTGCAGCAAGTGCCGCACCGCCGTCACCGACCTCGACGCGGCCGGGGTCGACTACACGATCCGGCGCTACCTCGACGAGCCGCCCACGCGCGCGGACCTCGAGGACGTCTTGTCCCGACTCGGGCTCGAGCCGTGGGACATCGCGCGACCGAAGGAGTCGGCCGAGGCGGGCCTCGTGCTCCCGCGGGACGCCGCGCACCGGGACGACTGGCTCGACGGGCTCGCCGCGCATCCACGCGCGATCCAGCGGCCGATCATCACCGCCTCCGACGGCACCGCCGTGATCGGGCGCGACCCCGAGTCCATCGCGACGGCGATCGACCACGAGCGGGGCTGACCCGTGAGTGCCCTGGCGTTCGTGTTCTCCAGCGGATGGGCCAGCGGGCTCAACTGCTACCTCGTCGTGCTGGTGCTCGGCATCGCCGACCGCGTGCACGACACCGACCAGGTCCCGAACGTACTGGCGCGCTGGGACGTGCTCGGGGTCGCGGCCTTCCTCTACGCCATGGAGTTCGTGGCCGACAAGATCCCCTACGTCGACTCCACGTGGGACGTCGTGTCCACCGCGATCCGGCCCACGGCCGGCGCCGTGGTCGGCGTCCTGCTGGCCGGCCAGGCGAACGACCTCGACGGCGCGGTCGCGGCCGTGGTCGGTGGCGGCAGCGCTCTGTTGTCCCATTCGGTGAAGGCGGGGGCGCGGCTCGCCATCAACTCCTCGCCCGAGCCGGTGACCAACATCGGCGCCAGCATCACCGAGGACGTCGCGGTGCTCGGCGTCGTGTGGTTCGCGATCGACCACCCCCGCGCGGCCGCAGCGATCGCCGCGGTGCTGCTGGTGGGCGGGCTGGTCCTGCTCTACTACCTGGCGAAGCTGGTGCGGCGCGGATGGCGGCGCTGGAAGGGCCGCGACCGGGTGCCTCACCCGACCTGACGGCCGACCTGAAATAGGGTGCCCGCATGGCGCGGGTGGTGGTGATCGGCGGCGGCTTCGGCGGCCTCGCCTCCGCGCTGCGCCTGGCCAAGGTCGGGCACGACGTGACGTTGGTCGAGGAGCGCGAGCTCGGCGGCGTGCTGGTTCCGGTGACGGCCGACGGGTTCGCCTGGGACACCGTCACCCACACCTTGGTCCCCGGTGTGGTGCGCGACCTGTTCCGCAAGAGTGGCCGGCCGCTCGACAAGGAGCTCGAGCTCACCCAGCTCGACTGCGTGCGCGAGCACTGGTTCGACGATGGGACGTCGGTCGTCCTCTCCGCCGGACGCTCCACCCAGCTCGACGCCTTCGACACGCTGGCCGAGGGTCTCGGCCGGCGTTGGGTCACGCACGTCGACTCGTACGCCGACGACTGGGAGGTGATCCGGCGTCAGTACGCCGAGGTGCCGTGGGACCCCGACCACGTCGGGCGTGAGCTGGGGGCGCGCCTCGACTCGCGAGAGTCGCTCCGCAGACGGCTGCGCGCGCTCCGCGACGTGCGGCTGCGCCTGGTGGCCGCCCACCCGTTCGCGACCGACGGGCACGACCTCCGGGACGTGCCCGCCTGGGCCGGGCTCACGGCGTACCTCGAGCAGCGGTTCGGGGCGTGGGCGTTCACCGACGGCACCGGCGCTCTCCTCGACGCACTCCTCCGACGGCTCGAGACGCGCCACGTCGCCACGGTCCGCGGGCGGGCGCGCGACATCGTCGTGCGCGACGGCCGCGCGGCGGCCGTCGCCACGACGGCCGGCGACCTCGACGCGGACGTCGTCGTCTGTGCCGTCGACCCGCGACAGCTGCCCGCTCTCGCCGAGTCGGTACGCCGGACGGCACCGGCCATCCCGGCGCCCACGACGTACCTCGGGATCTCCGGTGAGGTGCGCGACCTTCCCCACGAGCTGGTGATCCACGGGGACCCGACCGTGGTGCTGCGCACCGGCGGCCGGGCACCCGAAGGTCGGCACGCGTGGACCGTGCAGTCCCGCGGGAAGCGCGACGAGGACCCGGTGGCGGTGCTCGCCCGGCACGGGCTGGTCTCCCGCGACCAGGTGGTCACCCGGCTCGACCTCACGCCCCGCGACCTGGTCGAGCGATGGGGTGGGTCGCCGCTCGGGGTGCGGTGGCAGGGTCGCGGGACGGTGCGCCGGCGACTCGGGCCAAGGACGCCGATCCCCGGGGTGTACGCCGCCGGATCCCACGCCACGCCCGGCGCCGGGCTGCCGTACGCCGGGCTGTCGGCCTCGCTGGTCGCCCAGGTGGTCGGCCCCGCGAGCTAGCGGAGCTGGAACGTCACGGTCACCGAGGACGTCACCGACATCTCCCCGGCCTCGAGACCGACGTCGGCCATGGCCACCGCCTTGGCCGCGCGTGGCGCGCCGACGATCGAGACGGCACCACCCTCGATGACCTCCTGGGCGTCGCCGAGCGACGACCCGGCGAGACCGGCGAGGTGGGTGCCGCGGTCGACGGCGTCGGCGTACGCCGCCTCGCGCGCCGTGGTCTCGGCCGACCCCCGGTCGGTCACCTCCAGCGAGACGCCCTCGAGCTGCAGCCGGTCGCCGACGGACCCCGCCAGGGCCGACAGCAGCGCCCCCGCAGCATCGATGTCGTCGCAGCGGAGGGTCAGCGAGTGGTGGGCGACGAACCCGGACGGCGCACCCTTGTCGTCGTGCGCCGGCCAGATCTGGATCGACGTCGAGCCGATGCGTTCCGGCGTCGTGTGCTCGCGGCCCGTCGTGACGATCTGCTTCGCGGCGCTGTCGGCTCCGGCCAGCGCCTCCGCGACGCCGGCCGCGCGATGGACGGCCGCTACCCGGACGACCGCGGAGTCGGGGACGACGCGGGACTCTCCATGACCGGTGACGGTGACCGTGCGCATGGGGGTCATCCTGCCGGAGACTGCCGGAGACGCGCGGCGGCCGCGTCAGACCGCGAGCTTGAGGGCCGCGAAGATCTCGCGCGTCGCCTTCGACCGGTTGAGTGTGTAGAAGTGCAGACCGGGCGCCCCGGCCGCCAGCAGGCTCTCGCAGAGCTCGGTCGCGATCGCGATCCCCTCGGCTCGAAGGGCAGCCGGGTCGTCCTCGAGCGGCAGGATCCGGTCGAGGGTCTCCGCCGGCATCTCGCGCCCCGAGAGCCGGACCATCGACCGCATGGAGCTGAGGTTCAGGATCGGCATGATGCCCGGCACGATCGGGAGGTCCGCGCCGGCCTCGGCCGCCCGGCGTACCAGCCCGGTGTAGTCGTCGGCACGCAGCACCATCTCGGTGATCGCGAACTCGGCACCCGCGTCGTACTTGGCCTTCAGCACGCGCGCGTCGTGGGCCAGGTCCGGCGAGTCTCGATGGCCCTCGGGGAACGCCGCCACCCCGACCGAGAGGTCGCGGCCCTGGAGGAACCTCACGAGATCCGCGGCGTACTCGAGGCCTCCTGGCGTCGACTCCCACGGGGTCCCCGGACCGCCGGGGGGGTCTCCGCGGAGCGCGAGGACGTTGCGGATGCCGGCCCGCTCGAGGTCGCCGGCGATCGTCGTCAGCTCGTCGCGGGTGTGACCGACACACGTCAGGTGAGCCATCGGCAGCATCGACGTCTCATCGGCGATGCGCCGCGTGATGGCCACGGTGCGCTCGCGCGTGGTGCCGCCTGCGCCGTACGTGACCGAGACGAAGGTGGGGTGCAAGGGCTCGAGCTCGCGCATGGAACGCCACAGCACCTCCTCGCCGTCGGCGTCCTTCGGCGGGAAGAACTCGAACGAGAACGAGCGCTCTCCGCTGCGCAGGAGCTGTCCGATGGCCGAGGAATCGGGCATGGCCTCGAGTCTAGGGAGCGAGGCGGTGTGACCGGGGCCTCGTCCGGGTGGTGGC
This sequence comes from uncultured Actinomycetota bacterium, assembly GCA_963759515.1. Lineage (GTDB taxonomy): Bacteria > Actinomycetota > Actinomycetes > Propionibacteriales > Nocardioidaceae > Nocardioides. The sequence continues at coordinate 218,348 of CAVWZR010000015.1, read as the reverse complement.
GGCCCCATCCCTAGGCTCGGCACGTGACGGACTCCGCGTGGGAAGAAGGCGCGTTCCGCGCGCGGGTCGCGACGGCACTCGACGGATTCCTCGACGAGCAGGCGGAGCGGCTGCGCCCGCTCGGCGACGACGCGGCCCGCCTCCTGGCCGAGGCCCGGGCGGTCGTCTCGGGCGGCAAGAGGTTCCGCGCGGCGTTCTGCTTCTGGGGGTTCCACGCGGTCGCCGGGTCGTCGTACGACGACTCGGTGGACGACGCGCTCGTCCGGGCCTGTGCCGCCCTCGAGCTGCTCCACGCCAGCGCGCTGGTGCACGACGACTACATGGACGCCTCCGACACCCGGCGAGGTCGGCCGGCCACGCATCGCGGTTTCGCCGCGGAGCACCGCGCGGACGGGTGGCGGGGCGACCCGGAGCAGTACGGCGCGTCCGCGGCGATCCTGCTCGGCGATCTCCTGCTGAGCTGGTCGGACGAGCTGCTCCGACGCTGTGGGCTGCCGACGGACCGGGTGGTGTCGGCGCTCGAGGTCTTCGACCGATGCCGGACCGAGGTCATCACCGGCCAGTTCCTCGACGTGTCGGTGCAGGCGCGCGGCGCTGCCGACGTCGAGGCCGCGATGACCGTGCTGCGTTACAAGTCGGCGAAGTACTCCATCGAGCGACCACTCCACATCGGCGCGACGCTGGCGGGCGGCTCGGCGGACCAGCTGCGGCAGCTGAGCGCCTTCGGCCTCCCACTGGGCGAGGCGTTCCAGCTGCGCGACGACCTGCTCGGCGTCTTCGGTGACCCGTCCACCACCGGCAAGCCCGCCGGCGACGACCTCGTCGAGGGCAAGCGGACGGTGCTCGTCGCCCTGGCCCTCGACGGCGCGTCCCCGGCCGACGCAGCCCGCCTCGACGCGGCGCTCGGCACCTCGCTGACCGACGTGGACGTCGCCGAGCTGCGGGCGGTCATCGATGCCTCGGGTGCCCACGAGCAGGTCGAGCAGGTGATCGGTGACCTGGCCGAGAAGGCGACCACCTCCCTCACCGGGGCCGACCTGGACGCCCGTGCCCGCGACGTACTCCTCCAGCTCGCGACTGCGGCAACGGTTCGGGTGGTCTGATCGACCGGGCGAGGTCAGTCCAGCGAGGGAACGCCGGGGACGTCGGGTCCGTCGCCGCGGAGGAGGACGGCGAAGCGGCCACCCTTGTCGGCGTTGACCCGGCCGCCGAGAACCGAGAGGGCGACCGAGAACGCGCGGTGGTCCTCACGGGCAAGGGGGCCCCAGCCGTCCCAGAGCAGCACCCACCCCTCGCTGTCGCCCGCGGTGATGTCACCCAGGCAGTCGGCGAGGGCGTCGAAGTTCTGGCCGTAGTGGTCGGGGAAGTCCAGCGCGGACCCGATCGCCTCGAGGAACTCGGCCTTGGTGGTGTGGTGCCAGCCGTCGACCTCGGCGAACCGCCAGCCGGCGTGCTCGACCGTGTGGCGCACGTCCTCCACGGGGAAGTGCCCGTGCCAGCGATAGATCGACGGCTCGACGTGGTGCGCCAACAGTCCGGCCAGTCCGCTCATGGGGAGATCCTCTCGAACGATCGGTAGTGGTCGTCGGTCCAGTACAGCTCACCGCCGGAGCCCTCGATGATCCTCCGGGCGCCACGGTCGCTCGAGCCGGGGGTGGGCACGGTGTACTCGTGGTAGTAGCCGGACGACTCGTCCGGGAGCAAGCCTTCCCGGTTCTCGAACACGACCCCGTCGCGGTCGTAGGGGAAGGGGCCACCGGCCTGGATCAGGTCGACCGTCTGCGCCGCCTCGGGCGGGAGCTCGGTGAGCGCCACCCGCGGGAGGTCGGTCGGGTCGGCGTCGCCGTCGCGCCCACCTCCGGAGAACCCACCGCCCTGGTTGACCGCCCAGGTGAGGAGCGCCAACGCCAGCACGGCGGCCAGACCGAGCCACAGCCGCCCGCGGGCCGGCGTCGGCTCAGAGGCCCAGGGCCTGCGCACGCCGCTTGACCTCGGAGCCGCGGTTCTCGCGGAGGGCGTCGATGGGTCGGCCGGGGAGATCGGCGTCCAGGAACAGCCAGGCGATGCACTCGCGGTCGTCGAACCCGCCGTCGTGCAGCACGGTCAGCAGACCCGACAGCCCCTTCACGATGAGCCCGTCGTCGTCGAGGAACGCGGCGGGCACCCGTGGCCCGGCACCGGGCGACGGTACGGCGGCGGCCAGCTCGTGGACCCTGACCATCGTGCGCACCTTGGCCGGGGTCACCTCGAGGACCTGCGCGGTCTGCGACCAGTCCAGCCACTCGTCGACCAGCTGGGACAGATCGGCATCGGCCAGCGACGTCATGGGGACACTGTCGCACGGCTCGGAGCCGCCTCGAACGGCGAGGTGAGGGAGTGGGAACGGCGCGCCGGAACGCCGAGAATGGGTCCCGGGCGAGGCGATCCGTAGGATGGGCGGACCGGTCACTTCCCCGACCAGGTGTACGGAGGGTCGACGTGGAGACAGGCACGCGCGCCCAGGCGGGCGGCGCCACCGTCACCGACCCCGTGACCGGGCATCTCCTGGACGGTCGCTACCGCATCGGACGCCGGATCGCGCGCGGTGGCATGGCCAGCGTCTACGAGGGCCTCGACACCCGGCTCGACCGCACCTGCGCGGTCAAGATCATGCACCACGGCCTCGGCGACGACGACGCGTTCTCCGAGCGGTTCAAGCGCGAGGCCCGGGCGGCTGCCCGCCTCAGCCACCCGAACGTCGTGAACGTCTTCGACCAGGGTGACGACCCCGAGCTCGACGGCGGGACGCTCTACCTGGTGATGGAGCTGGTCGCCGGCCACACGCTGCGTGACGTCATCCGCGACGAGGCACCGATGGGCCCGGCTTCGGCGCTGGCGCTCATGGAGCCGATCGTGTCCGCACTCGCCGCGGCCCACCGCGCCGGGCTGATCCACCGTGACATCAAGCCCGAGAACGTCCTCATCGCCGACGCCAAGTCGGGCGGTCGGGTGAAGGTCGCCGACTTCGGTCTCGCCAAGGCGGTCAGTGCCGACACCCAGCACACGGCGACGGGTGGCGTGATCATCGGCACCGTCTCCTACCTCGCGCCGGAGCTCGTCGTCGAAGGCACCAGCGACGCGCGTGCCGACGTGTACGCCGCGGGCGTGGTGCTCTACGAGCTCCTCACCGGCGAGAAGCCACACGCCGGAGAGTCCCCGATCGCGGTCGCCTACAAGCACGTCCACGAGGACGTGCCGCCGCCGTCGCGGCTCGCACCCGATGTCCCGGCTTACGTCGACGCCCTCGTCGCCCGCGCCACAGCGCGCGACCGCGACCAGCGCCCGGCCGATGCCGGCGTCCTGCTCCACCAGATCCACCGCGTGACCCAGGCCCTCGCGGGCGGAGTGTGGGACGACGAGGAGCTGACCGCCGACCTCGCTCTGCCGAGGAGCGCCCCGCCGGAGCCCGAGCCGGTCAGCGACGACACCAACGCGTTCGACATCCTGCCGTTCACGCCGCAGCCGACCCCGCCGACCCAGCCGATGACCGCGGAGCCGCGACCCGCCCCGGTCTTCGAACCGCAGCCGCTCGAGGTGCCGCCCAGCGAGCCGCCGGTCCAGATCCGCACGGCCTCCTCGGGTCGGCGTCGCCCGCGTCGCGGTCCGCTGCTGCTCGCGATCGCGCTGGTGATCGCGCTGACCGCGGGCATCGGTGCCTACTGGTTCGGCTGGGCGCGCTACACCGCGACGCCCGGCGTGATCGGGCTGACCCAGAAGGCCGCCACGGTCAAGCTCGACCAGGCCGGCCTCGACGTCCGCGTCGGCGACTCGACGTACTCCGAGAACGTCGCGAAGGGACACGTCATCAGCACCGACCCCACGGCCGGTGCCCGCGTGCTCGACCACGGCACGGTCACCTTGACCGTGTCGCTCGGCAAGGAGCGGTACGCCGTCCCGAAGGTGGCCGGCAAGACCGTCGACGCCGCCCAGGACCTGCTGCTGCAGGCGCATCTCGAGTACGGCCGCTCGTTCAAGAAGTACGACGACGCCGCGCCCAAGGGCCGGGTGATCGGCAGCGACCCGAAGGTCGGGACCAAGGAGGCCCCCGGCTTCCAGGTCGACCTGATCGTGAGCAAGGGCCCGCGCCCGATCCACATCCGCAACTGGGAGGGCAAGAGCGCCGACCGCGCGATCCGCGTCCTCCGCGCCCAGGGGCTGCAGGTCGACGCCGGCCAGCAGGAGTACTCCGACACCGTGGCGGCCGGCTATCGTCATCTCCCAGACCCCCATCGGCCAGGTGATGCACCGCGGTGAGACCGTGTCGCTCACGGTCTCGCGCGGACCCGAGATGATCCAGATCCCTGGTGATCTGCAGGGCATGGGCGTCGACGACGCGCGTGCAGCGCTGGAGAGTCTCGGGTTCAACGTCGACATCGAGAAGACCGACTACTACGTCGGCCTGATGTACGTCGTGGGCTCCGATCCCGGCCCGGGGTCGATGGCACCCCACGGCAGCACGGTCACCCTCATGATCGTCTGACGCGTTCTCTCCGGTGGGTGAGGAGCGAGCGCTGCGAGCGTTGGTTCCTGAGGAGGCGAGGGACGAGCCGTCTCGAAGGGCTCGAAACCACCGGAGAGGCCGTGCCGGACGACCAGATAGCGTGCCGAAGTGCCCGAGTCCCGCCGTACGACGCTGCTCGCGACGGCGGCCCTCCTGGCGGTCACCGCGTGCTGGGGCTCCACGTTCTTCCTCATCCACGACCTGCTCGATCGCGTGCCGACGCTCGACTTCCTGGCGGTCCGGTTCGCGATCGCCAGCGTCACGCTGGTGGCGTTGGCACCGAAGGCGCTCGGTCGGCTCAGCCACGACTCACGGCGCCAGGCCGTGGTCCTCGGCTGCCTGTACGGCGTCGCCCAGATCCTGCAGACGGCCGGTCTCGCCGAGACCCCCGCCAGTGTCTCCGGCTTCATCACCGGCATGTACGTCGTGGCGACGCCGATCTTCGCGGCACTGATCCTCCGGGCCCGGATCGGGGTGCTGACGTGGGTCGCGGTCGTCCTGGCGATGGCCGGGCTCGGCGTGCTCACGCTCAGCGGCTTCTCCGTCGGGTACGGCGAGGCGCTGATCTTCGTGGCGGCGATGCTCTACGCGCTCCACATCGTCGGGCTGGGCGCCTGGTCCGAGCCGCAGCAGGCCCTGGGCATGGCCATCGTGCAGCTGATGGTGATCACGGTGATCTGCACGGTCAGCACGGCCCCCGACGGAGTGGTGCTCCCCGACCGCCTCGGTGACTGGGTCAGCGTCCTCTACATGGCGGTGTTCGCCGGGGCGGGGGCGATGATCGGACAGACCTGGGCACAGGCGCACCTGACGGCGACCCGGGCGGCGATCATCATGAGCATGGAGCCGGTCTTCGCCGCGCTGTTCGCGGTGCTGTTCGGAGGCGAGGGCGCCACGGTGCGGATGATCTTCGGCGGCCTCCTCGTCCTCGCGGCCATGATCCTCGCCGAGCTCGCGCCGCGGCGGAAGGTCGAGGCCGAGGTCACCCACCTGACGGTCTAGGCCACAGGCCGGGCCGAGTGGGGCGACACGCGCCTCTCGACCTAGATTGACCCCCATGGACGGCCAGACGGAGCGGTGCCTGCACTGTGGCGCCACGGTCACCGTCGGCCGCTTCTGCACCAACTGCGGCGCGCGGCTCGGGACCGAGCCGACCAATCCGCGGATCTGGCCCGGCCCCACCGAGGTCGCCGAGCGGGTCAACGAGTCGCCCGAGGCGGCGTTCGCCGGGATGTCGGCGCCGCGCGGTGGGTCGGCGTACGCCGCGAGCCCCGAGACGGCGTACCTCGCGCCGGACCGTGGCCGGGCGCGACCGTCTCCCGGTCCCGGGCTGTGGATCGGCGTCGTCGCGGCGATGGCACTGATGCTCGTCATCGGCGGCTTCCTGCTGCTGCGGGGGGCGGGCGGCGGGGACGACCAGCGATCAGCCGCCCAGCCGATCGTGCCGAAGGCGTCGCACACGCCGACGGCGAGCCGGAGCGTCTCGACGTCCCCCTCCCCCTCGCCGAGCTCGTCCGCGCCCGTGGTGACCGGCCCACCCACGAACGTCGCCGGCTTCGCCCAGGCCACCGCGCCACGGCACGCACCGGCCGGTGTCGACTTCGCCGGTCGCCCGGTGACCTACGTCGCGCCCAACATGGTCGACGGTCGCAACGACACCTGCTGGCGCACCTCCGGTGACGCGACCGGCATGGTGCTGACCTTCCGCCTCGACCAGCCCACCAAGGTCAGCCGGGTCGGCCTGGTCAACGGCTACTCCAAGATCGCCTACTCCCACGGCCGTCCGTTCGACTGGTACGTCGGCAACCGCCGCGTGCTCGCGGTCGAGTGGCTGTTCGACGACGGGACCACGATCCCCCAGCAGTTCGGCAAGAACCGCGGACTGCAGCAACGGCCCATCAGGCCGGTCGCCACGAGTGTCGTCCGTCTCCGCATCACCGCCGTCTCGCCGCCGGGCAAGGGCCGCGCCGCGCGCAACGAGACCGCGATCAGCGAGGTGTACCTGCAGGGTCGCACCACGGCCTGATCCGCCGAGTCGTCACGTGCCGACTGAGTGCGCACTCAGTCGTCATACGACGACTCGGCGCTCAGAGCTTGCGATGGCCGGTCAGTCCAAGTGGTGGAGTCTCTTCCAGAGCTCCGGCCACGGAAGGCGAGGGTCGGTACAGACCGCGACGGGTTCGCCCTGCTCCTCGTTGTCGACGTCCACACCGTTGTCGAGCCGGTCGACGACCCGGCAGGTCAGCATGGTGCGCACGAGGTCGTACTCCCCACCGACGAAGACCACGGTCGCGGTGTCGTCGGGCGGGCGCGCCTGGTCGAAGAGTGCGTTCTGGGCGCTGAAGACCGGGACGTCGGGACGATCGCGGGCGACGGCGCCGGCTTCGCCGTAGTTGGAGGTCACGACGACGGCGTGCGTCCGGTCCGGCAGCGCGTCGTACGCCGCGGTGATCTGGTCGACGTACGCCGGCCAGCCGATGGAGTCCTGGGCGATCAGGTTGATGTCGGGGACCGGCGTCGCCCCGACGCTCCCCACCGGGATGACCGGCAGCCCGAGCACCACCGAGACGGCGCCGTTGACGGCGAACAGCCCCGCCCACACGCGCCCGAGTCGTCGCTGCATCGCGACCACACCCGCGGCGAAGGGGATCGGCAGGATGAACACCGGGTAGTGCGGCTGGGCTCCCGAGACGAAGGTGAACAGCACGACGACCGCGCACGCGACGACGAAGAACCTCACCCGCGGGTCCCGCCACAGTGCGACCAGCCCCACCGCCCAGATCACGGCCAGCGGCGGACCGAGCAGCACCAGCAGGAGCACCCACATGTCGACACGGACGTCGCCCGCGTTGTTGTCCGCGAGGGCCCGGCCCATGCGCAGCTGCGGCAGGTCGTGGCTCAGCTGGTACACGAAGTTGGGCAGGCCGAGCAGCACCGTCAGGCCGGCCCCGCCCCAGACGTACGGCGAGACCAGACGCCGGCGTGGTCCGACCGCCGCGAGGCCGAGCGCGATGCCGGCGAGCAGCACCGCGACCAGGAGCTTGTTGTACGTCGCGAGACCGGCCACCGCGCCGGCGGCGAGCCACCAACGTGGGTCGTCACGGAGCTCCGCGCGCAGCACGCACCAGGAGACGAGCCCCCAGGCGACGAGGTCGGGGGCCGAGGTGAGGAGCACGTGGCCGAACACCGTGACGGCCGAGGTGGTGGCCATGCCCCACGCGGTCCAGACCTGCACCTTCGCCCCTCCGCCGAGCTCGCGCGCGACCAGTGCCGTCACGAGGACACACCCGACCGCGCAGAGCGTGGCGGGAATCCGGAGCAACCACGGACCGCCGTCGTACAACGAGGCGAGTCCGTGGGCGACCAGCGGCGTGAGCGGCGGCTGGTCGACGTACCCCCAGGCCGGCTTCAGCATCGCGAAGTAGAGCTCGTCGCGGTCGAACCCGTAGCCGTTGCTGAACGCCGTGAGCACGGCGGCCACCGCGACGAGCGGTGGCAGCAGCCCCCGCCACGCGATCGGCGGCGATGTCATCCGGTCGGTCGTGCCTGCCGAGACCATGGGAACGGTCAGGCGGTCCGCAGCATCTCGGCCACGAGGAACGCGAGCTCGAGGGACTGCACGCGGTTCAGGCGTGGGTCGCAGACCGACTCGTAGCGGGTCGCCAGGTCGAGCTCCGCGACCTCCTCGCCTCCGCCGACACACTCGGTGACGTCGTCACCCGTGAGCTCCACGTGGATGCCACCCGGCCAGGTGCCGAGTGAGCGGTGAACGTCGAAGAAGCCCTGCACCTCGCCGATGACGTCGTCGAAGCGTCGCGTCTTGTAACCGGTCGACGTCTCGAAGGTGTTGCCGTGCATGGGGTCGCAGACCCACGCGACCTCGAGGCCGGCGGCGGTGACCTTCTCGACGATGGCGGGCAGCAGGTCGGTGACCTTCTGGGCACCCAGCCGGGTGATGAGGGTGAGCCGGCCCGCCTCGTTCTCCGGGTTGAGCCGAGCGGCGAGGGCGATCAGCTCGTCGGCCGTGGTCCGGGGACCGACCTTGACGCCGATCGGGTTGCGTACCTGGCTCAGGAGCTCGACGTGGGCGCCGTTGAGGTCGTTCGTACGCTCGCCGATCCAGACGAAGTGGGCCGACACGTCGTACGGGTTGCCGGTCCGGCTGTCGATGCGCGTGAGCGCGTGCTCGTACTCGAGCAGCAGGGCCTCGTGGCACGTGTGGAAGTCGACCCGGTGGAACTCGTCGGGGTCCGCTCCGATCGCCGCCATGAACCGCATCGCCTTGTCGATCTCGTCGGCGAGCTTCTCGTAGCGCTTGCCGACCGGCGAGTTGGAGACGAAGTCGGTGTTCCAGGTGTGGACCTGCCGGAGGTCGGCGTACCCGCCGGTGACGAACGCCCGCACGAGGTTCAGCGTCGAGGCGCTCGAGTGGTAGGCCTCGATCAGGCGCTGGGGGTCGGGCACCCGCGCGTCCGGGGTGAACTCGAAGCCGTTGACGGCGTCGCCGCGATACGCCGGGAGGGTCACTGCCTCGCGCGTCTCGAGGTCGGAGGAGCGAGGCTTGGCGTACTGACCGGCCAGCCGGCCCAGCTTCACGACCGGGACCGACGCGGCGTACGTGAGGACGACCGCCATCTGGAGCAGCACCCGCAGCTTGTTGCGGACGTTGTCGGCCGTGGCCCCGGTGAAGGTCTCCGCGCAGTCACCGCCCTGCAGGAGGAACGCGTTGCCGCGGGCGACATCTCCGAGCTGAGCCTTCAGGGCGTCGCACTCGCCGGCGAAGACCAGCGGTGGCATGGTCCGCAGGCGCGCGACGGCGGCCTCGACCGCGGCAGCATCCGGGTAGGTCGGCTGCTGCGACGGGGCGAGCGCGTGCAGCGTCGCCAGGTCGGGGATGGACACGGACCCAGGGTACGGCTCCGACCTCCGGTCACCCGCACCGCCGACGCCTGACGGACGCCCGCGGCTACGTTGACCGCCATGAGCACCAGCCGACGAGTCGTCGCCGCCGCCTACGGCGGACCGGAGAATCTCCGGATCGAAGAAGTCCCGATCCGGGACCTCCTGCCCGGACAGGTACGGGTCGCGGTGCGGGCCGCGGGTGTCAATGCGTACGACGCCAAGGTGTACGCCGGCCCGGGCGATCCGGCGAAGCTGCCGATCGTGCTCGGCTTCGAGGCGTCCGGGGTGGTCGCCTCGGTCGGATCCGAGGTCACCGGGTGGTCCGAGGGCGACGAGGCGATCGCGTTCCGGGCCAGCGGGGCGTACACGAGCGACCTGGTGGTCGACGCCGACGCGCTGACCTCGAAACCCTCGTCCCTCGGCTGGCCCGAGGCGGCCGCGCTCATGCTGACGGGCGCCGCGGCCTGGCACACCGTGGTGGCGACCGACGTCGGCGAGGGCGACACCGTGCTCGTCCACGGTGCCACGGGTGGCGTGGGCCTGCCGACCGTCCAGCTCGCCCGGCAGCGGGGAGCTCGCGTGATCGGGACGACGAACCCACGCAACGACGACCTGCTGCGCGAGCTCGGGGTCGAGCCGGTGGCGTACGGCGACGGCCTGCTCGACCGCGTGAGAGCACTGGCCCCGGACGGGGTCGACGTGGCCTTGGACCTGGTCGGCACCGACGAGGCGATGGACGTCTCCGCTCGCCCTGGTCGCGGACCGCTCGCGGATCGCGACGATCGCGAACTTCGAGCGCGGGCCGCGAGAGGGCGTGCAGCTGCTCGGGAACGGACCCGGCGCCGATCCGGGGACGGAGCTCCGCGACGGAGCGCGCGCAGAGCTGGCCCGCCTCGCGGGTGAGGGGACGCTCCGGGTGTTCGTGGGATCGACGTACCCCTTGGACGAGGCGGCGGACGCCCATCGTCAGATCCTCACCGGCCACACGACCGGCAAGCTGGTGCTGCTGCCCTGAGGGGCACTCCAACCGACTGCCTCAGGGGGCTGTGACCCGGGGTGGTGGGCCGACATGGACGATCGGTTTGACTTCGCCTGAAACGACCTTGCGGCACGGCTGCGAGCCCTACCCTCCGAGAATGCTCGAGCGCCAGCCATCGCACGTCGACGTGACGGTCGTGGTGCCTGCGCTCAACGAGGAGATGCGCGTCGGCAAGGTCGTCTCCGACCTGCGCGAGCGGTTCGGTCGGGTCGTCGTCGTGGACGACGGAAGCGTGGACGGCACCGCGACGCTCGCCCGAGCCGCCGGCGCCGAGGTCGTGAGCCATCCGAGCAACCTCGGCCAGGGCGCGGCCCTGCAGACCGGGTTCGCGTACGCGCTACGCGACCCCGACATGAGCTTCGTGGTCACCTTCGACTCCGACGGGCAACATCGGGTCGAGGATGCCTTGAGCCTGTTGGAGACGGCGCGCCGGACCGGCGTGGACGTCGTCCTCGGATCGCGTTTCCTCGCCCCCGGGGCTGCCATGCCGGGATCGCGACGCCTGGTCCTCAAGGCCGGCATCGCGTTCACTCGGGCCACGACCCGACTCCCGGTCACCGACACCCACAACGGTCTGCGCGTGCTCAACCGCCGCGCGCTCGAGAAGATCGACCTCACGCTGTCGAACATGGCGCACGCCAGTCAGCTGCTCGGCCTGATCGCGAAGCACGATCTCACCTGGACCGAGGAACCGGTCGTGATCGACTACGCCGATCCCACGCGCAGGGCGGGACAGTCCAACGTCAACGCCCTCAACATCGTGTTCGACCTCGCTCTCGAGCGGCTGCGGTCAGCGGGATAACCGCGGACCCGATCGACGCGGCTCAGCCGAAGAACACCTGGGCCTCGGCGTACTCCTCGGCCGAGACGAGCTTGAGCTCGCCCGTGGCTTCGACGAGCGGGACGCGGACGATCGCGGTGCCACGGAGGGCGACCATCGTCCCGAAGTCCTTCTCGGCCACGGCGTCGATGGCGTGCAGACCGAAGCGCGTCGCGAGCCACCGGTCGAACGCCGTCGGCGTGCCTCCTCGCTGCACGTGACCGAGGACGACGGCGCGCGCCTCCGCGCCGGTCCGCTGCTCGATCTCGGCCGCGACCCGGTCGCCGATCCCACCGAGCCGGACGTGCCCGAAGGAGTCGAGCTCACCGGAGACCAGGGTCATGTCGCCGCCCTCGCGCGGCACCGCGCCCTCGGCCACGACGATGATCGGCGAGTACTGCGTCTCGAACCTCTTCTCGACGAGGTCGCAGACCTCCTCGATGTCGAACGGCACCTCGGGGATCAGCACGACGTTCGCCCCACCCGACATCCCGGCGTGCAGGGCGATCCACCCGGCGTGGCGGCCCATCACCTCGACGACCAGGGCCCGATGGTGCGACTCGGCGGTCGTGTGGAGCCGGTCGATCGCCTCGCTGGCGATGTTCACCGCCGTGTCGAAGCCGAACGTGAAGTCGGTGCCGGACAGGTCGTTGTCGATCGTCTTGGGTACGCCGACGACGTTCACGCCGAGGTCGGCCAGCCGGGTCGCGACGCCCAGCGTGTCCTCCCCGCCGATCGCCACGAGGGCGTCGACGCCGCCGTTCGCGAGGTTGTCCTTGATCTGCTCGACGCCGCCCTCGATCTTGAAGGGGTTGGTCCGGCTCGAGCCGAGGATGGTGCCGCCGCGCGGCAGGATGCCGCGCACCTGCGGGATCCCGAGCTCCATGGTCCGGCCCTCGAGCGGGCCCTTCCAGCCGTCGCGGAAGCCGACGAACTCGAACCCGTGCACGCCGACGCCCTTGCGCACCACCGCCCGGATCACCGCGTTCAGACCGGGGCAGTCGCCGCCTCCGGTGAGCACTCCGATGCGCATGACTGATCTCCTGACGGGCCCGGTTGGATCGTTACAAGGGCAGCCGTCAGCCTAGGCCCCGGCGCTCCCCCGGCGTCAACAGCCGCCACCCCGGCACGCCGCTGCGCCGGTCGGAGGTTTGCCCGGGCCGCGGACAAACCCGGATCCGCCCGGAGCAATGACGAGGCTAGGACGACGCCGGCGCCTCGGCGGTGGACCCCAGCGGACCGGGCTCGGGCTCCGCCAGGTTCGTGACGGGTCGCCCGACCTGCGGCACCCGCCGGGCGAGCACCTCGATCAGCACCAGCCACACCGCGCAGACCACCAGCGGCCCGGCCCACGCGGCGAGCGACCCGCGGTCCAGCAGGGCGGAGTAGAGCAGCGGTGAGACCGCGGCCGACGTGCTCCACGCCAGCTGGCTCGCGGCCATGTAGCGCCCTCGCTGCTCGGGCGGTGGCGTCTCGGCGGAGAGGGCGGAGACGATCGGTCCCGCGGTCATCTCGCCGAGCGTGTAGACGAACGCGGCGACGAGCACGAGCGCCACCCCGGTCGCGACGGTCAGGGCATCGGCGACCACGAACATCGCGAAGGAGACGGCGGTGAACGCCACCGCCGCGTGCAGCACCCGTCGCCGCGTGCGACCGGTCATCCGGCGTACGACGAGCCCCTGGCCGATGCCGATCATCACCGTGTTGATCACGAAGACGATCCCGGGCACCCAGCCCGGCAGCCCCAGAGACTCGACGAAGTACACCGGCATCGAGACGTTCAGCGTCATCGTCGTCATCGCGTAGCAGAAGATCACCGCGATCAGCGTCCGGTAGCCGCGATCGGCGAACGCCACCCACCAGCCACGGGAACGGTCACTCGCGTCGTCCGACGCCACGGCGCGACCGCCCGCCACCCCCAGCATCAGGACGAAGGCCAGGACGTAGGACGCCGCGTTGGCCAGCACCACCGACTGGTACGCCGCGCCGGACCCGACCGTCAGCGCGACCGCGGCGAGCAGCCCGCCGACGCCGTATCCCGCGTTGCGCATCGCCTGGAGGAAGCCGAACCAGAGCTCCCGCTCACCCGGCCTCGTGATCTGGGTGACCATCGGCCCGAGGGCACCCCAGAACGCCTGTCGGGTGGCCGTCGCGAAGAACACGAGCACGGTGACCGCGACCAGGGAGTGGGCGAACGGGTAGAGCACGAACGCCGCCGCTGCCCCGGCGTTGCCGATCTGCATGACGACCCGCGGCCCGACCCGGTCGACCATCGACCCGATCACGGGCACGATCGGGATCACGACCGTGTTCGCGATCGTCATCGCCAGCCCGAGCTCCACCAACGACAGCGAGGTCTGGTGGAGGAAGTAGAGCATCGACAGCGGCATCCAGACACCGCTGCCCAACGCGTCGATCGCGAGCGCGGACACGAAGCGCCGGTGGGGTCCGACGTCCGGGAATCCGAGTCGCTGCAGCACGTGGCCATCCTCCAACTTCAAGCGGGGTTGAACGCAATCCTTTTGTCCCGACGGCCCCGCTACGGTGACGCCATGACGTTCTCCATCGTGGCGAGGTCCACCGACGGTGAGTCCTGGGGCGTGGCGGTCGCCTCCAAGTTCCTGGCTGTCGGAGCGGTCGTGCCGGCCGCGGTGGCCGGTGTCGGTGCGATCGCGACGCAGGCGGACGCGAACGTCGCCTACAAGGGGCTGGCCCTCGCCCACCTCGACGAGGGCGCCACTGCCTCGATCGCGCTCCAGCGCCTGCTCGAGGAGGACGACGGACGCGACGAGCGGCAGGTCGGCATCGTCGACGTCGACGGCGGCGCTGTGAGTCACACGGGCCACGCGTGCCTCGACTGGGCGGGGAGCGCCACCGGCCCTGACGGCACCGGCTACGCGATCCAGGGCAACATCCTGGCCGGCGACTTCGTGGTCGCGGCCATGCAGGACGCCTTCGAGGCCAGCGATCCCGACGAGCCACTCGCCCGCCGGCTGCTGGCGGCGCTGGCGGCGGGCGACGATGCCGGGGGCGACCGGCGGGGACGCCAGTCCGCCGCGCTGCTCGTCGTCCGCGACGGGGCGGGGTACGCCGGCGGCGACGACATCGCCGTGGACCTGCGCGTCGACGACCATGCGGACCCCGTCACCGAGCTGGCCCGCCTGCTGGACCTCAACGACCTCTACCTCACCGCGTCGACCGAGGCCGAGCAGGTCACGATCACCGACGAGCTCCGCGAGGAGATCGGGAGGCGCGTCCGCGAGCTGGGCTTCGCCGGCCTCGACGACTGGGCCGGCACCGAGAACTACGAGATGCGCGTCGACGCCGGCGGCGCCTGGATCGACCAGCAGATCCTCGAGCTCCTCCGCAACGCGACGCCGGACACCCCGCACACCTCGGCATGAGTGTTCTCGCCATCGACGCCGGCACGACCGGCGTCACCGCACTCGTCGTCACACCCGAGGGCAGGATCGCCGCCCGTGGGTACCAGGAGTTCGCCCAGCACTTCCCCCGACCCGGGTGGGTCGAGCACTCCCCCGAGGAGATCTGGCAGGCCACCCTGGAGGCCACGCGCGCGGCGCTCGAGGAGTACGACGCGAGCGAGCTGCGTGCGGTCGGCATCACCAACCAGCGCGAGACCGTGCTCCTCTGGGACCGCGAGACGCTGGGGTCCCCCCGGCGCGCGATCGTGTGGCAGGACCGACGTACCGCAGACATCTGCGACCGGCTGCGCGACCAAGGACACGAGGGCCGCGTCACCGAGCTGACCGGGCTGCGCCTCGATCCCTACTTCTCGGGCACCAAGCTCACGTGGCTGCGTGAGAACGAGCCGCACACCTGGGCTCTCGTCGAGCAGGGCAGGTACGCCGTCGGCACGGTCGACTCCTACCTCGTCGCGCGGATGACCCGCGGCACCTGGCACGTCACGGACGTCTCCAACGCGAGTCGCACCCTGCTGATGGACCTCGCGAGCGGCCAGTGGTCCGACGAGCTGTGCGAGCTGTTCGGCGTACCCCGCGACGCGCTGCCCGACCTGGTGCCCAACTGGGGCGAGATCGGCACCACGGACCCCGCGTCGTTCTGTGGCCTCGAGCTGCCGATCGCCGGCCTGGCCGGTGACCAGCAGTCGGCGTTGTTCGGCCAGACCTGCTTCGACGCCGGCGACGCCAAGTGCACCTACGGCACGGGGTCGTTCATCCTCACCAACACCGGCACCAGTCTGGAGCGCTCCGAGGCCGGCCTCCTCTCGACCGCCGCATGGCGCTCACCGGACGGCGAGCTGACCTACGCCCTCGAGGGCGCCATCTTCGTGACCGGGGCGGCGGTCCAATGGCTACGCGACGGGCTGCAGATCGTCGGGTCGGCCGCCGAGACCGCGGCGATCGCGGCGAGCGTGGACTCGTCGGAGGGCGTCGTGTTCGTGCCGGCGCTCACCGGTCTCGGCGCACCTCACTGGGATCCGCGCGCCCGCGGCACGATCCTCGGCATCACCCGCGGTACGACGCGCGCGCACCTCGTGCGCGCCACCCTCGAGGCCATCGCGTTCGAGGTGCGCGACGTGCTGGCGACGATGCCGGGATCTGACTCGGGGTCCGACCCGGGCGCGCTGC
The DNA here is from genome assembly GCA_963759515.1 of uncultured Actinomycetota bacterium. Classification (GTDB taxonomy): domain Bacteria; phylum Actinomycetota; class Actinomycetes; order Propionibacteriales; family Nocardioidaceae; genus Nocardioides. Next base: position 202,437 of record CAVWZR010000015.1, on the reverse strand, counting down.
GGGTCGACGGCGGAGCCTCGGCCAACGACCTGCTGTGCCGCCTCCAGGCCGACCAGCTCGGCGTACCCGTCGAGCGGCCGGAGATCGTCGAGACCACGGGCCTCGGTGCGGCGTTCCTAGCCGGTCTCGGGGTCGGTGTCTGGGACTCCACCGACGACCTCCGCGACACCTGGCAGCTCGACGCGCGCTTCGAGCCCACCGACGACGCCGAGGTCCGCGCGGCCGCGGACGCGGCGTACTCCCGCTGGCAGGAGGGGGTCCGCCGCTCGCTCGCCTGGGCGGACTGAGGGTTCGATACTTCGCAGCGTTTCGCACCGCTGCCTGGCGTGTCGTGGTGCGAACTGCTGCGAGCTATCGGGTCAACCGAGCTTGTCCAGGACCTTCTGCGCGGCGTCGCGGGTCTTCGTCGCCGCGGCGTGGGCTGCCTCGGCCTCCCCCTGGGCCTCCTCGGCCTCCTCGAGCTCCTCGTCGGTCTCCTCGGCCGACGACTCCAGCTCGGAGACCTTCCGCTTCAGCTCGTCGATCTCCGACTGGAGCTGGAGGCTCCGCGCCTGGAGCTCCTCGACCGCCGCGGTCGCCTCGCCCAGCGCCGAGCCCGTCTCGTCGACCGTCTCCTGAGCAGCAGCCAGGGCGGCCTCGGCCTCCTCGCGTTGTCGCGCGGTCTCGTCACCGGGTACGACGTGCAGGTCGGGCGGCGTCGACGCCTCACCGGAGGTGGTGGACGCCACGAACCCCAGCGCCTCGGGCAGCCGCGACCGAGCCCGCCACGTCGGAGGTGTCCACGCCGGTCGACGAGAGAGCCGCGGTGAGGAGTCCGCTGCGCACCGCCTGCGCGCACGCGGGATCGAGCATCACGGCGGTCAGCGTCGCCTCGACCTGGTCGGCGACGGCTTGCGTGACCTTCACGCCCTCGTCCTTGGCCAGCGACCGTGCCTGCTGGGTCACCGCGGACGTCAGCTGTCGCCGCTGCTTGGTCAGCGCGCGCAGCTCGGCTCCGTCCATCCCCTCTTGCGCCTCTCGCAGGGCGGTCCCGACGGCGATCACCTGCTCGACCTGCGCGCTCTCGCGTCGGACGAACAGGTTGACGACCCACGCCGCCACCGACGGCTTCTTCAGCTTCTTGACGGCGGCCGCGAGCTCCTTCTCCGCCTTGAGCTCCTTCGCCCTCGCGTCACGCGCCGGTGTGAACTCGTCCTGCGGAAGCCCGTACAGCTCGTCGGCGATCTCGAGCAGCTGATCGGTCGGCGCTCATCGGCCGTACTCCACTTCCATCGGGTACGGCGGCCACTCGGCGCCCTGCTCCCGGCCGGTCGGCGCCCAGCCGAGGTGCTCGTAGAAGCCGCGTGCCCGGGTGTTGTCGCGCAGCACCCACAGTCGGCGTACGCCGGAGGCGCGCGCGACCGCGGACCGCGCGAGGCCGCGGCCCCACAGCGCCGGCCGGACGCCGAGGTGCCGGAGCCGTTCGGCGTCCCAGGCGAGATAGACGTCCATCCGCGCGGGCGATCCGACCACCTCGACCCGGACGTCGGGGTCCTCGATCAGCCGGGCCCAGCGCGCCGCCACCTCGTCGGTCGGGTAGGGCACTCCCGGGAACACATGGGCCAGCGCCTCGAGGTTGGTCTCGCGTTCGAGGTCGGTCAGCGCCACGACGTCGGTGGGCGTCGCCGGCCGGAACGTCGCGATGTCAGGCCCGGCCGTCATCGGAGTCGTCACGCCTCGTCGCCCTCGTCGTCACCGTCGTCGAGTCCGCGGGCGATCGCGTAGCGGGTGAGCTCGACGCGGTTGTGCATCTGGAGCTTGCGCAGGGTGTTCTGCACATGGTTCTGCACGGTGCGGTGCGACAGCACGAGCCGCTCCGCGATCTGCTTGTAGCTCATGCCCTTGGCGACCATCTTGAGGATCTCGGTCTCGCGAGCCGTCAGGTCGTTCTCGGGTTCGGGCTCGTCGGCACCGCCCTCGTTCATCCGCCGGAACTCACCGAGCACGAGTCCGGCCAGCCCGGGCGTGAACACGCTGTCGCCGGCGGCCACGCGGCGTACCGCCTCGATCAGCTCGGCCCGCGACGCCGACTTCACCAGGTAGCCGGTGGCACCGGCCTTCACCGCCTCGAGCACGTCGGCGTGCTCGCCCGACGCCGAGAGGATCAGCACCCTCGCGGACGGGTCGCGGCCCAGCACGTCGGCCGTCACCTCGACCCCACCGGGCCCGGGGATCTGCAGGTCGAGCACGACGACCTGCGGCCGCGCCGCGGGGAAGCGAGCGATCGCCTGGTGCCCGTCGGCCGCCACGGCCACGACGTCGAAGCCTGCGTCCTGGAGGTCCCGCTCGACCGCGTCGCGCCACATCGGGTGGTCGTCGACCACCATCACCCGCAGCTTCGGCTCCGTGTCCGCCTCCGACATGCGCCGACCCTAACGCGCGTACCGACCACGGTGGTGCCGCAACGGCTCCCCACCGGCGGAGTCGGCGTCGTCGTCGCCGACCTCGAGGTGCTCGACGATCGTCGTGACCAAGGTCGACCATCCGACGGCCTGCTCCGACTCCACGCGTACGCCGGCCCAGGTGCTCGCCGAGGTCAGCCGCGGACCCCACTCGGTGCTCGCGAACTCGGCCTGCCGGAACGCACCACCGGGTGCCGGTGCGACCCCCGCGAACATCTCGGCCAGGTCGCGGTGCTCCCAGCCGAGCAGCTGGACGACGCCCCGGCCGACCGCGAGCAGGCGCTCGGTCAGATCGGCATCCGGGTCCAGCAGGCCGAGCACCCGCGGCTCGTCGCCCGCGGCGACCAGGAACGACGTCACCGTCAGGCCGGCTCGATCTGGTTCGTCGCCGGCCGTCCAGAGGCTGACCGTCCCGCCGACCCGACCACGGAACCGGCGTAACGGGTCCGGCTCCGGGTCTCGGAACGGGTGCTCGGCGTGGATCGTCACGATCCGAGGTTAGGAGTCATGACGTCGACTCTCCATCAACGGGTCCGCCCGGTCCTCACGACCGACGACCGCGTGGAGGTAGCGCTGCCAGTCGTCGGTCGCATCAGTCGACCGGACGTTCCCGCGCAGCTCCTCCGGGCGGCCGGCGACATAGAACTCGCGCAAGGCCCCCGCGAGCGCCGACACGTCGTCGGGCTCCACCACGATGCCGTCCACGCCCTCGGTGATCTTGTCCGGCAGCGATCCGGCGCGGGTCGCGATGACGGGGACCCCGAAGCGGAAGGCCAGATCGACTCCTTGCGACCCGGTCGCGGTCCGGTACGGCAGCACCAGCGCATCGACATCGCCGAAGAGTCCCGGCACCTCCGCCGAGGAGACGTATCCCGGCCGCAGCTCGACGCGGTCCTCGAGACCCAGCTCGTCCACCAGCGCACGGGTCTCGTTCACGCCTCCCCAGAACTCGCCGGCCACCCGGAGCCGCAGGTCGGCGGGACCCTCGGCCAGTGCTCGCAGGAGTACGTCGAGACCCTTGTACGGCCGCACCAAGTCCGAAGAAGAGCACACGATGTTGGACGCCCTCGCGTCGTGCCGTCGGGGCGAACGCACGAGGCATGTGGGCCGCCAACGGCGCGACCGTGACGGGTCGATGCGTCAACGTGCGTACCAGGTCTGCCTGCTGCGACGAGTGCGCGATGATGCGATCCGCCGAGCGGAGCAGCGAAGCCACGAGCCGCCTGTCGAGCGCACGGCGTTCGTGGGGCAGGACGTTGTGGCAGATGACCACGGTCTCCGGCCGTGCTCGTCGAAGGCATCGGAGCATGACTCGGTACGCCGGCGCCTGGACCGGCGTGACGTGCGCGAACACCACCAGGTCTCGCGACCGCAGTCGCCTCGCCTCCCGCCACCAGGAGTCGGGACGGTTCCACGCGAGCCCGCGTCGGATCGGGGGCATGTCGTCGAGCTCCGGCTCACCCTGGACGAACGGCTCCCCCGGATAGAGCCGCGCGGGGTACTGCCGCGACCACGACACGATCTCGACCTCGTGCCCTGCATCACCGAGCCGCTGCGCGAGCGTCATCGTGTGCTGGGCCACGCCGCCTTTGAAGGGATGAGCCGGGCCGACGACCGCCACCCGACTCAACGGTCACCCCTCTCGGCGCCACTGACCCGACGAGAAGGACGGCTCCCGCCATCGCGAAGTCGAGCAGGGCGAGGATGACGCGCGAGAGGAGCACGATCGCGAGCACCTCGCCACTTCCCGCAGTCACACCGGCGATCGTTCCACCGAGGGCCGCGGCCAGGACGAACTCCCGGACGCCGATCCCGCCGGGAGCCGGGAGGAAGAGTGTCCCGGCCACGAGCGCGAGCGCGAAGCCGGCGATGCTCGGCGCGAGGCTGGAGCCTGCGTCTCCTCCCAGTGCCACCACGAGCGCCCAGCAGTGGAGCCCGCCGCAGATCCATCCGCCGACGGCCCACGCCGTGGCTCGGCGCATGACCGGTGAGGTCAGCCGCATCGTGACGTCGGGACGTCGGATCGCCTTCATCGCCAGGCGAGCAGACGCTGGAAGATCTGCGGCCGACTGCTCATCGCCAGCAGGCACACGGCACCGAGGATCGCCGCCACGGCGTACCACGGCGCTGCGGTGAACACCCCGATCGAGGCGGACACACCCACGGCAGAACCTGCACAGAGGCTCACCCCCAAGCTGACCGCCCACAGGCTCGCCCCGTCGCGCGACGAGACGCCCAGCTTTCGGCTCAGGGTCATGGTGGCCACCGCGGGCCAGACCCAACCGGGCACGTACTTGCCGAGCTGGCTGAGGTAGAAGACACGCGCCGCAGCGAGGACGGTACGGGTGACTCGGTGGCCGATCCCAGCAGGGCCCGGAAGGACAGCATCCCGGCCAGGAACGAGGCGACGCCGGCGACGACCGCGACCGCCACCCACCCGGGCGCCGCCCCTTGGATGGCGTCGACGAACTCGGACCAACGACCCGCCAGGAACAGCCCGCCGAACGCGAGGGCCACGAGCAGGGCGACGACGGCGACCCAACGACGCAGCACCGACCGGGACGACCCGTCTCGGTGACCGGCACCTGGCCCACCGGCTCGCCCGGCGCGCTGGTCATCGGGACATCACGGCTCACGCACGACCTTGCCGCTTGCGGTGCCACGTGCGGACGCGCACGAAGAGCCGCGCGGCTCGCCGGCTGGGCACCAGAGCCAGGGCGTCGGCCGCGTTGTGGACGATCCAGTGTCGCCCGAACAGGGCGGCGACCAGCTCCTGGCGGGCGGTGCGGCGCGTCCTGCTCGGAAGGTCCGGGTGCGAGGTCTCACGCCAGAGCGCGCGCCACATGTACATCTTGTGCCAACGCCTGGTCCTGGCACTCTTCGTGAGGCTGTCCGCCAGCTCCTGAACGGACTTCTCCGGTGAGGTCCGGTACTCGAGCAGGGCCTCGTCCACGATCACGAACGGCGCCCGGAGCAGGAACCACCAGATGAGCGTGACGTCAGCCCCGGACTCGTCCCGGAACATGGGCGACTCCACGAGGGTGGCGCGGCGGTACAGGCAGTACACCTCGGTCCAGCGGTAACGACGCAGGAAGTCCCGCAGACGTGGCCGGAGGTCGGGGTGGCCGAACCGAGGGGTGCGCTGCTCCCCCGAGACTCGGCCGTCCGGGGAGATGAAGGTGATGGACGTGAGGCAGGCCGCCGCGTCCGGTGACGCGGTGAGGGCCGGCACCGTCACCTCCAGGAAGCGAGGGTGGAGTCGGTCGTCGGCGGCCAGCCAGGCGAAGTACTCGCCGGTCGCTTCGGACGCCGCCCGGTTGAAGTTCCAGGACGCGCCCCGGTTCACCTCGGATCCGTGCACGGCGTCCGAGCCGAGGAGAGTGCGGGCCAGGTCGGCGCTGCCGTCGGTGGACGCGTTGTCGAACACGAGGACCTCGGTGGGATCGAGCGTCTGCGCGAGCGCCGACTCGATGGCCTCGCGGAGGAGCTCGCCACCGTTGAAAACGGGGATCGCCACGCTCACGCTCCGCGGTGCGCTGCCCTCCACTCCCCTACCTCTCTCCACCAGGCTCGGCGGTCACCCTATCCGTGGGCCGTCGCGCTGAACGGCATTCCGACAACACGCCGCGACAGGCCGTCGCGGGGGTGGCGCGTCGGTACGATGCAGGCGATCGCGCGGCCCGTCGCGGCGCCGACCCGGAGGAGATTTCTGTGAGGACGGTCATCCTGGCCGGCGGGCGAGGGTCGAGGTTGGCCGAGGAGACCCACGCCGTCCCCAAGCCCATGGTGACGATCGGTGACCGTCCGATCCTGTGGCACATCATGGAGCACTACGCCCAGCACGGACACACCGACTTCGTCGTGGCCCTGGGATACAAGGGCTTCGTCATCAAGGACTACTTCGCCAACTACTTCCTCCACCACTGCGACACGCGGGTCGACCTCTCGACGGGCGCCGTCGAGTACCTCTCCGGCAGCCATCGCGACTGGACCGTGACCCTCGTCGACACCGGCATCGACTCCATGACCGGCGGACGCCTGGCCCGGCTCAGGGACCTGCTTCCCGATCGGTTCCTGCTGACGTACGGCGACGGTCTCGCCGACGTACCCATCGACAAGGTGGTCGACCGGCACGAGGCGACCGGGGCCCTGGCGACGGTCACGGCCGTGCATCCTCCGGCGAGGTTCGGTTCGCTCGCCGTCGAGGGCGGCATGGTGACCCACTTCCGCGAGAAGTCGGAGGACTCGGTGGACCGGATCAACGGCGGGTTCCTGGTCGTCGAGCCCGAGGCGCTCGACCTCGTGACCGGCGACGACACCGTGCTGGAGACCGCCGTGCTGAGCGAGCTGGCCGCTCGCGGTCGCTTGGCGGCGTACGAGCACGACGGCTTCTGGATGCCGATGGACACCCTGCGGGAGCGCGACGAGCTGAGGCGCCTGTGGGCCACCGGTCAGGCGCCCTGGACCGCCAGGTGAGGATCTCGACCAGCCGAGGCGTGACGGAGTGTCGTGGCTGCGGCGCGCGCGAGCTCGCCTCGGTGCTGGACCTCGGCAGCCAGCCGCTCGCGAACGAGCTCACCACCGACCCGACGGAACCCGACCCGGCCTTTCCGCTGCACCTGCGGATCTGCCGGGCGTGCGGCCTGGGGCAGCTCGGCGAGTTCGTCCCGCCCGAGCGCATCTTCGCGCATGACTACCCCTACCTCTCCTCGGTCAGCACCTCCTGGGTCGCGCACGCCAAGCGCTACGCCCAGCAGGCGGTCGACGAGCTGAGGCTGGGGTCCGGCGATCTCGTGGTCGAGGTCGCCAGCAACGACGGCTACCTCCTCGAGCAGTTCGCGGATCTCGGTGTCCGGGTGCTCGGGATCGAGCCCGCAGGCGGCGCGGCCGAGGTCGCGCGGAGCAAGGGCCTCCCCACCGTCGAAGCCTTCTTCGGTGCGGCGACCGCCGCCGACGTCGTGGCCGAGCACGGCCATCCCCGACTCGTGGTGGCCAACAACGTCATGGCGCACGTCCCGGACCTGGACGACTTCACGGCCGGGTTCGCCCAGCTCTGCAAGCCCGAGACCGTCGTGACCGTGGAGAACCCCTCGTTCGTCAACCTGCTGACCGGAGTCCACTTCGACACGATCTACCACGAGCACTTCTCCTACCTGACCACGCATGCGGTCGCGCGGGTGGTCGCCCGTCACGACCTGGAGCTGTTCCGCGTGGAGCAGCTGCCGACCCACGGCGGGTCCAACCGCTACTGGTTCGGGCCGTCGGGCGCCCAGACCATCGGTGACCAGCGTCGCCGCCGGCGAGGACGCCGAGCTGCAGGCCGGGCTGCTCGACCCCGACCGGTGGTCCGAGTTCCGCGAGGCCAGCCTGAGCTGCGTCCAGGGACTCCGCAGGTGGCTCCGCGAGGCGGCGGAGAACCACCGCTCGGTCGTCGGGTACGGCGCCGCCGCCAAGGGCAACACGCTGCTCAACGCGGCGGGTGCGACGCAGGACGACATCCGGGTGGTCGCGGACGCGAGCACCTACAAGCAGGGCAGGTTGCTGCCCGGCAGCAAGATCCCGGTGGTCTCACCCGAGGACCTTCCGAGCGATGCCGACGACGTGCTGGTCCTCCCCTGGAACATCTCCGACGAGATCCTCCCCCTCGTCCGTGAGCGCATTCCCGGGCGCCACCTGCTGGACCGGCGTACCCGAGATGCGCGTGCTGCCGTGAACCCGACGCCGACGGGCTTCGCGGGCCTGCTCGTCCTCGACAGCCTCGTGCACCGGGACGATCGCGGCGTGACCCGCAAGATCGTGACCAGCGCGCTCCTGGCCGAGTCCGGACTCGATCCTCACATCGAGGAGGTGCTGTGCACGTCGAACGACGTCGCCGGCACCATCCGGGGCCTCCACTACCAAGTGGCTCCGATGGCGCAGTCCAAGACGCTGTGGGTCACCTCCGGGGAGATCTTCGACGTCGTCGTCGACCTGCGCGCGGACCAACCGACGTACGGCCGCACCTGGAGCACGACCCTGCGGGCCGAGGACGACGTCGCCCTGCACGTGCCGGCGGGCTTCGCCCACGGCTACCAGACCCTCTCCGATGACGCGCGCCTCACCTACCTGATCAGCCGGCCCCACTCCCCGCAGCACGCCCGGACGCTCGCCTGGGACGACCCGCACCTCGAGATCCCGTGGCCCCGCGAGGCTGCCCGGTTGTCTCCGTCCGACCAGGCGGGAGCGCCATGGCCGGGCCGACCCTGATCACAGGCGCCACGGGGCTCATCGGCTCGTGGGTGCGTCGGGCCTGGACGCCCGCGGACGGTCGGCTGGTCGCGGTGGACCACGCGCACGCACGATCTTCTCCAGCCGAACGCTCCGACCGAGATCGTCCGCAGCATCCGGCCCGCACGCGTCGTCCACCTGGCCTGGACGGCCAGCGGCACACCCGGTTACCGCACCGCACCCGACAACGCCGCCTGGGTCAGGGCGACTCTCGAGCTCGTCGCCGCGGCGGACGAGATCGGGGCCAGCGCCTGGGTCACGGGCACGGCCGTCGATGCCGACCGTGATGCGACCGACCCCTACAGCGCGGCCAAGCGCGAGCTACGGGATGCGCTCACGGAGTCCATCGGCACGCGCCGCGTGGGCTGGCTGCGCCCGTACTACGTCTTCGACCCCGTCGCTCGGCGTCCGGCACTCGTGGCGGACGCCGCAGCGGCACGCGAGGCCGGGGTCCCGGTGGCTCTTCGAGCCCCGGACGCCACCCACGACTTCGTGCACGCGGCCGATGTCGGATCAGCGGTCGTGACCGCGGTCCGGCACGACCTCCGAGGGGTCGTCGAGATCGGGTCGGGCACGCTCCACACGGTGGCCGAGGTGGTCATCGCGCTCGGTGCCGCATGGGAAGGTGGAGAGCCCGCCGAGGCAGTGGTGGCCCACCAGGGGCGGGTCGCGGAGAGCCAGGAGGTGCGGGCAGCCGGGTGGCGACCGCGGTCGACAGAGGAGTTCTTCGCACCATGAACGGACACGACCCCGCCTTCTGGGCGGGCCGCCGCGTTCTCGTGACCGGGCACACCGGTTTCAAGGGGGCCTGGCTCACGACGTACCTCACCGAGCTCGGTGCGGAGGTGCTCGGGCTGTCTCTCCCCGGTCAGGTCAGCACGCCCAGCCTGTGGGAGTCCCTGGACCCCGCGGGCGTGCGGGAGATCCGCGCCGATGTCGCCGACCACGACTGGCAGCGGGACGTCGTGACGTTCGCGCCGCAGGTCGTCCTGCACCTCGCCGCCCAGTCGCTCGTGAGCCGCGGGTACTCGGAGCCGACGACGACGTTCCGGAGCAACACGCTGGGGACCGTCAACGTGATGGCCCTGCTGGACGAGCTGCCCGATCTCGAGGCAGCCCTCATCGTGACGACGGACAAGGTGTACGACACGCGGCAGACGCCGCCGTACGACGAGCAGCACTTCCTCGGCGGCAGCGATCCGTACGCCGCGAGCAAGGCGGCCGCGGAGCTCGTCGTCGCGTCCTGGCCGGACACCCCTGCCCGGGTCGCGACGGCTCGCGCCGGCAACGTGATCGGCGGTGGGGACTGGTCACCGCACCGGATCGTCCCGGACCTGGTCCGCAGCTGGTCGGCCGGTGATTCGCTGACCCTCCGTCGGCCCGAAGCCGTGCGCCCGTGGCAGCACGTGATCGAGCCGCTGGTCGGCTACCTCGCGTACTGCGAGGCGCTCGTCGCCGGACGCCCGGTGCCCGTGTCGCTGAACTTCGGACCGGACTCGCGCGACGCCGTCACCGTCCGCGAGCTGGTCGAGCACGCCGCCGAGGCGTGGGCCGAGCTCGTGCCCGGGGCACGGCCGGTCTGGGGGGAAGCTCCCGGTCCGGAGTGGCACGAGACGGGACTCCTGGTCCTGGACGCCACCGCCTCCAAGGAGCACCTCGGGATCGACAACCGATGGGACTGGCGGCAGGCCGTGTCGCTCACCCTCGAGTGGTACGTCCGCCAGTCCCGCGGTGAGTCCGCCCGTTCCCTCGTCCTCGAGCAGGTCCGGCACTATCTCGGCGCCTGACACGCGCTCGACGGACCGACCTCCGGGCGGCCGCGGGTTAGCGCGAGTCGCTGCGCCGAGCCCCGAAGACGGCGAGACTTGGCCCATGCACGACGCGACGGGATCCGACCCGGGATCGGCCGCCCACCGGCGGTGGCTGGCGCCGCTTCTGTTGTTCATCGGGCTCTTCTGCGTCTACGCGCCCACGATCAGCCATGGGCAGCTCAGCCTCGACGTGTTCGGCACGAACTGGACGTCCTGGCGGCTCGTCACGACGGGACATCCGTGGATCGACGGTGCGCACATCCCCGAGCTGCACCAGCACCAGACCCAGGTCCTGATCGTCGACGGGCAGAACGGCCACAGCGCCTTCGGCCGGTTCCCCGGGGCCGTCGTGGCCGCGCTCCCGGCGTACGTCATCGCCCACAGCGCCACGATGACGACCGTGCCCGGTGGCCTCACGGCAGCCGCTCTGACGGCCGCCGCCGTGGTGCTGATGTTCCTGGCTCTGCGGTGTCACCTGCGGACTCCCGTCGCTCTGCTGGCCAGCCTCGTCTTCGGGCTCGCCACTCCCATGTGGTCGGTGTCCGCCAACGGCATGTGGCCGCACACCATCACGCTCCTGGGAATCGCCGGGATGGCATGGGCCGCCACCGACCGTCGATGGTGGGCGGTGGGGATCTTCGGAGGTATCGCCCTCTGGGGGCGCCTGCACGCCGCGTTGATCCCAGCCGTGTTCGGCGTCCTCCTGGGATGGAGGAGACGAGACCTCGGCATCGTGGTCAGGATCGCCCTGGCGAGCGGCGCGTTCCTGGTCGGCTGCTGCGGGTGGGTGCGCTACGTGTACGGCACGTGGAACCCGGCAGGGGCCTATGGCTCCAGCACGGACCTCGTCGAAGGTGGCCAGCAGTACTGGGTCGATCCGGTCAACCAGCTCGGCATGTGGATCGCCCCTGATCGGGGGATCCTGGTCTGGACACCGATCGTCGCTCTGCTCGTGCCGGCTCTGGTGCGGTCGTGGCGAGACCTTCCGGACTGGTCACGGTCCCTCCTCGTCAGCGGTCTCGTCTACACGCTGGTCGAGTCCGAGCTCAACACCTTCACGGGCGGCGACGTCTTCTACGGCTACCGCTACGGCCTCGAGTTCCTGGGCTGCGCCACCCCGGCGCTCGCGCTCTCGGCACCTCGCATGGGCGCGGTCGCCCGATGGCTGGCCGGGCCCGTCCTGGCCGTCGAGCTGCTCGCCACCGCGCTCGGGGCCGTCCCCGACGGTCAGTGGCTCCTCGAGGACGCGGCCTGGAAGGACAATGCCTTCGTGCACGCCGTCAACGACGTGGGAGCGGGGGGTTGGATCTTCGTCGTGCTCTTCGCCGCGCTCGGGACCGTCGCCGGCGCGATGTGGATGCGTGCGAACCGCTCGCGCACCGGGGTGCCGGACACCGTCCGCGAGACCTCGTCGGGCTCCCCGGTGCGGATGATGTGAGGACGCCGGCGCCCTCGGTCAGAACGGAACGGCCTTGGGCCACACCGGCTCGCCGTCGTCGGGCTTGTCGAACCGAGCACGCCGGGCGTGCTCGAGCGTGTTCTCGAGCAGGATCCGGTTCGTGCGGATCAGGTCCGCGACGACGCCCAGCATCACGCTGAGGAACGAGACGATCAGCAGCACCGAGCCGACGAGCAGGGACTGCACGTGGCCACGGCCGGTGTCGCCGACCGCCTGCAGCACGGCGTACCGGACGAAGGGCGAGACGCCCAGGAGGGCGAACCACGCGGCGGCCCACCCGAAGATGACGTACGGCTTGTACATCACGTACGAGCGGACGATCGCCAGCGAGGACTTCATGACGTGCTGGCGGGTGTTCTTGAACAGGCGCGACTCGCGGGTCTTCGGATTCGTCACCACCGGGACGCTGTCGATCTTCAGGCTCTTGTTGCCGGCCTGGATGATGGTCTCCATGCAGTAGCTGAACCGGGTCACGGTGTTCAGCCGCATCAGGCTCTCGCGGGAGTACGCGCGGAAGCCGCTCGCCGCGTCGGGGAGCTGGGTGCCCGCGGCCTTGTTCACCACCCGGCTGCCGAGCTTCTGGAGCCACACCTTGGTCCGCGAGAAGTGCTCGACCAGGTGGACCTGCCGGTCGGCGATCACGATGTCCGCCGTGCCGGCGACGATGGGCTGGACCAGATCGGCGATGCGCTGCTGCGGGTACTGGTTGTCGCCGTCGGTGTTGACGACGATGTCGGCCCCGAGGCTGAGGGCGTAGTTGACGCCGTCCTGGAAGGAGCGCGCGAGCCCCTGCGTGCGTGCGTGACGGACGAAGTGGGTCACGCCGTGCTGCCGCGCCACGTCGACCGTGCGGTCCGTCGAGCCGTCGTCGATGACCAGGACGACGATCTCGTCGATGCCCTCGACCCGTCTCGGGATCGACTGCAGGACGAGGGGAAGGGTCTCCTCCTCGTTCAGGCAGGGAATCTGCACGACGAGCTTCAACGCACCCTCATCTCACGCGGTGTCCGGCTCACGAATTCTAGGAAGCGCGGCACCGACTTTTTACCTTTATTGCGAAATAACACACCGACGTCGCCGGTCAAGGGGACCATGGCGCCACCATGTCTGCAGTGACCGACACCGTGACCCACCGCACGGCGACGACCTCCCGCGTCCGACGCTGGGGGCCGATCGCCGTGTTCGGCATCGCCTTCGTCGTGTACGCCGCGACCTTCTCCCACAGCTTCGTGAGCCCGGACGTCTGGAGTGCCGACTTCGCCTCCTGGCACGTGGCACACACCGGCAGCCCGTGGGTGGACGGGCTCTCGATGCCGCCGCTGGACGGCAACCCGGTGCGGGGCCAGTGGGTGGCCGAGGTCAACGGACACACCGTGATCGGCCGCTCTCCGGGTGTGATCGCGGCCTCCGTGCCGGCGTACCTGCTGCTGGGTGGCGCGCACATGACCGTCGTCCCCGCCGGCCTGATGGCCGCGCTGCTCACCGCCGTGTCCGTGGTGTTGATCTATCTGGTGGTCGAGCGTCGCCGTCCCGCGCGGGAGGCTGCCGTGGTGGCCCTCGCCTTCGGCTTCACGACGCCGGTCTGGAGCGTCGCCGCGAACGGGATGTGGCCACACACGCTCACCGTGCTGGGCATCGCCGGCATGGCCTGGGCTGCCGACCGTGACCGTTGGTGGCTGGCCGGGCTGTTCGGCGGGATCACGCTGTGGGGACGGCTCCACGCGGCACTCATCGTGGCGCTGCTCGGCCTCGTGGTCGGCCTTCGACGGCGCGACCTCAGACCGGTGTTCAGGGTCGGTGTGGTCAGCGGCGCCTTCCTCGCCGTGATGTGTGTCTGGACGCACTGGATGTACGACACCTGGAACCCGACCTCGTCCTACAACACGGCGCCGTTCGTCGACTACGACCACTACAGCATCGTCAACCAGCTCGGGATGTGGATCTCGCCCGACAAGGGGTTCCTGGTCTGGACCCCGGTCGTCCTGGTGCTCACGCCGGCGCTGGTGCGCTCGTGGCGCGAGCTTCCGGACTGGTCCCGCTCCCTCGTCTACGGCGGTCTCTCGTACACGGTCCTCCAGGCCGCGCTGAACCGCTTCAGCGGCGGCGAGATCTTCTACGGCTACCGCCTCACGCTCGAGCTCCTGACCTGCCTCACGCCCGCTCTCGCGTTCTCCGTGCCGCGCATGGGCACCGTCGCGCGACGGCTCGTCGGCCCCGTGCTCGCCGTCCAGTTCCTGGCCATCGCGACCGGAGCGGTGTCCGACGGCGGTTTCGTCGCGGACAGCCATCGCTGGACGAAGAACTCCTTCGTCATCCTGCTCAACGAGATCGGGCCCCTCGGCTACGTGACCGTGCTCCTCACCGCGGGGCTCGGTGTGATCGGGGCCCGGATCTGGGCACGACGCGCGGCGCTGGCAGGCGATGCAGCCTCGTAGGTCCCTGACCGCCCCGTGAGCAGCGGCGTCATCGAGGAACTGTGATCTCCCACTCCGTGCCGTAGGCACCGGAGGTCAGCTCGGCCGTCCCTCCCAGATCGGCGACGCGACCGCGGATCGAGGACGACACCCCGAGTCGCCCTTCGCGCTCGGCCTCCTCCAGGCGCCCCGTGGGGATGCCGGGACCGTCGTCTCGCACGGACACGTGCACGGCCTCGGCCGAACCCTCCAGCAGCACCCACGCCGGTGCCGTCGCGCCGACGTGGGTGACCACGTTGTCCAAGCACGCGGACACGACGGCGACGATCTCGTCGGCCCGGCCGCGGTCGAGCAGCACCCCACCGGAGGGTGTGGCCACCGAGACGCCCGGCCGGCGTTCGAGGGTGGAGAGCAGGCCGACCAGGTCCACCAGTCCGGGCGTCGCCTCGACGGCGTCCTGCTCCCGGATCAGCGAGCGCAGCGCCTGCTCCTGCTCCCCCACGAGCTGCGCCAGCTCGACGCCTTCGGACCCGAGGTCCGGAGCGCGGCGCTGGACGAGCGCCAGCACCTGCAGCACGCCGTCGTGGACGGCGCGCGCCATCTTGGTCCGTTCGACGGCGGTCGCGGCCGCGCGCTCGGCCGCGGCGGTGCGGGTCGCCGAACGGAGCAGCGAGTCGACCATCAGCCCGACGATCGCGCCCCCGATCACGAGCAGGAAGTAGTTCCCGTAGACCGTCTCGGTCAGGTAGCCGCGCGTCAGGTAGTCGGTGACGGACAGGAGCAGGGCCCCGACCACGCCGCCGTACAGGCGCCAGTGGATCGACCAGGCGAGCACCGCTCCCATGATCCAGAAGCCCGGGACGGTGGCGTGGAAGCCGGACGCCTTCACGGCGGCGGTGAGGACCACGGACGCCAGCGCGACCAGCATGTCCGCGACCAGCCAGATCGGCGTACGCCGGCGATAGGCGTGGTAGACCCAGCTGATCAGGCAGCTCCAGGTCACCATGGCCGCGAGCAGGAGCGCACCTCCGACCGGGTGCTCGAAGCCGCCGCGATAGACGTTGAGACCGACCGCGTTCGCGACGAGCACGAGGCGGAGCACCGCGAGCCACCGGTACATCCGGTCCTCGACGGCGATCGCCGCCGGCTCCGTCGGTCGCACGGGACGACGGAGCCCGGGCGTCAGGCCGGCGTGCGTCGTGGAGGTGTCGCCGGTCAGGACGCCTGCTTCTGCTCGTGCACCACCGCCGCGGCGGCCTCACGCTCGGCGCGCTTGGCCTCGGTCGACGGCTTCTGCGACAGCTCCTTGGCCTTGGTGGCGTACATGTCGACGTACTCCTGGCCGGACAGCTGCATGATCTCGTACATGATCTCGTCGGTGATCGCGCGCAGGATGTAGCGGTCGTTCTGCATGCCGTCGTAGCGCGAGAAGTCCAGCGGCTTGCCGAAACGCACCCCGGGGCGGGTGAAGGTGCCGAACTTCTTGCCCGGAGGGGCGACGACGTCGGTGCGAAGCACGGCGACCGGGACCACCGGGACGCCGGTCTCGAGCGCCAGCCGGGCGACGCCGGTCTTGCCGCGGTAGAGCCGTCCGTCGTGCGACCGCGTGCCCTCGGGATAGATGCCGAACAGCTCGCCCTTCTCGAGGATCTGGCGTGCCGACGCGAGCGCACCCTCGGCGGCGTTGGCACCCGATCGGTCGATGGGCACCTGGCCGGCGCCGGAGAAGAACTTCTTCTGGAACCAGCCCTTGAGCCCGGGCGTCGTGAAGTACTCCGCCTTGGCCACGAAGGTGACCCGGCGCGGCAGGGTCAACGGCATGAAGAGCCAGTCGGCGTACGACAGATGGTTGCTGGCGAGGATGGCCGGCCCGGACGCCGGGACGTTCTCGGCGCCTTCGACCTGCGGCCGGAAGACCACCTTCAACCACGGCCCGAGGGCGATCCACTTGAGGAACCAGTAGAGCACTCCGACCCCCTTGCGCGTCGTCCGGCGCGTGTTTCGGCACACCCTAGTCGCACCCGCAACGACCACACCCGGACGAGCAGCCGGGGCACGCTTCGCCATGGCAGGATGCCCGCCATGGCCGAGGCTCCCTCCCACCAGTTCCCCACCGCACCCCTGGCGCTGCCGGCGCAGTCCGACAAGACCGGAGGGCGCGCGATCGGCGTTCTCCTGGTGCACGGGTTCTCCGGTTCGCCGGCCGCGGTGAAGCCCTGGGGCCAAGCCCTCGCCGACCAGGGGTACGCCGTGGAGGTGCCGCTCCTCCCGGGGCACGGCACCCGGTGGCAGGACCTCAACCAGGTCGCCTGGACCGCGTGGTACGCCGAGGCGGAGGCTGCCTTCGACCGTCTGCGCGCGACCTGCGACGCCGTCGCCGTCGCCGGGCTCTCGATGGGTGGCTGCCTGGCGCTGAGGCTGGCCGAGGAGCGTGGCGACCAGGTGGCCGGCATCGTGCTGGTCAACCCCTTCCTCTCGAGCATCCGGACCGAGCTCATGCTCCTGCCCGCGCTCAAGCACGTCGTCCCCTCCCTCCGAGGTGTCGTCAACGACATCAAGAAGCCGGACCAGGACGAGCACGGCTACGACCGACTCCCGCTGAAGGGCCTCGCGCAGGTGACTGGCCATGTGGAAGGTCGTCGTCCCCGAGCTGAACCGGGTGACCCAGCCGGTGCTGTACTTCCGCTCGGAGGACGACCACGTGATCGACCCGTCCTCCGCGGCGACGGTGCTGCACGGCGTCTCGTCCGACGACGTCGAGGAGCGCACGCTCGACAACAGCTACCACGTCGCCACCCTCGACCACGACGCCGAGCGGATCTTCACCGAGTCCGCGGAGTTCGTCGCGCGGGTGACCGCCTCCTGAGGCCTGGACCCAGGCCCTACTCTGGAGTCGTGACGGCGCGTGACGATGAGCCGGGCGACCCGGCGCGGGCCGAGGCCGACGAGGTGGCCTGGCGCGAGATCGTCGACCACTACGGCGAGCCTCCCGACGTCGTCGAGCTCGCCGAGCTGACCACCCCGCTCGAGGCGCCCGAGCACGAGGCGGAGCCACTCCCCGAGCGCTGCCCCGTTCCGGCTCGAGCTGGAGGACGAGACGTTCACTCCTCCCCCGCTGCCGCCGCCGGCGGTGATCTCGCCCGAACGCCGGGCGGCCTGGATCGGACTCGTGCTCTCGCCGATCCTGCTGGTGCTCATCAACCTCTGGGACTACGCGCTGCCGGGGATCCTCAGCTTCGGGCTCGTGATCGCCTTCCTGGCCTCGTTCGGCTACCTCGTCGCGACCATGACACCCCGCGACCCCGACGACGACGGCGCCCGCGTCTGACGATCGGCTCAGTGCCGCGTGAGGTCGGCGGCGCCGATGAGCCCCGCCCGGTTGCCCAGGCGCGCACGCCTGATCTCGAGCATCGGCCGATAGCCGCGGCCGGTCAGCTGGGCGCCGAACGCCGCCCGCGCCGGTCCGAGGAGCAGCTCGTCGGCCTCGCTGACGCCGCCACCGACGACGACGACCGCGGGGTCGAGCACCGCCGCCAGGGAGGCGATGCCCTCACCCAGCCAGCGCCCCAGCACGGTGAGCTGCTCGATGGCGAACGCGTCGCCCTCACGTGCTGCATCCGTCACGAGAGGACCCGTGATCGCGTCCGGGTCGCCGCCCGCGCGATCCAGCAGGTCGGCGGCCAGCAGCGACCCCGCCCGCGCCGCGGCCCGCACCTCGCGCACCAGGGCCGAGCCGCTGGCGTACATCTCGAAGCAGCCCCGGTTGCCGCATCCACACAGGATGCCGTCCGGTACGACGCGCATGTGCCCGATCTCGGCACCCACGCCGAACGCTCCGCGGTACAACGCGCCGTCCAGGACCACCCCACCACCGACGCCGGTGCCGACCGTCACCAGCAGGAGGTCGTCGACGTCGTGGCCGGCGCCGTACTGGAACTCGCCCCAGGCGGCCGCGTTGGCGTCGTTCTCCACGACGACCGGCAGGCCGAGGGTGCGCTCGAGGTCGGACTTCAGGTCGAGGTCGCGCCAGGCCAGGTTGGGGGCGAACATGACGACGGCCCGAGCCCGGTCGATGTATCCGGCCGCGCCGACCCCGACCGCCTCGATCGCGTGGCGGCTGCGTAGGTCGGTGACGAGCTTCTCGATGGCCTCCTCGATCGCCGGCACGTCCGTCGCCGGCGAGACGACCTGGAGCTCCTCGACGATGGTGCCGTTCTCGTCGACGACCCCACCCGCGATCTTCGTCCCGCCGACGTCGATGCCGCAGGCGAGGCTCATCCGTCGTCCTCGGGCCAGTCCGCGGAGTCGTCCGACTCGTCGTCGAGGTCGATCCGTTCGACGGCGCTGTCGCGGCCGGCCGGATGCGTCGCCATCATCCCGGAGACCGCCATCAGCAACGACGACGCGGCGCTGGTCAGGTGAGCCCGCACCTCCGGGCTGGTCTGCCGGACCGCCGTGACGGTGCGGCACACAGGACACCAGGCGCACTCGGGTGAGCCGGTGGCGAGGTGGTCGTGGAGCTCGCCCGTCAGTGAGTCGGCCATCGCTGCGGCGCCGTCGCCGTGCTCGCGGGCCCAGCCCGACAGGGCACCGAGGAGCTTCGCGGCCTCCTCGGCGACGCTGCCCACGGGCTCTGGGTCTTCGGTCTGGCTCACGGTGGTCCCATCTCGGCTGTGCTCACACCTCACCTCGATCGTCGGCGAACCTCACCTGCAGCTCGCCCCCCTCCACGCGGGCACCGGCGACCCGGCGGCGCGCCAGCCCTGCGGGCAAGGTGAGGAGACGACGATACGACGCGACGGTCACCACCAGGTCGTCGCCGTCGCGTGCCAGGTCGACCTCGCTCCGATCGACGAAGGGAAGTCGCAGCCGGAGCACGGCGCCGTCGGTGGTGCGGGTGATCCGCAGCGGCTCGCGCGACGGGGGTACGTCGAGCGGGTCGCCGCCGGCGTACAACGCGCGGCCGAGGTCCAGCAGCTCCGGCACCCCCACGGGCTCGGACGAGCGGTACTCAGACCGCCAGACCGGGAGGCCGGCGAACGACTCCGCGACCTCGGCCATGACCTCGCCCTGGGCCTTGACCCAACCGCTCCGCCACTCGTCACCGCCGTCGGGGAAGACGCGGTTGGCGATCACGCCGTCGACGCGGTAGCCGAACAGCGACAGCGTGGTGAGACTCCGCCGCGCCTCCGAGAGCACGACCTGCTCCGGCGTGAGGACCAGGCGCACGCCCGCCTCGGGTCCGGTGAGCAGGGCCCGCACCTCGTCGAGCTCGGCGTGGAGACGCTCGACCGCCGCGAACACGTCGTCCTCCGGCATCGGCACCCCCGCGGCGCGGGTCAGCACCGGCTTGAGCGCGCGGACGACTCGACGTTCGACGGGGAAGACCCGGGTCATGTACCAGCCCAGCGCCTCCGGCAGTGCGAGCAGGCGCAGCGTCTCGGCCGTGGGTGCGCAGTCGACGATGAGCGCGTCCCACTCGTCGGAGAGGGCGTGCTGGCGCAGCTCGAGGAGGGCGAGGACCTCCTCGGCTCCCGGGATCACGGTCAGCTCCTCCGCGGCCACCGGATCGACTCCGGCGACCTCGAGGACCGAGAGCAGGTATCCCTGGATCTCCGCCCACGACTCCTCGAAGCGTCGCTGGGCGTCGACCTGGTGGACGAACAGGTCGGGAGCGACCTGCTCGGGATCCGAGCCGACCGTCACGCCGTACGCGTCCGCGAGCGAGTGCGCGGCGTCCGTGGAGAGCACCAGCGTCCGGCGGCCGGACTCGGCGGCGAGCGCCGCGGTCGCCGCCGCGACCGTCGACTTCCCGACGCCGCCCTTGCCGGTGAAGAGAAGAGTGCGCACGGCTTAGAGGGACTCCACGCGCCTCTTCAGGCCCTTGAGCGCGGTGTCGATGAGGATCTTCTCGCCCTTGCGCTTGAGCATGCCGATGAGCGGGATCGAGACGTCGAGGGCGAGCCGGTAGGTGACGTCGGTGGTGCCGTCGCCGCGGTCGGACAGCACGTAGGCGCCGTCGAGCGCACGCAGCATCTTCCCCTCGACGAGGGTCCAGGTGACCTGCTCGTCACCCGACCAGGTGTAGGCCAGCGTGTACTCGTCCTTGATCGGCGAGACGTCGAGACGGAAGAAGACCTGCTCGGCGCGGCCGTCCGGAAGCTCCGCGACGACCTCGGCGGAGGTCACGCCCTTGGCCCACGCGGGGTACGTCGGGAAGTCCGCGATCACCGCCATCACGTCGCCCGGCGAGGCGTCGACGACGATCGACGACGTGGTCTGGTCGGCCATCGTGACCCCTCGAACTGGCTCGGTGCGGTGGTGTCGGAGCCGGGCGCGGCGACGCCGCGACCCGGTCCGGCGAGACTATCGGATGGCCCTCGCGCGACCCGGCGGTAACCTCCCACCGACCCGTCATCCGGCCCGCGGTCCGGGCCCGCGATCCGACTTGGAGGCAGCGTGCGTGAGTACTCGTCCCCGCTGACCGTCGAGCTCCCCGCCATCGGAAACCTCACCGACGACGTCGTGGCCAACGCGGCGGTGGCACCCGACGCGATCGTCTTCTCGCGGCGTACGCCCGGCGGGGCCGGCGACGCCTGGCGGGACGTGACGGCGGCCGAGTTCCTGGCCGAGGTCCGCGGGGTCGCCAAGGGCCTGGTCGCCGCCGGTGTCCAGGCCGGAGACCGGGTGGGGCTGATCTCCAAGACCCGCTACGAGTGGACGCTGGTCGACTACGCGATCTGGTTCGCCGGCGCCGTGACGGTGCCCGTCTACGAGACGTCGTCGGCCGAGCAGATCGAGTGGATCCTCGGCGACTCGGGGGCCGTCGCCGTCGTGGCCGAGGGGCCGGAGCACACCGCCCGGATCGCCGAACGCCGTCCCGAGCTGCCCGAGCTCAACCACGTGTGGTCCCTGACCGACAACGCCGTCGACGTGCTGCGCCGGCTGGGCGAGGACATCCCGGACGACGAGCTCGAGACGCGGCGTACGACGGCGACCCCACTCGACCTCGCCACCGTCATCTACACGTCCGGCACCACCGGCCGACCGAAGGGATGCGAGCTGACCCACGGGTGCTTCATGTTCGAGCTCGGCGTGGCCGTCCCGGAGCTGCACGAGCTGTTCGAGTCCGACGACGCGTCGACGCTGCTGTTCCTCCCGCTCGCCCACGTGTTCGCGCGGATCGTCCAGATCGGCGCGGTCAAGGCCCGGGCACGCCTGGGTCACAGCTCCGACGTCACGCGGCTGCTGCCCGACCTGGCGACGTTCCAGCCCACGTTCCTCCTCGCGGTCCCCCGGGTGTTCGAGAAGGTGTTCAACACCGCGTCGCAGCGGGCGACGTCCGAGGGTCGGGGCAGCATCTTCGACCGCGCCGCCGAGACGGCGATGGCCTACTCGCGCGGGCTCGAGCGCGGCAAGGTCCCGGTAGGCGTCCGAGCACGCCACCTGATGTTCTCCCGGCTCGTCTACGCCCGGCTCCGGGGCGCGCTCGGAGGCCGGTGCCGCTACGCCGTCTCCGGCGGCGCTCCGCTGGGCGAGCGGCTCGGTCACTTCTACCGTGGCATCGGGATCACCGTGCTCGAGGGCTACGGACTCACCGAGACCACGGCCGCGGTCACGGTCAACCGGCCCGACGCGATGAAGATCGGGACCGTCGGCCAGCCGCTGCCGGGCACCGAGGTGCGGGTCGCCGAGGACGGCGAGCTGCTCTTCCGCGGCGGCCAGGTGTTCGCCGGCTACTGGCGCAACGACGAGGCCACCGCCGAGGTGCTCGACCACGAGGGCTGGTTCCGCACCGGCGACGTGGGCGAGATCGACGAGGAGGGCTTCGTCCGGATCACCGGCCGGATGAAGGAGATCCTGGTCACCGCGGGCGGCAAGAACGTCGCACCGTCGGTGCTCGAGGACCGCGTGCGCGCCCACCCGCTCGTGAGCCAGTGCCTGGTCGTCGGCGACGGCCAGCCGTTCATCGCCGCGCTGGTCACCATCGACCCCGAGGCGTACGACGACTGGGCGGCCGGGAACTCGAAGCAGGGCGGTCTCGCGGCCCACCTCGACGACCCTGATCTGGTGGACGAGATCCAGCAGGCCGTGGACGACGCGAACGCCGCCGTCTCCCGGGCCGAGTCGATCCGCAAGTTCGTGATCCTGCCCGACGACTGGACCGAGGAGGCGGGCCAGCTCACGCCGAGTCTCAAGCTCAAGCGGAACGTCGTCGTACGCCGGCACAAGGACGAGATCGCCGCGCTGTTCACGTGAGAGCACCGTGCGGGATTCCCACGGAGGCGCCCGCTGGGGTGCGGCGCCCCGTCCCCGTGGCGACGGTCGAATCTTTGCCAAAGTCCCACGGACGTGCCTTTCGCGCACTTAACATCTGACACGCGAGTTCCGGACTCTCACGAGAGGGCGCTCCAGTCCCTCGAGGCCTGTTCTCGCGCGTCACGTACTGCCAGCCCGCCATCCGCCGGACGGCAGATGTCCGAGCGAAAGGGAAATCGGTCATGGATCGCCGCAGGCTGCTGCTCATTCTCGCCGTGTTCGTCGCCGTCATCGGCACGGCACTGGTGTTCCTCTACGTCCAGGGCGCCGACAAGCGCGCCAGTGGCAAGTTCGACAACGTCAGCGTGCTCAAGGCGACGCAGGACGTCGCCGCGGGCACCAAGTACGACGACGCTCTCGCCTCGGGCCAGATCGTCATGTCGACGGCTCCGAAGAACGAGGTCGGGACGAACGCCGTCGTGACGACCGACACGCTGAAGGGCAAGATCGCGTCCATCCCGATCTTCGCCGGGCAGCAGATCCTCGCCGCCCAGTTCGGCAACACGATCGCTGACGCCGCGTCGGCCCTGCCGATCCCGCCGGGCATGATCGCGATCTCGGTCAACCTGACCGACCCGGACCGCGTCGCGGGCAACATCCAGAACGGCTCCCAGGTCGCGATCTTCGTGACCGGCTCCCTGCAGACCACCGCAGGCGGGACCGGGGCGGAAGGCGCCGCTGGTGAGTCGACCCGGCTGCTCCTGCCCAATGTCACGGTCCTGAACGTCGGCTCACCGCAGCCGGCCACCACCTCGACGAGCACCGACGAGAACGGCACGGAGGTCGTCGAGCAGCTGCCCAAGACACTCTTGACGCTGGCGGTCGACCAGAAAGAGGCGCAGAAGGTGATCCTCGCCTCCAAGGCCCTCAACCTGACCTTCGGCCTGCTGACCGACAAGAGCCAGGTCAAGCCCGGTCCCGGAACGTCCACGCTCATCAAGTCCCTGTTCCACAAGTGAGCTGACATGCCTGTCATCGTCGATCCCGACAGCACCACGGCCCGCCGGCTGCTGGGTGCGCTGCCGCCTGGTTGCCAGTCGGTGGACACCACCGAGCGCCTCCTGCCGTGGCTCGCCCAGCACCCCGAGGAGTACGTCGTCGTCCTGGGGCCGAACATCTCGTTCGGTGACGGCGTGACCGTGTGCGAGAGCATCCGGATCTCACGACCGGCCACCAGCGTGGTGTTCGTGCGACCGGCCCTCGACACCGCGCTGCTGGCCCGCGCCATGCAGGCGGGTGCCCGCGAGGTCGTCGCCATGGACGACCTGCACCTGGTCGCCGGAGCGGTGTCTCGAGCCCACTCCTTCTCGCAGGCGCTGCGCGGACCGGAGGCCTCGAAGCACAACGGCCACGTGATCTCGGTCTTCTCGCCCAAGGGTGGTGTCGGGAAGACGACGGTCGCGGTCAACCTCGCGCTCGCGCTGACCGACAACGGCTCGCGCAAGGTCTGCCTGGTCGACTTCGACCTGGCGTTCGGTGACGTCGCGATCACGCTCCAGCTGTTCCCGTCGCACACGATCGAGCACGCCATCGGGTCCGAGGAGGACCTCGACGCGCCGATGCTCAACTCGCTGCTGACCCGTTACCAGGACGCGCTCCAGGTACTGGCGGCGCCGAGCCACCCGGACGTGCGCGAGCGGATCAGCCCGCTGCTGATCTCCAAGGTCCTGCGCTCCCTGCGCACGATGTATGACTTCATCGTCGTGGACACGGCGCCGGCGTTCGACGAGCAGACGCTCACCGCACTCGACGAGACCGACGAGTGCATCATCGTCGCGACCCTCGACGTACCGACCCTGAAGAACGTCAAGGTCGCTCTGGACACCCTCGAGATGCTGAACATCGGACGTGGCCACCGCTACCTGCTCCTCAACCGCGCCGACGATGCCGTCGGCATCGGGCCGGAGAAGGTGGAGACGATCCTCGGGATGCACGTCGCGTCGCAGATCTCGACGTCGATCGACATCGCGGCCGCGACCAATGCGGGCACCCCGATCATCGCGGCCAGCCCGCACCACCCGTCCAGCTCGGCGTTCCGGACGCTCTCGACCATGCTCGTCGGCGACCCCACGAGCTCTGCCGGTCCGGACCCAGTCCGGCCGGTGGACCCCGACAACGACCGACGCGCCAAGCTCTTCCGGATCAAGAGGTGACATCGTGAGCAGTCTCGCTGAACGACTCGCCGCCGCTCGCAAGCAGAGCGAGGCAGGCGGAGGCCCGCCTCCTCCGCCGCCGCCGCCGCGCGGACCCGAGGACGGTGCCCAGCCGGGAACGTCCCCGACCACCCCTCGCTCCAGCAGCGACGGTGACGGTGACGAGGGCGGCGTTCGCACGCGGACCGCCCCCCTGTCGACGAGCCGGGTCAGTGCCCGACGGGGGACCACCGAGCACGAGCGGCTCGAGGAGCTGAAGCAGGACGTGCACACCGAGCTGCTCAAGCAGCTCGGCCCGCAGCTGTACGACGCCAACCTCGACCAGGCCGACCTCGACCAACGAGTGCGCGCGGTGCTCTCGCAGCTGATGAGCTCGCAGGACCGGCCGCTGAGCAACTCCGACCGCAACCGGCTCACGCAGGAGATCAGCGACGACATCCTCGGCTACGGCCCGATCGAGCCGTTCCTGCGCGACGAGTCCGTCTCCGAAGTCATGGTCAACGGCCCCGACTCCATCTATCTGGAGAAGGACGGCAAGTTGATGAAGGCCAACGCGCAGTTCAGCGACGAGGCCCACGTCCGACGGACCATCGACAAGATCGTCTCCCGCATCGGTCGTCGCGTCGACGAGTCGAGCCCGATGGTGGACGCCCGTCTGCCCGACGGCAGCCGTGTCAACGCGATCATCCCGCCCCTGGCGGTGGACGGCTCCTCGGTGACCATCCGTAAGTTCGCGGCCGACCCGCTGACCGCCGACGACATGATCGCCTTCGGCACGCTCAGCGAGAGGTCGGTGGAGTTCCTCGAGAACTGCGTCCGTGGCCGGCTGAACATCATCGTGTCCGGGAGCACCGGCGCCGGCAAGACGACGACGCTGAACGTGCTGTCGTCGTTCGTCCCCGAGGACGAGCGCATCGTCACGATCGAGGACGCCGCGGAGCTCCAGCTCAAGCAGGACCACATCGTCCGGCTCGAGTCACGCCCGGCCAACATCGAGGGTCGAGGCATGGTCACGATCCGCGACCTGGTGAAGAACGCCCTGCGTATGCGCCCCGACCGCATCATCGTCGGTGAGGTCCGAGACGCTTCCGCTCTCGACATGCTCCAGGCGATGAACACCGGTCACGACGGCTCCATCTGCACGCTGCACTCCAACGGTCCGCGAGACACCCTCGCGCGCATGGAGACGATGGTGCTGATGGCGGGCATGGACCTGCCGGTGCGCGCCATCCGTGAGCAGGTCGCCTCCGCGGTCGACCTGATCGTTCACCAGACGCGCTTCAAGGACGGCACTCGCAAGATCACCAGCCTCACCGAGGTGGAGCGGATGGAGGGCGACATCATCACCCTCCAGGACATCTTCGTCTACGACCACACGGCGGGCTTCGACGAGGACGGCAAGGCGAAGGGCTACCTTCGCTCCACCGGCTTGCGACCGAAGTTCCTGGACAAGATGGAGCAGTCCAACGTGCGTGTGGATCCGATGCTGTTCACGATGGACGGGCTGCGGTGACACCGATGAACGACCTGACGCTCCCGCTCGCCGCGTCGGCGACGTCGTCGAGCTGGGTCATGTACGCCGGTCTCGGGGCGCTCGGGCTCGGGCTGATCGTGCTGCTCGCCCTGGCGGTCCCGCGGCAGCGCAGCCTCACCACCGAGGAGCGCGTCGCGCAGTACGCCGCACGCGCCGCCCAGGGGATTCCGGCTCAGGGTGCTCTGTCACCCCTCGCTCCGCCCGACGAGTCGCCCTTCGAGGGCGCCAAGACGGCTGCCGCGGCGATGCTCAGGCGCAACCAGGGGCTGGAGAACAAGATCGCGCAGCGTCTCGAGGGCGCTGGGAGCAGGTGGCGTCCCGCCGAGTGGCTGCTGTTCCACTCGGCCATCTTCGTGGTCACGTGCGTCGTCGGTCTGATGCTCGGGGGCGGCAACCTCGTCATCGGGCTCATCTTCATGGTGCTCGGCGGGCTCGGCCCGTGGTTCTATCTGGGCTTCCGGCGCAAGCGCCGCAAGAAGAAGTTCGAGCGCGCCCTGCCCGACACACTGCAGCTGATGTCAGGGTCCCTGGCTGCCGGTCTGTCCCTGGCCCAGTCCGTCGACACGATCGTCCGCGACGGCACCGAGCCGGTGGCCGGCGAGTTCCGCAAGGTCCTCATCGAGACCCGCCTCGGCCTGTCGCTCGAGACCGCGCTCCAGGGCATCGCCGACAGGTTCGAGAGCGAGGACTTCGACTGGGTCGTGATGGCGATCAACATCCAGCGGCAGGTCGGTGGAAACCTGGCCGAGCTCCTGAACACCGTGGCCGCCACCATGCGCGAACGCGAGTACATGCGTCGTCAGGTCGCCGCACTCGCGGCCGAGGGCAAGCTCTCGGCGATGGTGCTGGGCGGCCTCCCACCGGCGTTCCTGCTGTACCTCCTGCTCGCCAACCGCGCCTACGTGATGGTGTTGTTCACCCGGCCGATGGGAATCGCCATGCTCTGTGGCGGCGCTGTGATCCTTTCCGTCGGCATCTTCTGGATGTCTCGCATCGTCAAGGTCGAGGTGTGACATGACCCTGTTCCTCATCGTCGGCGGCGCACTGGTCGTGCTCGCGATCTTCCTGATCTCGGCCGCGGCCGGGACGACCTCCAGCGGTCAGGCCGTCAGCGGCGTCGACCGTTCGGTGGCTCTCGTGCAGGCGTTGACCAACGCGCCCAAGGAGCTCACCAAGGAGTACGACGAGTCCTTCACGGACCGGATCATGGCGCCCTTCCAGGCGCGCGCCTCGAGGCTGGCACGGCGACTCTCCGGGGGCGACGCCCCCGAGCGGATCCGCAAGCGGCTGGACGTCGCCGGAAACCCCGCCGGTTGGACGGTCGAGCGCGTACAGGCGGGCAAGGTGATCGGCGCCATCCTGCTGTTCTTCGTGATGACGGCGTTCACGGCCCTGATCGGTCCCAGCCTCACCATCCGCATCGTGCTCATCGCCGGCGCGACGGCGATCGGTTGGCTCGGACCCAACCTGTTCCTGTACCAGAAGGTCTACGACCGCTCGAAGCGCATGCGCCGCGACCTGCCCGACGCGATCGACCTGATGACGATCAGCGTGGAGTCCGGCCTCGCCTTCGACGCCGCGGTCCAGCAGGTCGCCCGCAACACCGACGGCCCGCTGGCCGACGAGTTCTCCCGGGTGCTGCGCGAGATGCAGATCGGCCAGGGTCGCGCGGAAGCCCTGCGCGGGCTCGCCGAGCGCACCGAGGTGGACGACCTCAAGAGCTTCGTGACCTCGATGGTGCAGGCGGACAGCTTCGGCATCCCGATCGCGAACGTGCTGCGCATCCAGTCCTCGGAGATGCGCACCAAGCGTCGTCAGCGGGCGGAGGAGATGGCTCAGAAGGTGCCGGTGAAGATCACGGTGCCGCTGATCTTCTGCATCCTCCCCTGCCTCTTCATCGCCGTGATGGGGCCCGCTGCCATCCACGTGATGGACTCGTTCGCCGGCAGGACATGAGCAGGGTCTGATGATCTGGGGCGGAGTCGGCCGGCAGCACACGTGGCTCGCCGTCGGGGCGCGTACGTTCGCCCTGCTCAGCTTGGTCATGCCCTTGATCCTGAAGAACAACCAGCTGCTGCTCCTCGCGCTGCTCGCCACCGGTGCCGTCTGGGCCGCGGTGACCGCCGGCGAGCTGCTGGGCATCCCGCCCACGGTCCTGCTGGTCCTCGACGCGGCACTCGTGGGCTCGGTCGCGGGCCTGTCGGTGCACTCGACGACGGCGATCCTCGGCGCGCTGGCGGTCCCACCGTTCACCGCCGGACTCTCCCGAGGCACCAGGGGCGTCGCGCTGTCGCTGTCCGCGGAGCTCGCGACGTACGTCGCCATCGTGATGACCACGGCGAAGTTCGAGCAGGAGCAGAGCAGCGCGGCGTTCACGTGGGTGGTGACCGGGCTGGGGCTCGGGCTGATCGCCGCCTTCGTGCGCCGCACGTTCCTCCAGGTGAACGACCCGCAACGCGCCTACCGCGACGCCCAGACGCTGATCCGTGAGCTGATCACGCTGTCGGGCCGCTTGAGCTCGGGACTGGATCCCGTGGCGCTCGGTGGTCAGATCGCCAGCGCCGTGCGCGACGAGCTCCCCGTGGCCGCACTGACGGTCCACATCCCGCGCGGTGACGTGCTCACGCCCTTGGTCGGCGACACCGGCGTGGCCTCGCCCGAGCTGGTCGTGAGCGAGGAACTTGCGCAGTACAGCCTGATGACCGGCAACGTCCGGGTCGTGGGGCACAGCTTCGCCTTCCCGCTCAACAGTGGAGGTGGAGTCGCGGCCGTCGTCTCGGGCGTCCTTGCCCCCGGCCTCGACCCGCAGGCCCTGGACCTTCCCCGCCGGCTCTCCTCGCTCGACCGCCGATTGAGCCCGGCGACCGTGCGTCTCGACACCGCTGTGCTGTTCCTGGCCTTCCGCGACTCCGCGACGGTCGAGGAACGCCGACGTCTCGCCCGGGAGATGCACGACGGCGTCGCGCAGGAGATGGCGTCCCTCGGGTACTTCGTCGACACCCTGGTCGAGCAGGAGGCCGTGGACTCGACGCGTGCGCGTCAGCTGCGGCTGCTGCGAGATCGACTCACCATGGTCGTCGGCGAGGTACGCCGTTCGGTCCAGACGCTGCGCACCGAGATCGGTGAGAGCGACTCCCTCGGCACGGCCATCGGCTCGCTCGCCCGACACCTGAGCGCCAGCAGCGGGATCCCGATCCACGTCACGTTGGACGAGCAGACGACGCGTCTGCGGCCCGAGGTCGAGAGCGAGCTGCTCCGCATCGCCCAGGAGGCGATGACCAACGCCGTGCGGCATGCGGGCGCGACGGCCATCAACGTGCAGTGCTCCGTCGCTCCCCCGGTCGCGGAGATCGTGGTGACCGACAACGGCCGCGGACTCGGCCCGAGTCGCGACGACTCACACGGCCTCGAGATCATGCGGGAGCGGGCGGCTCTCGTTGACGGTGACTTGACGGTGACGAGCAACAGCCCTCAGGGCACAGTCGTGTCCCTTCGCCTGAACGGTTCCGGCGTGTCGGCACAGGAGCCACCCGCCGAACCCGACAGTCTGCCCGCATGAGTCTCCGACGAACTGAGGATCCGTCATGACCTCCGAAACCACACCCCTGCGTGTCCTGATCGTCGACGACCACGAGCTCGTTCGCGAAGGGCTCGTGGGAGCGTTCACCAGGGAGGACGCCACCGAGGTCACGGGCTCGGTCGGCACCGTCACCGAGGCGGTCGCCGCATATGCCGCCGATCGACCCGACGTCATCGTCACCGACCTGCAGCTCCAGGACGGCACCGGCCTCGACATCATCCGTCAGGTGCGCCAGAAGGACGAGAAGATCGGCCTGGTCGTGGTCACCATGCACTCGGGTGACGACCAGATCTTCGCGGCCATGGAGGCTGGTGCGTCGGCGTTCGTCGGCAAGGACGCGCCGGCCACCGAGGTGGTGCGCGCCGCGCGCCACGCCGCCGTGTCACCCCGGTCGTTCCTCTGCACCGGACTCGCCGGGGCGATGGTGCGCCGGATCAGCGCCGAGTCGACGCGGCTGTCCACGCGGGAGCACGACGTGCTCCTGCTCCTCGCGGACGGTGCGAACGCCGCGGCCATCGGCCAACAGCTCTACATGAGCGAGTCGACGGTGAAGTCGCACATCGCGAGGATCTATCAGAAGCTCGGGGCTCAGAACCGCGCGCAGGCGCTGGTGACGGCCATGCGCATCGGACTGCTCTCGACGGTGCAGCGCCCGAGCACGTAGCCCCATTGAAAGCACAGACGCTCGTGCTTGTCAGGGGAATTCTGGATTTGCCGCGTCAGGGCCCTCCAAAATGGTCCGGAAGGACTATCCGGCTCCGACCGAACTCAGGATCCGCCGGCCGGGCGGTTTCGACATGATTGTCAGCGGAGGCCTCCGGCCTTCTCGGCTCTCAAACGCCACACTTCCAATCTGTAGGAGATCGAAAATGCTGGACTACCTCCGCATCATGCTCAACGCGCAGAAGGCCAAGATGGACGAGCGCGGTGCGTCCGCCGTCGAGTACGGCCTGCTGATCGCGGGCATCGCTGCCCTGATCGTCATCATCGTGTTCGCCTTCGGTGGCGTGCTCAAGCACATCTTCGCCGACACCTGCACCAAGGTCTCGAAGAGCTCCGGCGGCACCTGCACCAGCTGATCACGCTTGCGTGAGGCCAAGGCCGCGGACCGGACGGTCCGCGGCCTTCGTCATGTCCGGACACCGGACGGCACCGCGCGAACCCACAGGACAAACTTCCGGCATTCCTGCACGAAACCGTCGCTGATTCGCCATTCTGTCTTTCGAGAACGGGCGGCCTCCGGCCGTCACAACAATCATCACCATGGGAGTGACGAAATGCTCGACTACCTCCGCATCATGCTGAACGCGCAGAAGGCCAAGATGGACGAGCGCGGTGCATCCGCGGTCGAGTACGGCCTGCTGATCGCCGGCATCGCAGCCCTGATCGTCATCATCGTGTTCGCCTTCGGTGGCGTGCTCAAGCACATCTTCGCCGACACCTGCACCAAGGTCTCGAAGAGCTCCGGCGGCACCTGCACCAGCTGACCACGCTTGCGTGAGGCGAAGGCCGCGGACCGGATGGTCCGCGGCCTTCGTCGTTCCGAGTGATCGGATCACCCGGTAAAGATGTGCCGACAGATGGCAAACTCCTCCGACTTTCGCAACGGAACCGAAGACGGATCGGCATTCTGTTGTCCGGGAGAACGGCGCCCTCGGGCGCCGTGACATTTTCATCAACGGGGGGATTCACCATGCTGGAATACATTCGCATCATGCTCGACGCGCAGAAGGCCAAGATGGACGAGCGCGGCGCGTCAGCCGTCGAGTACGGACTGCTGATCGCGGGCATCGCTGCCCTGATCGTGATCGTCGTGTTCGCCTTCGGTGGCGTGCTCAAGCACGTTTTCGCCGACACCTGCACCAAGGTCTCGGCAAGCTCCGGCGGCACCTGCACCAGCTGATCACGCTTGCGTGAGGCGAAGGCCGCGGACCGGACTGGTCCGCGGCCTTCGTTCGTTCGAGAAGCAAAGCCGTACGGTCACCCGGGCTAGTTCTCTGGGATGAGTCCGATCCGTGCGAACGCCCGTCCCCCCACGACCCTTGTCCCCATGACAATGGACTACCACCCCCAAGATCCAACTGAGGAGCCCTTCCATGTTCGACTATCTCCGCATCATGCTGAATGCGAAGAAGGCCAGAATGGACGAGCGCGGTGCGTCCGCCGTCGAGTACGGCCTGCTGATCGCCGGTATCGCAGCCCTGATCGTCATCATCGTGTTCGCCTTCGGTGGCGTTCTCAAGCACGTCTTCGCCGACACCTGCAAGAAGGTCTCGAAGAGCTCGGGCGGCACCTGCACCAGCTGATCACGCTGCCACGACACAGCGGCCGCGGACCCATCGGTCCGCGGCTTCTGTACGTGTCGGACGACCCCCGCCCGCGGTGATCAGCCTCGCCACCTGGCCCGTCTGGCGCCGGCGGACAGCTGACCATGTCGGCTCGTGCAGGAGTTGCCCGAGCGTTGGCCTCCGCGGACACGCACCGGCCATTCGGGTCTAGTCCTTCTGGACCACCCTCATCCGTGCGAACGCCGGATCCGTGGACACGATCGAACCGCCAGACTCGTAGTACTAGCCCCCCGGCGCCTTCCGGCGTCGTCAGCAAGGAGTGACCAGATGCTCGACTACCTCCGCAACATGCTCGGTGCCCAGCGGACCAGGTGGGACGAGCGCGGCGCTTCTGCCGTCGAGTACGGCCTCATGATCGCGGGGATCGCGGCGGTTCTCATCGTCGTGATCTTCTCGTTCGGCGGCATGGTGCTCCACGGCCTCTTCGAGAACACCTGCAACACCGTCGGCACGAGTGCCGGCAAGACCTGTAGTTAACCCGTGACCCGCAACCCGGGTGACGGTTGATGGCCGCGGATCCATGGGGGATCCGCGGCCATCGTCAATTCTGTCCGCGTCCGTCGCGTCGCGGGATCAGGAGCTGGGCAGCGTCGTCGGCGAGACATCCATCCGACGACCGAGCTGCTCGGCGATCGCGATCCGCTCCAGCGTCGTCGGGTGGGAGCCGAACCAGAAGTGCGACCAGGCCGGTGCGCTGTCGCTCAGTGAGTGCAGATCGAGCTCGCGCTGCATCTTCTCGAACGTCACGGGGTCGCGGGTCGCCTCGAGCGAGGCCACGTCTGCCCGCGTCTCGATGAGGCGCGACAGCCCGTTGTTCACCGGACTCGCGGCCAAGGTCGCGATGGCGACCAGCGCCGCGACCAGCGGGACGACGGTCGGGTCACCGAGCCCGGGTGCCGCGCGCACCAAGGGGAGCACGAGCCCGAGCAACCCGATGCCGAGCACGGTCCCGAGAGCCGCGAGGACCGATCCGGTGAGCACGTCGTCGTGGCGGGCATGACCGAGCTCGTGCGCCACGATCGAGAGGATCTGGCCGCGAGGGAGGTCGTGGACGACGTTGTCGTAGAGCACCACGCGCCGGGTGCCGCCGAAGCCGGACACATAGGCGTTGAGCGTCGTCGTACGTCGTGAGGCGTCGGCGACCAGCACGTCGTCCAGGTGGACGTGCTCCCGGTCGGCCAGCTCGAGGATGTCGGTGCGCAGGGGCCCGTTCTGCAGCGGGGTGAACTGGTTGAAGGCAGGCTCCACGAGCACCGGGTACACGAACGAGCCGACCATGACCAGGCAGCCGAGCACGCCGCCCGCAACGGCCGGCCAGGCACGAGGTAAGCGGCGCGCACATCCGATCAGGACGAGGAGCAACAGGCTCGAGATGACGACCGTCAGAACCAGGCCCTTGAGCAGGTCGACGGTCCAAAGGCCCCAGGCCTCGGTGCTGAGTCCGTAGTCGAGTGCCCGGTGGTGGCCGATCACGGCGAACGGCAGCGTCACCAGGCGCCCGATGACCGCCAGGCCGACGACGGCCTGGAGGACACGCACCCACCACCAACCGCGGAGACGCGCGGCGAGGCGGCGGCCGAGCGGGGTCAGTCCGAGCACCAGCGTCACGACCATCGACACCGCCAGCGACGCCCAGGCGAGGTGGCGCGCCGGGTCGCTGTAGGCATGGGCGCGCGAGATCTGGGCCTGCGTGAAGACGTCGTTCTCGTGGACCGGAGTGGGCATGCCGCCGGGCACCGGGTGCCACGGGATGAAGAGGGCGGCGACGGCGACGAACGCGATCGTCGCGACCAGGAACGTGACCAGGGACCAGCGTCTCTCGTTCACGCCGGCAAGTGTGACAGGAGGGTCCGCCACTGCCGGGTGAAGGCGATCGACCCGAAGCCGAAGTACCGCCGCAGCTCGGCGGACACCGAGCCGCCGGCATCGACGGCGTCGTAGAACGCGACCAGGTTCGCCCGGCCGCTGCTCCTCGCCAGCAGCCGGCAGGCCAGCCAGGCACTCTCGTAACGCGCCTCGAGATGCGCTGCGCCGGGTGCGAACTCCGCGCGCCCGGGCAGGTGGTCGGGAGCTCCGGTCCGGTGCACGAGGGCGATGATCCGCGCCGCGGTGGTGGTGACGGGAAGGCGTTGAGAGCTGAGCGCGACGTAGTCGGCGAAGCCCTCGACCAACCAGATCGGCGCGGGGCTGGTGCTGGCTCGGGTGGCGACGTGGGTCGCCTCGTGGGTGAGCACGACCTGGGCACCGCGCGGCTTCAGCGGCACGAAGACCCGCGGGTTCACGAAGACGTGGCTCGGAGCGGGGCGCGCCCGGGACCCGTCGACGGACGTGGTCACGGCGGCGATCCCGGCGTACTGGCCGGGATCGGCGGCCAGTGCAGCTTCCAAGCCGGCCTGGGACGCCGGCACCTCGACCACGAGGCCACCGGGCCAGTCCGGAAGCACTCGACGGACCTGCAGCACGGCACGGCGGGCCAGCGCCGCCATGGCGTCGGCCCGGATGTCGCTGCCGGCGACGAGCACCATGCTGAGGGCGGTCCTCCGCACGTGAACCGGACCGGAGAGCCACACCGGTGAACGTCCGTCTCCCCCGCCGATGCCGGCGATCCGCAGGCGGCCGTCGACGCTCGCGAACCGGACCCGCACCTCGACGCGCTCGAGCCGCCGGTCGAACCCGGCGAACCGCCAGGTGGTGGCCACGTCGGCCGACCACGCTCCTCGGGACGTGATGGCGCCGGAGGACGCGACGTACCGCAAGGAGAAGTCGGCGACGTGCAGGGCACGCGCGTTGCGGGCCACTCCGGAGAGGTCGTCCCGAGCGTTCGCGGTCGCGCCGAGCTTGGACGCGGCGCCGGCGTCATGGCGTCGTACGGCGGACTCGAGGTCGTCCAGCAGGGCGGTCGCACGCGCTTCGTCGGTCCCCTGCGTCGAACGGCCGTCGAGCGGAGCGTGATACGTCGACCCGCGAGTGGTGAGCCAGACCACCACCCCGATGACGAGGACCAGGAACAGCGAAAGACCGACCACCCACCAACGGGGGCGGTCGGCCCTTCGACGCGCTCGCGGCGCGGCGTCAGCCAGGACGGACGGCGCCGACGTACGGCATGGAGTACAAGCCGGTGACACGGATGCCACTCGACGGGTTCTCGGCGTTCACGATCATGCCGTTGCCGATGTACATCCCGACGTGGCTGATCGGCTGATAGTAGAAGACCAGGTCGCCGGGCTGCAGCTGGCTGGCGGCGATGTGCGTGCCGGAGCCGTACTGCGCACTCGACGAGTGCGGCAGGCCGACACCCGCGGCAGCCCAGGAGGCCATCGTCAAGCCGGAGCAGTCGTACGAGCTCGGGCCGGCGGCACCGTAGACGTACGGCTTCCCGACCTGCGCCATGGCGTAGTGCACGGCCACGGCTGCCCGGCCCGATGCCGGGATGTCGGACGCGGGGATCGGCGTTCCGCTGCGCGAGGCGGCGAGCATGCGCTCACGCGCCTGGGCCTGCAGCTTGCCGAGGAGATCCTTGGCCGCGCCGAGGTTCTTGTCGATCGTCGCCTTGTCCTGGGCGGCCTGCTTCTCGAGGTCCGCGACCCTGGCGAGCTGGTCGCGGGTCGCGTTCTGCCGGATCGCGAGCGCCTTGGCCTCGGTGAGGAAGCTGGAGTACTGCCCGGCCTGCATCGAGTTGAAGGCCGACATCGTGGTCAGCTTCGAGACGAATGCGGTGGGGTCGTTGGAGACAACCGCCTGGCCGACCGCGGACAGGGAGTCGCCTTCGTACTGCTGCACGATGGAGTCCGCGACGACGCGTCGGGCCTGCTCGGTGCGTTTGGCCTGACGACTCTCGTCGGCGCGCAGAGCGACGACGTCTCCGCGCATCTGCGTGAGCTGCACATGGATCTGGTTGTAGCGCTCCGAGGCCTGCTCCGCAGCGCGGTAGAGGCGGTCCACGCGATGTTGGACGTCCTGGATGCTGGGTTGGGCCTGCGCCGTGCCGCTGGTGATGGAACTGACCAAGACGACTGCGGTGGCGGAGGCGGCAATGAGCGTGACGAGGCTTTTCCGGCCGTTGAGCACGAGCGGAAGGACTCCCTTTTCTTGTCGTACGCCTACCGGGTGAGCTGACGGGTTCGGGCACGACAGGCCCTACACCGCTTCCGGTCGAAGCACGGGTGCTTCGACTCCTCGGCGGTGGTTCACCCCAGGTGTGGGTTGGTTCCCCGGCTCTTCGTCATGACCCCGAGGTCATCACTCTGACTCGGCGCGACACCCGCATGGACACCGGACTGGTCCATCGGCACGGGCATCTGAGCGGTCACACTAACCACACCCTCGGGGCCTTGCAAAACTTTCAACCAGACTGTCGTGACATTTCTGTGACCAGCCGCGGCTGAGTGTCACAGAGGTCACATCAGCCTCTCGAGTCACAACCCCTCCACACGTCGCTCACCGCTCACGCGGACTCGATCGCCGGCGCGTCGACGGGCGTCACGAGGCGGAGCGGGGGCACCAGCCCACCGGCCGCCAGGACGTCGAGCGCACGGCACTCGTCGTCGCCCAGGGTCAGCTCGGGCGGAGGCCCGAGCAGCACGGTCACCACGCAGTCGTGGCAGGCCTGCCCTCGCACCAGGCAGGTGTCGCAGTCGATTCTCGTCGTCATGTCCCTGACGGTCCCAGAGGCCACCGACAGTCGGTGTCGAGCCACCTCGCTCCATCGGTGTCAAGCCACCTCGCGAGCAACCTCGCTCGGCCGTGACGCAAGCTCGCATCGGTCTCGCTCCGGCCGTGGAACCGTCAAGCCACCTCGCGAGCAAGCTCGCATCGGTCTCGCTCCGGCCGTGGAACCGTCAAGCCACCTCGCGAGCAAGCTCGCATCGGTCTCGCTCCGGCCGTGGAGATGCGACTTCGTCGCATCTCCACGTCCTCGCTCGGGTGTGTCCCACCCATGCTGTCGGCGCGTCGCCCTAACTTCGATGTCATGACCACGGCACCGCTCCGCCTCCCCGGCCGAGCGGGTGCGTCACCGGCCGCGCGTTCCCCTGCGGCGTCGGCAGCCAGACGGCGGTGGGAGTCGCAGCGCAGCTTCGACGAGCTCGGGCGTCCCCTACGCGACCTCACGTTCTGCGTGGTCGACCTCGAGACGACGGGAGGGTCGGCCGAGGGCGGCTCGATGATCACCGAGGTCGGTGCGGTGAAGGTCCGCGGCGGCGAGGTGCTCGGTGAGTTCCAGACCCTGGTCAACCCGCACGCGCAGATCCCTCCGTTCATCGCCGTGCTGACCGGCATCACCAACTCCATGGTCAGCGAGGCACCGTCGATCGAGTCGGTGCTGCCGTCGTTCCTCGAGTTCGCCGCGGGCTCGGTCCTGGTCGCGCACAACGCGCCGTTCGACGTCGGCTTCCTCAAGTGGTTCGCGGCCCGGCAGGACATTCCGTGGCCGGCGTTCGACGTGCTCGACACCGCGAAGATCGCCCGCCGCGTGATCACCCGTGACGACGCACCCAACTGCAAGCTCTCCTCGCTCGCCCGCGCCTTCCACGCCTCGACGACGCCCAACCACCGCGCGCTCTCCGACGCGCGCGCCACCGTCGACGTGCTCCACGGTCTGATGGAGCGACTCGGTGGTCTGGGCGTCCACACGCTCGAGGAGCTGTCGACGTTCAGCGCCAAGGTCTCGACTGCCCAACGCCGCAAGCGTCACCTCGCCGAAGGGCTCCCCCATGCCCCCGGTGTCTACCTGTTCCGCGACGAGCAGGCGCGCGTCCTCTACGTCGGCACCTCGCGCGATCTGCGCACCCGCGTCCGCTCCTACTTCACCGCGTCCGAGACCCGCTCGCGGATCGGCGAGATGGTGGCGATCGCCGAGTCCGTCTCCGGCATCGAGTGCGCAACCCCGCTCGAGGCCGAGGTGCGCGAGCTGCGGCTGATCGCCGAGCACAAGCCGAAGTACAACCGCCGCTCGCGCTTCCCGGAGAAGGTCCACTACCTCAAGCTCACCCGAGAGCCCTGGCCACGGCTCTCGCTGGTGCGTCGCGTCACCGACGACGGGGCCGACTACGTCGGCCCGTTCAGCAGCAAGAAGTCCGCCGAGAAGTGCCTGGCCGCGGTCCACGAGACGTTCCCGGTGCGCCAGTGCTCCCAGCGCATCGCCCGCCGGCCTTCGGGCTCCGCCTGCGTGCTGGCCGAGATGGGCCGATGTCTGTCTCCGTGCGACGGCAGTGTCGACGAGACGACGTACGCCGCTGTCGTGCGCCAGCTGCGCGACAACCTGCTGCGCCGGCCTGACGACGTGGTCGAGCTCATCGGCCGGCGGATGGCCTCGCTGGCCGAGGGCGAGCGCTTCGAGGAGGCCGGCGTCCATCGCGACCGCCTCGCGGCCTTCGTCCGCGCCGTGGCCCGCACCCAGCGGCTGACCGCTCTGACCCGTATCCCCCAGCTCGTGGCCGCCCGCCGTGAGGACGACGGGCGGTGGGCGGTCCACGTCGTGCGCCACGGCCGCCTCGCCGCCGCCGGCGTCATCCCGGCCGGCGCCGAGGCGCATCACTACGTCTCCGGGCTCGTGGCGAGCAGCGAGACGGTGTCCGGTGGGCCCGGCCCGATCCCGTCGGCCACCGCGGAGGAGACCGAGCGGATCCTGCGGTGGCTGGAGTCGCCGGGCATCCGTCTGGTCGAGGTCGACGGTGAGTGGACCTGCCCCGTCGGAGGGGCGACGCGTCACCTCGCGCTGCACGACGCCGCACACCAGTCCCGCCTCGACCTCGTGCCGTTCGACGAGCGCCGCGACCTGCCGCTGGCGGCGCGACCGGCACGCTGACCGAGATCCTGTCCGAACGGCTCGAGTTTTGCGATTCTCCCGCGCGGCGTGACGACTCGACCTACGGTGGCGCGGTCACTGCACCTGCCGAAGGACGTCTCGTGTCTCTCCGCCGCTTCGGGCAGGCCCTCTCAGGGCTGCTCGCCATCGCCGTCATCGGGCTGGTCGCGCCCTCCCCTGCGAGCGCCGCCTCGGCCCCGACGGGGCTGGCCCCGCAAGGCTCCATCTCGTCCAGCACGCCGACCTTCAGCTGGAACCGGGTGTCGAGCGCCACCGGCTACCAGCTCCAGGTGACGCGGGACTCCAACTCCGCGACCCTGATCTCGGATACGACCCAGAACGACAAGTACGTGCCGACCACGAACCTGCCCGACGGCGGGATCTCGTGGCAGGTGCGCGCCCTGACGGCCACCGGCCCCGGTCCGTGGGCCAGCGCCTCCGCCACGATCACGCCGACCGCGGCCCCGAGCCTGACCTCTCCCTCCGATGGTGAGCACCTGACCCAGCCCGACGAGCCGCCGCTGTTCACGTGGTCGGCCGTCACCGGGGCGGTCGGATACGAGGTCCAGGTGGACAGCACGGGCACGTGGGTCAGCCCCACGACGTACACATCCAGCGGCAACACCTACTTCGTCGAGAGCCCGCAGGCACCGGGCACCTGGTACTGGCGCGTCCGTGCGAACAGGGGCAACGGCCTCTACACCTCCTGGAGCAATGGGTCGAGCTACGACATCGACCCTCTCGAGGACCCGCAGGCCGGTGCCGACATGAGCTCGGGCACACCGATCCAGGACGTCAAGATCGACTGGCAGCCGGTCGACGGAGCGACGGCGTACCAGCTGCAGGTCGGCCGCGACAAGGACTTCAACAACCTCGTCGACAACGTCATCGTCTACGGCACGAAGTACTCCCCGGCCTCGACGTACAACAACGACCAGTACTACTGGCGGGTTCGCGCCATCGACGCCGGCGGCAACCGGATGCCCTGGACGACAGCCCTGCCCTTCGTGTTCCAGCGCAACTGGCCCGAGAAGCCGACGCTGCAGTACCCCGCGAACGCATTCGCGCCGACGGTCGGCGACCCGATGTACTACCAGTGGACACCGGTCCATCGCGCGTCCCGCTACCAGCTCGACGTGGGGAGCGACCCCAACTTCTCGCCGGGCACTTACAGCACCTGCGTCACGACCGGTACGACGTACCCGGTCACCGACGGGTGTGCCCCGTTGGGACAGGGCGCCACGACGTACTGGCGGGTGAAGGGACTGGATGACCCGAGCACCGTCGAGGGGATCTATTCCGAGATCCACCACTTCGTCTACAGCAGCGGAAAGATCACGCAGCTCTCCCCTGCCAGCGGGAGCACGGTCGACGTCCCGACCCTGACGTGGCAGGCGGTCGCCAACGTCCAGACCTACCAGGTCGTCGTCAAGGACAAGAACGGGAACGCCGCCGCCTCGACCAACACCAGCTCGACCTCGTGGACGCCCGAGTCCGCCCTGCCCTCGAGCGGCAACCCCTACACCTGGACAGTCCGTGCGCAACCCGCTCAGGGAGCGATCTCGCCGCTGTACCCGGGCTCGACCTTCAACGTCTCGGGCAACGTCCCGACGGATGATCCCGCCCTGGTCCCGATCACCGGCACCAGTGGCTCTCCGGCGACGACGGACTTCCCGAACCTGACCTGGAGCGGGATGACGGGCGCCGCCTACTACCGCGTGCGGATCGGGGTGCAGGGCTCCGGGTTCTACGACGTGGGCGTGTCGCACATCAGCGACGCGACGTACCCCTATCCGGCCGCCACCGACACCGCGACCCACTATCTGTCACCCGGCACCTACTTCTGGTTCGTCGACGCCTACGACTCGAGCAACCAGCTGATCGACGAGACGCCGGCAGACTCCTACGGCGAGTTCAAGATCAAGGACCTGGCGCCCGTGAGCGGCCAGGAAGTGGCGCTCGACGGCCTGGCTGCCGTCGATCCCGCCTCGGGCTGTGGCAGCGCGTTGTCCGATGGCCAGCTCTGCACGGGTCTCTGGTCGACTCCGGTCCTGAAGTGGGCCCCCGAGCAAGGCGCAGCCGGCTACCTCGTCTACCTCGGCAACGACCAGGAGTTCACCAGCCGGGTCGTGAGCCCGTACGCCTTCACGACGAACACGCTCTGGCGCCCGCCATCGGACCTGCCTGACAACACGGCCCAGGACGCCTACTACTGGTTCGTTCGCCCCTGCAAGAGCGTCGCTCCGCTGGTCTGCAACCCGGATCCGATCTCGACGCATGCGGCCGCCACCAACGCCTTCCGCAAGGAGTCACCGGCCGTCGACCTGCAGGGACCGGCCGACCAAGCGTCTGTCACGTCGAACCCGACGTTCGGCTGGACCGACTACCTCGACACCAACAACACCGTGCACTACGCGAACGGCGTCGACGCGTCGTACCAGACCGCGCGGACCTATCGGATCCAGATCTCCCAGACGTCGACGTTCAACACGCTGGTCGACGAACGAGAGGTGGACCAGCCGTTCTACACGCCGTTCGACCGGACCCTCCCGCAGGGGAAGCTGTACTGGCGAGTGCAGGCGATCGACCCCTCCGGGAACCACCTCAAGTGGAGCGAGGTCCGGAGCTTCGTCAACTCCGAACCGCCGATCGACCTTCCCGACGACGACGTGACGTTGCCGGCGAACAACGCCACGGTCGGCGGGTCCACGCCGTTCCGGTGGAACCCGGTCGACGGGGCGTTGGCCTACCAGATCGAGGTCTACAACGGGGACCACGGCACCCACTCGCCGGGCAACCTCGTGTTCAGCGCCACCTCGCACCAACCGGCGTACGTGTGGTCGAGCTGGCTCCCGCCCTCCAGCCAGGACTACACCTGGCGCGTGCGGTGGCTCGACGGTGACGGGCAGCCGCGCCCCTGGTCGGACGACGCGCACTTCAGCGTCAACTCGACGGCCGTCGTCCTGACGAGTCCGGCCGCGGACACCTTCCAGCCCTTCAACGGCGTGTACCTCACGTGGGATCCTGTCTCGTTCGCGGCGAGCTACCGCGTCGACTTCCGGGACGCCAACGGGAACATCTCGCCCGTCGGCACCGCTGCCACCGCATACGCTCTCAGCACAGCGAACGACGGCGTCTACGACTGGCGCGTTGCGGCGCTCGACCCGAACGGCCACGCCATCGCCATCAGCGGCTGGCGCTCGTTCACGGTCGACGGCCACGCTCCCGTGGTCACGGCGTACTCACCGTCGTCCGTGGGGACCCCGAAGTCCAAGGTCAAGGTGACGTTCAACGAGAAGGTGCTCGGTGTCTCCACGACGTCGTTCACCCTGCACGTCAAGGGCCGCAGCAGCCGGCTGCCCGCGAAGGTCAAGCTCTCGAGCACCGGTCGTGACGCCGTGTTGACACCCAACGCCCACCTCGTCAAGGGCAAGCTCTACAAGGCCACCTTGAGCAAGACGATCCACGACAAGGCGGGCAACCACATGACGAAGTTGGTCTGGTCCTTCACGGTCTGAGTGGTGTCGGTCGGGACCCGGTACGTCGCTAGAGTCGGGCCATGATCACCGCCATCGTCTTCGTGAAGGCCGACGTCGCCCAGATCCCGGAGGTGGCCGAGGCGATCGCCGCTCTCGACGGCGTCAGCGAGGTCTACTCCGTGACCGGGCAGATCGACCTGATCGCGCTCGTCCGGGTCCGCGAGCACGACGACGTGGCGGATGTCGTGGCCGACCGGCTCAACAAGGTCCCGGGCGTCCAGTCGACCGAGACCCACATCGCGTTCCGTGCCTACTCCCGACACGACCTCGAGTCTGCGTTCGCGGTGGGTGTCGAATAGGAATCGGAAGCCCAGGTGTAGGAGGAGACGTCGGGCCCGATCGGGAGTCGCGTGTTCAACCTCCATACCTGTGGTGGGTCACGCATGATGAGTCACGTGAGCGGCGTCCGGCTAGACATCACGATGCCGTTCTACGGCGACGTCTCTCTGTTGAAGGAGGCAGTCGCCAGCGTTCGGGCGCAGAGTGACCCTGACTGGCGGCTCCTGGTGGTGGACGATGCGTACCCCGAGGAGGTCGCAGAATGGTTCGCCGCTCTCGACGATCCCCGGGTCGAGTACCACCGGAACGAGAAGAACGTCGGCATCGCGGCCAACTTCCAGAAGTGTCTTGACCTTGCCTCCGCCGAGCTCGTGACCTTCATGGGATGCGACGACCGCATGCTTCCGGGATACGTGCGACTGGCTCGTGCGGCCTTCGAGTCGCCGCTGTCGAAGGATGTCGGGGTCTGGCACCCCGGAGTCGTGGTCATCGATGAGCAGGGGCTCCGCGTCTCCCCACTGGCCGACCGGATCAAAGGCTCGTTGCGCCCCACGAGAAGACGGCCGACGCTCCTCGGCGGACAGAGCCTCCTCACCAGGCTCATGCACGGCAACTGGACCTACTTCCCCGCCATGTGTTGGCGCCGGGACGTGATCGCCGAGTTCGGATTCCGACAGGACGTCTCGGTCGTGCAGGACCTCAGGCTGCTCGTCGACGTGGTCATGGCCGGCTGGGGATTGCTGTTGGACAGCGCCGACGCATTCGAGTACCGGCGACACGGCGGTTCGGTGTCGTCCCGTGAACGATCGGGACGACGCTTTGCAGAAGAATCGGCGCTGTACGACGAGGTGGCGCAGCAGCTGGCTGCACTCGGCTGGGGCCGGGCGGCCCGTGCTGCCCGGTGGCGAACCACCTCCCGACTCCACCACGTGCTGACCCGGAGGAACGCATGAGCCACCGCGAACAGCTTGCCTTCTTCCGACTCGTGGCCGACGCCAACGAGGGCATGCTCCGTGACGGCCGGGTGCTGGAGGTGGGGTCGTACGACGTGAACGGCTCGATGCGAGAGCTGTTCGGGAACGCGTCGACGTACGTGGGCGTGGACCTGACCGCGGGCCCCGGTGTCGATCGGGTCGAGTACGGGCACGAGGTAGACGAGCCGGACGGCTCCTACGACGCCGCGGTCTCGGGCGAGTGCTTCGAACACGACCCGCACCATCTCGCCACGTTCACGAACATGGTCCGGCTCACCCGGCCGGGAGGGCTCGTGGCCTTCACCTGTGCCTCACGTGGGCGACCCGAGCACGGCACGCGACGTACCTTGGTGACCGACTCTCCAGGCACCCAGGCCGAGGGGCTGGACTACTACCGGAACCTCGATGCGGATGACTTCGCCGAGTGTCTTGATGGATTCTCCGCCCATCGTTTCTGGTACCTGCCGACGACTTTCGACCTGTACTTCGCAGGCGTGCGCGCCGGCGGAGAGGGCGCCTCGCTGCCGGCAGACAACGATGTGCGAGACATCAGACGTCTCATGTCGATCCCGCACCGTGCCGTCCGGCTGCCGCTTCGTGCCGCGCTTGCGATGACGG
This sequence comes from uncultured Actinomycetota bacterium, assembly GCA_963759515.1. GTDB lineage: Bacteria > Actinomycetota > Actinomycetes > Propionibacteriales > Nocardioidaceae > Nocardioides. The sequence continues at coordinate 157,896 of CAVWZR010000015.1, read as the reverse complement.
ACGGCGGCCCGAGGTATCAACGGATCGTGCTGCCGTACTGGCTCCGGATGGTGCGCACATTCGGCTGATCCCTTTCGACCTGGCACTCCCGAGGGGCCCGGCGAAACTGCTGACGGCGCACCGCGAGGGCATGATGGGGCGATGAGCATCGGGGCCTTCGCCAGACGAGCGCTCGGCCCGCTGTTCCCGATGGCGGGCGCGTTCTACCGAGCCTTGTTCGAGAACGTGGAGCGCGTTTCCGAGGCACTGCCGACGGTGCCCCCCGGGGGGCTGCTGCTGGATGTCGGTGGCGGTGACGGCGCGCTGCTCAACCCGATCCTCGAAGAGCAGCGAACGATCCGCGCCGTGCTGATCGACGTCGCCCCTACGGTCGGCGGTTTCGTCGGCGCAGACGTCCGGGCGCGGGTGGAGCTGCGACCCTCCACATCGGTCCGCGACTACATCGACTCGGGCGGCGAACGGCCCGCGGTCGTGCTGGTCGCCGACGTGTTCCATCACGTCGACCCGAGCCTGCGCCTGCCGCTGATCCGCGACCTCTTCGACCTGTTCGACGACAAGCCGATGATCGCGGTCAAGGACGTCGAGCCGAAGGGACTGCGGGCGCGCCTGGGTTTCGCCGCTGACAGGTACATCTCGGGCGACCGGAATGTGAACCCGATTCGGCAGGCCGACCTGATCGACCTGTTCCGGGAGGTCCGCCCTGACATCCGGTGCGAGACGACAGCATTGTCCGACGAGGACCCACCGAACTACTGCCTGGTGTTCTCAGCAGACGCCTGAGCCGCGGCGCAGCCGCGTCATGCGTCTCCGGACGGATCCGCATGCGATGCGGCGGGCTGGATCGGGGAGTCCGTCGATGCCTGCTGGATCGCCACGGCGCGCGCGAGCCCGACGTACCGACGCTCCAGGGCGTCGAGCCGACGGAAGAGGATCACGGAGACGAACAGGAACGTGATCACCAGGATGTAGAGCAGCAGGTCCGTGCCGCGACCGACGCCGACGAGCTTCGCGAGCCAGACCAGGATGCCCGGGAACAGGACGCTCGCGGCGGCCGCCAGCAGGATGCCCACGACGTAGGCGCGCCAGAGGATGCGGTGGACCGCCTTGGTGCTCCCGCGCAACGCGAACAGAGCCACCAGAGCGATCGCCGCGAGAAGCAACAGCTTGATGATGGGCTGGGACATGTCCGCTCGTCCTCCGCAAAGTGGGGCGGGGAAAGCCTAATCGCCCGACGCGTCTCAACATCGGCTTTCGAGGGTTTGTCGGGCGTCAGTCTGCTGCGGCGACACTCGACCGATTCCCTGCGAGCGGCCGTGACCGGTGAGAACATGAACCGTCCGGATCAGATCGCCCACGGTTCCCGTCGCCAGCCAGGAGGGTCGGGTCATGAACATGCCCTCCGAGGGCGGCGTGGGCGTGGCCACGAACGCCGGCGGACCGAGTCCAAGAGGCAGCGAACCGACCGCCCGCAGTCGACCCGAGGTCGCAGGTGAAGGCTCCCCGACCACGAAGCACGACCCGGTCCCGCGCCTGATCCTCGCCGCGATCCTGCTCGTCATCACCTTGATGTTCATCGTGGTGCTGGCGTCGCTGCCGCTGACGAACGAGGACACCTACTTCCACCTCCGGTTCGGCGACGAGTTCCGGCACGGTCACTGGTCGCTGTGGGACCCCGGCACGGTGAGCACGTTCGCGACCCAGTCGTGGATCCCGACGCAGTGGCTGCCCGAGGTGGTGATGGCGCAGGTCTACGACTGGTTCGGCCTTGCCGGTGTGGCCTGGTTCTCCGGGCTCCAGCAGGTCCTGCTGGTGACGACGCTCTACCTCATGGCCCGCAGGTTCGCCGAGCCGGTGATCGTCGCGGCCTTGCTGGTCCCGACGGTCGCGGCATGCTCGGTCGGCCTCTACGCGCGACCTCAGGTGCTCAGCTACGTCTTCGTCGCCCTGACGGTGGGTGCCTGGCTGCGGACGCGAGAGGACGGTCGCCTCAGGTGGTGGCTGATCCCCATGACCTGGCTGTGGGCGATGTGCCACGGGATGTGGCCGGTCGGGATCGGACTCGGCGCCGTGGCGATCGTCGGGATCGCGCTCGACCGCGCGGCAGATCGTCGTACCGTCCTGCGGGCGTTGCTGGTGCCGGCCGGGTCCGCCGTGGCCGCGGCGGTCACACCGCTCGGTCCGGCGTTGTACGGCGCGGTCGTCGGCGTCGGTGATCGCGCACGCTTCTTCTCCGAGTGGCAGACCCCGGACTACCACCACGTGCCGTCGGCCCAGGCGCTCGCCGTGTGTCTCCTCATCACGGTCCTGTTGATGCTGCGCGCCGGGCAGCGTTCGTGGACCCACACGCTGTTCCTGCTCGTCGCCGTCGGTGGGGCTCTGCAGAGCTACCGGACCATCCCGGTCGCCGCCATCCTGCTGTTCTTCCTGGCGACCGCAGCCGGCCAGTCACTCCTCGCCTCTCAGGCGATGCGCGTGCGACGGCCCGAGGTGGTCGCGATCACGGCGGTCGCGGCCGGTGCGCTGATCGTGCTCGCATCGATGGTGCCGCAGACGGCCGACGACCCTCCTGCCCTGGGCGCGTGGGTCGATCCCGCCCTGTCGGCGCTGCCGTCCGGGACGCCCGTGCTGACGTCCATGGAAGGCGGCAGCTATCTGATGTGGGCCCACCCGCAGCTCGACCTGTTGATGCACGGGTACGGCGACACCTTCACCATCCCCGAGCTCGAGCGGAACAACGACATCCTCAAGCTCAAGCGCGGCTGGGTCTCCGAGCTGCGCGACACCGGCATCGAGGTGGCCGTCCTCGAGCCGGACAGCGACCTGGCCTACGCGCTGTCGCACCAGGAGGGCTGGCAGGTCGAGCACCGGTCGACCGAGCTGGAGCTGCTGCGGGCACCGTCCGACTGGTGATCTTCACTGCAGCAGGTCGCGCACGACCCCATCGGCCAGCAGCCTTCCCTGCCGCGTCAGGACCAACCGCTCGGCGTGGAGCTCGACGAGATCCCGCGCGACCAGGTCCGCGACCGCCGCGCGACCATGGGCGTCGAGGGCGAGGACGGGCAGGCCTTCGCGCAGCCGGAGCTCCAGCATCACCCGCTCGACCCGACGTGTCTCGGCGCCCAGCGTCTCGCGCGCGGCCGCCGGGCTGACCTGCTCGCCCAGCCGACCGGCGTACGCCGCGGGGTGCTTGACGTTCCACCACCGGACGCCGCCCACGTGGCTGTGGGCACCCGGGCCGATCCCCCACCAGTGGCCGCCGGTCCAGTAGAGCTCGTTGTGGCGGCATCGCGCACGCGGGTCGCCCGACCAGTTCGACACCTCGTACCACTCGAGCCCGGCCTCGGCGAGCCGGTGGTCGGCGAGCAGGTACTTGTCCGCGAGGTCGTCGTCGTCCGGCATCGCCAGCTCGCCCCGCGAGACCCGCCGGGCGAGTGCCGTGCCGGCCTCGACGATGAGGGCGTACGCCGAGAGGTGGTCGGGGTGGCACCCCAACGCGACCTCGAGGGAGGTCGCCCAGTCGGCCAGCGACTCCCCCGGTGTCCCGTAGATGAGATCCAGGCTCACCTGCTCGAAGCCGGCTTCCCGCGACCAGTCGACGACAGCGGGGACACGGAGCGGGTCGTGGGTGCGGTCGAGCGTGTGCAGCACGTGGTCGACCGCGGACTGCATCCCGAAGCTCATCCGGGTGAAGCCCGCCTCACGGAGCTCGGTGAGGTCCCAGACGGCGACGCTGTCGGGATTGGCCTCCGTGGTCACCTCGACCCCCGGCGCGAGGCCGAACTCCGCGGCGATCGCCGCCAGGATCGACGACAGGTCCGCCGCGCCCAGCAGGGTCGGCGTACCGCCACCGAAGAAGACCGTCTCCACCGGCAGGTCGCGCTCGCCGAGCACCCGCCGGGCGAGCCGGATCTCGCCGATGGCTGCTTCGGCGTACGTCGCGCGCGAGGCGCCGGGCTGGTCGCCGAGCTCGGACGCGGTGTAGGTGTTGAAGTCGCAGTAGCCGCAGCGGACGGTGCAGAAGGGCACGTGCACGTAGATGCCGAACGGACGACTGCCGAGCTCGGCCAGCGCGGCCTCGGGCAACGACCCGTCGGCCGGGGCCGGGTCGCCCGGGGGCAGCGAGGACGGCACACGCTCATCCAAGCAGAGGTGGGCACGACGATCCGCCCACGGCGGACGCGGAAACGCGGCCTCCGCGTGCGGCGTTCCAGCGGCCTGCCTCGCGGTGACAGGCTGCTCGCGCGGAGCTCGTCGACTGACGAGTCAGTGAGGTGTCAGCGCTTGCGCTCGATGTCGAGGTCCAGGACGTGGCCCTCGACGTCCTCGGTCGCGTCCTTGGCGGGGGCGAACTCGACGTTGCCCTCGTCGTCCAGCGGGAGGTAGTGGCCCTCGACGTCGGTCGGGTCGGTCTCGTCCTTGAGGATGATCTCGTTGATGTTCTCGCTCATGATCTGCTCTCCCTCGGATGGTGAGTTGTGACCCGATCATGCGCCGCCGCGCGACGCTGGTCTGTCACCCGGCTGACAGAGTGACGAAGTTCGGGCCTGCGCCGATCAGCGCTTGCGTTCGATGTCGAGATCGAGGACATGGCCCTCGACGTCGTCGTCCTCGGTGACGGGCACACGCTTCGGCGCGGGAGCACTCGCCCGGCCCTCGTCGTCGATGCCCTGGAAATGTCCCTCGACGTCGTCGGTGTCGGGCTGCTCGATGTGGTCGCTCACCATTCCCCCTCGTGCGAGCCGGTCAGGTGCCGACTCGTTGCGCCGCCAGCCCCTGCTCGAGCTCCTCGAGCCAGGCAACGGCGCCGAGGTCAGCGTACGTCGCGCGAGCCTCGGCGACGAGGGGTTCGGCCTCCGCCGCGCGGCCTTGTCGGGTCAACCAGACGGCGTACGCCGAGCGGGCACGGGTCAGGTGCACCGTCGAGCCCCAGGTGCCGTAGTGCGTCAGCGCGGCCCGGAAGGCGGCTTCGGCGGAGTCGACGTCGTTCGACCCGAAGGCACCCACCAGGGCCCGGTGGCCGGCCAGCCCGGCGGGAGGCGAAGAGCCGTCGTCGTCGACGACCGCACGAAGTCGGTCGAGGAGTGCGCCGTCCGCGAACTGGTCCGCGATGTGCACGGCGGCGCCGTAGAACAGCGTGAAGTCCTCGTAGAGACCGCTGATGTCGTACACCGCGGTCAAGGCATCGCCCACGGTCGACACGGCCAGCCGGTCGCCGGCGAACGCCTGCGCCACAGCCCGGGCGAGATCGAGGTAGCACAGGGTCTCGTCGACCTCGGGAACACCGTCGACCACCTCGAACGGGTCCTGGCCGCGGGCCGCCAGGACCAGCGCCGCCACGGGAGCGACGACGGCCTGGTCCGGGAGCGACAGCCACTCCGAGCCGACCGCGCGGAGAACCGTGTCCCAGTCGCCGGTCGCCCAGCGCCCGATCGCCAGGTTCACCAGTGCGTTGGTGCGACCGGCCGCGATGCCCGAGCGTTGCGCGCCGTCCATCGCCTCATCGGCCACCAGTGCGGCGGCCACGGCATCACGCTGAGCGAGCGCGGAGGCCAGATTGGACAACCCGAACGCCAGCTGGGCGATGTCGCCCGCCTCGCGGGCGACTGCCGCGCTCTTCTCGAAGAGAACGATGCCGAGCTCCTCCAGCCCTGCCCGCATCAGCTGGACCCCGAGGTTGCCGATCGATCGTGAGAGCTGTGCGCGGTCGCCCAGCCTGTCGGCCAGCTTGATCGCGCGCAGCATGAGGTCGTAGTCGTTCCCGCCCAGGCCGTTGTACGCGAGCAGATAGGCGTACAGCACCGGGTTGAGCACGGCCTCCTTCCCGGGAATGTCCAGCAGCGCGCGCATGTACGGCTCGACCTTGGCCACTGCCGCCTGCAGGTCGCCCGCGAGACGCGTGGTCGCGACGCACCACGCAGCCGCGGCCAGAGCGGCGGCGTCGGTCTCCCCCATGGCCTCGAACGCGCTGCGGGCGGGCTCCGCCAGGGCCAGTGCCTGCTCGTACTTCCCGGCGTCGTTGCATGCCTGGGCCTCGGCCAGCTGGATCTCGCATCTCTGGTGCTCATCGCTGGCGAGCGCCACCGCGCGGGCCAGATGACCCACGGACTCGCTCGGCGCCCCCAGGGCCCGCGCTCGGGCGGCGGAGCGGCGCAGCAGCCCGACGGCACGCTCGGCGAGGGCCGGCGCGTCCTCGTCGTCCGGCGTCGGCCTCGAGGGCGGCGATGCAGTGCTGGGCCGCGACCGGTGCGAGCTCGTCCGAGTCATCTCGGGAGAGGGCCTCGAGCAGCTGGACATGGACCTGCTTGCGGTCGCGCCGCGAGAGCGTCGCGTACGCCACCTGCCGGAGAACCGACTGCACGAACTGGTAGCGCCCCTGCTCGCTGCTGAGCCGGTCGTGCTCCACGGTGAAGATCTCGGCCCGCACCAGCGCGGCCAGCACCGCGTCGAGGTCCGGGATGTCGACGCACAGCTCCGCGAGCAGCGACGGCTCCACCGACCCCCCGGCGACGCTGGCACGGTCGACCACCCGACGCTGGTCGGGCGCCAGCCGGTCGAGACGTGCCGAGATCAGGGCCTGGAGGGAGGCCGGGGCTCCGATCTCCTCGAGGTCGAGGGAGTCGGGGTCCGCCAGGACGTAGTCGCCTCCTCGCGGCACCACCAGGTCGCGGTCGATCAGCGCGCGGATCGTCTCCACGGCGTACGTCGGGATCCCCTCGGCGCGTGTCACGAGCTGCTCACGCACGTGGGCGGGCAGTCCGTGGACGAGACCGTCCACCAGGGTCGCCATCTCGGTCTCGGTGAACGGCTCGAGATGGAGCACGGTCGCGCGACGGTTCGTCACCAGGCCGGGCCGGTCGATCACCAGCTCGGGCCGGGCGAGGAGCATGACGAAGCACGGGAAGGCGGCGGCGGTCATGAGGTGCTCGAGGAACAGGACGAGACCCTCGTCGGCGTACTGGGCGTCGTCGATCAGCATCACGACCGGCTCGGTCCCGTGGCTCACCCGCTCGAAGAACGTCGTCCAGGCGGCGAACAGGTCCTCGCGGGCGTGCCCGCCTCCACCACCGGCTCCCAGGAGCGCCCCCAGGCGCGGCGCCAGCCAGGCGCGCTCGTCGGGATCGTCGACGTACGCCGTGAGGCCGCGTTCGACCAGCTCGGCGGTGTCCACCGCTTCGTCGGTCCCGAGCCCGGTCTCGAGCCGGCTGCGCACCGCCTCGGCGACGGCGTAGTAGGCGACACCCTCGCCGTAGGACACGCACTTGCCGGCATGCCAGCGGCAGGCGTCGGCGAGCCCGTCGGTGTACTTGGAGAACTCCCAACCCAGCCGCGACTTGCCCACCCCGGCGTCCCCCGAGACGACGAGCAGACCGGGCCGGCCCGTCTCCGCGACACCGTGGAAGAGCTCCTTGACCATCCGCAGCTCGCGCTCGCGGCCGACCAGGGGCGCCTCGAGACCGTCGGCCCGCTGGGCACCTCCGGCGGTCGCCACGACCGCCCGCGCCGCCCACAGGGGCATCGGATCGGCCTTGCCCTTCAGCGCGTGAGAGCCCACGTCGGCGTACGAGATGGCCGCCGAGGTCAGCAGGCGGGTGGTCTCGTCGACCCACACCTGGCCGGGCGCCGCCACGGACTGGACGCGCGAGGCGGTGTTGACCGGGTCGCCGGCGACCATGCCCTGCATCTCGGCTCCGACCGTGACGGCTACCTCGCCGGTCACGATGCCCACCCGCATCGCCAGGTCGGCGACGCCCACCTCCGCGCCCAGGGCCGAGGTGGCCGTGACCAGCTCGAGCCCCGCACGAACCGAACGCTCCGCATCGTCCTCGTGGGTCGTCGGGACGCCCCACACGGCCATCACCGCGTCACCGATGAACTTCTCCACGACCCCGCCGTAGCGGGCGACGATGGTCGAGCACTCCTCGAAGTAGCGACCGAGCAGCTCTCGGACGTCCTCCTGGTCGCGCGACTCCGACAACGGCGTGAAGCCCACCAGATCTCCGAAGAGCACGCTGGTGATCCGCCGGGAGGCGACCGGGGTCACGGGTACGCGGTCACCGGCGGCCCACCCAGCGGTGTCCCGCACTCGAGACAGAACTTCGCGCCGGGCACGACCGCGGTCCCGCACGACGGGCAGCTGCTCTGCTGGGGTGTCCCGCACTCGTGGCAGAACTTCGCACCGGCCGGTTGGTCGGCACCACAGCTCGCGCAGGACGACATCAGGGGTGCCTCAGGCCGCCCTGAGCCGGCGTACGACGACGTCCTCGGCCAGGCGACGCGACTCGCCCTGCCCGGTGACCGCGTCGAGGAACTCCTCGCGCTCGAGGGCCAGCAGCACCGTCGGCTCCATCGCGGTGATCGTCGCAGTCCGCGGGACGTCGCGCAGCAGGCCGATCTCGCCGAAGTAGTCGCCGGGGCCTTCCTCGCGGAGCACCTGCCCGTCAGCGGCCGTGACCTGCACCCGCCCCGACTCGATGACGTAGAAGAGGTCGGACTCGTCGCCCTCGTGCACGATCACGTCGCCGGCCGAGACGTCGACCCGATCCAGGACCCGGGCGAGGTGGTCGAGGGTGACCGGGTTGAGCGGTGCGAACATCGGGATCGCCCGGAGCAGCGGCAGGCCGGCGGGCGCCTCGAGACGCCGGTCCAGGGAGCGCATCGGCGCGTAGCCGAGTACGGCGATCAGGCCGATGACCACGCCGAGGATGCCCACGGTCGCCCGGAGTCCCCAGAGGTGGAGCATCAGCGGCGCGATGGCCGAGCCCACGGCCATGGTCCCGATCAGGCAGGTCTCGAACGCACCGAACACACGGCCCAGCACGGCGTCCGGGGTGAGGCGTTGGATGACCGTGAACACGTTGACGTCGACGACGGGGTTGGCGAACCCCAGGACGGCCATGACCGCGAAGGCCGCGATCGGAGTCGGCCAGATCGTGATCACGATCAAGGGGAACGACCACAGGAAGACCCCGACGATGAGGTCCTGACCCAGCTTGTGCTTCGTGGAGCGGGCGATGGCGAAGATCCCGCCGACGATCGCCCCCAGGCCCATCACGGAGTCGAGCAGCCCGACGCCCTTGGCCCCGGTGTCCAGGATCTCCACCGCGATCACCAAGGGGATGACCGCGAGGGCGCCCGCGACGATCGTCTGGGCAGAACCCTCGACCACCGTCACGAGCAGGTCCTTGTCCTGCCTGATCGCCCGGAACCCTGCCGAGGTCTCCCGGAGGAAGCCCTCGGCCTGCTCGACCTCCTCCTCGGCCGCCTCGGCGAGCGCCTCGCCCAGGGTCTCGGGCTCGGCCGCCTTTTCCGCCTCTTCCTCTGACCGGCCCAGGTGGATGCCGGCCACCATGAGCATCGACCACGCGAACGACGCGACGTTCAGGAGGAACACGATCTCGACGTCGGTGACCGCCAGCAGCCCCGTGGCGATGGCCGGACCGACGAAGATCGCGAGGCTCTCGAGAGTGCTGGCCGTGCCGTTGGAGGCGGTCAGCTGCTCCGTGGTGTCCGCCAGCTGAGGCGTGATCGCACCCTGGGCGGCCCGGAACGCCGACCCTCCGAACGAGGTCACGACCGCCAGGACGTAGATCGGCAGGGCCGAGGTGTCGGCGTACAGGCACACCGTGGCCAGGACGACCAGGACGGCGCTGTAGAGGTCGCTGTAGATCATCACCCGCTTGCGCGGGTACTTGTCGGCCAAGGTCGACACGAACGGTGTCGCGAGCGCCATCACGGCGAGCCGGATGGAGTAGTAGATGCCGACGGCCTTGGCGCCACCCTCGCCGTACGCCCAGACGGACACGGCAGTGGTGAAGGCCCAGTTCCCGATCAGCGACCCGGCGAACGCTATCTGCATCCGGCGGAGGTTGCGGTTGACGAAGACAGACGCCAGCGAGCTGCCGGTCTCTCGGAAGAACGAGGCGATGACGCCGCCGTCCTTCTCGCCCACGGCCACCTGACCGCTCACGGCACCTCCCCCAGTCCCACCCACGGAGCGGGCAGCGTCAGCGTAGGCGTAGCCCCGACCATCTGCCAGGCACCCCGCCGCTCTTTACCTTCCACTACCTCCTGGGTCGTCCGCCTGACCGGCCACTTGGGGCTCCTGCTGAGCGGACGACCCGAAGGCTGTGGATGACGGACGACGGTGCGGTCGTAGGTCGGGCATCGTCGGCGTCATGCCGGCCCGACGCTCTGTGAGGTGGCGCGAGCTGGCCAACGGTCAGGCGGGCCTGGTGGCGCGTCGCCAGCTCGTTGCACTCGGCTACAGCGATCACTACGCAGACTCACAGATCGCTGCCGAGCGCTGGCAGCTGGTGACAGATGTTGTCATCTGCACGACGACCGGTCCGTTGACCCGCGGACAGGTCATGTGGGCCGGTGTGCTCCACGCCGGACCCGGCAGCGCGATCGGTGGCCTGACCGCCCTCGAACGACGTGGGCTCACCCACTGGCATCGCGAAGACATCACCGTGCTGCTGGCGAAGTCACACAACCTGGCACCGGTCGACGGTGTGCGGTTCGTGGAGACGCGTCGACCTGTCGGCCTCAACGCGACGGGCGCGTTGCCGACGTGGCGCACCGAGCCCGCGGCCCTGCTGTTCGCGGCGTACAACCCGAGCATCCGTACGGCGATCGGCCTGCTCAGCGCGGTCGTGCAGCAGAGGCTGACAACGGCCGACCGGCTCCTGGTGGAGATCGAGCGGATGAAGCCTCTGCGCTGGTCCAAGAAGTTCAAGCGAGCGCTCGGGGAGATCGCCGGTGGCTCACACTCGTTGGCCGAGCTCCGCGTCGTGCGGATGTGCCGGACTCACGCCTTGCCGTTGCCGGACCGTCAGGCCAGGCGTATCGACGCCTCGGGTCGGGTCCGGTACACCGATGCGGAGTGGCGACTGCCAGGCGGAAAGGTCGTGATCCTCGAGGTCGACGGCGGTTTCCACATGGACGTCGGGCACTGGGAGGACGACATCGTGCGGGAGCGTGACCTTGTCACCACTGGAGCCGTCGTACTCCGGTGCACCGATCGGGAGCTGGATGAGGAGCCGGGTCGGGTAGCCGGCTCGCTGCGTGCGGTCGGCGTGGGCGAGTCGTCCGCATGACCGGCCACTAGGGCCTCTCCTCGAGCGGACGACCAGGTGTGCGTGGAAACGCTCAGCTGTAGAAGGAGTCGATGAGGTCGGCGTAGTTGTTCTCGACCACGTTGCGCTTGACCTTCATCGAGGGGGTGAGCTCGCCGGACTCGACGGAGAGATCGTGGTCGAGGAGCTTCCACTTCTTGATGGTCTCCCACCGGTTGAGGTGGCCGTTGAGCTCCTCGACGTACCCCTGGACCAGCTGGTGGCAGGCGTCGGAGGCCACGATCTCGGCGTAGGAGCCGGACACGTCGTTCTCCTTCGCCCAGCCCTCGAGGGCGTCGGGGTCGAGCGTGATCAGGGCGACGATGAAGTTCCGCTCGCTGCCGAACACCACGAACTGGCTGGCATACGGACAGATCGCCTTGAACTTCGACTCGATCGCCGGCGGCGCGATGTACTTGCCGCCCGAGGTCTTGAACAGCTCCTTGATCCGACCGGTGATCCGCAGGAACCCCTCGGAGTCGATCTCTCCCTTGTCGCCGGTGCGCAGCCAGCCGTCGTCGCTGAGCGACTTCGCGGTCTCCTCGGGGAGGTTGTGGTAGCCCTCCATCACGCCCGGGCCCTTGATCAGGATCTCGTCGCCGTCGCCGAGCTTGACCTCCGAGCCCGGGAACACCTGCCCCACGGACCCGATCTTGTAGCCATCGGGATGGTTCACGAACGAGCCCGCCGACGACTCGGTCATGCCGTAGCCCTCGAGGATCAGGATGCCGGCGGCGTCGAACCACTCGGCGATGTCCTGGTTCAGGGCCGCGGCGCCGGAGATGAAGAACCGCACCCGGCCGCCGAAGCGCTCACGGATCTTGCTGAAGACCAGCTTGTCGAAGACGTTGCGCTGTGCGCTCAGGAGTACGCCGGGGTTGCGTCCCTCGCGCTTGGCCCGGTCGTAGGCGATGCCGACCTTGAACGCCTGCTTGAAGATCGCCTCCTTGGCACCGCCTTCGGCCGCCTGCATGGTGACGATGCGCGCGTGGGCCTTCTCGAAGATCCGCGGCGCCGCGCCCATGAACGTCGGCTTCACCACGCCCAGGTTGTCGACGATCTTGTCGACGCGGCCGTCGATGGCACAGGCGAACCCGCACGCCATCTGGGTCGACATCAGCACCTTGCCGAAGGAGTGCGCCATCGGCAGCCAGCGGAACTCCAGGTCGGTCTCGTCGAGGATGCCCTGCGCCTCGATCGCGGAACCTTCGTAGACCCACGACCGGTGCTGCAGCCGCACGCCCTTGGGCCGGCCCGTCGTGCCGGAGGTGTAGATGAGCGTCGCCAGCTGGTCCGGCCGGATCTTCTCGGCGGTCTCGCGGATCGCGTCGGGATGCTCGGCGAGGTAGGTGTCGCCGAGCGCGCCGAGGTCGTCGAGCCCGATCACCCAGTCGCCGTCGGTGGCTCCGTCGAAGGTCACCACCTTCGCCAGGTGGGGCAGCTCGGACTTGTGGTCCTTCAGCTTCGCGATCTGCTCGTCGTCCTCGGCGAAGACGACCCGGCACTCCGAGTCGCCGATGATGTACGCCGTGTCCTCGGAGTTGGTGGACGGGTACACCGTCGTGGTCGCCGCGGCCGCGCACATCACGGCCAGGTCGGCGAGGATCCAGTCGTAGCGGGTGCCGGCCGCGATCCCGACCCGCTGCTCCGGCTCGATCCCGAGCGCGAGGAGTCCGGCGGCGTACCGCGAGACCTGCTCCCCCGCCTCGGCCCAGGTGACCGACTCCCACCGCTCGCTGCCGGGCTCGCCGACGGGATAGCGGAACGCCTCGCTGCGCGGACTCCGGTCGACTCGATCGAGGAACTGCAGAGCGACGTTCGCGACCATGCGGTCGACGAAGGTGGCATCGATGGTGGCGGGCACGCTTCTGTCTCCTGGGGCGGGGAACGGACTGATGGGGACGGAGTTGGGCGATCCGAGATCGCCAAACCTACTTGACCTGGTTACCTTCGGGTAGCCAACGAGCCGCGGCCCTACGGGTCACCGGGTCAGTGGGCGGCGTACGCCGATCGAGGCGCCGGCGCGTCAGTCGGCGCCGCCGCCGACGTACCGGCCGAGGACGCGCAGCCGCCCGTCGGCGTCGAGCACGCCAGCATCGCCGGTGCGCAGCCAGCCGCCCTCGGCCTTGGATGTCGGAACGACGCGACGGCCGTGGTAGCCGTCGGCCAGTCCCGGCCCGGCGACCAGGATCTCTCCCTCGGCTGAGATGCGCACCTCGGTGCCCGGCAACGGATGTCCCGCGGTCCGGCTGCCGGCGTCCTCGGGCAGGGCGAGGGCCACGGCACCGCCGGTCTCGGCGGTCCCGTACGCCTCCAGCACGGTCACGTCCGCCGCCTCGAAGAACTCGGACACGGTCGAGTCGGGGGCGTCTCCGGCACAGATCACGTATCTGATCCGGTCGCCGAACGTCGCGCGGACGTCGGCGCGCAGGCGCTTGTCGAGGGTCTTCTGGCGTCGGAGCATGCCTCGCGGCTGGTCGTCCTCGATCGCGGACATCAGCCGCTCGAGCAGCGGAGCGGTCGCGGCCACGACGGTCGGACGCACCAGCCCCAGTGAGTCCACCACCTGGTCGCGGCGTCCCTCCAGCGCGACCGGGAAGCCGCAGGCGAGCTGGACCCCGAGGACCGACTGGGCGTACACCGTCGACATCGACAGCGGCACGTAGAGCAGGTCCGCGTCCGAGAGCCGGTCGAGGGCCGCGATCGCGCTGGCGTGGTACGTCAAGGCGCCGTGGGTCAGCCGGACACCACGCCGGACGCCGCCCGCCGCCGCGACGTACGGCAAGGCGGCCAGGCCCTGCCGGCGTACGGCGTACAGGCGCTGCGAGAGCGCCCGGGGATGCTCCCGGAGATGGTCGTGGCCGAGGGCGAGCAGCCCCTCGAGCGACAGGACGCGCTGATCGGGGTAGTCGCCGTCGATCTGGACGACCTTGGCCACGGTGCGGATGCTCGCGCGGATGCGCCACAGCATCTGCACGGTCTCGTAGTCCTCGGCGATGACGACTCGCGCCCCGGAGTCGACGATCCGGTCGACGACCGTCTGGTCATCGGCGTCCGGGGCGACCGCGGTGACGGCACCCCCGGACCACAAGGTCGCCAGGTATCCCAGCACCCACTCGTACCGGGTCGAGGCGACGATCACCACGCGTTCCTCGGGCTCGAGCCCCAGGGCGAGCAGACCGGCCGCGAGCCCCTCGACCAGGACGTGCGTCTGGCCCCAGGTGGACTCCTGCCAACCACCTTCGACGGGGTAGTAGAACGCGTCCTCGTCGGGTGCGTCGGCCACGCGATCCAAGAACATGTGGACCAGGGACCGCGGGCGCTTCTCGATCATCGTGGGGTCGATGGTCAACCGTCCGCTCCCTCACTCGCCGCTCCCGCCGAGTCTAGTGAGCCGAGTCAGTCCTGGACGGCCTTCGTGATCGCGACGCACCGGGTGATCCACTCGCGTTCCTCGGCGTCCAGCTCGCGTCCGAGGCCCTGCGCGTCCTGTACCGACCAGTTGGCGTTCAGGATCATCCGGACGATCACCCAGTCGCGGGCTCGGGCCTCGTCCAGCGCGGCGTGGTCGACCAGGGCGTGGAACCGGCGCCGTACGCCGTCGCGCACGTCACCGGCGAGCTCGTCGTAGCGGTTCCAGAGCATCGGTGCGAGCTCGTAGTGCGGGTCCCCCGACATCGGCTTGGGGTCGATCACCAACCACTCCCCCCGCGCGGTGCCGAGCTCGGGCGGCGCGGCGAGCACGTTCTCGTAGTGGAGGTCACCGTGGATGACCCGCCCGACGCTGCCGGGGTCGCTCACCAGGTCGCGGCCGAGGCTCAGGGCCTGCTCGCGATAGCGCGCCGGGATCGGGATGTCCTGCGGCTGGGCTGCCAGGTCGTCGAGCCAGCGCGAGACGTACGACGTGACCGTGGCGAGCTGGGGGAAGGCCGGCAGGTGGAGCTTCGGGTACAGCGCCGCGACGATCTCGCACGCCCGGACGTCCGACACCTCGGTCAGGTCGCGCCGCTCGAGGCGCTCGAGCAACAGCGCGCGCCGGCGCGGGTCGGCACGCAGCAGGCGCACGGTGCCGTCGCCGTGCCAGTGCTGAAGGGCCAGCGCCTCGTGCACGGACTCGTCGTCGCCGTCGAAGGTGATCTTCAGGACGGCCCGCGTGCCCTCCGCGGTCACCACGGGTGCGACCAGCGAGCAGAAGCCGTGCCACAGGTCCGAACCGTCGCGCGTCAGGTCCCACTCGTCGAGCAGGTCGGCGAAGAGGCGGGGTACGGCGTCCAGCCAGCGACCCCAGTCGGGGCCGAGCTCACGCTGCTCGTCGAGCCCGTCGGGCAGGACGATCGTCATACCCGCCATCGTGGCATGCAGCCCACAGGCGAGGTCACGACGGGGAAGTCAGACGCTGGGGCTTCCCGCGAGCTCGTCACAGACGCGACAGCGTTCCTCGGCCGGCACCTGCTCGAACGGATAGCGACGGTGGCCGAACTCCTCCAACGTCGTCAGCGGCTTGCCGCACAGCGCCGCCTCGCCGGTCAGGTCCGCCGCGTGCACGGCTCGGGCCGGCACATGCCATTCCAGGTCACGGAGACGCGACCAGGCGTCCAGGTAGTCCTCGCCCTCGGCGAGCGTGCGCGCGACGTCCCGCTCGAACTCGGGCTCGGTCTCGAAGCGGAGCGGGGACATGTCGTCATCGTGACACCGGGCAACCACGCCCATCCGGCGTTCGCGGCAAGGGTGGCCGGGCGCCGTCCCGCGTAGTCCGCACGGGCCATGCCGCTGTCATACGGTCGGTGCTGGCCTTTACCGTGCCACCGTGGCCACCTACGACTGGGACGAGCTGCGTGGGCTGAGTCTCGCCCGACAGTTCCCCGACATCGACGACCGCGGTCCGGTCGACGTGGCCGAGGCGATCCGCCGGATCGGACCGATCCAGTCCCAGACCGCTCGCTCGCCGTACGCCGCGATGGGAGCGCGTCTGCCGGGTGTCACCCACGACGCTGTCACCGCGGCGTACGAGTCGCTGGCGATCGTGCGGGGCAGCACCATCCGCGGCACCGTCCACACCTCCACGGCCGACCATCACCTCCTCCTCGACGCGACCACGCGGCTCGGTCAGCGGGCGATCTGGGTGCGCCACCTCCCGCTGGAGCACAGCGAGGTGGAGGAGCTCTGGGAGGCGACCGAGGAGTTCGCCGCGGACGAGTGGCGGACGCCCGACGAGCTGCTCGACCACGTCCGCGGCTGGCTCAACGACCATGGCGAGAAGACGCCGGAGGCGATCGACCGCGGCCTCGGCCGCTACCTCACCTTCGGTCATGGTGGGCTGCTCCGCCGGCCGCTCAAGGGTCCGTGGTCCGGCCAGGGCGCCCCGGGCTACCGCGCCGCGGCGCGCGCTCCTGCCCGACCGGGAGAAGCCCGACGACCTGGTGCTGGAGGCGGTCCGGCTGCACCTCGCGTCCTACGGCCCGGCCACCCGTCGCGACGTCGCCTGGTGGTCCGGTCTGGGACTGCGGCAGGTCGACGCCCTCCTCGACCGGCTCGACCTCGTCTGGAGCGACGGCCCCGGAGGCGTTGCCTACGCCGATGTGAGCGACGTGGCGGCAGCCCGCGACCTGCCGGGCGTCCGGCTCGTCCCGGAGTTCGACGCCGTGCTCTGCGGCTACGACCCGAAGGCACGCGACCGCTTCGTCGACCCTGCCGACCACGAGCGGCTGTGGCACAAGAACAACGGCTACATGCTCGCGCCCGTGCTCGTCGACGGCCGGATCGGCGGCTACTGGCGGATCGAGGGGTCGGGGCGGGAGAGGACGCTCGCGGTGTCGTCCTTCGCCGGGTCGCGCAAGCCGCGCAAGGCAGAGCTGGAGGAGCCGGCGGCTGCGCTCTCGTCCGCGCTCGACGTCCGGCTCGGGTCGGTCACCGTGACCCGGGCCTGACGGGGCCCGAGCCGCAGCATCTCGGCCGCCAGCAGCAGGCTGAGCGCCGTGAAGCCGACGACGCCGTAGGCCGCGGCCGACGGCACCGGGACGGCGACCTGGACGAACACCGCCGCCAGTGAGGCTCGGCCGACGATCGCCACCGCGGAGATGGAGCGCTCGTCCGCGCGGTACGAGTCGGACACGGCCAGCCTCAGCACCAGGAGGACGGCCACGATCGCGAGCGTCGCCTGGCACACGGCGTACCACCAGGTGGCACCGGGCGTCGCGACGACGAGCAGGCTCGTGCCGACGATCCAGCAGGCCACGCTGAGCAGGCAGGTCGCACGACGGCCGTGGCGCACCAGGAAGGTCCGCTTGCCGAACAGCCGGTCGCCGACGATGTCGCGGAAGTCCTTGAGCACGATCCGGCCGACGAACCCGACGTAGAGAGCGGCCAGGAGTGCGAGGTCGGCGGCACGGAGAGCGCGGCCGGCGAGCACGCCCAGCGAGAAGGGGAGGCCGACGTACAGCGCCGGCAGGACCAGTGGTGCGACGACGCCGCGGCGCGAGATCCGGAACGGCCTCAGGGAGTACGCCGAGGCAGCGGCGAGGCCGGCCAGCACCAGCCCCAGCGAGGTGAGCCCCTGCGTGGCGGCCGCCGACGCCGTGACGACGGCGGCGCCGGCGGCCATGAGCCGCACGTCCCGAGCGGCGGCAGCGTGGGTGACCAGGGGACGCCGATGGTCGCCGGGCAGGTTCACCCGGTCGACCTCGAGGTCCGCGAGGTCGTTGAGGGAGACGGCGTAGACCACGAAGGCCGTCACCACGGTGAGCAGCCGGGCGACGGCGACCAGGTCGTTCGCCCGTCCCGCGAGCGCGAGCCCGATGGCGCCCGACAGGGCGAGCAGGAGCAGGACCGCAGGGCGTGCCTCGACCAGTGCGAGCCGCAGGCGGGCGGTCACTTGTTGCTCCCGGAGCCGCCCGTGCCCCACAGAGCGACCACGATCGCGCTCGTGATCAGGGGCAGGACGGCGAGAAGCACCAGCACGACGGTGCCGCCGAAGAACAACACCCAGAGCCAGCGCGACGTACGACGGGGTGGGCGTGCAGGGGGTTCGGTCGTCATACCGACCAGTGAGCCCGGTCACGTCGCGCGGGCACATGGGCGCGCGTACTCAGCCGGGCGAGCCCGCGGGCTCAGGCGCCGGGAGCGACCCCGGTGAGCCAGACGTCGGGCGGTAGGTGTGGCTTGCCGGGCACCGCGACGGTCTGCTCGGCCACGTCGTCGAGAGCGTCGACCGCCAGCCGGCGCCAGAACGCCGCGGCCCGCGGGTTCTCGTTCTGGAACGGCACCGCCCACGGCCCCGGGTGGCGCGCGAACACCTGCCGGGCGAACGCGGCGGCGATGCCACGACCGCGGGTCGACCGGGTCACGAAGAACTCCCCCATCACCCGCTGCTCGTGACCGACCCCACGGATCAGCGCGAAGCCGCACGGAGTCTCGCCGACCCGGGCGAGGTAGCTGACGCGGTCGCCCCGTCCACCCTCGGCGTAGGAGCCGAGGCGGCCGGCGAAGAGCCCGGTGGCGTCCGGAGAGCTGTGCCGGAACTCGGACAGGTCGTGCTGGTAGAGCTGCCACAGCCGCTCGAGGACGGGCCAGTCCTGGGCGCCGGCCTCGTCGACGCGCAGCGGCCAGACGGATTCGACGACGAGGTCGGCGATCCCCTCGGGGAGCAACCCGAGGAGCGGGAGCTCTCCCGCCGTCGCCCAGAGTGGCTGGAAGTGGTTGTCGTCGGAGTGCGCTTCGGCCTCCTCGCCACCGAGCACAGGCTCGCCGGTGGGTGCGTCCACCAAGACGTACGACGCGGCGCGGCCGCCGTGGTCACCGTCGAAGAGGCGACGCACCACGGTCCCGGACAGCGAGCACTCCTCGGCGAGCTCACGCACCGCGGCCTGCTCCGGGGTCTCGCCGGGCTCGATCCCGCCGCCCGGCAGCACGGCGTACTCCCGGCCGTCGAGACGTCGGGCGATGACGAGCAGCTTGGCGCCGCGGACGACGACGGCGACGGCGCGGGGTTCGGGACTTCCGAGAGGGACCCGACCGGTCACTTCTTCCCGGCCTTCTCCCCGGTCGATCCGGTGGACAGCGCGGCGATGAAGGCCTCCTGGGGCACCTCGACGCGGCCGACCATCTTCATCCGCTTCTTGCCTTCCTTCTGCTTCTCGAGCAGCTTGCGCTTGCGGGTGATGTCACCGCCGTAGCACTTGGCGAGCACGTCCTTGCGCATCGCGCGGATGTTCTCGCGAGCGATCACCCGCGCACCGATCGCGGCCTGGATCGGCACCTCGAACTGCTGCCTCGGGATCAGCTCCTTGAGCTTGCCGGCCAGCATCACGCCGTAGGAGTACGCCGCCTCGCGGTGCACGATCGCCGAGAACGCGTCGACCGGCTCACCCTGGAGCAGGATGTCGACCTTGACCAGGTCGGCGGCCTGCTCGCCGGAGCGCTCGTAGTCGAGCGAGGCGTATCCCTTGGTGCGCGACTTCAGCTGGTCGAAGAAGTCGAAGACGATCTCGCCCATGGGCAGCGTGTAGCGCAGCTCGACCCGGTCGGCCGAGAGGTACTCCATGCCGAGGAGGTTGCCGCGCTTGGTCTGGCAGAGCTCCATGATCGTGCCGATGTAGTCGCTCGGGCTCAGGATCGTGGCCCGGACGACGGGCTCGCGCACCTCGGCGATCTTGCCCTCGGGGTACTCGCTCGGGTTGGTGACCGTGTGGACGGTGCCGTCCTCCATGACCACCTCGTAGACGACGTTGGGGGCCGTCGAGATCAGGTCGAGGTCGAACTCCCGCTCCAGCCGGTCGCGGCTGATCTCCATGTGCAGCAGACCGAGGAACCCGCAGCGGAACCCGAACCCGAGCGCGCCGGAGGTCTCCGGCTCGAACGCCAGCGAGGCGTCGTTGAGCTGGAGCCGCTCGAGGGCGTCGCGCAGGGTCGGGTAGTCGTCTCCGTCGATCGGGTAGAGACCGGAGTAGACCATCGGGTTCGGGTGCTGGTAGCCACCCAGCGCCTGGTCGGCGCCGTGGTGCTGGCTGGTGACGGTGTCGCCGACGCGTGACTGGCGCACGTCCTTCACGCCGGTGATCAGGTAGCCCACCTCGCCGACTCCGAGGTCGCCGGCCTTCACCGGCTCGGGGCTGATCACGCCGACCTCGAGCATCTCGTGGACGGCGCCCGTCGACATCATCTTGATCCGGTCGCGGTGGCTGAGCCTGCCGTCCATCACGCGCACGTAGGTGACGACGCCGCGGTAGGTGTCGTAGACCGAGTCGAAGATCAGGGCGCGCGGTGGCGCATCGGCATCGCCGACCGGGGGCGGGGTCTGCCGGACGATCTCGTTGAGCACCGCCGGGACACCCTCGCCCGTCTTCGCGCTGACCCGGAGCACCTCGGACGTGTCGCATCCGATGACGTGCGCGAGCTCCTCGGCGTACTTCTCGGGGTTGGCGCTCGGCAGGTCGATCTTGTTGAGCACCGGGATGACGTGGAGGTCGGCGCCGAGGGCGAGGTAGAGGTTGGCCAGCGTCTGGGCCTCGATGCCCTGCGCGGCGTCCACGAGCAGCACGGCCGCCTCGCACGCCGCCAACGACCGCGAGACCTCGTAGGTGAAGTCGACGTGGCCCGGGGTGTCGATCATGTTGAGCACGTAGGTGCCGGCGTCGGCGCCCTGCTCGTTGTCCGCCTCGACCGTCCACGGCATCCGGACGGCCTGGCTCTTGATGGTGATGCCGCGCTCGCGCTCGATGTCCATCCGGTCGAGGTACTGAGCGCGGGCGCTGCGCTCGTCGACGACACCGGTCAGCTGCAGCATCCGGTCGGCCAGCGTCGACTTGCCGTGGTCGATGTGGGCGATGATGCAGAAGTTCCGGAGGACCGCGGGGTCGGTGCGACCCGGCACGGGCGCAGACGGGATGGGCACGGCAAACCTTCGCAAGAGCGAGCGGGGCGGGTCGCCTCGATTGTTTCACGCACGGCGCGCGGACCCGGATTCGGCGAGAACCCGAGGACGTATCAGCGAGGAGGCCCTACCCCGTGGGCCTCCTCGCTGAGATCGTTCCCCCGTGTCCCCCGCGTGTCCGGTCGCCGGTCCCCCTTGCCGGCGCGCGGAAGCTGTTACTGACGCGCGATGCTGTGCACGTGCTCGGTGTCGTCGCCGCGTGGCGGTTGCACGTGACCTTCGACGTCGTCCGCGTCGGGACCGTCGACCTGCGCCAGCTGCACGCGCGCCTCGGTGTCCTCGACCTCGATGTCGTTGAACTCGGTGCCCTGCTCGCTCATCGTCGTCTCCCTCGGTCCCCGGCCTCGGTGGCCGCGTGAGGGACACTCTGCTCGTGCAGGGTCCACCGGTCTGTCAGCGTGCTGACACAACGCGAGACTCGCGCCTCATCCCCGGACGCTGTTGCTGCTCGCCGCTTGGAGCACCGCCTTGGCCTGGAGCGGGGACAGCCAGGGATGCTTGCTCCGCATCAGAGCGACCATCGCGCTGACGTGCGGAGCCGCGAAGCTGTTCCCGGTGGCGGTGATCGACCCGTGGTCGGCCCAGGCGACGTCGACGTCGATCCCCCGGGCGCCGAACTCGACCGGCGGGTGGGCGTTGTAGGCGAGGGCGAGGTCCTCGTCGCCGGGCCGGGCCGCGACGGAGATCACCGACGCGTACTGCGAGGGGTACGTCGGTCCCGGGAGGTTGTTCGCCGCGCAGACCAGGACGGTCCCGGCGAAGTACGCGTCGTCGGCGATCTCGTGCAGCGGTCCGAACATGGCCTCGGACTTGCTCGACAACGACAGGTTGGCGACGTGCATGCCGTGCTCGACGCTCCAGGCGACTCCGGCGTGGAGCAGGGCACCGCGGCCCTTGAGGTTGGCCCCCAGGACGCGCACCGAGTGGATCTCCGCCTCGGGTGCGAGGGCTCGGATGATGGCCGCGCAGGCCGTACCGTGGCCGACCAGGTCCTCGTGCGGACCCTCGCGCTCGGCGTACCCGAGCTCGGCGAGGGGGTCGAGCTCGAAGGCGACGGCCCCGGCGATCCCGCCGACGCGCGGATGGTTCGCGTCCACACCGCTGTCGACCACGGCGACCTTCACTCCGGCGCCGCTGGCCCCGCCGAACGCCCACTCACGCACGTCCTCGATCGGGAGGCCGACGACCTCCTCGAGCGCACCCCGGTCGAAGGCGCTCGACCAAGCGGGGGTCGTGCTCACCCCTGCCGGCCCTGCTCACCGGACTGCCACGACGCGACGAGCCCGAGCACGTCGCTCCCCAGCTGGGCCAGAGGCTGCGTGTCGCCTGGTGTGTCTGCCACCGACGTGGCCACCAGGGCCGTGAGGCCGGCGATCGTGCCGAGGACGCTGAGGGTCCAGTCGCTCGACTCGTCGACGACGGGGTCGAGCACCGACATGACACCCAGCACCTCCCCCTCGGCGTCGAGCATGGGCGCGGCGTAGATCGCAGTCGGCACGTAGTGCGTGGACTCCGCCACGTCGCGCGCGAACCGCGCGTCGGTCTGGACGTCTCGGACCGCGATCGGCTGACCGGACATCGCCGCCCATCCGGCGATGCCGCGGCTGACCGGGATCGTCACACCCACGATCTCGTCGGCGCCGGCGCCGTCGGACGCCACGAACCGGAGCGTGCTGCCGTCGTCGTCCACCAGCGCGATCGAGCATGCCGCCGCGCCGAAGAGCCCGCGAGTGGCCTCGACGCAGCGGCCGAGTGAGGTGTCGACGTCCGGTCCCGTGGTCATGGCGGAACGGTACCGATCGAGCGTCCCATCGACCCGTGATGCGCCGTGGTCCGGCGGCATCACCCGGTGGTGTACTGACCCCGTGAAGGTCCCGAAGGTGCTCCAGAGCCTGCCGGACTCGGACGCGAAGCTCCTGCTCCGGGCCGGCAAGACCCACCACTACGGCCGGCGCGACGTACTCGTGCAGGAAGGTGACGTGGCCGACTCCTTCCACATCGTTCTCGACGGTCACGCGGCCGTGCAGGTGACCACACCGAACGGCGAGAGCGCGATCGTCAACATCCTCGGCCCCGACTCGCACTTCGGTGAGGTCTCGCTCCTCGGCCGGGCGGAGCCCCAGCGGACGGCCAGCATCGTCGCCCTCGACGCCGTCCGCACCCTGAGCATCCCCGCCACGGTCTTCCGCGACCTGCGCGAACGGAACCCGCGTCTCGAGCTGCTGGTCACGACGATCCTCGCCCGGCGCGTGGACGAGCTCTCTGCCCAGCTCGTCGAGGCGATGTACGACAGCCTCGAGCGTCGCGTCGTACGCCGGCTCTCCGCGCTCGCGGTGACCTACCGGTCGTCGACCCCCGAGGTGACGATCCCGCTCACCCAGGACGAGCTCAGCCAGCTGGTCGGCGGCGCCCGGCCGTCGGTCAACCAAGTGCTTCGCCGCCTCGTCGACGAGGGTCTGCTGGAGGTACGCCGCGGCCGGATCATCGTCAACGACGTGGCGCGCCTCGACCGGCTCGCGGTCTGACGTCGCCGCTCGCCTCGGCAGAGGATCTACGATCCGGTCATGGAACCCGGTGGCGGTATCCCCGGCTGGTTCATCGCCTGGGGCGTTCTCGTGGCGATCGTCGGCATCGGTGCGACGGTGTGGCGCGTGTCGACGGCACAGAAGCTGGCCAAGCGCTCGGGCATGGATCCGGGCCTCGCCACGAAGATGACCTTGCTCAGCGACGACGGGCTCGACGCGACCTACCTGGCGGCCAGCCTCCGCGGCCAGGCCACGCCACCTCCGGAGACCCCGCCCACGACCGCGACCGCATCGCCCGGCGCGACCGCGGAACGACTCGAGGAGCTGAAGAGTCTGCTCGACGGCGGGCTGGTCACGCAGGCGGAGTACGACGAGCGCCGGAAGGCGATCATCGACTCGGTCTGAGCGTCCTTCACCCAAAGGGCTCCCCGGACGGTCGCCACGGATCTACGATCCGCTCATGCGTCGACCCGGCCGAGTGCTCGGCACCCTCGGGCTGTCGGTCGCGGCGGTGGTGTTGACGGTTGCCCCGTCGTACGCCGACGGCCTTCAGGACTGCATCGACCAGTCGATCGACCACAACGGCGAGCCGCCCACCTGCACGAAGGTCAACGGTCAGTGGGTCGCCTCCTGGCCGGACGACCAGGCAAGCTCGGGTCTCGGCGGCTTCGTCTTCCTGCTGGTGATCGCCGGGTTGGTGGGACTCGCCATCGTCATCTGGAAGGTCACCACGGCCCAGAAGCTCGCCCGTCAGAGCGGCATGGACCCGGGCCTCGCGACCCAGATGACGCTGCTCAGCGACGACGGGCTCGAGGCGACCTATCTCGCGTCGAGCCTGCGGCGCCAGGCCCCCGACCCGGCGACCGACCCGCCGCCGGCGGTCACGTCGACGCCGGCCACGGCCACGGACATCACGCCTCGAGGAGCTGAAGAGCCTGCTCGACCGCGGGTTGGTCACGCAGGCGGAGTACGACGAGCGCCGGAAGGCGATCATCGACTCGGTGTGACCTCTCGACCGGCGAACGCCGCGAGTCGCTGGTAGGAGTCCGCACCGTCAGGGGCCGGCTGCTCGGGGCGGAACACCTCGCCGCGGTTGTCGGACGTGAGGGCGCCCTGCATGAAGGCCAGGGCACGCTCCGCGACCTCCGGGTCGAGCTCGGCCGTGGGATGCCCGATCGCGGTTGCCAGGTCATAGGAGTGCACGGCGATCTCGGCGCACTGCCAGTCCGGGGGCATCGACGCCTCCGAGCCCGCCGCACCGCGCCAGGTCTCGAGCAGGTCGTTCGCGCCGCCCTGGAACGCGGTGGCCCGTTCGTCGCCGACGTGCGGCGGTGGGGCTGACCAGTCCACCTCCTCGCCGCGCATCATCCGGGCGAAGTTCGCCGGCGCGGCCGTCAGGTGATCCACGAGCTGGGCCGTGCTCCACTCGTGACAGGGCGTCGGCTTCGACAGGTCGTCGTCCCCCACCGAGCCGAGCAGGGAAGCGGCCTGGTCGAGGCCCCGGGTCAAGACGTCGAGTTCGTCGTCGCGATTCGTCACTCGTTCACCGTACGGCCGGTTCCACACGCGCGCGAGTGCTGCTAGGAAGGGAGGGTCACCAGGCCGGCATCTCCGGCCGCTGCGTTCTCGGGATCTGTCCAGCTCGGGCTGGAGTCAGGAGTAGTGATGACCCACCGTTCGTTCGCGCGCGCCCTCGTGGCCGCGTTCGCCACCCTCGTCGCCACCGCATGGCTGGCGCTTCCCTCACCCGCCCAGGCGGTCACCAAGCTCACCGACGCTCAGGCTGCGGCGCAGCTCTCCGCGCATGGCATCACTCGAACCTCCAGCGGAGGCTGCACGAGCCGCACCAACTCCACGTGCACGTCGTACGACCAGATCAACCAGTCGACGGTCAGCGGGATCATCACCTACAAGGGCGCCAGCGGATGCGCGGTCACCATCACCGGAGGCACCGAGACGGGCCACGCCAGCGGCACCTACAGCCACTGGAACGGCTACAAGGTCGACATCTCCCGGTCCGCGTGCAACGACAGCTGGATCGAGAGCGCCTACACCTACATCGGGCTGCGCGCCGACGGCTACCCGATGTACGAGGCCGCCTCGGGGAACGTGTACACCAACGAGGGCAGCCACTGGGACATCGTCTACTACACGTGCGGCTGCTGACCGGTCACTTCCGTTCGAACGCGCCCGTACCCTTCAGCGCCGACCACACCTGGTGCCGCATGGCCTTCGCATAGGAGACCGTGTAGTGGTGGTCGTCGCGCCAGACCAGCCGGTTGTGCTGGATCGGCGAGCACACCGGGAGGGTCGGGCAGAAGATCGGGTTCAGGTCCAGGGCGTGGATCCGCGGGTTCTCGACCGCCAGGGTCGTGACGAACGCGTCGGTCGGTGACGGTGCGGGCTCGGCGCTGACCGCGCACTCGCCCACCTGCTTGGCCGACGCCAGGCAGTCGGCCGGCTCGAAGGAGTCGGGCATCGTCAGTCGCTGGATGACCACTGCCTGCGAGGCCGCAGAGACCTTGGCGAGCGTGTCTCGCGTGCTCTCCCACACCGCCTGGTCCAGGTTCTGCTTCGTCCCGTCGCGCAGCTCGGTCCGCTTCCCCCACTCCTGCGGGTCGTCGCGCGGGCGGTCCAGGAGTACGACGACGTCGGGATCGAGACGTGGCAACACGTTGTCGTACCAGCCGACGCGGGCATCGGCGCACTCCTGAGCAGTGTCGGCCGCCGACTTGTCGTTGGTGAGCTCCTCCTGCCAAGGACACCCGGCGAGGACGTTCAGGTCGAGGTTGAAGTCGTACTCCCTCGCCAGCTTCTTGAAGACCGGGATGAACGTCTGCGCCTGGCTGTCCCCCACCAGCAGGACCGTCGGCCCCGACCCGCGCACGGATCGGCAGGCGGAGACGTCGGCGACGGCGCAGTACTGCCAGGGACCGTGCTCGGAGATGAGGGACCGGAAGTCGAGGTCCGGCACCGCACGGTCGAGCTCGCGGGTCAGGTCGGCATCCACGCTGAGCGAACTCCCATGGGTGGACGTCGCCGCCAGCAGTACCGGCTTCTGGTTGCGCTCCAGCACGTTCGGGACGACGGTGGCGGCGACCAGAGCGCTCGCTGCGAGGCCCGCCACCACCACCGGCCAGGTGATGCCGTCCAGCCGTGGGGTACGTCGGATCGGCAGCTCCAGCAGCTCCGCGGAGAGCGCCGCGAGCCCGCTCGCGATCGCGAACGACAGCACCGCGACCGGCAGGGGTCCGGCGTTCAGGACGGTGCGCAGCGCGACGATCACCGGCCAGTGCCAGAGGTAGGTGCCGTAGGAGATCCGGCCGAGATAGGCGATCGGCTTCAGGGACAACAGCCGGGACAGTGGGCTCCCTTCCGCCTGCGTCAGCCCGCCGAGCACGAGGATCGACGCGAAGGTCGCGCCGATGCCGCGCCACGACGGCGACAGGTGGACCGCGCCGCTGGCGACGATCCCGATGCCCACGATGCCGACCACCGCCACGAGGTGAGCCGGCCCGCGGCCGAGCCGGCGTGAGGTGAACGCGAACACCGCGGTCAGCAGTGCCCCGGCCAACAGCTGGTAGAGCCGGGTGTCGGTGCCGTAGTACGCACGGTCGATGTTGCGGGTCGCGAACCAGATCTGGTCGGCCAGGGAGAGGACGAACAAGAAGCCCAGCCCGCCCAGCACGACGGAGCGCCGCCGAGACCGACCCACGCGGTAGAGCACCAGCAGCAGCACGGGGAAGACGGCGTAGAACTGCTCCTCGATCGAGAGCGACCAGAAGTGCAGGAACGGGCTCTTGTCGATGTCGGCCGCGAAGTAGTCGCCGGACGCGGACAGGAAGTGGAAGTTGGCGTAGTACAGCAGGGCGCTGACCCCGTCACTGACGATGGCAGCCCGACGCACCACCGACCAGAGCAGCGTGAACGTCAGGCAGGTCGCGATCACCACGACGACAGCAGCCGGCAGCAGCCTCCGCACGCGGCGGGAGTAGAAGCGGCCCACGCGCAGGGAGCCGGTGCCCTGCAGCTCGGTCATCAGCACGCTCGTGACGAGGAAGCCCGAGAGGCAGAAGAACATGTCCACGCCGACGTACCCGCCGCCGAACCACGAGAGCCCGGCATGGAAGAGGAGCACCAGATAGACCGCCAGGGTCCGCAGGCCGTCGAGGTCTGGCCGGTGACCCGTGATCATGGCCGCACCCTAGGCGGTTCGGATGGCCTGAGATCATGCCCCCGTGACGCCGGCGCCCTCCTCGACCATCCCGCACGGCCGTACGGCCCGCCGCCTGGAGTGGCCACACCTGCCGCCGCAGGTGCGAGCCGACATCGAGCAGCGGTGCGGCTCAGCGGTGGTCCAGGCCATGTCGCAGGGCGGTGGATTCACGCCGGGCTTCGCGTCCGTCCTGGTCTGCGAGGACGGGTCGCGGCACTTCGTGAAAGCCGCCTCGAGCGTGGCGCAGCGCGTCTTCGCCGAGTCCTACCGGGAGGAGGCGCGCAAGCTGCGGATGCTGCCGGACACGGTGCCGGCCCCACGGTTGCTCTGGGACCACGATGGCGACTGGGTCGTCCTCGGACTGGAGTACGTCGACGCGCGCGCCCCGAAGAGGCCGTGGCGGTCCGACGAGCTGGACCTCACCCTCGACGCGCTCGAGGTGGTCGCCGAGAGACTCACCCCGGTGCCGGACGGCCTGGAGCTCGCGTCGCTCACCGCCGAGTTCGAGGACTGGCCCGCTCTGTGGGAGACCGTGCGCGACCGCGAGACACGGGCCCACGCCGACGAGGCGGCAGCGCTGGCGGCGACGTTCGCAGCCGTCGCGGGCGGCGAGACGGTCGTCCACACCGACATCCGCGACGACAACGTGCTGCTCACCGACGACGGGCGGGCGCTCTTCTGTGACTGGAACTGGCCGGTGGTGGGCGCCGACTGGCTCGACTCCCTGATCCTGCTCATCTCTCCGCGGGGCGATGGCATCGACGTCGAACAGATCGTCGCCGAGCGGCGACTGCTGCGCGACGTGCCGCCCGACCACGTCGACCGCGTGCTGGCGATGCTGGCCGGCTACCTCCTGAGCCACGCGGACGAGCCGGTGCCCCCGACGTCCCCCCACCTGCGGGCGGCGCAGCGCTGGCAGGGCGAGGCGGTCTGGGACTGGCTCTGCCAACGCCGCGGGTGGACGTGACTCGAGGCCAGGCGGCTCCTGGTCGCAACGACCCGGCGCATGGAGTGATTGTTTCGCCCGCGGGGCGTGAATTTGGGCAGGTCAGAGCACCGCTGGTAACTTTGTCCCTCGCGTGTGCGGCCGGTGAGGCCCGTGCGCCCTCATGACGACTCATCCCGAACACCTCGACCGAAGGCTTCATCAGTGGCGAACATCAAGTCCCAGATCAAGCGGAACAAGCAGAACGAGAAGCGTCACCAGCGCAACAAGGCTGTGAAGTCCGAGCTGAAGACCCTCGTCCGCAAGTTCCGCGAGGCCGCCGACGCGGGCGACAAGGACACCGCGCTGGACGCGAGCCGCGTCGCCGCGCGCAAGCTGGACGTCGCCGTGTCGAAGGGCGTGATCCACAAGAACCAGGCCGCCAATCGCAAGTCGGCCATCATGAAGCGCGCCGAGTCTCTCTGACTCTCCGCTTCCTCGCCGAGGCGTCGACCCGAACGGGTCGGCGCCTTCGTGTTTCCAGGGCACTGGCGAGCGCGCCCTCGGGACGTCTAGGTCCGCTCGTGCAGGCCGGTGACTGTGAGGACCATGCGCTCGAGCGTGTACGCCGCGTCGCCCGCGGCTCCCTTGATGTCCGCGTCGGCCTGGGCGACGGTGCGGATCGCGCGGGCGATCCCGGCCTCGGACCACCCTCGTGACTGGTCGCGGATCGTCCGCACCTTCCACGGCGGCACCCCGACCTCACGTGCCAGGTCGACCTCACGCATGCCGCGGGGCGCGGACAGGTAGCGGGCGATCCCGCGTGCCGACCCGGCGAACGCGGACGTGACCAGGACCGGCGGCGTACCCCCGTCCAGCGCCCAGCGCAGCTCCTCGAGGGCCGGCCGGCGACGCCCCCAGAAGGCCGCGTCGGCCACGGCGAAGGACTTGGCCTCGGCCCGACCGCCGAAGTAGCGCTTGACCTTGTCCTCGGTCAACGTCTCGCCGGGGAAGTCGTTCGCGAGCTGGTCGGCGGCGGCCGACAACGAGCGGAGATCCTGGCCGACCGCCTGGACCAGCGCGGTCGCGGCTTCCTGCTCGATCGCCGCGCCGTGAGATCGCACCTCGGCGGCGACGAAGCCGGGGTACTCGGAGGCGCGCAGCTCCTCCGACTTCACCTCGGTCACGGTGTCGATCTTGCGCAGCTTGGTGAGCACACCGCTCCCCTTCTGCCCGCCGCCGTGCACGAGGACCAGGGCGACGTCGTCGACCGGCGCAGCGGCGTACTCCAGCAGGCCGTCGACGGACTCGTCCGGGAGGTTCTCCAAGGCCAACACGACGACACAGCGGGTCGACGAGAACAACGACGGCGCGGACAGCTCGCCGAGCTCGGCCAGGCTCAACCCGGCCGCCTGCGTCTCCGAGAGCTCCGCCTCGCGATCGTGGCGATGCACGGCGTCGCGGACGGCGACCACGTTTCGCTCGGAGAGGAACTCCTCCTTGCCGGTCACCAAGGTGACGCGACCGAGCACGTCAGCCGCGGTCGGTCCTCGCATGGCCGAAGCCTCGCACACGCGACCGACAGGTCATCGAGGCCCGTACCCTGGCGCCATGTCACGCCTGGCACCCCTGGTGCCATCGCCCGCGCTGTCCCGACGCGCCCTCGTGCAGGGAGCGCTCGGCGCGGTCGGAGTCGGTGCCCTCGGAGTGTCACCTGCTGCGGGATTCGCCCGCCGCGGGCCCGACACCACGCCCGAGATCGCCGTCGTCGGCGCGGGCCTGGCGGGCCTGACGTGCGCCTACGTGCTCGCCAAGCACGGCTTGCCGTGCACCGTCTACGAGGCCAATCCCCACCGGCTGGGCGGCCGATGCTGGACCTCGCGAGGCTGGGCCAACGGTCAGACGGCCGAGCACGGGGGCGAGTTCATCGACACCGTCCACCACTCGATCCGACGGCTGGCCGCGGAGCTCGGGCTGGCACTCGACGACCTGCGCGGTCTTCCGGACGTGCACCCGCACGCTCGCAACCGGTACTTCCTGCGCGGATCACGGAGGTCCGAGACCGAGACCTGGACCGGCTACCACCGGATACGCGTGGCCGCCGATCGTGACGCCCGCCGGATCGGGTCCGTTCGCTTCGACCGAGCCGGCCGAGCCGCACACCGCCTCGACGAGCGCACCGCCGCCGAGTGGCTCGACGAGGTGCTCCAGCACGAGCATCCGCTGCTGAAGGTCGCGACCCAGCAGTACATGGCCGAGGAGTACGGGCTCGACCTCGAGCACCTCAGCGCCATCAACATGGTGATGGAGTTCGAGAGTGGAGGGCTGCCGTCCGACGAACGGTTCCACGTCCGCGGCGGCAACGACCAGCTCGTCACGGAGCTCGCCGCACGGCTGCCAGCGGGCACGGTCGTCCAGGACGCGCACCTGACCGCGCTCGTCCGCCGACCCGACGGCAGCTATCGGCTCCGCTTCGCGTCGTCACCGTCGATCTCCGCCGACGTCGTCGTGCTGTGCGCACCCTTCGCCTCGCTGCGCCACGCCGATCTCGACGGCGCAGGCCTCAGCCGACGCAAGCTCGCCTGCATCGAGCAGCTCGGGATGGGCACCAACGCCAAGGTGATCCTGGAGCTCGACCGGCACGTCACCCACTACGGACGGACCCAGCACGAGCGCTGGTCAGGCGAGTACTACGACGCACGCGTGGACACCTGGGCCTCCTCGCTCGCGCAGCCCGGGCGCACGAGCGTGCTGACGGTGTACTCCGGCGGCCGCGCGGGGGCGTCGTACGACGTCGACCGGGCCCACGGCACCGCTCCGCACCGAGTGGTGTCGAAGACCCTGGCGCATGTCGACCGAGCTGTGCCCCACCTCAGTGGCGGGTACTCCGGCCGGGCCTGGGTCGACTCGTGGGTCGACGACCCGCACACGCACGGCTCGTACGCGGCCTACCGGCCCGGTCAGTTCACCCGGTGGTGGGGGTTCGTCGGTCGGTCGGAGCATCGCGTGCACTTCGCCGGCGAGCACACCTCGATGCGGGCGCTGGGATATCTCGACGGGGCCGTCGCCAGCGGGCGCCGGGCGGCCCACGAGGTGCTCGACGGGCTCTGACTCGCGCGCGTCATCGGGCCGTCACCGCCGACAGCTGCCCGTCGCGCGCGACGATCGCCACGTCGCCGTCCTCGTCCGTGCGCAGGACCCGCTCGCCGGTCGCCTCGAGCCCGTCGACCGTCGCGGGAGCCGGATGCCCGTAGTCGTTGTCGACCCCCACCGAGATCACCGCCAGCCGGGCACCGAGCGACTGGAGGAACGGAAGGTCCTGGTAGCGGCTCCCGTGATGGGGCACCTTGAGCACGTCGACGTGCAGCCCCGGGAGGGCGGACGCCAGTCGCTCCTGGCCCTCGGGCTCGATGTCACCGCCGAGGAGGAACGTCACGCCACGGCTGCGGGCCAGCATCACGACGCTGGCGTTGTTGGCGGTGCTGCCGTCACCCGGGCCACGCGTCGGCGAGTCGGGCAGCGGCCACACGGGCTCGAGGGTGAGGTCACCGATCCGGCGGGTCTCGGCGTACGGCGCCTCGGCCATCCGCAGGTGTGCTCGCGCGGCCGCGTCACGCACCAGCGACACGCCGACGGGCGGATCCTGGAGTCGCGTGACCCACAGAGCACCGACCCGTCGGCCGTCGAGGACACCCGGAAGCCCGTCGACATGATCGGCGTGGAAGTGGGTGAGCACGACCAACGGGATGCGTCGGACGCCGAGCTCGTCGAGACACCGGTCGATGATGCGAGGGTCGGGCCCGGCGTCGACCACGACGGCCTCGTGCGCCACTCCGGTCGCGAGGACGATCCCGTCGCCCTGCCCGACGTCGCAGGCGACCATCAACCACCCGTCGGGCGGCCAGCCCGGTGTGGGCACCCGCACCAGCACCGCGAGCACCATCAGCACGCAGCAGCCGAGCCCGGTGAGCCGACGGGCGAGGAGGCGCGGAGCCACGGCCGCCAGACCTGCGCAGAGCGCCGTGAGGGCCGCCAGCGCGAGCGGGCCGCTCCCCCACGAGATCGCCGCCGTGGGCAGGCTCGCGCCCCGCTCGGCGACGAGCAGGATCCAGGCCACGCACCAACCCGCGCCCACGCCGATCAGGTGTCCGGCGGCGGGCCAGCCGAGCGTCACGACCCCTCCGATCAGCCCGAGGACGGTTGCCGGGCCCACGGCTGGAGCCGCGAGCAGGTTCGCCGCCACCGCGACCAGGCTGACCTGTCCGGCGATGGCCGCCACCAGCGGCGTGCAGGCCAGCTGGGCGGCAGCCGGCACCGCGATCGCCTCCGCGAGCCAGCGGGGCAGCCACCGGCACAAGGCGTCGCGCCAGACCGGTGCGAGCAGGAGGATGCCTGCCGTGGCGAGGACCGACAGCGCGAAGCCGACCGCCGACGCCAGCAGGGGATCGACGAGCATGAGCACCGTCGTGGCGACGCCCAGCGCGCGCAGACCGCGATCGGCGCCGTTGGCCCCCAACCCGACCAGCGCGACCGTCCCCATCGTCGCGGCCCGCAGCACGCTGGGCTCGGCCCGCGCGAGCAGGACGAAGCCGACGATCCCGGCCGCGCCGACGACGTACAGCCATCGGCCGCGCACGCGACACCAGCGCGCTGCCACCAGCGCGAATCCCACGACCAGCGTGAGATTGGTGCCCGACACCGCGAGCAGGTGGGTGAGCCCAGTGGTGCGGAAGTCGTCCGCGAGCGTTGGGTCGAGGCCCGTCTCGTCGCCGTCCACCAGTGCGGGGACGAGCGCGCGGCGCTCGGGTGGCAACCGAGAGACGGACTCGCGAACCGCCGCCCGCACCCGAGCCGATGCGCGCCACCACGGGTCGGGACCCGCACGGATGTCGGGCGAGATCGACGTGGACAGCACGGCAGCCACGTCGCCTCCCGACGCGACCGCAAGATGACCGCTCGCGCGCACGGTGGCTCCCAGCGGCACCTCGCGCCAGGTGGGGCGAGCGAAGACCAGCACGGGCTCGCGCAGGGCGTACGCCCGCCCGTCGCCCTCGACCCGACGCACATCGAGCCGGACCAGGATCTCGACACCGAATCGTCCCTGGATGGCGCGTGGGTCGTCGGTGACGACCCCCGTGAGCACTACGCCCGCCCGCGTCCGTGCGAGCTCGGTCAGGGGGTTGTGTGCGATGCGGTCGTAGCGCACCCCGGCCGCGGTCGCCACCGCACCGAAGACCACGGCGCCGGCCGCGAACGCGAGCCCCGCGCCCCTGCCGCGCCACCGCCACAGACCGCCCGCGGCGACGACCAGCACGGCTCCCATCACCGTCGGGGGTCCGAGCCCGTGACCGGCGCCGGCGAGTGCGCCGGACCAGGCGAACACGGCCAGGAACACCGTCCGCAGATCGGGCAGCTGACGAGGCACCGGTGCTCAGATCGTGACGTAGGGCGTGAGCTTGGCCAACGTCGCGTCGCCGATGCCGTCGACGTCGAGCAGCTGGTCGACCGACGAGAAACCACCGTGCTGTCCGCGCCAGGCGATGATCGCCTGCGCCGTGACCGGTCCGACCTCCGGCAACGACTCCAGCGCGGTCTCGTCGGCGGTGTTGATGTTGACCAGCCCGGTCACGGGTGGTGCGCTCACCGGTGCCGAGGCGATGGGTCCAGCAGCGGCGGGCCTCCCGACGACGACCTGCTCACCGTCGGAGAGCACGCGGGCGAGGTTGAGCCCGCCCAGGTCGACGCCTGGACGGGCACCCCCGGCGGCGCGGAGGGCGTCGATCACCCGAGCCCCCTGCCGGAGCACGGCGATGCCCGGATGGCGCACCTTGCCGGCCACGTCGACCACCACCTTGCCGCTCTGGCCGGGCAGCGCCGAGCCGCCCGCGACCGCCGACGGATCGCCCCCGGCGGGCGTCGCCAGCGTGGTCCGGGGCGACGTGAGGCTGGTGGGCGCCACGACCTCGTGCCCGGCGCTCCGGACGAGCCACCAGCAGGTGAGCACCAGGCCCACGACCGCCAGCACGGCCACGACCGCGAGCTGGCCCGATCCGAGGCTGACCCGACCCCGGACCGCGTCGGGAAGGCCGACTGCCCACCGGCTGGTACGCCGTGAGGCGTGGCGCCCGGGCATCCGCACGGTCGTGGGTGACCGCCTCGCGACCACGTCGTCGGGGTCGGCGGGGACGGCCGGGCCGTCGGCACCCGCGAGGTCGGGCACGGCCCGGATGTGGGTGTGCCCGGTCGGGCTCCAGGAGGCGGTCGGACGCACGCGCGTGTCGGGCATGGCCCCGCGCTCACGCACCGCGGCAAGCTCGGTCGTCAGCAGCTCGAGCCGGCGCGCGACGGCGGCGTCGTGCTGGGCGGCGAGAGATCGGCTGCGCATGGCTGGACGCTAAGGAGGGCCACCCGTCGGCTCGGAGGTTGTCGCAGGGCCCTGTGTACGAAGGAGACCGGACGGGGTCCTGTGGATGGTGGAAGGTCTCGCCCGCCGGCGCGCCTCAGGCCCGCTCGAGCAACGGCGCCAGACACGCCGCGACCATGCCCGGACCGACATGGGCGCCCAAGACGGCGCCGAGCTCACCGCACCACACCTCGCGACCCTCGAGATTGCTCGACAGCCGCTCGCCCAGCCGGCCCGCGAGCTCACCGGCGCGGTCCGGGTTGGCGAGGTGCGAGACGCACAGCTCGACCGGCAGGTCGGCAGCCTTCTCGACGATCAGGTCCTCCATCCGGCTCAGCGCCCGCGCGGACGTGCGCACCCGGTCGAGGTTGACGACACGGCCGTCGTGGATGCGGAGCAACGGCTTGACCGAGAGCGCACCCCCGACCAGGGCCGCGGTGGCGCCGATCCGACCCCCGCGCCGGAGGTACTCCAGGGTGTCGACGTAGAACAGGGCCGACGAGGCCGCGGCCCGCGCGCGAGCGGCCGCGGCCGCATCCGCGGTCGACCCGCCGGCATCGACGACGTCCTGCGCGCTCAGGGCGGCGTACCCGGTGGCGACACCCACCTGTCGCGAGTCGACGACCGTGACCGGCATCTCCACCTCGCGCGCCGCGAGCTGGGCCGACTCGTAGGTGCCGCTCATCTCGGCCGAGAGATGGATCGACAAGATCTCGTCGGCGCCGTCCGACGCGGCCTGGGCGTACACCTCCGCCAGATGCGCCGGCGACGGTCGTGACGTGCTCACCGGGCGGAAGTCCTTGAGCGCCTGCGCGACCATCTCGGGCGTCGCTCCGTCGGGGCCCTCGTCGTACACCGTCGCCCCGATCACCACCTGCAGCGGGACGACGACGATGCCTCGGGCCCGGGCGACCTCGTCCGGGAGCGACGCGGTCGAGTCGGTGACCACGACCGTGCCGGACATGCGCCGAACGCTAGCCGACCACGATGTTGACCAGCTTCGGCGCGCGCACGATCACCCGTCGGACCGCGGACCCGTCGATCGCACGGACGACGGCGGGGTCGGCCAGCGCGGCCGCCTCCAGGTCGTCGTCGGAGATCGACGGCGGCACGTCCAGCCGCGCGCGTACCTTGCCCTGGACCTGGACGACGGCCGTGACCGTGTCCTCGACCAGCAGCTCCGCGTCGATGACCGGCCAGCCCGCCCGCGCCACCGAGGGCTCGTGTCCCAGCCGCTCCCACATCTCCTCGGCGGTGTACGGCGCCACCAGCGACAGCAGGATCGCCACCGCCTCCGCGGCCTCGCGTACCGCGGGATCGGCCGGACCGGCACCGCTGTCGATCGCCTTCCGGGTCGCGTTCACCAGCTCCATGGTCCGCGCCACCATGACGTTGAAGCGGTGGGCCTCCATCAGCTGGTCGCACTCGTGGACCGTCTTGTGGGTCACCTTGCGCAGCGCCAGGTCACCCGTCACCGGATCGGCGCCGGGTGCCGAGGTCACGTCGCCGGACAGGCGCCACGCCCTCTGCAGGAAGCGCAGCGACCCGCTGGGCGACATGTCGGCCCAGTCGATGTCGTCCTCAGGGGGTCCCGCGAAGACCAGGGTCAGGCGTACCGCATCCACGCCGTACGCCGATAGTTGCTCCCCCAATCTGACGCCATTGCCCTTGGACTTCGACATCTTGGCGCCTTGATTGATGACGATTCCCTGGTTCAGCTGGGCCGAGAACGGCTCACGGAACTCCAGCAGGTCCATGTCGGCCAGCACCTTGGTGAAGAACCGGGCGTACAGCAGGTGCAGCACCGCGTGCTCCACGCCGCCGATGTAGATGTCGCACGGTCCCCACAGGTTGGCCAGCTCGGCGTCGAACGCCTGGTCCTGGTCGTGCGGCGAGCAGTAGCGCAGGAAGTACCACGACGAGTCGACGAAGGTGTCCATCGTGTCGCTGTCGCGCTTGGCCGGTCCGCCACACCGCGGGCACTCGACGTCGACCCAGTCGGTCGCCGCCGCCAGCGGTGACACGCCCTTCGGCGTCAGGTCCTGGCCACGCAGCTCGGGCAGGACGACGGGCAGCTGGTCCTCGGCGACCGGGACCTCGCCGTCCTTCTCGCAGTGGATGATCGGGATCGGGGCGCCCCAGTAGCGCTGGCGCGACAGCAGCCAGTCGCGCAGCCGGAAGTTCACGGTGCCGCGGCCGTGGTTCTTGTCCTCCAGCCACGCGATGATCGTCGCCTTCGCCTGGTCGCGCTCCAGGCCGTTCAGCGAGACCTGGTCGTTGGCGGAGTTGATGGCCAGACCCTCGCCGGTGAACGCCTCGTCCTCGGGGTGCCCCTCC
The DNA here is from genome assembly GCA_963759515.1 of uncultured Actinomycetota bacterium. Lineage (GTDB taxonomy): Bacteria > Actinomycetota > Actinomycetes > Propionibacteriales > Nocardioidaceae > Nocardioides. Next base: position 120,448 of record CAVWZR010000015.1, on the reverse strand, counting down.
GTCGGCTGCACGGTGCGCACGATCGGCAGGTCGAACTTCTTCGCGAACTCCCAGTCGCGGGCGTCCTCCCCCGGAACGCCCATGACGGCGCCGGTGCCGTAGTCCGCCAGCACGTAGTCGGCCGCCCACACCGGGATCCGTTCACCGGTGACCGGGTTGGTCGCATGAACCCCCAGGAAGACGCCGGTCTTGGGCCGGTCGGTGGCCAGCCGGTCGATGTCGCTGGCCTTGCGCACCTCCTCCAGATAGACGTCGTACGCCGGGCGCTGCTCGTCGGTGACCAGCTCACCGGCCAGCGCCGCATCGGCAGCCACCACCATGTAGGTCGTCCCGAACACCGTGTCGGGCCGCGTCGTGTAGACGGTGATGTCGTCGTGCCCCTCGACCGGGAACGCGATGTGGGCACCCTCGGAGCGCCCGATCCAGTTGCGCTGCGCGGTGATCACCCGCTCCGGCCACGTCGGGGCCAGGTCGTCCAGGGAGTCCAGCAGCTCCTGGGCGTAGTCGGTGATCTTGAAGTACCACTGCGTCAGCTCACGCTTGGTGACCTCCGCGCCACAGCGCTCGCAGTGCCCGTCGATCACCTGCTCGTTGGCCAGCACCGTCTGGTCGTGGGGGCACCAGTTGACCGGGCTCTTCTTCCGGTAGGCCAGGCCGCGCTCGTAGAACTTCAGGAACAGCCACTGCGTCCAGCGGTAGTACTCGGGGTCGCTGGTGTTCAGCGTCCGCGTCCAGTCGAAGCTCGCACCGAACCGCTTGCACGACTCGGTCGACATCGCGATGTTGGCGTAGGTGAACGTGGCCGGGTGCTCGTTGTCCTTGATCGCGGCGTTCTCGGCGTTCAGTCCGAACGAGTCGAACCCCATCGGGTTCAGCACCTCGTAGCCCTTCTGCCACCAGTAGCGCGCGACCACGTCGTGCAGCGCGAACACCTCCGCATGACCCATGTGCAGGTCGCCGGAGGGGTACGGGAACATCGTCAGCGCGTAGCGCTTCTCACGCGTGCCCGACCGCACCACGTCGTCGCTGGCCCGGAACGGCTGCAGGTCCTCCCAGACGTGGTACCACTTCTCCTCGACGGCCCCGATGTCGTACGTCGCGGCACCGTCCGTCGCACCCTCGGGTGTGGCCTGATCCTGGCTCATCGTCTTCGCTCTTTCGTCTCGCTTCGCTTCTCGGACATGAAAAAGCCCCTCGCAGGGAGGGGCGGCCGCGCGACGTCGGGACGTCAGCGCGGCTGTCGAAGAAGCTGGGTGCTGAAGCAGTGCGGCATGGGCCCATCGTAACCGAAATGTGCTGGTGACCGCTCATGGGTAACCGTAGGTTCCGCCCATGACCGAGCAGAGCGCCGATCTGGGCAGGTACGACGACTGGTTGGCCTGGCTGCGGGAGCAGGGCCAGACCGACGCCGAGATCCGCGTCGTCTTCGTCGGGGGCTCGGCGGTCACCGGTGGGTACGACGACCACTCCGACCTCGACGTCGAGGTGCTGACCACTCCGGGCGAGTCGACGTCGACCTACCGCCGGCTGGTCGACACGGCGCAGCGCGACTTCGAGGTGCACCAGGTCTGGGAGCTGCCCGAGGCGACCTGGCCGGACGGCCGTCAAGCCTTTCTCAACCTCACGGCCGACGCAGGTGAGATGTCCCGGCCGACGCGGATCATCGACCTCCACGTGTCGGATCTCGGCGACGAGCACCGCGTCATCGACGAGCGACGGCACGGCGTACCCCACGTCGTTCACGACCCCGACGGCTTGGTCGAGCTCCGCCACGACGACGAGGACGCGATGGCGCAGGCGCGCGCCGAGGCCGTCGCTCAGGCCGCCGCTCGCCGACCGACGGCGCAGTGGCTGGTCAACCGCGCCCTCGCCCGCGGAGACCTGGTCGAGGCCCAGGCGTTCCACTTCGGGTACGGCGTCAACCCGCTGGTGCGCCTGCTCCGCATCAAGCACTGTCCCGCACGTCACGACTTCGGGCTCCGCTACCTGGCCACCGACCTGCCCGAGGGGTACGCCGAGCGGATCGCGGCGCTGCTCGACGGCGACGGACCTGCAGGCGCCGGGCGGACGCGACGTTCGCGTGGCAGGACGAGCTGCTGGCGGAGCTGCGAGCCTGAACCCGGGTCAGACCGTTCCGCCCTCGCGCTCGCTCTCATCGGTCCCGTCGTCGTCGACGGCCTGGTGCGCAGCGACCCTGGATTGAGTCGTGGCCTCCTCCACGGCACGTTTGTCGGCCTCGAGCTGTTCCTCGTCCACGACGATCGGGCGGGTGACCGCCCAGACCACCATCAGGGCGCCGAAGACGAGCAGTGCGAGGCCGACCCAGAGGTTGGCGTTGACGCCGTCGGCCTTCGCCTTGTCGGCGTCGGACGTCGAGAACGACGCCAGCACCAGGACCACGCCGTAGAGGAACATCAGGGCGCCGATGATGTTCCGGACATCGAACAGGCTGACCTTCTTCATCTCGCGACTCCTAACGGAAGACCAGGTTGAGGACGATGACCATGACGAGCGACACCCCGGCCAGCTTGGTCGGCGAGGTGTACCAGTGCCCGGCGTGGTCGTCGAGCAGGTCCTCCTTGGGCGTCAGGGAGTAGACCAACCCGCGGAGCTCCGACTCCTGCCGGGGCTGGGTCATGAGCGTGACGACGAAGCTGACCACGATGTCCACGACGAACGCCGCACCCGCGGCGACGAAGCTCGCGCCCTGTCCACTCAGGTGGATGACGCCCGTGCTGGCCGAGCCGAACGCGTCCTCGGACAAGAACGCGACCGCCACCGCGGCCGCCGTACCGGAGACCAGCCCGACCCAGCCGGCGGTCGCGCTCATCCGCTTCCAGAACATGCCGAGGATGAACGTCGCGAACAGGGGCGCGTTGAAGAACCCGAACAGCGTCTGGAGGTACGTCATCATGTTCGGGAACTGACTGGCGAAGTACGACGTGCCGATCGCGAGCACCGTGGCGACCAACGTGGCCGCGCGCCCGAAGCTCGTGTACCAGTGATCGGGCCGGTCCTTCTCGATGTAGGTCTGCACGATGTCGTAGCTCATCACGGTGTTGAACGCCGAGATGTTGGCCGCCATGCCGGCCATGAACGCCGCCAGCAGTCCCGCGATGGCCACACCCAGCAGCCCATTCGGCAACAGCTGTTTCATCAGCAGCAGCAACGAGTCGTTGTAGGTGATGCCGCCCTCGCCTGTGTCGGCGCCCTTGGCCTTCATGTCGGCCAGCGGCGACACCAGGACCGCGGCGAGCATGCCCGGGATGATGATGATGAACGGGATGAACATCTTCGGGAACGAGCCGATGATGGGAGCGCGGCGAGCAGAGTTCATGTCCTTCGAGGCCATCGCGCGCTGCACCTCGACGAAGTTCGTCGTCCAGTACCCGAACGAGAGCACGAACCCGAGCCCGAAGACGATGCCGACCACTGACCAGAAGGACGAGGAGAAGGCGGTCAGGTCAGTGCCGGGCCACGACTTCGTCTGTTCGCCGGTGCCGGCCTTGTCCATGGCGTCCTGCAGGCCGCCCCAGCCACCGATCTTGTGCAGGGCGAGGTAGGTCAGCGGCAGCAGCGCGGCCACGATCACGAAGAACTGCAGCACCTCGTTGTAGATCGCCGCCGACAGGCCACCGAGGGTGATGTAGGAGAGGACGATGATCGCCGCGATCACGGTGGAGAGCCAGATGTTCCAGCCCAGCAGCGCGTTGACGATGGTGGCGAGCAGGTAGAGGTTCACCCCGGCGATCAGGATCTGGGCCACTGCGAAGCTGATGCTGTTGACCAGGTGCGCGGCGGGGCCGAAGCGCCGGAGCATGAACTCGGGGACCGAGCGCACCTTGGAGCCGTAGTAGAACGGCATCATCACCACGGCGAGGAACAGCATGGCCGGGATCGCGCCGATCCAGTAGTAGTGGAACGTCGCCATCCCGAACTGGGCGCCGTTGGCCGACATGCCCATGATCTCGACCGCGCCGAGGTTGGCGCTGATGAACGCAAGCCCGGTCACCCAGGCCGGCAACGACCTTCCCGAGAGGAAGAAGTCGATGCTGCTGGAGACCGACGCCCTGGCGGAGAGCCCGATCCCCAGGACGAACGCGAAGTAGAGAGCGATCAGCAGGTAGTCGACCCAGCTTGCATCCATACGCAGGATCGACGACGCCAAGACTTCCATCGAATGACCTCCGACTCGTCCCCGTGGCGGGGGGCACGTTACTCCCGACCCCATCGCGGTGGGGACCGGGCACGCCGTACCCCCGAACGGGTGAGTCGATGCGTCGCGATCCCGGACGGGCGGCGGCCCCGCCCTACGATGCCCCGATGACCGCTCTGGATCTGTTCCGGCTCGACGGCCGCGTCGCGATCGTCACCGGCGCGTCGTCCGGCCTCGGTGTGGCTTTCGCGCAGGGCCTCGCGGAGGCGGGCGCCGACGTGGTGCTCGGAGCCCGGCGCGTCGATCGCCTCGCCGAGACCGCTTCCCTGGTGGAGGCATCTGGTCGGCGCGCGATCGCCGTCGCGACGGACGTGACCGACCCCGACGCGTGTACGGCGCTCGTGCAGGCGGGCATGGACGCCTTCGGCAAGGTCGACGTCCTCGTCAACAACGCCGGGCTCGGCACCGCGGTCCCAGCGACCCACGAGACCCCCGAGCAGTTCCGAGCCGTGATCGACGTGAACCTCAACGGGTGCTACTGGATGGCCCAGGCGTGCGGCCGAGTCATGCAGCCGGGCTCCTCGATCGTCAACGTGTCGTCGGTGCTGGGGTTCACGACCGCCGGGCTCCCGCAGGCGGCGTACGCGTCGTCCAAGGCGGCCCTGACCGGGCTGACCCGCGACCTGGCCGCCCAGTGGACGGGCCGCAAGGGCATCCGGGTCAACGCCGTCGCGCCGGGCTTCTTCGAGTCGGAGATGACCGAGCAGTACCCCGACGGCTACCTCGACCAGATCCTGACGCGCGTGCCCGCCGGGCGCGGCGGCGACCCGGCCGAGCTCGCCGCCACCGTGGTCTTCCTGGCCTCGGACGCCGCCGGCTACGTCACCGGGCAGACGCTGATCGTCGACGGTGGTGTGACGATCACGTGAGGCCCGGTGGCGCCGGTCAGGACTCGTCGGGGGCGAGCAGCATGTAGCCGCACCACGCGGAGAAGAGCACGAGAGCAGTCAGGAACAGCCATGCGAGCTCGAACTCGAAGCCCGCGGCGATGCCGAGCCCGAGCACGCCGCCGATGACCGCACGAAGAGAAGGAAGCTCCACGGCGTCAGGATACCGAGTGCCACGGCTCGGCGTCGCCAGGGAGGATGGGGCCGTGCCCTCGACGTGGTCCATCCGGTCCCGCCGGTCCGTCCTGTCCATCGCCTCCACCGACTCGGTGCTCTCCATCGGCTCGGTCGGGTCCGTCCTCTCGATCGGCTCGGTCGCGTCGTTCGGCTCCCTGGGGTCGTGCGCCTCCGCGATGTCGATGGTCTCAGCCGGGTCGTACCAGTCGCGGGGCTCGTTGCTGTCGGGACAGTCGGACGGCTCGATCCTGTCGTGGCAGTCCACCAACAGCCTGCGCGGCCGGCGGACCACCGACCACCTCGACCCGACCGTGATCGGGGCCGTCGCCCTCGGCACCGCGCTCGTGGCGGGCGTCCGCTGGCTCTTCGCGCGGCGACGCCACGCCTGATGGCCTCTGCGGATTGCCGACCGGTGCGCCGACACAAGAGGGCCGCCCGAAGGCGGCCCACTCACGTCGTCCTGGTGGAGCTGAGGGGACTCGAACCCCTGACCCTCTGCATGCCATGCAGATGCGCTACCAGCTGCGCCACAGCCCCAGGATGTGCCGCCGTCTCCGGCAGGCAACTCGCGGAATCTTAGCCAACCGGCGCGTCCGCGACGAAATTGACAGCCCGGCGAGCGAGCCTGCGAGCTCGGCGACCAGGCTGACAGATTGAGGAGGCTCGGCTCGGTCCCGAACGAAGAGAGGGTCCGAGCGAGCCGTCTCGAAATCAAGCCCCGCGCACCCCGCCCGCCTTCTCGTTGTACGACGCCAGCCGGACCCGGTCCTGGACCGGGTCGTGACGGAGCACGCAGAAGGCGCCGTTCTCGATCCCGACCAGGGCGCGGGCGTGTTCCGACGGCCACCCGACGACACCCATCAGGCCGACCCTGAGGCACGCGCCGTGGAGCACCGCGATGCCGGTGTCGCCGTCGCTCAGCCCGGCGAAGCAGTCGAGCAGCGCCGGTACGACGCGGTCGCGCACCTGCTCGGTCGTCTCCTCGCCCGGGACCAAGGTGGCGGACCTGCCCGCGCGGTAGGCGGCGTACTCCTCCGGGAACTGCTCGGCCGCCTCGTCGAGGGTGAGGCCCGACCTCTCCCCCACGTCGTACTCGCGCAGTCGCGGGTCGAGCTCGATGGTGAGCCCGGTGGTGGTCGCGATCGCGTCCGCGGTCTCGCGTGCTCGCGCCAGGTCGCTCGACCACAGCCGGACCGGGGCGAACCCGGCCATGACCCTCGCCACCGCCTGCGCCTGGGCGTGCCCGGTGGCGTTGAGCGGGATGTCGGCGTGGCCCTGCGCGCGACCCGAGAGGTTCCAGTCGGTCTCCCCGTGGCGGACCAGGACCAGCGTGCGGGCGTCAGCCACCGGCCGGGCCGCCCGAGCCGGCCGTGACGTCGGCCGGCAGCGCGATCAGCGGGCAGTCGCGCCAGAGTCGCTCGAGGGCGTAGAACTGCCGCTCCTCCTCGTGCTGCACGTGGACGACGACGTCGCCGTAGTCGATCAGCACCCAGCGGCCGTCGCGCTCGCCCTCGCGGCGGATCGGCTTCTCGCCGAGGTCGCGCAGCTTCTCCTCGATCTCGTCCACGATCGCCTTCACCTGGCGGTCGTTGGTGGCGGACGCGAGCAGGAACGCGTCGGTGATGACGAGCTGGTCGCTGACGTCGAACGCCATGATGTGCTGCGCCAGCTTGTCGGACGCCGCTCGGGCGGCGGTGTGGACCAAGGTGACCGCGTGGTCGGTGGCGCTCATGCAGGACTTTCCGTGCTGGTGGTGGGGGTGGTGGTGGTTTCGAGAGCCGGGTGTCGCGGGTACAGCTGGTGCTTGGCGATGTACTGGACGACACCGTCGGGCACGAGGTACCACACGGGCTCGTCCCGCATCGTACGTCGGCGTACGTCGGTCGAGCTGATCGCCAGGGCCGGCACCTCGATCATCGTCACCCGGTCGTGGGGGATCTTGCCGATCGTCTCCGGATCCAAGGCGTAGCCCGGCCGGGTACAGCCGACGAACTGGGCCATCTCGAACAGCTCCTCGGCGTTGCGCCACGTGAAGATGTCCGCGAGGGCGTCGGCGCCGGTGATGAAGTACAGGTCGGCGTCGGACAGCTGCTGGTGGAGGTCACGCAGCGTGTCGACGGTGTACGTCGGGCCGCCGCGGTCGATGTCGACCCGCGAGACCCAGAAGCGCGGGTTGGACGCGGTCGCGATGACCGTCATCAGGTAGCGGTCCTCGGCGGCCGTGACCTTCCGATCGGTCTTCTGCCACGGGGCGCCGGTCGGGACGAACACGACCTCGTCGAGGTCGAACCACGCCTGGACCTCGGACGCCGCCACCAGGTGACCGTGATGGATCGGGTCGAAGGTGCCGCCCATCACCCCGACCCTGCGGGCGCGAGCGGTCATGACCCCATCACACGGGGGCTCAGCTGTGCTCGCGGCCGGCACCGAAGGCCAGCAGGGCGAGCAGGATCAGCACGAAGATGGCCAGGGCGCTGCCGCCGACGAACCAGTGGTTGAGGATGAGCGGAGTCACGGGGGAAGGGTAACGGAATCACCGGACGTGGCCGTCGCCGGTCACGACGTACTTGGTCGACGTCATCTCCGGCAGGCCCATCGGGCCGCGGGCATGGAGCTTCTGGGTGCTGATGCCGATCTCGGCGCCGAAGCCGAACTCTCCCCCGTCGGTGAACCGGGTGGAGGCGTTCACGAGGACGGCCGCGGCGTCGACCTCGGCCGTGAACCGCCGCGCCGCCGCGTGGTCACCGGTCACGATCGCCTCGGTGTGACCGGTCGAGTAACGCCGGATGTGGTCCAGCGCGGCGTCGAGGTCGGGCACCACGGCCGCGGAGATGTCGAGACTGAGGTACTCGCGGCCGAAGTCGTCGTCCGTGGCGGGCACCACCCCGTCGTACGCCGCGAACGCGTCGTCGCCGTGGATCGTCACGCCCGCCTCCTGCAGGGCGGGCACGATCCGCGGCAGGAACGCGTCGGCGACGTCGGCGTGCACGATCAGCGACTCCGCTGCGTTGCACACGCTGGTCCGGTGGGTCTTGGCGTTCAGGGTGATCGCGAGCGCCATCTCGAGGTCGGCTCCCGCATCGACGTACACATGGCAGTTGCCGACCCCGGTCTCGATCACCGGCACGGTCGACTCCTCGACCACGGACCGGATCAGGCCGGCTCCACCGCGCGGGACGAGCACGTCGACCAGGCCGCGTGCCCGCATCAGCTCCTTCACCGTCTCGCGGGAGTCGGCCGGCACGAGCTGGACCGCGTCGGCGGGGAGGCCGGCCGTCTCGACGGCGTCCCGGAGGATCGCGACCAGCGCCGCGTTGCTGGTGGCGGCACTGCTGCTTCCCCGGAGCAGGGCCGCGTTCCCCGACTTGAGGCAGATGCCGGCGGCGTCGACGGTGACGTTGGGACGACCCTCGTAGATCATCCCGACCACTCCGAACGGCACCCGCACCTGCCGCAGCTCCAGCCCGTTGGCGAGGGTGCTGCCGCGCACCACCTCGCCGACCGGGTCGGGGAGCCGGGCCAGGTCGCGGAGCCCGTCGGCCATGGCGTCCACGCGGTCGGGCGTCAGCCGGAGCCGGTCGACCAGGTGGTCGTCCGTGCCCCCGTCCTCTGCCCGGCGTACGTCGTCGGCGTTGGCCACCAGCACCTCGTCGGACCGCTTCGCCAACGCCTCCGCCATGCCCATCAGCGCGGCGTCCTTGGTGGCACGCGTCGCCAGCGCGAGGTCACGGGAGGCGACCCGCGCCCGTCGTGCCAGCTCGGCGACGTCCGTCATACCGCCAGGGTAGAGCGGGTCCAGTCGATAGTTCGTAGCAGTTCGCACCGTGACACGTGGGATTCAGGTGCGAAACGCTGCGAAGTATCGACCAAGGGCGAGCACCTACGACTTGCGCTGCTTGACCTCCTCGGTCACCGCGGGGAGGACCGTGTGGAGGTCACCCACGACGCCGAAGTCGACGAGCTCGAAGATCGGGGCCTCGTCGTCCTTGTTCACGGCGACGATGGTCTTGGAGGTCTGCATGCCCGCGCGGTGCTGGATCGCCCCGGAGATGCCGGCGGCGATGTAGAGCTGCGGGGAGACGGTCTTGCCGGTCTGCCCGACCTGGTAGCTGTGCGGCTTCCAGCCCGAGTCGACCGCGGCGCGAGAGGCACCGACCGCGGCACCGAGCACATCGGCGAGGTCCTCGACCGGCTCGAACTTGCCGCCGGTGCCGCGTCCGCCGGAGACCACGATCGCGGCCTCGGTGAGCTCCGGACGACCGGTCGCCTTGCGCGGCTGCGCGTTGACGATCTTCGCGCCCTTGGCGGCGTCGGAGATCGTCACCGACACCTCCTCGACCTCGCCCGCCCCGTCGGCCTCCTCAGGGGCGGCCGAGTTGGGCTTCACGGTGATGATCGGCGTGCCCTGCGTGACCTTGGCCTTGACCGTGTAGCTGCCGGCGAACACCGACTGCGTGGTGACCGGTCCGGACTCGACACTCGACGGCGTCGGTGATCAGGCCCGAGCCGGTCTTGATCGCGAGCCGCCCGGCGACCTCCTTGCCCTCCGCGGACGAGGAGATCAGCACGGCGCCCGCCGAGGTCTTCTCGACCAGCTGCTGCAGCGCCTCGGCCTTCGGCGCGACGAGGTAGCCCTTGAGCTCCTCGTCGTCGACGACGTAGACCTTGCCCGCGCCGTACTTCTTCACCGCGTCGGCGACCTCGGCACCCTTCGCCTTCGGGCCGATGAACACCGCCGACGGCTCGCCGATGCGGGCCGCGAGCGTGAGCATCTCGTACGTCGGCTTCTTGACCGCACCCTCGGCGTGGTCGACGACCACCAGGATCTCTGACATCTCGATCGGCTCCCTGTACTGACTCTGTGCTGGCTCAGATGAACTTCTTGGCAGCGAGGAAGTCGGCCAGCGCCTTGGCGCCCGTGCCCTCCTCGTCCTTGACGATCTCGCCCGCCTCGCGCGGCGGCCGCGCGGTGGTGTCCTCCACAGCGGTCCACGCGACGGACAGGCCCACGTCGCCGGCGTCGACCCCGAGGTCGGACAGCGACAGGGTCTCGAGAGGCTTCTTCTTCGCCGCCATGATCCCCTTGAACGACGGGTAGCGCGCCTCGCCGGACTGGTCGGTCACGGAGATGACCAGCGGCATGGTGCCGCCGACGACCTCGGTGGCGACGTCGCCGTCGCGCTGGATGCGCACCTGGTCACCCTGGGTCTCGACCTTGGAGGCCAGGGTCAGCTGTGGCAGCGAGAGTCGCTCGGCGAGCATGGCGGGTACGACGCTCATGGAGCCGTCGGTGGAGGCCATGCCGCACATCACGAGGTCGTAGGAGTCCTTCTCGAGTGCCTTCGCCAGCACCAAGGACGTCGCGATCGCATCGGAGCCCGCGATCGCGTCGTCGACGACGTGCACGCCCTGGTCGGCACCCATCTGGAGGGCTTTGCGGACGGCGTCGACCGCCTGCTCCGGCCCCACGCAGACGGCCGTGACCTCGACGTCCTCGGGATTCTCGGCCTTCTCCTTGATCTGGAGCGCCTGCTCGACGGCGTACTCGTCGAGCTCGGAGAGGAGTCCGTCCACGCCGACGCGGTCAACGGTCTTGTCGTCCTCGAAGTGCCGGTCCCCGGTGGCGTCGGGCACGTACTTCACACAGACAGCGATCTTCATGGCCGGGACGGCCCTCCTGTGTTCTGGCAAGAGATGGGGTGCGCTCGTCACGCTACCGGGACGCGCGAGAGCACGAGAACTCAGGCAGCGGTGGCATCTCTCACAGTGACACTGTCACGGTCGGCTCGTTGTCCGACCGGCCCCGAGACGGCCGTGGGGCAAGGCGCGCTCCGGTGCCCGGGGGTGTCCGGAGATATTCTCCGCACGTGGACGTGGTCCTGTGCCCGTCCTGTGGTGAGGAGAACCCTGCGAAGTTCCGCCTGTGCGGTTACTGCGGGACCCCCTTGTCGCAAGACGCAGCTGATGCCCCGGCGGCGCCCGCACCGGCGGCGCCCGCCGAGGCACGCCTACCCCCACGCGAGATCCGCAAGACGGTGACGCTGCTGTTCACCGACCTCAAGGACTCCACTGCGCTGACCGGCCGCATCGACGCCGAGGCGATGAACGAGATCAAGGCGCGGTACTTCTCGGCCATGGCCGACCAGATCCGCAGCCACGGCGGCGAGGTGGAGAAGAACGTCGGCGACGCCATCATGGCGGTCTTCGGCCGGATCCGTGCTCGCGAGGACGACGCCCTGCGGGCCGTCCGCGCGGCCCACGGCATGCAGGTCAAGGTCACGGAGCTCAACGAGGAGTTCCAGCGGTTCTACGGCGTGGAGATCTCCGTCCGCACCGGCGTGAACACCGGCGAGATCGTGGCGAACCTCGACCCCGCGGCAGACCAGAACCTCGCGACCGGCGACGCCGTCAACGTCGCCGCTCGCCTCGAGCAGAACGCTCCCGCCGGCGAGGTGCTCCTCGGCGAGGTCACCCACGAGCTCGTGCAGCACCACGTCGAGGTCGAGCGTCTCGACCTCGCGCTCAAGGGCAAGCCGGAGCCGGTGCCGGCGTACCGGCTGATCGACGTGCACGACGTCGCGGCGCCGGCGCAGGCCGGCACTCCGCTGCTCGGCCGGGACCGCGAGGTCCTCCAGCTCCGCGAGGCGTACGACGCCATGCTCGCCGAGCGCACTCCCCGCCTCGTGACCGTCACGGGCGACGCCGGGGTCGGCAAGAGTCGTCTGATCGCCGACTTCGTCGCCGCTGCGTCGGAGGAGGCGGCCGTGCTGCACGGCCGCTGTCTGGCGTACGGCGACGGCATCACCTTCTGGCCCCTGGTCGAGATCGTGCGCAACGGGGTGGAGGTCCTCGAGGACGACGGACCGGAGGTCGTGCGTCACCGGCTCGAGGTCTTCCTCGAGGACGACGACGACCGCGAGGCGATCGTCGACCGGGTCGTCTCGGCCATGGGTCTGTCCGGCCGGGACTTCCCGGTCACCGAGATCTTCTGGGGAGCGCGCCGGCTGCTGGAGACGCTCGCGTCCTCGCGTCCTGTCCTGGTGGTCGTCGACGACATCCACGCCGCCGAGGCGACGTTCCTCGACCTGCTCACCCATCTGGTCGAGTCGCCGTCACCCCACCCGATCCTGGTCATCTGCTCCGCGCGGCCCGAGATCTCCACCGTCCACGCGGACTGGTGGGACGCGACCGGCCGCTCGCGGATCGAGCTGGATCCCTTGGGCGCCGACGCGGTCGAGTCGATCATCGACGAGCTGCTGGGTCACTCCAGCCTCTCCCCCGCGATCCGGCAGCGTGTGGTCACGGCCGCCGAAGGCAACCCGCTGTACGTCGAGCAGCTGGTGTCGATGCTGCGCGACCGTCCGCCGGGCGCCGGCGACGATGTCGTCGTGCCGCCCACGATCGCGGCACTCCTCAGCGCACGCCTCGACGCGCTCTCGGCGCCCGAGCGGGCAGTGATCGAGCCGGCTTCGGTGATCGGGGTCCAGTTCCCCGGCGCGGCCGTGGAGCACCTGGTGCCCGACTCCTTCCGGCCGAGTGTCGACCGGCACCTCGGCACCCTCCGCGGCAAGCAGTTCATCCAGCCCACGACGGCGTCGGGCGAGGACGACGGCTACCGCTTCCATCACGTGCTGGTCCGCGACGCGACGTACCAGAGCCTCCTCAAGCGGGCCCGCGCCACGCTGCACGAGCAGTTCGTCTCCTGGGCGGAGCGGGTCAACGAAGAACGAGGACGTGAGATCGAGTTCGAGGAGATCCTCGGCTTCCACCTGGAGCAGGCGGTCCGCTACCGCGGCGAGCTCGGCCCGCTCGACGAGCACGGCCGCGACCTGGCGACCCGGGCCGCGACCAAGCTGTCGAGCGCAGGGATGCGCGCACTCGACCGGTCGGACATGCCGGCCGCCGCGAATCTCCTCGGTCGTTGCGTCGAGCTCCTCGAACCCCGAGACCCGATCCGCCTCGAGCTCGTGCCTGACCTCGGCGAGGCTCTGATGGCCCTCTCCCGCTTCGACGACGCCGCGGCCCTGCTCGCGTCGTCGCTCGAGGCCGCCCGCGAGCTCGGCGACCGCCGGCTCGAAGGACTCATCCGCCTCCGTCAGCTCACGCTCGAGCTGATGGGCGGCGACACCGACGAGGCACCTGCCGTCGCCGAGGCGGAGGCCGTGCTGGCCACCCTCGTGGAGCTCGGCGACCACGGCGGCGCCGCGCGCGCCTGGCGCGTCCTGTCCCTGATCCACGCGAACGCCGGACACTACGACGACATCGCCGATGCCGCGCAGCACCTGATCGAGGAGGGCACGGCCTCCGGTGAGGAGCGCCTGGTCCGGCAGGGCGCCACCGGGTACGCCGTCTCCGCGGTCCTGGGCACCACCCCGGTCACCGAGGCGCTGGGAGTCTGCGAGCGCATCCTGCGAGACGTCGAGGGTGACCGCCGGGCGGAGGCCATCGTCTGTGGCGTCGTGGCACAGCTCCGGGCGATGCAGGGCGACTTCGACGAAGCACGGGAGATGTACCGCCAGGAGGTCTCGCTGCTCGACGACCTCGGGACCAGCCGTGAGTCGGCGTCCACCTCCATCGAGTCGGCACGCGTCGAGGTGCTGGCGGGAGACCTGGAGGCGGCCGAGGCACTCCTGCGGCGCGACGACGCCCTCCTCGCCGAGCTGGGCGAGCGCTACTTCCGTTCGACCGTGGCCGGCATGCTCGCTCGCGTCCTGGTGCTGCGGGGCGCGTCCGCCGACGCCGAGGGGTTCGTGGTCCTCGCGGAGGCGCTGTCGGAGTCCGACGACGCGTGGAGCCAGGTGCTGTGGCGCTCCGCCCGGGCGCGCCTGGTCGCCGCCGAGGCGCCGGACCGGGCGCTCGAGCTCGCCCAGGGTGCCGTCGACTTCGCGGAGACGACGGCGGATCTGGAGCTCCGGGGAGACGCGTGGTCCGACCTGGGCGAGGTCCAGGCGTCGATCGGCAACGCCGACGACGCGGTCAAGGCCCTCGAGCAGGCGTTGGGTCTCTATCAGCGCAAGGGCGATACGACGTCGGCCGCCCGGACAGGTCGTCGTCTCGACGAGCTGTCGCGAGCGGCCGACTGAGCCTGACGGCTCCGTGGCTGCAGTGCCTGGGCTCAGCCCATGCCCTTGAACCCGCCGTTCTCGGTGACGTAGCCCGTGATCTGGACGTCGCCCGACCGGAGCTGCGTGACCGAGATGCAGTTGGCCGTCGGCTTCTTGCAGCAGCGCTGATCGAGGATCTGCGTCGTGCCGTCGTCCAGCACGTGCACCAATGAGATGTTCCAGAGCTTCGTTCCGTACGGGAGCTGGTCCTTTTTCACCGTCAGCGTCACCTTGATCAGGCCCGACTGCACGGCACCGTCATCGACGTTGACCGAGGACCACTCACCGAACAGCGTGCCCGTGCACCCGGTACAGGTGAACGCATCGGGCCCCAGACCGTCCTGCGCGGTGACCACCACGCCACTGGTCGGAGGTACGACCGTGGTCGACTGGACGTTGCTCGTCGAGAGGTAGGGGTCGGTGCTGACCGGCGCGCCGTCCAGGGAGAAGCCACCCGCGAAGTCCGGGCTGTTGGTCAGCTGTGTCGCGACCTCGTTCGGATCGCGCAACGTGTCGCCGTAGTCGGAGTGGGTCTTGCCCGCGCTGGGGAGGCACCGCGTCGTGGCGAAGAACCCCGCGGAGAACTCGGTGGCCTCCGAGCTGGTCGGGAACGTCGCGACGACCGTCACGCTCGTGCCCTTCTTCAGCGACCCGAGGCTGCAGGACAAGGTGTGTCCGGGTGCCGCGCAGCTGCCTTGGGTCGTCGTCACGGAGTCGGGAGCGACCGACGTGTCGACGCCGAGGTACGCCTTCGGGATGGTCGTCGGCCCGGTGTTCGAGATCGTGACCTGGAAGCCGGCGTCGCTGCCGGCCGAGACCACGGACGGCAGGTTCTCCACCGTCATCGACCAGTGGGGTTGCCCGGCGGAGGCCGGGCCCATGCCGGCGAACACCGCCACCCCGACGAGGCCGATCACTCCCGACACGTGGGCGATGAGTTTCTTACGCATGAGACACGGTGTCCTCTCTCCGTGAGTCTTCAGGAGGGGACCCGTGACGCCCGCGCGTTCAGCCAGGCTGCTGTCCCCCCACGGGCGCGGACACGTTTGGCAACGCTGGCATCCGTGGTTGTCAGTGTCAAGGCAAGTATTGGGGATGAACTGAGGCGTCCCAGCGGGAGCCGACTACGGCAACGGCCCCGGCGCGAACGCCGGGGCCGTGTACGTCGTGCTCAGCGGGTCACTTGACGGTGAAGCTCCCCTTGCCCGAGGAGCCCTTGAGCCCGTCATCGCCCTTGAACTTCGCGCTGACGGAGTACTTCCCCTTCGCGAGCGCCTTCTTGACCGTGGCCTTGGCGACGCCCTTCTTGAGGGTGCCCGAGGCCGACCCGACGGTCTTGGTGCCCTTCTTGATCGTGAACTTCACCTTGCCGGTGCCGGCCAGGCCGAACTTCGCGCCCTTGACCTTCGAGGTCAGTGACGTGGACTTCTTCGCGGCGGTGTACTTGCCCGACGCCGTCGTCTTGGACTTGTCCTTGCTCACCGTGACGGTGCCAAGGGTCTGAGTCCCGTCTGTCGGCGCGGTGCAGTGCTGCGGCAAGCTCACGTCTCCACCAGCACCGCCGCGAGAGGTTCAGCACGGCATCGATGTCACCGGCGTTGATCTTGACGGTGCCGGCCTTGGTGGCTGTCACGGAGCCCTTGCCCGTAGCCGTCGCGTCCATGGTGGCGCCCGGCGTCTGCGGGATAGAGGTGTTGGGGATCTTGAGGTTGAAGGGCAGAGTCTTGCCCTTGGACTTGATGGTCCCGTCGACAGAGGTGCCGAAGGTAGCTGCGGTGGCGGTCTGGGTCTGGTTGAGGTGCACGACCAGGGTCATCGTCCGCTTGCTGGTCTGACCAGCGGTCAGCTTGGCCGGGATCGACCCCGGGTCCAGAGTGGCATCTGTGGGGCCCAGAGGCTGGTCGCAGGTATAGGTGAGGTCGTGGTCCGCGGCCAGGGCGGGCGCCGTGAGCGCACCGACGGTCAGTGCTGAGGCACCGAGCGCGCCGACGAGCTTGAGGTGCTTGGAACGAACGTTCATGGTTGAGGCCTCCCAGGGGTGTCGGTCGACGCGGGACGCTCCCCGGTCCCGCGCCCGAGCACCCCATCACACCCCCCTGGCAAAAGCCAGGGCCACGAGTTGCGAGCCCGTGTGATTTGTGCCGATTCTCAGGGAGTGTCAGGCGCCCCGCGGCCGAACGACGCGCTCGACGATCTTGCCGACGATCAGCCAGACGACCGCGGCCAGGCCCCAGTTCACGCAGGCGTTCTTGGTCAGAGCGGTGTGGGAGTGGCCCTTCCAGTGGGCGACGCCGTCGGTGCGGGAGAAGACGCCGAGGTCGAGCTTGTCGGCGGTGTCGATGCAGAACTTCACCAGGCTGTTGTCGCCGTTCGCCTTGAGCGCGATGCAGAGCGCCCCGACGGCGAGCACCAGGGCAGCGAGCACGCACAGGATCCAGACCACCTGGGCGACGCGGGTCCGCACCAGGTCGACGGCGGCCTTCACCTGCGCCGAGCGGTCGACGCTGGTCTCTTCCACCGAGCCCTCATCCGGCTCGTCGGACCCCGTGGCCCTGCGTGTCATGGCCCGAGGATGGCACAGGCGGACGCCGTGTCGCGGGAGATCGGCACAACGTCAGCGACCCTCGAACTGCGCCTTCCCGGGACCCTCCGCGACGAACGACGTCATCCCGATCCGGCGGTCCTCGGTCGCGAACAGGGCGGCGAACTGCTGGCGCTCGATCGCCAGCCCCGTCGCCAGGTCGACCTCGATCCCGCCGTCGATCGACTCCTTCGCCGCTCGCAGGGCGTACGTCGCGGCCCGGCTGAACTGACGCGCCCACGCCACGGCCTCGGCGTACACCTGGTCGGCCGGGACGACACGGTCGACGAGACCGATGGCCAGCGCCTCGTCGGCCTTCACGAAGCGGCCGGTGAAGATGATGTCCTTGGCCCGGCTCGGGCCGACCAGTCGCGTGAGCCGCTGGGTGCCACCCGCACCGGGAATGATCCCGAGCAGGATCTCGGGTTGGCCGATGGCGGCGTCCTCGGCCGCGAAGCGGACGTCGGCGCACAGAGCGAGCTCGCACCCACCGCCGAGGGCGTAGCCCGTGATCGCGGCGACCACCGGCTTCGGAATGCGCGCGACCGCGGTGAAGGACGACTGCAGGGCACCTGAGCGGCGGACCATGTCGACGTACGACATGTCGGCCATCTCCTTGATGTCCGCGCCCGCGGCGAAGACCTTCTCGCCGCCGTAGACGACGACGGCCTTGACGTCGTCACGCTCGCTCGCCTCGGTGGCGGCGGCCCGGATCTCCTCCTGCACCTGGACGTTGAGGGCGTTCATCTTGGGTCGGTCGAGCCGGATGGTCCCGACGCCGTCCTCGACCTCGAGCCGCACGAACTCCGCCATCTGATGCCTTCCGGTCGGGTGGTCTCGACAAGCTCGACCAACGGGCTGGGGGTTTCCCCGGCATTCTGCCGACCGTCGGACACAATGTCGTGAGTGACCCCCGGAACCTGGCGCCACCCCGGCGAAACGGCTCCGGTCTGGCCCGGCCGCACCTGGCCGCTCGGTGCCGCGTGGGACGAGGAGTCCACGAACTTCGCCGTTCGCGCCCCGGAGGCGACCGCGGTCTGGGTCTGCCTGTTCGACGACGGCACCGGCGACGGCGACGGTGTGGTGTCGTGTCAGAGGGAGACGCGGCACGCGCTGACCGAGGTCTCGCTCGGAATCTGGCACGGCGCGATCCCCGGAGTCGCGCCGGGCACGCGGTACGGCTACCGGGTCGACGGGCCGTGGGAGCCGGACCTGGGGCTGCGGTTCAACGCCGACAAGCTCCTGCTGGACCCCTACGCACGGGCGATCAGCGGCGATCTCGTCTTCGACCCCGCGATCTTCGGGTACGACGTGCGCTCGCCCTCCCGACGCAGCCGCCGAGACTCCGCGGCGTACGTGCCGAAAGCGGTCGTGCTGCACGACCCGCCGTTCGACTGGGGGGACGACCGACGCCCCTACACCCGCTGGCGCGACACGGTCATCTACGAGCTCCACGTGAAGGGCATGACGGCCCTGCACGACCGGGTGCCCGAGCACCTGCGCGGGACGTACGCCGGGCTCGCGACGCGTGCGGTGACCGACTACCTGCGCGATCTCGGGGTCACGGCGGTCGAGCTGCTGCCGGTGCAGCAGTTCGTCAGCGAGCCGCACGTGATGCGGCGCGGCGCCGCCAACTACTGGGGCTACAACACCGTCGGCTTCTTCGCCCCCCACGCGGCGTACTCCTCCGCGGGCGACCGCGGTGGGCAGGTGCGTGAGTTCAAGGAGATGGTCAAGGCGTTCCACGCCGCCGGGATCGAGGTGATCCTCGACGTCGTCTACAACCACACCGCGGAGGGCGACGTGATGGGCCCGACGTTGTCGTTCCGCGGGCTCGACGACCGCGGTTTCTACCATCGGGTCGACCATCGAGAGCCGGGCGAGCCGGCTCTCGGGCTGCAGGGCGACGACACGTACTGGGACATCACCGGCTGCGGGAACACGGTGAACTCCTCCGACCCGTTCGCGCTGCGGTTGGTGCTCGACTCGTTGCGCTACTGGACGTCGCAGATGCATGTCGACGGCTTCCGCTTCGACCTGGCATCCGCACTGTCTCGCAGCGGCCATGCCGTCGACATGGCGTCGCCGCTGATGATCGCCATCGGACAGGACCCCACCCTGCGGCACGTGAAGCTCATCGCCGAGCCGTGGGACGTCTCCGCGGACGGCTATCGCGTCGGGGAGTTCCCACCGGGGTGGGTGGAGTGGAACGACCAGTACCGCGACACGGTGCGTGACTTCTGGCGTGGCCAGTCCAGTGGCATCCGGACCGTCGCCACCCGGCTCGCCGGCTCGTCGGACCTGTACGCCGACGACGGGCGATCGCCGTACGCCTCGGTGAACTTCCTGACCGCGCACGACGGCTTCACGCTGCGCGACCTGGTGTCCTACGAGGCCAAGCACAACGAGGCGAACGGTGAGGGCAACCGGGACGGGTCGTACACCAACCGCTCGCAGAACTTCGGCGTCGAGGGCGAGACCGACGACGGCGAGATCGCGGCGCTGCGGCGGCGTACCGCGGCGAACCTGCTCGTGACCCTGTGCCTGTCGAACGGCGTCCCGATGATCACCGCCGGCGACGAGCGCGGCCGGACGCAGGGCGGCAACAACAACCCCTACGTGCAGGACAACGAGACCTCGTGGATCGACTGGCGGCCGGACGACGCGTGGCTCGACGTCTACGACATCGCCAAGGCCGCGCTCCGGCTGCGGCGCGAGCATCCGGCGTTGCGACAGCGGCACTGGTACGAGGGCCGACCGACGATCGACGGCGGCCGCAAGGACCTCACCTGGGTGCACCCCGAGGGGCGTGAGATGACCGGCGACGACTGGGCCGACAACGAGCTGAGCGTGGTCGGCATGCTGGTCACCGGCTCGCCTCTCCGCTCCCCCGGCCCGCGCGGCGAGCAGCAGTGGGACAGCTCCTTCCTGATCTGGCTGAACGCCGAGGCCGACGCGGTGAAGGTGACCATGCCGACCGAGATCTGGGGCCGCGAGGGTGAGGTGGTCATCTCCACCTGTCCTCAGCATCCGGCGGGAACCGACGTCACCCCCGGTGAGTCCATCACCTTGGACGGCCGCACGGTCGTGGTGATCCGCGAGGCCTGACGCCGAGTCGGCACACGACGAGTGAGTGAGCGCTCAGTCGTCGTATGACGACTGGCGTGATTCTCGACGTCACTTTGCGCCGACTCGGCGTGATTTCGGTGTCTCTTTGCGCCGACTCGGCGTCAGGCCGCCTCGCGAGCAAGCTCGCTGCGGCGCTTGTTCCGGCGTTCCGCCCCGGCTCCGCCGGGTCGGAACGTCCTCGCTACGGGAGGGCGACCAGGCCCATCTCGGAGACGGACGCGAGGACGCTGTGGCGGGGGACGACGCGGACGGTGTAGCCGAAGGCGCCGCCGCGCTTGAGCTGGACCTCGCCGTCGAAGCGGTAGCGGCCGCCGTCGTAGCTGTCCGCCAGGTCGAGGCGGGTGACGGTCGAGTCGACCAGGTCGTCCTCGACGTCGATCACACCGTGCACGACCTCGACCGCGACGTCGTCCGGAGTGAGCGACCCGAGGGCCACGAAGGCGCGCACGGTCAGCTCCGAGCCGACCTCGGGGTTGTCGCCGACGCCGTGGCTCTCGACGTGCTCGACGCGTACGTCGCCCCAGCCGGCGCGGACCTCCTTCTTCCAGGCAGCGAGCTCGGTCGCGCCCTTGAAGTCCGAGTTCAGCGCGCGTCCGGTGACGGCGGCGGGTGTGTAGAGCTGCCGCACGTAGTCGCGCACCATCCGCGTCGCCAGGACCTTCGGGCCCAGTGACTTCTGGGTGTGCCGCACCATCTCGATCCAACGACCGGGTACGCCGTCCTGGTCGAGGTCGTAGAAGCGCGGCGCGACGTCCTTCTCGATCAGGTCGTAGAGCGCCGACGCCTCGAGGTCGTCACGCCGGTCGGGGTCCTCGACGCCGTCGGCGGACGGGATCGCCCAGCCGTTCGAGCCGTCGTACCACTCGTCCCACCAGCCGTCGAGGATCGACAGGTTGAGGCCGCCGTTCAGCGCGGCCTTCATGCCGGACGTGCCGCACGCCTCGTAGGGGCGCAGCGGGTTGTTCAGCCAGACGTCGCAGCCCGGGTAGAGCGGCTGAGCCATCGCGATGTCGTAGTTCGGCAGGAACACGATCCGATGGCGCACCTCGGGGTCGTCGGCGAAGCGCACGATCTCCTGGATCAGCTTCTTGCCACCGTCGTCGGCCGGGTGAGCCTTGCCCGCGATGATCAGCTGCACCGGACGCTCCGGATGAAGCAGTAGCCGCTTGAGCCGCTCCGGATCGCGGAGCATCAGCGTCAGCCGCTTGTACGACGGGACGCGGCGCGCGAAGCCGATCGTCAGCACGTCGGGGTCGAGAGCCTCCTCCACCCACGCGCACTCGGCCTTGGGGAAGCCCCGCTTGAGGCACGACTTCATCAGCCGCTGCCGCGCGTCGATCACGAGGCGTTCGCGGAGCAGCCGCTTGACCGACCAGACGTCGGTGGACGGCGCCTGGTCGACGGCCTGCCAGTAGGAGTCGGCCTCGTCGGCGTCGGCGTCCGCGCCGTACCGCTCGGCCAGGTCGAAGACCTCGCGACCGACCCACGTCGGGGCGTGCACGCCGTTGGTGATCGACGTGATCGGCACCTCGGCCTCGTCGAACGCGGGCCACAGGCCGTGGAACATCTC
This sequence comes from uncultured Actinomycetota bacterium, assembly GCA_963759515.1. Classification (GTDB taxonomy): domain Bacteria; phylum Actinomycetota; class Actinomycetes; order Propionibacteriales; family Nocardioidaceae; genus Nocardioides. The sequence goes on along the minus strand of CAVWZR010000015.1, from coordinate 98,784 downwards.
CCGGCTCACGTGACCGTGGAGCTGGGAGACGCCGTTCGCTCGCTGGGCGAGGCGGAAGCCCATCACCGCCATGTTGAAGACGGTCGGGTCGCCGCCGGAGTAGTCCTCGGCGCCCAGCGCCAACACCTGCTCCAGAGGGACTCCGGCGACCGGCCCCGCCGTGCCGAAGTACTGCTCGATCAGCTCACGCGGGAAACGGTCGATGCCCGCCGGCACCGGGGTGTGGGTCGTGAAGACGGTGGACGCGCGGGACACCTCGAGCGCGGTCGGCGAAGTCCAGCTTCGGGCCACCCTCCTCGACGGTCAGCTCGCGGATCCGCTCGAGGCCGAGGAAGCCGGCGTGGCCCTCGTTGGTGTGGAAGACCTCGGGCTCGGGGGCACCGGTGAGCTGCGCGTGGACGCGCAGGGCGCGGACGCCGCCGATGCCGAGCAGGATCTCCTGCCGCAGCCGGTGCTCCGAGGTGCCGCCGTACAGCCGGTCGGTGACCTCGCGGTAGTGGTCGGGGTTGCCCTCGACGTCGGAGTCGAGCAGCAGCAGCGGGATGCGCCCGACCTGCGCCACCCAGATCTTGGCCAGGAGGTCGGGGCCACCGGGCATGGCGATGGAGATGTGCGCGCGAGCGCCGGTCTCGTCGCGGAGCAGGCGGATCGGGAGCTCGTCGGGATCGAGCACGGGGTACTGCTCGAGCTGCCAGCCCTCCCTCGACAGCGACTGCTTGAAGTAGCCGGCGTGGTAGAGCAGACCGACACCCACCAGAGGTACGCCGAGGTCGCTGGCGGCCTTGAGGTGGTCGCCGGCCAGGATGCCGAGGCCGCCGGAGTACTGCGGGAGCACCGCGCTGATGCCGAACTCGGGCGAGAAGTAGGCGATCCGCGTGGGCGCCTCCTCGCCGGCCTTCCGTGAGTACCACCGCTCGCCCGAGAGGTAGGCGTCGAGGTCGGCCTTGACCGATCCCAGCCGGTCCAGGAAGGCCTGGTCGGAGCCCAGCTCCTCGAGCCGCTCTGGCGCGACCGCGCCCAACAGCCGCACGGGGTCCCGCTTGGTCGACTCCCAGATCTCGGGGTCGACCTCGGCGAAGACGTCCTGGGTCGGCGGGTGCCAGGACCACCTCAGGTTCCCGGCCAGATCCCCGAGCGCGGAGAGGGCCGGAGGCAGGACCGGACGAACGGTGAATCGACGGATCGCACGCACCCGCCGACGGTAGCCGAGTTGCACTTGATCGTTCCAATTTCTCCGCGGTTCGGCGTTGCGACGCTGGTCACGCCCATGTGTCCGGCCACGGGACCCTCGCCTTGCGTGCCGGTGGTCGATTCGAAAGGGTGACGAGCATGGTCGGTCGGATCCCCGTCATGGACGTGATGCCTCTGGTCGATCTCGGTCGGCTTCCGGCCAAGGCGACCGTCCACGAGCCACTGCCGGTCTCGGCGACGGTCTTCCGCGAGGGCCACGACAAGCTGGGGGCCGAGGTGGTCCTGGTCGCGCCGGACGGGACGAAGCACGCGCCGGTGCGGATGACCGCGGCCGGTGACGTCCCCGACCGCTATCTCGCCTGGGTGACGCCCGACCGCGAGGGTGCCTGGACGTTCGAGGTGCACGCCTGGTCCGATCCGGTGGCCACCTGGGAGCACGCGGCCGGTCTGAAGATCCCGGCCGGGGTGGACGTGGAGCTGATGTTCACCGAAGGCGGGATCCTGCTCGACGAGGTGCTCACCGACCCCGATCTCGACCCCCGCGAGAAGGACGTCGTGGCCGGCGCCTCGTCCGCGGCGTACGACACGAAGCGGCCGGTCGAGGCCCGCCTGGCGGCCTTGCAGTCACCCGAGCTGGTCGCCGTCCTCGCCGCGCATCCGATCCGGCGGCTCGTGACGGTCGAGGGTCCGTATCCCCTGTACGTCGACCGCGAGCGCGCGCTGTTCGGCAGCTGGTACGAGTTCTTCCCGCGGTCCGAGGGCGCGACGTACGACGAGAAGACCGGCAAGGCGGTGAGCGGCACGTTCACGACAGCGGCGAAGCGGCTCGACGCCGTGGCCGCGATGGGCTTCGACGTCATCTACCTGCCGCCGATCCACCCGATCGGCGAGGTCAACCGCAAGGGCCCGAACAACACCCTCGACCCCGGTCCCGACGACCCCGGCTCACCCTGGGCGATCGGGAGCAAGGACGGCGGCCACGACGCGGTCCACCCGGACCTCGGCACGCTCGAGGACTTCGACGCGTTCGTGAAGCGGGCTCGGGACCTCGGTCTCGAGGTCGCCCTCGACCTGGCTCTGAACGCCGCACCCGACCACCCGTGGGTCACGGCACACCCCGAGTGGTTCACCACGCTGGCCGACGGCACCATCGCCTACGCCGAGAACCCCCCGAAGAAGTACCAGGACATCTACCCCCTCAACTTCGACAACGACCCCACGGGCATCTGCAAGGAGGTCCTCCGTGTCGTCCGGCACTGGATGAAGCACGGCGTCCGGATCTTCCGCGTCGACAACCCCCACACGAAGCCCGTGGCCTTCTGGGAGTGGTTGCTCCGCGAGATCCGGCGGACCGACCCCGACGTGCTCTTCCTGGCCGAGGCGTTCACCCGTCCGGCGATGATGAGCGGCCTCGGGGCCATCGGGTTCCACCAGAGCTACACCTACTTCACCTGGCGGACCTCGAAGTGGGAGATCGAGGACTACCTGCGCGAGGTCTCCCACGAGACCAGCCACCTGATGCGGCCGAACTTCTTCGTCAACACCCCTGACATCCTCCACGCCTACCTGCAGTACGGCGGTCCGGCGGCGTTCAAGATCCGCGCCGCCCTCGCGGCCACCGGGTCGCCGAGCTGGGGTGTGTACGCCGGCTACGAGCTGTTCGAGCACGTCGCGGTGCGGCCCGGGAGCGAGGAGTACCTCGACTCGGAGAAGTACCAGATCCGGGTCCGCGACTGGGCCGCGGCCGACCAGGAAGGCAGCACCCTGGCGCCGTACCTCACCAAGCTGAACGAGGTACGCCGCGCCCACCCGGCGCTCCAGCGCCTGCGCAACGTGGTGATCCACAGCAGCGACGACGAGAACGTGCTGGTGTTCAGCAAGGGTGGTTTCGAGACAGCGCCAGGGCGCCTTCCTCAACCACCGATGAGGACGACCTCGTGATCGTGGTGATCAACCTCGACCCGCACGCCGCGCGCGAGACGATGGTCCATCTCGACCTGCCCGCGCTCGGGTACGACTGGCACGACAGTCTCGCCGTCCACGACGAGCTCAGCGGTCAGGACTGGCACTGGGGCCAGCACAACTACGTCCGGCTCGATCCGGGAACCGAGCCGGCACACGTCCTCACGGTGCGGAGGACGGCATGAGTGCGGAGGTGGCGCCCGCGACCACCTCGGCCGACTCGACGCCGACTCGACCGACAGGGCCCTCGCGCCGGTCGACGGGTCACCCGACTGGTACAAGACGGCCGTCTTCTACGAGGTGCTGGTGCGGTCCTTCCGCGACTCCAACGCCGACGGCACGGGCGACTTCCAGGGCGTGATCGAGAAGCTGGACTACCTCAACTGGCTGGGCGTCGACTGCCTGTGGGTGCCGCCGTTCTTCACCTCACCGCTGCGCGACGGGGGGTACGACGTGGCCGACTACACCTCGATCCTCCCCGAGTGCGGCACCGTCGACGACTTCCGCGACTTCATCACGGCGGCGCACGAGCGGGGCATGCGGGTGATCATCGACTTCGTGATGAACCACACGAGCGACGCTCACCCGTGGTTCCAGGCCTCACGCAGTGACCCGGAGGGGCCGTTCGGCGACTTCTACGTCTGGTCGGACACCGACGAGGAGTACGAGGACGCACGGATCATCTTCGTCGACACCGAGCCGTCGAACTGGACGTGGGACCCGGTCCGCCAGCAGTACTACTGGCATCGCTTCTTCTCCCACCAGCCGGACCTCAACTTCGACAACCCCAAGGTCCACGAGGCGATGGTCGAGGCGATGTCGTTCTGGCTCGACATGGGCCTGGACGGGTTCCGGCTCGACGCCGTTCCGTACCTCTACGAGCGCCCCGGCACCAACGGCGAGAACCTCCCGGAGACCCACGAGTTCCTGCGGAAGGTCCGCCGGTTCATCGACGAGACCTACCCCGGGCGCGTGCTCCTCGCCGAGGCGAACCAGTGGCCCGCCGACGTCGTCGACTACTTCGGCGGCAAGCGCGACGAGGACACCGGCGAGTACGTCGGCGACGGCGACGAGTGCCACATGTGCTTCCACTTCCCCGTGATGCCGCGCATCTTCATGGCGGTCCGGCGCGAGTCGCGCTTCCCGATCTCGGAGATCATGGAGCAGACACCGCCGATCCCCGACAACTGTCAGTGGGGCATCTTCCTGCGCAACCACGACGAGCTCACGCTCGAGATGGTCACCGACGAGGATCGCGACTACATGTGGGACGAGTACGCCAAGGATCCCCGGATGAAGGCCAACATCGGCATCCGCCGGCGCCTGGCCCCCCTCCTGGACAACGACGTGAACCGGATGGAGCTGTTCACCGCCCTGCTGCTGTCGCTGCCCGGCAGCCCGGTCCTCTACTACGGCGACGAGATCGGGATGGGCGACAACATCTGGCTCGGTGACCGCGACGGCGTGCGTACGCCGATGCAGTGGACGCCCGACCGGAACGCCGGCTTCTCGTCCGCCACCCCGGGCAAGCTGCACCTGCCCGCGATCCAGGACCCGGTCTACGGCTACCAGAGCGTCAACGTCGAGGCCCAGCTCGAGGACTCGTCGTCCCTGCTCCAGTGGACCCGCCGGATGATCCACGCCCGCCGCGGGCATCCGGCGTTCGGGCTCGGCCAGTTCCTCGATCTCGGCGGCACGAACCCGTCGGTGCTGTCCTACGCCCGCGAGTGGACCAGGCCCGACGGGAGCAGCGACGCGATCGTCTGCATCAACAATCTCTCGCGCTTCGCCCAGCCGGTCGAGCTGGACCTGCGCCGGTGGGAGAACCACGTCCCGGTCGAGCTGCTCGGCGGCGTTCCCTTCCCCCCGATCGGCGAGCTGCCGTATCTGCTGACGCTCGGTGGGTACGGGTTCTACTGGTTCCGGCTGACCGCCCCACCCGAGGAGGCCACAGCCCCGTGACAGACGACGTCCGCCCCGACCTGCAGTCCACCCCGACCGACGACAGCCTGCGTCAGCTCTCGGAGTACATCGAGGGGGCGCGGTGGTTCGGCGGCAAGGGCCGTGGGCTCCGGGTGACCGGCGTACGCCGACTCGGCGTCATCTCGGAGGAGTCGCCGCGCGTGGTGGTCGACCTGGCCGAGGTCAGCTACGACGACGGTGGGATCGACCTCTACCAAGTGCCGCTGGCGATGTACACCGACCCCGAGCACCGCCTCGACCACGCCTTCGTCGGCTGGTGGGAGGACCCCGATGCCGGGTGGACCCACGCCTACGACGCCGTCCACGACCGCGATGCCATGGCGGCGTACCTGCGAGCCTTCGCCTACCCACCCGACGGCACGCTCGAGTTCCGCCGGCTCCCGGGCGAGGAGCTCGACGCCACCGCCCCGTCCACGCCGTTCACCGGCGAGCAGTCCAACTCGTCGGTGGCGTTCGGCGAGCAAGCACTGCTGAAGCTCTTCCGTCGGGTCACGCCCGGCACCAACCCCGACATCGAGATCCATGAGCAGCTGACCCTGGCCGGGTCGGAGAACATCGCGGCGCTGCTCGGGTGGATCGACAGCGGCGACCTCCAGCTGGGGATGCTGCAACAGTTCCTGCGGACGGCGAGCGACGGCTGGGAGCTGGCGCTGACGTCGGTCCGCAACCTGTTCGCCGAGGCCGACCTGTTCGCCGACGAGGTCGGCGGGGACTTCGCGGGCGAGGCGCAGCGGCTCGGCGAAGCGGTGAGCGAGGTGCACCGGCTCCTGGCCGAGCACTTCCCGACGTCGGAGCGGAGCGCGGGCGACCACGCCGAGCTGGCGAAGGCGATGACCGAGCGCCTCGAGTCGGCCCTGGACGTCGTCCCGGAGCTGGCCGAGCACGCCCCTGCCCTGCGCGACCTGTTCGCGGCGGTCGGCTCGATCGAGGCCGGACCCATCCAGCGCGTCCACGGCGACCTGCACCTCGGACAGACGCTGCGCACGGCGAAGGGGTGGAAGGTCGTCGACTTCGAGGGTGAGCCGGCCAAGCCGCTGGCGGACCGGGTCCTCCCCGACTCGGTGTGGCGCGACGTCGCCGGGATGCTGCGCTCCTTCGACTACGCACCGCGGGTCGCTGCGATGACCGCGGCCGCGACCGGCGACGACGGCGGTGAGCAGCGTGCGTTCCGGGCGGCCGAGTGGTCGGACCGCAACCAGACGGCGTTCCTCGAGGCGTACGCCGGCCGCGAGCTGACGGGCGACGAGCAGACCCTGCTCGCGGCGTTCGTTGCGGACAAGGCGGTCTACGAGTGCGTCTACGAGGCTCGCAACCGGCCCTCGTGGCTGTCGATCCCGCTGGCTGCGCTCGGTCAGCCGATGCCGGCCACCACCGACTCCGTTCGGGAGGATCCGCGATGAAGGACGTACCGATCTCCGAGATCGACCAGCTGACGCGCGGTGAGCACGGCCAGCCACACGCGCTCCTGGGCCCCCACCCCGACGACGACGGCGTCACCTTCCGCGTCTACAAGCCACTCGCGCGGACCGTCACGGTGGTCACCTCGGACGGCACGCGCGTGCCGCTCGAGCACGAGCACGAGGGGGTCTGGGTCGGGGCGCTGGTTCGGGGTGGTTTCGAGACGCTCGCAGAGCTCGCTCCTCAACCACCGGACGCCGACGCAGAGCTCGCTCCTCAACCACCGGACGCCGACGCAGAGCTCGCTCCTCAACCACCGGACGCCGACGCAGGCTCGCTCCTCAACCACCGGACGCCGACGCAGAGCTCGCTCCTCAACCACCGGGGGTCGACGTGCCGGACTATCGGGTCGAGGTGGACTACGGCCAGGGCGCGATCACGGTCGACGACCCCTACCGGTTCCTCCCGACCCTCGGCGAGATGGACCTGCACCTCGTGAACGAGGGGCGGCACGAGCTCCTGTGGACGGTGCTCGGGGCTCGGGTCCACCACTACCGCGCGTCGACCGGCGACGTCACGGGGACGTCGTTCGCGGTCTGGGCGCCCGGTGCGCGCGGCGTACGACTCGAGGGTGACTTCAACAACTGGGACGGCCGCGAGCACCCGATGCGCCAGCTCGGCACCTCGGGCGTGTGGGAGCTGTTCATACCGAGCGTGGGCGCGGGCGTCGGGTACAAGTACGTCGTGCTCGGCGCCGACGGTGAGTGGCGCGAGAAGGCCGACCCGATGGCGTTCTGGGCGGAGATGCCCCCGGCCACGTCCAGTCGCGTCTACGAGTCCACGCACCAGTGGGGCGATGACGCGTGGATGCGGGCGCGTGGCGAGAGGCAACCCGTGGCCGAGCCGATGTCGGTCTACGAGGTCCATCTCGGCTCGTGGCGGAAGCGACACGGGAACGTGCTGACCTGGGACCAGCTCGTCGACGAGCTGGTGCCGTACGTCGACGACCTCGGCTTCACCCACGTCGAGCTGATGCCGGTCATGCAGCACCCGTTCGGCGGCTCGTGGGGGTACCACGTGACGTCGTACTTCGCGCCGGACGCGCGATTCGGTGACCCCGACGGTTTCCGTCGGCTGGTCGACGCCTTCCATCAGCGTGGGATCGGTGTCCTGCTGGACTGGGTGCCGGGACACTTCGCGACCGACGCCTGGGCCCTCGCGCGCTTCGACGGCACCCCCCTCTACGAGGACCCGAACCCGCAACGCGGCTGGCACAAGGAGTGGGGCTCGCACATCTTCAACTTCGGGCGCCGGGAGGTGCGTAACTTCCTCTACGCCAACGCCCTCTACTGGCTCGAGGAGTACCACGCCGACGGGCTGCGGGTGGACGGCGTCGCCTCGATGCTCTACCTGGACTACGCGAGGCCCGAGGGCGAGTGGAGCCCGAACAAGTTCGGTGGCAACGAGAACCTCGAGGCGGTCCAGTTCGTCCAGGAGATGAACGCCACCGTCTACAAGCGCGTGCCGGGCGCGACCACGATCGCCGAGGAGTCGACGTCGTGGCCGGGGGTCACCCGCACCACCGACAGCGACGGTCTCGGCTTCGGCTTCAAGTGGAACATGGGCTGGATGCACGACTCGCTCGACTACCTCAAGCGCGAGCCCGTGCACCGCGCCTGGCACCACAACGAGCTCACGTTCGGGCTCACCTACGCGTTCACGGAGAACTTCGTGCTGCCGCTCTCCCACGACGAGGTCGTGCACGGCAAGGGCTCCCTGCTCCGGAAGATGCCCGGTGACCGCTGGCAGCAGCTCGCCAACCTCCGGGCCTACCTCGCCTTCATGTGGGCCCACCCGGGCAAGCAGCTGCTGTTCATGGGCGGCGAGATCGGCCAGGAGTCGGAGTGGGCCGAGTCGCGCGAGCTCGACTGGTGGCTGCTCGACCACCCCGAGCACCTCGGCGTCCACCGGCTGATGAAGGACCTCAACCGCGCGTACGTCGACTCCCCCGCCGTCTGGGCTCGCGACGGCGAAGCCGACTCCTTCGAGTGGATCGACGCCAACGACGCCGGCCGCAACGTCTTCTCGTTCATCCGTCGAGGTGCTGACAGTGCGTTCGGCGAAGGCACGTTGGTGTGCGTCTCGAACTTCGCCTCGGTCCCCCACAGCGGCTTCCGGCTCGGGCTGCCCTCGGCAGGCGAGTGGCACGAGGTCGTCAACACCGACGCCGCGGCGTACACCGGATCCGGCGTGGGCAATCTGGGTGTCGTGACGGCCGTCGAGGGTGCAGAGAGCGGTCAGCCCGCGCACGCGACGCTGGTGCTCCCACCCCTGGCGACCGTCTGGCTCCGCCGGGACTGAACCGCTGGACTGAACCGCCGGGACTGAACCCCGGGACTGGCCCTCCGGGCACCTTCGGGCACGAGGTGGGTCCTCAACGGGCGTCGTGCCAGGGCCGTTGTGGAACACCATGATCCTCCAACGACGAGGGGCACGACGTCGTTGTGGAACGCCCTGTTCCACAACGTCAGATGCGGCGCCATCTTTGCGGGCATCACCTGTTCCACAACGTCGAGTCCAGAGCGCTCGTTGCGGGCACGGCCCGTGTCTTCTCGACGTGCCTGTGGATGAGCACCGCCGGCGCCCGCACATTCGGCGTACGAATGCACCATGCCCAGGCTCATCGACTACGCCGGCCGCTTCGAGTTCATCCGCCAGGCATGCTTCGCCGTCGTGCGCGACGAGGGGCCGGACGCCCTTTCGCGGCGGCGTGTGGCAGCCGAGCTCGGGACCGGTGTCAACACCATCCGCCGACTCGTGGCGGAGTGGGCCGACCTCGCCCGGCTCGCGGCGGATCACGTCGTCGCCCGCCGCCGCGCCGGGCGGCTGCACCGGCGGACCGAGGACCCGCTGGAGGCCGTCGCGTACATGATCAAGTCGCTGATGCCGGAGGACGCCAGCCACCTCGACGAGGAGCTGGTGTGGCTGAAGCTCGTGGCGTGCTACGCCCTCGAGCCCAGTGGGCTCGAGCCGCCCGGCCAGGTGAAGCGTGACTTCGGCATCGCGCAACGTGGATACGACATCGAGCTTCAGGACTCATCGACGATCGTGTGCTCGGAGCAGAGCGGAGGGCGCGGAGGGTGCGGAGAAGCCTGAGCGATCTGAGGGGTCTGAGGAGTCGCAGGGGTCTGAGGAGTCGCAGGGGCGTCGGGCTGTCCTCAGGCCGTATGTCGAGCAACACCTCGACGACCTCCGGGTGGTCATCGATCGAGTGCTCGATCTGCTGGAGGTCCCCCCGCCGCGAGAAGAGGCGGCGACCTTGCTGCTCGCGGTGATCGAGGGACTGACCCTGGCCGCGTGCATGGGACGGATCAGTCCTGAAGATGCGACCGACCTCGCCATCCGCTACGCGACGGGCCAGCACACCTCGGTGGTGTGAGCCAGGAGGTCGTCCTCGTCGCCGGTGGGGAGATACCGCTCGCGCACCGGCCCCGGTGACGACGTCGCCTGCTCGAGGACCCAGCGACCGACGGCGCCGTAGGCACGGTCGAGATCGAGCGGAGGGCCGTCGAACGTCGTGACTGCCAGCCGACCGGCCGGCACCTCGTACGCCGTGACCCCGGCGGGCAGCCGCGACGGCACCCCCTCGACCGGCACGAACGCCACCAGGTCACCCACCTCCTCGGCGAAGAACTCCGTCGGGAACAGGGCGCCGTCGGTGCCGGTACGCCTGGCACCGCTGACACGAACGGCGCGGTGGAGCTCGCGGAACGCGTCCATCCACCAGGCGACGACGTCGGCACCTCGGACGCGGTCCCCGATCGCGAGGGCGGTGAGGGTGGCCTCGTCGCGGTACGCGACCGGGAAGGCCGCGTCCTCCTCGGCGAGCATCCGCCGGAGCGAGTCGACGGTGGCCTGGGTCGCCTGCAGCTGGTCACTCATCCGGTTCAGGTGGTCGACGATCACGCCGTTCCTCGCTTCCTCGTCAGGGGCGTCCAGGAACGCGCGCAGCCGCTCGATCGGTAGGTCGAGGTCGCGGAAACGCCGGATCACCTGGGCGGTCGTGACCTGGGAGACGTCGTAGTAGCGATAGCCGGACGACGAGTCGATGTGGGAGGGCGCGAGCAGTCCGGTCTCGTGGTAGTGCCGCAGCGTCTTCACGGACAAGAACGTCATCCGCGAGAACTCGCCGATGCTCAGCAAGGGGACGTCCGAGGTCATGCCGCCATCACACACTCTCCCCCCAGGGGAGGGTCAACCGCCCACCCGCCGGTGGTTGCCGGTGGTTGAGGAAGGCGCCCTGGCACCTGTCTCGAAACCACCTGCCTCGACACCACCTGTCTCGAAACCACCGAGAAATCGGGCTTGACCCTCCGGTAGGGGGAGACCGGAGCGTCCCTCGACATGAACTCACCGAACTCTCGAACCGACACCGGCTGGGCACCACTCGCCGTCCTCATGGGCGGGATCTTCCTGGTCGTCCTCGACTTCTTCATCGTCAACGTCGCGCTGCCCTCGATGCAGCGGGACCTCCATGCCTCCGACAGCGGCCTCGAGTGGGTCGTCGCCGGGTACGGCCTCACCTTCAGTGCCCTCCTCATCGCGGTGACCCGGCTCGGGGACCGATGGGGACGGCGCCGGATGTTCTCCTGGGGCACGGCCCTCTTCGTCGTCGCCTCCGCCGCCTGCGGTGCCGCGCCCACGATCGAGCTGCTCGTCGGCGCCCGGCTCGCCCAGGGCGTCGCCGGTGCGATGGTCTCGCCGATGGTCCTGGCGCTGATCGGCGACGTGTACGCCGGACCGCGCATGCCGAAGGCGATCGGCATCTACTCGATGGTGATGGGACTCGCCGCCGCCACCGGCCAGCTGATCGGCGGGATCCTGATCCACCTCGACCTCGCCGGCTCGGGCTGGCGGGCGATCTTCTGGGTGAACGTCCCGATCGGCCTGGCCGTCGTGGCGCTGTCTCCGCGACTCCTGCCCGACCGGCGCAACTCCGACGCCGCACGCATCGACCTGGTCGAGCTGCTCCTCGCGACGACCACCCTGACCGCCCTGCTCCTCCCCCTGCTGGAGGGCCGTCGCCTCGACTGGCCGCTGTGGACCTGGGTCAGCCTGGCGGGCGCCGTCGTCACGGGCCTGCTGACCGTGGTCCGCAGCCGGGCCCTCCTCCGGCGTGGTCTCCGGCCGCTGGTCGAGCCCGAGGCGTTCGGTTCGCGGACCGTGCGGATCGCCATCGCCGCACAGGCACTGCTGTTCGTCGGGATGGCGTCGTACTTCCTCGTGCTGGCGCTGTACCTCCAGAACGGTCGCGGACTCGGCGCGCTGTCCTCCGGCGCCGTGTTCACGCTGGTCGCCATCCCCTACATGTTCGGCACCGGCGGCCAGCGACGTCTCGCAGCGCGCCTGGGCCGTTGGACCGTCCCCACCGGTGCCGGCCTCTTCGCCCTCGGCCACCTCGCCCTCCTGGGTGCGGTCGCGGAGCACGGGGTCGACGGCCCGCTCGTGGACCTCGCCCCGGGGCTGATCCTGGCCGGCTTCGGCATGGGGATCGCGCTGACCGCCCTCATCGACGCGGCCATGGGCACCGTCGAGCCGGCGTACGCCGGAGCCGTCTCGGGTGTGCTCTCGACGGCGCAGCAGGTCGGCAACGCTCTCGGTGTGGCCGTCATCGGCATGGTGTTCTTCGGGGCCGTGGGCGATGGGTACGCCCACGCCCTCGAGTGGAGCCTGGTGGTCCTGGCCGCGACGACCACCGGGGTCGCCCTGCTCGGCATCCTGCTCCACCCGCGCCGGGGTACGGGTGCGGACGCGGAGACGAGCACGGAGGAAAGCGTGGCTATGGTCGGAGCGTGACCACGAGTGACGACTCCGCCGGAGAAAGCATCACCGACGGAGTCGTCACTCTTCGCCCGTTCGACGAGCGCGACATCGACGCACACGTCATGGGCGACGACGACGAGATCCGCCAGTGGTTCGGCGCACCGGGGCTCTCGACCCACGACCACATGGTCGGGGTGGTCGAGCGCTGGCGACTCGAACGTGAGGCCGGCACCTGCCTCACGTTCGCGGTGGTGCACGAGGACACGACGGTCGGGGTCGTCTCGCTGCGGCCCGAGGGCGAGACGGCATCGCTGTCCTGGGCGGTGTACGCCGGACAGCGCGGCCACGGGTACGCCACGCAGGCCACCCGCCTCCTGATCGACCACGCCTTCGCCCACCTCGGCGTACGCCGGGTCGAGGCGGAGGTCGACCCGCGCAACAGGGTCTCCCAGCGCGTCGCCACGCGGTCGGGACTGCGCCGCGAGGGCATCCGACGGCTCGAGCCCGGCATGACCGACGTGCAGGACGCTCCCGGGATGGTCGTCTACGCCCGGCTGGTCAGCGACGCCCCGATCTCCGAGCCCGAGGGCTTCCGCGCCCTGCTCAACTCGTTCCTCCCCCGCAAGCGCGCCATCAGCCAGCTCCTGGTCCGCGATCGCGAGGGTCGGGTGCTGATCTGCCGGCTCACCTACAAGAACGACTGGGACCTCCCCGGCGGGGTCGTCGAGGTGGGCGAGTCACCGCAGCTCGCCGCGAGCCGCGAGGTGGAGGAGGAGCTGGCGCTCGACCTCGAGGCCGGCCGGCTCCTGCTCACCGACTGGCTGCCACCGTGGGGCGGCTGGGACGACGCTGTGTGCCTGGTCTTCGACGGGGGCGAGCACGACCCGGGCCTGCTCGACGGGATCACGATGCAGCCGCGGGAGATCCGGAGCGCCGAGTTCGCGACGATCGAGCAGGTGCGTGAGCGTTGCGCCGACTTCACGGCCCGTCGGATCGAGTCCGCGCTGACCAACGTCGGCGGCGACGGACCGGCGTACGTCGAGAGTGGTGGCGTGACCTGAACCGGCGATGGCCAAGGCACATCCGACAGGGGAGGATCGGCCCATGACCTACGTCTACGACTTCACCGAGGGCGACAGGGACCAGAAGGAGCTGCTCGGCGGCAAGGGCGCCAACCTCGCCGAGATGACCAACCTGGGCCTTCCGGTGCCGCCGGGGTTCACGATCTCCACCGAGGCGTGCAGGGCGTACCTCGAGGCGAGCGACCTGCCCGACGGCCTCGCCGGAGAGATCGACGAGCACCTCGCCGCCTTGGAGAAGGAGATGGGTCGACGCCTGGGCGAGCCGAGCGACCCGCTCCTGGTCAGTGTCCGGTCCGGGGCCGCGGTCTCGATGCCCGGGATGATGGAGACCGTCCTCAACGTGGGCCTCAACGACGAGTCCGTGCGTGGGCTCGCCGAGCAGAGCAGCGACGAGCGGTTCGCGATGGACTCCTACCGCCGCCTGCTCCAGATGTTCGGGGCCACCGTGCTCGGCATCGAGTCCGAGGTGTTCGCCAAGGCGCTCGACCGGCTGAAGAAGGATCGCGGCACGGAGTCCGACACCGACCTCGGCGTCGAGGACCTGCGCGGCCTCGTCGAGACGTTCAAGCAGGCGATCCGCGAGCACGCCGGTCGCGACTTCCCCCAGGAGCCGCGTGAGCAGCTCGACCTCGCGATGCGAGCCGTCTTCGACTCGTGGAACACCGAGCGCGCGGCCCTCTACCGGCGCCAGGAGCGCATCGCCGAGGGCATGGGCACGGCGGTGAACGTCCAGGCGATGGTGTTCGGCAACCGGGGCGACGACTCCGGCTCGGGGGTCGCGTTCACGCGCGACCCCGCCTCGGGCAACCAGGGCGTGTACGGCGACTACCTGCAGAACGCGCAGGGCGAGGACGTCGTCGCCGGTATCCGGAACACCGTCTCGCTGGCGGACATGGCGGAGATCGACCGGAGGTCCCACGACGAGCTCCTCCAGATCATGGAGAAGCTCGAGAAGCACTACCACGACATGTGCGACATCGAGTTCACCGTCGAGCGCGGCAAGCTCTGGATGCTCCAGACGCGGGTGGGCAAGCGCACGCCCGAGGCGGCGTTCCGGATCGGACGCCACATGTCCGACGAAGGCCTGATCGACACCGACGAGTCCCTGCGCCGGGTGACCGGTGCGCAGCTCGCGCAGCTGATGTTCCCGCGCTTCGACGAGAAGGCCGAGCGCACGCTGCTCGCGACCGGCATGAACGCCAGCCCCGGCGCAGCGGTCGGCAAGGCGGTCTTCGACTCCGACACCGCGGTCGAGTGGGCCGAGCGCGGCGAGGACGTGATCCTGGTCCGCAAGGAGACCAACCCCGACGACCTCCGCGGCATGGTGGCTGCGCGAGGCATCCTCACCAGCCGGGGCGGCAAGACCTCGCACGCCGCCGTCGTCGCGCGCGGCATGGGCCGGACGTGTGTGTGCGGCGTCGAGGCCCTCGACGTGAGCGTGAAGAAGAAGCGCGCCAAGGTGCGCGGCGCCGACCCGATCAACGAGGGCGACGTGATCTCGATCGACGGCACCACGGGCGAGGTGTTCCTCGGCGCCGTACCGGTGACCGACTCCGTCGTCATGCGCTACCTCGAGGGCGAGACCCCGCAGCTCCAGGGGGGCGAGGACGACCTGGTCACCGCGGTCGACCGGGTGATGAGCCATGCCGACGGCGTACGACGGCTCCGCGTGCGCGCGAACGCCGACACCCCCGAGGACGCCGCTCGCGCACGCCGGTTCGGGGCGGAGGGCATCGGCCTGTGCCGCACCGAGCACATGTTCCTCGGCGAGCGCCGGCAGCTCGTCGAGAACCTGATCGTCGCCGAGGACGAGGCCGGCCAGGAGGCCGCCCTGTCCGAGCTGCTGCCGCTGCAGCGCGACGACTTCCGGGGCATCCTCGAGGCGATGGACGGGCTGCCGGTCACGATCCGGCTGATCGACCCGCCGCTGCACGAGTTCCTCCCCGACTACACCGAGCTCTCGGTCAAGGTCGCCCTGGACGACGAGGCCGACGTGGAGGACGAGCACGACCAACGGCTGCTCGAGGCCGTCAAGCGCCTGCACGAGCAGAACCCGATGCTCGGCCTGCGCGGCGTACGACTCGGCATCGTCATCCCCGGGCTGTTCAAGATGCAGGTGCGGGCGATCCTCGAGGCGGCGAGCGAGCGGATCTCCGCCGGGGGCCACCCGCAGCCGGAGATCATGATCCCGCTGGTGGCGGCCGTGACCGAGCTCGACCTGGTCAGGGGCCAGATCGCAGAGGTGGCACGCTCGGTCGAGCAGGAGCGCGGGATGTCCGTCCCGCACAAGGTCGGCACGATGATCGAGCTCCCACGCGCGGCGGTCACCGCGAACGAGATCGCGAAGTCCGCGGAGTTCTTCTCCTTCGGGACCAACGACCTCACCCAGATGACGTGGGGCTTCTCGCGCGACGACGTGGAGTCGTCCTTCTTCAGCCGCTACCTCCAGCACGGCATCTTCCAGGTCAGCCCGTTCGAGTCCCTCGACGTCGAAGGGGTCGGACGGCTCGTCCGGCACGCCGCACGGCTGGGACGTCAGGCCAACCCCGACATCCACCTCGGCGTCTGCGGCGAGCACGGCGGCGACCCCGCGTCGATCCACTTCTTCGACGCCACCGGGCTCGACTACGTCTCGTGCTCACCGTTCCGCGTGCCGGTCGCCCGGCTCGAGGCCGGTCGCTCCGCGCTCGGCGGGAAGTCGGACTCCACCGCCTGACCGCCCGCTGGTCGAGCCGGCCGGCCGGGTCGAGGACGACTCCGCTCGCGGGCGGCCCGCAGGCCTCGTCACCGGGTTCCGACGCGCTCGCGCGGCTCGTCCAGCCGGTCGCAGCCGACCTGGGCCGACCCCACGCGCCGCGTTCGTTCCTCACGCGTCGCTGGTCGACTCGAACGGCCAGGCGCGTCGCATCGGGCCGTCGACGCCGGGCTCGATGTAGTGCTCCCGACCGAAGGTCCGCGCGAAGATCTCGGGACTCATGCCCAGGAACTGCTCGATGTCCGTGGCCTGCGACTTGTGCGCCTCGAGCGAGGCCCGTTTCTGCGCGAGGTATGCCGAGACGTCGACCTCCCAGGTGATCTCGTCCTCGGTGCTGCCCAGGGGGTTGCCGTCGTCCATCGGGTCGTCGGGGTTCCAGTTCTCGAAGTCCTTGCTGACCTCGACGCCGGCGGCTCGAGCCTCGTCGACCATCCGCCACATGTCGGTGCGGTTGAACGTCGACTCGAGCAGGCGCGGGGTACGTCGAGCCAACGGCGCGGCGGCGTGGGCGAGGTGATGCACCTTCACGTGGTCGGGATGGCCGTAACCGCCGTGCCAGTCGTAGCCGATCAGGACGTCGGCGTCCTCCTCGTCGAGGACGTCCGCCAACCGGCGGGCTGCCTCATCGAGGTCCGCCCGGAAGAACGAACCCTCGGCGTCGTTCTGCTCCCAGCCGGTCATCCCGGAGTCGGCGTACCCCAGCCAGGCGATGCGAGCCAGACCGAGGGCGGCCGCGGACGCCTCCGCCTCCCGGCGGCGGTACTCGGCCACCGTCTCCCCCTCGACGGCGTCGGCCGCGATCTCACCGTGGTCGCCGTTGGTCGCGAAGACCACGACGACGCGGTGTCCCTCGGCGCTGGCGCGCGCCATCGCCCCGGACGTCTGGGACGCCTCGTCGTCGGGGTGCGCGTGGCAGTAGACGATCGTGCTCATGTCGGCCTCAGAAGAGCGCCGACGCGAGGTTCTGCCGGCCGCGCAGCACCCGGGGATCGTCGTTGCCGACGGCTGCGAACAGGCCGACCAGGTGCTCACGGGCTCGGTTGCGCTCGTCGCCGGCGGTACGTCGGACCAGGTCGACCAGCCGCGTGAAGGCGTCGTCGACGTGACCCCCGAGCAGATCCAGGTCGGCGACCAGGGTCTGGGCCTCCACGTCGTCGGGCTTCGCGGCGGCCGCCTCGCGGGCGGCCGTCAGATCGACCCCCTGGGTCCGCTGGAGCACCTTGGCCATCGCCAGTCCGGCCGCCGCCTCGGCGTCCGCGGGGTTGGCGTCGACGAGGCGCTGGTACTCCGCGACCGCGCCGTCGATGTCGTCGTTCTCCAGCGCCTGCTGGGCCGCCGCGTAGCGCGGGTCGACCTGCTCCTCCGCTGGCTCGCCGTCTGCGGGAGGAGCCGCGGACAGCGGCTGGTGACGGGACGTGATGCCCTGCGCGGTGAGCCCCTGGGCGAGCTGGTTGAGGAGGGTGTCGACCTCGTCCCGCTTGAGGACGCCCGGGATCGGCTGGGCGGCAGGGCGACCCTCGAGGATCACCATCAGGAGCGGGACCTGCGGGATCTGCAGGGTCTGGGCGATCTCGGGCGAGGCGTCGATGTCGACGAGACCCGCCAGGAACCGCCCGTCGTAGGCCTCGATGGCGGCGGCGACCTCGTCGGCGTACGCCGTGCTCTCGGGCACCCGGCTCGGCGAGTAGAAGACGAGGACGACCGGCGCCGTGACCGAGGTCTCGAGGAGCGACTGGAAGTTCGCCTCGCTGACGTCGACCGAGTACGCCGATCGCCCACCGACCGGCGCTCCCCCACCCGTCGACGGGCTCCCGGCCGACGGCTGTGCCGTGCCTGGCGCGGGGCGGTTGAGCCCCGACAGGTCGACGGCGCCCGGACGGGTGAACGGCTGCTGCGTCATGACGTTCATCCTAGGGAGGCGCTCGGAGCGTCAGTCCGGGAGGACCTCCTGGGAGATCACGCCGAGGTCGTGCCCGGTCGTGGCGTTGACGAACTCCCAGAGGCGGCACCGATCGGCAGGTGGCGGCGACGGGGTCGGGTCGCCCGGGGCGGGGATGCCGCCGATGACGGTGCACGCGCTCGTCGTGGTGAAGGCCCAGACACGGGTGTTCACGGCCATCGGCGACGCCGACGCGTCGGTGAGCACCCCGTAGTACGGCTGGACGGTCGCCGGGATGAGCTGCAGCTTCGCCGAGTCCGACACCAGCAGGTTGTACGCGCGCTGGGCGGACAGCGTGCGCCCGTCCTGCGGCACTGGCCCGAGCGGGAGGAAGGTGGTGCTCGGCTGACCGGACTCGACGTACACGGTGCGCCCCGGAATGACGTCCGGGACTTGAGCCGCGGACTTGGGATGTGCGGCCGGCGAGGAGTCGTCCGCGTGCAGCACGACCCACACGACCGCGACCGCCAGCAGCACGGCCACGAGGCCGGTCACGACCAGAGACCGGTTGTGACGCATGCCCGAGATGGTCCGCCTCGGGCCGGGTCGCTCGCAAGCGC
This sequence comes from uncultured Actinomycetota bacterium, assembly GCA_963759515.1. Classification (GTDB taxonomy): domain Bacteria; phylum Actinomycetota; class Actinomycetes; order Propionibacteriales; family Nocardioidaceae; genus Nocardioides. Next base: position 80,091 of record CAVWZR010000015.1, on the reverse strand, counting down.
TCCGAAGGCGTCAGAAGCGCGCGGGCTCTCGGTACTCGCCCCACTCGGCGCGCATGGCGTCGCAGATCTCGCCCAGGGTCGCCTCCACGCGGCAGGCATCGAGGATCGCGTCGATCATGTTCTCGTCGGTGCGGCCGACCTGGACCATGTGCTGGAGCGCGGCGGTGACGGCAGCCTCGTCGCGCGACGTACGCCGGGCCGACAGCTCGCGGACCTGGTCGACCTCCACCTCGTGGGAGACGCGGAGGATCTCGAGGTCGTGGGTGATCGAGTCGGTGTGGACGTTGACGCCCACGATCTTCTTGTCACCCTTCTCCAGCGCCGTCTGGTACTGGAAGGCAGCCTCGGCGATCTCCGACATGAACCAGCCGTCCTCGATGCCGCGCAGCAGACCCTTCGTGAGCGGGTTCTCGCCGTTGCGCGTCGCCGTGGCCAGGCTCTCGGTGTCGGCATGGGTCAGCTCGGAGCCGCCCATCGCCAGGATCCGGTCGAAGATCGCGTTGGCCTCGGCCTCGATCTGGTCGGTGAGGGCCTCGACGTACCACGAGCCGCCGAGCGGGTCGGCGACGTTCACGACGCCGGTCTCCTCCATGATCACCTGCTGCGTGCGCAGGGCGATCTCGGCGGCCTGCTCGCTGGGCAGCGCGAGGGTCTCGTCGAGGGCGTTGGTGTGCAGCGAGTTGGTGCCGCCGAGGACGGCGGACAGCGCCTCGATGCCCGTGCGGACGACGTTGTTGTACGGCTGCTGCGCGGTCAAGGAGACGCCGGCGGTCTGGGTGTGGAACCGCAGCCACTGCGCCTTCTCGGTCTGCGCGCCGTAGACGTCGCGCATCCAGCGCGCCCAGATGCGACGAGCGGCGCGGAACTTCGCGATCTCCTCGAAGAAGTCGACGTGAGCGTCGAAGAAGAACGAGAGACCCGGCGCGAAGACGTCGACGTCGAGGCCACGACTGAGGCCGAGCTCGACGTACCCGAAGCCGTCGGCGAGGGTGAAGGCGAGCTCCTGCGCGGCCGTCGAGCCGGCCTCGCGGATGTGGTAGCCGGAGACCGAGAGCGGCTTGTACGCCGGGATCTTCTCGGCGCAGTACTCCATCAGGTCGCCGATCAGGCGCAGGTGCGGCTCGGGGCCGAACAGCCACTCCTTCTGCGCGATGTACTCCTTGAAGATGTCGGTCTGGAGCGTGCCGTTGAGCTTCGAGAGGTCGGCGCCCTGGCGCTCGGCGGTGACGAGCATCATGCAGAACACCGGGACCGCGGGACCGCTGATCGTCATCGAGGTGGTGACGTCCTCGAGCGGGATCGAGTCGAACAGCACGTCCATGTCGGCCGCGGAGTCGATCGCGACCCCGCAGTGGCCGACCTCGCCGAGGGACTGCGGGTCGTCGGAGTCGCGGCCCATCAGGGTCGGCATGTCGAAGGCGACGCTCAGGCCGCCACCTCCGCGACCGAGGATCATCCGGTAGCGCTCGTTGGTCTGTTGCGCGTTGCCGAACCCGGCGAACTGCCGGATCGTCCACGTGCGGCCGCGGTAGCCGGTCGGGTACAGCCCGCGGGTGAACGGGAACTCGCCCGGCCACTCCGCGTCGCTGCCGTCGGCCGGACCGTACGCCGGCTGGACCTCCATCCCGGACAGGGTGGTGAAGTCCGCGTCGCGCACGCGCGAGCGGTCGTAGCGGTCCTGCCAGCGCGAGCGAGCGTCCATACCCGAAATAGTAGGACGTCCTACTAAATTCGCCTAACCGCGGAGGTCCGCCAGCAGCTCGGCCTTGGTCTTGCGGGAGTAACCGGTCTGTCCCCGCTTCTTCGCCTCGGCCCGGAGATCGGCGACCGTCCACGAGTCGTCGGGGACCGACGCGGCGCTCGACGCGGTCGTCGGTGCCGCTGTTGGCGTGGGCTTGCGTGCCGCGCTCTTCGTGCTCGGCGCGTCACGCGAGGCCTTGCGCTTCGTCACCGAGGACGTCGCCTTCTGCAGGCGGCGGCGTACGCCGGGGAGGTCCGGCTTGACGTCGGCCGGAGCCGGGAGGCGCCCCTTGGCCTTGGTCGCCAGCTTGCCCGCGGCCTTCTCGACGGTGCCCAGCTGGGCCTGGAGCCGCTTGGCCCCGGCCTTGAGCTGGTCCTCGGCAGCACCAGCCGCGGACCTGAGCCTCTTCTTCGCCATGGCGACATCCTGCCGAACCTGGGCTCCCTGGCCTACCCCCACTTGGGCGAGCGCTCGAACGGCGCCTCTCATGCGTCGCCTCGGCGCGGGTAGCCGGCCAACCATCGCCATCAGCGCGCTGGCCATCGGGCACACCATCGGTGAGAACCCCGATGCCGGGCCAGACGAGACCAGTACGGTCCGGGTCATGACCTCGGACGAGTTCGTACCCGTCGGCTTCGATCCACCGACGTCGCTGACGACCGACCAGTTCCGTCTCGAGCCGCTGGGGCCGGAGCACAACCAGGCAGACTTCGACGCCTGGACGTCGAGCATCGAGCACATCCGCTCCACTCCCGGTTTCGCCGAGAGCACGTGGCCGCCGGTCGGCGGCATGACGCTCGAGGAGAACCTCGCCGACCTCAGCCGGCACGCCGACGACTTCAGGCAGCGCACCGGGTTCACCTTCACCGTCCTCGATCCGGGTGATCGGGACGTCATCGGCTGCGTCTACGTGTATCCCTCGACCGCCGAGGAGTGGGACGTCACCGTGCACTCCTGGGTGAGGGCCGACAGGGCGGGCCTCGACGTACCACTCGCCGACGCTGTCGCGAGCTGGCTCACCACCGACTGGCCCTGGGACCGGCTGGACCGCCGCGGACGATGAGCCCTGTGTCAGGGTCTCTCCGTACTTCAGGGCTTCAGGGTCGGAACGTCTGACGGTACTGGGTCGGCGTTCGCCCGGTGAGGTCGCGGAACGCGACGTTGAACGCCGACAGCGACGTGTACCCGACCGCGTGGGCGATCTCGGTGACCGAGCGCCCGTCCGTCGCGAGCTTCTCGATCGCGCGTAGTACGCGCATCCGGCGCAGCACGGTGCTCCAGGTCATCCCGCACTCGTCCTCGAACCGTCGAGCGAGCGAGCGTGGCACCAGCCCGACGTCGCGGGCGATGTCGGCGAACCTGAGCTCGTCGACGAGCCGCTCATCGGTCAGGGCCAGTGCCCGGCGGAGCTCGTGGGACCGACCGGCAGGGACGGTGACGGTGCTGGGATGCTCCGCCAGTCGCCAGGCGACCGCTGCCAGGGCGCCGAACATGCTGCGGGCGTACGACGGGAGTGGTTCCTCGGCGTCCGGCCACTGCACACACTCGGTCACCAAGGACCGAGCCAGCGGGGTGAGGTCGAAGACGGTCAGCGGTGCGGGTGGCGGCGGGGCGAAGCCCGGGTCGAACAGCACCGACGAGGTCGTCACCGGCTGCGGGATCGCCACCTGGATCGGCTCGTCAGCAGCGATCAACGCAGCCCGGGCCGGGGGCAGCACCCAGACCTGGCCGTGTGCCTCCAACCGCAGCGCGCCGCGAGAGGCGCAGAGCAGGTAGTGCCGCTCGACCTTCAGCTCCGACGGCGGGCCCGCCGGGAACTCCCGCGCGAACGCGAACGCCTCACGCCTCACCGGGTTGGCTGGCATCGGCTCACCCTAGAGGGGCTGCGATTCAGACCGTCTCCACCAGCGAGGCCTCGAACCGACGGCTGACCGACGGCGCCGACATCAGCGGGCGGATGACCGCGCCCGAGCGTTCGAACGAGTCAGAGGCGAGGTAGGCGGCGAACGACGGCTGGTCGGCCCATTCGTGGATCACCGCGACCGCCCTCCTCGTTGTCGCGTGCCGCATACACCCGGAAGTCGAGATTGCCCGGCATGGCGCGGACCTCCTCGCGCTCGGCCTCGAGCTGGGCCAAGGCCGCGGCCCGGTCCGGGGCGGTGGTGTACAGGTCGAGTACGGCGATGAACATGGTGTCCTCCAAGGGTCGAGTGGTGGAAGTCGTCCTGACGCTTCGATCGTGCCGTCCCGAGCGAGGTTCGGCTCGCGCTGTTCGGACGCGTTCGCACTCCCAGCGGACAAGGACCGCACGCCGACCAACCGACGACTGCCTCACTCTGCGGAGGCCGTGGCGTCCGAGCTGTGTGAGCACCATCGCCGTGAACAACGCATCTGCGCTACCGGGTGCGGTACGACGCGTGACCCGATGGCGTCGCACCCTCAGGCGTCACCGCCGCCAGCGGTACACCTGACCGTCGCGGACCTCGACGTCGGTCGGTGGCTTGGGCGTGGGGTGCCCCCGGAGGTGCTCGAGCACCTGGTTGCGGCCACGGAGCGACAGGTCACCGTCGTCGAAGTGGAGGTAGGGGTGCAGGAGCGGGCGTACGTCGTGCCAGGCCTGCTTGTCGATCAGGTCCCATGCCTGCGCCGTCGGGGCCGGCAGGTCGGGGAGGTCGTGGAGCATCTGCGGCGTACACATCCGCCAGGCGTCGACGACCAGCTCGCGCATCTCCTGCTCCTCGAGCCGGTCGAGGTGGGCGCACACCCACTGGTAGCGCAGGTCGGTCTGGCCCGGCAGGTAGAACGTCTCGGGGTCCGAGGCGACGAGCCCGTCGCGCTCGGCCTTGGGGAAGCCGAACCCGATGTCTCGCTCGTCGCGGGAGAACGCGACGAACACGATCTGCTTCACGCGGAACTTCGCTCGACCCCGCACCTCGACCTCGTAGGCACGGGGCAGCACGGCCGCGACCCGGCGTACGGCGTCGGAGTCGGTCACTCGTAGTCTCCCGCCGCGATGCGCACGGGCCGGAGGAGCTCGGAGAGCTGTCCGAGCTCGTCGTCGGACAGTGACCCGAGGGCGAAGTCGGCGCCGACCAGGTCGGCGGTCGCCACCTCGACGAGCGCGCGGCCGGAGTCGGTGACCTCGGCCAGGATCGCGCGGCCGTCGTCGGGGTGGGGACGCCGGGTGACGAGGCCGTCGGCCTCCAGCCGCTGCACGATGGAGGTGATCGAGGTGGGGTGCACCTGGAGCCGCTCCCCCATCTTCCCGAGCGGCAACGAGCCGCGGGAGGAGAAGCAGAGCAGGACCAGCGCTTCGTACCGCGCGAAGGTCAGGCCGTGCGGCTTGAGGATGCCGTCGAGTCGCCCGATCACCAGCTGTTGCACCCGCATCAGCGAGGTCACGGCATGCATGGCCGGCACGGCCTCCCACCGCTTGGCCCACTGGCGGGCGGCCTCGTCGATCGGGTCGAAGGGCAGCCGTGGCATGGGGCGGAGCCTAATCAAGGTGACCGACGTGGGCCGCGTGTGCTGCGATGGCGGACGATGAGCAACGACACCGCCGACCTCCCGCCGTTCCTCCGACCGTTCGTCCTGCCCCACGATCCGGTCGCGCCCGAGACCGTGGGCGGGCTCGACCTCTACCTGCCGGAGTCGACACCGGCACCCGCCGTGCTGATGGTGCACGGCGGGCCCCTCCGCCCCGACCTCCCGGCACGTCCGCGCGAGTGGACGGCGTACCAGGCGTACGGCGCGCTGCTCGCGCAGGCGGGGCTCGTCGGCGCGATGTTCGAGCACGGGTTCGTCGACGACGACACCCTGGGAGTCGCCCGCGACGACGTCCACACGGCGCTGACCGCGCTGCGGACCGACCCACGGGTCGACGGCGATCGTGTCGGCCTGTGGTTCTTCTCGGCCGGCGGGTTTCTCATGGGGTCCTTCCTCGAGCCGGTCCCCGACGGCGTCCTCGCCGTTGCCGGCACGTACGCCGCCGTCGGCGACGAGGAGCTCCCCGACCTCGGGCTCGTCGACGGCATCGCGGCCGCACCGCGATCGGAGGTGCCGCTGCTGCTCGTGCGCCCCGAGCACGACTTCGACTGGATCGTGCCCATCACCGACGAGCTGCTGACCCGCTGCCGCACCGCCGAGCGTGCGGTCGACGTGATCGACGTGCCCGGCGCCCACCACGGCTTCGAGAACGTCGACGACACCGACGCCTCTCGCGACGCGATCCGGGGTTCGATCGCCTGGTGGGTCGAGCGGCTGGCCTAGTTCCAGTGCCGCGGGCCGCGCAGACCCGAGCGCTGCACCACCCGCTGGATCGACAGGTCGCGCTCGTCCGGCCGCCCGACGTACCGGATGTCGCGCAGTCCCTGCTCCTGCGCCGCCGACTCGAAGATGAAGTGGCCGAAGCCGAGCAGGCGGCCGTGCAGCGGCTTGGCCACGGTGATGTCGAGGATCCGGCTCAGTGGCATGGTCGCCAGGTTCTGAGACAGCACGCCGTTGACCCGGAACACGCGCATGTTGGTGACCACGAACCGGTCGCGGTGCGCGCCGAGCAGCCTCCACGCGGCGTGCATCCAGACGACGAGCGCGAGCAGGAGCGGCACCCACCCGAGGTCGAGGTCGACGTAGGCCACCGAGACCAGCAGGAGGAGCCCGAGCAGCGCCTCGAGCAACGGCAGCACGTAGACGACCCAGTGGTGGTGCACCTCGTCCACGATCACCTCTCCTTCGTCGCGGAGGAGGTGCTTGCGGATGTCGGGATCGGCCCAGCTCATGGTCGTCTCACGAGCTGCTCACGGGGCCTCACAGGGCCTCACAGGGCCTCACAGGGCGTGGACGAACGTGATGACGGACCGGAACATCTGCTCGCTCAGGTCCCAGGTCTGACCGGCGCTGGAGCTGGTCGCGTGGGCGAGGCCGTGCGGATCGGTGAACAGCCAGTAACCGATGAAGAGCACGACGAGGGCGAGCACGAGCTTCTTGACCATGACGGGGGATCTCCATCCGAGAACAGGAGCAGGTCGTTCGCCATCGAATCTGGTCTAGACCAGACGATGGTGGAGGCGCGCCGAGAGGTCGGCAGGTCGGGCGACGGGTCAGAGCTCGGCGAGCAAGGTCTCGGCCGCGGCGTACGGGTCGGACTCCCCCGCGGCGACCTGCTGGGCGAGGTCGTCGAGCTCCGAACGACCGTGCACATCTCCCCAGCGCGCCCGCAGAGCGGTCAGCGCGATCGCCTCGATCTCGTCCCGCGCTCTCGTCGTACGCCGGACGGCGAGCTCGCCGGAGGACTCCAGCCAGTCGTGGTGCCGGTCGATCTCGGCGACGACCTCGTCGAGCCCGTCGTTCTTCGAGGCGATCGTCTTGATGATCGGAGGCCTCCACGCCCCCTCGTCCCGCTCCGCCAGCGCGAGCATCGAGCGCAGGTCCCGACGGAGCGTGTCGGCGCCGTCACGATCGGCCTTGTTGATCACGTAGACGTCGCCGATCTCGAGGATCCCGGCCTTCGCGGCCTGGATGCCGTCACCCATGCCCGGTGCGAGGAGGACGAGCGTCGTGTCGGCCAGCCCGGCGATCTCGACCTCGCTCTGCCCGACGCCCACGGTCTCGATCAGCACGATGTCGCACCCGGCCGCGTCGAGGACCCGGATCGCCTGAGGGGTGCTCCACGCCAGCCCGCCGAGGTGGCCCCGCGAGGCCATCGACCGGATGTAGACCTCGCGGTCGAGCGCGTGGTCCTGCATGCGCACCCGGTCGCCGAGCAGGGCGCCGCCGGAGAACGGTGACGACGGGTCGACCGCGAGTACGCCGACCCGCTGGCCGGCCTTGCGGAGCTCGCCGACCAGCGCCGAGGTCGACGTGGACTTGCCGACCCCGGGCGCACCGGTGATCCCGACGACCTTCGCGCGGCCGGTGTGCGGCGCCAGCGCCGCGGTCACCTCACGCAGGAGCGGCGACTCGTCCTCGACCAGCGAGATCAGGCGCGCGACCGCGCGCGGGTCACCGTCGCGGGCGCGGGAGACCAGGTCGCCGACGTCGCCGCCGTCGCGGCGCCTCACGTCAGGCGGGGACGCGGACGATCAGCGCGTCACCCTGACCGCCACCGCCGCACAGTGCAGCGGCACCCACACCGCCGCCGCGACGCTTCAGCTCGAGAGCGAGGTGCAGCACGATCCGGGTGCCGGACATCCCGACCGGGTGGCCGAGCGCGATGGCACCGCCGTTGACGTTGACGATCGACTCGTCGAGCCCCAGGGCGCGGGTCGAGTCGATGCCCACCGCCGCGAACGCCTCGTTGAACTCGACCAGGTCGAGGTCGGAGGTGCTGATGCCCTCCTTCTCGCAGGCGAGCGTCGTGGCGTTGGCCGGCTGCATCTGGAGCGTGGAGTCGGGGCCGGCCACCATGCCGTGCGCGCCGATCTCGGCCAGCCACTCGAGGCCGAGCTCCTCCGCCTTGGCCTTGCTCATCACCACGACCGCGGCAGCGCCGTCGGAGATCTGCGACGCGGAGCCGGCCGTGATCGTGCCGTCCTTGCTGAACGAGGGACGCAGCCCGGCCAGCGACTCGACCGTCGTGTCCGGGCGGATGCCCTCGTCCTGCGAGACCACGATCGGGTCACCCTTGCGCTGCGGGATCGACACCGGCACGACCTCGTCGTCGAAGACGCCGTTCTTCCAGGCCTGCGCGGCCTTCTGGTGCGAGGCGGCGGCGAAGCTGTCCTGCTCCTCGCGGGTGAGGTTGCTGGTCGCCTGGTTGTAGTTCTCGGTGAGCGCCCCCATGGCCTGAGCGGTGGCCTGGTCCCAGAGGGCGTCGTAGGCCATCGAGTCGAGCATCGTGACGTCGCCGTACTTGAAGCCCTCGCGGGACTTCGGCAGCAGGTGGGGCGCGTTCGTCATCGACTCCATGCCGCCGGCGACGATGATCTCGGCCTCACCCGCGCGGATCAGCTGGTCGGCGGTGGCGATCGCGTTCAGGCCGGAGAGACAGACCTTGTTGATCGTGATCGACGGGAGCGAGAGCGGGAGGCCGGCGTGGATGCCGGCCGTGCGGGCGGGGTTCTGCCCGGCACCGGCCAGGATGACCTGGCCCATGATCAGGTAGTCGACCTGGTCTCCCGTGACGCCGGCCTTCTCCAGGGCACCCTTGATGGCCACGCCACCCAGCTCGGCCGCGGACATCGACTTCAGCCCGCCGAGCAGACGACCGATCGGCGTACGGACCCCGGCGACGATGACGTTTCCGGACATGAAAGTGCCTCCCACCAGCAGACGAACGTGCTCCCTCGACGATACCCAGCGGCACACGTCGCCCGCGAGCGGCGGCGGCCTGCCGGCTGAGGAAAACCTCACACGCGGTGCCGCTGCCCCGGCGCGCTCGTCGTACGACGATGGCGCCAGTCGGCGTCCGGGTGGCCCTCCGCGGAGAACGTCACCACGGGGACGGTGGCCTCCTTGACGAGCCGCCGTCCGTACTCGTCGTCGAAGTTGACCACGCCCAGCCTGCTGCGTTTCGGCGTGAACAGCTGCGCCTTGGCCTGGAAGTAGTCCTCCATGTCGGAGTGGAACTCCATGTGTTCCGGGCTGAGGTTGTTGAAGACCGCGATGTCGAAGACACAGCCGTCGACCCGGCCGAGGACCAGCGCGTGGCTGGAGACCTCCATGGCGACCGCGTCGACGCCGCGCTCGCGCATGACGGCGAACAGCGCCTGGAGGTCGGTGGCTTCGGGGGTCGTACGTTCCGACTTGATGCGCTCGTCGCCGATGCGCATTTCCACGGTGCCGATCAGTCCCACCCGTCGCCCACCACCGCCCTCAACCGACAGTGCTTCGCGTCGGCCCCTCTCGTCGGTGCTGCGGGCCGTCTTCAGACCGCCCTCGATGAGGTACGCCGTCGTGGTCTTGCCGGACGTTCCGGTGATGCCGATCTGGAGCAGGTCGCGGCCGGGGTGGCCGTAGATCGACGCGGCCAGCTCGCCCATCCGCGCGCGCGGGGCATCCACGACGAGGACAGGCAGTCCGGTGGCCGCGGCGCGTTCGGCGCCCGTCGGGTCGGTCAGCACGGCGACGGCGCCGAGGCCCGCCGCCTGCGTCACGAAGTCGGCACCGTGCATCCGGGCGCCGGGCAGGGCGGCGTACAGATCGCCGGGGCGCACGGCGCGGGAGTCATGGGTGATACCCGTGACCTCGCGGCGGTCTCCGGTCGGTCGGCACCCACCTGATCGGCAAGCTCCGCGAGGGTGTGGCGGAGTTCTCGGCCGGTCGGGGCGGCCCCGGATATGTCACAGGGACGCCCTTCTGGGTGGTTTGGGACTGATCAGCGTGTGGCACGGCGGTGAGCGTACCGGGCACACCCGGGCGGGCGAAGCGAGGGGCGTGGCGGGGTGGACGGGGAGCCGTGGTCCCCGGGATCGGGAGGGGTCGTTGTCACGGGCTGATTCCTGGTCGGTGTTCCGGTGGGAGAGCGGGGTTCCGGTCGGTGCTGAGAAGGGCGGGTGCGTGCTGACCAGGGAGACTCCGGTCAGGGCGTGAAGGAGACGGGAAGCCTGGCGGGCGCGGCCCCGGTGGGCGGCGCCTGGAGGGTCTTCAGGGCGAACTCCATGACTTCCTTGTAGACGGGCCCGCAGATCTGACCGCCGAAGTAGCTGCCCCTTGTGGGGTTCTGGATGGCGCAGTAGACGGTGATCTGGGGGTTGTCGGCCGGCGCGAACCCCGCGAAGGACGAGGTGTAGCCCTTGTAGCGGCCGGTAGCCGGATCCACACGGTTGGCCGTGCCCGTCTTGCCCGCGACCCGGTAGCCCGGGATATGGGCCTTGGTGCCGGTGCCCTCCCGGTCGTCCACGACGGACTCCAGCATCTGCGCCAGGGTTTTCGCCGTCTTCTCGCTGACCACCCGTGTCTCCTGGGCTTGGCGGCCGGGGTGAAGCGTCCGTCGGGGCCCTTCGTCCCGCGGACCAGGGTCGGTTCGATCCGTACGCCGCCGTTGGCGATGGTCGAGTAGACGGAGGCCGCCTGCATGGCGTTGAGGGAGAGTCCCTGGCCGAAAGGAATCGTGTACTGCTGGGAGGTGGACCAGTCCTGGGGCGGGCGCGAGGATGCCCGTCGTCTCGCCGGGGTATCCGAGCCCGGTGGAGTCGCCGATGCCGAACTTGCGCAGGTAGGAGTACAGGACCTTGTTGGCCTCCGGCTGGGTCTTGCCGAGCTGGCCGGTCGCCAGGATGGTGCCGATGTTGCTGGACTTGGCGAGGACGCCGTTGAGCGTCAGGTACCAGGTCGGGTGGTTGATGTCGTCCTTGAAGAGCCGGTCGCCGCGGTGCAGCCGATTGGGCACGGTCACGTGCGTCGCGGGTGTGGCGGCGCCCTCCTCCAGGACGGCGGCCATCGACATGACCTTGGCGGTCGAGCCGGGCTCGTAGGCGTCTTCGAGGCGCCAGTTGCCCAGGGCGTTCCGCGTTGGCCTCGGAGAGGTCGTTGGGGTCGAAGCCGGGCGAGTTGGCCATGGCGAGGATCTCGCCGGTCTTGTTGTCCTGCACTATGACGTACCCGCGGTCCGCCTTGGACTCCTTCACCTGCTCGGCGATGGCGTTCTGCGCGGCCCACTGGATGTCGCGGTCGATGGTCAGCTCGACCTCGGAACCGGCCACGGCGGGCTTCTCGGTGGAGCCCGCCGTCGGCACCTGGCGGCCGCCGGACTGGGCGTAGCGGATCTCGCCGTCCTTTCCGGACAGCTCCTTGTTCAGCTGCTGCTCGACGCCGCCGCCGCCCTTGCCGTCGGCGTTGACCCAGCCCAGTATCCCGGCGCCGAGGTCGCCGTTCGGATAGACCCGCTTGGTGCTGGGCTCCTGGAGGACGCCCGCCAGGACGTTGCGCCGCGTCCTCGTCCTCGCTCGCCTTGTCTGCGAGCGCGGTCTTGAGGTCCTTGATCTGCGTTCCAGACCTGGGGGGTCTGGCGTCGGGCGAGCAGGACGTAGCGGGTGTTCTTGGTCCGGAGCTTCTGCGGCGAGTTCCTTCGGCGTCCTTGCCGAGGATCGGGCGCGAGCAGGGCCGCGGCCTGCTCGGGGGCGTCGTGGGTCTTCGTCGCCTTCCGCGTGAACAGCGTGGGGTCGGCGGTGATGTCGTTCGCGTCCACGCTGATCGCCAGGTCGACGCCGTTGCGGTCGGTGATGCCGCCGCGCTCGGCGGCCAGGGTGCGACTGAGGTAGCGGTTCTTCTCGGCCTTGGCCGTGTACGCGCTGGCGTCGACCGCCTGCACCTGGAGGAGCCGCACGACGAAGGCGATCAGGACCAGGGCCAGGGCGAGGCTGACCAGGCGCAGCCGGGGGCGGGGGCTGCCGAGGCGGATGGCGCGCGGGCCCTGGGCGCGGGACGGGGCCGGACGGCGGGCGGGGCGGGCGCCCGGACCGGGCCGCCGCTGGCTGCCGGGTCGTACGGGCCGGGCGGGCGAGGGCACCCGGCGGCGCGGGGGTTCCCTGTCGGACACTTCCGTCACCTGCCGGGAGTCGTCGGGAGCGGGGCGGGCTGCTGGGACGGCCCGTGGCCGGCCGGCACGGCGTGTCGGGGTGCCGGTGGGCGCGGCGGATGCCGGGGTCACGGTGGGCGTCGGGGCCTGCGGGGGAAGGACCACCTCCGGCGGGTGGACCACGGGGACGTACGAGGACGGCTCCTGGGGGGCCGGGCTGGGGACACCTCGGACGCTGCCGTCGGGGTTGAGGAAGGCCGGGTCGCCGCCGGGCACCATGCCCAGCTCGCGGGCGCGGCGCTGGAGGGCGTCGGGGGCCGAGTAGGCGTCCACGTCCCGCTGAAGCGCCTGCTCCTCGTCGGTGAGGTTCTTGGTCTCCCTCTGGAGGTCGTCGAGCTGGAACGACCCTTCACTGATCGCGGAGTTCAGGACCAGGAGTCCGATCAGACCACCGCCGAGCAGCAGCACGACCAGGAGCACGAAGGGCGTGCGGGCCGCCTGTCCCGGGCCCGTCGGGAAGAGCCGCGCCAGCCTGGCCGCCCTCCCCCTCAGTTCGGGTTTCCTACTCACTCACCCTCCCGGTGAGCCGGCGTTCCGACTGGCGGTCCTGGTTTCCGCCTCACGCACCCAGTGAGTTCGGTTGTCCAACTCACGCACACTCCCGTCACTCGGCGGCCTCCCTGATGCGCTGCGCCCCGCGCAGTCGCGCCGGAGCGGCCCGCCGGTTCTCCGCGACCTCTTCCTCGGTGGGGAGTTCGGCGCCGCGGGTCAGCAGCTTGAGCCGGGGCTGGTAACGCTCGGGGACGACCGGCAGGCCGGGCGGCGCGGTGGTGGCGGCGCCCGCCGCGAACACCTGCTTGACCAGCCGGTCCTCCAGCGAGTGGTACGACAGCACGGCGATCCGGCCGCCGACCGCGAGCGTCTTCACGGCAGCGGGGATCGCCCTCTCCAGGACGGTGAGTTCGCCATTGACCTCGATCCGCAGCGCCTGGAAGGTGCGCTTGGCGGGGTTTCCGCCGGTGCGCTTGGCGGCCTGCGGCAGCGAGTCGCGGATCAGCTCGACGAGCCGCGCACTGTTGCTGAAGGGCTCCTTCTCGCGCTCACGCACGACCGCGGACACGATCCGCTTGGCCTGCTTCTCCTCGCCGTACGCCCTGAGGATCCGGACGAGTTCGCCCGGCGGGTAGGTGTTGAGCACCTCGGCCGCGCTGACGCCGGTCGTCTGGTCCATGCGCATGTCGAGCGGGGCGTCCTGGGCGTACGCGAAGCCGCGGTCGGCCTCGTCGAGCTGCATGGAGGAGACGCCGAGGTCGAAGAGGACGCCCTCGACGCGCGGGAGGTCGAGCCGGTCGAGCACATCGGGGAGTTCGTCGTAGACCGCGTGCACCAGGGTGGCCCGGTCACCGAAGGGGGCGAGCCGCTCTCCGGAGAGGCGCAGCGCCTCCTTGTCCCGGTCCAGGGCGACGAGACGGGTCTCGGGGAACCGGCCGAGCAGGGCCTCGCTGTGGCCGCCGAGGCCGAGCGTGCAGTCGACGACGACCGCTCCGGGCCTCTCCAGCGCGGGCGCCAACATGTCCAGGCATCGCTGGAGCATCACCGGAACATGTCGGCTCTGGGTCAAGGGGCCCTCTCAGGTCCGGCACCGCGCGAACGCACCGCCGGGTCCCCGCCCTCCCCCAGCCGAGGAGGTCCCCCGGTGAAGGGGAAGGCCAGCCGGCGCCGGAAGCGTCAGCCGACCGGGAGCGGGAGGAGGCCGAGCCGTACGTGCGCGCCGCGCACGCGGGGAGATCCCGGCGTGTCACCGGTTCCTCCGGGGGATAGCAGTCCAGCAGGGAGCGCGTCCCGCCTCCCGCTTCGCGTCACTTTAGTCCACGGTGTCTCGCGGTCAATGAACCGGCCTGCGCGTCGCGACTCTCGCCCGAGATGAAGCGATAAACCAGGATTTCCACCCGTTCGGGTGTAGGCGATCCACCCTTGTGGGTTACCTCACAACAACACTCATTGGTGTTCTTTGTCCTCTCTCACAGCAGGCCCGAACAGCGTGTGACCACTACCGTCATAGATATGACGACTTCAGCATCCGTTCCCACAGACTCCGAAGACGCCATACCCAACGGCGGCACCGTCACCGACCGTCTCGTCGAAGCCAACGAGCGGTACGCCGCCGCGTTCACCGACCCCGGCATGGACGCCCACCCCGTCCTGCAGGTCGCGGTCGTGGCCTGCATGGACGCGCGCCTCGACCTGCACGACGCACTGGGTCTGGAACTCGGCGACTGCCACACCATCCGCAACGCGGGCGGCGTGGTCACCGACGACGTGATCCGTTCCCTCACCATCAGCCAGCGCGCGCTCGGCACCCGCAGCGTCGTGCTCATCCACCACACCGGCTGCGGCCTGGAGTCCCTCACCGAGGACTTCCGTCACGACCTGGAGATGGAGGTCGGCCAGCGCCCCGCCTGGGCGGTCGAGGCCTTCCGGGACGTCGAACAGGACGTGCGGCAGTCCATGCAGCGCGTACGGACCTCTCCATTCCTTCTGCACACCGACGACGTACGTGGTTTCGTATTCGACGTGAAGACGGGCCTGCTGAGTGAGATCGACCCCACCTGACGCCAGTTCGACCCGGGCAAAGACCGCAATACCTGACATATCGCGGCCAGTTATCCACAGGCGAGTGACACGAACCGGTAACGGCAACAAGAATGCGTGTGTGGCGTCACGCGGAACTTTTCACGCGTGGTGCCCGTGTTTCGGGGTGGGCCGGTCCGCATCGCAGAGCGTCGGCCCGGAGAAAGAACGGGCCGAGGAGGGCCGGGTGACGACCTATGACGATCGAGCGAGCCTTACAGATCTGACCGCCACTGTGGAGAGAGTCCGCAGTTCGGTGGAGGAAGTGATCGAGGGCAAGCCTGAGGTCGTACGGCTTTCGCTGACCGTACTGCTCGCCGAGGGACATCTTCTGATCGAAGATGTCCCCGGCGTCGGCAAGACCATGCTGGCCAAGGCACTGGCGCGGTCCATCGACTGCTCGGTGCGGCGTATTCAGTTCACGCCCGACCTGCTGCCCTCGGACATCACAGGCGTGTCCATCTGGGATCAGCAGCGCAGGGATTTCGAGTTCAAGCCGGGTGCGATCTTCGCGCAGATCGTGATCGGGGACGAGATCAACCGCGCGTCGCCCAAGACGCAGTCCGCGCTCCTGGAGTCCATGGAGGAGCGCCAGGTCACCATCGACGGGACGACGTACGAGCTGCCCAGCCCCTTCATGGTGGTGGCCACGCAGAACCCGGTCGAGATGGAGGGCACCTACCCGCTGCCGGAGGCGCAGCGCGACCGCTTCATGGCCCGTGTCTCCATCGGCTATCCCAGCGCGGAGGCCGAGCTGCAGATGCTGGACGTCCACGGCGGTGTCTCCCCGCTGGACGACCTCCAGCCGGTCGCGCACGCGCACGAGATCCTGAAGCTCATCGACGCGGTCCGCTCGGTCCACGTCGCCGACCCGGTGCGGCGCTATGCCGTGGACCTGGTCACCGCCACGCGCACCCACCCGGATCTGAGACTCGGCGCCTCGCCGCGAGCCACGCTGCATCTGCTGCGCGCGGCGAAGGCGTCCGCCGCCCTCAGCGGCCGGGACTACGCGCTGCCGGACGACATCCAGGCCCTCGCCGTGGCGGTCCTGGCCCACCGGCTGCTGCCCACCGCCCAGGCCCAGTTGAACCGTCGTACGGCCGAGCAGGTCGTCCTGGAGATCCTCCAGCGCACGCCCGTGCCCGCGGCGCCCCCGGCGCCGGGCGGTCTCGGCGATGGGCCGGGGCACGTCCGCCTTCGGCCGGCAGCCGCCGCCGGAGGCTGTGATGACCACCGGGGGGCTGCCGGCGGCGCAGGCCGAGGAGGACAAGGGCGGGCTGCGTACGGCGCTCGCCGGTCTCACCACGCGCGGGCGGTCCTTCCTGGCCGCCGGCATCGCGGCCGCCATCTGCGCCTACGTCCTGGGCCAGAGCGATCTGCTCCGGGTCGGGCTGCTGCTCGCCGTGCTGCCGCTGGTCTGCGCGACCGTGCTCTACCGCACGCGCTACCGGGTCGCCGGCAGCCGCCGGCTCTCCCCCGGCGCGGGTGCCCGCGGGCTCCGAGGCGCGGGTCCATCTGCGAATGGACAATGTCTCTCGTCTGCCCACCGGGCTGCTGATGCTCCAGGACCGCGTGCCGTACGTGCTCGGGCCGCGGCCCCGGTTCGTGCTGGACCGGGTCGAGGCGGGCGGCCGCCGCGAGGTGTCCTACCGCGTGCGCTCGGACCTGCGCGGCCGCTATCCGCTGGGCCCGTTGCAGCTGCGGCTGAGCGACCCCTTCGGAATGTGCGAGCTGACCCGCTCCTTCTGCGCGCTACGACACCCTGACCGTCGTCCCACGGGTGGAGGCGCTGCCCCCGGTGCGGCTGACCGGTGAGGCGAAGGGGTACGGCGACGGGCGGCAGCGCTCGCTGGCACTGGCCGGCGAGGACGACGTGATCCCGCGCGGATACCGCTACGGCGACGATCTGCGCCGGGTCCACTGGCGTCCGACCGCGCGCTACGGCGAGCTGATGGTGCGCCGCGAGGAACAGCCGCAGCGCTCCCGCTGCACGGTGCTGCTCGACACCCGGCGGCATCGCCTTCGACGGCGCGGGCCCGGACTCCGCCTTCGAGTGGGCGGTGTCGGGCACGGCGTCCACACTGGTGCACATGCTCGAACGGGGCTTCTCGGTACGGCTGTTGACCGACACCGGCACCTCCGTGCCGGGCGAGGGCGCCGACGGCTTCGCCGGAGCCGAGCCAGGAGTCGGCGGACGCGGCGGGTCTGATGATGGACACCCTCGCGGTGATCGACCACTCCGACGGTACGGGCCTGTCGCGCGCGTACGACGTGCTGCGCGGGGGGAACGAAGGGCTGCTGGTGGCCTTCCTCGGCGACCTGGACGAGGAGCAGGCGACGGTGCTCGCCAAGATGCGTCAGCGCACCGGCGGGGCGGTGGCCTTCCTGCTGGACGGCGAGAGCTGGGTGCGTGGCGCCGTCGACGAACAGAGCGAGGAGCGGCTTCGGATGCTGCGCGAGGCGGGCTGGACCGCCCTGGCCGTGCCGCCGGGCACGGGCCTGGCCGACCTGTGGAGGGAAGCGGACCGACAGCGCAACGGCGCCGCGTCCGATGGGAAGTACGGCAGGAGGCGGTGGCTCATGAGCGGGCGCGCGCGACTCGCGCTGTGCGCCGCGGCGGCGACGCTCACGGCGGCCTCCGCCCTGCTGCCGCTGGTCGATCCGGCGACCTGGTTCCTTCAGGCGGTGCTCCTGCTCGCGGTGCAGACCGGGGTCGGCGCGGCGACCAGGCGGGTGCCGCTGGCGCGGGCGCTGACGGTCGCGGTGCAGGCGCTCGTGACCCTGATGCTGCTGACACTGGTCTTCGCCCGCGAGCAGGCCATCGCCGGGATCGTGCCCGGTCCGGACGCGATCCGGCAGCTTCGGGGAGCTGCTGCAGGCCGGCGGCGGACGACGTCGGGCGGTACTCCATCCCCGCGCCGCTGTCCCCCGGCATCCGGCTGATGCTGGTCGGCGGAGTCGCTGGTGATCGGGCTCGCGGTGGACGCGCTCGCGGTGACGTTCCGCAGCGCGGCCCCGGCCGGTCTGCCGCTGCTCGCGCTGTACTCGGTCGCCGCGGGCCTCTCGGAGGGCGGCGGCGCCAGCTGGCTGTGGTTCGTGCTCGCGGCGGCCGGCTATCTGGTGCTCCTGCTGGCCGAGGGACGTGACCGGCTCTCGCAGTGGGGCCGGGTCTTCGGCGGCGGGCCCCGGACCCCGGGCGCTGACCGCCTCGGCAGACGCGATCGCGCCGGTCCGCACCGGGCGGCGCATCGGCGCCGTCGCACTCGGCATCGCCCTGGTGGTGCCGCTCGCCCTGCCCGCGCTCGACGGCGGGCTGCTGGACAGCACCGGCGCCGGCGTCGGCACGGGCTCCGGGAGCGGCGGCACGATCTCCGCGGTGAACCCCCTGGTCTCGCTCCGGGACAGCCTGAACCTGGACGAGGACCGCGAGGTCATGTCGTACCGCACGAACTCCGAGAACACGCAGGACCTCTACCTGCGGATCGTCTCGCTCGACGACTTCGACGGCACGGCGTGGAAGCCGGCCAAACGCCATGTCGATGACGTACCGGGGTCGTTCCCGACGCCGCCGGGCCTCGGTGACGACGTCCGGCGCACCGAGATCCAGACGAGGATCTCCGCGGCGGACTGGTACGCGCAGGACTGGCTGCCCATGCCCTACCCGGCCACCCAGGTGCGGATCGGCGGCAAGCTGGCGGTACGAGCCCGATGGGCCGCACACTCGTCGGCGACCACGGACAGACCACGCGCGGCGCTGGAGTACACGGTCAAGAGCCTGATCGTGCAGCCGACCGCGGAGCAGCTCGTCAACGCGCCGCGACGCGCCGACGGCTCTGAAGCGCGAGTTCACCGAGGTGCCGGACGTCACTGCCGCCAGTGGTGGCGGAGACGGCACGCGAGATCACCGCAGGCTCGGCCAACGACTACGAGCGCGCGGTGAAGCTCCAGGACTGGTTCGCCCTGGACGGCGGCTTCACCTACGACACGGAGGTACAGGTCGGCAGCGGGTCCCAGGCGATCGCGCGCTTCCTGAGGGACAAGGAGGGCTTCTGCGTCCACTTCTCCTTCGCGATGGCCGCGATGGCCCGCACGCTGGGCATCCCGGCCCGCGTCGCGGTGGGCTTCACTCCCGGTACGCCGCAGGCGGACGGCACGATGTCGGTGGGGCTGCGGGACGCGCACGCCTGGCCCGAGCTGTACTTCGAGGGCGTGGGCTGGACCCGCTTCGAGCCGACGCCGAACCGGGGCACGGTTCCGGACTACACCCGCACGGACACCCCGGGCACCGCGCTCCCCGACCCGGACCTCCCGTCGCAGCTCTTCGTCCACGGCGCCCGTCGGCCGCGCCGTCGACGCAGCGAGAGCTGCACGGCGGCGGAGAAGAAGCTGGAGCGGCCCTGCGGCAGCGGTCCCCGCAGGCGGCGTTCGGAGCCACGGACGACGGGACCGCCGTGGTTCCTGATCCTCGGGCTCACCCTGGCCGGGCTCGCGGCGCTCGCGGTGCCGCTGTTGCCGCTGCTGTGGCGGATGCGGGCCCGGGCCGTGCGGCTCGGCTCGCACGGGCGCACCGAGGCGGACGCCGCGGCCGCCGACGCTGGCGGCCTGGCAGGAGGTGACCGATACGGCGTGGGACTACGGCATCGCGCCGGACGATTCGCAGACGCCCCGCAAGGCGGCGGCGCGGATCGTCCGCGTCGGGCATCTCGACCCGACGGCGGCGGCCTCCGTCCACCGGGTCGCCGACGCGGTGGAGCAGGTCCTGTACGCGCCCGTCCCCGGCCGACCGCGGGTCTCGCCGACGACGTACGCCGGCACGTCGCGGGCCTGCGCGCCACGGTCGGCCGTGGCGCCCGCCTGCGAGCACTGCTCGCACCGCGTTCGGCCGTCCGGGTGGCGTGGGCGGCGTCCGGAGGCCTGGATCTCGCTGAAGTCCCGGGCAACGGCGCGCTGGACGGCGGTCGCTGCGCGCGACCGTCGGGACAGGCAGCGGCTGAGGCCGTCCGGCGCTGAACTGCGGGGTGCCGAAGCTGGAGAGGGGGGCCTGCCCGGGCCGGGTGCGCACCCCCTCGCCGTGTTGCCGGCTGTGCGACTGCCTGTCTCGGCTGCTGCGTCGGGCCGGGGAGCTCGGCTGCCGTGCGCCTGGGAGCCGTTGGCGGGCGCCTCCGTACCCGGGAGCGGGTGACGCGGCGCCCTCATGCGGCCAGGGGCAGGTGGCCGCCTCACGTGCCTCGGCGCGGCGTGCCGGGCACGCTGAAGGGGCGGCCACCTCGCGGTGGTCGCCCCTTACGTGCGTGCGTCGGCCGGCCGGGCCTGGAGGCTACTGGCCGCCCTGCTCGTCGCGGCGGCGCTGCCAGCGCTGCTCGATCCGGTCCATCATCGAGCGGCGCTGCCGGCCCTGACGGCGGGCCGGCGGAGCGCCCGGCGTCCCCGCCGGCGGGCTGCTCGCCCGGCTTGGGGGCCTTGCGCCAACCGGTGACCGCGAGCACCGCGCAGCCCAGCATGACGAGGAACCCCACCACGCTGACCCAGATCTGCTGTGGCGACCATTCCGGCCATGAGGAGCGCGATACCCACCAGGAAGCCCGCGACCGCCTGGTAGACCCGTCGCCGGGTGTACGTACGCAGCCCGCTTCCCTCAAGCGCTGTCGCGAACTTGGGATCTTCGGCGTACAGCGCTCGCTCCATCTGCTCGAGCATTCGCTGCTCGTGCTCCGAGAGCGGCACGGAGTCCTCCTCATCGTGCAGTCGCCGGGGCGACCGGGGGGCCCCTTCAGGATAGGCAGGGAATCGCCCCCGTGAAACCCGCCCCTCTACGCCAATTCGCCAACCGGACCGCCATGGCGGCCCGGCCGCTGAGGCGTGATTCCCCAGCGACCGGCCCGTCATGCCGGACGGTCTCCCTCGATCATACGGCGCCGAGCGCCCGATCGGGGGGCCTGTGGCGTACTCCATCTGCCGCTCGAGCCCCTGATCAGCGGCGCGCCCGCACTCCGGCTGCTTACGGAAGGCTGCTCAGGCCTCGGCGGACTCCGTCGTCTCGCCGAGCACGTGCAGCTGGGTGGCCACGGAGTGGAAGGCGGGCAGTTCGGCGGCCGCCGCCTCCAGCTTGAGCAGGGCGTCCAGGGCGCCCGGCTCGGTGTCCACGAGGACGCCGGGGACCAGGTCGGCGAAGACCCGTACGCCGTGCACGGCGCCGACGCGCAGGCCCGCGGCCTCGACCAGTCCGGTCAGCTGCTCGGCGGTGAAGCGCCGCGGCACCGGGTCGCCCTCGCCCCAGCGGCCGTCCGGGTCACTCGAGCGCCTGCCGGGCCTCGGTGAAGTGCCCGGCGAGGGCGCGGGCGAGCACGGCGCCGCCGAGGCCGGCGGCGAGCAGGCTGAGCGTGCCCTCGGGGCGCAGGGCCGCCGACCGCGTTGCGCACGCCCTCGGCGGGGTCGTCCACGTACTCCAGGACGCCGTGGCAGAGCACCGCGTCGTAGCCGCCGCGCTCGACCACGTCGAACAGGCCGTGGGCGTCGCCCTGGACGCCCCGCACCCGGTCGGCGACGCCGGCCTCGGCGGCCCGGCGCTCCAGCGCGAACAGGGCGTTCGGGCTGGGGTCGACGACGGTGACGCGGTGGCCGAGGCGGGCGACGGGCACGGCGAAGTTGCCGCTGCCGCCGCCGGTGTCGAGCACGTCCAGCGACTCCCGGCCCGTGGCCTTGACCTGGCGGTCGAGGGCGTCCTTCAGGACCTCCCAGACCACGGCGGTACGGAGAGAGGCGCGGGGGCGCATCGGGTCCGACACGGCAGTTGACTCCTCGGCGCGGCACCGCCTCGTGTACGGCGGAGCGATGGTGATACCTCCCCCGCCCTGCGCGGCGCCGGGGAGGTGCAGGCGCCCCCAACCCTATTGCCTCCCGCCCCGCCGCCACCCCTCCGTCTCGCGCGCCGGACGCCGGGCCCTCAACTGCCCGCCCCGGCCCGCCCACAAGCCCGCCCTGCTGGGCAGTACGACGCCGGCGGACCCAGTGGGCGACGCACGCGGGACCACGCCCGCCGGACCGAGGCGGACGCCGGCGGCTCCGGTCACGGCGCCGACGGCCGGCTCCGGCCGCGGCCGGCGGGCGCCCGGTCAGCCCGCGTCCGGGGTCCGGCGGGTCGTCGCGGCCGCCTGTCGTCGGCCCGACGTCCTCGGTCCGCGTCCGTCGTCCTGACGGGGCTGGGGCAGGACGGGCTGGAGCACCAGCATCCGCTCGACCAGGCGCAGGAACATCGCCACGTCCCGCAGCAGGTCGTCGGCGTCGCGGATGGCTGGCCGCGCCCTGGATGCCCGCCTCGGCGCGGGCCCGGCGCCGGGCTCCGGAGGCGAACAGGGCGCTCCACTCGGCGAGTTCGGGCGCTATCTCGGGGAGCACTTCCCAGGCGCTGCGGATCCTGGCGCCGGCGCCTCGCGGTGGTCTCCGGGCGGCCCCGGGCGGCGAGCACGGCGGCGGCGGTGCGCAGGGCGGCGAGGTGGGCGGTGGCATACCGCTCGTTCGGCGTCTCCAGCAGCGCCGCCTCGTCGAGTCCGGCGCGGGCCTGGGCGAGCAGGTCGAGGGCGGCGGGCGGGGCCGTGGCCCGGCGCAGGACGGGGTGGACGTCGCTCGCCGGGCCGGTCAGTGAGGGGGCAGGGCCGGTGGCGCGGCGCCGACGGGCGGCGGCTGCGTAGTAGCTGGCCATGACGAACCTCCTGTCGTCGTGTGACGGCGCGTCCTGATAGTGGTGCCGTATGTGCCCATCGTGAAGTACGCCACTGACAATCCGTTCTGACCTGCGCCTTTGCTTCGATCATAGGTTCGGGCTAGTTTTTGCACTGACCAGTCAGTTCAAAATTCCGGTCGGTTAAGGACGGAGGGTCGGGGAAGTTGTGGACGGTCCGCACGGACTCGGCGTCACGGCCGAGGACTTCGGGCTCAAGGGGCCGCGCGGCTGGGCGTTCCGCGGCGTCGGCATCGACGCGGAGCCCGGCTCGCTGATCGCGGTCGAAGGCCCGTCCGGATCGGGCCGCACCTGTCTGCTGCTCGCGCTCACCGGCCGGATGCGGCCCACCGAGGGCCACGCCCGGTCGGCGGCCCGGCTGCCCAAGCAGCTGGCCGCCGTACGCCGGATCAGCGCGCTCGGCCCGGTGCCCGGCGTCACCGATCTCGACCCGGCGCTGACCGTCGCCGAGCATCTGCGCGAACGCGCCCTGCTGCAGCGGCGGTTCGGCGGCTCGCTGCGCGCGCTGCTGCGCCCCCGCGCCGAGCGGGTGGCGCGAGGCACGGCTGCGGATCGACACCGCACTGGCGGCCGCGGGGCTCGACCTCGAGGCGCTGCCCAAGGGCCGGCGCACCGCCGTACGCGACCTGGAACGCCTGGAGGCGCTGCGGCTCTCCGTGGCCCTCGCCCTGATCGGCCGCCCGCGGCTGCTCGGCGTCGACGACATCGACCTCAAGCTCTCGGACGCCGAACGGGCCGAGGCCTGGGCGCTGTTGCGCTCGCTCGCCGAGGGCGGCACCACGGTGATCGCCGTGTGCAGCGAGGCGCCCGAGGACGCGGTCGTGGTGTCCACCGGAGCCCACGCCGAACCGGGCAGCCAGGACGACCGACAGGACCAGCGACCGAAGACCGACAGACCGAGAACGAGAAGACAAGGAGGCGGCGGATGCGCTCGCCGAAGCTGGCCGCGCTTGAGCTCAGGCGGTTCGGCAGGGGCAAGCTGCCACGCGCCGCGCTCGTCGCGCTCCTGCTGCTGCCCCTGCTCTACGGCGCCCTGTACTTGTGGTCGTTCTGGGACCCGTACGGCCGTCTCGACCGGATCCCCGTGGCGCTGGTCAACGACGACAACGGGCGCCCACGGCCGCCGGCAAGAAGATCGCGGCGGGCGACGAGCATCACCAAGGGGCTGCGGGACAGCAAGACCTTCGACTGGCACGAGGTGAGCGCCGACGAGGCGCGCGAGGGCGTCGAGGACGGCACGTACTACCTGTCGCTGACGATGCCGTCCGACTTCAGCAAGCGCATCGCCTCCAGCTCGGGCGACTCCCCGGAGACGAGCGCCCTTCAGGTACGTACGAACGACGCGAACAACTACATCGTCGGGCAGATCTCGCGGACGGTCTTCTGCCGAGGTGCGGACGGCCGCGTCCACCAAGGCGTCGCGCGGCTTCCTCGACAAGATCTTCGTCTCGTTCTCCGACATCCACGACACAGACCGAGAAGGCCGCCAAGGGCGCCGACAAGCTCAAGGGCGGCATCGGCAAGGCCAAGAAGGGCTCCAAGGACCTCGCCGACGGCCTGAAGGACGCCAAGAAGGGCAGCGGCGAGCTCTCCGGGGGCATCAAGAAGCTGGACAAGGGCGCGGGCGATCTGGAGGACGGCTCGCGGCAGGTCTCGGACGGCACACAGACGCTCGCCGACAAGGTCAACGGCGCCGCGGACAAGGTGCGGCCCTTCCTGAAGGACAACGAGAAGGACGATCGGCGACACGGCCCAGCTCGTCGCCGACTCCGCCGCGGCCATCCGCGGCAACCTCGACACGCTGGTCAAGACGGCCCCGGCCGCCGCCAGGGCGCCCACACGGCCTCCGACACGCTGAACGGCGTCTACACGGCGCGCTGCGAGGACCCCCGCTGCCCGACGCCGCCTGCCCCGAGCTGAAGAAGGCCAAGGACGCGGCCGCCGACGTGGCGAAGGTCGCCGACGACGTCAACACCCTGGTCAAGGACCAGGACGGCGACGTCGACAAGCTCGACAAGCATCTGGCCACCCTGCAGAAGCAGGCCCAGGCGCTGGCCGACCGCGCGCCGCACCTCGCCGAGGACCTCGACGACGCCGTCTCCAAGATCAACGAGCTCAACAAGGGCGCCGGCAAGGTCGCCAAGGGCGCGAAGACGCTGCACACCGGCCTCGGCACCGCCAAGACCGGCGCGGCCGACCTCGACGCGGGCGTCGGCGAGCTCAAGACGGGCGCCGGCGACCTCGACGGCGGCATGTTCAAGCTCGCCGACGGCTCGGGGAAGCTCGCCGGCGGACTGCACGACGGCGTCGACAAGATCCCCGACTACGACAAGAAGGACCGCGACCAGCGCACCGACGTCATGGCCGACCCGGTCCAGCTCGCCTCGCAAGGCCCTGCACAAGGCGCCCAACTACGGCACCGGTTTCGCCCCGTACTTCATCCCGCTCTCCCTGTGGGTCGGCGCGATGGTGGCCTACATGCTGATCCCGCCCCTCAACCGGCGCGCGCTCGCCGCGGGCGCCTCCGCCTGGCGGATCGCGCTCGCGGGCTGGCTGCCGGTGGCCGCCCTCGGGGCTGCTCCAGACAGCCGCCCTGATGTCCGTGCTGCACTGGGGGCTCGGCCTGCAGATGGCGCGGGCGGCCGGGACGGTCGGCTTCCTGTTCCTGGTCACGGCTGCTTCGCGGCGATCGTGCAGTGGCTGAACGCCCGCTTCGGAGCGGCCGGCCGGATCCTCGTCCTGGCCTTCCTGATGCTGCAGCTGACGTCGGCGGGCGGCACGTACCCCGTGCAGACGAGCCCGGGCTTCTTCAACGCGATCCACCCCTTCCTGCCGATGAGTTACGTCGTCGACGCCCTGCGGAGGCTCATCACGGGCGGCGGCCTGGGCCCCGTCTGGCAGGCGTGCGCGGTCCTCGCGGCCTTCACCGCGGGCGCCCTCGCGCTCACCGCGGTCTCCGCCCGGCGACGGCAGGTGTGGACCCTCGACCGGCTGCACCCGGAGCTGAGCCTGTGAGCACATCGCGGCGCCCATGTGAGAAGCAGCAGGACGGTGGACAGCGGCGGCAGCCGGCAGCACAGGCGGCCACCCGGCAGAAGCTCTACGAGGCGGCCGTGACCCTCATCGCCGAGCAGGGCTTCTCGGCCACCACCGTCGACGAGATCGCCGAGCGGGCCGGAGTCGCGAAGGGCACGGTCTACTACAACTTCGCGAGCAAGTCCGTCCTCTTCGAAGAGCTGCTGCGGCACGGCGTGGGGCTCCTCACGGCCTCCCTGCGGGAGGCGGCGGAGAAGACCGACGCGAGGACGGCGGCAGCAAGGTCGACGCCCTGGACGCGATGATCCGGGCGGGCCTCGGCTTCATCGACCGCTATCCGGCCTTCACCCAGCTGTACGTGGCGGAGCTGTGGCGCACCAACCGCGCCTGGCAGTCCACTCTGATGGTGGTCCGTCAGGAGGCCGTCGCCGTCGTCGAGGACGTGCTGCGCGACGGGAGTCGCGAACGGCGAGCTGAGCGACGAGATCGACATCCCGCTCACGGCGGCCGCGCTGGTCGGCATGGTGCTGGTGGCCGCCCTCGACTGGCAGGCCTTCCAGCCGGAGCGCTCCCTGGACGACGTCCACGCGGCGCTGTCCCTGCTGCTCCAGGGGCGGGTCGGCGGGAGCGGGCTCACATCCAGGTGACGGGTGCGGGCGTACACAAATGAAGCGCCGGTCCGAAGTGGCCGCGTCCCCCGCGGGCCACGCCGGACCGGCGCCCCTCTTGTATCCCCCGTACTTCCCCCGTGCTCCCCCGTTGGTTCCCCCGTTCGGTCTCCTCCGGGTTCCCCCGTGCCTCGCTCCCGCCGAGTGACCGGCGGAAGGAGCGGTCAAGGGCGCTGCACCGTTCCGCCGCCCCGTGTCGGCGGTACCGGAACCGCGCCCCTTTCCGTGCCTCCACTCTCTCGTTCTCGCAGGTCGGCACCCATCCGCGCACCTACTCAACTCACCCCCTAGGTACGGATACTCAGCCGTACGCACTCATCCTCAGGACGCGCTGTTGCCAACTGGTTACGATCGCGTCCGTGTCCGTACTCCCCCTGGTGTTCACCAGCGGCTGGGCCAGCGGTGTCAACGCGTACGCGGTGGTGCTGCTTCTCGGCGTCTTCGGCGCGACCGGGCTGACCGACGAGGTGCCCGAGTCCTTGCAGCGCACCGATGTCCTCGTCGTGGCGGGCGTCCTGTTCGCCTGCGAGGCCGTCGCCGACAAGATCCCCTACGTGGACTCGGTCTGGGACAGCGTGCACACCGTGATCCGGCCGGTGTCCGGGGCCGTGGTCGCCGCGTTGCTGGCCGGGCAGAGCGGTTCGCTGTCCGAGCTGGCGGCCGGAGCGATCGGTGGTTCGTCGGCGCTGGCCAGCCACGCCGTCAAGGCCGGGACGCGGATGGCGGTCAACACCTCGCCCGAGCCGTTCAGCAACTTCGTGCTGAGCACCGCGGAGGATCTCGGGGTCGCCGGGATCATCACCTTCGCGATGTTCAATCCGGAGGCCGCGGCGATCATCGCGGGCGTCCTGCTGCTGACCGGTCTGGTGGTGCTCTTCTTCCTGGTCTCGCGGATCAGACGGTTCCTGCGCCGCAGAGCCCAGCGCCGCGAGGAGAAACGGCTCGCGGAACGGGTGCGGCGACCACCGGGCTGACTCCCGGCTGCCCCCGCGGCAGGCCCTGGGCGGCCTGAGCGGCCGCCCGTCCGACCTCGGCGGACCGATTGTCAGTGGCGGCCGATAGGGTCCCTGGCATGGCACGAATTGCGGTGATCGGCGCCGGGATGGGCGCGATGGCGGCCGCCGCCCGGCTGGCCGTCGCGGGCCACCGAGTGGTGGTGTACGAGCGCGCGGCGACGTACGGCGGAGCCGTGGGCCGCTTCGAGCGCGAGGGCTTCGCCTTCGACACCGGCCCCGGGCTGCTCCAGCTTCCCGCCGTCTACCGCGACTTGTTCGTCAAGACGGGCAAGGAGCCCCTGGAGGCGTGTGTCGAGCTGGTCCAGGTCGACCCGGCGGCGCGGCACGTCTTCGCCGACGGCACGGAGGTCTCGCTGCCGAACGCCTCGCGCGCGGGAGTCGTCTCGGCCCTGGACGAGGCCCTCGGTGCGGGCGCGGGCGAGCGCTGGGGCGACTTCCTGGTCCGGGCACGCGAGGCCTGGGACCGGACCCGGCGCCCGCTCCTGGAGGAGCCGCTCTGGCCCAACTGGCAGGTGCTGGGCGAGCGCGAGCCCTACCCCGCGCTGCGGCAGCGCCGACTGCTGCGCACGCGCACGGCACGGACGCTCGCGGAGATCGGCGCGTGGGAGCTGGCCGACCCACGCCTCGCCGCTCTCCTGGAGAGCCACGCGCTCGCGTACGGCCTCGACCCGGGCGCCGCCCCGGCGAGCGCGGCCGTCCTGCCGTACATGGAGCACGCCTTCGGCGCCTGGTATGTCCGCGGTGGGATGCGGGAGTTGGCGCGGGCCGTGTACGAGCGGTGTGTGGCCCGCCGGGTGGAGTTCGTCTTCGGCGCCGAGGTCGTCTCGGTCACGGAGAAGGACGGCCGGGCAGCGGGCGTGGAGCTGCGCGACGGGACCGTCGCCGAGGCGGACTTCGTCGTGGGCGGCCACCCGGAGCGGCTGGGGGATCTGACGGGTCACCGCGATCTCCACGGGGGCGATGTGCCCGAGCCGTTCGCCGGTGCCCTGTCCTGCGGCAAGGCGGTCGTCTGCCTCGCGCTGCGCGGTGCGCGCGAGCCGGGAGCGGCGCACCGCACGGTCGTGCACACCACGGACCGTGCCGACGAGAGGAACATATTCGGGATCGGTACGCCGCCGGAGCGGCCCACCGTGTGGGTGGACAGCCCAAACGATCCGCTGCTGCGCCCGGACGACGACCACGAGTCCGTGGTGCTCACGGCGACGGTGCCGTCCCTGGCGCACTACGACTGGGCCGCCGCGGACGCCGCCGACGCCTTCGCCGACCGTATGGTCGCGACCGCCGAGCGGGCGATCCCAGGCCTGCGGGAGCGCGTGCTGTGGCGCGAGGTCCGCACCCCCGTGGACACGGAGCGGGAGACCGGCGCCGAGGGCGGCGCCGTGCCGGCTCCCGCGCTGGCCGGCGTGGACGGCACACTGCTGCGGCCCGCCAACAGCACTCGCATACCGGGCCTGTTCGTGGTCGGCGGGTGGTCACACCCCGGCGGCGGGCTGCCGCACGCGGGCATGTCCGGCGCGCTGGTGGCCGGACTCATCGTGGAGGGGCCGGACTTCCGGGGCTCACAATGAAGGTCCTCGCGGCGGGAGCCGGAGCATACGGGGCGCTCTGAGCCCTGCTCAGAACCGATACTGCTCGTCGTACCCGCCGCTGTGCTGCCCGTTGCCGTGCTGCTGGCCGTTGCCGTCGTACGGATACGACTGCTCGGGCGGCAGTTCACCCCCGTACGGGTCCTCGGTGTTGCGCTGCTGCGGCACCCAGACACCCCCGGACGGGGTCTCGCTGCCGTAGCCGCCGGTGGCGTACGGGTCCTGGGTGTAGCCCTGCTGCCCGTACTGCTGCTGCGAGGCGTCGTAAGGCTGGCCGTACGAGGCGGCGTCGTAGGGCTGCGTGCCGGTGTACGGATCGGAGTAGGCGGCGTACTGCTGCTGCCCGGCGTCATAGCCGTACTGCTGCTGGTCGTAGCCGGAGTAGGCGTCGTACGCGAAGTTCTGGCCGAGCGGGTCCTGGCCCTGGGCCTGGGCGGAGGCCGCGTACGCCGGGTCGGTGGCGGCGGCGTAGGCCGCGTCGCTGTAGACGCCGTACTGACCCGTGTCGTCCGGCAGGGGCTGCGGTTCGTAGACGGAGGTCGACTCGGCGGCCGTCTCGGGGCGCTGTCCGAAGACGGAGTCCTCACGCCCGTAGGCGTCGTCCTGGTCGAAGTCCTGGCGGTCCCGGCGAGGATACGTTCCGCCGGCCGTGGCCTGGAGATCGGTGACCTCCAGCGTCGGGTCCTTGCGTTCCTCACCGCGGCGGCGCTTGCTGCCGCCCGGGCGACCGCCGATCCCGCCTATTCCGCTGACGGCCCAGCCGGCCGCGAAGCCGCTGCGGAACGACAGCGTCACGTATGTCTGGCCGACGGCGAAGGCCGCCGCGCCCAGGCCGATGACTATCACGGACGGGATCAGGACACCGATGACCACACCCAGGAACCCTGCGAAGGCCAGCAAACGCCAGCGCAACCGCGCCTTGTACTGCAGCAGCACCTCGCCGAGCAGCCACAGCGCGACGATGCCGAACGCGATGTAGAGGACCGTCCAGCCCATGTACGCCCCTCTCCCAGGTGGCCGCTACGCAGTGTGTCGTACAACGAGGCGGCCGGTCTAGGCCTGCTGTGGGTGGTGCAGTCCCAGATTCTCGTAGATTTCCAACGTCGCGGTGGAGTTGTTCAGAGTGATGAAGTGCAGTCCGGGGACTCCCTCGGCAAGCAGCCTCGCACAGAACTCCGTCGCGAACTCAATGCCAATGGAGCGTACAGCCGCCGGATCGTCTTTAGCTGTGAGGATGCGCTCCTTCAGGGCGTCCGGGAACGACGCGTTGCTGAGCTTCGGCAATCGTTCCAGCATCTTCACGCTGGTGACAGGCATGACCTCGGGGATGACCGGGGTCTCGCAGGCCGCCGCGTCGACCCGGTCACGCAGGCGCAGGTACGACTCGGGGTGGAAGAACATCTGCGTGATCGCGTAGTCGGCGCCCGCGCGGCACTTGTCGACGAAGTGCGCCACGTCCGCGTCCCAGTCCGCGGACCTCGGGTGCATCTCCGGGAAGGCGGCGACGCCCACGCAGAAGTCGCCGGACTCCTTGATGAGCCGGACCAGTTCGGCCGCGAAGGTGAGGCCCTGTGGGTGCGCCACCCAGTCGGCCATGGGGTCGCCCGGCGGGTCGCCGCGCACGGCGAGCATGTTCCGGATCCCGGCGTCCGCGTACTGGCCGATGATGTTGCGCAGTTCCGCGATGGAGTGGTTGACCGCGGTGAGGTGGGCTACCGGGGTCAGGGTCGTGTCGGCGACGATCTGCTGCGTCTCCTTGACCGTGCCCGCCCGGGTGGAACCGCCGGCGCCGTAGGTCACCGACACGAAGTCCGGGGCCACCGCCTCGACCCGACGGAGCGCGTTCCACAGGTTCCGCTCGCCCTTCGGGGTCTTCGGCGCGGAGAACTCGAACGAGTACGTCGCCTTGCCGGTCGCGAGCATGTCGCGCACGGTGCGTGCGCGGTCAGTCCTGGTGGAAGCAGATCCGAGGGCCATACCCGCAGGTTAGTCAGGGGGCGACGGTCCCCCAACCGGACGTGGAGAATTTATCCGATTTGTCGATTTGTTGTCCACCCCTCGGACACCACGGCTCGAGCAGTCCCCTGGAACCCACCGCCCGCGTCACACCGCCCGCAGTCGCTTCGCGAACTCGGCGGCCGCCGCGGCCGGGTCGTCGGCCTCGGTGATCGCCCGTACGACGACGACGCGGCGGGCACCCGACCTCGAGCACCTCGTCGAGGTTGCCGAGGTCGATGCCGCCGATGGCGAACCAGGGGCGCTCCGTGGCGAGCGCGGCCGTGTACCGGACCAGGTCCAGACCCGGAGCATGACGGCCGGGCTTGGTGGGGGTCGGCCAGCAGGGGCCGGTGCAGAAGTAGTCCACGCCTTCCTGGACGGCGGCTGCCGCGGCCTCGTCCTCGGCGTGGGTCGAGCGGCCGATCAGGACGTCGTCGCCGAGAATCGCCCGGGCGGCGGGGACGGGGAGGTCTCCCTGGCCCAGGTGCAGCACGTCGGCGCCGATGGCGTGGGCGACGTCCGCCCGGTCGTTCACCGCGAGCAGCGTGCCGTGCCGACGGCAGGCCTTCGCGAAGACGGCCAGGTGCTCCAGCTCCTCGGCCGCCTCCATGCCCTTGTCCCGCAGCTGCACGATGTCCACGCCGTTCGCCAGGACCGCGTCCAGGAAGTCGGCGAGGTCGCCCTGGCGCTTGCGGGCGTCCGTGCAGAGATAGACGCGGGCGTCGGCAAGCCGCGCGCGTGCGGTGGATTCGGGCATGCGTGGGTCCCCCGTGTCGAGTCGGTGGCGTACGGGCCGGCGGGGACCGCGGCCCGTACGCCGAACGGCGTGATCAGGTCAGACGGCGAGCGCCTGGGCGCGGCGCTTCACCTCCGTGCCGCGATTCTCGCTCAGCGCCTGTGCGGGCGTGCCGGGCAGGCTCTCGTCGGGGGTGAAGAGCCACTCGAGCATCTCTTCGTCGGAGAAGCCGTCGTCCCTCAGGAGCGTCAGGGTGCCGGACAGGCCCTTGACGACCTTCTGCTCGGCCCCGTCGATGAAGGCGGCGGGGACGTGCAGCGCGCGGTTCTCACCACGGCGTACGGCGATGAGCTGGCCTTCCTTGACCAGCTGCCGGACGCGCGTCACCTCGACGCCGAGCTGTTCGGCGATGTCGGGGAGGGTGAGCCAGGCGGGGACGAGAGCATCGATCTTTGCGTCAATCTCGGTCACAGACACAAGCGTGCCATCTCGGACTGACACTCGGTACCCGGGCCGGTGCGACCGTGTCACCGACAAGCCCCGCAAGGGACGCGGGGCCGCGACATGTGCGGCCTCGCCGCGCGGGCGCGACCAGCCACAGACGGCCTGCGGCAGCCCGACGGCCTTCCCCACACCCCCTTGCAGCGGAGTTCTCAGGCGGTGGCGCCCTTGAGCGGTAGCGAAGGGTCCGCAAGAAGCCCCGCATTCATCGGCGTGCCCGTCTCGATCAGCCGCCGTCCCTGTGCCAGGTCCCGCGGCCGCCCCACCGCCAGGACGGCGACCAGGCGGCCCCCACGCAGCCAGCACACCGACCAGGCCGGTCCGCCGGGGTCACCGCGCCACACCATGGTGTCGGCGGACGCGTGGTGGCCGGCGTACTGGACGAAGCGGCCGAACTGCTCGGACCAGAAGTACGGCACCGGGTCGTATGCGGCGGGCGTCCCGCCGACGATGTTCGCGGCGACCGTGCGCGGGCCCTGGAGGGCGTTGTCCCAGTGGTGGACCAGCAGGCGCTCGCCGTAGCGGCCCGACGGGAACGAGGCGCAGTCGCCGACCGCGTACACGTCCGGGGCGGAGGTGCGCAGGCGACTCGTCCGCGACGATCTCTCGGTGGGCGCCGAGCTCGATCCCGGAACCGCGCCAGCCAGGCCGTGGCGGGCCGGGCGCCGATGCCGACGACGACGGCGCCCGCGGGCAGCCGGGAGCCGTCGTCGAGGACCACCGTGCCGGGCTCGACGCGCGCCACGCGCGCGTGGGTGCGCAGTTCGACGCCCCGCTGTCCGCGTACCAGCGCGGTCATCGGCGCGGCCACCTCGGCGGGCAGCGCGCCCGACGAGCGGCCGGTCTGCGGCCTCGACGACGGTCACCGCGCATCCCGCCTCGCGCGCCGCCGTGGCGAACTCGGCGCCGATCCAGCCCGCGCCGACCACCACGATGTCGTGCTGCCGGGCGAGTACGGGCCGCAGCCGCTCGGCGTCGTCCAGCGTGCGCAGCAGATGGACCCCGGGTACGCCCTCGGCGCCCGGCAGTCGGATCGGTTCGGCGCCGGTGGCGACGACCAGGACGTCGTACGGGACGGGCCCGGAGGCGGTGTCCAGCTCGTGCCGCGAGGGGTGTACGCCGGTCACCTCGAGGCCCAGCCGCAGCTCGATGCCGAGTGCCTCGAAGTCGACGTCGAAGGCGGAGCCCTCGGCCTTGCCGAGCAGTACGGCCTTGGACAGCGGGGGCCGGTCGTACGGCTGGTGGGGCTCCGCGCCGATCAGGGTCACGCTTCCGGTGAAGCCCTGTTCCCGCAGGGCCACGGCGGTCTGCACGCCGGCCATGCCCGCACCGACGATCACGACGCTCCGTCGCGCCGCCGGGCTCCGTCCCTGCGTCTGCTCGCTCACCCGATCACCATAGACACGGGGGAAATCGTCAGGCAGGGGGC
Source organism: uncultured Actinomycetota bacterium (assembly GCA_963759515.1). Lineage (GTDB taxonomy): Bacteria > Actinomycetota > Actinomycetes > Propionibacteriales > Nocardioidaceae > Nocardioides. Next base: position 46,555 of record CAVWZR010000015.1, on the reverse strand, counting down.
ACGATCGGTGAGCTGTTGCACAGCGTCAGCTCTCGGTGACCTCTTCGACCACACTTGTCCCGCTGCCCTCCTGCGACTCCCACTCCCACGTCTCCTCCAGGCGCACCCGCCCGTCGGCCAGTTCGACGACCCGCGACACGCAGTGCCCCGAGGAGGTCGTGCCGTCCGTCTTCAACTGTACGTACCGGAAGTCGAGCCGGTCGCCCTCCCGCGTGCCCACGAGATGGCCGCGTACGACGTCGCCGCCCGCGTACTCGGCCCAGATCTCGCCGTCCTTCTCGTGGTACGCGAACCGGGTGCGCGTACCGACCTGGCCCGGGGCCTGGTCGGCGACCGGGGCGAGAAGGAGACCGTCGAGCGAGCGGGCCATGTGGAAGGCTCCCTTACAGGCTGTCGGGGCGAAGGGCTAGGGTGGCCAACGTAAAGCACTCGCGGGAGCCCGGACGCACCGGGCTGAGAGGGAGGCTGGGACGGCCTCCGACCGTACGAACCTGATCCGGGTCATGCCGGCGAAGGGAGGGGCTGGACGCCCATGTCGCGTACACCATCGGCACGCATCCGACGTCCTCGTCGTCGGGGGCGGCATCATCGGCCTCGTCACGGCCTGGCGGGCCGCGCAGCGCGGGCTCACGACAGCGCTCGTGGACCCGGAACCCGGCGGCGGCGCCGCGCAGGTCGCGGCCGGAATGCTGGCCGCCGTCACCGAGCTGCACTACGGCGAGCAGACCCTGCTCGGCCTCAATCTGGCCTCCGCGCGCCGCTATCCGGACTTCGTGGCCGAGCTGACCGAGGCGACCGGCCAGCGACCTCGGCTACCGCGCGTGCGGCACGCTCGCCGTCGCGCTCGACGCCGACGACCGCGCCCATCTGCGCGAACTGCACGCCCTGCAGCAGCCGTCGGGCCTGGAGTCGGAGTGGCTGAGCGGGCCGTGAGTGCCGGCGTCTGGAGCCGATGCTCGCGCCGGGCGTGCGCGGCGGACTGCGCGTCGACGGCGACCACCAGGTCGACCCGCGGCGACTCGCCGGGGCCCTGGTCGCGGCCTGCGAGCGGGCCGGAGTGGCCTTCCACCGCACCTGGGCCGAGCGGCTGGCCGTCGTACGGGACCGGGCCACCGGAGTGGTCACGACGGACGGCACCGAACTCTCGCGCGGGACAGGTCGTGCTCGCCGCCGGCAGCCTCAGCGGCCGCCTCGCGGGGGTCCCCGACGACGTGCTGCCGCCCGTGCGCCCCGTGAAGGGACAGGTGCTGCGGCTGACCGTGCCCGAAGCGGTACGCGCCCTTCCTGAGCCGGACCGTGCGGGCCGTCGTCCGCGGCAGCCACGTCTACCTGGTGCCGCGCGAGAACGGCGAGCTCGTCGTCGGCGCGACCAGCGAGGAGCTGGGCTGGGACACCACGGTCACCGCGGGCGGCGTGTACGAGCTGCTGCGGGACGCCCACGAGCTCGTGCCAGGCATCACCGAACTGCCGCTCACCGAGACGCGGGCCGGACTGCGCCCCGGCTCCCCCGACAACGCTCCGCTGCTCGGCCCGACCGACCTCCCCGGCCTGCTGCTCGCCACCGGCCACTACCGCAACGGCGTACTGCTCACGCCCGTCACCGGCGACGCCATGGCGCACGCCCTGACCACCGGTGAACTCCCGGACGAGGCCCGCCCGTTCACACCCAGGCGGTTCAGCGCCCCCGCACTCTCGGAGCAGCCCGCATGAGCCTGTACGTCTCCGTCAACGGCGAGCGGCGGCAGCTCGCCGCCGGACACCGCGCTCGACACCCTCGTCACCGCCCTCACCGCGGCCCCCTCCGGTGTCGCCGCCGCGCTCAACGAAACCGTCGTCCCGCGCGCGCAGTGGTCGACGACCCTCCTCTCCGAGGGAGACCGCGTCGAGGTCCTCACCGCCGTCCAAGGAGGCTGACCCATGGCCGACGACCCCTTCGTCATCGGCGGTACGTCCTTCGCGTCCCGCCTGATCATGGGCACCGGCGGCGCGCCCAGCCTCGACGTCCTGCGAGCGCTCGCTCGTCGCCTCCGGCACCGAGCTGACCACGGTCGCGATGCGGCGCGTGAACCCCAGGCGCCACGGCTCGGTGCTGTCCGTGCTCGACAGGCTCGGCATCCGCGTGCTGCCCAACACGGCGGGCTGCTTCACCGCCGGGCGAGGCCGTCCTGACCGCCCGCCTCGCGCGTGAGGCGCTCGGCACCGACCTGGTCAAGCTGGAGGTCATCGCCGACGAGCGCACGCTGCTGCCCGATCCGATCGAGCTGCTCGACGCCGCCGAGACCCTGGTCGACGACGGCTTCACCGTGCTCCCGTACACGAACGACGACCCGGTGCTCGCCCGGAAGCTGGAGGACGTGGGCTGCGCCGCGATCATGCCGCTCGGGTCGCCCATCGGCTCGGGGCTCGGCATCCGCAACCCGCACAACTTCCAGCTGATCGTCGAGCACGCGCGCGTGCCGGTGATCCTGGACGCGGGGGCCGGTACGGCGTCGGACGCGGCGCTCGCGATGGAGCTGGGATGCGCGGGTGTGATGCTCGCCTCGGCCGTGACGCGGGCGCAGGAGCCGGTCCTCATGGCCGAGGGCATGCGGCACGCGGTCGAGGCGGGGCGGCTCGCGTACCGGGCGGGGCGCATTCCGCGCCGGCACTTCGCCGAGGCGTCGTCGCCCGTGGACGGGCATGGCCCGGCTGGACCCGGAGCGGCCGGCGTTCTGAAGTTTGGCCTGAACACCTGCCTGAATGCGTACGCCGCACAGCACCGGCAACAGTGCGGCATGCGTCACAGCTCGGCTGCAGTCCCGCCCCGGAATCGCCCGCGCTGGCGGCGTTGTCAGTGGCGGCTCGTACACTCACCTGCGTGGATACGACCCTTCAGGACCCGCTCGTCGGGCACGTGCTCGACGGCCGCTATCGCGTCGACGCGCGCATCGCGGTCGGCGGGATGGCCACGGTCTACCGGGCCGTGGACACCCGCCTCGACCGCGTGCTCGCGCTCAAGGTGATGCACCCGACGCTGGCGGCCGACGCCACGTTCGTCGACCGCTTCATCCGCGAGGCCAAGTCGGTGGCCCGGCTCGCGCACCCGAACGTGGTGCAGGTCTTCGACCAGGGCACGGACGGCGTGTACGTCTATCTGGCGATGGAGTACGTCGCCGGCTGCACCCTGCGGGACGTGCTGCGCGAGCGCGGGGCGCTGCAGCCGCGGGCGGCGCTCGACATCCTGGAGCCGGTGCTCGCCGCGCTCGGCGCCGCGCACCGCGCCGGGTTCGTGCACCGCGACATGAAGCCGGAGAACGTCCTGATAGGGGACGACGGCCGGGTCAAGGTCGCGGACTTCGGTCTCGTGCGCGCCGTGGACACGGTCACCAACACCACCGGCGCCGTCCTCGGCACTGTCTCGTATCTCGCACCCGAGCAGATAGAGCACGGCACGGCCGACCCCCGGGTCGACGTGTACGCGTGCGGCGTCGTCCTCTACGAGATGCTGACCGGCGACCAGCCGCACTCCGGGGACTCCCCCGCCGCAGGTGCTCTACAAGCACCTCCACGAGGACGTCCCGCCGCCGTCGGCGGCCGTGCCCGGGCTGGCCTACGAGACTCGACGAGCTGGTCGCCTCCGCCACCGCCCGCAACCCCGAACTCCGCCCGTACGACGCGGTGGCGCTGCTCGCGCAGGTCCGGGAGGCGCGGGCCGCGCTGAGCGACGACCAGCTGGACCTCGGTGCCGCCGCAGGCGCGTCGCCACGGACGCACCAGGACACCGACGACCGTACGAGCGTGATCCCGCGCTCGCTGTCCGTGCAGCGGCCGCTTCCGGTGAACGACGACGACAGCCGAGCTGCACCGCACGAGCTTCCTGCCGTCCCCGCCGCCCGACCACCGCGCGGCGGCCGCGGACGCGGCCGCCGCCTGGCCCCCCGCCGCGGCGTGCTCGCGATCGTCGCCGCGGTGCTGCTGGCCCTCGGCCTCGGCGCGGGCGTCTGGTACATCAACTCCGGCCAGTTCACCAAGGTCCCGCCGCTGCTGTCGAAGACCGAGGCCCAGGCCGAGAAGCAGCTCGCGAAGCCGGGCTCGACGTGAAGGGCGTCAAGCGGGCGTACAGCGACACCGTCAAGCGCGGCACGGTCATCGGCAGCGACCCCGAGCCGGGCGAGCGGATCCGGGACAACGACTCGGTGACGCTGACCGTCTCCAAGGGCCCGGAGATCGTGCGCGGTGCCCGAACGTCGAGGGCAACCCGCTGGACAAGGCCAAGCAGCGCCTGAAGGACGAGGGGCTGGTGCCGGGCATGGTCACCAAGGCCTTCAGCGACGAGCGTCCCGAGGGCTCCGTGATCAGCACGGACCCGGGGACGGGCACCAAGCGCCGCGGCGGGCTCGGCGATCGCGCTCACCGTCAGCAAGGGCCGCCCGGTCGAGTCCCCGACGTCACTGGGCGACGCCCTGGCAGGACGCGAAGCAGCCGAGCTGGAGGACGCCGGCCTGAAGGTCGAGGTCGCCACCGAGCGGGTCACCTCCGAGTACGACGCACGGTCAGGTCGCCAAGCAGTCCCCGGGCGCGGGCAGCAGCGCGGCCGAGGGCGACACGGTCACGCTGACGGTGTCCAAGGGCCCGGAGATGATCGAGGTCCCGGACGTCGTGGGCGACAACGTCGACGACGCGAAGCGGGAGCTGGAGGCGGCCGGCTTCCAGGTCGACGAGGACCGCGGTCTGCTCGGCCTCTTCGGCGACACGGTCAAGGGCCAGTCCGTGGAGGGCGGCGAGAAGGCGCCCAAGGGGTCCACGATCACCATCGAGATCCGTTGATCCGGCACGGGCAGCCGGGCCGTTCGACGGTTGGACCGTGGGCCGTCACGTCAGGCCTGAGGAATCCGCCGACGGGACACCCGGGACCGCGTGACACCCTGGAGGGGTGAGCACCCAGCAGTCCCGCAATCCCGTCGGCGGCCATGTCCCCGTGGCCGGCGGCCTCGCCTCCGTAGGCCTCTCGTACGCGCGTGACCTGGCCGCCGAGACCGTCCAGGTCTTCGTCGCCAACCCGCGCGGCTGGGCCACGCCGCCCGGCAACCCGCAGCAGGACGAGGAGTTCCGCGCGGCCTGCGCCGCCGAGTCGATCCCCGCGTACGTCCACGCGCCCTATCTGATCAACTTCGGCTCGCACACCGAGGCGACCGTCGGAGAAGTCCGTGGAGTCGCTGCGGCACTCGCTGCGCCGCGGCCGCGAGATCGGCGCGCTCGGCGTCGTCGTGCACACCGGCTCGGCGACCGGCGGCCGGGACCGCTCCGTCGCGCTGAAGCAGGTGCGCGAGCGTCTGCTGCCCCTGCTCGACGAGCTGACGCACGACGACGACCCGTTCCTCCTGCTGGAGTCGACCGCCGGCCAGGGCTCCTCGCTCTGCTCCCGGACCTGGGACTTCGGCCCGTACTTCGAGGCGCTCGACGCCCACCCGAAGCTGGGCGTCTGCCTGGACACCTGCCACATCTTCGCGGCGGGCCACGACCTGACCGGGCCCAGCGGCATGCACCAGACGCTCGACCTGCTGGTGGACACGGTCGGCGAGGGCCGGCTGAAGCTGATCCACGCCAACGACTCCAAGGACGTGGTCGGCGCCCACAAGGACCGCCACGAGAACATCGGCGCCGGCCACATCGGCGAGGACCCGTTCCGCGCGCTGATGACCCACCCCGCGACCGAGGGCGTACCGCTGATCATCGAGACGCCCGGCGGCAAGGAAGGGCATGCGGCGGACGTGGAGCGGCTGAAGAAGCTCCGGGACGGCTGAGAAGCACAGGCGGCACCCGCGGCGAGACGCCACTTCACAGGAAATACCCCAAGGGGGTATACGGTTCATGTCTGCGGACAGGAACCGTCACCCGACGCTGGGGGTCCTCATGCAGCACGAAGCGACACGCACACCACAGGAGCACGCGCACGCACCACCACGGAGGCACCACGGCCTGACGGCCGCGCAGCTGGGCCATGGCCGCCCAGGCCACCCTGCACTGCCTCACCGGGTGCGCCATCGGCGAGGTGCTCGGCATGGTCATCGGCACCGCGCTCGGCTGGGGCAACGTGCCGACGATGGTCCTGGCGATCGCCTGGCCTTCTTCTTCGGCTACGCGCTCACACTGCGCGGCATCCTGAAGGCCGGCGTCGACTTCAAGGCGGCGTTCCGGGTCGCGCTGGCCGCGGACACCCTGTCCATCGCCGTGATGGAGCTGATCGACAACGGCGTGATCGTGCTTCTGGCCGGGAGCGATGGACGCCCACTCCCGGACGCGATGTTCTGGTGGGTGCTGGCGATCGCCCTGGCCGCCGCCTTCGTGATCACCACACCGGTCAACAAGTGGATGATCGGCCGCGGCAAGGGCCACGCGGTGGTGCACCAGTACCACCACTGACCACGCGGAGAACGCCAGGGCTCAGAGCTCGGGGCCGTCCCCGGGCTCCTCCTGGTACGAGTAGCGCTGCTCGCGCCAGGGGTCGCCGATGTTGTGATAGCCGCGCTCCTCCCAGAAGCCGCGGCGGTCGGCGGTCATGTACTCGACGCCGCGGACCCACTTGGGGCCCTTCCAGGCGTACAGATGCGGCACGACGAGCCGGAGCGGAAACCCGTGCTCGGCGGTGAGCAGTTCGCCGTCCTTGTGGGTGGCGAAGATCGTGCGCTCGGACGCGAAGTCGGCCAGGCGCAGATTCGAGCTGAAGCCGTACTCCGCCCAGACCATCACATGGGTGACGGTCGGGGCGGGCGGGGCGATCTCCAGGATCGTACGCGGCCGGGACGCCGCCCCACTCGGCGCCGAGCATGCTGAACTTGGTGACGCAGTGCAGATCGGCCACGACCGTGGCGTACGGCAGGGCCGTGAACTCCTCGTGGGTCCAGCAGTGCTTCTCGCCGTCGGCGGTGGCGCCGAAGACCCTGAACTCCCAGCGCTCGGGGCGGAACTTCGGGACCGGGCCGTAGTGCGTGACCGGCCAGCCACGCTGCAGTCGCTGCCCCGGCGGAAGCTCCGACTGTGCTGCTTCTCCAGATTCACGACCCACCGGCTGACCCATGACTCCATCCTGACAGACCCGGGACGGTGGACGTGACCAGGTGCGTTCCGACTTGGACAACCATGGACAACTCGAACTAAGCAAGTACTTACTTACTAAGCTTGCACTTACTGGACGATCTTCAGCGCCGGTGCAATGATGCGGCGCAACCTGCCAGTTCCCCCCGCCTGGAAGGAGCCTCTGCGATGCAGGGCGACCCCGAGGTCATCGAATTCCTCAACGAGCAGCTGACCGCCGAGCTCACCGCGATCAACCAGTACTTCCTGCACGCGAAGATGCAGGAGAACTTCGGCTGGACGAAGCTCGCGAAGTACACGCGGGCCGAGTCCTTCGACGAGATGAAGCACGCGGAGGTGCTCACCGACCGGATCCTCTTCCTCGACGGCCTGCCGAACTACCAGCGGCTCTTCCACGTCCGCGTCGGACAGACGGTCACCGAGATGTTCCAGGCCGACCGGCAGGTCGAGGTCGAGGCGATCGACCGGCTCAAGCGCGGCATCGAGGTGATGCGGGCCAAGGGCGACATCACGTCCGCGAACATCTTCGAGTCGATCCTCGAGGACGAGGAGCACCACATCGACTATCTCGACACCCAGCTGGAGCTGGTCGAGAAGCTCGGTGAGGCGCTCTACATCGCCCAGCTGATCGAGCAGCCGGAGAGCTAGCGTCCATGAAGGCGCGGGCAGACCCTGCGGGTCGGTTGGCCGAAGGTCTGAGCGAGGGCTGCGGCCTCTTCCAGCTCGGCCTCGGCGAGCACGGGCTTGCCCTGGTCGGCCAGCTCGCGGCGGGGGCACGCGCCCCGGCCCAGCAGCGCCTGGATGCTGCCGTACGCACGAACCGCAGTCGGTGCCCGCCTTGCAGGCGGACGCTATCTGGCGGGGGGTGCAGGCACCGTCCGCCGCGTGCTTCTTCACCTGCGCCTCGGTGACCCCGAAGCAGTTGCAGACGTACACGCGGTTCACCTCCCGACGGGATCGATCGGTCGGCGCCATCCCGATGATCGGTGAGGCTAACCTAACCTTACCCGCCGCGCCGGAGTCGCAAAAGTGCGGTGGGGCGCGGATCGTATGTGATCCGCGCCCCACTCCAGCTGCTGTAACAGCCGAACCGGCTGCTGATCTGCTACTGGTCGCGGTACATCTCCGCGACCAGGAACGCCAGGTCGAGGGACTGGCTGCGGTTCAGCCGCGGGTCGCAGGCCGTCTCGTAGCGCTGGTGCAGGTCGTCGACGAAGATCTCGTCGCCGCCGCCCACGCACTCGGTGACGTCGTCACCGGTGAGCTCGACGTGGATGCCGCCCGGGTGGGTGCCGAGGCCCTTGTGGACCTCGAAGAAGCCCTTGACCTCGTCGAGCACGTCGTCGAAGCGGCGGGTCTTGTGGCCGGAGGCCGCCTCGTAGGTGTTGCCGTGCATCGGGTCGGTGATCCAGGCGACGGTCGCGCCCGAGGCGGTGACCTTCTCGACCAGCTCGGGCAGCTTGTCGCGGACCTTGTCGGCGCCCATGCGGACGATGAAGGTCAGCCGGCCCGGCTCACGGTCCGGGTCGAGGCGCTCGATGTACTGCAGCGCCTCCTCGGCCGTCGTCGTCGGGCCGAGCTTGATGCCGATCGGGTTGCGGATCTTCGAGGCGAACTCGATGTGCGCGCCGTCCAGCTGCCGGGTGCGCTCGCCGATCCAGACCATGTGGCCCGAGACGTCGTACAGCTGCCCGGTGCGCGAGTCGACGCGGGTCAGCGCCGACTCGTAGTCGAGCAGCAGCGCCTCGTGGGAGGCGTAGAACTCGACGGTCTTGAACTCCTCCGGGTCGGCCCCGCAGGCGTGCATGAAGTTCAGCGCCTGGTCGATCTCGCGGGCCAGCTGCTCGTAGCGCTGGCCGGACGGCGACGACTTCACGAAGTCCTGGTTCCAGGCGTGCACCTGGCGCAGGTCGGCGTAGCCGCCGGTGGTGAAGGCGCGCACCAGGTTGAGCGTGGAGGCGGAGGCGTTGTACATCCGCTTCAGGCGCTCGGGGTCCGGGATGCGGGCCTTCTCGTTGAAGTCGAAGCCGTTGACCGAGTCGCCGCGGTACGTCGGCAGGGTCACGCCGTCGCGGGTCTCGGTGCCCTTGGAGCGCGGCTTCGAGTACTGGCCGGCGATACGGCCGACCTTCACGACCGGCACGGACGCGGCGTACGTGAGGACGGCGCCCATCTGGAGCAGGGTCTTGAGCTTGTTGCGGATGTGGTCGGCCGACACGGCGTCGAAGGCCTCGGCGCAGTCGCCGCCCTGGAGCAGGAACGCCTCGCCCTTGGCGACGGCCGCCAACCGGGCGCGCAGCTGGTCGCACTCGCCCGCGAAGACGAGCGGCGGATACGACTCGAGGTCCGCGACTACTTCGCGCAGAGCCTCGGCATCGGGGTACTCGGGCTGCTGCGCCGCGGGCAGGTCTCGCCAGGTGTTGCCAGCGCTCGCGCTGGACTTAGCGTTCACGGTCACGACCTCAACATTACGGGGTCATGTCGGGCGTCCATCCCAGTGCTCACCAATTGAGACGGACCGCGCTCGATCGAAGGCCCTACTAAGGCCCTGCGTGCGTGCCGTCACACGGGGTGTCGGATGGGGTAGGGTGCGGCGCATGTTCGCGCACTCGATCCAGAACTGGTGGTGGACCGCTCATCCGGCGGCCCACTGACTGCGCGTACGCAAGACTTCGCGAAGGCCGCCCGAGGGGCGGCCTTCGGTGTTTTCACGACCGGGCCGTTCCTCTCCCGCCGAATCCCACGGAGAAGGAACTCGCCCATGAACCTGCTCGACCTGCTCGACGATCCCCGCCCGTTCGCCCTGCTGCGCCGCCGCACGCCGGGCCACGACCACGACACCGTCGAGGTGCTGCTCGGCCCGGTCACCGTGTACGAGCGGCTGGCCGACATCCCCGAGGGCCTGGCGCTCATCCCGTTCCGCCAGATCCGGGAGCGCGGCTTCGACGTCCGCGACGACGGCACCCCGCTCTCCGTGCTCACCCCGGAGGAGTCGTACGAACTCCCCCTGGAGAGGCCCTCTCGGAGCTTCCCTCGCACGACGTGCGCGTCGAGGACGGTGGCTTCGACGTCGAGGACGAGGAGTACGCGGAGATCGTCGGGCGGGTGCTGCACGAGGAGATCGGGCGGGGCGAGGGCGCGAACTTCGTCATCCGGCGGACGTACGAGGGGGAGATCCCGGGATTCGGGCGGGCCGACGCGCTGGCCCTCTTCCGGCGGCTGCTGGTGGGCGAGCGGGGGGCGTACTGGACGTTCGTCGTGCACACGGGAAATGGGAAAGGGCCCGAAGGGCTTTCGTCGGGAGGACGGGAGACGCGTGGGCGGACCCTGGTCGGGGCGAGCCCCGAGGTCCATGTGCGGATGTCCGGCGGGACCGTCGTCATGAACCCGATCAGCGGAACGTACCGCTACCCGGCCGAGGGGCCGACGCCCGAGGACCTGCTGGAGTTCCTCGCCGACGGCAAGGAGACCGAGGAGCTCTCGATGGTCGTCGACGAGGAGCTCAAGATGATGTGCACGGTCGGCGACATGGGCGGGGTCGTGATCGGGCCGCGGCTGAAGGAGATGGCCCATCTCGCGCACACGGAGTACGAGTTGCGGGGCAGGTCGTCGCTCGATGTGCGGGACGTGCTGCGCGAGACCATGTTCGCCGCGACCGTGACCGGGTCGCCGGTACAGAACGCCTGCCGGGTCATCGAGCGGCACGAGGTGGGTGGGCGCGGGTACTACGCGGGGCTCTCGCCCTCATCGGGCGTGACTCCGGCGGGGCCCAGACCCTCGACTCGCCCATCCTCATCCGGACCGCCGACATCGCCGGGGACGGACGGCTGCGGGTCCCGGTCGGCGCGACGCTCGTACGCGGCTCGGACCCGGCGGGCGAGGTCGCCGAGACGCACGCGAAGGCGGCCGGGGTGCTGGCGGCCCTCGGGGTACGGCCCGGACGGCCCCGGGAGCAGGGCGTACGGGCCGGACCTCGCCGACGACCCGCGGGTGCGGGCGGCGCTGGACGGGCGACGGGGCGCACTGGCGCCGTTCTGGCTGCGGATGCAGGAGCGGTCGGCCGAGCTGGAGGGCCATGCGCTCGTGGTGGACGGCGAGGACACCTTCACGGCGATGCTCGCGCATCTGCTGCGCTCGTCGGGTCTTGAGGTGACCGTCCGGCGGTACGACGAGCCGGGGCTGCGGGAGGCTGCGCTCGCGCACGAGGGGCCGCTGGTGCTCGGGCCCGGTCCGGGCGACCCGTCCGACATGACGGACCCCAAGATGGCCTTCCTCCGCGGCCTCACCGCGGAGGTGATCCGGAGCCACCGCCACGGGGTGCTGGGGGTCTGCCTCGGGCATGAGCTGATCGCGGCGGAGCTGGGGCTGGAGATCGTCCGGAAGGAGATCCCGTACCAGGGTGCTCAGACGGATATCGAGCTCTTCGGCCGGGTGGAGACCGTGGGCTTCTACAACAGCTTCGTGGCGCGGTGCGACGGCGGGACGGCGGTGGAGTTGGCCGCCCATGGGGTCGAGGTCGGTCGGGGAGGGACGGGCGAGGTGCACGCGCCTGCGGGGACCGGGCTTCGCCGGGGTCCAGTTCCACCCGGAATCGGTACTGACGCTGCGCGGCACGGACGTCGTACGGGAACTGATGGCTCAGGTGCGCGAGGGGACGGACACCGGCACGCTCCCGGAACGCCGGCCCGCCCTGTAGCCGAGCACGCCCCGCACGGGAGGGGTCCCGCCCCCGCCGGAGGGACTGAAAATCAGCCCCTCCGGCGTTTGAGGAGCGAGGTCTGGGGCGGCCCCGGAAGGATGGGACGGGTAGGGGCGGCGGGGGCGAGGAAAGTCCGGCTCAGCCGAAGAAGACCCCGACCTCCTCGTACAGGCGGGGGTCCACCGTCTTGAGGCGGGCCGTGGCCTCGGCGATGGGGACGCGGACGATGTCGGTGCCTTTCAGGGCGACCATCTTGCCGAAGTCACCGTCACGGACGGCCTCGATGGCGTGCAGGCCGAAGCGGGTCGCGAGCCAGCGGTCGAACGCGCTGGGCGTACCCCCGCGCTGCACATGACCGAGAACCGTGGTCCGCGCCTCCTTCCCCGTACGCCGCTCCACCTCCTTGGCGAGCCACTCGCCCACCCCGGACAGGCGCACATGCCCGAACGAGTCGAGCGAGCCGTCCTTGAGGACCATGTCCCCGTCCTTGGGCATCGCTCCCTCGGCGACGACCACGATCGGCGCGTACGAGGCCTTGAACCGCGAGGTCACCCAGGCGCAGACCTGGTCGACGTCGAAGCGCTGCTCGGGGATGAGGATGACGTTCGCACCGCCCGCGAGGCCGGAGTGGAGGGCGATCCAGCCCGCGTGCCGGCCCATCACCTCGCAGACGAGCACCCGCATGTGCGATTCGGCGGTCGTGTGCAGCCGGTCGATCGCCTCGGTCGCGATGCCGACGGCGGTGTCGAAGCCGAAGGTGTAGTCGGTGGCGGACAGGTCGTTGTCGATCGTCTTCGGGACGCCGACCACCGGAACGCCGTACTCGTCCGTGAGGCGGGCGGCCACGCCGAGCGTGTCCTCGCCGCCGATCGCGATGAGCGCGTCGACCTCCAGCTTGGCGAGGTTCTCCTTGATCCGGCGGATGCCGTTCTCGACCTTGAGGGGGTTGGTGCGCGAGGAGCCGAGGATGGTGCCGCCGCGGGGCAGGATGCCGCGCACGGCGGGAATGTCGAGCCGGACGGCGTCGCCCTCCAACGGGCCTCGCCAGCCGTCCCGGAAGCCGGTGAAGTCATAGCCGTACTCCTGCACGCCCTTGCGGACGATGCCCCGGATGACGGCGTTGAGCCCGGGGCAGTCGCCGCCTCCGGTCAGTACTCCGACCCGCATGGAAAAGTCCCTTCGCCGCGGTTGGCTGATGGGACTCACGCTAATAGTGATCCAGGTCACTTAAGCAGGGGGCGGAAGGTCAATTCCGGTGAATTGTGCGGGTGTTGATCACGCGCCTTCACTCGATGGTGGGACACGGCGGGTTTACGCGTCGTCGAGGCCCCGCTCTATGGCATAGCGCACGAGCTCCACCCGGTTGTGGAGCTGGAGCTTGCCCAGGGTGTTCTGTACGTGGTTCTGGACCGTGCGGTGGGAGATCACGAGGCGCTCGGCGATCTGCTTGTAGCTCAGGCCCTTGGCGACCAGCCGGAGCACCTCGGTCTCGCGGTCGGTGAGCTGCGGGGCCTTGGGCGCGTCGCTGCCCGGGGCGGGTCCGGGGTCGGAGGCGAGCCTGCGGTACTCGCCGAGGACCAGGCCCGCGAGACCGGGTGTGAAGACGGGGTCGCCCACGGCCGTGAGGCGCACCGCGTCGATCAGCTCCTCCGTGGACGCCGACTTGAGCAGATAGCCGGTGGCACCGGACTTCACCGCCTCCAGGACGTCGGCGTGCTCGCCGCTCGCGGAGAGGACCAGGACGCGCAGGGCGGGGTTGGCCCCGACCAGTTCCTTGCAGACCTGGACACCGGGCTTGGCCGGCAGGTTCAGGTCGAGGACGAGGACGTCGGGGGCGGCGGCCTGCGCGCGACGCACCGCCTGTTCGCCGTCGCCCGCCGTGGCGACGACGTCGAAGCCGGACTCGGCCAGGTCGCGGGCGACCGCGTCGCGCCACATGGGGTGGTCGTCGACCACCATGACCTTGATCGGGTCCTGTCCGTCACTCATCGCCGCCCTGCCTTCGCCATGGCCTCCGTCGTCCCCGTCATCGCTGCCCCGCCTTCCCCCGTGGACCCTTCGGGTCCTTCACGTCCGTCTTCGGTACCTTCAGTTCGACTTCGGTGCCCTGGCCCGGCACCGAGATCAGCTCGGCCGTGCCCCCGAGCTCGCGCAGTCGGCCGCGGATCGAGAGGGCCACCCCGAGGCGGCCCTCCCCCTCGGCCTGGGCCAGCCGTCCCTCGGGGATGCCGGGGCCGTCGTCGCGGACGGTCACGATCACCTCGTCCGGCTCGTCCTCGACCAGGATCCACGCCCGGGCGTCCGGGCCCGCGTGCCGGTCGACGTTGTCCAGGGCGGCACCGACGGCCGCGGCCAGCTCCTTCGCGGCGTCCCGGGCGAGCGGCACCGGAATGCCCGGCGCGGAGAACGTCACCTTCGCGGTGGCGTACGGGGCGAGCAGCGTGCGCAGGTCGCAGGGGCCGGCGTCCTCGTCGGGATCCGGCTCGTCCACCGCGCGCACCAGGGCGCCCTCGGCCTCGTCCTCCGACACCCGAGAGACCGGTACGAGCCCGCCCGAGACCAGCGTGCGCAGCGCGACCTCCTGTTCGCCCGCGAGGCGGCCCAGTTCAGCGGCCTCCCCGCCGAGCGCGGAACCGCGCCGCTGCACCATGGCCAGCACCTGGAGGACGCCGTCGTGGATGTCGCGGGCCAGCCTCTCCCGCTCGCGGGTCGCGGCCTCGATCTCCAGGGCGCGGGCGAGGGTGCGCTCGGAGGCACGGGCGACCTCCACGACGTATCCGATGGCGATGGACGCGACCCAGACGAGCAGCACGTTGTGGAGGGTGTCCTGGCTGAGGGCGCCGCGCTGGAAGACGTTGGCGACGCCGACGAGCGCCGAGGCGAAGGCCGCCCAGCGCCAGCCGCCCTTGATCGCGAACGCCAGCACGGAGCCCGCGGTCCATATCGACGGAAGGGTCGGGCCGCCGGCCACGATCCGGTCGTGGGCGTCCGCGACCGGCGTGAGCAGGATGCCGGTGAGCGCGATGGTCACGTCGACGGCGAGGAAGCGCTTGGTACAGCTCGCCGCGTTCGCGACCCTGGGCAGCGTCGCGAAGGTCCACACGATGAGCACCAGGTAGTAGCCGATGGCCACTTCGGGACGGACGAACGTGCCGTAGTGCGTGGCGAAGAGACCGATCGCGTAGAACATCGTCAGCACGCGGTACGCGGTCAGCGCACGCCACAGCGGCTGCTCGACCGACATTCTCATTACTCTCTCGCGCTTGGCCATGTCCCCCACTACCCCATCCCCCGCAGGCCGCGTCTAGGAGTTGGACCGTTCCTTCTCGTCGGCCTCGCCCTGCTCGTCCTGCTGTGACTTCTCCGCCTGCTCGGCCCGCTTCTGCGCCTGATCGGCTTCCTTCCTTCGGGCTTCCTTCTGAGCCTGCTTCGCCGCCTTCGCCGCCTCCGCGAGCTGCCGCTTGGCAGCCGTCGCGTAGATGTCGACGTACTCCTGTCCGGAGAGCTTCATGATCTCGTACATGACCTCGTCGGTCAGGGCGCGCAGGACGAAGCGGTCGTGCTCCATGCCGTTGTACCGGCTGAAGTCGAGCGGTTCGCCGATGCGGATGCCCGGGCGCATCAGCTTGGGCATCACCTGCCCCGGCGGCTGGATCTTCTCAGTGTCGATCATGGCGACCGGGATGACGGGAGCGCCGGTGGCGAGCGCCACGCGTGCGAGTCCGCCGGGCTTGCCCCGGTAGAGACGGCCGTCGGGCGACCGCGTGCCCTCGGGGTAGATGCCGAAGAGCTCACCGCGCTCGATGACGTCGACACCGCTCTTGATGGCCGCCTCGCCCGCGCCGCGCCCTCCGGAGCGGTCCACCGGCAGCTGGCCCACGCCCTTGAAGAAGGCGGCCGTCATCCGGCCCTTGATGCCGGGCGTCGTGAAGTACTCGGCCTTCGCGATGAAGGTCACCTTGCGGTCCAGGACCGCGGGCAGGAAGAACGAGTCGGAGAACGACAGGTGATTGCTCGCCAGGATGGCCGGGCCGTCGGCGGGAATGTGCTCGAGGCCTTCCACCCAGGGCCTGAAGGCGAGCTTCAGGGGCCCTCCGATGGAAAACTTCATTGCGCCGTAGATCAACCGAGTGCCTCCTGTGTCGTCGATCAGACCTTAACCCGGAGCGCTGTCAAAGGGTCCGACGGCCCTGGTCGGTGTCAGTGCGGTCGCGTACGGTGAAGTACGCCTCGAAGCTTCGGGGTGATCGTCGCGTCGCCCCGGAATGAACAGTTCTCCCGAATGAACAGTTCTCGTTGAACAGCCGTCCCTCTTCATGAGCCGTCCTGCTTCCCAGAGCGTCCGTTCTCCATCGTCCAAGAGCGTCCTACTTCCATGAGTCGTCCCTCTTCAATGAACAGGAGACCGAAGGTGCCGGTCCTGCCTGGAGCCGAGCCGTTCCGCCACGAGGGCGGAGAGGTCGGGGTCCTTCTCTGCCACGGCTTCACCGGTTCCCCCCAGTCGCTGCGCCCCTGGGCGGAGTATCTCGCCGAGCGCGGTCTGACGGTCACGCTGCCGCTGCTGCCCGGGCACGGCACGCGCTGGGAGGACATGCAGCTCACCGGCTGGCAGGACTGGTACGCGGAAGTGGACCGCGAGCTGCGCGCCCTGCGCGAGCGCTGCTCCCAGGTCTTCGTCTTCGGCCTCTCCATGGGCGGCGCGCTCACCCTGCGGCTCGCCGCGAAGCACGGTGACGAGATCAGCGGCATCGTGGTCGTCAACCCGGCCAACAAGGTGCACGGCCTGAGCGCGCACGCCCTTCCCGTGCTGCGACACCTGGTCCGTACGACGAAGGGGCTCACCAGCGACATCGCGAAGGAGGGCGGTATCGAGATCGGCTACGACAAGGTGCCGCTGCACTCGGCCCACTCGCTGCGGAGCTTCTTCCGGCTGGTGGACGGCGAGCTGCCGCAGGTGACCCAGCCGATGCTGCTTCTGCGCAGTCCGCAGGACCATGTCGTGCCGCCCGCCGACTCGGCCCGTGTCCTCAGCCGGGTGTCGTCCACGGACGTCACGGAGATACTCCTGGAACAGAGCTACCACGTCGCGACGTTGGACCACGACGCGGACCGGATCTTCGAGGAGAGCTTCGCCTTCGTCTCCCGGCTCGCACCCGGCGCCGGCAAGGAGACCGGCGCGGGTCAGGTGGGTCAGGCAGGTCAGCAGGAAGGGACGGCCACCGGTGGCTGAGCACGACGCGGACCGCGAGCCAGAAGAGAAGGACGCGCCGCCCGGCAAGGAGCAGGGCCCGTCGTTCGACGAGGCCGCGGCGTGGGAGGCGATCGTCGCGGGATACGGCGACGAGCCGCCGGACCCGCCAGGCGCCAAGCCCTTCAAGTCGATCGAGGACCTGGCGCTCCTGGAGTCCGAGACGAACGGCACCGACGCGGCCTCGGACCCCGCCCCGAAGAGCTCAAAGGCTCCCAAGGACACGAAGGGCGGTACGGACACCGCGGAGTCCACGGACGCCACGGACTCGGCCGCGGACGACGAACCCCCCGCCGAGAAGGCTCTCGGCAGCTCCGTCGCCTTCGCGCCCGGCGTCGCCGGTCCCCGTGACTACACGATGCCCGAGCCGGCCGAGGAGGACCTCGGCGAGGACGACGAGGGCCACTTCGTGCCGCCCGAGCCGCCCCCGCTGCCCGCCGCGGACGCGACGGCCAAGTTCGCCTGGCTGGCCGTGATCGGGGGCCCCATCCTGCTCCTCCTTGCCGTCCTGCTCGGCTGGACCATGACCTGGTGGCTCGCCACGATCGGCATCGGTGGCTTCCTCGGCGGCTTCGCCACCCTGGTGGGCCGGATGCGCGGCGACGACGAGGACGAGGACGACCCGGGGCGCGGCGCGGTGGTCTGACGCCCCTCGGTACACAGGAAGAGCCCGCCCGGACACGCTCCGGGCGGGCTCTCGTGTCCGTACGGGGGCCCTGCGGGCTCACGATGGAAGCCGGTCACGTACGTCGACAGCTGGGCGGTCACCGACAAGGTCGAGCGGCGGCCGTGGTCAGGAGGCGGGGACCCTGAGGGCGGCCAGGACGGGCAGGTGGTCCGTGGCCGCCCTCAGGTCTGTCTCCGTCACCCCGGGGTGGCCGAGCGGTACGCCGCAGCCGAGGACCTCCACGCCCTTCGTGGCGAAGAGTGCGTCGATGCGCTGGTGGGGGTCGGCGGGGGTCGAGGTGTACTCCGCGCCCCAGGGGGCCGCCGTCCAGCAGTCCTGGAGGTCGGCGGCGAGGCGTGTGAAGGTGCGGCCGTCCGGGCGTTCGTTGAGGTCTCCGCCCGCGATCGCGTGCGGGGTGCCCAGTGCGGCGAGGCGGTCGAGGAGCATGCCGCCCTGCTCGTGGCGTTCGTCCTTCTGGAGGGAGAGGTGGCAGCTCAGTACACCGAGGCGGGCTGATCCGCCGAAGCGGACGACCGCGGTGGCGAAGCCTCGTCTGTGCAGGCCCGGGGTGAGGGGCAGCAGGACGTCTTCGGTGCGCTCGACTGTGGCGCGGAGGGAGCAGAGGAGGGCGGGGCCCGATGCGGTGGCTCCGCCGGAGAGGATCACCTGGCCGGAGGCGGCCGCCAGACGGGCCAGCTTCTTGCGCCAGCGGAAGAAGCGGGGGGCCTCCTGGATCAGTACGAGGTCCGGGGCGCAGGCGGTGATCACTCGGGCGAGGGCGGTGGTGTCGTCTCGCATGGAGCGGATGTTGTAGCTGAGGACCCGGATGACGGCCGAACCGTCGGGTTCCGTGCGGGGCGCTGGTAGCGGACTGGCGGAAGGGCTGGTCGGCATGGTGATCAAGATATAGGCCGGGGGATGTCGGGTCGTTGATTTACCACGGGCCGACGAGGGCTGCTAGCGCGTTCCCCGCGCCACTGAGAGACGGGGCTGCGCCCCTGTCGTTTTTCGTTGGGGGCGTAGCCCCTGCTGGACCAGCCCTCACCGGCCCGCGACTCCGTACGACCGTCGCCCCCGGAAACACGAACGCCCGCCGCCCCCGGAAAGGGCGCGGCGGGCGTCGCGGATGCTTACATGATGGGCCAGGTCGGCGCGCGCCCGACCAGCCCCGCCTTGTTCCCCAGCTTCGCGGCGATGACCTCGGCGACCGGTCTCCAGTTGCCTCCGACGAGCCAGCGCTTGTAGGACTTGCGGATCGGGTCGAGGACCAGCTCGCCCTCGTCGGAGAGGCCGCCGCCGACGATGAAGGCGGAGGGGTCGAAGAGCGAGGCCAGGTCGGCGAGGCCGGCGCCGGCCCAGCGGGCCAGCTCCCGGTACGAGTCGACGGCCACCGGGTCACCCTGACGGGCGGCCATCGAGATGTGCTTTCCCTCGATGCCGTCGGGGGAGCCGTCGCCCAGGCGCCAGCAGGATCTCCGCGTTCTCGGGGGTCGCGTTGGCTCGCTGCTTGCGCGTATCGGACGAGGGCGCGCCCGGACGCGTACTGCTCCCAGCAGCCCTGGCTGCCGCAGCCGCACAGCAGGCCGTCCGGGACCATCCGGATGTGACCGAACTCGGCGGCCACGCCGAAGTGCCCGCGGCGCAGCTTGTTGCCGATGATGATGCCGCCGCCGAGGCCCGTGCCCAGCGTGATGCAGATGACGTTCCGGTGGCCCTTGCCCGCGCCGAACTTGTACTCGCCCCAGGCGGCCGCGTTCGCGTCGTTCTCGACGACGACCGGCAGGCCGACGCGCTGCTCGACCTTGTCCTTCAGCGGTTCCTGGCGCCAGTCGATGTTGGGCGCGAAGTAGACCGTGGAGCGCTGGCGGTTGACGTATCCGGCGGCACCGATGCCCACGCCGACGATCTCGTGCCCGGCGCGAGCGCCCTCGACGGCGGCGGCGATCGCGTCCACGATGCCGTCGGGCGTCCGGGAGTCGGCACCTTGTGGGTCGAGAGGATGTTGCCTTCCTCGTCGACCACGCCGGCCGCGATCTTCGTGCCGCCGATGTCGACGCCGATGGTGAGTCCCATGAATCCCTCAGTTTCGGTCGAGCCCCGCTACGGCCAACCGTACCCGAGGCAGGCGTTCAGTCCAGGTCGATGTGTTCGCCGGGGCCGGTGCCCTCGTCCCGGCCGCTGGCCGTCGAGGCGCGTGGGGTCCGCGTCGCCGTGGGTCCAGCGCCGCTCCTGGCGCCTCGACCGCGGAGCGGTAGGCGGCGAGCAGTTCGGTGCCCGGCGGCGGCGAGGTGGTCGAAGACGTCGGGGTTGCGCTCGATGACCGGCTCGACGGCGGCCTTGGCCTGCTGGACCACCTGGTTGACCATCTGCTGGGCGGCGCCGCCGCGCGACCGCGCCGAGCAGCGGCGACTGCAGCCCGGACAGCTTGTCGGCGACGGCGTCGACGAGCTTGCGCAGCTCCTCGGCGGCCGAGCCGGGCGGCTGGCCGTACTGGTCGCGGCGGCGGGCCTTCTCCGCGGCGAGGTCCTCGGCGCACGCCTTCGCCCAGGCGTCGGCGTCGGTCGCGCGCACCTCGGCGCACGGGCCTCCGCGGCGTCGGCGGGATCGCTCATGATCAGGCGGACTCCAGCAGGCTCTGTTCTCTCGACGTTACCCGAACGCGGTGATAGGCGGTTCGTCGTCTCCGCGGCACCGAACGGCGACGCGGTTCACCGTCCCTGCGGCCACAGGTCCGGGGTCGGGCGCGAACCGGACCCGCAGCTCACCCTCGCGCAGCGCGGCGCCGGCCACCGTGCAGCGGCGCAGCGCGGACGGCAGCGGGACGATGCGCCGGAACGGCCCGGCGGTGACGACGAGTTCGTCGCCGCGCCGCACCAGGTCCGAGCTCCTCGCGTATGGCCCCGGGCAGCGGGATGTGCCAGACCAGCACGCCCGTCGTCGGCGAGCCGGTCCTGACGGGCCACTCGACCGGGCCGGGGGCCGGCGCCGGGCCGGGCACGCGCGAGCGCGGTCGAGGTCGTCGGCGCCGCGCGGGTCGCGGCCGAGGTGCGGGACCTCGCGGACGTCGTACGTCGCACTCCTCGCGCCACTCGCCAGGGCCTTGCGCTGCTGGGCGGCGAGCGCGGCGAGCCAGGTGTCGGCGGACGCGTCGGGCAGCACCCGGTTGGCGACCAGGACGTCGGTGCGCAGGCCGTGCAGGGCGAGGCCGGGGGCGGCGCTGCGCGCACGGCGTCGGCGCCGGCCGGGCCCGGCTCGGCGACCAGCCGCACGGTCGTGGCCGGGTCCTCGACCACGGCCTGGACGGCGGCGAGTTCGGCGTCCCAGCGGGCCGCCGTCTCGTACAGCCACTCCGCGGGCATCGGGACGCCGGCGAGCCGGCCGAGGACGGGGCGCAGGGCGCGGGCCGCCTGGCGCTCCGGCGGGGAGCAGCCGGCGCAGGTAGCGGCGCAGCTGCTCGGGCAGGGCGAGGAGGGCGAGGGCCTGCGGGGTGGGCGGCAGGTCGACGACCAGGAGGTCGTACGCGTCCGGCGCGCCGCGTCGCGCAGGGCGCGGAGCAGGGCGAGCTCCTCGGCGCCGGGCAGCGGGGTGAGCTCCTCGGCGTCCAGGCGGGTGGCGCCCAGCAGGTCGAGGGCGGTGGCGGCACGGTCCTGGAAGGCGAGCGAGGTCGGCGCGGAAGGCCGTCGGTCGCGTCGGGGCGCCACGCGGTGAGGCCGGCGGCGACCTCGGTCGGTGCGGCGCCGGTCGGTGTGCCGAGGGCGGCGCCAGGTGTCGGTGCGGTCGGCACTGAGCAGCAGGGTGCGGGGCCCTCGCGGGCGGCGGCGAGCGCGGTGGCCGCGGCGACGGTGGTGCGGCCGGAGCCGCCGGGGCCGGTGACCAGGAGGGTGCGCATATAGGTGAACGGTACCGTGCGGCCGGCGGGCAGTGCATGGAGGTTTTCTTCGCCCCCGCCGCCCCTGCCCTTCCGGGGGCTCCGCCGCCAGGCCCCCATATCGCGCTCCGCGCTCGTCCTGAGCCGGACGGGCTGAAAAGCCGGGGCGCAGCCCTGCTTTTCAGGGGCGCGGAGCGCAGAACGGGGCCGGGGCGGGGCCTCGGGCTCACTTCTCCCCGTCTCCACCCGCTTCTTCAAACCCGCCAGCGCCCGGTCGATGATGACCTTCTCCGCCTTGCGCTTGATCATGCCGAGCATGGGGATCTTGACGTCGACGGTGAGCTGGTAGGTGACCTCGGTGGCGCCGGCGCCCGCGGGCTTGAGGATGTACGAGCCGTCGAGGGAGCGCAGCATCTGGGACTTGACGAGGGTCCAGCAGACCTCGTGGTCGCCGGTCCAGGTGTAGCCCAGGGTCTGATCGTCCTTGATGGCTCCGGCGTCCATGACGAGGCGTACCTGCTCGGCGCGGCCCTGCGCCGTCCGTGGCGAGGACCTCCGCCTCCTTCACCTCTCCGGTCCAGTCCGGGTAGCGGGCGAAGTCGGCGATCACCGCCATGACGTCGGCCGGTGCCGCCTCGATCGTGATGCTCGAGCTGGTGTGTTCCGCCATCGCCGTGGCTCCTCCAGATGCGGTCCGGACAGGGGGTGTTGTTCGGGTACGAACGCTTCGTACCCGTGTGTGCAGCGTGAAGGCTACCGCGCGACGGACCGGCCTCGGCCCCCGGGCCCGCGAGCGACGGCGGCCCTCACCACTCCAGCACCCACGGCCTCCCGGCCGCGGCGAAGTGCCCCACGTTCACGCACTCCGTGGCGCCCACCCGCATCCGCCGGACGAGCGGCTGGTGGATGTGGCCGAAGAGCGAGTACCGCGGGCGGGTCCGCCGGATCGCCTCGAGCAGCGCCCGGCTGCCCCGCTCGAAGCGGCGCGCCACGGTGTCGTAGACGAGTTCGGGGACCTCCGGCGGGATGTGCGTGCACAGCACGTCGACCTCGCCGACGGCCTCGATCTTCGCCGCGAACTCCTCGTCGCTGATCTCGTACGGCGTCCGCATGGGCGTGCGCAGGCCGCCGCCGACGAAGCCGAAGACGCGACCGCCGATCTCGACGCGCTCGCCGTCGAGCACGGTGGTTCCGGGTCCGGCGTACTCCGACCACAGCTGCGGCATGTCCACATTGCCGTAGGTGGCGTACGTCGGGGTGGGGAACGCCGCGAACAGCTCGGCGTACTGCTTGCGTACGGCCTTCTCGATGGCGGGGCCCCGGTCGACACCCGACCACAACTGCGCACCGAAGGCCCGCGCCTCCTCGTAGTGGCGTGCGGTGCGGAGTTCGACGATGCGGTCCGTGTTCTCGGTGCCGAAGAGGTCGGGGAAGATGCCGCGCGAGTGGTCGGCGTAGTCGAGGAAGAGCACGAGGTCGCCGAGGCAGATCAGGGCGTCCGCTCCGTCACCTGCTCTGACCAGGTCACGGACGTTGCCGTGCACGTCGCTCACGACGTGGAGCCTTGTCCTTGGGGTCTCGGGCCTCGCCGCCCGTGCCACCGATGTCGTCGGCGTTGCCGCCATGTGTGCCTGCCATGGCGATCAAGGGTAAGCCTGTGGAGCAAACGTGTGTAGATGCGGGCGGACCTGCGGTTACTTCCCAGTCAGTAACTGGGTGGACTACTGTGCGCGGAGGAACGCCAACACGTGTGACACATGGAACATCTCGTCCGGCCCCCTTGTCGTAGAGGTAGTACCGGCGGGTAACGTCCGGGCAGTCCAGTTGTGCTCAGGGTTTCAACAACCGAGTCCCAGAGCACCTGCCCGAGCCTTGGACCGCTCCGTCGCATCACACCAAGTCGTGGCGTCGGCGCCCTATGAGGAGCAGCAGTCTTGCGCGAGTTCAGCCTTCCGGCTTTGTACGAGGTCCCTGCGGACGGGAATCTGAGCGACATCGTCCGCAGAAATGCCGCGCAGCATCCCGACGTGGCCGTCATCGCCCGTAAGGTCGGCGGCAGTTGGACGGATGTGTCGGCCACCGTCTTCCTCGCCGAGGTGCAGGCCGCGGCAAAGGGGCTGATCGCCTCGGGCGTGGAGCCCGGCGACCGCGTCGCACTGATGTCCCGTACGCGCTACGAGTGGACGCTGCTCGACTTCGCGATCTGGAGCGCGGGCGCGGTCACCGTGCCGGTGTACGAGACCAGCTCGCCGGAGCAGGTGCAGTGGATCCTCGGCGACTCGGGCGCGACCGCCGTCGTCGTGGAGCTGGACGCCCACGCGGCCACCGTGGAGTCGGTGCGCGACCGGCTGCCGCACCTCAAGCACGTCTGGCAGATCGAGGGCGGCGGTGTCGAGGAGCTCGGCCGGTCCGGCAAGGACGTCACGGACGCCACGGTCGAGGAGCGCAGCTCGGTCGCCAAGGCCGACGACCCGGCGACCATCGTCTACACCAGCGGCACGACCGGGCGCCCCAAGGGCTGCGTCCTCACCCACCGCGCCTTCTTCGCGGAGTGCGGCAACATCGTGGAGAGGCTGCGCCCGCTGTTCCGTACGGGCGAGTGCTCGGTGCTTCTCTTCCTCCCGCTCGCGCACGTCTTCGGACGGCTCGTGCAGGTCGCGCCGATGATGGCGCCGATCAAGCTCGGCACCGTACCGGACATCAAGAACCTCACCGACGAACTGGCCGCGTTCCGGCCGACGTTGATCCTCGGTGTGCCGCGGGTCTTCGAGAAGGTCTACAACTCGGCGCGGGCCAAGGCGCAGGCGGACGGCAAGGGCAAGATCTTCGACAAGGCGGCGGACACGGCGATCGAGTACAGCCGCGCGCTCGACACCCCGTCGGGGCCCTCGATCGGCCTGAAGATCAAACACAAGACGTTCGACAAACTCGTCTACAGCAAGCTGCGCGCGGTGCTCGGCGGCAAGGGCGAGTACGCGATCTCGGGCGGCGCCCCGCTGGGCGAGCGCCTGGGCCACTTCTTCCGCGGTATCGGCTTCACGGTCCTGGAGGGCTACGGCCTGACGGAGTCCTGCGCGGCCACCTCCTTCAACCCCTGGGACCGGACGAAGATCGGCACGGTCGGGCAGCCGCTGCCGGGTTCCGTGATCCGCATCGCGGACGACGGCGAGGTACTGCTGCACGGCGAGCACCTGTTCAAGGGGTACTGGAACAACGAGGGCGCGACCGCCGAGGCGCTCGCCGACGGCTGGTTCCACACCGGGGACATCGGAACGCTCGACGAGGACGGCTATCTCCGGATCACCGGCCGCAAGAAGGAGATCATCGTCACCGCGGGCGGCAAGAACGTCGCTCCGGCCGTGATCGAGGACCGCATCCGCGCGAACGCGCTGGTCGCCGAATGCATGGTCGTCGGCGACGGGCGTCCTTTCGTGGGCGCGCTGGTCACCATCGACGAGGAGTTCCTGGGCCGCTGGGTCGAGGAGCACGGTAAGCCGGCGGGTTCCACCGCAGCGTCGCTCGGTCAGGATCCGGATCTGCTCGCGGCGATCCAGAGCGCTGTCGACGACGGCAACGCCGCGGTGTCGAAGGCGGAATCGGTGCGGAAGTTCCGCATTCTTGCCTCCCAGTTCACCGAGGACTCCGGCCACCTGACGCCGTCCCTGAAGCTCAAGCGCAATGTGGTGGCGAAGGACTACGCGGACGAGGTCGAGGCCATCTACCGGGGCTGATCCGGCAGCCCTGCACTCATGGCGCGGCGTCCTCGGCGAGGACCCGCGCCATGTTCCGTTCCGCGAGCGCGGTGATCGTGACGAACGGGTTCACCCCGATGGAACCGGGCACGAGCGAGCCGTCGGTGACGTACAGCTTCGAATACCCCTTCACCCGGCCGTAGTTGTCGGTCGTCCTCCCCAGCACACAGCCGCCCAGCGGGTGGTACGTGAAGTCGTCGGCGAAGGTCTTGTTGTTGCCGAAGAGGTCGTAGCGGTAGATCGTCGAGTTGGCCGAGTTGATCCGGTCGAAGAGCTTCTTGGCCATGCTGACGGAGACCGCGCTCTGGGCTGCGGTCCAGCCGATCCTGGCCGAGTCGCTCGCGGAGTCGTACGAGAACGACGCCCGCGCCGGGTTCTTGGTGATCGCCAGATAGAGACTGATCCAGTGCTCCAGGCCCGTGGGCAGCGGGGCGATCTCCGCGAAGACGGGGTTGGCGGTGTTGGCCCAGTCGTCGATGCCCATCACGGGCATGGTCGACTGGTTCGCCCCGACCGTGTCCCAGAGGTGGTTGGCCCGCCCCGTCATCACGTTGCCGTTCGTGCCCCAGCCGGTGCCGACGCTCGCGTCGAGAGCCGGGAGGGTGCCGAGCGCGCGGGCGCGGACGAGGAGTTCGGTGGTGCCGAGGCTGCCGCCGCCGAGGAAGAGGTACGTGCAGCCGTACTCCTTGGTCTCGACGACCGTGCCGGTGTTGTCGATCCGGTCGACGGTGACGACGTACGACCCGTCCGCGGCCCTGCGTACGCCTCTGGCCCGGGACAGGGTCTCGATCGTGACGTTCCCCGTGCCGAGCGCCGCCGCGAGGTACGTCTTGTCGAGGGTGCGCTTGCCCTGGTTGTTGCCGTAGATGACCTCTCCCGCGAGTGCCGACTTGGTGGCCGTGCCGGCCGCCTCGCGCTGCATGTGGCCGAAGTCGTAGACGTTCGGCACGAAGGTGGTCTTCAGGCCGGTGTTCTCGGCGTGCTTGCGGGAGATCCGGGTGAAGCGGTACCACTCCGTGGACTCGAACCAGGCCGGGTCGATCGTGTTCACGCCCAGCATCTGGCGGGCGCGCGGGAAGTACGTGTCGTACATCTCGGTGGCGTTCACGGGGGGAACTGCTCGGTGAAGTACGAGCGGAGGGGGGTGACGGCCATCCCGCCGTTGACCAGGGACCCGCCGCCGACGCCCCGGCCGACGTAGACGGAGATGTTCTGGTGGCGTACGCGGTCGAGGACGCCGGGGTACGGGGTGATGTCCTTGTTGACGACGTCCAGCCAGAGGAAGGTGGCGAGCGGGGCCTCGGTGCGGGTCCGGAACCACATGGAGCGCTGGTCGGGGGCGATGGTGGAACAGAAGACCTTGCCGTCGGGTCCTGCCGTGTTCCAGAGGCGGCCCATTTCGAGGACGAGGGTGCGGATGCCTGCCTGGCCGAGGCGGAGGGCTGCCACGGCGGCGCCGTAGCCGGAGCCGATGACTATCGCGGGGGCGTTGTCGACCGCATCGGGCTCGGCGGACTTGGCGGACTCCAGACCGATCCGGGTGAAGCCGAGGGTGGCGGCCGTCTGGAGGGCTACCATGCCGATGATTTGACGTCTAGTAAGATGACGATGTGTCAGGTTTTCTGTCATGTGCGCAGCATGGGCGGATTATTGGCTTCCGCCTAGTGGCTCCGCCGGTTTTTCGGGGTTCGTTCGGTGGGACGGATGGCTGCGGGCCGGTGGGGGCTGGTCGCGCAGTTCCCCGCACCCCTCAAGGACGGTGGGTGCATCCCCGGCTAGTTCAGGGGCGCGGGGAACTGCGCGAGCAACCACGAACCACCCGCTGCCGATCTACAACAGCTCCCTCAGCCGCCCCGCCAGCAGATCCCAGCGCCACTTCTCCTCGACCCACTCCCTGCCCCGCTCCCCCATGCGGCGGCGGAGTTCCTCGTCGGCAAGGAGGGTGATGATGCGGTCGGCCGCCGCTTCCGGGGAGGCGCCTCGGACGATCCAGCCGGTCTCGCCGTCGAGGACCGCGTCGGGCGCGCCGCCGGAGTCGCCGGCCACGACGGGAAGGCCGGTGGCGGAGGCCTCCAGGTAGACGATGCCGAGGCCCTCGACGTCCAGGCCGCCGCGGCGGGTGCGGCAGGGCATGGCGAAGACGTCGCCCGCGCCGTAGTGGGCCGGGAGTTCGGACCACGGAACGGCGCCGGTGAAGCGCACGGAGGCGGAGACACCGGTCTCGTGCGCGAGCCTGCGCAGATCCTTCTCGTACGGGCCGCCCCCGACGATCAGCAGGACCGCCTCGGGCTCGCTCGCCAGGATGCGCGGCATGGCGAGGATCAGGGTGTCCTGGCCCTTGCGCGGGACCAGGCGGGAGACGCAGACCACGACCGGGCGGTCGGTCAGACCGAGCCGGGCACGGACGACGTCGCCGCCCGAACCGGGGTGGAAGGTCTTCTCGTCGACGCCCGGCGGCAGTTGGGCCATCCGACCGGCCGCCTCGGGTGTGAGAGCCGTGGCGATCCGCGAGCGCGTGTACTCGCCGAGATACGTGATCGCGTCCGTCGACTCGCCGATCCTGCGCAGCAGCCCGCGCGAGGCGGGCAGCTGCGCCCACCCCGCCTCATGACCGTGGGTCGTGGCCACGAGACGCTCCGCGCCCGCCTTCCGCAGCGCGGGCGCCAGCAGCCCGAGCGGCGCGGCGGCACCGAACCACACCGACGTGCAGCCGTGCTCCCGCAGCAGCCCCACGGCCCGCTGGGAGACCCTCGGCGTGGGCAGCAGCATGGTTGTTCGGTCGCGTACGATGACGAAGGGCTGTTCGGCGTCGAAGGCGGCAGTCGCCTCGGCTCCCTCCCGCCCCCGCTTCCACGTGGAGGCGTAGACGACGAGCCGCTCGGGATCCAGGCGCAACGCCATGTTGTGCAGGAAGGCCTGGATACCGCCCGGCCTCGGCGGAAAGTCGTTGGTCACGATCAGGGTCTTGTGCATCGCCGTCGACAAGATAACCGAACCCGCACCTCGCAGCTCCGCACGGCCGTGCTTCATGGCTCTCGCACAGCCGCACCGGGAATCATGGCCGCACAGGATCCGTACGGAAGAGGACAGGTGGGCATGACGGGAGCTAGGCGCGCGAGGTTCCCGTATCCGCTCGTGGGGGCCTGGGGCCTGACCAGGCTGATGCTGCTGCTCTTCGTCTTCAAGGTGTGGATCTTCCCCGGCCCGGACGTCACGAGCGACGTCGCGGTGACCTACCAGAACTGGTACGGGGTCCTGAGCACCGGAGAGTTCCCGCTGAACGACGTGACCTGGCAGTACCCACCGGCCGCCGCGCTCGCGATCCTCTCCCCCGCGCTGCTGCCCTTCCTCGCGTACACGTCGGCGTTCTTCGTCCTCGCCTTCCTCGCCGACCTGGTCGCCTTCGGTCTGCTCCTGTACGCGGGCCGGCGCCCCGGCAAGTCGCTGCGCGGCGCCTGGGTGTGGGTGGTGGGCGTGCCGCTGCTCGGGCCGACGGTGTACTCGCGGTACGACGTGATGGTGACGGCCGTGGTCGTGGCCGCGATCCTGGCGGGCGCACGGCATCCCCGCGCCATGGGAGCGCTCGCCGCGTTCGGCGCGATGCTGAAGGTGTGGCCGGTGCTGCTGCTCGTGGGCACGGTCAAGCGGAAGGCGTGGGGTGCGGCGGCGGTGACGGTCGCGGGCATCGCGCTGCTGTTCGCGGTGTCGATGCCCGGCCCGTTCGCGTTCCTCACCTTCCAGCGCGACCGCGGGACCGAGGTCGAGTCCCTCGGCTCCCTGGTGTTCCACATCGCCCGGCACCACGGCTGGGAGGGCAAGGTACTGCTCAACTACGGCTCGGTGGAGTTCATCGGCCCGTACGTGGACCTGGTGAGCACGGCGGCCCTGATGCTGACGGTGTTCGTGTTCGCCTGGATGCTGGTGTGGCGGCTGTGCGCGACGCGGTTCCTGTCGCACACGCTCGCGGACGCCGCGTTCGTGGCGGTGCTCCTGTTCACGACGACCAGCCGGGTCATCAGTCCGCAGTACATGGTGTGGCTGGTCGGTCTGGCCGCCGTGTGCCTGGCCTTCCGCGGCAGCCGGATGGCCCTGCCGGCCGCGATGGTCCTGGTGGCGAGCTTCGTCACCGTCCTGGAGTTCCCCATCTGGTTCGCGAACGTGGTGGCCAGTGACGGC
The DNA here is from genome assembly GCA_963759515.1 of uncultured Actinomycetota bacterium. Taxonomy (GTDB): domain Bacteria; phylum Actinomycetota; class Actinomycetes; order Propionibacteriales; family Nocardioidaceae; genus Nocardioides. The sequence goes on along the minus strand of CAVWZR010000015.1, from coordinate 17,071 downwards.
CTGGGCATCACGCTGCTCGTGATCCGCAACGGCCTGCTGGTCGCCGCGTCCATCACCGCGTGCGTGCTCCTCTGGCGGGAGACGGTGTCGTACGCGACCCCGGCCAAGCGGCCCGCTCAGACGGCCCGCGCCCAGGAGACGCTCGCCTCCTGACGGCGCAGGCGCGGCAGGAGCGCCGCGCACTGCACGGCCATGGCGAGCGCCATCGCGAGACAGATCCCGGGCAGGCCGAGCCCCGACATGGCGTACGCGAGCGCCAGTTGGACCGCCGTGCCGAGCACCGTCACCCGCAGCAGCACGGGTGCCCCACCGCTGCCCTCGAAGACCCCGCCGACCGCGATGCAGCAGGCCGTCAGGAGCAGATACGGGCCGACGCAGCGCAGGAACAACACGCCTTCGTGGGCCACTTCGGGCCCGCCGACCGCTACGAGCAGACGGCGGTACTCCGAAGGCGACCGGACTTCTGAACACGCCCGCGAGCTTCTTCTACCGCGACGGCAGCCCCGTACGAGCGGAGGAGTCGGACGACCTCTTCCGCCAGGGCATGCTCCGGGTGGCCCGGGCCACGGGAGAGGCGGAGCGAGCATGGCTCACGGAGGCAATCGACCAACTGGAGAACTGATCGGTCCGCAGCGCCGGGAGCGCGCCCTTCTCAGGTGCGCGGGTCTGTGACACCTGTTTCTCAGGTGCGCGGGTCTGTGACACCTGTTTCTCAGGTGCGCGGGTCCGTGACACCTGCGGCCCCGCCGCGGGGTGCGACAAGCCCCCACCGGCCCGCAGCAATCACCCGAGCCGGTCCCGCACATACGCCCGCCACTGCTCCGTGAACCCCTCCAGCGACGTACCGAGAACCTCCCGCATCCCCGCCTCCACGGCCCCCGCCCGCTTCTCGCGCTCCCCCACGGCCCGGTAGAACTCCCCGAGCCGCACCTCCCCCCACCGCTCGGCGATCAACCGGCAGGCCAGCCATCCGCCCTCATAGGCCCGCGCCAGCGAACCCGCGTCCCCGCCGAACCCGAAGTCCCCGTCCCCCGGCAGCGCATCGGGGACCCGCCCCTCGGCCACCGCCCGCGCCAGCTCGGGCGCGGCCTGCGTGGCGGTGCGGCCGGTGCCGCGGTAGCCGACCCAGTCCGCGTATCCCTCCGAAAGCCACAAGGGCGTCGCCGCCGACGTCGACGCGCGGGTCGCGACATGGGTCGTCTCATGGGTGAGGACGACCTGTCGCCCGAAGGCACCGAGCACCCCGTACGCCTCGGGGTTGACGATGATCCGGTCGGCCGGCGCCTTCGCGGAGCCTCCCACCTCGCCCGTGGTGACCGCCGCGATCCCCCGGTACCCGGACGCGGGTGCCCCGAGCAGCCCCGCCATCCCGTCCAGCGTCTTCGGTACGAGGACGACGACCCGCCGCGACCAGTCCTCGCCCCACGCCTCCCGTACCGCGGGCACCGCACGGTCGGCCAGTTCCGCGTAGTGGCGCAACGCGTCGCGCGACCGTCCCACCCCCAGGACGAGGCTGTGCTCGCCGCGTACGGCCAGGACGGCCCCCTGCTCCCACAGCTGCTGGCCGGAGTCCTTGGCGGGCCGGTCGGCGGTGACGTACCAGCGGCCGTCGGCCCGCGCGAGGCCCAGCGTGCGGGCGGTGACGATGGGGGCCTTGTCGTAGCCCTCTATGCGGTAGCGCAGCTCCGCGTCGGCCGTGGCCCGGTCGCCGGAGCGGCGGACACCGGTCACACGGTACGACCAGTCGGCCAGCGGGACGGCCCGCAGATTCCTGAACTCGGTGCGCGCGGCGGCCCGTTCCCCGGCGACGGCGGAGTCCGGTGCCTCCGTCGCCACGAACGCCTTCTCGCTGCCGCCCCGCACCGCCGCCGCCCGCCGGTCGAGCACGCGCTGGACGTCGGCGGAGGCGCTGTCGGTCCCCGAGGTGCCGCCGCAGCCGACCGGGGCCACCAGGCCGGCCAGCAGCAGTCCCACGATCCACCTCGGCGAACGCCCACGACCAGCCACGATCCTGATCGTACGGTGCCGAGGGCGTCCGGTCAGGGGCGCGTCACGGCCGAGACGGGCATCATGCCCACCGGGTCGTAGCGCACCGGGGCGCCCGGGTAGGGCGCGTGGATCACCTGGCCGTTGCCCGCGTACATCCCGACGTGGCTGGCGTCGTCCCGGTAGGTGACGATGTCACCGGGCTGCGCCTGCGAGAGCGGCACCTGCCGCCCGGCATGCGCCTGCGCCTGCGAGGTGCGCGGCAGCCCGACCCCGGCCTGCGCGTACGACCACTGGGTGAGGCCCGAACAGTCGAAGCCGATGGGGCCGTTGGCACCCCAGATGTACGGGCGGCCGACGGCCGAGCGGGCCGCGGCGACGGCGGCTGCCGCGCGCGCGGAGGTCGGGACGGCACCGGCGAGGTCGGGGGTGCGGCCCGAGCGGGAGGCCCGGTCGTAGGCCGCACGGTCGGTGTCCGGCATCGCGTTGAGCAACTGCCGCGCCTTGGACAGTTTCTGCTCGACCGTGCGCTTGTGCCGGGCGACGGCCTTGCGGCTCTTCTCCAGCTCGGCGAGCTTGCGGGTGGCCGTGTCGCGCTCCTGGGAGAGGTCGCGCATGGCGCCCTGGAGTTCCCTGAGCTCACCGGCCTGACGGACGCTGATCCGGTCGAGCGCGGCCGCCTTGTCGAGGTAGTCGTCGGGGTCGTCGGAGAACATCAGCGCCAGCGAGGGATCGAGTCCGCCTGAGCGGTACTGGGCTCCGGCGAGCGAACCGAGCGCGTCCCGCATGGTGTTGATGCGGTCCTGCTGTCTGGCGATCCGGTCCTGCGCCTTGTCCACCTGGTCGCGCAGTGTGCCGGCGCGCTCGTCGGCCTTGTTGTACGACTCGGTGGCCTGCTCGGCCTCCTCGTACAGCCGGTCCACCTCGGCTCGGGTGTCGTCCTGCGGCGCGGCGCCGGCGGGCACGATGCCGAGGGCCGCGGCCGCGGCGGTCAGTACGCACAGGGTGGCGCCTCGGGCGCCCCGGTCGAAGCCGGACAGTGCATGGCGGCGATGGGACCCCACAGGAAGCCGCACTCCCTTCCGCTGACAAGCCCCCGGAGTTGGGGGAAACGCGGCAGACAGTAGTCGTGCGACTACGCGGCGGCCAAAGGCCCATACGTGTACACAACGCGACGCCCCGCCTCAGACGCAGGTCATCAGCGGGGCGTGCGGTCAGCGGGAGTTACTGGAATTCGCCCGTTCGGGCGGCGTGGCGATCAACCTCGCGGAGCGCCCGGAGGGGATCCGGGCCGACCGGGCGGTCGCAGTCGTCGGTCGAACGGCCGGGGCCGGACGACCGGACGCGAGGTCAGACCCGGACGCCGAACTGGAAGCTGCCGATCGTGCTCATCGACTCGAGGCGGACGACGGCGCCCGGCTTCGGGGCGTGCAGGACGACGCCGTTGCCCGCGTACAGACCGACGTGCGCCAGGTTGTTGAAGAAGACCAGGTCGCCGACCTTGAGCGCATCGCGGCCGATCTTCGGGCCGTCGTTCTGCTGCGTGTACGTGGTCCGGGTGATCGACACCCCGGCCTGGGCGTACGCCCACTGGGTCAGCCCGGAGCAGTCGTAGGAGTTGGGGCCGCTGCCACCGGAGACGTACGGCTTGCCCATCTGGGTCTTGGCGGCGGCGAAGGCGGCGCCACCGCGCTCCGAGGCCGGCACGTCGTTGCCGAGATCCATGCGCTCACCGGCGTCGCGGCTGGCGCGCTGGTCCGCGGTCCTCAGGGCCGCCTGCTCCTGGGCGGTCAGGGTGTTGAGCAGCTTCCGCGCGTCGGCGAGCTTGCTCTGAACTTCCTTCTTCTTCTGAGCCAGGGTCTTGCGGGTGTCGGCGAGGTCCTTGAGCTTGCCGGAGGCTTCCTGGCGCTGCTGGGCGAGCACCCGCTGCTTCTCCTGGACCTTCTTCAGCGCCTCGACCTGCTGAGCGCTCAGCTGGTCGATCGTGGACGCCTTGTCGAGGTAGTCGTCCGGGTCGGAGGAGAGGAAGAGCTGGACGGAGGGGTCGATGGCCCCGGTCCGGTACTGGGAGCTGGCCATCAGACCGAGGCTGTCCCGCATGGTGTTGAGCTCGTCCTGGCCGCGTGCGACCTGGTCCTGGAGAGTGTCGATCTCCTTCTCGAGCTTCTTCTGCTTCTCCTCGGCCCCGTTGGCCTTGTCCGTGGCCAGCGCCGAGTCTTCGTAGAGCGCGTCGACCTTGGCCTTGACCTCGTCCTTGCTGGGCTTCTCGCTGGGCGCGGCGTTGGCCGCCTGCGAGCTGAGGGCCACGGCAGCAGCGGCGGCGGTGGTGAGCACGGTCACGCGGGTGCGGCTCGGCTGCTTCGGTCGACGGTGGGACGCCACGGAGGCGAGCTCCTTCATTACCTCAGCCGCCCACCGAAGACGCCGGTTGGCGGTGCCCCTCCACCGTCACTCCCAATGAGTGATCACCCGAGTGGAGGTTCGACGCCCGACCTTAGTGATGTTCTTGTGATCAGTTCAAATCCTCCTCGGAAAAATCTCGTTCACCGACCGCATTCTTTGCACGCAACTCACGTGCAGTAATGCTCGCTTGACGCTACGTTGCGTGAAGGTTTCGCCAATTCGGGCAAGCCACTCATGCGTTGCGCATGGGGCGTCTGTTACGTAGGTGATGTACACCCCAGAAGGGCGGGTGCGGGAGAGCCGGGCGACGCGGCTGCCCACAACCGGGGAGGTTCAACCCCGCGAGAGGCGCTTGAGGAGCACCGCGGAGGCCACCGGCCGCGCCCCCACCTTCGCCACGCCGTCGGCCACCTCGCGGTCGGTCGAGACGACGATGACGGGCCGGCCGGGCGGTTCGGCGCGCACCAGCTGGCGGATCAACTCGTCGGCGGTGACGCCCGCCTTGGAGAACAGCACCCGCACCCCGCGCGGCGGCGCGAGCAGCACGGGGGCGGCCAGCTCGGCCCCGTCGAAGACACAGGTGACCTCGGCGCCGGTCTGCGCGGCGAGCTGCGAGAGCTGGCCGAGGAGCCGCAGCCGCTGCTTCTCCAGCGGCATCTGTGGATAGCCGGTCTTGGTGACGTTGTAGCCGTCGACGACCAGATGGGCCTGCGGCAGCGCGAGCAACTGGTCGAGGATCGCGGGATCGTTTTCGGACAGCGCCCGGGCCGCGATGTCCTTCGGTGTCATTCGTCCCGGTTCGACCGCGTCCACGGTCTCCGCGGGCCGCACCGACACGGGCGGCAGGGCGAGTTCACGCCGCAGCCCCTGGGCCGCGTCGAGCACGGTGTCCAGCAGCAGCCGTACGCGCATGTCCTCGACGCTGCGTCCCTCGCGGGCCGCACGGCGGGTGGCCTCCAGGGTGGCCTCGACCTCACCGAGACGCGCCTTGAGCCGCCGGGTCTCGCTCTCGGCGGCGGACACCTGGGCGTTCCCCTCGCCGCGGACGGCCTCCATCTCGCCCCGCAGCTTGCGCAGGGCCGCCTCGCCGCGCTTGACGTCGCTGAAAGCCCCGCGCAACTTGCGGTGCAGCGACTCGGCCTCCTTCTTCGCCGAATCCAGCTCCGTCCGCAGCCGCTCCGTCTCGGTACGGGTCTGGCCGCGCGCCTCCGCGAGCTCCTCGCGCAGCCGCTCCAGCTCGGCGCGGGTCTCCTCGTCGGCGCGCTCGGCGTCCGCCCGCAGGGCCTCCTCGCCCGCCGCGGTCACCAGCTTCACCCAGCCCGTGGGGCGCAGCACATAGGCCGCGGCCGCCACGTCGAGCGGGTCCGCGGCCGGGGGTGGCGAGCCGGCGTCGAGGGAACCGGCCAGCTCCGTCTGGGCCTCTCTGAACTTCTCGGCGATCCGCTGTCTGAAGATCGGATCCGCCTCCAGGGCGGCCGCCATCGCGTTGCCGGCGAACTTGGCGCGACGATTGGGGGCGAACCGAGCGTACTGTCGCAGTTGTGCGGGCAGTTCGGTCACGGTCAGCCCGCCGAAACCGTCCGAGACGATCTGTACGACCTTGCGGCGCACTCCGTCGGGCAGCGGACGGTCGAGCACCTCAGCGGCGCCGTCGTCCGGCTCCCCGCCTGTGGTCTCCACCATCCTTCACCCCATCGTCCGTGCGGGGCCCGCTCCTGTCAGGAGCCGGCGCCCGGCCTGTCCACCAGTTCCACCTGATCCAGCGCGTTGCACCAGCGACAACGCACCGACTCGATGGTCTCACTGACCACGTCGCGCTCCTCGACCTTCGGCTCCCCGGCCAGGTCGAGGTGCACGTACTCGACAACCTTCGACGAACGGGTCACGTCGAATCGCGTGAGGTTGCCGCAGAGCGTGCAGCGCCACCGGGTCTCGGCGGTCGGCAGGGGAACCGTCATCGTGGCAGTCGCTCTCTTTCCTGAGTCTCCATGCCGCACCAGCTTCCCTGGAGCGTATGGCTCGTAACCCTACGGCCTGGCGGGTACTCGACGCCCGTCCACCGGGAGCGGCGAGGCACTCTGTGCGGTTCGGTCCCATTACGTCATGCTCTGTTCCATGATCGGCACATGGGGTACGACCGCCGGCAGGGCGGTCCGGAGTCAGTCCGCTCCGGTGACCTACGGACTGATCGCCCTGTGCTGTCTGGCCTTCGTGATCGGTCCGGCCTCGGGGCTCAGTCCCGCGTACGGCACCGGTGACGAGCTGCTCTCGGCGCAGCGGGCCTACTTCGAGCGCTGGGGGGTGGTGCCCGTCGAGCTGTTCGAGGGGACGCCGCGGGCCGCCGCCACCCCGGCCACCGCGCTCTTCGTACACGGCAGCTGGCTGCATCTGCTGGGGAACATGCTCTTCCTCTATGTCTTCGGGGCGATGACCGAGGAGAGGATGGGCCACTTCGAGTTCGCCCTCTTCTACGTGGGCTGCGGCTATCTCGCCCTGCTCGGCTACGCGGGCGCCCACGCCGACTCCGCGCAGACCCTGGTCGGTGCGTCCGGGGCGATCTCCGCGGTCCTCGGCGCGTTCCTGTACCTGTTCCCCAAAGCCCGGGTGACCAGTCTCTTTCCGTTCCTCTTCTTCCTGCCTCTGCGGTTTCCCGCCTGGGTGGTGCTGCCGTTCTGGGTGTCCCTCCAGTGGATGGCCGCCGGCCGCGCGACCCAGGGGCCCGCGGTGGCGTATCTGGCGCATTTGCTGGGGTTCTCTGCGGGGTTCCTCTACGCGTGGGGACGGTATGGACGTGCCGCTGCCGCGTCTTCCCGGGGGACAAGCCCCGGACCCCCGGCCGAAAAGACCCCCGAGCGTGAGGCTGAGTAAAGTGAAAAACCCAGCCATGGCCACCGAGGGAGAAAACCAGCCGTGATCACCGCGATCGTGCTCATCAAGACAAGCGTGGACCGGATCCCCGAGATCGCGGAGTCGATCGCCGCGTTGGACTCCGTCAGTGAGGTGTTCTCCGTGACCGGCACCTATGACTTGATCGCCATGGTCCGGGTGAAGGCACATGACGATCTGGCCGACGTCATTCCCGGGAAGATCAGCAGGATTCCGGGGGTGGAGGGGACGGACACGCATGTGGCGTTCCGTACGTACTCGCAGCATGACCTTGAGGCTGCGTTCGCTCTTGGGCTCGACAACTAGTTCGATTCTTGAGGATCTGGTGTCGGGCGCGGGTCCGTTGTGGCTTGTCGCGCAGTTCCCCGCGCCCCTGACGGGGCGCTGCTGATGAGGCTCGCCGCAGCGCCGAACCCGGAGCCCTCGGATGAAGAATTCCTCATCACACGCTCATCCGGGCAGCCCTGTACCGGGCGCAGGATCCACCCATGGTTTTCTCTCACCGTATGGCGGCTCTCGCCGCTGTTGTGGTGATTCCGCTGGGGATCGCCGCTACCAGCTACGCCCTCACCGACAGTCCGGAGTCTCCGAAGGTGCCGCCCAAGGTCGAGTTGGACAGCGGGTCGCCCTCGACGACGCCCACGTCGACCTCGTCGGCCACGCCTTCGAAGCCGACTCCGACCCCCAGTGACGAGGTCGTGTCGCGGCCTCCGGTGAGTGACGACGATGACGATGACGACGGACCCGGGGACGACGGCTGAGCCCGTACCCGTGTCCGAGCCGGTTCCCGCGCGGCGGCGGATCTCGGCCCGGGTCCGCATCCTGCTCTGGCTGCTGCTCGTGATGGCCGTCGCCTTCGCCGCCGTGGCCACCACCACCCGCTCGATCCTCCTGCGGGACGTCGACTCCCGGGTCAACGGTCTGCTCGCCCAGGAGGCGGGCGAGTTCGCGAACTTCGAGGCGCGGGGTGTGGACCCCGTGACCGGGCGGCCGTTCACGGATGCGGGGCGGCTGCTCAAGGTCTTCCTCGAGCGGCAGTACGCCGATCCTGACGAGGAGCTGATGGGGCTGCTCTCGGGAGGCCCGGACGCGGCCCCGGCGAAACTCGTCCAGGATCGTGAGATCCCCGTGGAACTGCCGCTGTCCCAGGACGGGGCCGGCCGCCGCCAGATCTTCGGGTCCACCGAGTCCACCGGCACGCTGCACCGCGCCGCCGGGGACGTCCGGTGGGCCAAGGTCGCCATCGCCCGCGCCGGCGGCGAACCGCAGGGCGCCTTCGTCGTCGCGTTCCATCCGGGGCGCGAACAGGACCGCGCGAACGAGGTGTTCCGCATCCTGCTGGCCATCTGCGGTGTCGCGCTGCTCATGACGACCGGGATCGGCTGGGTGGTGGCCGGACGGATCCTCAAGCCCGTACGTCTGGTGCATACCGCCGCCGCCCAGCTCACCGAGCAGGACCTCACCCGGCGCATCCCGGTCCGCGGCCACGACGACATCGCCGCGCTCGCCGAGACGTTCAACGCGATGCTCGACCGGCTGGAGCGTGCCTTCGCCGCCCAGCGCGAGTTCGTCGACGACGCGGGCCACGAGCTGCGCACCCCGATCACCATCGTGCGCGGCCACCTGGAGCTGATGGGCGACGATCCGGCCGAGCGCGAGGAGACGGTCCGGCTGGTCACCGACGAGCTGGACCGGATGAGCCGCATAGTCGAGGACCTTCTGCTGCTCGCCAAGGCCGAGCGCCCCGACTTCGTCTCCCCGGAGCCCGTCCAGCTCGCCGAACTCACCGCCGACGTCTTCGTCAAGGCCCGCACGCTCGGCGACCGCCGCTGGGAGCTGGCCGAAGTCGCCGACGGCGAGGCCCAGGCCGACCCGCAGCGCATCACCCAGGCGATGGTGCAGCTCGCCCAGAACGCCGTGCAGCACACCGTCCCCGGCCAGTCGATCCGCATCGGCTCGCGCCCGGTCGGCGGCCGTGTCGAGTTGTACGTCGCCGACTCGGGCCCGGGCGTGCAGCCGCAGGACGCCGAGGTGATCTTCGAGCGGTTCCGGCGCGGCACCTCCCGGCGCGGTGCCCGGGGCAGTGGTGCGGGCCTCGGACTCTCGATCGTGCGGGCCATCGCGGAGGGACACCGGGGCGGGCAGGTCCTGCTGCGGGAGACCGAGGGCGGCGGGGCCACGTTCGTCGTCGTGCTGGACTCGGTGCCGACCCTGCTCCTGGAGGCGGACCGCACGTGAACACCCGTACAGGAAAGGCCTCTTGGACATGAAACGCATCCTGATCGTCGAGGACGAGGAGCGCATCGCCTCCTTCGTCGAGAAGGGTCTGCGCGCAGGCGGCTTCACCACGACCGTCGTCGCGGACGGCGACTCGGCCTACGAGTACGCGCTGACGGGCGGTTTCGACCTGGTGATCCTCGACATCGGGCTGCCCGGCCGGGACGGCTTCACCGTGCTGCGCGAACTGCGCGAGGCCCGGGTGTCGGTCCCGGTGATCGTGCTCACCGCCCGGGACTCCGTACGCGACACGGTGGCGGGTCTGGAGGGCGGCGCCGACGACTGGATGACCAAGCCTTTCCGCTTCGAGGAACTCCTCGCCCGGGTGCGGCTGCGGCTGCGTACGGCGGCGGGGGCGCCGGAGGTCACCGTGCTGCGCGGTGGTGACCTGACGCTGGATCTTCGTACGCGGCGGGCTCGCGCCGGCGAGCGGACGGTCGACCTCACGGCCCGTGAGTTCGTGTTGCTGGAGCTGTTTCTGCGGCACCCCGGGCAGGTGTTGTCGCGTGAGCAGATCCTGTCGCATGTGTGGGGTTACGACTTCGATCCCGGGTCCAACATCGTTGATGTGTATGTGCGTTCGTTGCGGAAGAAGTTGGGTGCGGAGAGGGTGGAGACTGTGCGGGGGATGGGGTATCGGCTACCCGTGTGAGTGTTCCCTTGGGTCGGTCGTCATTCGGCTGCGGGCCGTCCGTGGCTGGTCGCGCAGTTCCCCGCGCCCCTGAAGGGGCGCCCCCTGACGGGGCGCTCGTGAAGCTTCCTTCATGTGGGGCTCATTGGGGGCTCACGGCCCCGCTGAACTCTGGATGTCGTGAGTCTGAATCTCCGGCAAGCCGCCACCCTCTGCGTGGCCCTGAGCCTCTGTGCCCTGCTCGTCGTGCCCGGTAACTTTCCCGGGCTCGGCGGGGACGCGCGGCTGACCCTCGCCGTGTTCGCGCTGGCGACCTGTGCGTGGATCGGTACGCCCATCGACGACACGTACATCGCCCTGGGCGCGGGACTCGCGCTCACCGTGACCGGTGTGATCAGCAGCGAGACGCTCTTCGGCACGCTCGGCGACTCGACGGTGTGGCTGCTGATCTGTGCCTTCGTACTGGCTGCCGCGGTGGCCCGGACGGGGCTCGCGGGACGGGCGGCGGCGTTTCTCGTCGGCGGGGCGCGCAGCATACGGCAGTTGGTTCACCTGACGACGGCAGCGCTGGTGGTGACCGCCTTCGCGGTGCCCGCCACCTCAGGACGGGCCGCGCTCGCGCTGCCGGTGTTCCTCGCGCTCGCCAAGGCGCTGGCCGACCGGAAGCGACTGGTCGTGATGCTGGCGCTGCTCTTTCCGACCGTGATCCTGCTGTCGGCGGTGGCGACCCTGATCGGCGCGGGCGCACATCTGATCACGGTGTCGGTGCTGTGGGAGACGACCGGGGACCGTATCGACTTCACGCAGTGGCTGCTGCTCGGGCTGCCGCTCGCGGTGGCGTCCTCCCATCTGGCCGCCGAGACCGTGCTGTTGACGACGACACGGCGCGAGGACCGGCGAAGTCCCGTACGGATCACCGCCGATGACATCCAGCGGCACAGCGAGCAGCCGGTCACCGGTCCCTGGTCGCCCGCCGAGTCGCGCTGCGCGCTGCTTCTCGCCACCGTGGTCGCGCTGTGGTGCAGTGAGCCGCTCCACCAGGTGTCCCCCGCGGTCGTCGCCCTGATCGGCGCGGTCGTCGCGGCCTCGCCCGCCCTGGGGACCGTGGGCCTGAAGGACGCCCTGAAGACCGTCCCCTGGTCCCTGCTGCTCTTCATGGCCGCGACGATGGCGATGGGGGTCGCGCTGGCGGATTCCGGGGCGGCGAGGTGGCTGGTGTCCGGGCTGCCCGCCGACGTGGAGCCCTGGCTCTTCCTCGCACTCGTCGTCGCGGTGAGTACGGCGGCCCACCTCGTCCTCCAGTCCCGTTCCGCCCGCTCGTCCGTGCTCGTGCCACTGGTGGTCGCGGCGGCCGTGGGCGCGGGGGTGAACCCGGTCGCGGCGGCGCTGGCCTCCACCGCCGCGGCGGGCTTCTGCCACACGCTCCCGGCCTCGGCGAAACCGGTCACGCTCTTCGCCGAGATACCCGGTACGCCGACCTACGCCCCGCGCGACCTGCTGCGTCTGTCCGCGGTCCTCGCCCCGCTGACGGCGGCTCTCGTCCTGCTCTTCGCCCTCGCCGTGTGGCCGCTGCTCGGCGTACCGGTGCTGAGCCCCTGAGCCCCTGAGTCCTGAAGCCCGGCCCCGCAGCCCTGGGCCCGAGCCCCGCCCGAAGCCCTGACCCGGAACCGGAACCGGAACACACCGGAACCCACCCTGAGCCCGGAAGCCCTGAAGGAGCCCGCCCATGCTGACCCGTTTCGCCGTCGCCCCCAGTGGCTTCAAGGAGTCCCTGTCCGCCCAGGCCGCCGCCGACGCCATCGCGGCGGGCGTACGCCGTGTCGTACCGGACGCCGAGGTCGACCTGATCCCGCTGGTGGACGGCGGCGAGGGCACGGCCCGGGCGCTGGCCTCGGCGACCGGAGGCCGGCTGGTGGCCCTGCCCGCCACCGGCCCGCTCGGCGAGCCCGTGGGCACCCATTTCGCGCTGCTCGGCCCCGGGGCCGACCCCGGCTCCGCCGGCACGGCGGTCGTGGAGATGGCGGCGGTCGCCGGGCTCTCCCTCGTCCCGCACGGCCTGCGCGACCCGGGCGCCACCACGACGTACGGCGTCGGTGAACTGATCCGCGCCGCCCTCGACACGGGCGTACGCCGTGTCCTGGTGGGCTGCGGCGACTCGGGTACGTCGGACGGGGGCGCCGGTGCCCTCCAGGCGCTGGGCGCCCGTCTACTGGACGCGGACGGCTTCGAACTCCCGCATGGCGGCAGTGAGTTGAACCGCCTGAACCGTATCGACCCGAGAGGGCTCGACCCCCGCCTCTCGCAGGTGGAACTGCTGGTCGCCTGCAACCCGTACAACGTGCTGTGCGGCGAGCGCGGTGTGGCGCGGGTCTTCGGCCCGCAGAAGGGAGCCACGCCCGCGCAGGTCGAGCACCTGGCGGACGGCCTGGAGAACTGGGCGCGTGTCCTCACCCGGGACCTCCCGGTCACCGGCGACCTGTACGGCGGCGCCGGCACGGGTGCCTCCGGCGGTCTGGGCGCGGGCCTCGCCGCCCTCGGCGCCCGCCTCCTCCCCCGCTTCGAGGTACTGCTCGACCACCTCGACCTGGACGCGCGGCTCGCCCGCGCCGACCTGGTCCTCACCGCGGAGGGCGCGCTGGACCACCAGACGCCGCGCGGCAAGGTGCCCGCCGAGGTGGCCCGCCGCGCCAAGCTGCACGGGCGGCCGGTCCTCGCCCTGGCGGGCACGCTCGGCGAGGGCGCGCACACCGTGCCGGGCGTGGACGCCTTCACCGGCATCCTGCCGGCGCCGATGGCCCTCGCGGAGGCCTTCCTGCGCGCCGGCGAACTCCTCACGGACGCGACCGAGCGGGCGCTGCGGATGATTCTGCTGGGGGCGGGGCTGCCGAGGGAGGTGCGGGTGTGACGGCTGGCCAGATGGCCCTCACCGCTCGTCGCAGCGGTCCACCAGGCACAGCGTCCGGCCAAGGCGTGCCTGGACCCGCCCAGGAACGTCCATGCCGCGTACCCCGTGGCCTCGGCCACCTCCTCCGAGGTGGGCCGCTCCCCCGGCTCCTCCCGCGGGCAGGGCTCGACCGGCCCACCGGATCCCCTCCGGCACCCGATCGTGCGTTCCGAACGGTCGTCCCAAGGAGCGCATACGCGAGATACGCGTCAGGGCAGCGGCCGAACGGACGCGCGAGGCGCCGGCCGCCGGATCACCGGGCGGGGACGCAACGCCCGTCCTCCGTGCGGTAGTTCCACTTCGCACCGTCCCGCACGAGCTCCTTGACGGCCCGGACGAACCGCTCCACGTGCTCGTCGGGCGTGCCCGCGCCGAAGCTCACGCGGATCGCGTTCAGGGACTTCTCACCGGGCGCGGCCTCGGGTGCGCCGCACTCGCCCTGGGTCTGCGGGTCGCTGCCGAGCAGGGTGCGCACGAGCGGGTGGGCGCAGAACAGACCGTCCCGTACCCCGATGCCGTACTCGGCGGAGAGGGCGGCGGCGAAGTGCGAGCTGTTCCAGCCCTCGACGACGAAGGAGATGACACCGACGCGGGGCGCGTCGTCTCCGAAGAGCGAGAGAACACGCACCTCGGGAACCACGGCGAGGCCGGTCCGGACGGTGTCGATCAGGTGCTGCTCGCGGGCGACCAGCGTGTCGAAGCCCGCCTCGGTGAGGGCCTTGCAGGCGGAGGCGATGGAGTAGGCGCCGATGACGTTCGGCGACCCGGCCTCGTGCCGGGCGGCGCTGTCGTGCCACTCGACGTCGACGCCGCCGTCCGCGCGCCGGGCGACCTTGCGGCTGGCACCCCCGCCCGCGAGGTACGGCTCGGCCTCGCGAAGCCAGTCGGACCGTCCCGCGAGGACCCCGGAGCCGAAGGGGGCGTACAGCTTGTGACCCGAGAAGGCGACCCAGTCGACATCCAACTCCCGTACGGAGACGGGGTGGTGGGGTGCGAGCTGGGCGGCGTCGAGCACGATCCGGGCGCCCTGCGCGTGCGCCGCGGCCGCCAGTTCCCGTACGGGCCACAGCTCGCCCGTGACGTTCGACGCGCCCGTGACGCACACGAGCGCCGGACCGTGCGGGTCCCGGGCGGCGAGGGCCCGCTCCAGCGTAGTGACGGCCTCGCCCGGCGTGCGCGGGGCGTCGAGGTAGGTGACCCGGGCGTCCCGCCACGGCAGCAGCGACGCGTGGTGCTCGGTCTCGAAGACGAAGACCTGGCAGCCGTCGGGGAGGGCGGCGGCGAGGAGGTTGAGCGAGTCGGTGGTGGAGCGGGTGAAGACGACCTGGTCACCGTCCCGGCAGTCGAGGAACTCCTCCACCGTCCTGCGGGCGTTCTCGAAGAGGTCGGTGGAGAGCTGGGACAGATACCCGGCTCCGCGGTGCACGCTCCCGTAGTACGGGGCGTACGCGGCCACGTCGTCCCACACCCGCTGGAGGGCCGGGGCGCTGGCGGCGTAGTCGAGCGCGGCGTAGGTGACCTCGCCGCCGGTGACGAGCGGGACGGTGACGTCTCGCCCCAGAACGGGCAGCGATCCGGAAATGCCACAAACGGACCGGGCGGCGGCAGCGGTGGAGACAGACATGGCGAGCTCCTGTGAGGCAGGCGGGAACACCACGCGAGCGGATACGGCTCAAGCGTGGGTGAAGGTGAAAGGGGTGTGCGGAGGCGGGGCTCTACGCCCTATCGCATTCGCTTGCTCACAGAAGGCTCCCTCGAACGACCAGGACCCCTGGTGCTGCGAGGGGTCCGCGCTTGCCGTAGACCTCGCTGCCTACGACCTGGTCTTCACCCGGGGCACCCCGCCACGGACGGAGGGTTGCCGGACAGCCGGCCGGGGCCTGATGGCTGTCGCTCATGACCTGCCAGCATCTTGCCACACGATCTTCCGAACGCAACCTTGGTGTCCGGATACCGGGACGCTCCAGGGGAGGCGGGCTTTCCCCGCCCCGCGCTCTGAAAGGGGCGCGGGGGACTGCGCGACCAGCCACACCCGACCCGCACCCGACAACGCGTCCGACGGGGCCTGGTGCGGAGCCCCAGAGGGATGGGACGGGCAGGGCGCGGGGCGAAGAACACCCCGCCGCACCCGCTACGCGTTGGTCGCCGCCACCCACCGCTCCAGCGTCGCCTTCGCCGCCCCGGAGTCAATGGCGGCCGCGGCCTTCGTCATCCCCGCCCGGAGCTGGTCCGCGAGAGGACCGTCCCCGGGCGACAGGGCCACCAACGCCGCCGCGGAGTTCAGCAGCACAGCGTCCCGCACGGGCCCGCTCTCCCCGTTCAGCAGCCGCCGCGCGACATCCGCGTTGTACGAGGCGTCAGCCCCCCGCAGCGCCTCCACGGGCACCAGCTCGATCCCGACATCACGCGGATCGAACGACTCCTCGCGCACCTTCCCGTCGCGCACGACCCACACCCGGGACGTGGCCGTCGTGGTCAGCTCGTCGAGCCCGTCGTCGCCGCGGAAGACGAGCGACGAGTTGCCCCGCTCGGCGAAGACACCGGCCATGATCGGCGCCATCCGGGGGTCGGCACACCCGACGGCCTGCGCCTTCACCCGCGCGGGGTTCGTCAGCGGACCGAGCGCGTTGAAGACCGTACGGATACCCAACTGCCCACGCGCGGCACCCGCATGACGCATCGCCGGATGGAACTTCGCCGCGAAGCAGAAGGTGATCCCGGCCGCCTCGGCGACCTCGGCGACCCGATGCGTGGGCAGCTCCAGATTGACCCCGAGCTTCGCCAGCACGTCGGACGCCCCGGAGGCCGAGGAGGCCGCCCGGTTTCCGTGCTTGACGACCTTCGCCCCCGTACCCGCAATGACGATCGCCGACATCGTGGAGATGTTGACGGTCTTCGCCCCGTCGCCGCCCGTACCGACGATGTCGACGGTCTCCCCCGGCACCTCGATCACGTTCGCGTGCTCGTACATCGCCTGGACGAACCCGGCGATCTCCTCGACGGTCTCGCCCTTGGCCCGCAGTGCCACCACGAACCCGGCGATCTGCGCGTCGGTCGCCTCGCCCCGCATGATCAGATCCATCGCCCAGGCCGTGTCGGCGGCGCTCAGGTCGCGCCCGTCCAGCAGGCCGTTCAGCAGGGCGGGCCAGGAACGGGCCGCCGCGGTGTCGCCTCCAGCGGGGGTCACAGCGCTCATATGCCGCTCCTGGGTCGTCCGTCCCGAAAAGGGACTCGTAAGGGGATGCCCGTAGCTCGTACAGGATGGGTTCCACCCTATCCAGCCCCGGGGACGGCAAAGAGCCCCGTCCATGCAATGGACGGGGCTCCAGCCGTGGCGAACAGGCCGGGGATCAGTGGTGGCCGTGGCCGCTCGTGATCTCCTTGTACTCCTCGGCGGTCGGCTTCGGGATCTGGTTGTCCTCCCCGAAGTACGCGTTGCTGAGCTTCGCCCGCAGCTTCTGCGGGCCCTTCACCTTGCGCTCGACACCGTTCTCGTCGACCGTCGGGCCGATCTCCGCCGGCTTGTACTGCTCGTGCGCCGTGAGGGTGTGCATGGCCTCCTGACTGAGAGGCTCATGGATCTCGACGAACTCACCGTGCGGCAGGCGCTTGATGATGCCCGACTCGCGGCCGTGCAGCACCTTGTCCTTGTCGCGGCGCTGGAGGCCGAGGCAGATCCGCTTGGTGGCGACGAACGCGAGGACCGGTCCGACGAAGAACCCGATCCGGACGAACCAGGTGACCGAGTTGATCGACAGATGGAAGTGCGTCGCGACGATGTCGTTGCCACCGCCGATCAGCATGATCACGTACGCCGTCACCCAGGCGACACCGAACGCCGTACGCGTCGGGGCGTTGCGCGGCCGGTCCAGGATGTGGTGCTCGCGCTTGTCCCCGGTGATCCAGGACTCGATGAACGGGTAGAGCGCGATGATCCCGAGGAA
>CAVWZR010000014.1:0-33415 GCA_963759515.1 uncultured Actinomycetota bacterium | reverse complement strand
GCGCGGTCGGCTGCGGGGCTTGTCACACGTCGTTCGTGCGCCTTCCACGCCGTTGGAACGGCGTGGAAGGTGAGTGGACGGCGTGTTACAAGGCGCGGCGGAGCAGGGCCAGGAACATCGCGTCGGTGCGATGGCGGTGGGGCCAGAGCTGGACGGTGCCCGCCAGCGGTCCCTCGCAGGCCGGGACGTCGGCGCGCAGGCCGGCGGCGACGGTCAGCAGGGCCGCGGTGTCGCCGAGCTTCGTGTCGTCACGCCCGACCAGGACCGAGCCGAGGACGTCGCGGGTCTCGGCGAGCACCGGCGAACAGGTCGCGTAGAGCACGACGCCACCGGGTCGCACCAGATCGAGAGCCCGGTCGACCAGGGCACGCTGGAGCGGGACGAGCTCGCGGAGGTCCTCCGGGCGGCGCCGCCAGCGCGCCTCCGCCCGGCGCCGGAGGGCACCGAGTCCGGTGCAGGGCGCGTCGACGAGCACGCGGTCGAACGAGCCGGCAGGCCAGGGCGGCGCCGTGCCGTCCTCGACGGTCACCGACTCGACGCCCTCGGCGCCGGCCAGCGCACGACGCACGAGCTCGGCCCGATGAGGCTGGACCTCGTTGGCGACGAGCCGGGCGCCACGTGGTGCGGCGAGGGCCGCGAGCAGCGCGGCCTTGCCCCCCGGGCCAGCACACAGGTCGAGCCACCGCTCGTCGGCTCCGTCGATCGGAGCGGTGGCGAGCACGTGGGTGACCAGCTGAGAACCCTCGTCCTGGACCCCGGCGCGCCCCTCGGCGACCGCGGGCACGTCACCCGGGCTGCCCCCCGACGACATCACGCCGTACGGCGAGAAGGCCGTCGGCTCGCCGGGCAGCTCGTCGACCGTCGACCGCCCGGGCCGCGCCACGAGGGTGACGGCGGGCGGTTCGTTGTCCGCCGCGAGCAGCGCGTCGATCTCATCGCCGCCGACGGCCTCGGTCAGCGCCTCGACGACCCAGGCCGGATGGGAGAAGCGGACGGAGCGGTCGGCGTCCAGCTGGGTCAGCCAGTCCTCGAGGTCGTGGGCCGACACCCGCCGCAGGACGGCGTTGGCGAACCCGGCGGGCCCGGGACCGACCTCGGAGCGCACGAGGTCGACACTGGTGCTGATCGCCGCGTGTGGCGCGACGCGCATGCTCAGCAGCTGGTGGGAGCCGAGTCGGAGGACGTCCAGCACCTTCGCCGGCGTGCTCGCGAGCGGCCGGTCGGTGCACGCGGCGAGAATGGCGTCGTAGGTGCCCTGGCGCCTGATCGTGCCCGCCGCCAGCTCGGTGGTGAATGCGGCGTCCCGACCGGAGAGTCGGTACTTCCCGAGCACGTGCGGCAGGACCAGGTTGGTATAGGCGTCCTTGACCCGGACCGCCTTGAGGACCTCGAAGGCCGCCCGGCGAGAAGGGTCGGGTCGCGGCATCAGGACTCCAGCTCGCCGGCCAGGAACCGCCTGGCCAGCGACTTCGGGGCGACGGCGAGCCAGGCGTCGGTCAGCACCTCACGCAGCTCGTCGACGTCGATCTCGCCGAGGCGGCTCTGCTGGACCAGGACCGCGTTGTAGCTACGGAAGTGGTCGATGGTGAAGAACGGGCCGTCGGCCTCGACCAGGGCCGCCTTGTCGTCGGCGTTCGCGGTGCGGACCACGAGAAGGTCCTGGTACTCCTCGCCCGTCTCCGGGTCGACCGCGTCGTGCCGCGGCGCCCGGGCGAGCACGAAGCCTCGCGGCTTGGGCTTCTGCTTGACCAGGTACGTCGGACGGTCGCCCCACGACGTACCGAGCTCGACCTCGGGCAGTCCGCTGCAGATGGCGTGGACGTCGGCCACCCGTGCCTTCCGGCTCACTGGAACACCTCTCCCCCGCCCAGACGCAGTCCGCGCGCCCAGTCCGCCGCCGGCATCGCACGCTTTCCGACCGGCTGTACGTCGCCGAGCTTCAGCGCGGCAGTGCCGGTGCCGACCACGACGGCGTTCTTCCCGGCGACGACCTCGCCGGCGGGTAGCTGGCCGTCCGCCGCCGCGACGGGACCGAGCTTGACCCGCTCGCCGGCGTACGTCGTCCATGCGCCGGGTGTCGGCGTACAGGCGCGCACCTGGCGGTCGATCGCCGCGGCCGGTTGCGTCCAGTCGACCCGGGCGTCGTCGACGCTGATCTTCGGCGCGAGCGAGACGTCGTCCGGGGCTTGCGGTCGTTCGTCCAGCGAGCCTTCCGCGATGCCGTCCAGGGTGGCCACGAGCAGGCCGGCACCGCCCTCGGCCAGTCGGGCGAGCAGGTCGCCGGCGGTGTCCCGCGGCCGGATCGTCTCGGTCATCACGCCGTACGTCGGACCCGCGTCGAGCTCCTGGACGATCCGGAACGTCGTGGCGCCGGTGACGTCGTCGCCCGCCCAGATCGAGCGCTGGACCGGAGCGGCTCCCCGCCACGCGGGCAGCAGTGAGAAGTGCAGGTTCACCCAACCGTGCCGCGGGATGTCGAGGGCCGACTGCGGCAGGAGCGCGCCGTACGCCACGACCGCGCAGGAGTCGGGGGCGAGCTCGGCCAGCCGGTCCTGGAAGTCCGGCTCTCGCGGATGGTCGGGCTTCAGGACCGGGACGCCGAGCTCCTCCGCTGCGTCGGCGACGGGCGACGCGGCCATCCTCCGGCCGCGTCCGGTCGGCGCATCGGGCCGGGTCACGACCGCGACCAGGTCGTGCGCCGAGTCGGCGATCGCCCGGAGCGAGGGCAGCGCCACGTCGGGCGTGCCGGCGAAGACGACGCGCATCACAGACGCCCCATCAGAGCCCGAGTCCTCCGGTCGGGTGCGGCGAGACCTTGATCGCCGGCTCACCGGCGAGGCCGAACCACTCCGACTCGCGGATCTCCTTCATCGCCTGCTTGCGCAGCTCCGGCGTCAGCCGGTCGAGGAAGAGGACGCCGTCCAGGTGGTCGGTCTCGTGCTGGATCGCCCGGGCGAGCAGCTCGCTGCCCTCGATCGTGACCGGCTCGCCGTGGACGTCGAAGCCCTTCGCCACCACCGAGAGCGCGCGCCGGCAGTCGATCGCGAGACCCGGGATCGACAGGCAGCCCTCGTCGCCGTCCTGCATCTCGGCGGACAGGTCGAGGACGGGGTTGACCAGGTGACCGACCTCGCCGTCGACGTTCCAGGTGAACACCCGCAGCCCCACGCCGATCTGCGGCGCCGCCAGACCGGCGCCGGGCGCCTCCAGCATCGTGTCGGTCAGGTCCTCGACGAGTCGCCGCAGCTCGAGGTCGAAGTCGACGACCTCGATCGCGCGCGTGCGCAGGATCGGGTCGCCGAAGAGACGGATCGGCTGGATGGCCACGCCGCGAGTCTAGGAGCGGGCTCAGAGGCTCACGGGATCGACCTGGATGCGAACGGGGTCGAGCTTGCGGGCCGAGCGTACGCGTTGGACCTCGCCGAGCGCGTGCGAGAGCGCAGCCCCGTGCGCTCGCGGCACCCGGACCACGAGCCGCGACTGACCACCGTCCACCTCGACCGGCCCGAGGACCTCGGTGCCCGGTGGCTGGTCGAGCAGGGTCAGGGCGTCGTCGACGGCCCCCGGGTCGCCCGTGATCGTCGCGAGTCGGCTGGCGGGCGGCAGGTGCGCCTCGGAACGCGCCTCGGCCTCACGGCGGGCGAAGCCGGCGGGGTCCCACCGCACGAGCGCCTGGAGGGCGGGATGGTTCGGCTCTCCGACGACGACCACCCGGCCGCCCGGCGACACCAGGCCCGCGGCCCCCAGCCACCGGCGGAGCGCCTCCTCGTCGGTGCGGAGATCGGGCCGCGCCAACGCGAGCCAGGTGTCGAGCAGGACGACGGCGGCAAAGCCGTCGGCCGCCACCGGCTCGGCCCCCGGGGTCGCCACGACGATCGCGGGACGGGCAGGCACCGACTCCACGACGTGGTCGCCTCCCGACGCGACGACCGGCGTCGAGGGGAACGCCCGGCCCAGCTCCTCGGCCGTACGCCGCTCCCCCAGCACCGGCGCTCGCAGTCCGCGGTGGCCACACACGGAGCACGACCAGGCGTCGACGACGGTGCCGCACCACCGGCACGCGGGCGGAACCGCGGCCCCCGCGACCGCCAGTGGTCCCGTACAGACCTCGCACCTGGCCGGCGTACGGCAGCGCTCGCAGGCCACCGAGGGTGCGTAGCCCCGCCGCGGGGTCTGCACGAGGACGGGGCCGCGCGCGAGCCCGGCCGCCACCGCGTCATGGACCTGCCGGGGCATCCGGGTCGCCCGGCTCATCGGGTCACGCTCGAGCTGCTGGTCGGTCGCGCCCGCGATCGCCACCGTGACCGCCTCGCGCAACGCCTCGCGCGGCGGGGCGATCTCGTGCGCCCACCCCTGGTGGAGCAGCTGGTCGGCCTCGACCGTGCGGGCGAACCCGCCCACGAGCGCGGCAGAGTCCTGGAGTCCGGCCCGGGTGAGGAGGACCTCACGCGCATGGGGGTACGGCGCCCGCGGCTCGCCGTGCAGGTCGTCGCCGTCGTCCCAGATCGCCACGAGACCGAGGTCGGCGACCGGTGCGAACGCGGCGGCGCGGGTGCCGACGACGATGCGGCGCGTGCCGCGTGAGACGGCGAGGAACTCGCGGTAGCGACGCGCCGGACCTGCCCCGGCCGTCAGCACGACGTGATGCCCCGGACCGAGCAGCGCCGTCAGTGCCGCGTCGAGGCGCGCCACGTCGCGTCGGTCGGGGAGCACGAGCACGCTGCCGCGACCGGCGGACAGCGTGAGCGCCGCGGCGGAGGCCAGCAGGCGCGGCCAGTCCTCACCGGGAAGTGCGGACCAGACGGCGCGCGGCGAGCCGCCGGTGACGAGGTGCCCGAGGAAGGCGTCGGCCGCGGGATACGTCGACCAGGCCGCCCGGGTCTCCGGGATCGGCACGACGATCGGCTCCTCGACGGCCGAGCTCTCCTTCTCGGTGGCGGCGTGGCGTGGCGGGACGGCGAGGCGGAGCACGTCGGAGCGGGTGCCGGCGTACCGCTCGGCGAGCACGCCGGCGAGTGCTGCCACCTGCGGGTGGAGCACGGGCTCCGGGCTCACCAGCCGCTGGATCGGCGTGAGCGTGCCCGGATGCTCGCTCGCGGCCACGCGCTCGAGGACGAACCCGTCCAGGGACTTGCCCGCGAACCGCACCTTGACCCGCGCTCCGGGAAGAGCGGACTCGGCCATCGACGCGGGCACGGCGTAGTCGAAGGGCCGGTCCAGGTGAGCCAGCGGGGTGTCGACCAGGACCCGGGCCACCGGGTCGCGCTCTGCGGTCGGCTCCGCCTTCTTCGGCGTACGCCGCGGCTTCGCTGCGCGCACCGAGTCCCGCAGACCCGGCAGGGTCTCGGGAGGGGGTGCACCTCGCTCCGCCACGGCGGCTGTTCTACCAGCCACCACCCACGGGGTCGCCGCGACGTCAGCCGCCGCAGGTGTACACGCGGATGTCGTCGAGGTACCAGCCGACGTCGGGGTTCACGTTGTCGACGTTCATCGTGAACTGCGCCGCGACCGTGTGTCCGGCGTACTTCGTCAGCTTCACCCGGCTCGCGAGGTAGCCACGACTGTCACCGCTGAACGCCTTGCGCCCGGCTGCGGGGTTGCCCTCGCCGTCGACGATCCGGTGGCGGGGGCCGTTCACCCACCGAAGCCCCTCGGCGGGTTGCGGGTCCTGACCCAGCGTGAGGTCGGCCACCTCGACCGTGCCGCCGTCGTAGAAGATCTTCGTCCCGTCGGAGAGGGTGCCGTCCTCGATCAGGTACCACCCCTGGAACCACAGGTACGCCGGACGGCCGGCCGGCAGTGCGACCGGATGCATGGTCAGCGAGCTGACCGTGGTGTCCTGCGGCTCGAGGGAGTACCACGACCGGTGGCCCGACGTGGCGTTGGCCGGCACGGCCGGGAAGCGGGAGTCGTCCGGAGCCCGCAGCCACGTCGTCCCGGCATCGAACAGGCTCGTCGGGTCGGTCGCCTCCGAGTCGAACAGCACGTGCCTGCGGCCGGTGCCGGCGGGACACGTCATCCGCGCGTCCGGTGGCTGCTCGGCCCGCGGCGGCGTGGTGCGGAGCTCGGTGGCGAGGGTCGCCCGGTGGACGTTGCGGCAGTCCGCGTGCGTGAAGCCGGCGCGATGACGCCGCGCCAGCGTGCGGCAGCTGCTGTCGAGCACCGCCGCCAGGTCGGCGTAGTCGCTCCCGGAGACGAGGTGCTGGATCACCGCAAGGTAGAGCGTCGCGGACTTCCCGAGCGCTTTCCCGTCGATGCCGTGCACGGTCCGACCGCCCTGCTTCCCACCCTGGGAGATCAGGTAGAACGTGCGGTTGCCGACCCCGCTGTTGGTGTGCACCCCGCCGTTGTCCAGGTCGCGGGAACGGGCGTAGTGCCGGCTGGTCATGCGGTCGGGCTGCCGGAACCTGCCCGGGGTCTTCATGCTCCGGATGGCACCGTGCGGGAGGTCCTCGCCGATGGTCCAGGAGCCGGCGGAGTCGTGCTTGCCCGCGTGACGGTGGTCGACGATCTCGCCCATCACGTCGGCCAGGGACTCGTTGATCGCGCCGGACTGACCCCAGTAGAAGAGATCGGCGTTGTGTGAGATCACGCCGTGCGTCATCTCGTGCCCGACGACGTCGTCCGCCGAGGCGTACCCGTCGCCGTAGAACATGCCCACGCCGTTCCAGAAGGCGTTCTGCATCGGGCAGTTCGCGGGCGGTGCCATCGGGTCGCAGAAGCGCACGGTCGACGACAGGCTCCGGTGGTCACCTTCGTCGGCGCCGAGCATCCGCGTGAGGTTCAGATGACCGACCTGGCGGTAGAAGCGCGAGACGGCACCGGCGAGCTCGAACGCGTCGTTGACGTCCTTGACCTTGCTCTTGCGGCCGTTCTCCGTGCGGGCGAAGTCCGAGGTGCACGCCACGTCCGGGAAGGTCATGAAGTTGTGGTTGTCGCACACCACGCGATTGACCGGCTGCAGCACGTCGAGGTCCTGCACGACCACGCCGCTGCGGTCGTCGACGAGCACGAGCCGGTGGACGGCCGGCCCGCCGTGGACGTCCACGGCCCAGACGCCGCGCGCCTGGGTGGTGGGGTCGGCAGTACGGCGCACGCCGAACACCGCCGGGTCCCAGACCTGGTGGGCTGCCGTCCCGGCGGTCAGGTCGAGGTCCTCCCGGCCGAGGCGCCGGCTCGCGTCTGCCAGGGCGACCCGGGTGGCCTCCGCCGAGGAGTACGTCGCACCGGGCACGGTGGCGCGGGACACCGACGCGGTCAACGACCCGAGCTGCCGGTCGGGCCGGAGGTCGACCGCGACCGCGCCCCCGATCACCGACAGTCCGTCACGTCGCTGGCTGAACCGCACGACGTCGTCGCCCGTCACCGAGTGCGTGATCCGACCCGGGACGAGCCGGGTGCCCGGGTCTGCGACA
This sequence comes from uncultured Actinomycetota bacterium, assembly GCA_963759515.1. GTDB lineage: Bacteria > Actinomycetota > Actinomycetes > Propionibacteriales > Nocardioidaceae > Nocardioides. The sequence goes on along the minus strand of CAVWZR010000014.1, from coordinate 26,000 downwards.
CCGACCAGCGCGCCGTACCGGCGGAGGTGGGCGATCGCCGCGGCGCGCACGGGCGTCGACCGGGTGACCTCCGGGTTGCGCGCGCCGGTGTAGCCGACCACGCGGGCCGATCCGCCGGCACCCGCGCGGTCGGGGCGGGGCGCGGTACTTCGCGTCTCACTGCCCGACTCCCTGGCGTCGGCCGGTGTCACGGCTTGGGCCAGCATCGTCGTGGCGAGGGCGAACACGGCTGCGAGTGCGGCGCTTCTGCGGTCCACGGCTGCCCCTCGTCGGCTGACGGCCTTCTCTGCGGGCAATCTAGCCAGCGTGACCGTCTCGTGAGGTCACGAACCGGTCACGGTCGGCTCAGTCGGCGAGGCCGGCCGCCTTGCGGAGTGCATCGACGCGGTCGGTGCGTTCCCAGGTGAACTCCGGGAGCTCACGGCCGAAGTGACCGTACGCCGCGGTCTTGGCGTAGATCGGACGGAGCAGGTCGAGGTCCTCGATGATCGCCGCCGGGCGGAGGTCGAAGACGTCGAGCACGGCCTTCTGGATCTCCTCGTCGGCGACGACGCCGGTGCCGAAGGTCTCGATGAACACACCCACGGGCTGCGCCTTGCCGATGGCGTAGGCGACCTGTGCCTCGCACCGCCGCGCGAGCCCGGCGGCCACGACGTTCTTGGCGACCCAGCGCATCGCGTACGCCGCGGAGCGGTCGACCTTCGACGGGTCCTTGCCGGAGAACGCACCTCCACCGTGGCGGGCCATGCCGCCGTAGGTGTCGACGATGATCTTGCGGCCGGTGAGTCCGGCGTCGCCCATCGGCCCACCGACCACGAAGCGCCCGGTCGGGTTGACCAACAGCCGGTATCCCTCGCTGGGGATGTCGAACGTCGCGAGCACGGGGTCGATCACGTGCTTCTTGATGTCGGGCTCGAGGGTGTCGAGCAGGTCGACGTCTTCCGCGTGCTGGGTCGACAGCACCACCGTGTCGACCCGCACGGGACGGTTGTCGGCGTCGTACTCGATGGTGACCTGGGTCTTGCCGTCGGGGCGCAGGTAGGCGAGCGTGCCGTCGTTGCGCACGGCCGTGAGCCTCTCGGCGAGCCGCTGAGCCATCACGATCGGCAGCGGCATCAGCACGTCGGTGTCGTCGCACGCGTAACCGAACATCAGGCCCTGGTCGCCGGCACCCTGCTTGTCCATGGCGTCGACCGAGCCGGTGCGCGACTCGTGCCCGGTGTCGACGCCTTGAGCGATGTCACCGGACTGCCCGCCGATGGCGACCATCACGCCACAGCTCGCGCCGTCGAAGCCCTTCTCCGAGGAGTCGTAGCCGATGGTCAGGATCCGGTCGCGGACGATCTGCTTGATGTCGACGTATCCGGTCGTGGTGACCTCACCGGCGACGACGACGAGGCCGGTGGTGAGCAGGGTCTCGACCGCCACGCGGCTGTGGGCGTCCTGCCGGATCATCGCGTCGAGCACCGAGTCGCTGATCTGGTCGGCGATCTTGTCGGGGTGCCCCTCGGTGACGGATTCGGAGGTGAAGAGGCGTCCGGTCACGTGTCTGGTGCTCCTGGTTTTCTCGGGCGTGGATCGGCGGTCACGATAGCGGGCGGCCGGGGTGCGGCGGCCGGCCGGTCAGCGTGCGGTCAGCCGGGTCGGCCGGGGCCGAGTCGGGTGGCGACCTCGTCCCACACGGCATGGGCGAGCGCGGTCTTCGTCCCAGACGGTACGTCGCGCGAGCTGCCGTCGGCGCCGAGGATCACGGCTTGGTTCTCCTCGGCCCCGAACACGGCACCGCCGCGTACGTCGTTCACGACGAGGAGGTCACACCCCTTGCGGGCGAGCTTGGCCCGTCCGAGGTCGAGCACGGAGCCCGAGTCGTCACCGGTCTCGGCGGCGAAGCCGACCACGACCTGGCCCGGACGCGCGCGCTGGTGGGAGAGCTCGGCGAGGATGTCGGGCGTCTGGGTGAGCTCGAGAGCCGGAACGCTGCCGTCGGCGGTTTTCTTGATCTTCGTCTCGGTCGTCGCCACCGGACGGAAGTCCGCGGGTGCTGCGGCCATGACCACGGCGTCGGCGGACCCGGACGCCGAGATGACGGCGTCACGAAGCTCCTCGGTCGTCTCGACCCGTACCACCTTCACGCCTGCCGGGTCGGGCAGCGTCACGTTGGCGGCGACGAGCGTCACCTCGGCGCCCCGCGCGACCGCGGCGCGTGCCAGCGCGATCCCCTGTCGGCCCGACGAGCGGTTGCCGAGAAACCGGACCGGGTCGAGCGGCTCACGTGTGCCGCCGGCGGAGACGACGATCGTGCGGCCGGCCAGGTCGGTCTCACCGACACCGTGCGCGAGGACGTCGGCACAGATGGCGAAGATCTCGTCCGGCTCCGGCAGCCGGCCCTTGCCGGTGTCGACTCCGGTCAGGCGCCCGACGGCCGGCTCGATCACCAGGGCGCCGCGCTCGCGCAGGATCGCGACGTTGGCCTGGGTGGCGGCGTGCTCCCACATCTCGGTGTGCATCGCCGGAGCGAAGACCACCGGGCAACGCGCGGTGAGCAGCACGTTGGTGAGCAGGTCATCGGCCCGGCCGTGGGCTGCGCGGGCCACCAGGTCGGCCGTGGCGGGCGCGACGACGATCAGGTCGGCGGACCGGCCGATCTGCACGTGTGGCACCTCGTGCACCGACTCCCAGACCTGGGTGTGCACGGGCTTGCCGGACAGCGCGGCCCACGTGGCTTCGCCGACGAAGTGGAGGGCCGATGGGGTCGGCACGACGGTGACGTCGTGACCGGACTCGGTGAACCGCCGCAGCAGCTCGGCGGCCTTGTACGCCGCGATCCCGCCCGCGACCCCCAGGACGACGGATGGCCGGTCCGGCGCCTCGGGCGAGGCGTCGGAACCGGCCGTCTCAGTCATGCTCGTGCGGCGAGGACTACTTGTCGCCGCCGAAGCCGGCCTCGAGGGCGGCGGCCTTGCGCGCCTCCTCCTCGGCGGCCAGCTCGGCCGGGTCGACGTCCTCGCAGGTCAGCAGGTCGTCGCTGATCTCGCGCAGCGCGATCGACAGCGGCTTCTCCTGCACGTGGGTCTCGACGAGAGGTCCGACGTATTCCAGGAGGCCCTCACCGAGCTGGGAGTAGTAGGCGTTGATCTGCCGGGCACGCTTGGCGCTGTAGAGGACCAGCTTGTACTTGCTGTCCGTCTTGGTCAGCAGGTCGTCGATCGAGGGGTTGGTCACGCCCTCGGCGGCAGGAGTGGGGGCAGACACGCAACAGCCTCGCAGAAAGTCGGGATTCAGGAATGGCCCAGGTGGCCGACCATCAAGGCTACCAATTCCTCCGCGGCATCGTGAATTTCGGTGTTCACGATGGTCACGTCGAACTCCGCCTCGGCGGCGAGCTCCACCCGGGCTGTGACGAGTCGACGCTCCCGCTCCGCCTCGTCCTCCGTGCCGCGCCCCACGAGGCGGCGTACGAGCTCCTCCCACGTCGGCGGTGCGAGGAAGACCATGAACGCCTCGGGCATGGCGGCATGCACCTGCCGAGCACCCTGCAGGTCGATCTCCAGCAGTGCGAGCCGACCGGCGTCGAGCGCTTGCTCGACCGGGGCGCGGGGGGTGCCGTAGCGCGCGGCCCCGTGCACGACGGCCCACTCGAGAAGCTCGTCCTCGGCGACCATCCGGTCGAACTCCTCCTCGGAGACGAACCAGTAGTGGACGCCGTGCTGCTCGCCGGCTCGCGCCGCGCGGGTGGTCGCGGAGACCGAGATCCAGACCTCGGGATGGTGCGCACGGATGTCGGCGGACACCGAGCCCTTGCCGACGGCGGTCGGCCCGGCCATGACGGTCAGCCGTGAGCGCCCGGACTCGGGCCGGGACCCTGGCCGGGACTCGGAGCCGGGATCGCTCACTCGCCGGGGGCGAACTCGCGCTCGAGCGCCGCGACCTGCTTGGCACCGAGGCCGCGGACGCGGCGGCTCTCGGCGATCCCGATCCGCTCCATCAGCTGCTTGGCGCGCACCTTGCCGACACCGGGCATCGAGCAGAGCAGGTCGACGACCCGCATCTTGCCGATGACCTCGTTCTGCTGGCCCTGATGGAGGACGTCGGAGATCGAGGCTCCGGAGTTCTTGAGACGGTTCTTCACCTCGGCACGCTCTCGACGCGACGACGCAGCCTTGGCGAGCGCCGCCTGGCGCTGCTCGGGAGTGAGCGGTGGAAGAGCCAAGACAAGTCCTTTGTCCAACGGCGTCCGAGGGGGAAGTCGGCAGGGGCGACAATCTAGTCAGCAACGACGAGGGGCGGCAACGGGACCCCAGTCGACTCGGCGTCTCTCAGAGCTCCAGAGGCGTGTGACAGACGTCGAGCACCTCCTGCTGCACGCGGGTGAGCGCGTCCTGCGTGTCGGTGGCGGCGAGCTGCGCGGCGGCCCGGCGGATCGCCGTACGGTCCGCCTCGTCGAGGCCGGCCGGAGGGTGCTTCGGGTCGTACGTCGCGGGGTCGACGTGGGCGTGATCGAGGGCGTCGTCCAGGCCTTCGATCCGGGTGACGACCAGGTCCCAGTCGTCGGCGACGTCATCGGGTGACCTCCCTTGGAGGTCGCGGAAGATCGGCAGCGCGGCGATCAGACCCGCCTGATCTCCACCGCTGACGATCGAGCCCAGATCGGACTGGTGGTCGTGCACCGCATCGCAGTAGCTCGGGCCTCGTCCGCAGCTCACCAGCGCCGGCAGCAACGCCGCGGCCAGGGCCGTCGCGACCGCGACCCGCCTCGGATCCGCCCTCACGTGGCCAGCCGGCGCAGCTGGTCGTTGAGCCGGTCGGCGGCCGAGGCGAGTCCGTCCGGACCCTCACGGAGCAGCTCGCGCGACGTGCTCGGCACGACGCGGCCGGCGACGGGACCGAAGATGCGTCGGAGGTCGTCGATGGTGCCTCCCTGCGCACCGAAGCCGGGCGCCAGGATGGGTCCTCCGAAGTCGAAGTCGCGACCGCCCTCGATGGTCGCCCCGATCACGGCGCCGAACGAACCCAGCGGCTCGGCGCCGAGGTTGAGTCCGCGCAGCCGGGCGAGGACTGTGTCGGCGACCGTGCCCTCGGGGGTGAGCGCCTCTTGAACCTCCGGCCCCTCCTTGTTCGACGTCAACGCGAGCACGAAGACGCCCGCGTCGTGCTTGCGGGCGGTGTCGATCATCGGGTCGAGCGACCCGAATCCCAGGTAGGGGCTCGCGGTGATCGCGTCGACGGCCAAGGGCGAGGACGCGTCGAGATAGGCGTCGGCGTACGCCTGGCTGGTCGAGCCGATGTCGCCGCGCTTCACGTCGAGCAGCACCAGCGCACCCGCCTCGCGGCACGCGGTCACGAGTCGCTCGAGCACGGCGATCCCGCGGCTGCCGAATCTCTCGTAGAAGGCCGACTGCGGCTTGACGATCGCCAGCCGGGGCGCCAGCGCCTCGGCCGCGGTCAACGCGAACCGCTCGAGCCCTGCGACGTCGTCGTCGTACCCCCACTCCCGCAACAGGCCGGCGTGAGGGTCGATGCCGGCACAGAGCGGGCCTCGCTCGTGCATCGCGGCGTGGAGTCGGGCTCCGAAGGTGGTCATGCGTCCTCTCCTGTGGCTGGGGCGAGTGCGTCGCCGAGCTCCCGGGCGATCCGGAACGCCGTGGTGGGGTCGTGGAAGAGCGCTGTGCCGATCTGCACCGCGCGCGCACCGGCGGCCAGATGCGCGCGGGCGTCGGCGACGTCCATGATGCCGCCGCACCCGACGACCGAGGTGTCGGGGAGCGCTCGCGCCACCTCGGCCACGCACCGGAGCGCCTGCGGGCGGATGGCCGGGCCGCTCAGCCCGCCGGCTCGACCGTCGGGCATCGCCGCCGGCAACGCGTTCCCGACCACGACGGCGTCGGCTCCCGCGTCGACCACCGCTCGCGCCGTCTCGACGACCCGGGTGACGTCACTGCGGAGCTTGGCGAGCAGCACGACGCCGGGTCGCAGGTCGCGCCGGCAGGACGCGATGACGCTGGCGGCCTGGAACGGCTCCCGGGCGTCGAACATGCCGCTGCCGACGGGATCCGGTGCGGACAGGTTCACCTCGACGGCGGACACTCCCGGCGCGAGACCGACGCTGCGCCCGAGCTCGGCGTACTCACCCAAGGAGTGCCCGGCGATACTCACCACGACCACGGCGCCACTGTCCACGAGCGGCGGCAGCTCGTCGGTGAGGAAGGCCTCGGCGCCGGGGTTCTGCAGTCCGATGGCGTTGACCAGTCCGCTGGGAGACTCGACCAGGCGCGGTGCCGCGCTGCCGGGCCGCGGTAGGCGGGTGATCGAGCGGGTGACGAAGCCCCCGAGCCCGGCCAGGTCGCCGTACGCCGCGAGGTCGCGGCCGGTGCCGCCGCAACCGGAGGCCGTCAGCACCGGGTTGGCGAAGGGCCAGTCGCCCGCTGCGGTCACGACAGCGCCTCCCAGTCCAAGCGCCCGGCGCGGAACACGGGCCCGTCGACGCAGGCTCGCACCACGTGTGGGGCGCCGCCGTCGTCGAGCACCGGCACCGGACACCCGTGGCAGAGCCCGGTCGCACAGGTCAGCGGCCTCTCCAGAGCCACCTGGCACGAGGCGTCGGTGCCGGCGACGGACTCCGCGACGAACCGCTGGGTCTCCTCGGTCGCGGCGACGTACACGACGTCGGCGTCCGGGAGGGAGCGGAGCACCGCCGCGGTCAGGTCACCGACGGCGACCTCGACCTGACCGACGCTCCGCCGGGCGGCCAGCGGCTCGAGCACGTGGGCGTCGTCGACACCGCCGAGGACCAGCCGGACGCCGCAGCCGCGCTCGCGCAGCCGTTCGGAGAGGGTCGTGAGCGCGCCCGCGGCGTACCCCTCGCCGACCAGCAGGCACGTCGCGGGCTCCCGTGGCAGGGCGAACGGGCGCCCCAGGGGTCCGGTCACGGCGACCTCGGCGCCGACCGGGAGCGTGGTGAGGGCCCGGCTGCCCGCACCCCGTGGCTCGACCACGATCTCGACGACCGCCCGGTGGCCGCCCATGGGGCCCACCCGGTGGATCCAGAACGAGCGGCGGGCGAGGTGCCCCTCGCCGACCGAGACCGCGAGGAAGCTCCCGGGACGCGACCGCTCCCCCACGCCCGGTGCCACCAGGGACAGGTGATGGAAGGCGCCGACGGCCTTGGCCGCGAGCAGCTCGGCCGTGACGTGCACCGGGCCGTTCTCGGAGCCCGTCATCGGCCGGTCATCGGGCGGTCATCGGCGTCGTCATCACGTCAACTCGCGCACCACGCGCCGCGGCCAGAGCGGGCCACCGTAGACGAAGCCGGTATAGGCCTGGACCAGGGTCGCGCCGGCCCGGAGCCGGTCGGCGACGTCACGGCCGCTGGAGACCCCGCCGACCGAGATCACCGTGATGCGCGCGTCACGAGAGCGCACGAGCCGCAGCACCTCCAGGGACCGCCGGCGCAGCACCGGGCCCGACAGGCCGCCGGCGCCGACGGCATCGACCTGCTCGGCCGGCGTCCGCAGGCCGTCGCGGGAGATCGTGGTGTTGGTGGCGATGAGACCCTCGATGCCGCGGTCGCGGGCCAGCTCGGCGATGGCCACGACGTCCTCGTCGGCCAGGTCCGGCGCGATCTTCACGCAGAGCGGGACCGGGCGGAGCGCGGCGTCGTCCGCGACCCGGCGTACGTCGTCGAGCAGGGGGCCGAGCCGGTCGACCGCCTGGAGCGACCGCAGGCCCGGGGTGTTGGGCGACGACACGTTGACGACGAGGTAGTCGGCGTACGGCGCGAGCAGGCGGGCGCTGGTGGCGTAGTCGGCCAGGACCGCGGCCTCGTCGTCCTCGGGCACCACCTTGGACTTGCCGATGTTGACCCCGAGCACGGGGCCCGCGGACCGGTCGTCGTAGCTCACGTTGACCCGGTTGCGACGGTCACGGCGCTCGCGGCGGCGCGAGCGCGCCGCGAGCCTCCGGGCGACCACCTCGGCGCCGTCGTTGTTGAACCCCATCCGGTTGACGACCGCGTGGTCCTCGGGCAGCCGGAAGAGACGCGGCCGAGCGTTGCCCGGCTGGGCGAGCGCGGTGACCGTGCCGACCTCCACGAACCCGAACCCGAGCGCCCCGAGAGCGTCGATGCCGACGGCGTTCTTGTCGAAGCCGGCCGCGAGTCCGAGCGGGTTGCGGAACCTCAGCCCCATCGCCTCCACGGGCCGCGACGGAACCCGCACCACGGCGCGGGCGACCGGGCGGCCGGAGCGGATCGCCCGGAACCCCAGATGGTGGGCGCGCTCGGCGTCGAGCCGGGTGAGTACGCCGCGGAACAGCCGGTCGTACGCCGTCACGGGCGGCGGGCCCAGTCCTGCAGGGAGCGCACCCCGATGTCGCCGCGGATGCGCGCCTCGATGCCCTGCACGGCCGCACCGAGGCCCTGGACGGTCGTGATGCACGGGACGTTGGCCCGCACGGCTGCCGTGCGGATCTCGTAGCCGTCGACGCGGACCGATCCGCCGCTGCCCGACGACCCGTGGGGCGTGTTCACGACGAGTGCCACGTCTCCGTCGGCGATCAGCTGCACGGTCGTCGGCTCTCCGTTGGGGCCGGGGCCGTCGAAGTGCTTGCGGACGACGGTGGACGGCACGCCGTTGCGACGCAGGACGTCGGCGGTGCCCTGGGTGGCGAGGATCTCGAAGCCGAGGTCGGCGAGCACCTTGACCGGGAAGACCATGGACCGCTTGTCCCGGTTGGCGATCGAGACGAACACCTTCCCGGACGTCGGCAGCGGCCCGAACGCCGCGGCCTGCGCCTTGGCGAACGCTCGCCCGAAGTCGGCGTCGAAGCCCATCACCTCACCGGTCGACTTCATCTCCGGACCGAGCACGGTGTCGACGTAACGCCCGTCGGGTTGGCGGAACCGGTTGAACGGCATCACCGCCTCCTTGACGGCGATCGGCGAGTCGACGGGCAGGGTGCCTCCGTCGCCGGTGGGCGGCAGGAGGCCCTCGCCGCGGAGCTGCTTGATCGAGTCACCCATCATCACCCGCGCCGCGGCCTTGGCCAGCGGGGTGGCGGTGGCCTTGGACACGAAGGGAACCGTCCGGCTTGCCCGCGGGTTGGCCTCGAGCACGTAGAGGACGTCCGACCCGAGCGCGAACTGGATGTTGATCAGCCCGAGCACGCCGACTCCGCGGGCGATCGCCTCGGTCGCCTCGCGGATGCGGTCGATCTCGCGGTCGCCGAGGGTGATCGGCGGCAGGGCGCACGAGGAGTCGCCGGAGTGGATGCCGGCCTCCTCGATGTGCTCCATCACGCCGCCGAGGAACAGCTCCTCGCCGTCGAAGAGGGCGTCGACGTCGATCTCCACGGCGTCGTCGATGAACCGGTCGACCAGCACCGGGTGCTCGGGGCTGATCGCGGTCGCCCGGGCGATATAGCCCTCGAGCGCGGAGTCGTCGTACACGATCTCCATGCCGCGGCCGCCGAGGACGTACGACGGGCGTACGAGCACCGGGTAGCCGATCTCGGCCGCGATCGACTGGGCCTCGTCGTACGACGACGCCATGCCGTGGAGCGGCGCGGTCAGTCCGGCCTCGTGGAGGACCCGCCCGAAAGCGCCGCGTTCCTCGGCCAGGTGGATCGCCGCGGGCGTGGTGCCGACGATCGGGACGCCGGCGTCGGCGAGACCTTGCGCGAGGCTCAGCGGAGTCTGGCCACCGAGCTGGCAGATCACTCCTGCGACCGGTCCGACCGCCTGCTCGGCGTGGACGACCTCGAGCACGTCCTCGAGGGTGAGCGGCTCGAAGTAGAGCCGGTCGGAGGTGTCGTAGTCGGTGGAGACGGTCTCGGGGTTGCAGTTGACCATGATCGTCTCGAAGCCGGCGCCGCCCTCGCCCTGGCCCAGCGCCATCGAGGCGTGGACGCAGGAGTAGTCGAACTCGATGCCCTGCCCGATGCGGTTGGGCCCGGAGCCGAGGATGATCACCGCCGGCCGCTCCCGCGGTGCGATCTCTGTCTCCTCGTCGTACGACGAGTAGTGGTACGGCGTGGCCGCGGCGAACTCGGCCGCACACGTGTCCACGGTCTTGTAGACCGGCCGGATGCCCAGCGCGTGGCGGATGCCGCGCACCACGTCGGACGTCATCCCGCGGATCTTGCCGATCTGGCCGTCGGAGAAGCCGTGACGCTTGGCCAGGCGGAGCAGGCCGGGCGTGAGCTCGGGTGCGGCGGTGACCTCGGCCGCCACCTCGTTGATCAGGGCCAGCTGATCGACGAACCATGGGTCGATCCGGGTCGCCTCGAAGATCTCCTCGGCCGTGGCCCCGGCCCGGAGGGCGTCCATCACCACCTTGAGACGCCCGTCGTGCGGCAGGGCGGCCCGGGCGAGCAGGTGCTCCTTGTCGAGCTCGACCCACTCGCGGTGCCAGTCGAACTCCGAGTCGGGGCGCTCCAGCGACCGCAGCGCCTTCTGCAGCGCCTCGGTGAAGTTCCGGCCGATCGCCATCGCCTCACCGACCGACTTCATGTGGGTGGTCAGGGTCGGGTCGGCACCGGGGAACTTCTCGAACGCGAAACGCGGCACCTTCACCACGACGTAGTCGAGGGTCGGCTCGAACGACGCGGGCGTGCTCTGGCCGTCGGGGCGCGTGGTGATGTCGTTGGGGATCTCGTCGAGGGTGTAGCCGATCGCGACCTTGGCGGCGATCTTCGCGATCGGGAATCCAGTCGCCTTGCTCGCCAGCGCACTGGAGCGGGACACCCGGGGATTCATCTCGATGACGACGATGCGGCCGTTGTCGGGGTTCACCGCGAACTGGATGTTGCAGCCGCCGGTGTCGACCCCGACCTCGCGGATCACGCCGATCGCGATGTCGCGCAGTCGTTGGTACTCGCGGTCGGTGAGCGTCAGCGCGGGAGCGACCGTGATGGAGTCACCGGTGTGCACGCCCATGGGGTCGACGTTCTCGATCGAGCAGACGATGACGACGTTGTCCGCGCGGTCGCGCATCACCTCCAGCTCGTACTCCTTCCAGCCGAGGATCGACTCCTCCAGGAGGACCTCGGTGGTGGGACTGAGTGAGAGGCCGAGCCCGGCGATCCGGCGCAGGTCCTCCTCGTCGTAGGCCATGCCGGAACCGGCGCCGCCCATGGTGAAGCTGGGCCGGACCACGACCGGGTAGCCGAGCGCCTCGACCCCGGCGACGCAGTCGTCCATCGAGTGGCAGATCGCGGACGCCGCGACCTCGGCGCCCCACTCGGCCGGGAGGCCCTCGACGATCCGCTTGAAGGACTCGCGGTTCTCGCCCTTCTCGATCGCGTCGATGCTCGCGCCGATCAGCTCGACGCCGTACTTCTCGAGGACCCCGCCCTCGGCCAGGCTCATCGCGCAGTTCAGAGCGGTCTGCCCGCCGAGCGTGGCGAGCAGTGCGTCGGGGCGCTCCTTGGCGATCACCTGCTCGACGAACTCCGGGGTGATCGGCTCGACGTACGTCGCGTCCGCGAACTCCGGGTCGGTCATGATCGTCGCCGGGTTGGAGTTCACCAGGACGACGCGCAGCCCCTCCTGGCGCAGCACCCGGCAGGCCTGGGTGCCGGAGTAGTCGAACTCGCACGCCTGCCCGATCACGATCGGCCCGCTGCCGATCACCAGGACGCTCGAGATGTCGGTGCGCTTCGGCATCAGGCGCCCTCTCCCTCGACGTGGTTTCGCAACGCTCGCCGAGCTCGCTCCTGAGCCACCGGATGTCCGGTGGTTGAGGAAGGCGCCCTGGCGCCTGTCTCGAAACCACCACCCATGAGGTCGCAGAAGCGGTCGAAGAGGTACGCCGCGTCGTGCGGGCCGGCGGCCGCCTCGGGGTGGTACTGCACCGAGAACGCCTTCAGCCGGCCGTCGTCGTCGCGGAGCTCGAGGCCCTCGACGACGTCGTCGTTGAGGCAGACGTGGCTCACCGTGGCCTTCCCGAAGCGTGTCGTGACTGCGTCACGACCGCCTTCCTGTGGCCACCGCACCGCGAACCCGTGGTTGTGCGCGGTGACCTCGACCTTGCCGGTGGTGCGGTCGAGGACCGGCTGGTTGATGCCACGGTGGCCATAGGTCAGCTTGTAGGTGTCGAACCCCAGCGCCCGGCCGAAGAGCTGGTTGCCGAAGCAGATCCCGAAGTACGGCAGGCCCAGATCGAGGGCCCCGCGGAGCAGCTCCACCTGTCCGGTCGTGGCCGACGGGTCACCGGGACCGTTGGAGAAGAACAGGCCGTCCGGCTCGACCGCGCGCACGTCGTCCAGCGTCGAGGTGGCCGGCAGCACGTGCGTCTCGACGCCGCGCTCGGCGAGCATCCGCGGGGTGTTCGCCTTGATGCCGAGGTCCAGCGCGGCGACGGTGAGCCGGCGCTCACCGACCGCCGGCACGACGTACGTCTCGCTGGTGGAGACCTCGTCCGAGAGGTTGGCTCCCGCCATCTCGGCCGACCCCCGCACGCGCGACAGCAGCGCGTCGGGATCTGTCTCGGTCGTGGAGATCCCGACGCGCATCGCGCCGCGCTCGCGCAGGTGGCGGGTCAGCGCGCGGGTGTCGATGCCGGAGATTCCGACGACGCCCTGGTCGCGCAGGCCCTCGTCGAGCGACCGACGTGACCGCCAGCTGGACGGCACCCGCGCCGGGTCGCGCACGACGTAGCCGGCGACCCAGATGCGCGACGACTCGGGATCCTCGTCGTTCATCCCGGTGTTCCCGATGTGGGGGGCGGTCATCACCACGACCTGGCGGTGGTACGACGGATCGGTGAGCGTCTCCTGGTAGCCCGTCATCCCGGTGGCGAACACCGCCTCACCGAAGGTCTCCCCCTCGGCGCCGTAGGACTCCCCACGGAACGTCCGGCCGTCCTCGAGGACCAGCAGAGCGGGCGCATCGGTGACATGACGGGGCACGCCGTACCTCCTTCTCCGCCTCACGGGACGGATCGTTAAAGGATGTCGAGCGTTGCCGACCTTAGCAGCCGGCGTCTCAGATCTCGGAGGTGAACTCTCCGACGAACGCCGCGATCTCGGACAGCGTCTTCGGGTCGCCCTCGAGGTGCGGAACGTGGGCGACTCCGGGGAGCTCGACGAGCCGGGCTCCGGCGACTGACGCGGCCAGATGCGCGCAGTTGGCCTTGATGTACTGCAGGTCGTGCTCGCCGATCAGCACCACGGTCGGTACGGAGATCTCGGCGACCCGGTCCCACGCAGCCGCGTCCTCGTGCCGCTCCCCCGGGTCGTCGGCGTCCAGCGCCCGCGCGTTCATGTCGAGGAAGAGGTCGCGGGCAGGACCCGTCACCCGACCCTCGGGGGCGGTGGGGCCGTCCAGCCATACCCGGGTCTCGATCCGGTTCACGGTGGCCTGGTCGCCGCGCTCCTCGGCGGCCTCCCACTCCTCGTCCAGCGCGAGGACCTCGGGCTCGTACGTCGGCTCGGGTGCGCCGCTCACGGCGGGACCGACCAGGACCAACGCGCGCACCCGGTCGGGGTGCGTCAGCGCGAGGTCGATCGACGTACGTCCGCCCATGGATGCGCCGACCACCACCGCGGATCCGACGTCGTAGGCGTCGAGCACCGCCAGCGCATCGTCCACGGCCGACCAGTCGTCCTGGGCGGTGTACGTCGTGCCTCCGTAGCCCCGTGCGTCGAACGTGAGGCACCGCGCGGTCGGTAGTGCACCGACGACGTGGTGCCAGCTTCGCTGGTCGGTGACGCCCGCGTGCACGAGGAGGACGTCGGGTGAGCCGGAGCCGTGTGACTCCGCGGACAGAACCGCATTTCCAGAGGTGATCTGCATTTGCCGCTCAGTGAATCGGCGTCGGGCCGGTCGCACAAGCGGATTACCGTCCGCGGGCTGCACTAGCGTCTCGACCGTGCATGAGCTGACTCGGGCGGAAGCGCGCCAGATCGTCGTGCGCGCGACCATGCTCGACGCCCACCGGCCGACGGACCTGTACGCCGTGGTGGAGCGGCTCACGGCGCTCCCGGTCGAGCCGACCCGAGCCATCGCTGCGAGCTACGACCTGGTCAGCTGGTCGCGCCTGGGTTCGGCGTACGAGCCCGACGACCTCGACGACCTGCTCGCGGCGCGCGACCTCTACGAGGACGGCGCGGGCATCCGGCCGATGGCCGACCTCGGGCTCCACCTGGCCGAGATGGAGATCTGGCCGGAGTGGGACGAGACACGCGACTGGCTGGAGGCCAACGAGCTCTTCCGCAACGAGGTGCTCGACGTCCTCGACGCCGACGGTCCCCTCCCCTCACGTGAGGTGAAGGCCACCGCCCAGGTGCCGTGGCAGTCCTCCGGATGGAACGTCGACCGCAACGTCCGGATGATGCTCGGGAGTCTCCTGGCGCGTGGCGAGGTCGCGGTGAACGGCCGGAAGGGCACGCAGAAGCAGTACGACCTGGCCGAGCGGGTGTACCCGCCAGGTGTCGGGGTCGTGCCGCTGGCGCAGGCCCGCGCGGAGCGCGACGTACGCCGACTTCGCGGTCTCGGGATCGCGCGCCCGAAGGGCACCGTGCTGCCCGGCGAGCCGATCCACGTGGGCGACGCCGGTGAGCCCGCGGTGGTAGCCGGCACCGACGGTGAGTGGCGGGTCGATCCTGCGCAGCTCGGCAGACCGTTCGAGGGCCGCACGGCCTTGCTGTCTCCGTTCGACCCGGTGACCCGCGACCGGGTTCGGATGACAGACCTCTTCGAGTTCGAGTACGTCCTCGAGATGTACAAGCCGGCCGCGAAGCGGCGCTGGGGCTACTTCGCCCTGCCGATCCTCCACGGCGATCGGCTGGTCGGGAAGCTCGACGCGACCGCCGACCGGAAGGCGGGGAGGTTCTTCGTCGACGGCGTCCACGAGGACGAGCCGTTCACCACCGAGATGGCCACCGCGGTGGACGACGAGATCATCGCCCTGGCGGAGTGGCTGGGGCTGACCCTCGATCGGTGAGTCGCAGCTCGGCGTCGTGCCAGCGACGACGCAGCCAGCGGTCGTGGGAGGCCACGACGACGGTCCCCGCTGAGGTCTGCAGCGCCTCCTCGATCTCCCCCGCCAGGGCCAGCGACAGGTGGTTGGTGGGCTCGTCGAGCAGCAGCAGGTCGGGCTCGGCCGCGATCGCGACCGCCAGTCCGAGCCGGCGGCGCTGGCCGACCGAGAGCAGCGCGACCGGCGTCGCGTGCCGGTCGGGCGGCACGAGCCCGAGCTCGCGCAGAGGTGTGCTCGCGGCCCGCTCCTCGCCGACCAGGGCGTCGTACGTCGCCTGCGCACTGCGTCCCGGATCCGAGAACCGCACGTCCTGCACCAGCTCGGAGACCCGGTGCGCCCCGACCGAGACGAGGCCCGACGTGGCGGTGAGCCGCCCGGACAGTACGCCGAGCAGCGTCGACTTGCCCGAGCCGTTCGGCCCCGAGACCAGGAGATGCTCCCCCGCGACGACGTCGAGCCGCGCGAGGTCGAGCCGTCCGGCGACGACCAGGTCGCGCACCTGCACCACGCGCCCCGTGGCGCCGCCGCCGGTCAGCCCGGCTCGAAGGCGCAGGACCGGGCGCGGCCTGCGCACCTGGCTGCGCTCGGCGTGCCCGAGACGTCGTTCCGCGTCCTTCTTGCGACGCGACGCGGTCCGCTCGACCCGGGATCCCTTGAAGCCGTAGATGTGCTTGTCGTTGTCGCGCGGCGGTCGGTTGTGCGCGACCGCCGACGTGCCCAACCGGGTCGCCGCGCGGAGGCGAGCGAGCTCCTCCTGCTGCTCGGCGTACGTCTCCTCCCACCGCCGGCGGGCGGCCGCACGGTGCTCCGCGTACGCCGTCCAGCCGCCGCCGAAGCGACGGCCGCCCTGACCGTCCGTCCCCAGCCCCCCGTCGGGTCGCGGGTCGAGGTCGAACAGGTCGGTACACACGTCGTCCAGGAGCACGCGGTCGTGGCTGGCCAGCAGCACGACCCCGGGCAGGTCCCGCAGGAACGACGACAGCAGATCGATCGCGTCGTCGTCCAGGTGGTTGGTCGGCTCGTCGAGCAGCAGGCAGGCGGGACGGGTCGTCATCAGGGTCGCCAGCGCCAGCCTGGTGCGCTCGCCGCCCGACAGGGTCCCGATCCGGCGTCCCGGCTCGAGCACCCCGAGTCCGAGTCGCTCGGCCGCCTCCTCGGCACGCCGGTCGGCCGCCCAGGCGTCGTGGAGGACCGCGTCGTCGAGCGCCGCGGCGTACGCCGACTGGGCGTCCTCGTCCGAGTCGTCGCTGAGCTCCAGTGAGAGGCGCTCGACCTCGGCGACCATCCGGCGCAACGGGGCCAGGGCACCGGCCAGCACCTCACCGATCGACTGCCGGTCGCCGAAGGCCGGCTCCTGGCCGAGCATCGCGAGCTCGGCCGGCCGGTCGATCGTGCCGGTGACCACCGCGCGCGACGGCAGGGTTCCGGCGATCGCTCGGAGCAGGGTCGACTTGCCGGAGCCGTTCTCGCCGATCAAGCCGATCCGGCGACCGGGCTGAGCGGTGAGGTCGATGGCGTGGAGCACCTGTCGGGTGCCGAACCAGACGTCGAGGTCGGCGACGTGGAGCGTGGAGAAAGTGGACATGGCGGAGCCTTCGCGTGGCCGGGGAGAGACTCGCCGGGCAGTGCCGCGGGCGCGAGTCGGGTCAGCGAGCGATCCACATGATGGGTCCAGGGTACGGGCCGAACAGGTCACCGGCCAGTCGATTGGTCGAGCAGGCCTCCCGCGGTTGAGCGTACGTACGCTCAGAGCGAGTGCAGGAACTCCACCAGGCCGGCGAAGTAGACGTCGGCGTCGTCGACGAGCGCGAGGTGGCTGCCGTCGGGCGAGTGGTGGTAGCGCCCCCGCGGAAGCTGCTCGGCCATCCAGCGCAGGTGAGCCGGGTCCATGGTGTCGTGCGCAGCGCCCATCACCAGGGCGGGCACCTCGACGCGATGCAGGTCGGCCGTCCGGTCCCAGTGCTCGAGCTTCCCGCTGGCCCCGAGCTCGCTCGGACCCTGCAGCGGCACGTAGATGTCCCGGTTCGTGTGGTCGAAGCCCCGGAGCACCGGGTCGGGCCACTGGTCCGCGGGCAGCCGGCACACGTGCTTGACGTAGTGGTGCTCCATCAGCAGTGCCTCGTACGCCGGATCCTCGGTCTCGCCGGCGGCCTCCATCCGCTTGATCTCGGTGAGGGCGTGCTGGTCCAGACCCGGCATGATCACCGCCTCGGCGTACGTGTTGTACGCCGGGATGCTGGCCATCATGTTCGAGATCACCAGACCCTTGAGGTGCTCCTGGTGGGCCAGTGCGTACTCGGTCGCCAACAACCCGCCCCACGACTGCCCGTAGAGGACGAAGTTGTCCGGGCCGAGCCCGAGCGCCGTCCGCACCTGCTCGACCTCGTCGACGAACCGGTCGATCTCCCACAACGTGGGGTCGTCCGGTTGGTCGCTGAAGTGCGAGCCGAGCTGGTCGTAGAGGTAGTACTCGACGCCGGCCGCGGGCAGGTAGGCATCGAACGTCTCGAGGTACTCGTGGCTGGCGCCCGGCCCGCCGTGGAGGAGCAGCACTTTCAGGTCGGGGTTGTTCCCGAACCGCTTGGTCCACACGCGGAAGTCGCCGGCGTGCGTCGACACGGGGATCATCCGCACGCCGCCGGCGATGCGGTCGGGACGCTCGGTCGAGTCCAGATATCCGCCCATCGGGCGAGCATGTCACGCCCCCGTTGGGGCGCTGCGGGATACTCGTCCCTGTGGCGGTGCGGGTGGCGGTCTGCCGCGCGCTCACGGTGACTCGGGGAGATACGGAGCTCAGCGGCCCCAAGCTCGGCACGCGCAAGGCGCGCGTGCTGCTCGCCGTCCTCGCGTCCGGTCGCGGCTCACCGGTCTCGACCGACCTCCTGACCGAGGCGGTCTGGCCCGCGGCCCCGCCGCGCGACCCGCTGGCGAACCTCGCCACCCTGGCCAGTCGCCTGCGCCGCGTCGTGGGGGAGGACGTCGTGGTGCCGGGGGTCGCGTCGTACGCCCTCGGCTCGCGCGTCGAGCTCGACCTGGACGCCGCGACCGAGCTGCTCGCGGCGGCAACCGCCCGACTCCGCCGCGGAGAACCCACGCTCGCCGTGGCCTCCGCCGGGAAGGTGCTGGACGTGATCGGGGACGGGGAGCTGGCAGAGGAGTGCGGCGAATGGGCGGCGCCCCTGCAGCGTGAGGCCACCGAGCGCTGCCGCGAGGCGCGGCACGTGCTGGCCACCGCGGCCACGGCGATCGGTCGGACCGACCTCGCGCTCGCCGCCGCGCACGACGCACGGGCCGCCGACCCGTACGACGAACGGGCGCATCGAGACCTGATGCGCGCTCTCGTGTCGGACGGACGCCCGTCCGCCGCCCTGGAGGTCTACCAGGAGCTCGGGACACGTCTCGCCGACGAGCTCGGAGCCGATCCCGACCCCGAGACGCAGCGGGTGCACCTCGCGGTTCTCCGGGGTGAACCGGTCCCGGCGTCGGAGCCGAGCGATGCGGTCCCGGACGTCCCGACGCTCGTGGGACGCGAGCCGGAGCTGGCCTCCCTCGACGCGGCCTGGGCGGACGCCTCGGCCGGACACCCGTCCCTGGTGCTCGTTGCGGGAGTCCCGGGCATCGGGAAGACCCGGCTGCTCGCGGAGGTGGCCCGCGGCGCGGCGTCCACCGGTGGCCTGGTGCTCGCCACCGCCTGTCGACCGGGTGAACGGTCGCTGTTCCTCCAGCCGTTCCTCGACGTCCTGCGTCCGGTCCTCCTCGCGAGCCCGGCGGGCACGCTGGAGACGCTCCTCGGGTCTCACCTGCCGACCTGGGGGCGCCTGCTTCCCGAGCTGACCGAGGTGCTGGAGGTCCCGCCCGAGGGACCGCTGTCCAACGAGCTCGCCCGGCGGCGCTCCTTCGACGCGGTCGTGGCCGTCGTCGCCGGACTCGCGGCCACGCGTCCGGTGCTGCTCACCCTCGACGACCTGCAGTACGGCGCGGAGGCGACGGCCGACCTGGTGGCCCACCTCCGGGTCCAGCTAGCGGGCGCTCCGGTCCTGCTGCTCGCGGCCACCCGCAGCGAGAGTCTCCCCACGCTCCCCCAGGTCACCGCTCGGTCGCGCCAGGTGCACCTGGCGCCGCTCTCGGCGACCGCGGTGGGGGCCTTGGCGGCCGCTGCCGGGTTCGAGGCGCGTGCAGACGAGGTCCAGGCGCGCACGCGGGGCCACCCGCTGAGTGTGGTGGCCAGCCTGCAGGCCCTGGCCTCGGGGAGCTCCGGTGTCCCCGACGACATCGCCACGGCCGTGACCGGTCAGCTCGACCGTCTGGAGCCGGGGACTGCCGAGATCGCCCGTGGAGCCGCCGTCCTCGGCACCTGGGTGGACCCGCGCCTGCTCGGTGCGCTCGTCGAGCAGTCGGAGGTCGCCGTCGGGCTCGCCGGCTCGCAGCTGACGGATGTGGGTCTGCTCGCGGTCAGCGGGTCGCACTTCACCTTCGTCAACGACCTGGTGCGCGACGCGGTTCTCGCCACCCTGGCCCGGCCCGTGGCCGTGGCCTACCACCGCCGGGCGGCCGACCTGGTCGCCGACCATCCGGAGGAGATGGCCGGGCACGCCCACGAGGCCGGCGACTGGGCCCGGGCCGCGGCGGGCTACCTCGAGGCGGGCCGTCAGGCCCGGCTGGCGGGGGCCCTGCACGACGCACAGGCGTTGCTCACCGTGGCGCTCCAGGACGCTCGGGATGCCGGCGACCACCCGCTCGAGGCCACGGTGCTGCTCGAACGGGCGCGGGCCAGCGAGGCGTGTGCCGCCTACGAGGCCGCCGAGGACGACGCGCTCGTGGCGCAGACCCTCCTGTCCGCAGCGCAGGAGCCACGTCTCGAGCTGCGCAGCCTGCGCCTCCTCGCCGGTGACATCGCGATCGCCCGGGGCCGGCCGCTCGACGAGGTGCTGGCGATCAACCGGACCGGCGCCCAACGAGCCGACCAGCTCGGGGACACGGTCTCCGCTGCCGGCTTCCGCACGCGCATCGTCGTCGGCGAGTGCACCAGGTTGCGACTCGCCGCGGCCCAGGAGCTCGCCGTCGCGGGGGTCGCCGAGGCACGAGCCACCGGAGACGAAGAGGCGATCGCCGCGTCGCTCGACGGCCTCAAGACCGTGCTCCACTACGTCGGCGACGCCGTCGGACTGGCCCGCGTGCTCGACGATCTCCTGCCCCTTCTCGACCGGCTCGACGCGACCTGGCACCGACAGTGGGCCGTCCTCGAGGCCGCCCTGGTTCCCGCGGCCTCCGGGCAGTGGGACGAGGCGCTCGCCACCGTCGACCGCGCGCTGCAGCTCAACCACGAGACCGGGTACGACGCGTACGCCGGGTACTTCCGCTCGGAGCGGGCGTGGCTGGCCCGCCTCTCCGGCGATCTCGACACGGCGCTGGAGGACGGCCGCCTCGCGGTCGCCCAGGCCTCACCGACCGCACACCCGTGGTGGTACGCCGCCGCTGCGGGTGTCCAGGCGACCACCCTGCTGGACCTCGGGCGACCGGGCGAGGCGGCCACTCTGGCGCGGGCGGGTCTCGCCGCACTGGCGCCGGAGTCGGGGGCGGCGTACCGCCTCCGCTGTCTCGCACCCCTCGCGGCCGCGACCGGTGAGGGTCTCGAAGAAGCCGACCAGGTGCTCGCCGAGGTGAGTGCCCCGCCCGGTCGGGGTTGGGTCCTGGGCGCCGACGTCTACGAGGCGGTGGCGGCTGCATGGATCGCCGCGGGTGAGCCTGCGCGAGCCGTCGCCGCGGTCGCCCCGCTGCTCGACGTCACCGGCGGTGGCAGCTGGGACGCGGTGCACGACCGGCTACGTCACAGGAGCTCGGCGAGCAGCGCCGCCGCGTTCGCCGCCCCGTCGGACGGCACCGGAACGTAGTCGAGCTCGCGGCCGAGCTCCTCGACGAGCGCCTGGGCGATCGTGTCCGGGTCGGCCGTGGCGTAGTCCATCGCGCGGCCGGCGCCGTGTCGCTCGAGCCGGTGCCGCACGTGCACCTGCTGCTCGAAGTGGTGACGGAGCGGGAAGTAGAGGAACGGCCGCTGGTTGGCGGTGAGCTCCATGGTCGTCGAGAGGCCGCCCTGCACGATGGCGATGTCGCACACCGCGTGATGCAGGTCGAGGTCCGGCAGGAAGCCGTGCACCTCGACGCCCGGTGGCGCGGGGAAGGCCGCGGGGTCGAGCCGCGGGCCGGTCACCACGTGCATCCGCAAGCCGGGCACGCGCGCCGAGGCCGC
This sequence comes from uncultured Actinomycetota bacterium, assembly GCA_963759515.1. Lineage (GTDB taxonomy): Bacteria > Actinomycetota > Actinomycetes > Propionibacteriales > Nocardioidaceae > Nocardioides. The sequence continues at coordinate 4,778 of CAVWZR010000014.1, read as the reverse complement.
GTCGTACGCCTCGATGATGCGGTGCAGCAGGTGTCCGCCGACCGCGGATCCGCCCACGCTGGCGATGCAGACGACGTCCTCGTCGCCGTATCCCAGGCGCCGGCGCAGGCGCCACCGATCCGCCGGGTCCGGTCGGTCCCCCATGACGTAGCCCGAGAACGCGAAGTGATCGAGCGTCCAGTCGCGGATCGACGGGAGGTCGGGTCCCAGCAGCCCGTCGACGAGGTCCTCCGGGTCCCCCACGAAGATGGAACGGTCCCGCAGGCGTGGGTAGCGCGCGACGTGCTCGACCATCTCGGCGTTGTAGTCGGAGGTGAGGAACGCCTCGTGGTCGCCGCCGTCGGCCATCGGCACCCAGCCGACGAAGTCGGTCATCCAGGCGAACGGCGCGCGCTTGAGGCCGGGGTTCTCGTGCAGGAAGTGGTCGAGGTCCCAGGCCTCGTCGCCGATCCAGAGGTCGTACTCGCGCTCTCGCACGAGGTCGTCGAAGACCATGAAGTTGGCGACCAGGATCTCGTCCATCCGCCGGATCGCCTGGAAGGCGTGCAGGTCGTGCTCCCCCGACTCCGCCTCGACATGGCCGCTCTCGCTGGCCAGCCACGCCGACGCCGGATGCACCTGCTCCCCCGCCTTCTCCAGGAAGTCGGTCACGGGTGACTGCGACAGCCACTCGATCTCGAGGCCGGGGTGCTGCTTGCGCAGCTCGTCGGCGATGGCCAGGTCGCGGCGCACGTGGCCGAGGCCGATGGGCGAGGAGAGGTAGAGCGCCCGCTTGCGACGTCGCGGTGCGCGCTCCCGCTGCTCGGCGGGGCGTGGTCCCGTGACGCCGGTCCAGGTGTCGTCGAGCACCCGGTTGACCGCGACCGGCTCGCGACCCGCCGGTGCGTGGCCCGTGCCCTCGAAGGTGACCAGCGTCCCCCGCGTCAGCTCGGCCAGTCTCTCGCCGACCTGGAAGGGGATCACGTGGTCCTCGGTCCCGTGCACCACCACGACCGGACAACGGACGTCAGCGCACAGGTCCGCGACCGGGCGCGAGCCCGACACCTTGGCCGTCTCGGCGCGGACGATGGTCGCCGCGTCCGTCTGGTGCCCCCAGGCCACCAGGTCCTCGATCAGCTTGGTCGAGTGCTCCTCGGGAACCATCTGGTCGAAGAAGAAGTCGAGGAAGCCCGGGTAGTCGCGGAGCCAGGAGTGCTGGTTGTAGCGCCCCCAGCCCTCGTCGTCGCCCGTGTCCTCGGCCCAGCGCTCGAAGGCCCGCTGCTGATCCTCGGGGAACGCCGCGAGGCCGCCGATGGCAGGGCAGATGGCCACCCAGGCCGCCACGCGCTCGGGGTGGTCCGCGGCGAGGTCGAGCGCGTACAGGTTGCCCATCGACAACCCGACCACGACCGCTCGGTCAGTGCCGGTGGCGTCGAGCACGTCGAGCGCGTCCTGCGTCATCTCCGCACGCGCGTACGCCGCGCTCTCGGCCGGACGGTCGGACGCCCCGTTGCCGCGCGGATCGAAGGTGATCACCCGCGTACGTCGCGCGAGGTACGGCACCTGGAGCTTCCACACGTCGGCGGGGACGATGCTCCAGGTCGGGAGCAGCAGGATGGCCGGGTCGTCCGGCCGCCGGGGCTCGCCGTACGTCTGCCAGGCGACGCTGACGCCGTCCCGCTCGACACGACCCGTTGCGTCGGGCTCTCGAGCCTTCATCTCGGTCTCCTTCAGTGGTGACAGGACGACGCGCGCCGGCCTCGCGCCCTCGCTTCTGCTGGTCGCTCCGGTGCGGACCCGCTCGACGAACCCGTCGATCTCGTGGTTGATGCGGATCGGGAACCGGGCGTGGGGCAGGTGACCCACGCCTCCCAGCACGAGGAGCTCGGCGTCGGTCATCCGCGCGATGTGCACTCCTCGGGCCAGGGCCTGGCACTGGTCGTGCGTCCCCTGGATCACGAGCACCGGACACGTCACCGCGCGCAGCTCCTGCTCCATCGCTGCCGGTTCGTCGGCGATGAACGGCGCTTGCATCATGACGATCATCAGCTCACCGGTGGTCCCGTGGGCCCAGTCGACCGTGTCCTCGACGACCTTCGTGCTGTGCGGGTCGTTGGCGATCTGCGAGAAGAACCACCGCGCGAAGGCCGGCCAGTCGGTCCGGAAGACCTTCTCGTTGCGGAGCTCCCAGCCCTGGGGGTCGGTCAGGTCGGCGGTCCAGTTCGCCTCCGAGTCGATCCCCCGATCAGGTCTGGGAGTCCCTTCGTTCCCGGAGGGACCGATCGCCACGACCCCGGCGATGCGATCCGGGTGCCGCGCCGCTGCGAGAAGGGCGTACCACGCGCTGTCGCAGAGGCCGACGACGACAGCCTCGGGGATCCCGACCTCGTCCATCACCGCGATCAGGTCGCCGACGAAGGTCAGGTCGGTGTAGCGCTCCGGCTCCGTCGGACGGTCGCTGCGTCCATTGCCGCGTCCGTCGATCACCACGACCCGGTGGTGTCGGGCGAGGTAGGCGACCTGCCCCTTCCACATGCGGCTGTCGACGATGGAGTCTGCCGGGCTGAACACGATCGGGTCGGGTCCCGAGCCGTGCACCTCGTAGTACACACGCACGCCGTCGCGGTCGACGTACGCGGACGTGTCTGGCTCTCGTGCGCGCACTGTGCTCCCCCTGCTGTCTGGTTGAGGGCCACCGTGCCGAGCCGCGGTTGCAATCAGGTTGCAAGGCCTCCGGCCGATGCTCCGACACAAGCATCCACCTCAGGAAAGGCACGATCCCATGTCACAAGCGACCATCGACACCGACAAGCTCATGGAGTTCGTCGGCCAGTTCGCCGGCGACCTCGGCGCCACCGTGGCCTCCGCCAACGTCGTCCTCGGCGACCGGCTCGGTCTGTACAAGGCGCTGGCCCAGGGACCCGCCACGGCCAGCGAGCTCGCCGAGCGCACGGGCACGAACGTCCGCTACGTCACCGAATGGGTGCGCGGCCAGGCTGCCGGGGGCTACATCGAGTACGACGCCACCACCGACGCCTACTCGCTCACCGACGAGAAGGCCTTCGCCCTCACCGACCCGAACGGGCCGCTGTTCATCCCAGGGGCGTTCGAGCTGGCGCTCGGCGCCATCGCAGCCGTGCCCCGCATGGAGCAGGCCTTCAAGACCGGCGGCGGGCTCGGCTGGCACGAGCACGACGACCAGGTCTTCACCGGCTGCGAGAAGTTCTTCCGTCCGGGCTACCTCGCGCACCTGGTTGCGGAGTGGATCCCGGCCCTGGACGGCGCCCAGACGAAGCTCGAGACGGGCGCCAAGGTGGCCGACATCGGATGCGGCCACGGCGCCAGCACCGTGCTGATGGCGGAGGCGTTCCCGTCGTCGTCGTTCATCGGATCGGACTACCACGACGGCTCGATCGCAGAGGCCGGCAAGCGCGCCGCCGACGCGGGCGTGACCGACCGAGTCACGTTCGAGGTCGCCGGCGCCCAGTCCTTCTCCGGCACCGGCTACGACCTGGTGACCAGCTTCGACTGCCTGCACGACATGGGCGACCCGCTCGGCGCGGCACGCCACGTGCGGAGCTCGCTGGCACCCGACGGCGCCTGGCTGATCGTCGAGCCTGCGGCCGGCGACACGGTGGCGGAGAACCTCAACCCGGTGGGTCGGGTCTACTACAACTTCTCGACCCTGCTCTGCGTGCCTAACGCGCTGTCCCAGTCGGGCGGCTACGCGCTCGGCGCCCAGGCCGGCGAGAAGGCGATCCGCCAGGTCTGCACCGACGCCGGGTTCACCCGCTTCCGCCGGGTGGCCGAGACGCCGTTCAACCTCGTGTACGAGGCACGGCTGTGAGAGCGGCCGCGTTCTGGGTCGTGGTGCGTGAGCTCCAGCACCCGGTCAGTACTCCGACGCGCCCCGGATCGGTCCGGGGCGACCGTCGGGATCGTGCACCACGTCGAGGGGGATCTGCGCCCACCTCCTGGTGATGCGCGACAACGGGGGCAGGGGGATCGGCCGCAGACGCCCTGGCGGCCGATCACCCTGACGCCCTCCTTCGTGCCAGGCCTCCAACCGCGCCGCAGATGCGGCGTACTGGTCGTACATTCCCGCCGGGTCCACGCAGTCCGCCATCACGTCGTTCAGGTCCCGCTCGTCCACCTCCGGCAGCCGATCGAGGTGTTCGGCAGCCAGGGTCAGCCGCAGGTGCCGGGCATGGTCCTCGTCCAGGACGACAGCGCTGAGCTCCGAGTCGTGGGTCCAGGACCGACGGTTGAAGTTGTCCGATCCGGTGCTGGCCCACAGGTCGTCGATGACGCACACCTTGGCGTGGACGTAGACCGGCGTCCCTTCGTGGTTCTCGAGTCCGTACGCCGCGACCCGACCCGGTCCGGCGCGCATCAGCCGCATCAGGGCGCGCTCGCGGCCGAGGTACTGGGGAACGCGATTGAGACCCGCGATGTCCGGCACGAGCGGGATCACCACGATCACGCGCAGGCCGGGGTGCTCGCGGAGGGTCTGCTCGAACGGTTCGGCGACCCCGTGTCCCCAGAAGTACTGGTCCTCGACGTACACGATCCGTTCGGCGCGGGCGACGGCCTTGGAGTAGCCCCGCGCGACACTGCGCTCGCCGCCACGAGCGAACGGGTAGTCGCGGCCGTGCCGGAGGTCCGGATAGGTCCTGAGCAGCTGAACGATGTGCGGACCGGCCTCGGGCGGAGGCGGCCACTGCTCGGACAGACCGTCGGGCGACGTGTCGTCGTGGCGCCAGAGGTCCGCGAGCTTGCGCACCGGGCTGCGAGACAGC
>CAVWZR010000013.1:0-17581 GCA_963759515.1 uncultured Actinomycetota bacterium | reverse complement strand
CCCGGTTCCACCTCTCCAGCACCCCAGTCCGCGGCCCCACATCCGGGCCGCGGCGCAAGCATGTCCAGGCGCCCCCTCCGTCGCGTCCGTCGGACGACTAGTGTCTGGTCCTCGTGACGGGGATCGGGCGGACCGCGGTCGACCGGGTCGCGCCACCGCGGCTCGGAGTCGGCTTCCGCTGGCTGCTCGCCTCGTCGTGGACGACCAACCTCGGCGACGGCCTCGCGCTCGCGGCCGGCCCTCTGCTGGTGGCGTCACAGACGCATCAGCCGTTCCTCGTCGCGCTCGCCGCCGTGCTCCAGCGGCTGCCGTGGCTGGTCTTCGGCCTGTACGCCGGCGCTCTCGCCGACCGCGTCGACCGGCGTCTCATGGTGATGACCTGCGACGCGCTCCGCGTGGCCGTTCTCGCGGTGCTCGCGTTGACCGTCGGGACGGGACACGTCGACATCCACGTGGTCCTCGTCGCCATGCTGCTGATCGGCCTTGCCGAGGTGTTCTCCGACAGCGCCTCGCGGACCCTGCTGCCCATGCTCGTCGCCCGCGAAGACCTCGGCATCGGCAACGCGCGACTCATGACGGGCACGATCGCGCTCAACCAGCTGGCCGGGCCTCCGCTCGGCGCCTTCCTGTTCGCGGCCGGCATGGCGCTGCCGTTCGTCACCCAGGCGGTCTGTGTGGCGCTCGGAGTCGTGCTCGTCGCCCGGGTGGCGACTCCGCCCGGCGCCGTACGCGACCTCGAAGGAACACACGTCCGGCGCGACATCGTCGACGGGCTCCGCTGGCTCATGGGTCATTCGGCGGTGCGGACGCTCGCCCTGGTGATCCTCACCTTCAACGTCACGTGGGCGGCGGGCTGGGCGGTCCTGGTGCTCTACTCCACCCAGGTCCTCGGAATGGGTCCGGTGGGTTTCGGTGCGCTGACGACGGTCGCCGCGGTGGGCGGCCTGCTCTCGACGACGTGCTACGGCTGGCTGGAGCAGCACGTCCGGCTGGCGACCCTGATGCGGGCGTGCCTCACGCTCGAGGTGCTCATGCACCTCGGCCTGGCCGTGAACCGCTCCGCGCCGGTGGCGTTCTTCATCATGTTCGGCTTCGGCATGTACGCGTTCGTCTGGGGCACGGTCAGCCAGACGATCCGGCAACGCGCCGTCCCGACGGAGTTCCAGGGCCGCGTGGGCGCGGCGTACACCGTCGGTCTGTACGGCGGCATCGTCGTCGGCCAGGCCCTCGGCGGCGCGATCGCCGACCGCTGGGGCCTGACCGCGCCGTTCTGGTTCGCCTTCGCCGGATCGGGGATCACGTTGGTCCTGATCTGGCGCTCGCTGGGACATGTCGCGCACGCCGACCACGAGGCGTCGGCGTCGGCCGCCTGAATCGTCAGGTCGGCGTACCGCGTTGACGCCCGCTAGCGTGACCTCGTGAGCATGCGATGGGGGATGGCCCGTCCCGGTGGCGGGTCCGACGACGGCTGGTTCCGGCTCGGGCGCATCGAGGTCACCACGACCGTGCTCGTCGTCGTGCTCTCGATCGCCTCCGTGATCGAGTGGGCTCTCGAGGGGAACTTCGGCCCGGTCCAGCGCCATCTCTCGCTCGTCCCCGATGACGTCATGTCCGGTCAGGTGTGGCAGCTGCTCACCTGGCCCATCGCCTATCCCTTCGGGATCGGGCTGTTCGGGATCCTGGCCATCGCCCTGTTCTGGTACTTCGGCACCGACCTCGAGGGTCTGCTCGGGAAGCGGAAGATGGCGTGGTTCCTCGGTCTGATCTCGGTCGGCCTCGGACTTCTCTGGGTCGCGTTCGTGGAGCTGACCTCCATCTCGAACGGCGTGCTCTCCGGAGCGTTCCAGCTGAACGGCATCAACCAGCTCGAGCTCATGGTGCTGCTGGTCTTCATCGCCGAGGCCCCCCACCGCCGCTTCTTCTTCAACATCCCCGGCTGGGTCATCGGTGTGGTCATCATCGCGATCTACATGCTGGGGTACGTCGGCAACCGTCAGTGGCTGTATCTCCTCAACTTCCTTCTCGGCCTGCTGCTGACCGCCCTGGTGGCGCGGTCACTGGGCCTGATGTCGGAGTGGCGCTGGATGCCGCACGTGTCCTTCAAGCGTCGCCGTCGCGCTCCCCGGCAGAAACGCCCGGCCGGCCCGACCGTGGTCCAAGGTCCGTGGCAACCCCCGGTGACCCCGCCGGTGTCGCGCGACCAGGCCGCCCTGGACGCGCTCCTGGACAAGATCAGCGAGAGCGGCATGGAGTCGCTGACCGACGGCGAGCGCGAGCAGCTGATGATCCTGCGCGACCGGCTCCGCCGCCGCTGACCGCCATGGGCCCCGGTGACGCGCTGCTGACGTTCGTCTCGGTGTTCGTCGCCGCCCTGCTCGCGTTCTACCTCGACGGGCTGCGGGAGCGGCGCAGTGCTCGCGCCTGGGTGACGGAGTATCTGGGCTTCTGGAAGGGCGTGCTCGACCGTTCCAGCGGTGACCGAGCCTCCAACGACGAGGGACTGGTCCGCATCGGGGCCGCCCTCGACGCCTGGCTCGCAGACGGCCCGGACCAGCCGGACTGGACCCACGTCGACGCGGTCAACGTCAACACCGCTGTCTCGTTCACGCCGCTGCTGCTCAGCACTGGCGCCGGCGTCGTACCGAAGGACCTGGTCGGCCAGATGTTCACCGCGGACGCGACGGCACCGGCCTTGCTCAAGCGCTCCGAGAGCGTCACCCGGCTCTATGACGCGCACGTGCTCCCGCTGGTGCTCGCCCGCGTCACGACGCTCACCCCGGAGCAGCGCCGCTCGGTCGAGCGGTACCGCGACGAGTTCCTCGGACTGCGTGAGCACATGCACGCCTACCTCGACCTGCTCGACGACATCCGTGCGGAGCTCGTCCGGCTCGGCGTCTGACTCCCGACACCGGCCCGGATACCCGGGATCGGGGGTGGTCCTGGGTAGGGTGAGGCCCGCTGCACTTCCCCCGCTCCGAGCGCCTGCAGTCACCCGACGTCCCGTCGTAGCGCCGCCGTTGTGAGGAGCCACGTTGTACCTGAAGAGCCTGACCCTCAAGGGGTTCAAGTCCTTCGCGTCGTCGACGACCTTGCAGCTCGAGCCTGGGATCACCTGCATCGTCGGCCCCAACGGCTCGGGGAAGTCCAACGTGGTCGACGCCCTGGCCTGGGTGATGGGCGAGCAGGGCGCCAAGAGCCTGCGCGGCGGCAAGATGGAGGACGTCATCTTCGCCGGCACGTCCGGTCGTCCACCGCTCGGCCGGGCCGAGGTGCTGCTGACCATCGACAACGCCGACGGTGCGCTGCCGATCGAGTACTCCGAGGTGACGATCAGCCGGACCATGTTCCGCTCGGGCGGCTCCGAGTACGCCATCAACGGCACTCCGTGTCGGCTGCTCGACGTGCAGGAGCTCCTCAGCGACTCCGGCATCGGACGCGAGATGCACGTGATCGTGGGGCAGGGCCAGCTCGACACGATCCTGCACGCCACCCCGGAGGACCGCCGCGGCTTCATCGAGGAGGCTGCCGGCGTCCTGAAGCACCGCAAGCGCAAGGAGAAGGCGCTCCGCAAGCTGGACTCGACGGACGGCAACCTGACCCGGCTGAACGACCTGCTCAGCGAGATCCGGCGGCAGCTCAAGCCGCTCGGGCGCCAGGCCGAGGTCGCCCGCAAGGCGGCCGTGGTGCAGGCCGACGTGCGCGATGCCCGCGCTCGGATCATGGCCGACGATCTGGTGGTCGCACGGACGGCGCTGGAGCAGGACCTCGCCGACGAGTCGATCCTGGTCGAGCGTCGCGAGGAGGTCGAGGCGGCGCTGGAGCACGCTCGTGAGGGTGAGGCGCGGCTCGAGTCCGCGCTGCGCGAGGACCTGCCGGCGCTGGCACGCGCCCAGGAGACGTGGTTCGGGCTGTCGGGCATGCGTGAGCGCTTGCGCGGGACGGCGTCGTTGGCTGCGGAGCGCATCCGCAACGCCGCTGGCTCGGAGGAGGAGACGCTCGACCTGGGTCGAGACCCCGACGAGCTCGAGTCAGAGGCCGAGCGCGTGCGCGCCGAGGAGACAGGGATCGCAACCGAGGTCGAGACCCACCGGGTCGCGCTCGAGCGTGCGGTGACCGACCGGCGTACCTCCGAGGACGCCGCAGCCGAGGAGGACCGCCGGATCACCGGCATGCAGCGGGCCGCAGCAGACCGACGTGAAGGCCTGGCGCGGCTCACCGGACAGGTGAACGCCATCAAGTCCCGTGCGGCTGCGGCCGACGAGGAGATCGGCCGGCTCGAGGCCGCCCACGCCGCGGCCGTGGCGCGCGCCGATCGCGCCCAGCACGACTTCACCTCCCTCGAGACCAGGATCGCCGGGCTGGACGCCGGCGAGGAGGGCCTGGACGCCGAGCACGAGTCGGCCGTGGCCGTGCTCGACGACGTGAGCGAGCGACTCGTCAAGGCACGCGACGAGGCCGCGCAGGCCGACCGTGACCGGTCGTCCCTCCTGGCCCGCAAGGAAGCTCTCGAGCTCGGCCTCAACCGCAAGGACGGCGTCGGTGCGCTGCTGGCGGCGTCCGGCTCGATCTCGGGCCTGCTGGGGTCGGTGGCCGCGGTCCTGACCGTCGAACCAGGATTCGAGACCGCGGTCGCGGCCGCACTGGGTTCCGCGGCGGACGCCGTCGCGGTCACGGACGGTGAGTCGGCGGTCGCGGCCCTCGACCACCTCAAGACCGCCGACCTCGGACGCGCGGGACTCCTGCTCGGTGGTGGTTCGTCGGCCGACGAGTCGCCGTGGCCCGCGCTGCCCGGCCACGCGACGTACGCCGTCGACGTGGTGAGGTGTCCCGAGACGCTCCGGCCCTCGTTGGCGCGCCTGCTGTTCAAGTCCGCGGTGGTCTCCGACCTCGGTGCCGCACGAGCACTGGTCGCCGACCTGCCCGACGTCACCGCCGTGACCCGTGACGGCGATGTGTTCGGCACCCACTTCGTCTCGGGTGGCTCACAGAGCCAGCCGAGCCTGCTGGAGATCCAGGCGGCGTACGACGATGCCTCGGCGGCACTGTCCGACGCGGTGGCTGCCTCGGAGCGCCTCGGGTTCGACATCTCGCGCCTGGAGTCCGAGCGACAGGACGCCCAGCGCGGGGTCGACGTCGCGCTCGCCAAGCTCCACGAGTCCGACGCCACGCTCGCCGCTGTCGCCGAGGAGCTCGGCCACCACGGTTCGCAGGGTCGCGCCGCGCGTTCCGAGGCGGAGCGGATCGCCCAGGCGATGACCGCCGCCCAGGCGGCTCGCGAGCAGGACCTCGCGGGGCTCGCCGAGCTCGAGCAGCGACTGACGGCCGCGCAGGAGGCGACGGACTCCCCGGATCTCCAGACCGACTCCGAGACGCGCGAGCAGCTGGCCGAGGCCGCGCGGGCCGCGCGCCAGGCCGAGATGGATGCCCGACTCGCGCTGCGCACCAGCGAAGAGCGCGCCCGCGCGCTGCACGGTCGTGCCGACTCGCTGATGCGGGCCGCCCAGGCCGAGCGCGAGGCACGGGCCCGGGCGATCGAGCGACGCGAGCGCCTGATCCGCGAGGGCCGCGCCGCCCAGGCCGTCGGGGTGGCGGTGGCCGCCGTCCTGGCCAGGCTCGAGGTGTCGATCCAGCAGGCCGCCGAGGCGCGCACCGCGGTCGAGGCCGCGCGGAGCGACCGCGAGCAGGAGCTGCTCACGGTCCGGGCCACCTTGCGCGACCTCGCCCGCGAGCACGACGAGCTGGTGAACTCCGTCCACCGCGACGAGATGGTCCGCACCCAGCAGCGGATGCGCATCGAGCAGCTCGCCGAGCGGGCCCTGGAGGAGCTCGGCCTCGACGAGGACTCCCTGGTCGCCGACTACGGCCCCGACCAGCTCGTGCCGTTCTGCGGAGAGGTCGCCGACGGCGAGGCCGAGCCCGACCCCACGCCGTACGACCGCGAGGAGCAGAGCAAGCGGTTGCGTGCCGCGGAGCGCTCGTTGGCGATGCTGGGCAAGGTCAACCCGCTCGCGCTGGAGGAGTTCTCCGCGCTCGAGGAGCGCCACAAGTTCCTCACCGAGCAGCTCGAGGACCTGAAGGCGACCCGCAAGGACCTGCTCGAGATCGTCCGCGAGGTCGACGCCCGGGTGGAGCAGGTCTTCACCGAGGCGTACGCCGACGTCTCCGCCGCGTTCGAGCAGACCTTCAGCCGGCTCTTCCCGGGCGGTGAGGGACGACTGGTGCTCACCGACCCGGCCGACATGCTGGCGACCGGCGTCGAGGTCGAGGCGCGGCCACCGGGCAAGAAGATCAAGCGGCTGTCCCTGCTGTCCGGCGGCGAGCGGTCGCTGGTAGCGGTGGCGTTCCTGGTCGCGCTCTTCAAGGCGCGCCCGTCGCCGTTCTACATCCTCGACGAGGTCGAGGCCGCGCTCGACGACACCAACCTCGGGCGTCTGCTCGAGATCTACGAAGAGCTCCGCGAGAACAGCCAGCTCCTCGTGATCACCCACCAGAAGCGCACCATGGAGGTCGGCGACGCCCTCTACGGCGTCACCATGCGCGGCGACGGGGTCTCGACGGTGATCAGCCAGCGGCTCCGCGAGACCGCCTGACGCCGGGCTTCATGACTGAGGAGCGAGGTCCGCGGCCCACGCGTGTCGACTTCGTCCACTGGTCGACGGCGACCACGCGATGGGCCGACATCGACGGCTTCGGGCACATGAACAACGCTCGCTACTTCGAGCTGATCGACACCGCGATCGACCGGCATCTCCACGAGACCGTCGGCGACGTCAACGACGACCCGGACACGATCGGCGTGTTCGCCGAGGCGTCGTGCCGGTTCTTCCAGGAGATCGGCTATCCGGCGCCGATCGACCTCGGCGTCGCCGTCGAGCGAGTCGGTCGCTCGTCGGTCGTGTACCGCGTCGGCCTCTTCCAGGACGACGACGCAGCGGCAGCGGAAGGCCGGGTCGTGGTGGTGTACGTCGACAACACCGACCCGGCGCGTCCGGCCACGCCGATGCCGGAGTCGATCCGTGCGGCTTCCGAGGGACTGCTCCGATGACCGAGCGTGACCCCCGCGTCGATGACTACCTCGATCCGCTGCCCGAGTGGCAGCGTGTGACCCTCGAGCGGGTGCGCGAGGTGCTCCACCGCACCGATCCCGAGATGACCGAGACGATCAAACGGACCGTCCAGCCGTACTTCGTGCTCGACGGCAACGTCGCGGCGTTCCTCGCTGCGAAGGACCATGTGAACGTGTTCGTCTACGACGGCGGGATCGTCCCCGACCCACATGGCCTGGTCACGGCCGGCCACGAGAACAAGACCGCGCGGACGATCGCGTTCCACGAGGGCGACGACGTACCCGAGGAGCACCTGCTCGAGTTCTTCCGTCTCCTGGTCGCGGACAACCGCGCCGGCGGCTGGCGCAGGCTCGAGGACCGCCGGCGCACGTGACGCGCCGCCTCACCTGCTCGTTTGGCGTCCGCTCAGCGACTTCTGACATGGTGTTGGCATGTGGTTCCTGGTGGTCGCCATGCTCGTGATCCTGGTGCTCGCCGGGCTGGTGGTGCTCTACGTCGCCTTCCCGCACCGGGGGGAGGACGTCCCCTACTTCCGGTGGGTGGGACGCCTGCTCCGCAAGGGCGTCGACAACGTCCCGACGCTCGACAACACCAGCGACGAGCCGGAGCTTGAGCCCGACACCTCGTCGCTGGCGATGGATCTGACCAGCCTCGACCACGGTCGCGTCGAAGGCCGTCGCCGAGGCGCGTGAGCCGTTCCTGGACACACCCGCGATCGGGTCGATCGCGGACGCTGGTGATTGGATGACGCCATGACCTGGATCTACCTCGTCATCGGCATCCTGGTCGTCGCGGCCCTCGTCGCGGTCGGCCTGGTGACCGGTGGTCGGCGCCGCCGATCGGCGCCGCCGGTCCCGGCCGAGAGACGTGCACCCGAGGTCGACGCACCGACGGTGCCCGCCGAGGAGACGACCCCCGAGCCCGGGGCCGTCACCACCCTCGAGCGCCCCGAGGGGACGGCGTCGAGACTCGTCCGGCTGCGCCAACGCCTGGCTGCGTCGCAGGGCGGACTCGGCCGCGGACTGCTCTCGCTGCTCTCGCGTGACCGGCTGGACGCCGGCACGTGGGAGGCGATCGAGGACACGCTCCTGACCGCCGACGTGGGAGTCGGTCCCACGACCCAGCTCGTCGAGAACCTCCGCACACGGCTGCGCATCGAGGGGTCGGAGGCCGACGATCCGCGCGGTGTCCTGCGCGACGAGCTTCTCCAGCTCGTCGGCCCGGACATGGACCGCCGGCTGCAGGTCTCGGGCGCCGACGGCAAGCCGGGTGTGGTGCTCGTGGTGGGCGTCAACGGCGCCGGCAAGACGACCCTGGTCGGCAAGCTCGCCCGGATCCTCGTGGCGGAGGAGAGGTCCGTCGTGCTCGGTGCGGCCGACACGTTCCGGGCCGCCGCCGTCGACCAGCTGGCGACCTGGGGTGAGCGGGTCGGCGTCGACGTCGTCCGCGGTCCGGAGGGGAGTGACCCGGCAAGCGTGGCGTTCCAGGCCGTGCACGAGGGGATCGAGCGCCAGATCGACACCGTCGTCGTCGACACCGCCGGCCGGCTCCAGAACAAGGCCGGGCTCATGGACGAGCTCGGGAAGGTCAAGCGAGTCATCGAGAAGCAGGCGCCGGTCACGGAGGTGCTCCTCGTGCTCGACGCCACCACCGGCCAGAACGGCATGGTGCAGGCCCGCGTGTTCTCCGAGATCGTCGACGTCACCGGGATCGCGCTGACCAAGCTCGACGGCTCGGCCAAGGGTGGGATCGTGGTCGCGGTGCAGCGTGAGCTCGGCGTACCGGTGAAGCTGGTCGGGCTCGGCGAGGGGCCGGACGACCTCGCTCCGTTCGACCCCGGCGCATTCGTCGACGCCCTGCTCGGATGACCGCCCTGCCGATTCCGACGTCGGTACGCCGGCTCCTCGGCCGAGCTCGGCGGCGGTGGCGGACCGCTCGGTCGCCGTACTCCCGGATGTCGCTGACGGAGCTGGCTCAGGAGTTCGGCAGCGACAAGTGGGGCACCCACCGGTACACGGCGCACTACGAGCGTCACTTCGCCCCCTTGCGCGACCGACGGATGCTGGTGATCGAGCTCGGCATCGGCGGCTACGCGCGGAAGAAGAAGGGCGGCGCCTCGCTGCGGATGTGGAAGTGGTTCTTCCCCCGTGCCGAGGTCGTCGGCGTCGACATCCAGGACAAGTCGTTCGTCCAGGAGCACCGGATCACGTCGTTCCGCGGCTCGCAGACCAACGAGAAGCTGATGGGTCGGATCGTCCGGCGGTTCGGGCCCCCGACGATCGTGATCGACGACGGCAGCCACCGGCCGCCCCACGTGATCCGGAGCTTCGAGATCCTGTTCCCGTTGCTCGAGGACGGCGGGCTCTACGTCATCGAGGACATCCAGACCAGCTACTGGCCGGCGTGGAAGGGCAGCCTCGACCTCGACGACCCGACCACCTCGATGGCCATGGTCAGGCGACTGCTCGACGGGCTCAACCACGAGGAGTTCCTCGACGAGTCGTACGCGCCGTCGTACACCGACCTCCACGTCGTGGCGGTGCACTGCTACCACAACCTCGTGATCATCGAGAAGGGCACGAACCGCGAGGGCAGCAACAAGCGCAGGGTCAACAAGCGGTGGTACGCCCAGCAGGCCGCCGCGACCTCCACGACGGGGGACGCCGCCGACGACACCGCGGACGACCCCGCCCCAGGCTGAGTCCACCCGCGCGCCGACACGCGGTGGGGGCGGCCCGAGTTGGTCAGTCGCGTCCGGGCGTCGAAGATGGATCGATGGTGTTTCTCGGTGAGGCGATGCATCACGCCGTGGGTGACCACGCGTGACGGGTGCGCGCACCGGGGTGGTGGTGCTCAACTACGGCGACCCGCACGACACGTGGGGTTGCCTGGACTCGCTGGAGATGTCGAGCGAGCTCGATCTGGACATCGTCGTCGTCGACAACGCCCCACCGGGGCCCGTGCACGACCGGCTGCGCGAAGGGGTCGGCCGCCGGGCCGAGGTCGTGGCCTCGGGAGGCAACCTCGGGTACGCCGGTGGCAACAACCTCGGGATCGCCCGCGTCCTCGACCGAGGGGCCGAGGACGTGCTGCTGCTCAATCCCGACACCCGGATCGAGCCCGACACCCTGACCCGGCTGCGGCGCGTGCTGGACAAGCGTCCGAAGTGCGGGATCGTCGGGCCGCGGCTGGTGCTGCCCGGAACGCCCGCGCGCATCTGGTTCGACGGCGGAAGGGTCGATCGCGCCACGGCCGCGACCCGGCACCGCCGGCACGGCCGTCCCGAGAACGAGGTCCCACCCCGAGGGCCGCGTCGCACCGACTACGTGAGCGGGGCAGCGCTGCTCGCGCGCGCTGACACGTTCCGCGAGGTCGGCCTGCTGCCCGAGCGCTACTTCATGTACTACGAGGAGACCGAGTGGTGCCTGCGCGCCGCGGACGCCGGTTGGACGTCCGTGGTGCAACCGCGAGCCCGGATGACGCACCTGAAGCGATCGGGCATCCACGTGCCCGGGCCGTACGCCGTGTACTACCTCACGCGCAATCGCTACTTCTTCGCCCGCGACTACCTCGGCGTCGATCCGGAGCTGGCGCTTGCCCACCTGGACCGTACGTTGGTCGGGAGCTGGCGGACGCGGATCACGCAGCAGGCCGGTCACTGGCTACCGGTCTTCGAGGACCTCGTCTCCCAGGCGAAGCTCGACGCGCGGGAGGGCCGGGACGGCAGGCGGGCGGACGTCGAGGATCGCCCCAACGCGGACGGCCTCCGACCGGGTGAGGGGCGTACGTTGGCACCACGTCGGGACGAGCGGACGGAGCGAGACCTCGGTGACAGGTGAGCTCGCGTTCTTCCCCGACTGGCGCCGCTTCAACCCGTTCCAGACGATGCTGTTCGGCGATCTCGGCCGCGTGGGCGGCGTTCCTCGCCCGGCGCGCAGCCTGCGGAAGCACCTGGCGTCCGCGACCGAGTCCGGGCGTCCTGGCCTGCTCAACGTGCACTGGACGACACCCCTGCTCGCGGGGGTGGCCGACGAGGCGGAGGCGCGTGCCAAGGTGGCGGTGATCGCGGAGCGCCTGGACGCCTTCAAGGAGGCCGGCGGTCGGCTCGTGTGGACCGTGCACAACGTGCTGCCCCACGACCCGGTGCACGTCGAGAGCGAGGTGGCGCTGGCCCGGTTGCTGGCGAGCCGGGCCGACCTCGTGCACGTCCTGTCCGAGGCGACCCTGGCGGCGGCTGCGCCGTACTTCGAGATCGACCCGGCGCGCGCGATCTGCATCCCGCACTCGAGCTACCGCGGGATGTATCCGGACTGGGTGAGCCGTGCCGCCGCACGGCGACGGCTCGGCGTGGCACCCGACGAGAGCGCGGTTCTCGCGCTGGGCCAGATCCGGCCGTACAAGGGGCTCGACCGGCTGCTCGACTTCGCCGAGCGTGCGGATCGTCCGCGCCTCCGGCTCCTGGTGGCGGGTGCCCTGCGGCCCGGGGCCGAGTCGGACGACCTGGCGGCCCGCCTGTCCACCGCACCGAGGACGACCTCGCTCACCCGCCGTCTGCGGGACGACGAGATCCAGGTATGGATGCGGGCCGCCGACATCGCCGTCCTGCCCTACGTGCGCGTGCTGAACTCCGGGGCGTTCCTGCTGGCCGAGTCCTTCGACCTGCCCGTGGTGGCGCCGCGCACCGGAGCACTGGTCGAGCGAGCGACGGATCCTCACGTCCGGCTCTTCGACGAGGACGACTTCCAGGAGGTGCTCTCGGGCGCGGTCGCGGACCTCGTCGAGGATCCCGAAGGGGCGGCTCGTGCGCGCGCGTCGGCCGAGCACGCGGCACTGTCGCGCCCCGTGGGGGCGATGGCCGCACGGTTCGCCGACGCCGTCGCACCGCTCCTGGAGTTCACACAGTCGTAACAGCCGGCCCGCGAGTGTTGCACGACCGCAACAGAGCACGCCGTACGCCGAAACCTGGGGGCCGCACGCTGGGCGCCAACGCTCACTCGTGGAGGTTTCATGGACGGCTACTACGCCTGGATGATCGTCGCCACGGCGCTGGTCCTGATGATGACGACGCCGGGGCTCGCGCTGTTCTACGGCGGCATGACCCGGGCGAAGTCCGTGCTCAACATGATGATGATGTCGTACGTCGCGATGGCCGTCGTCGGCATCGTCTACGTGCTGTGGGGCTGGTCGGAGTCGTTCGGCCCGACGAGCAGGGCCGGAGGTCTGTTCGCCGACCCGTTCACCCTCTTCGGCCTGAAGGACGTCGCGTGGGGCTCCTACGTCGCGGTCTGCTTCCAGCTCACCTTCGCGGTGATCACGGCCGCGCTGATCTCCGGGGCGATCGCCGATCGCGTGAAGCTGTCGTCCTGGGTCGTGTTCCTGCCGCTGTGGGTGACGCTCTGCTACTTCCCGCTCGCGCACATGGTCTGGGGCGGCGGATGGATCTCGACGCACCTGGCGGCACAGGACTACGCCGGAGGCACGGTCGTCCACATCAACGCAGGAGTCGCCGGCGGCGTGCTCGCCCTGATCATCGGTCGCCGGGTGGGCTTCCGGCGCGATCCGATGAAGCCGCACAACCTCACGCTCACGATGATCGGCGCCGGCCTGCTGTGGTTCGGCTGGTACGGCTTCAACGTCGGCTCGATCGTCCTGGCCGGCGACAGCGACACCGCCAACACCCAGCAGTTCATGACCGAGACCGGCGTCACCTTCCTCAACACCACCATCGCCACGATGGCGGCGATGCTGGCCTGGCTGGCCATGGAGCGGGTCCTGCACGGCAAGGCCACGTCGCTCGGTGCCGCCTCGGGCATCGTCGCCGGGCTCGTCGCGATCACGCCGTCCTGCGGTGCGGTGAACGTGGTCGGTGCGATCGTCATCGGTGCCGTCGCCGGCCTCGCCTGCGCGTACGCCGTCGGGCTGAAGTTCAAGCTCGACCTGGACGACTCCCTCGACGTCGTCGGCGTCCACCTCGTGGGCGGTGTCGTCGGCACCGTGCTGATCGGCTTCCTGTCGACGTCGGCCGCGCCCGGTGGCATCGACGGCCTGTTCTACGGCGGCGGGCTGACCTCGTTGGGACACCAGGCCGGGGCAGCCGGGATCTCGATCGTGTGGACCGGGTTCTTCACCACGGTGATCGGCCTGGCCATCAAGTACTCCATCGGCTGGCGGGTGGCCGAGGACGACGAGGTCGACGGGATCGACTTCGCGGAGCACGGTGAGTCGGCGTACGACCTCGACGGCCGCTCCGGCGGCGTCCGCCTCCCGGCACCGGCACCCGCCAGGACCCGCGCGACGGAAGGAGCGATGGCATGAAGCTCGTCACCGCGGTGGTCAAGCCGCACAAGTGGGAGGACGTCCGCGAGGCCCTGGAGACCTTCGGTGTCACCGGGATGACCGTCTCGGAGGTGAGCGGCTACGGCCGGCAGAAGGGTCATACCGAGGTCTACCGGGGCGCGGAGTACGACATCGCGCTGGTGCCCAAGATCCGGATCGAGATCGTCACCGACGACGCGGACGTGGAGGACATCGTGGGCATCATCACGAAGACCGCGCAGACCGGCCGGATCGGCGACGGCAAGGTGTGGGTGAGCCCGGTCGACACCATCGTCCGCGTGCGCACCGGCGATCGCGACGAGTCGGCGCTCTAGCGGACCGACCATGGACCGGGGGGCGCGCGCGAGCGCGGCCGACACGTTGTGCGCGACGGCGTACGACGTGTCGGGCGCCCCGGAGTCCGGATGCGCCCTGGTGGCCGTCGGCGGCTTCGGACGCCGCGAGCTCGCGCCGTACTCCGACCTCGACGTGGTGCTGGTGCACGAGGACGAGATCGATCTCGGAGACGCGGCGGAGAAGGTCTGGTACCCGATCTGGGACTCCGGAGCCCGGCTCGACCACGCGGTCCGGACGCTCTCGGAGATGCTCGACCAGGCGGGCGCCGACCTCCGGGTGGCGCTGGGCCTGCTCGACATCCGACATCTCGCCGGGGATGCCGAGCTGACCGCGCGCCTGCGCGCCGAGGCGCTCGCCCACTGGCGGCGTACGGCGCGGGACCGGCTCCCTGCCCTGAGAGACCTGGTCGGCAAGCGGCACGACCTCGTGGGCGAGCTCGCCCACCTGTCCGTGCCCGACCTCAAGGAGGCGGAGGGTGGGCTCCGCGACGCGACCGTGCTGGGTGCGCTCGTCGCGACCTGGTTGGTCGACGTGCCGCACGTCGACCTCGAGCGTTCGCGTCGTGCCTTGCTGGACGTCCGTGACGCCCTGCACGACGCGGCCGGCCGCGCGACCGACCGGGTGGCCCCGGAGCTGTGGGGTCCGCTCGCCGAGCGCCTCGGGCTGGCCGACGAGGCAGCAGCGCAGCGACACGTGCGCGAGATAGGACGGCGGATCTCCCACCTCTCGCGGCTGACCTGGCGCCGCGTCGACGGCGTCCTGGTCGCCCGGCCGGCGGGGCGCGGCGTACGCCGGCCCTCGCTCACCGCGGTCGAGCCCGGCATCGCCGTGTCCGGCCTCGAGATCGTCCTGACCCGTGACGCCCAGCCGCGCGACGACGCCACGCTGCTGCTCCGGGCGGCCGCCGTCGCCGCCGAGCGTGACCTGGAGCTCGCGCCCGCGACCGCGGCCCGGCTCCGGTCGGAGTGTCCTGCCCTTCCGGAGCCGTGGCCGGCCGCCGCTCGCCAGGCGCTGATCCGGCTGCTGGCGGGGACCGGGCTCCTCCCGGTGTGGGAGACGCTGGAGGAGACCGGGTCGCTCGCGTCGTTCCTGCCGGAATGGGAGCGGATCCGCCTCCTGCCGCACGCCTCCGAGGTCCATCGGTTCACCGTCGACCGGCACGCGGTCGAGACCTGCCGCGAGGCCGGCCGACTGATCCGAACGGTCGGCCGACCGGACGTGCTGCTGGTCGCTGCGTTGCTGCACGACATCGGCAAGGGCGGCGTGACCGAGCACAGCGTGGCCGGCGAGCCGACCGCGAGGGCTGTGGCGACGCGGATGGGCTACGACGAACGGTCGACGTACCTCATCGCCCGGCTGGTGCGTCACCATCTGCTGCTGGCGCAGGCCGCCACCACCCGAGACCCGGAGGACCCCGCGACCGCCGCAGGAGTCGCAGCCGCGCTCGGTGACATCGAGGCGCTCGACCTGCTGCTCGCGCTCACGGAGGCAGACGCCCGGGCCACCGCGCCGAAGGCGTGGTCCTCCTGGCGGGCCGGGCTCGTGCGGACCCTCGCGGCCCGGACCGAGGCGGTCCTGGGCGAGCTCCCGGCGCCGGCGGTCGAGCCCGAGGAGGTGTCGATCCCGCGGGAGGTACGCCGTGGTGGCGTCGCGATCACGCTGGCGCCTGCCGAGGGCGGGGTCCGGGTGACCGTCATGGCGCCGGACCGCATCGGGCTCCTCGCCGACGCGGCCGCGGTGTTCGCCGCGCAACGCGCCTCGGTCCGCTCGGCGCGCGCCTGGTCGCAAGGCGAGGTGGGGGTCTCGGTGTGGGACGTGGCCGAGGAGCACCTGGACACCCGGGTCCTGCGGCAGCGGTTCGAGGCGATCGCCGTCGGTCGGCTCGATCCCGCGGCGCGATGGCGGCCCGACCCGTCCGGGATCGCCCCGATGGTCGTCGTACGCCCGGAGGCCTCCGCGCGCGCCACCGTGCTCGAGGTACGCGCCGACGATCGACCGGGAGTCGTCCATCGGGTCTGTGCCGCCCTGGCCGCCCTCGACCTGGCGGTCCGGTCCGCCCACGTCGACACCCTCGGCCCCCAGGCCGTCGACGTGTTCTACGTCCAGGAGCGCTCCGCCGGCGCCCTCACCGACGCCCGCGCCGCGGACGCCGCGCACGCCGTACGCGCGGCGTTGTCTGGATAGTCACGGACTATCCGGAAATCGAGCCCAGCGGGATGCCCGGATAGGCTGGAGACTCCGCATCAGACACCTCGAGGACTGACTTGTTCGCCACGCTTTCCGACCGGCTCGCCGAGACCTTCAAGAACCTCCGCGGGAAGGGCCGCCTCTCCGAGGCGGACATCGACGCGACCGGGCGCGAGATCCGGATCGCGCTGCTCGAGGCCGACGTCGCCCTGCCGGTCGTCCGCGAGTTCGTGGACGCCGTCAAGGAGCGGGCCCGCGGGGAAGAGGTCAGCCAGGCGCTGAACCCCGCCCAACAGGTCGTCAAGATCGTCAACGAGGAGCTCGTCGAGATCCTCGGTGGCGAGACCCGGCGCATCCGGTTCGCCAAGAACCCCCCGACCGTGATCATGCTGGCCGGGCTGCAAGGAGCCGGTAAGACCACCCTGGCCGCGAAGCTGGCCCACTGGCTCAAGGAGCAGGGCCGACAGCCCATGCTCGTCGCCGCCGACCTCCAGCGCCCGAACGCCGTCACCCAGCTCCAGGTGGTCGGCGAGCGAGCCGGCGTCCCGGTCTTCGCGCCCGAGGCCGGCAACGGCGTCGGCGATCCCGTGCGAGTCGCCCGCGACTCGATCGACGAGGCCCGCCGGAAGCTCCATGACGTCGTCATCGTGGACACCGCCGGCCGCCTCGGCGTCGACGCCGAGATGATGCAGCAGGCGATCGACATCCGCGATGCCGTCAACCCCGACGAGATCCTCTTCGTGGTCGACGCGATGATCGGCCAGGACGCCGTGACGACGGCGCAGGCGTTCCTCGACGGCGTCGGGTACGACGGAGTCGTTCTCACCAAGCTCGACGGCGACGCCCGTGGCGGCGCAGCCCTCAGCGTCCGGAGCGTCACCGGCAAGCCGGTCATGTTCGCCAGCGCCGGCGAGCAGCTGACCGACTTCGACCTCTTCCACCCCGACCGGATGGCCTCGCGGATCCTCGACATGGGCGACGTGATGACCCTGATCGAGCAGGCCGAGAAGGCCTTCGACCAGGACCAGGCGCTCAGGGCCGCCGAGAAGCTCACCACCGGGGGTGACTTCACCCTCGACGACTTCCTCGAGCAGATGCAGCAGGTCCGCAAGCTCGGCTCGATGTCGAAGATCATGGGGATGCTGCCCGGGATGGGGCAGTACCGCGACCAGATCGAGAACTTCGACGAGCGTGAGATCGACCGCATCCAGGCGATCATCCAGTCGATGACGCCGGCCGAGCGGGCCAACCCGAAGGTCATCGACGGCTCGCGGCGCGCCCGCATCGCCCGCGGCTCGGGCCGGCAGGTCTCCGACGTGAACAGCCTGGTCGACCGCTTCTTCGAGGCGCGCAAGATGATGGCGTCGTTCGCCAAGGGAGGCATGCCAGGGGTGCCGGGCATGCCCGGCATGGCGTCCGGAGGGAAGCGCGGGCGAGCCAAGCAGGCGGCCAAGAACAAGTCGGCCAAGGGGCGCCGCGTCAGCGGGAACCCCGCCAAGGCAGCGGCCGAGGCGAAAGCCGCCGAGGACAAGGCCGCGGCGGCGCAGGGCAACCCGTTCGGCAACCCGGACGGCGAGGAGGTCGACTACGAGAAGGCGGCCGCTGCGCTCGAGCTGCCGAAGGACTTCTCCAAGTACCTCAAGTGAGCGTCGCAT
>CAVWZR010000012.1:0-804675 GCA_963759515.1 uncultured Actinomycetota bacterium | reverse complement strand
GGCCTGGTGCCTGCGCCGCTCGCGGTGCTCGACGACGTACCCGTGGCCCTGCTGGACGCGTGGCTCCTCCACGTACCAGAAGGGCATGGCGGCCCATGACCTCGGCGAGGGCTCGCTGTACGACGCGCTGGCCGAGGTCCACGGCATCGAGATGACGTCCGCGGACAACCTCGTCGAGGTCGGGCGGGCCGGTCTCGACGACGCCGACCTCCTCGCCCTCACCCCCGGCAGCCCGCTGCTCGAGGTCGTCGGCGTGACCCGCGACCAGCAGGAACGGCCGGTCGAGTACTCCCGGGTGCTCTACCGCCCGGAGCACTTCCGCTTCGCCATCGAGAGCCGTCGAGGCGAACACCACTGACTCGGGGCCGCGCGGACCACGCGCGGACACCCAAGACCCACCGCTGCACTGGAGGAATGAGATGGCAGACGTCTCGATCCCCTCGGACTTCTCCGAGGGTGGACAGCTGTTCGTGCGCAACGCGACCGGCCTCGTCCGAGAGGTGTCCAAGTGGGACGCCCTGATCATGAACACGTTGGGCATGAACGTCGCCCTCGGCGCCGTCTTCATGCTCCTGCAGGCGCCGGGCAACTTCCCCGGCGGCAACATGCTGCTGGCGATCGTCATCGGCACGCTGGTCATGGCCTTCACCCTGCTCTGGGTCTACGCCGAGTTCTCGGCCGCGATGCCGCGCTCGGGCGGTGACTACGTCTTCGTCAGCCGCGCCCTGCACCCGATCGCCGGCTGGCTGCTCTCGTGGAGCCAGGGCATGTGGCTGATCTTCTTCTGGATCGGCTTCAACGCCTGGTTCGCCCTGACGTTCGCCATCCCGGTCGCGCTGACCACCATCGGCGCCGTCACCGGGCACGAGGGTTTCATCACCCTGAGCAACAACCTGCTGGAGAAGCACACCGTCCTCGGGATGACCACGCAGTGGTGGGTGATCCTCGTGGGCGCCGCCCTCACCTTCGGGTTCGCCGCCCTGCTGATCTACGGCTCGCAGTGGTACTGGCGCGTGCAGAAGTGGCTCTTCGCGAGTCGCCGGCCTGAGCATCCTGCTGGTGGCGGGGCTGCTGCTGTTCAAGAGCGGCGACATCGCCGCGCAGTGGAACAGCATGGCCGCGGCCAACAAGGGCCTGCAGTACGACAACGTGGTCTCGGCCGCCCGCTCCGGCGGGTTCGACCCGGCGCACGGCTTCAGCCTCTCGGCGACGATCCTGATGCTGCCGTGGGTGTTCTTCGTCGTCGGCTACGCCCAGGGCTCGGCCCAGATCGGTGGCGAGGTGAAGCGGGCGAGCCGCACGCAGTACTTCGCGATGGTCGGGGGCGTGCTGATCAACGGCGCGGTGCTGTTCGGGCTCGTGGCGATCTACCAGCACGCGGTCGGTTCGCAGTGGGCCAACAGCCTCAGCTACCTCGCCAACACCGGCAACGCCGGATCTCGCGACGCCCGGCGGCGTACCGCCCAGCATCAACATGATCGCCAGCCTTCTCACCGGCAGCGTCCCGCTGCTGCTGGTGATCGGCGTCGGTTTCATCCTCTGGGCGCTGATGGGGACGCCGCTGTCGACGCTGCAGGCGACGCGCTACATGCTCGCCTGGTCGCTCGACCGCACCGTCCCGCACCAGCTCGGCGACGTGAACGACAAGCGGCACACGCCGGTGAACGCGATCCTGCTGTGCGCGGTCACGGGCGTCATCGCGCTGGTCTGCCTGGTGCAGATCCCCAAGGCGAGCCTGCTCGGGGCACTGCTCGCGCAGATCTGTGCGTTCATCCTGGTCAGTATCGCCGGGGTCGTGTTCCCCTACCGCCTCCCGCAGATCTGGGAGGGCGGCGGCGGTCGGCGGATCTTCGGCATCCCGGCCGTCACGCTGGCCGGCCTCGGCGGCGTGATCGCACTCGGCGGTCTGATGATCATGTTCATCGCGGACGACACCGTGAACGCGACCTTCGCGGCCACCCGCGGACTGTCGCTGAAGTTCATGATCGGCGTGGTCGTGGTGGGCGCGATCTGGTACGCCGTCACCTGGGCGATCAACCGCAGCCGCGGCGTCGACCTGTCGCTCGCCTACCGCGAGATCCCGCCCGAGTGAGCCCCATCTGACGCTCCGAGCGAGAGGAACGAGTGAACTCAGAAGCCCCCCGAGGTCCGGCGGCGGCCACCCACCCCGAGGTGGTCGTCGTCGGGAACCTCACCATCGACGACGTCGTCCTGGCCGACGGCACCACGATGATGGCCACGCTGGGTGGCAACAGCGTGCACACCGCGGCAGCCGCGACCGCGTGTGGCGCCCGCGTCGCCCTGGTCGCGCGTCGCGGTGAGGACTTCCCGCCCGAGGCGTTCGAGCGGCTGACCGCGGCCGGCGCCGACACGACGTACGTCGTCGACGTGCTCGGGCCGACCGTGCGCAACTGGGTCATCTACGAGCCGGACGGTCGCCGGCACTGGGTCTACCGCACGCCGGTCGCGCGGTCTACCGAGGTGGCGCCGCTGCCGGCCGACGTCGCGCCGGCGGTGGCGGAGGCCGGCGTCGTGCACATCGCCGCGATGCCGCTGGCCAACGCGGAGGCGATCGTCGCGGAGGTACGCCGGGTCGCGCCGGGCACGGTGATCACGCTCGACACCCACGAGGGCTGGGCGTCCGAGCCGGCGGCCCGGCTGCTGGCGCTGGCCGGCTCCGTCGACCTGTTCGAGCCGAGTCTCGAGGAGCTCCAGGACCTGACCGGCGACCACACGCCGACCGGCGGTCTGCGCGCGCTCGAGCGGGCCGGCGTACGACGCGCCGTGGTGAAGGCGGGCTCCGACGGCGCCTACGTCCTGACCGGCGCCGAACTCGTCCACGTGCCCGCTCTCGAGGTCGAGGCGGTCGACACCACGGGCGCGGGCGACTCCTTCTGCGGTGGGGTGGCGGCCGGGTTGGCGGCGGGTCTCGAGACGGTCGACGCCGTCGCGCTCGGCGTGGCCGCGGCCGGCAGCGCGATCCAGTCGTCGGGCAGCCTGCGCCTCCTTGACCACGACGGCGAGGTGCTCCGGGAGCTCGGCCGCGACCTTGCGCGCCGGTCGACCCGGCTGACCCCGGCGGCCGCCTCGTCGGACGACGGCGCCCTCGACCGTGCCCACGACGGTGGGGCCTACGACATCGACGTGATGCGCCGCGAGATCGCGATGATCCCCGACGTCGTCTCCGACGTGCTCGACGACGCCGCCGGGCACGTACGCCGTCTGGCGCGCACCCTCGTCGAGCGCGAGGTCGAGCACCTGTGGCTGACCGGGTGCGGCGACAGTGCGTTCGCCGGCCAGGCGGCGGCCCTCGCGTTCCAGCGGCACACGCCGGTCACGGCACACCCGGTGCACGCGCTCGACCTCGCGCGCTACCTCCCGCGCAGCCTGCCGAAGGCCAGTGCGGTCGTGGCCGTGTCCTTCTCCGGGAAGGTCGGGCGCACCACCGAGGCCGCGGTCCAGGCCCGGCGTTTCGGCCACCCGGTCTTCGGGCTCACCAACGCAGCCGACAGCCAGCTCGGCCAGGCGGTCGACGAGGTCGTGCCGCTCGAGGTCACCACGCTCGGCTTCTCGCCCGGCACGTCGACGTACGTCGCGATGCTCGGCAGCCTGCTCCGGCTGGCCGCGGAGATCGCCGAGCTGCGCGGCCAGGAGGGCACGCTCGGCCGCGCGCTCGGCGACCTCCCCGATGCGACCGCGCGCACCCTCGAGCTCACCGCCGAAGTCGCCGTGGAGTCGGCTCGCGCGCTGCTCGGTGGCTCCTGGGCGACGTTCCTCGGCGCCGGGCCGAACGAGGCGACCGCACGGTTCGGCGCGGCCAAGCTCTTCGAGGGGCCGCAGCGGCTCGCCGTCTCGACGAACCTCGAGGAGTGGGCGCACGAGGAGTACTTCGTGACCCGACCCGGTGACCCGGTCGTGCTCGTCAACCCGTCCGGCGCCGGGCACGACCGCGGGCTCGAGATCCTGTCCGAGCTGCGGTTCGTCGGCGCGACGCCCGTGGTGATCTCCGACGCCGAGCCCGAGGGCCGCGGCCCCGAGGAGCACTGGCTGCCGCTCGCACCCGGCGTACCCGAGGAGCTGTCTCCCGTCACGGCTGCGCTGCCGCTGGCGCTGATCGGCTTCCACCTCGCCGGCCTGGTCGGCAAGCGGTCGTACAACTTCCCGAGCGAGGAGGCGCGCACCGAGCACTACGACACCATCCACCGCGCCACCCTCGGAGACCCGGCATGAGCCCCCTCGCCGACGTCGTCGCCGAGGGCCGGCGGCTGGTCGAGCTCGGCCGACCTCCCGGTCCGGCTGCTCGGTGGAGTCGGCGTCGCGCTGCACGACCACCGGCCGGTGCCGGCCGCGCTGGAGCGGGGGTACGGCGACCTCGACGTCGTCATACCTCCGAAGTCGGCGCGGGCCACCACCGACGTGATGACGGCGGCCGGCTACGAGCCGAACGAGCGCTTCAACGCGCTGCACGGTGCGGCCCGGATGCTCTTCTACGACACCGAGAACAAGCGGCAGGTCGACGTCTTCGTCGGCACGTTCTCGATGTGCCACCGGCTCGACCTGTCCGCGCGCCTCGGCGAGCACGACTACAGCCTCGATGCCGCCGACCTGCTGCTGACCAAGCTCCAGATCCACGAGATCAACCGCAAGGACCTGGTCGACGCCGTACGCCTGCTGCTCACGCACGAGAACGCCGACATCGGCGGTGGCGGCGGCACACCCGACGCGATGTCGCTCGACCGGCTGCGGTCGGTGACGTCGTCCGACTGGGGCTGGTTCACGACGGTCACCGACAACCTCCGGCTGGTGCGCGCTGCGGCCGGCGACCTGCTGGATCCCGAGGAGGCGTCGGTCGTCGAGGCCCGCGCCGACGCGATCGACGAGTCGCTCGCGGCCGCACCCAAGTCCATGCGCTGGAAGGCGCGCAGCGTCGTCGGGCGGAAGACGCCGTGGTACGAGCTGCCGGAAGAGATAGGGGGAGCATGAAAGACACGAAGATCTTCTTCGCCACCGACATCCACGGCTCCGACGTGTGCCTGCGGAAGTTCCTGAACGCCGGGAAGTTCTACGGCGTCGACGCGGTCGTGATGGGCGGTGACATCACCGGGAAGATGATCGTGCCGGTGGTCGAGGAGTCGCCCGACCAGTACGCCGCCCACATCTTCGGCCGCAAGCGCGTCGTCGACTCGACCGGGCTGCCGGGGCTGAACAAGTTCATCGCGGACGCCGGGTTCTACCCGCACGCGATGGCACCGGACGAGGTCGCGGCGTTGCAGGGCGACGCCGCCGGCATCGACCAGCTGTTCCAGAAGCTGATGACCGAGACCATGAACCGCTGGATCGACATGGCCGAGGACCGGCTCGGCGGCACCGGCATCGAGGTGATCTTCGCGCCCGGCAACGACGACCCGATGTTCGTCGACGACCTGCTCAGCGGCAGCGACGTCGTGGTCAACCCCGACAGTCGGGTCGTCGAGCTGCCCGGCGGCTTCCCGATGATCTCGGTCGGCTACTCCAACCGCACGCCCTGGGACTCCCCGCGCGAGCTCGACGAGGACGACCTGCGCAAGGTCATCGACGAGGAGGTCGCCAAGCTCGCCGACCCGCAGCGCGCGATCTTCAACCTGCACGTGCCGCCGAAGAACACGCCGATCGACCAGGCGATGGAGCTCGACGCGGAGTTCCGGCCGGTGGTGAAGGGCGGGGCGCCGGTGATCACCGGCGTCGGCAGCTCGGCGGTGCGCGACGCGATCACGGCGTACCAGCCGATGATGAGCCTGCACGGCCACATCCACGAGTCGCGCGGCGAGGCGCGGATCGGCAAGACGGTCGCGCTCAACCCGGGCAGCGAGTACAGCGAGGGCGTGCTGCGCGGCGTCATCATCACGCTCAACCAGAAGAAGGGGCTCCGTGGCTACCAGCTCGTCTCCGGCTGACACCTCGATCGAGATCGGCGTCATCGGCTCGGCTCGGATCGGGCCCGACGACCCGCGGTACGCCGACGCCGAACGCCTCGGCCGCGCGCTCGCCGGCGAGGGCTGGGCGGTCGTCACCGGCGGGTACGGCGGCCTCATGGGCGCCACCTCGTCGGCGGCCTCGGCCGCCGGCGGCCACACGGTCGGCCTGCCGATGTCGGACTGGCAGCACCTGGTCCCCCATGAGAGCAACGCGGAGCTGCGCTGGTCGGCGGACTACGCCGAACGGCTGCGCCATTTGTTGACGGCCGACGTGGTCGTGGCACTTCCCGGTGGGATCGGGACCTTGAGCGAGGCGGCGATCGTCTGGGCCGCGGCGCAGACGGAGCCCGGTGCCGCGTCGCTGGTCCTGGTCGGGGCGGACTGGTCCGACGTACACCGAGCCATCGGAGCCGGCCTGGTCGTCGACCCCGACGATCTCTCCCTGGCGGTCTGCGTGGAGACGGTCGACGACGTGGTCCCCGCCATCAAGACCGCTCTGGCCGAAGAACGCGCGCTCCGCGGCCCCCGCGGCTGAGCCCACACTTCGGGTCGTCCGCCTGAGCGGGTGCTAGAGCACCCTGTCAGGCGGACGACCCGTGCTGCCGGTGGAGGAAGTCCGCGGGAACCTTCCGCACCCTTCGCGGATCGTCGCATAGACGCATCGCGGACGTGATCGCGATCCTGGACGTGCGGGAGGAGGTGGCCGATGACGGCGGACGTGGACCTCAACGAGCTGTACGACGCGTCGTACCGCCGCCTCGTCGTGCAGATCTACGCGATCTGCGGCAACGTGGCCGAGGCCGAGGACGCCGTTCAGGACGCCTTCGTGACCGCCTTGCGCAAGAGGTCGCAGCTGGCCCGGCTCCACAATCCCGAGGCCTGGGTACGCACGGTGGCTCTCAACAGCGTGCGTCACGGCTGGCGGCACGCCTCGGTGGTACGCCGCTACCAGGCGAAGGTGCCCGGCCCGCAGGTGCCGGTGGACGTCGGACCCGAGCACGTCGCGATCGTGACCGCCCTCGAGGTGGTCGACCCCGATCAGCGCGAAGTGGTCGTGCTGCACTACCTGGCCGACCTGTCGGTCGCCGACATCGCCGCCCAGCTCGGGGTGCCGGAGGGCACCGTGAAGTCGCGGCTGTCCCGGGCACGAGGCCGCCTCGCCGGACTGCTGGACGACACCGAGGATGACCGAGAGGTAGTGCGCCATGTCTGAGCTGGACGTGCTCCGTCGCCTCGGCGACCAGATCGTTCCTCCGCCGTTCGAGGCGCTGCGCGAGACTGCGCGTCGCCGAGTGCGCCGTACCAGGGTGGCGACGAGCCTCGCCGTCGCCGCGACCGTGGCCGTCGTCTCGGCCACCACCGTCTACGTCGGTCGGGACGCCGATCGCGAGCAGGAGCCTGCCCCGTCCGGTCTCCGACCTCGCGACCCTTGACCTACGCCGACGGCAGCACGATCCACTACGGGAACGACACGATCGAGGCCGAAGGCCCCGTCGTCGAGCTGGACGTCACGGACTACGGCGTCGGGTTCCGCACCGACGACGGTCGGATCTGGTTCACCGACGGGTCCACGCCCGACCGGCTGGGGACGCTCGGGGAGACAGGTCCCGGTTACGCGCGACACCTTGGCCGCTGACGAGCCACCCGGGCTGGATGCTCTCGTCCAACGCCGGCCCTCGCCTGGTGTGGTTCGAGTTCCCGACGCCCGGCGCGCCGGAGGTCGTCATCTACGACACGGCCACCCGGCGGGAAGTCGCGCGTGCCGCCGTCGGCCTCGAAGCTGGTCACACGGCCGTGCCCGCGGAGCTCTCCGAGCGCTTCGTCTACTGGTTCAAGGACCCGAGCTCCGAGAAGATGACCGAAGAGCAGACGCAGTTGCGCTACGACCCGGCGACGGGAGAGCAGTCGCCGATCACGGAGCCGGAGCTGCTCGACGGACCTCGACGGCGATGCCGCGGTGCGCTCGATCCGGCTGAAGGGCGACGGCAGGTGGGAGACCGCCCCCCACGGCTTCCACTACTCCGACGGCATGAGGCTGCAGATCGGCTTGTACCTTGCAGAAGCCGATCGCGGGAGTGGACGGTCTCGCACCTCTTGGTCCCGGAGACATGGTCGTCCGAGGACGTCGACGGTCAGACCCTTCGCGTTCGAGCCGCCACCCGACTACACCGACAAGGCCGGTATCGCCTGGCTCGTCCAGTGGCTCGACGACCAGACGGTGGTCGTGGTCAGCCCGCTTCGGCAACGGGACGGATCTGATCGCCTGCCACCTCGAGACCAAGACGTGCGACGTCGCGGCCTCCGCGCCGGCAGGGATCGTCGTTCCGGAGCTCGGAAAGAGCCAGTTCCTCGGCTGAGCCGCGTCGCGTCCGCACTGGAACCACCAGCACCTCTCGGGGGTCGTCTACACGGAGCGCCGTGCGCGCACGTCACAGAAGAGGAAAGTCATGGCCCGCATCTCGAGCAGGAGCCTGGTCGGGCTGGGTCTCGGACTGCTGGTCGTCGCCTGCAGCACCGCGCCGCCGCACGTGACCACGTCGCCCTCGGTCGAGTCTCAGGGGCCGGCCGCCCACGACGGTCGCGACCACGACCAGCGTGGGCACCACGAGGTGACCCTCGCGTTCGCCGGCGACGTCCACTTCCAGATCCAGGTGGCCGCACTCCTGGACGACCCTCGTGGACTCGGTCCGATCAGCCGAGCCCTCTCCGACGCTGACGTCACCATGGTCAACCTGGAGAGTGCGATCACGGAGCGCGGCAGCTGGGATCCGAAGACCCTCGAGAAGCCGGACGACCGCTACTGGTTCCGCGCCCCACCCCGGGCGCTCGACGTCCTCGCCGGCGCCGGAGTCGACGTCGTCACGATGGCCAACAACCACGGCGCCGACCTCGGCACCGTCGGGTTGCAGGACACCCTGCTGGCCGCTCGCCACGCTCCGCTCGCGGTCATCGGTGTGGGCCAGGACCGCGCGCACGCCTTCGCGCCGTACCGGGTCCGCGTGCACGGGACCGACCTGGCGTTCCTGGCCGCCGACGCGTCGCGGCTCGAGAGCACGAGCAGTACCTGGACGGCGGGACGGCGTACGCCGGGGCTTGCCGCCGCCCGCAACCCGCGACCGCGCGTCCTTCTCCACGCCGTACGACGGGCCAAGCGCGACGCCGACATCGTGGTGGTCTACCTGCACTGGGGCCGGGACATGCAGGCGTGCCCCACGTCGAGTCAGCGCATCACCGCACGCGCCCTGGCCGACGCCGGGGCCGACGTGATCGTCGGCAGCCACGCCCACGTGCCGCTCGGCTCCGGCTGGCAGCAGGACACGTATGTCAACTACGGCCTCGGGAACTTCGTCTGGTACACCGACAGCTCGCCTGACACCGGAGTGCTGCGGTTGCGGCTGGTGGACGGCGAGGTCGTCTCCGACCGCTGGACGCCGGCCCTGATCGGGCCGCTGGGGGGCTCGCCCCGGCCACTCTCGGGCGATGCGCGGCGGCGTGCGATCGCGGACTGGGAGATGCGACGCGGCTGCGCCGGCCTCGACTCCGGGCCGCCGACGCATGAGACGAGGTTCGCAGCGTCGGTCGAGCGGATCACCCCGTTCATTCGTCACCGGATGCGCAGCAGTCATCACGCCGGGTGTCCGGTGCCGTGGCGAGCGTTGCGTTACCTCCGGCTGAGCTACGTCGGGTTCGACGGGCAGTCGCACACGGGCGAGCTGGTCGTGGCGGCGGCGTACGCGCCTGATGTCGTCGGCGTCTTCCGGAAGCTGTACGCCGC
Organism: uncultured Actinomycetota bacterium; assembly: GCA_963759515.1. Lineage (GTDB taxonomy): Bacteria > Actinomycetota > Actinomycetes > Propionibacteriales > Nocardioidaceae > Nocardioides. The sequence goes on along the minus strand of CAVWZR010000012.1, from coordinate 794,946 downwards.
CCGCTGGCCCATCCGGCGGATGCGACTCGTGGATGCCTACGGGGGTGACGACGACCGGTCCATGGCGGCCGACAACACCTCGGGCTTCAACTGCCGCCGGGTCCAGGGCAGCAACAGGTGGTCGGACCACGCCTGGGGTGCCGCGATCGATCTCAACCCGGTGGAGAACCCCTATGTGACCGGCTCCTCGGTCGCCCCACCGGGCTCGCGCCGCTTCGCAGCGCTCGACCGGGCGCCGGGAGCACTCGTTCCCGACGGCACGATCAAGGCCGACGACGTGGTGGTGCGAGCCTTCGCCGCGATCGGCTGGGAGTGGGGCGGGTCGTGGCGCAACCCCGACTTCCAGCACTTCACGGGTGCAGGTGCGCGCCCTTGAGCACCTTGTCGACGGCGTTCTTCGGGCCATGCAAGGCCATCCCGACCAGGTCGAGATCGTTTCCCCCGACAGCGCGCACCGCGGCCCGGTTCGCCTCGTCGTGCCCGGTGACGAACATGTCGCCGGTGTAGACCGCGATCTCGAGCTCACGACCGAGCGCCCGCTGGCGCGACGCCGTCAGGTTCTCCTTCGAGCCCTCGAAGACCAACACCGGTTGTCGGAACAACGCGTGGTACGCCGTCCCGTCCGCGTCGGCGTACGGCTCTCCGATGAGCTCGGGGTCGGATGCCGCGATGCCGCTGGCCAGGAACGCCGTGACGTTCAACCGTTGCCAGGGCTCGAGGTCGTCGCGGAGCAGGATCGCGATCTTGGTGTCGAAGCGCATGCGCCCATCGTCCGGCCGTTGCCCGCCGTCGGTCTTGTACGTTTCTGACATGGCTGCCGACGCGGCCCGCCGGCCGCGGCTCCGCGCGTGGCGCCCCGAGATCCCGGGCGTCTCGGAGGTGCTGCATGCGCACTTCCCCGATCACGCCTACCCCCTGCACACCCATGACACCTGGGCGCTGCTGATCGTCGACACCGGTGTCGTGCGCTACGACCTCGACCGCCACGAGCACGGCGCCCTGGGCAGCCTGGTCACGCTGCTGCCGCCGCACGTCCCGCACGACGGGCGCTCCGTCGACGCCGCCGGCTTCCGCAAACGGGTGCTCTACCTGGATGAGGCCACGCTCGGTGCTTCGCGCATCGGCAACGCCGTCGACCACCCCGGCTGGAACGATCCCGCCCTCCGCCGCCAGGTCGACCTGCTCCACGCCGCCCTGGCCCACGCCGGCGAGGCCTTCGAGGCCGAGAGCCGGCTCGCCCTGATCCGCGAGCGTCTCACCACGCACCTCGCCGCCACCGAGCCAGCCGCCGTACGCCGCGACCCCACCCTCGCCCGCCGCCTCCGCGCGATGATCGACGACCACGTCGCCTCCGGCCTCACCCTCGCCGACGCCGCCGCCCAGCTCGGCGCCTCCGAGACCCACCTCGTCCGCACCTTCACCCGCGAGCACGGCATCGCCCCGCACCAGTACCTCACCGGCCGCCGCCTCGACCTCGCCCGCCACCTCCTGCTCGCCGGCCGACCCGCAGCCGAGGTCGCCACCGACGTCGGCTTCTACGACCAGGCCCACCTCACCCGCCACTTCACCAAGCTCCTCGGCGTACCTCCAGGGCGCTACGCCAAAGCGGTCTAGCGGCTCCTGCGTCTCTTCGCCCAGACAGCAGCCAGGTCATTTCCGCGGCTTCCTCGCTAACGGTGGACGCTTCCCCGGCGAGGACGCTCGTGGCTTTCCACCTACGGGTCGGCGCGAGAGAGTGAACCATGGAGAACGAGATCCAGGCGGCGATTCAGCACTTTCACGACGCGTTGAACGCTCGTGACATCGACGCCGTCGACCGGTGCATCACCGATGACTGCATCTTTGAAGACACCACCCCGCCAGACGGCACACGCCACGTCGGACGAGCCGCGATGCTCGGCGCAGTCAGACAGTTCTTCGCCGATTCCCCGTCCGCCAGCTTCAGCATCGAAGGGATGTTCACAGCCGGCGACCGGGCGCTGGTTCAGTGGCGATACTCCTGGACCGACGGTCACGTGCGCGGGGTCGATGTCATGCGGATCCTCGAAGGACGGGTGGCAGAGAGCTTCGCCTATGTGAAGGGCTGAAGTGCCTGCTGGAGACACCTCAGACAATGCGCAAGGGCGTTGGGATGGGCGCCATCGTCCACCCAAGGGAGTTCCGGCTTACGAGGTCGTTGTCTCCCGCCCGCGGCCGGTGACGCCCCCGAGCGGTGCGTCATTCCGCCGGGTGTGACTCGGCTGCGAAGGGCCTTGGGACTTTGGGGCGATGGCGACAGGATCGGCTCGCTCGAGTGCGGCGAAGGTGCCTCCGGCCGATCCACCACGAAACGGCGGTATCCGGAGCGCACAGATGAGTTCCGGAGACCGCCTGCCGACGTGTCGGCTACTTGACCTCGGAGCGGCGCAGGGACAGCAGCCCGACGACGAGGGGAATGACGATCCAGATCATCGTGGTCGAGCCGAGCATCGCCCACTCCTTACCGGTGTTCGTGGCGCCGTCGAGGAGCGCCACCTGCGTGTAGTGCCAGTCGATCCACGGCTGCAGGTCCTCGAACCACGAGCGCACCTGGGCCAGGAGCGCGAGGATGCCCGGCATGACCAGTGAAGCGACGAAGTAGCCCACGATCGCGGCCGCGGAGTTGCGCAGCACGACACCGAGGGCGAAGCCGAAGGCCATGCCAACCAGGTTGTAGAGCACCATCTGGAGTGCCATGGACAACGAGATGTCCCACACGGTGTCGACGCCGGCGAGTGCGGACCCGGCCACGTTGCCGAGGGCGCCCACGGCGAAGGCGACGGAGACGGCGCCGAGGCCCACCAGGAGGGTCGCGATCGCCTTGGCGCCGATCACGCGTCCGCGGCTCGGCACCAGCGTGAACGTCGTGAGCCCACTTCGCTGGCTCCACTCACCCGTGACGGCCAGGATCGCGATGATCGGCAAGATCACCGACATCGGGAACCCGCTCGCCCTCACGAAGTTCTGGTAGGTGACGTCGCTGTTGAGGCCGAAGACGAGGAGCGACCCGGCCGAGATGGGCGACAGGACGCCGATGCTGATGAGCATCCAGAATCCCGAGCGGGTGTTGAACATCTTGCGCAGCTCGACCTTGACGAGTCGGGTGGTCGGGATGGGACGGGCGGTCCGTCGGGCCGGCGCGGCCTCGATGGTGTCGGGAGGGATGATCGTGGCGGTCATGCCGCAACTCCTTCGCGTTGGGTGTCGGCAGTGAGCGACAGGAACATGTCTTCGAGCCCGGCGCCCTCGGCGGACCGGAGCTCGGTGAGGGCGATGCCGGCGGTCAGGGCCACGGCCCCGACCCGAGCGGGGTCGGCGTCGGTGCGGACCGAGCCGTCCCCGGCGAGCGTGCTGGGGATCCCGGCCTGCTCGAGGGCGTGCGCGAGGTCGCGCGGTGACGTCGAGCGGACGAGCGTCCCGGCCGCGGCGAGCAGCTCTTCCTTGCTGCCGGACGCGACGATCTTGCCGTTGCCGATCACGACCAGGTCGTCGGCGATGACCTCGATCTCGTGGAGCAGGTGCGAGGACAACAGGACGGTGCCGCCCTGGCTGGCGAAGCCCGTCAGCAGGTCGCGCATCCACCGGATCCCGGCGGGGTCGAGCCCGTTGGCGGGCTCGTCGAGGATCAGCACCTGGGGGTCCCCGAGGAGTGCGGTGGCGATGCCGAGGCGTTGACGCATCCCGAGGGAGTAGTTGCGCACCCGGCGCTTGGCCTCGGTGGGTGTCAGACTGACGAGCTCGAGCATCTCGTCGACGCGGGGCGGGGCAGGCCCATGGTGTCGGCGGCGATCGTGAGGATCTCGCGTCCGGTGCGACCGGCGTGCTGGGCGGAGGCGTCCAGGAGGACGCCCACCTCGAGGCCGGGGTTGGGGAGGTCGGCGAACCGTTCTCCGTTGATGGTCGCGGTGCCGGACGTCGGGACGGTCAGGCCGACCATGACGCGCATCGTGGTGGACTTGCCGGCGCCGTTCGGGCCGAGGAAGCCGGTGACGCGACCGGGCAGGGCGGTGAAGGAGACGTTGTCGACGGCGGTGAAGCCGGCGTACCTCCGGGTCAGTGACTCAACAGTGATCATGTGACAACCCTCGCCGCGTCGCGGCGTGCGCACATCGGCGTCGAGGCCGGACCCTCCTCGGCCGTTGGGAGGAGCGGGGTCTCGTTCTTTCGGTCGGTCCCCGAGGCCTCGGCGGTCCCTAGGCTGGGTGGGTGATCACCAACGCCCTGCGCTCGCTGTGGGCCGAGCCCCGCGCAGCCGACGTTCCCGAACGGGTGTCGCGCGACTGGGTGCTGGTCGGGGTGTTGATGGTGACGGCGCTGCTCGAGGGAGTCCTCCGGGACGACGTCGCCTGGCGGCCGTTCGTGACGATCGTGGCGGTCGGGCTCGCGCCGGTGCTGCTGTGGCGGCGTACCCACCCGTTGGTCTGCGTCGTGGTGGGCTTCGGCACCGGCATGGCGTTGGGACTGGCGAGCCAGCTGGCCGGGATCCCGGGTGTCGGCCTCAACACGATGATCTACATCCTGGTGCTCGTCTACGCGCTGGTCCGCTGGGGCTCAGGGCGCCAGATCGTGATCGGGCTGGCGGTGGTGCTGGTCGCTGCGGTCATCAGCATTGCGACCGACTACACCGGGCCGGCCGAGCTCTTCGGCGGGTTCGGCATCCTGGCGGCGGCGGCGGCGGGCGGAGCGGCGTTCCGCTACCGCGCCGAGAGCCGGCGCCGGGCGTTGGACCAGATCCGCAGCCAGGAGCGGGTCGGCCTCGCGCGCGAGCTGCACGACATGGTCGCCCACCACGTCTCGGCGATCGCTGTGCAGGCGCAGGCGGGCCGGGCGATGGCCGGGCAGCGACCTGAGGCGGGGCTCGAGGCGCTGGCGGCCATCGAAGGGGAAGCATCGCGGACGCTCGCGGAGATGCGGGCGATGGTCCGGGTGCTGCGCGACGGAGCGCCGGCGGAGTACGCCCCCCAGCCCGGCGTTGCCGACCTGGTGTCCCTCGCCCGCCGCGACCCGGTCCCGGTCGTCGACGTGGAGCTGCCGGATGACCTGGACGAACTTCCGCTCCAGGTCGACGCGGCGGTCTACCGGCTGGCGCAAGAGGCGCTGACCAACGCCCTGCGGCACGCCCGCAACGCCTCGCGTGTGGAGATCCGGGTCGTCGAGGGTGGAGGAAGGCTGCGGCTACGCGTGACCGACGACGGACAGATCGACCCGGCGCGGCCGGCGAGCCACGGCTTCGGGCTGCTGGGGATGACCGAGCGCGTGCAGCTGCTCGGCGGCACGCTGCGTGCCGGGCCGGCGCCCGAGGGCGGGTGGACGGTCGACGCCGAGCTGCCGACGGAGGTACGCCGATGACGGTGCGCGTGCTGGTGGCCGACGACCAGGATCTGGTGCGTACCGGCCTGTCCATGATCCTTGACGCCCAGCCCGACATCGAGGTCGTCGGTCAGGCCGCCGACGGCCACGCCGCGGTCGAGCTGGCGCGTCGGCTCCACCCCGACGTGTGCCTGGTCGACATCCGGATGCCCGGGCTCGACGGCATCGAGGTGACCGAGCTCCTCGCCGGGCGGGGCGTCCCGGACCCGATCGCGGTGGTGGTGATCACGACCTTCGACCTCGACGAGTACGTCCACGGCGCGCTCCGGGCCGGCGCCCGAGGCTTTCTGCTCAAGGACGCCGGGCCGGAGCTGCTCGTCCAGGCCGTGCATGCCGCCGCCGTCGGCGATGCCCTGATCGCGCCGAACATCACCCGGCGGCTGCTGTCCACCTTGGCCGCCAGGGAACCGTCGAGCCGACGTACCCAACCGATCGAGCCGCTCACCGACCGCGAGGAGGAGGTGCTGGCGCTGGTCGCCCGTGGCCGCACGAACGCCGAGATCGCCGCCGACCTCTTCATCGGCCTGACGACCGCCAAGACCCACGTCGCGAGCCTGCTGACCAAGATCGGCGCCCGCAACAGGGTCGAGATCGCGATGTGGGCCTACGACACCGGCCGGGTGGGGGACTGAAGCCGCGCCTGCGGCTTCTACCGGTTGCTCAGGATCTGTGACAACGACGATGCTGCCGCAGGCATGAGGGCTTAGCCAGCCTCTAGTTCGACGAGCAGATGGTGCGTCACTTCCGCCGGGTGTGCGGCCAAGGGCGGCATCATCCCGAAGACGTGCGTCCTCCCAAGCTCGGGGCAGCCGTAGCATCATCGCCGCCGGACCACTTGTTGAACGGGGAGCCATGAGCGCCGAGGACACATACCCTCCGGGACCGCCTGGGACGAAGCCGTCTCCCTCGGACAGGTACTTCGTCGGCCTGACCTACAGTCGCGCGAAGAATGCCTTCTGGCTCGGGGTGTTCTCCTTCTTCTGTTTCGGGCCCTTCCTCGGCATCCCGGCCCTCTATGTGGGCGTACGGGCGCTCAAGGACATCGCGGCCTCCGGCGGTCGGCTCAAGGGACGACGTACCGCGTGGGAGGGCATCGTCCTCGGCGTCCTGGGGTCTGTCGGCGGTCTGGGTGTCTACTACTGGCACTTCCTCGGATAGCGAGGTCGAACACTCCAGGCGCGGATGGTGAAGGCGTTTGTCTCAGCCCCGTGGACCCTCGCGGTTGTCGTGGGCGAGTCGCCAGGCTCGGGTGTGGCCGAGGTCGAGGACCTGTGACGGCCTCAGCTTGCGGGCTGCCTTGGTGGGCACCGTGTACGGCACGGAGCCGGTGGGGGTGCGCAGGATCGCCTGCCGGAGCAGCCAGGCCGAGCCGTCGGCGACGGCGCGGAAGTTGGGCTCGTAGGCGAACACGGTGACGCTCCCGTCGCCGACCTTCTCGACGGTCTCGAGGGGCGTGCCCGCGAGGGAGCCGGGTTTCGTCGTGAAGCCGGAGACGTACATGTTCAGGGGGAAGGAGCCGACCACCCGAGCATCGCCGGGGGCCAGGGCGAGGTTGTAGTCGCTGTCCCACTCGATCTCGTTGAGACCGCGCGGGGTGCGGATCCGCATCATCGCGCCCGGCGACTCGGCCGCCGGCGTACTCATGCCCACCTGGGAGATCCCGAGCGAAGACGCCAGCAAGGCGCCCTCCTGCCACCCGACGTAGCGACCACCATCGGCGACCCAGGCCGACACAGCGGCTCGGCCCTTGGCGTGGAGCTGTCGGTAGACCGGCTCCGAGTCGACGTTCCCCACGACCAGGACGTCGAACTTGCGCAGCTTCGCCGGCGTGACCTGGTCGGGCAGGAGGACCTTGTAGGGGAAGCGCCAGTCCTGTGCCAGCCGCCACTTGAGCCAGCCGGAGTACTGGTAGTCGTTCCACGTGTGCTTGAACTGGTCGATCACGGCGATCCGGGGGAGCCGGCCAGACGGCAGGGGCGTGGTGGGCTTGCGCAGCTTCGGGACTCGGTGCACCGGCGCGTGCACCGGCCGCCCGGTGGAGCCGCCCTTGATGCCGGCGAGCAGGGGCAGGCTCCAGCCGCTCACGTCGTAGAAGTAGCGGAACGGGACGTAGGTGTCCTCGTTGAGGGCCGCCTGCACCCAGTGCTTCTGGGCTTGGGCGAGGCTGATCCAGTAGGTGCCGGCCGGCATCGTCTTACGCCGCGGGGCGTCGCCGTACGGTCGGTAGTCCGGTACGACGGTCCGACGGGACAGTCGATGCACGATGACGTGGGCGTCCTGGAGCCGGCTCACCACGAGCCTGGTCTCGCGCGAGTGTCCCAGCAGGAAGTAGCCGCAGACCGGTCGCTTCGGCACGTGCCGCTGCAGCGTGTGTCCCGGGTTGTAGATCCGGTTCGCCTCCAGGTGGCACGCCTTGCCCTCCTGCTTCGCCCCGACGAAGGTGGCGCGCCACTGCCGCAGCACGCTCGCCCGATGCGTGGCGCCGGCGAACAAGGTGGCGAGGGCGGACGTGTACTGGTGACGCACGCGCGCCGGATACGGCTTGCCGTCTCCCTGCTCGTAGGTCATCCCCACGGCACCCATCTGCGTGGTCGGGACGGTGTCGCCGTACACCTGGGCGAAGAAGTCGTAGCCGGACTTCCAGGTCTCGTAGCGCCAGCCCTTGGCCTTGAACGCGCGGGCGTTGGCCGGGCCGTAGACGTTCTCGACCTGGCGGTACTGCAGGTCCGGCGTCTCGTGGTAGATCGGGTCGGCGTCCGGTGGGAAGAAGTAGCCGCCACCACTGTTCTCGTGCTCGTCGACGAACAGCTGCGGTGGGTACTTCCACAGCAGCCGGAGCCGGCCCGAGACCTCCGGCTGGGTGCCGACCAGACCGTCGCGGTTCATGTCGAAGGCGTAGGAGTTGTAGCGCCGGTCGTGGGCGCGTCCGTCCGGGTTCTGCACCGGGATCAGGCCGACGACCGCGTTGCCGAGGATCCGATTCGCCACGCAGTCCGAGCGGTCGGCCAGCTCGCGCAACAGCCTGACCACGGCATCCCCGCCGGACGGCTCGTTGCCGTGGACGTTCGCTGCGATCCACAAGATCGTGGGCGTACGTCGGATCAGCGCCCTCGCCTGCTGGTCCGGCGTGGCCGGGTCACGCAGCCGGTTGAGGTCACGGCGGATCGCGGGCAGCCGGTGCAGCGCGTCCGGCGTACCGACGAGCGCGTAGCGCAGGGGACGGCCCTTCCACGAGTGCGCGTAGACGCCGGTGACCACCCGGTCGCTGGCTCGGTCGGCGGCGTGCCAGTAACGACCGATCTGCTGGTTGGTCGCCTCGCGCGTGCCCAGGTCGTACCCGAGCACGTGGTGAGGGCTCGGCACGGTGTGCCGGAAGTGCGGTGTCGTGGTGACCGGGTTGCATCGCGGGCGGGAGCTGGACGGCCCGCTCGCAGCACTGGCCGTCGCCACGTTGGTGAGGCAGAGGACGACGACGCTGGTGGCGGTGATGCCGGCAAGGACTCGGCGCATCTCCGGAGCGTAGCGGTGCTCCCGCCCGGCTCCGCCGACTCAGGCCGCCATCTCCGGCTGCGTAGCGACGTCGTCGAAGTCGTCCCCGCTCTCCACCGGGACCTCGCGGCCGCGCCAGGGCACCAGAGCGAGGACCGCGACCAGGGCGCCGACGATGGACACCGCGGTGGCGAAGACCAGGCCCGGCCGGTAGGCGTCCAGCATCGCCGACGGGGTCGGGTCGCCGCTGGGGCTCGACGCGATCAGCGCCGTGGTCACTGCGAGCACGATCGCCGCGCCGACCTGCATCGAGGTCTGCAGTACGCCGGCAGCGAGGCCCTGCTCGTCGTCCTCGATGCCACTCGTCGCCTGGATGTTCACGGCGGGGAAGCCGATCCATCCGACACCGATGAGCAGCACCGCCGGCAGGATCGCACCGACGTACGACGGCGTCGAGTCGATGCGGAGGAACAACAGGTAGCCGACAGCCATCACGCTCAACGTGACCGCGATGATCCGCGCCGTTCCGAACCGGTCGACGAGCCTGTTGGAGAAGATCGACGACGCGGTCACCATCAGGCCGACGGGAAGCAGGGCGAGCGCGAGCTCGAGCGGCGACCAGCCGAGGGTGTCCTGGAGGTACAACGTCACGATGAACTGCCAGCTGAAGTAGGAGCCACCCATCGCGATGATCGCCAGGCTGGCCCTGACCAGGGTCCCCTTGCGGAGGATGCCCAGCCGGATCAGCGGGTGCGCCACTCGCTTCTCGACGGTCACGAAGGCGGCGACGAGTGCTCCGACTCCGATGAACGAGCCGATGGTGCGAGCCGAGCCCCAGCCGACCTCATGTGCGCTGACGACGGTGTAGACCAGCAGCAGCATCGCCGCCGTGGAGGTGAACGCCCCGAGGAGATCGTGGCCGCCCTCCTTGGCCGGCTGGTCCCGGGGGAGCAGGGTGATCGCGGCGGCGAGTGCGGCGAGGGCGATGGGCACCGGCAGCAGGAAGGTCCAGCGCCAGCCGATGCCGGTCATCAGCCCACCGAACACCAAGCCGAAGGAGTAGCCACCCGCGCCGAACACCGTGTAGATCGAGAGAGCCCTGTTGCGGGCCGGGCCCTCGGCGAAGTTGGTCGTGATGATCGACAGCCCCGTGGGCGCGGTGAACGCCGCCGCCAGGCCCTTGATGAAGCGGGTCAGGATCAGCAGGGGACCGGTGGTCACCAGGCCTCCCGTGAGCGAGGCGATGGCGAAGACCGCGAGCGCGACCAGGAAGACCTTGCGACGTCCGAGCAGGTCCGCGGTGCGGCCGCCGAGGAGCAGCAGCCCGCCGTACCCGAGGACGTAGCCGCTGACCAGCCACTGCAGTGACGAGGTCGAGAGGTCGAGCTCCGTGCCGATGGACGGCAGCGCGACGCCGATCATGGAGACGTCCAGGCCGTCGAGGAACAGCACGATGCAGAGCGTCATGAGGAGTGCCCAGGTCCGTCCGGACCAGGTGGCAGCAGTGGAGGAGCCCGCTGGGGGAGCCGAGATGGAAGTCATGGGACGGGAGCATTCCATGCGTGCGCATTCAATGCAAACACAATTAATGATGTTGCATGTAGAGCCGCTGGTCGCTACCCTGTGACCGTGGCCGCCGTGACCTCATCCCCTGCGTCTCGCACCAGTGGGAACGTGTCCGCGGCACCGGTGGGCGAGTGGCGGGAGCTGCTCGACCGGCACGCGAAGGTGAGCTGTGCGCTGGAGAAGGCACTGCACGACGAGCACGCCATCGGGCTCAGCGAGTTCGAGATCCTCGACCGGCTCGTCGACGCCAACTGCGGCAACTACCGGATGACCGATCTGGCCCAGGACATCCACCTGAGCCAGAGCGCGCTGTCCCGGGCGGTCGCGCGACTCGAGGACGACGGCCTGGTCAAGCGGAGCATGTGCTCCGACGACCGGCGGGCCATCTACGTGTGCCTGACCGGTGAGGGCGCCCTGCGCCACCGAGATGCGCTGCCCACGCACCGCGAGGTCCTCGTCCGCGCCTGGGGCGACTGACCCGGAGCGTCTCGACGTCGTACGCCGGCACGATCAGGTCGGCGCGAGTCCCTTGCGGTTCAGGGTGCGCATCGCCCGATTCAGGGTGCGGAGCTGGTGGTCGAGGAGCCGGATCGTCGGTCCGCGGGGGTCGGAGTACGGCAGGAGCCGGGCGCGCTCGCGTCGCATGTCGCTCTCTGCGGTGGCCAGCGCGGCGTAGATCCGAGTGTCGGAGTCGAGGCCCTCGCGCTGTCGAGCGAGCTCAGCGGCCAGCATCCGGACCGTGGCCAGCTCGACGGCGTCCAGCCGACCCGGCGACGACGGCCGCCGCGGCCGCAGCCACATGCGGTCGACCCACGTCGGCGCGATCGCCATCGATGCCTGGGTGAGCGCGCGTTGCAGCGTGCGGCCGTACCCGCTGTAGAGACCGATCCACACGGCGAGGTCGTGGAGTGCATCGCGCCGCGCAGCCGTCCCGATCGTGCTGTCGTACGGCGCGACCGGGTTGGTCAGTGCCACACCGAGCAGCGGCATCAACGCGGTCGACTTCGACAGCGTCCGTAGCCGGGCCGGGTCAGGTGGTTCGCCGGTGTCGGTCAGTCCCAGCCGCGCGGTCAGGTCGGCACGCGTGACCTCGAGAGCACCGCGGAAGCGTGCCTGCTGCTTGGTCGGCAGGTGCTCGGCCACGAAGTGGGCGTAGGTCAGCAGCAGGTACGCGTCCAGCTCGGCATCGTCGATCTCGGGCTCGGGAAGCGACTGCCTCACCGACAGCTCCCGACCCAGGGTCCCGAACAACGCCCGACCGACAGCGGCAGCGACCGTGGACGAGCACAGGTAGTTCTCCATCGGATGCCGTACGCCGGGCAGCGCGATGTCGAGGACCCAGGGGAACCGGTGGGAGATCCCACGCAACCCCGTCACGGGGTCGGAGCCGCCCCACACGTTGAGCCACCAGCCGACCTGCGGCAGCGGCTCTCGCAGCACCTCCAGACGATCGCTGCCCTTGTGCACACCGAGCAACCCAGCCGGAGAGCCCACCGTGATGACGCCGATCACCTCGATACCTGCCGGCAGCCGGGTCAGCAGGTCGGCGGCGATGACCGTCCCCAGGCTGTGTGCCAGCAGGACGATCGGACCCGACTCGGGAAGAGCGGCGAGCACCCGGTGGAGGGTGTTCGCGCGGGTCGCGTCGTCGTCCAGGTAGCGCCGCGCCTGCGGGATCACCTTCATCACCGCGGGGACGGTCTCGGCGGCGAAAGGAACGGCCCAGCCAGCAGCATGGGCGCCGAGGGTGCGCTCGAGGTCGGCCGTCGCCCGCTCGACACGCCACCGCAGCTCGTCGCGATCGCCCTTGGTCACGTGCGCCGTCTGCGCCGGGAGCGCGTGCCGCTCGTCGCTGGGGTAGCGCAACGTGTTCGGGTACTTGGGAGCACGGCAGTCGATGCCCTCGAGACCCGGATATCCCAGCTCGACCAGGGCGGCGCTCACCACGCCACGCCACGCATCGTCGTGCTCGGCGCCGATGCCGTGGAGGTAGACGAGCGTGGGTGTCATGAGGGGCCCATCATGCGACACGAGCCGATCCCGGCCGTGGCGGTGCGGAGTTCGTGCCTGGCAACCAAATCCGATCGCCGTTCCCAGGCGTCGTACACGTGACAGGCTCGGCCGCGATCAGGAGGGAGTGGCATGTCGACGACCGGCGAGGAGCTCCTCCGCGAGGTCTACGCCGTCTCGTACCGACGGCTGGTGACCCAGCTGTACGCCGTCTGCGGCGACCAGCACGCCGCGGAGGACGCCGTCCAGGACGCGTTCGTGAAGGCCGTCGCGCGCCAGCGTGAGGTCGTCAGCCTCGCGAACCCGGAGGCCTGGCTGCGGACGGTCGCGATCAACCACGTCCGCAGCGGCTGGCGTCGCGCCTCGCTGTACAGACGGATCGTGCACCGGCTCCCGGGCGTCGGGCACGAGGTCGAGCTCGGTCCCGATCACGTCGCCATCGTGTCTGCGCTCGACGCACTGCCGCAGCAGCTGCGCGATGTCGTCGCGCTCTACTACTTCGGCGACCTGCCCGTCGCCGAGGTGGCGCAGACACTCTCCATTCCCGAGGGGACGGTCAAGACGCGGTTGGCCAAGGCACGCGCGGAGCTGGCCGAACTCCTATCCGACGAGGAGCACGACCATGCCTGACCAGCTGCGGCGGTTCGCCGACACCTTCAAGGACCAGATCGCGCCTCCCGACTTCGACCTGCTCGCGCGCGAGTCGCGGCGTCGAAGCCGCTACACGGTCGTCGCCGCAGGAGTGGCCGCGACGGCGGTCGTGCTCGGGGTCGCCGTCTGGGGCCACGCGGCCACCGATGACGGCGGCGGACCACTGCCGCCCGTGGACGGTACGTCGACTCCCACCGCGCCGACGACCGACGGTGACCCGACGCCGACCGGGCCCACGTCGCCCGCACTGAGCTTGACGGCCGACCAGATCGTCGACGACCCCGCGTCCTTCATCAGCAGCCTCGCGGTCTCGCCGAGTGACCCTGATGTCGCAGCTGCTGTGTGGTGGCACTGTGCGACGAAGAACTGTGAGCACGGGACCCAGGCGGCGCTCGCCCTGACCACGGACAACTGGAGGAGCCGCTCGACCCTGATCCTCGAGTCGTTCAAGAAGCCCACCCGCTCCCACCTCGTCGTCAACGCGCTCTCCGACGGAGAGCTGATCGTGCACCGCGACACGACGTACGGGAACCCGGCTCCCGCAGACCCCCGGCTCCTGACTCCCGACCTGAGACTGCAACCGCTGACGCAGCAGGCCGTGGGCGGCCGGCCGCTGCGCGACGAGGAGGCGATGCCGGGCACGGTCTTCGGCGGCGCTGGTGCCTGGGCGATCGACCCATCGGCGCTCACGTTCCGCGACCTCGGTGGTGGCCACGACTGGACGTCGACTGCCCTGGCCCCGAACGGGATCATCGTGGCGAACGACAGCGAGAACCGAGTCGCCTACTCGCCGGACGGGGGAGTCACGTGGCGGTTCGTCCCGGACGACGCCGTCGATGGGGGGTACGGCCGCTGGGCGGTCGGCGCGGCCGCGCCCGGCGCGATCGCCGTGCTGGAGGGCAATGCAGGCTGCGAAAGCGGGTGCCCGAACGCACTCGGCATCAGCCGCGACTCGGGCGCCACCTGGTCGACGGTCGATCTCGGTGGCTACATCGGCCACGTGGGCGTGATCACGTCGAAGGGGACCTTCATCTACGTGGCCGGCCGGATGCCGGCCTTCCATGTCGCGCTGCTGCGATCGACGGCCGACAGTCTGGGCGATCTCCACGTGGTCCTCGGCGGCGCGGACGCCGGACAGGTCGATCGGCTCGCCCTGTCGGAGTCGGGCGGCACGGAGACGATCACGGCATGCGGCGACGACGGCCAGTGTGCGCGGTCGAGCGATGACGGCCAGACCTGGTCGCAGTTCGCGATGCGCTGACGCATGCGCGCCTGAATCTGTCACCGCCGTAGCTGCTGGATAGCCTCGACGGATGCCCGAGCTGCAGCTGCTCCGAGCCGATCATGCGCCCGCTGTGCTGGCGTTCGAGACGGCGAACCGCGCCTACTTCTCCGCGTCGATCTCCGACCGCGGCGACGAGTTCTTCGAGCACTTCGCCGACGTGCACGCTGCCCGGCTCGCGGAGCAGGACGCCGGGACCGGCGCGTACTACGTGCTCGTCGACGAGGACGGCTCCGTGCTGGGGCGGTTCAACCTGATCATCGCCGGGGACGGGGTCGCGCACGTCGGCTACCGCGTTGCCGAGGGTGTCGCCGGACGTGGTGTCGCCACGGCCGGGGTGCGCGACCTGTGCACGATCGCGGCCACGCGCCACGGCGTACGACGACTCAGGGCGGCGACGTCGACCCGGAACGTCGCGTCGCAGCGGGTGCTGGAGAAGGCCGGCTTCCTGGCGGTCGGTCCAGCCGATCCGGCGGAGGTCGGCGGAGAGCAGGGCACGGCGTACGAGCGCGACGCGTCTGCTGAGTGACCGCCGTACGGGTCAGGGAAGGCAGGGCTTCCCGACGATGCCCGACCCGTTGGAGCTGCACTGCTGGTTCTGGGGGCCGGACAGGACGGGAATGTCCTGGACGCCGACGTTGACGATGTCCGCGTCGTCGTTGTGGCCGCGGCCCTCGGCGCGGGTCTTGGATTGCTCGAGCAACGACGTTCCTCGGGTGGCGGGTGGATGCCGGTGTTTCCCGGCTCGAGAGAACTCTCGTCGAGACCCGCGCTCCGGTCTGTCAGCCGCGTGACATCCGGATGGAACGGCGGTGCAGGATGGTGCGGGTGAACGACTCGGAGCGGAAGCCCGCCATCCGTCTCAATGCTGTCGGCGACGTGATCCTGGACGACGTCCGTCAGCTCGAGGCCCTCGCGGATCCCGAGCGACTGGCGGCCTTCGAGCGGCTGCAGCGCCACGGCCCGGCGACCGCCGACGAGCTCGGCGGGGCCATGGGTCGAGACCCGGCCTCCGTGACGGCCTCGTTGGCGCGCATTGGAGTCGGCTGGCCTGGTCCACCAGGTGTCCGAAGGATGGCAGGCCGCCGGGCGGGGGCTCTTTCTCCAGCTTCCTGAGAACGACCCCGCCGCTGAGGCCGCCGCTCGATCACTCGGCAACGTGATGCTGCTCGCCGCAGCGGACGTGCCGGCGAGGTGGGTGTCCGACGTGGAGCCGCACCTGGATGCGGAGTGGGCCGGCGCGGCGGGCCTGTTCGGGGCGAACCCGATGGTCACGGCCCCGGAGCTCGCCGGGATCCAGGAGGCGCTGGAGGACCTGCTCGAGCCGTACCTGAACCGCGACAGCTCGGAGGCACCCGCCGGCGCACGCAAGGTCCGGGTGCAGGCGTTCTTCCTCCCGGCCGGGGAGGCGTAGCAACCCGCGCCCGGCCGGCCGAGTCAGGTCTGAGACGCGAGCCAGGTCGTGAGGACGGCCGTGAGGGCCTCCGGCTGGTCGAGCTGGACGAGGTGGCCCGCGTCCTCGATGAGCTGGAGACGGGCGCCCGGGATCACGTCGTGCAGCCGGTGGGCTCGGTCGACGGGGATCCAGGTGTCGTCCTGCCCCCAGACCACGAGGGTCGGTACGTCGACGGTCGGGTACCGACCCTCGATCTCGTCGGTGTACGCCTCGTCGGCCTGCTCGATCTGCCGGTAGAACGCCGCCTGGCCCTCGTCGTCCAGCCACGGGGAGACCAACGCGTCCAGGTCCGCCGGCGTCAGGCCGCGGTGGCTGGCCCCTGCGACGTACGCCCTGATCGCTCCCTCGTGTACGGCGTGCGGCAGCCTCGCGAACACGCCCGGGTTCTCGCCCACGAGGCGGAAGAAGTCGGAGCCCCAGGGCCGAAGGGCCACGACGTCCACCAGCGCCAGCGAGGCGTACGACCTCTCATGCAGCAGATGTGCTCGAAGCGAGACCGCGCCGCCGAAGTCGTGCGCGACCACGTGCGGCGACTCGAGATCCCAGTGCGACAGCAGATCACCGAACAGCTCGCCCTGGACGTCGAGCGACACCCGGTGCTCCGCGCTCTTGGACGAGCGCCCGTAGCCGGGCATGTCCCACAGGTGGACCGTGAAGCTCGCCGTCAACGACTCGGCGATCGGCCGCCAGAGCTCGGACGACCACGGGGTGCCGTGACAGAACACGACGGCCGGTCCACTGCCCGCCCGACCCCACCGCACCGTGCGGCCACGCCAGGAGAACTCCTCGGTGAGCACCCGAGAGATCGTGCCAGGACCGCGGCGCCTTCGGCACACAGTGATGCGGTCAGGCGGGAGGTGCGCCTCCAAATCCGGTGTTCAAGAGCATTCGAGAACCCCTAGGTTCTCGGCATGGAGCTCGAGCTGCGGGAGATCACTCCCGAGGTGCTGGTCGAGCTCCGCACGCACGTCGTCCTGCCGCCGCACCAGGCGGAGTGGGTGGGCGGCACCGTCGACGACTCGCTGGAGGACGCGGCCGACAACCCGCACGCGAAGCCGTGGCCGCGGGCGGTGTACCGCGACGGCGCGCCGGTCGGGTTCGTGATGCTGAGCTGGGACGTCGAGCCGGATCCGGACCTGATCGGCCCGTGGTTCCTCTGGAAGCTGATGATCGCGCCGGCGGCGCAGGGCCAGGGGGTCGGGCGCGAGGTCGTGCGCCGGGTCGCCGAGGCTGGTCAAAGAGCAGGGTGGCGACCGAGCTGAAGACGAGCATCGCCCAGGGTGACCACACGCCGTACGGCTTCTACCTCGGGCTGGGCTTCGTGCCGACGGGTGTCTACGCCGAGGACGACGAGGAGATCATGGTGCTGGCGCTGTGATCGAGCTGCGAGAGGTCGACGACGCGGTCCGCGCGGAGCTGATCCGCGAGGTGCACGTCACCGATGACCAGCTGGACTTCATCAGCGACGTCGAGGAGTCGCTGGCCGAGGCGGCTGAGGTGCCGGAGGCCAACCCGTGGTACCGCGGGGTGTACGACGACGGCGTGCCGGTCGGCTTCGTGATGATCGCGTGGGACGTCGAACCCACGGAGGGACTGATCGGTCCCTGGTTCCTCTGGAAGCTCGCCATCGACCGCGACCATCAGCGGCGCGGCTACGGCCAGGCCGTGATCGACGCGCTCGTCGAGATCATCCGCGCCGAGGGCGGCACCGAGCTCTACACGAGCTACACCGACCGCCCGGGTGGGCCGGCGCCGTTCTACGCGCGACTCGGGTTCGTCGCGACCGGCAAGGAGCACGGCGGCGAAGTGCTCGTCGTCAAGCCACTCTGATCAGGCACGTGACTCGAGTACGGCGAGATCGCGCTCGGCGAACCGGCGGTGGTGCCACTCCTCGTTGACCACGATCCCGAACGCCTCGGCGACCGAGTAGCTGTCCGGCGGAGGCCAACCCTCACCCTCGACCGGGGTCGTCTCGCCGGCCAGGTCGTCATCGGTCAGCGCCGCGAACACGCGGCTGACCGTCGCCTGCCGGTCGGCGCGCAGTGCGAGCACCTCGTCCAGTGCCGGCCGGACGTTCTTCTCGTGCCGCCACTGGAGGTCGCGGACCGTGTCGAACGGCAGGTCGAGGGGCGACCAGGGGTCGGCGTGACCGAGGTAGACCCGGTTGACCCAGGCGTCGGTGGCGTAGCAGAGGTGGCGAAGCGTCTCGATGAACGACCACTCGTCGTCGACCCGCTCGTGGAGCAGCAAGGGATCGAGCCGTCGCGCACGCGCGACCGTCTCGGCCCAGCGGCGTTCGAGCACGTCCCACGCGTCGCGGAACTCGTCGGCCGTCGTCGGATTCATCTTCGAGTAGTCAGAGTCCAGCCGCGCCATCTCGGCCTCGATCAGCGGTCCGATGTCGACGCCGTTGACGGTGACGTTCTGGATCTCGCCGTCGATCTCGACGTCGACCAGCTCGGCGCCGCGGATCCTGAGCCCGTGGAGGTCGGCCCGCCGGATCCATACGTCGTTCAAGTCGACCAGCTGGAACCGCGAGCCGGACAGGTCGACCCGGTGGAATCGTGAGTTGCGCAGGTCGGCTCCGTCGTACGTCGCGCCGGACAGGTCCTGTCCCTCGTCGCTCATGCGCCGAGGCTAGGACATCTTCCGGACGAGTGACGTCCGGAAGATGACGAGGTCCCTCTTCCGGCCGACGACATGAGGTCACGACGGCCGTAGCGTCTAGTCATGGACGACCGGGGGTTCCTGGAGTGGTTCGAGACGACGTGGCACGACGCCGAGATGGCGCTGCACCAGGGCGACGCCGGACCGCGCGACGAGATCACCTGGTCGAAGCAGGAGCCGGTCACCCTCTTCGGTGCGTGGCGCAACGCAACGAACGGCGGTGAGGCACGAGAGGTCTTCCGGACCCTCGCGGCGTCGTTCTCAGGGGTCGTCCAGGGCGACATCTCGCTGGTCGCGTACGGCGTGAGCGGTGACCTGGCGTACACGGCGCATCGCGAGCACACGACCACCAGTGTGGAGGGCGAGCCGCGGGACTACACGCTCCGGGTGACCCAGGTGTACCGGCGCGAGGACGGCATTTGGAAGGTGATTCATCGGCACGGCGATCACGAGGCCGAAGAGACACCCTAGATTCAGGGCATGGGCTTCGTTCACTACACCGCCACCGTCAAGCCGTCCAAGAAGAAGCTGGCCAAGGCCTGGCTGCCCTCGCGGGCGTGGGCACCCGCCGGCAAGATCGAGAAGGTCGGTGAGTACCGCTTCGACGATCCCGAGGGAGAGGTCGGGGTCGAGACGATCCTGTGGCAGACGCCGGACGGCAGCGTCCTCCAGGTGCCGTTCACCTATCGCGGCGCACCGCTCCCCGGTGCCGACGAGCACCTGGTGGGGACCTCGGACCACAGCGTGCTCGGGAAGCGGTGGGTGTACGACGGCTGCGCCGACCCGGTCTGGGCCGCGACCCTGGCCGCCGCGATCCTCACCGGTGGCACGCAGGCGCAGATGGTGATCGAGAAGGACGGCCAGGAGATCGACGTACCCCCGCGGGTCCGGGTCCTCGGCTCCGGCTCGACGGACGCGTCGGTCCCGGCCATCACCTCGGTCGACTCGGTCGTCGACGACGGCGCGGTCACGACGGTCACCGCCGGCGGCCTGACCATCTCCGTGCCGCGCATCGTCGGTACGCCGGTCTCCGGCAGCGCGACCCTGACCGGTGCCACCGGTGACCGTGACCTCGGAGTACTCGCCGCCATCAGCTGACGTGGTCTCGAGACCGCGGTGGTTGAGGAGCGAGCGCAGCGAGCGTTGGTTCCTGAGGAGGCGAGGAACGAGCCGTCTCGAAGGTCTCGAAACCACCCTCCCGCTGCAGTGGTGGTTTCGAGACAGGCGCCAGGGCGCCCTCCTCAACCACCGGTGGTCGAGGAGCGAGCCGTCTCGAAGGGCTCGAAACCACCCACACCTCAGGGTTGGCGCTCGAGCCGGACGCCGAAGTCGTGCTCCCACGTGGTCCCGTCGTCGTGGGACTGCTCCCACCGGCCCTCGACCGACCTGCCGTCGTCGGCGATCGTCCCGGTGAAGCGTTGCGCGAAGCCGAGCGGTGAGAAGTCGGGCTCGGTGCGGAGCAGCGTCCACTCTGATTCGGCTCAGGGTCATCCGGTAGAGACGGGTGACGCCACGGCTGTCGAAGTAGTGCTGACGGAACTCGTCCGCGGCGTCGTCGTACTCGAGGATCGCCAGGCTCCCGGGGAACGGCGCGGGGAGCGTCGATCGCTGGAGGAGGTAGCGCTCGTCCAGCGACCACTCGAAGGTCATCGTGCCGACCGGGTCGCCGTGGCCGGTGATCCGCTGGGTCCATGCGCCGACCAGGACGTCGAGGAGCCCCAGGGCGGTCGGGCGCTCGTCGCTGCTCATGAGCCCAGCGCCGCCGAGACGACGTCGCGGGCGGCCGCCTGCACCTCGGCGAGATGGTCGGGGCCGCGGAAGGACTCGGCGTAGATCTTGTAGACGTCCTCGGTCCCGCTCGGTCGGGCGGCGAACCACGCACTCTCGGTGACGACCTTGAGCCCGCCGATCGCGGCGCCGTTGCCGGGCGCCGTCGTGAGCTTGTCGGTGATCTTCTCGCCGGCCAGGTCGGTTGCCGTCACGTCGTCGGGGGAGAGGGCCGCGAGCTTGGCCTTCTGCTCGCGGTCGGCGGGTGCGTCGACGCGGGCGTACGCCGGGTCGCCGTGCGACTCGACCAGCTGCTGGTAGAGCTCGCTGGGCGTCGTCCCGCTGAGCGCCAGCATCTCCGAGGCGAGCAGGTCGAGGATCAGGCCGTCCTTGTCGGTGGTCCAGACGGAGCCGTCGCGGCGCAGGAACGACGCGCCCGCCGACTCCTCGCCGCCGAAGCCGAACGAGCCGTCGATCAGCCCCGGGACGAACCACTTGAAGCCGACCGGGACCTCGACCATCTCCTTGCCCAGCGACTCCGCGACCTTGTCGATCATCGAGGACGACACCAGCGTCTTGCCGATCCGGGCGGACGCGGGCCAGTCCGGCCGGTTCCCGCTGAAGAGGTAGCGCGATCGCGACCGAGAGGTAGTGGTTGGGGTTCATCAGGCCGGCGTCGGGGGTGACGATGCCGTGGCGGTCGGCGTCGGCGTCGTTGCCGGTGGCGATCTGGTACTCGTCCTTGCGGTGGATCAGCGACGCCATCGCGCTCGGCGACGAGCAGTCCATCCGGATCTTCCCGTCCCAGTCGAGGGTCATGAAGCGCCACGTCGGGTCGACCAGCGGGTTCACCACCGTCAGGTCGAGCCGGTGGCGGTCGGCGATCTCGCCCCAGTACGCGACGCTCGCGCCCCCGAGCGGGTCGGCGCCGATCCGTACGCCGGCCTCCCGGATCACGTCGATGTCGACCACCGACGGCAGGTCGTCGACGTACGTCCCCATGAAGTCGTACGGCGTGCAGGACGTCCGCGCGCGGCCGAACGCGATCCGGTGGACGCCCTCGAGGTTGGCCCGGATCAGCTCGTTGGCCCGACCCGCGATCACCTTGGTGGCGTCGGTGTCGGCCGGGCCGCCGTGCGGCGGGTTGTACTTGAAGCCACCGTCGTACGGCGGGTTGTGGCTCGGCGTCACCACGATCCCGTCGGCGAGCCCGCCGCCCGTCGTACGCCCGGAGTTGGCGCGGAGGATCGCGTGCGAGACGCCGGGTGTCGGCGTGTAGCCGTCGCGGTCGTCGACCATCACGGTGACGTCGTTGGCGACCAGCACCTCGATCGCGGTCGCCCAGGCAGGCTCGGACAGCGCATGGGTGTCGCGGCCGAGGAACAGCGGTCCGTCGTACCCCTGCTCCCGGCGGTAGTCGCAGATCGCCTGCGTCGTCGCCGCGATGTGCACCTCGTTGAAGGCGGTGTTCAGGCTGCTGCCACGGTGGCCGCTGGTGCCGAACACGACCTGCTGATCCACGTCGTCCGGGTCGGGCTCGAGCGTGTAGTACGCCGTCACCAGGTGCGCGACGTCCACCAGGTCCGAGGGCTGGGCGGGGGTACCTGCGCGCGGATCGGCCATGCCGCCATCCTGCCCCTTCCGGCGGGGTGGTTTCGAGACAGGCGCCAGGGCGCCTTCCTCAACCACCCGTGACTGAGGAGCGAGCGCAGCGAGACGCGGCCTCGGTGGTTGAGGAGCGAGCGCAGCCAGACGCGGCCTCGGTGGTTGAGGAGCGAGCGCAGCGAGATGCGGCCTCGGTGGTTGAGGAGCGAGCGCAGCGAGCGTCTCGAAACCACCCTTCCCGCCCACCGACCGACACGGGAGACTCCGGGCATGGCCCTCTCCGACTTCGAGCGCTATCCCCTCACCTTCGGCCCGAGCCCGATCCATCGGCTCGACCGACTGACGGCACATCTCGGCGGTGCCACGATCTGGGCGAAACGCGAGGACTGCAACTCCGGCTTGGCCTTCGGCGGCAACAAGACCCGCAAGCTCGAGTACCTCGTGCCCGACGCCATCGCGAAGGGTGCGGACACGTTGGTGAGCATCGGTGGGTACCAGTCCAACCACACCCGCCAGGTTGCCGCGGTGGCGGCGCGGATCGGGATGAAGTGCGTGCTCGTGCAGGAGAAGTGGGTCGACTGGCCCGATGCCGTCAACGACCGGGTCGGCAACATCCTGCTGAGCCGGATCATGGGAGCCGACGTACGCCTCGACGACGCCGGCTTCGACATCGGCTTCCGCGACTCGTGGCGCCAGGCCATCGAGGACGTCGAGGCGGCCGGCGGTACGCCGTACCCCATCCCGGCCGGGGCGTCGGACCATCCACTCGGTGGCCTGGGCTTCGCCGGCTGGGCTGAGGAGGTCGAGCAGCAGGAGCGGGAGCTCGGCGTCTTCTTCGACACGATCATCGTCTGCACGGTCACCGGCTCGACGCACGCCGGCATGATCGCGGGGTTCGCCGGCCAGGAGCGGCCGCGTCGGGTGCTCGGGATCGACGCGTCGGCCACGCTCGACAAGACCCGCGACCAGGTCGGGCGGATCGCGCGCAACACCGCCGAGCTGATCGGGCTCGGCCGCGACCTGCGCGACGACGAGATCACCGTGCTCGAGGGGTGGGCCGGCGACCTCTACGGCATCCCCGTCCAGTCGACCCTCGACGCGATCCGGCTCACCGGCCAGCTCGAGGGGATGATCATCGACCCGGTCTACGAGGGGAAGTCGATGGCCGGCCTGATCGACCTGGTGCGACAGGGCGACATCGGTCCCGACTCCCATGTGCTCTACGCCCACCTCGGAGGGCAGCCTGCCCTCAACGCCTACTCGGCCCTCTTCACCCAGACGGCCCGCGTCTGACGGGTGATCGGCCGGCCGACGACTAACTGGCATAAAGACCGGAGTGGGCGGCGGATCCTGACTCCGGTCTGTATGCCAGTTAGTTGTCAGCCCGCACCGTCAGCAGGTCGCCGGGACCTGGTGGTTTCGAGCCCTTCGAGACGGCTCGTCCCTCGCCTCCTCAGGAACCAACGGTCGCGGAGCGACCTCCTCAACCACCGGTGGTGGCGCGATAGCGTCTCCGCGTGCTGGGGACGGAGGTCGACGGGGACGACGTCGTCGTCCGGTACGCCGATCCCGAGCATGCCGCGACCCGGGTCTCCGTCTGGGCACATCTCCGGCTGGGCGACACCTCGATGACCGAGGTCGACGGCGGGTGGGAGGTGCGACTGACCGACCTGCCGGTCGACCGGCTCGAGTACCTCGTCGACGTCGACGGAGAGCTGCGACCCGACCCGACGAACCCACGGGTCACGCCCGGGCCCTTCGGCGACCACTCGTGGATCCCGCTGCCGGCCTACCGCGAGCCGGCCTGGCTCCACGGCACCGAACCCGAGGGCGAGCGAGCCACGCTCACGCTGTCGCGCACCGGCGCCGGCCGGCTCGACTGTGAGGTCTGGTCACCCGCCGGCATCCCGGTCGACGAGTCCTTGCCGTTGTTGCTCAGCCACGACGGTCCGGAGATGGACGCCTACGGCGGGCTCACGGCGTACGCCGGCGCGATGATCGCTGCCGGCACGCTGCCGCCGTTCCGCGTCGCGCTGGTGAGTCCCGGCCCTCGGCGCAACAAGAGGTACGCCGCCAACCCGGCGTACTCGCGGGCGCTGACCTCCCGGCTCCTACCTGCCCTGACCGAGGCGGTCGCGACCGACGGGCGTCCCGTGCTGATCGGCCAGAGCCTCGGAGCGCTCGCTGCGTTGCACGCCGCGTGGACCTCGCCGGCGTCGTTCGGTGGGCTGCTGCTGCAGAGCGGGTCGTTCTTCACCGCCCGCCACGACCCGCAGGAGTCGGGCTTCGAGCACTGGCACGAGGTGACCGGCTTCGTCGCCAGCGTCCAGGCGGCCAGCCAGGCCGCGCCCGACGCGCCACCCATGGCGCTGACCTGCGGCACCGCGGAGGAGAACTACGCGAACAACCTCGCGATCCGCGACCACCTCGCGGCCGTCGGTGTCGAGACCGCCTGGGGCGAGGTGCGCGACGGTCACACGTGGACGTGCTGGCGTGACACCCTCGACCCGCACCTCACCGACCTGCTGCTGCGGGTCTGGACGTGATCGAGCTCGCGCAGCTGCGGGTCGAGCTGACGGCAGCGGGCGACCCGGCGAAGGCAGAGCAGCAGCAGCGCTACATGAAGTCGGCGATGCCCTACCACGGTGTCGCGGCACCCGAGCTGAAGGCGCTGCTCCGCCCGCACCTCCGTGCGTTCTCGCCGGCAGACCGAGTCGCCTGGGCGCGGACCGTCCGCACGTTCTGGGACGGCGCGACCCACCGCGAGGAGTGGTACGCCGCGATCGCGTTCGCCCGCCATCGCTCGGCCGAGAGCTGGCAGGACGTCGAGACCCTCGACCTCTACCGGCACCTCGTCGTCACGGGCGCCTGGTGGGACGTCGTCGACGAGACGGCTCAGCATCTCGTCGGCGCGTGCCTGCTGGCCGACCGCGGCCGGGTGACCCCGGTGCTGCGAGCCTGGGCCGTCGACGACGACCTCTGGCTTCGGCGTACGGCGGTGATCTGCCAGGTCGCCCACGGCGCCGACGTCGACCGCGACCTGCTGACGTTCGCGATCGAGGGCAACCTCGACGACGCGTCGTTCTGGCTCCGCAAGGCGATCGGCTGGGCCCTCCGGCAGCACGCCCGCGTCGATCCCGCCTGGGTGCGGGCGTACGTCGACTCCCTCGGCGACCGGCTCTCGGGACTCTCGCGCCGAGAGGCCACGAAGCACCTGTGACGACCTAGCCTCCTGCCATGGATGCCACCGCGACGCAGGAGCGCGCACGCGACTTCGACCGGTTCCTCACCTTCATCGACGCGATCATCGCGATCGCGATCACCCTGCTGGTCCTCCCGCTGGTCGAGCTCGTGGGCGACCTCGGAGACGGCGGCTCCGTCCGGGACCTGCTCGACGACCACCTGGCACCGATCGGGGCGTTCTTCCTGAGCTTCGTCGTGATCGCCAACCTCTGGCTGGTCCAGCACCGGATGCTGCGGAACGTCGTCGCCACCAACGACACGCTGACCAAGCTCATGCTCCTCTGGTCGCTGACCGTCGTGGTCCTCCCCTTCCCCACGGCGCTCGTGGCCGCGCCCGGGAACGCCGGCGCGCAGGCCATCACCAAGGTTCTCTACGTCGGCACCATGGCCGTGGGCTCGCTGGTGCTGGGCCTGATCTGCCTGGTGATCGCTCGCCACGACGAGCTGCGGGACTCACCGGAGCTGCCGCACGTCGCCGGTGCGTTCGGCACGGCGGCCGCGTTCCTCGTGGCGCTCGCCGTGATGCTGGTGGTCCCCGCGACGGACTACTGGCCCCTCCTGCTGCTGATCGTCAGCGACCGCGTGGTCGGGCTGGGCCGTGCCACCATCCAGCGCGTCTCCGGCTGAGCGGCGGGGCGGTCTCGGGTGAGCAGGGGATAGCCCATCTGCCAGGGTGGAGACGTGGACCGTCACCAGGTGGAGCTCGATGCACCCGGCCTCGGCCGGGCCGGGACGGTGATCCGCTACGGCCACTGGGGACGACCCGTGATCGTCTTCCCGAGCGAGGCCGGTCGGGCGTGGGACTACGAGAACAACGGCATGGTCGGCGCCGTCGCCCACCTGATCAACGACGGGCGCGTGAAGCTCTACTGCATCGACTCGTTCGACGACGCCTCCTGGTCCGATCGCTCCCTCCCGAGCGAGGAGCGGGCGCGGCGGCACCAGGGCTACCAGGGATGGGTCGCCGAGCAGGTCGCGGCGTACGTCGCCTCCGACAGTGGCGGCGCGACGGACGCGATCGTGACCGGCTGCTCGATGGGTGGGTACCACGCGCTGCAGATGGCGCTGCAGCGCGCCGACCTGTTCCCGGTCGCGATCTGTCAGTCGGGCAACTACGACCCCTCGACCTGGCACGGTTGGGGCGAGCGCGGCGACGCGGCGTACTTCACCAACCCCACCGACTACGTGCCGAACCTCCACGGCGACCACCTCGACTGGCTCCGGTCACGGCTCCACGTCGTGCTGACGGTGGGGGAGGGAGCGTGGGAGACGCACCCGACCGGGTCGCTGCCGAGTGCCCGGCGGATGGCGGGGTTGCTCGGCGAGAAGGGCATCTCCCACGAGCTCGACGTGTGGGGCCACGACGTCTCGCACGACTGGCCGTGGTGGCGGAAGCAGCTCGCCCACCACCTGCCGCGCTTCAGCTGATCCTGGTAGACACGAGGGCATGGCAGTTCCCGGCAGCTTCGCCGACCGCGCGCCCGAGGGCCTGGCCGACACCGAGCTGTTCGCCGTCGACGCCTATGCCACCTCGTTCGACGCACGGGTCGTCGAGGTCGACCGTGACGGCGGGCGGCTCCGGCTCGACCGGACGGCGTTCTATCCGACCGGCGGCGGGCAGCCCCACGACACCGGCACGCTGACCGGGCCCGACGGTGCGCTCGAGGTCACCGGCGTACGCCGGGAGTCGGGGCTGATCTGGCACGCGGTCGGTGCGCAGCCCGATGCCCTGCCCGACGTCGGCACGGAGGTCGGCGGCGAGATCGACTGGATGCGTCGGTTCCAGCTGATGCGGACGCACACCGCCCTGCACATCCTGTGCGGCGTGATCTGGGCCGACCACGGCATCCCGGTGACGGGCGGGAACATGGAGCCGCTCAAGGGCCGGCTCGACTTCCCTTTCCCGGCGATGTCGGCTGACCTCGGCGCCCAGGTCGAGCGCCGGATCAACGACGAGATCGAGCGCGCGCACGAGATCGTCGTCGACTTCCTGCCGCGCGACGTCGCGGACGCCGACCCCGCACTGATCCGGACCGCCGCCCATCTCATCCCGGCCGTGATCGACCCGCTGCGGATCATCGACATCGTCGGTCTCGACCGACAGGCCGACGGCGGCACGCACGTGCTCTCCACCGCGGAGGTGGGCCGGGTGAGGGTCACCGGCACCGAGAGCAAGGGCAAGGACAACAAGCGGATCCGTCTGGAGGTCGTCGACGCGTGACCCATCACCTCGTCGTCACGGAGAACATCTCCCTCGACGGGCGGATCGAGTTCCTCGACCCGTGGTTCGACCCGTCGCCCGAGGACCAGGACGTCGCCGACCTCCAGGAGGAGATGGACCGTCAGGGTGACGCCTCGGCGGCGATGCTGCTCGGCCGGCAGACGTTCGAGGAGTTCCGTGGGTACTGGCCCTCCCACGAGGACGAGCCCGCCGGCGCCTCCCTCGCGCGGTTGCAGAAGTACGTCGTCTCCCGCACTCTCGGTGAGCCCGGGTGGCAGAACTCCACCGTGCTGTCCGGCGATCCGCTCGACGAGGTGCGGTCGCTCAAGGCCTCCGGTGACGGCGACCTCGTGGTCACCGGATCCATCACGCTGACCCACGCGCTGTTCGGCGCCGGCCTCGTCGACGAGCTCCGGTTGTTCGTCTACCCGGCCGTCCAGGGCCGAGGCCGTGGCCTGACTGCCGACGGCGCGGCCCTCTACGACCTGACCCCGCTGGAGTCGCGCGCCTTCCGTAGTGGGGTGACCCTGCTCCGCTACGCGGTCGGCTGACCCGTCCTCGACCACTGCGTCAATGAGCCCACCTGTGCTCATTGAGCCAGTGGTCGAGGGTGGTTTCGAGACGCTCGCAGGGCTCGCTCCTCCACCACCGGGGTCCGCGGCCGATGCATGGAACGCCGTCCCCTGGCTACGTTGAGGTCCATGGCCGCCCAGAAGGACCACCTGATCGGACTGCTGCTCGGGGCGGAGGAGGACTGGCCGCAGGCGTTCGAGCAGATTCTGCGCTTCGTCGGCCCGTTGAACGTCGACGGCACGGAGCACCGGATCTCCAGCGAGCGACTCACGATCGAGCCGTTCGACCTCACCGATCCCGTTCGCACCGGACTGGTCATCGACCGGCTCGCCCACTGGTACTTCCACCCGCGCGAGTGGCTGAAGAAGGCCGCGCTGGTCAACGGCAGCTACCTGCTCAACAGCCCGTTCACCTTCCAGTCGATGGAGAAGCACTCGGCGTACTGCGCGATGATCCGGCTCGGCCTCAAGGTGCCGCCGACGATCCTCGTGCCCTACAAGAACCCCGTCGACAACCACCGCTGGACCTACACCAGCGAGACGTACAACAAGCCCTTCGACCTCGACGTGATCGCCACCGAGATCGGCTACCCGCTCTACATGAAGCCGTTCGACGGCGGCGGCTGGCGCGGGGTCAGTCGGGTCGACGACCAGCGTGACCTGCACACGGCGTACGACGAGTCCGGGGAGATGCTCATGCACCTCCAGGCCACGGTCGACTACGACCACTTCGCCCGCGCTCTCTCGATCGGGCCCGAGACGATGGTGATGGACTTCCGGCCCGAGCAGCCGATGCACCAGCGGTACGCCGTCAACCACGGCTTCCTCGGCGAGTCCGCCGGCAAGCAGGCCGTCGCGATCAGCCGGATCGTCAACGCGTTCTTCCACTGGGAGTTCAACTCCGCGGAGATGCTGGTGGCCGGCGACGAGGTCTACCCGATCGACTACGCCAACGCCTGCCCCGACGTCGCCCTCACGAGCCTCCACTACTACTTCCCGTGGGCGATCAGCGCGCTCGTGAAGTGGTCGACGTACTGCCTGGTCACCGGCCGACAGCCGAACGTCGACCTGGAGATGACCCAGTACTTCGAGGTCGCCGACTCCGACCGGACCTATGACGAGAAGCTCGACGCGTACCTCGCACTCGCCGACGAGCACTTCGAGACGGAGCGCTACCACGCGTGGTGCGCAGAACACCTCGGACACCTCGACGAGGCGATCGCCCAGTGGGTGAACAGTCCCGACTTCGACCGCCTGCTGGTGGAGACCGTACGGGCGACGTACCCCGAGCACGAGCACGAGCAGTTCCTCGACCACTTCCGCGGCCTGATCGGCCTGTGGGTCCGCGACTCCTCGATGGTCGAGGAGACGCGCTAGCGAAACGGTCGTTTCGGCAACGCGCTCGGATGTCACGACGTACGATCGGCCGGCGCTCGCCACGGGTGGCGAGCCTGTCTGATGGAGAACGACGATGGCTCGACCGTGGGTACGCCGCAGCGTGTGGGGTGTGGCGTTCGTGGTCGCCGTCGTCGGCGTCATCGAGATCAACAAGGTGGACGACAAGCCGGCGAACGCGACTCCCGCGTACCACGGGCACGGCGTCGTGAACCAGGCGGGATACTCGTCCAACGGCACGCTGGAGCAACCGTCGAACCGCGACATCGCCCAGGTGCGCGCGGCTCTCCGGACGCGAGCCCGCGCAGTGCTCGACGGTGACAGGTCGGCGTTCATGGGCGTCGTCGACGGCAACCGGTCGTCGTTCGTCCGGACTCAGCGGGTCGCCTTCGAGAACACCCAGCAGCTGCCCTTCGCCTCGCTCTCCTACGCCTACAACGGTGTCGTGGAGCCGGACGCGCCTCTGCACACGGCGTCCTTCCTCGCCGACATCACCACGACGTACCGGCTCAAGGGCTTCGACACCTCGCCGATCCAGGTCGACGACGGCTACACGTTCCTGCGTGAGGACGGCACCTGGAAGCTCGCCGGCGTGACCGACGCCGATGCGCACTTCAACGCGAAGACGCTGCCGGTGCCGTGGGACGGGGCGGCGATCGACGTCGAGGGCGACGCCGACTACCTCGCGATCGTGGACCGCGGGCAGACGCCCTTGGCGCGTCACATCGTCACCCTCTGCCACCGGGCGAACCGCACCAGCGCCGAGCTCCTGGACTCCGTCAACACCCACCCGACCGTCGTCATCGCGACGTCGCACTCGCCGGGCTTCAAGAAGCTGACCGGCCCGGATGCCGCCGCTGTCACGTACTCACTGCGGACCAGCGGACGGTCGGCCGAGCGGGTGGCGGCTGGTCCTCAACCCCGGCTACGTCGCGCAGGTGGTGGCCGACCCGGTCGTGCTCACCCACGAGCTCACGCACCTGGCGACCCAGACCTACCTGCCCTACCTCCCGGCCTGGCTCGCCGAGGGTGCGGCGGAGTACGTCGGCTGGCACGCCTCCGGTGGCCTCCGGGCCGCCCTCCCGTACCGGGGCTTCCACTCGCCTCGCCCGATGCCCGCCCGCCTGCCCATCTCGGCGAACTACTACCTGCAGGACGTCCAGCGCAACTACGCCCAGGGGCTGGCGCTGGTCACCTGGATCGACCAGCACCACGGCCGCCAAGCGGTGCTCGACCTGTTCCGGGCGTACGCCGCGGCCGGCGCCGGCGACCCGTCGTACGACCCCGACACCGCGACACGCCGCGTGCTGCGGCAGGTGCTCGGCATGAGTGCCGGCGCGTTGGCACACGCGGCGTACGACGAGCTGAACGCGACCCTGCGCGGCACCTGAGCTCCCGTCGGTGTCGCAGGTCACCGCGTCCGCGATTCGTCGGCCGTGCTCACGCCTCCGTAGACTGACGTACGTCAGCGGCTCGCCGAGGCGGGTCGCTTCTTTGATGCCCGGTGTGGTGCGTGACGGTCCGTCACGCGGAGGCCAGTGATCGGGCGCCAGAGCCTGTCACTGCCATCGGACGCCCGCGCGTCCACCCGAAGGATCATCATGTCCGTCTTCAACGAGCTCCCTGCTGAGCTCGTCACCGCACTCGCCGAGCAGGGCATCGTCGAGCCGACCGCCGTCCAGGCGGCCGTGATCCCCGACGCCATGGCCGGTGCCGACGTTCTCGGCCGTGCCCGCACCGGCTCCGGGAAGACGCTGGCCTTCGGCTTGCCGATCATCTCCCGGCTCGCGGGTAGCCGTTCGCGCCCGTGCCACCCCCGTGCCCTGATCGTCGTACCGACCCGCGAGCTCGCCAACCAGGTCGCCCGCGCGCTGCAGCCGGTGGCCGCGTCGGTCGGCCTCAAGCTGACCACGGTCTACGGCGGCACGCCGTACGAGAAGCAGACCCGGCAGCTCCGGCAGCGCGCCGACCTCGTGGTCGCGACTCCCGGCCGGCTCGAGGACCTCTTCGAGAACGGCTACGTCTTCTTCGACGACATCGAGGTGACCGTCCTCGACGAGGCCGACCACCTGTGCGACCTCGGCTTCTACCCGGCCGTCGACAAGCTGGTCGGGCTCACCCCCGCCGGCAGCCAGCGGATGCTGCTCAGTGCCACCCTCGACGGCGACGTCGACCTGCTGGTGCGCACCCACCTGCGCGACCCGCACATCCACGAGCTCGACCCGAACGCCGGCTCGGTCACCACGATGACCCACCACACCCTCACCGTCGGTGGATTCCGCGACAAGGTCGACGCCCTCTCCGGCCTGGTGCGCGCCAACGGCCGCACCATCGTCTTCACCCGCACGCGCGAGAGCGCCACCCAGGTGGCCGAGGCCCTCACCGACGCCGGCCTGATCGCCGTCGACCTGCAGGGCAGCCTCTCGCAGCGCGTGCGCGAGCGGAACCTCGAGCGCTTCTCGACCGGCCAGGCGCAGGTCGTCGTGGCGACCGACGTCGCCGCCCGCGGCATCCACGTGGACGACGTCGGGCTGGTGGTGCACTTCGACGCCGCCGGCGACGCCAAGTCCTACCTGCACCGCAGTGGGCGCACGGCGCGCGCCGGCAACGAGGGCTGCGTCGTGACGCTGACGACGCCGCGAGCGGTCCCGCAGGTCGTCCGGCTCCAGCAGAACGCCGGGGTCGAGGTGCTGCACCACGACCTGCGTACCGCCCCGAAGCCGATGACCGCCGCCGCCCTCGCCGAGGCCGGCCACCCCGGTCCGGTCCGCACCCAGGACGCGCGGCGTCCCCAAGGGAGAGCCGGCGGGAAGCCCCATCGGAGCCGTCCTCCGCACCAGTCCCACGCCGGGCGTCCGCAACGCCGCGGCAAGCGGGTGGCGGGCTAGTCAGCTCTCGATCAGCCGGGCAGCGTGGGCGCGTTCGTCGTCGGACACCGTGCCCGGCGTCGAGGAGTGGAGCACCCATCGGCTGACCGACCCGTCGGGTCCGGTGAACTCGCCGGTCCCGAGAGCGGCGTGGATGGTGCGGCGTACGACGGGTTCGTCCTCGGTGGCGAACAGCACGCGCACCCGGCGACGCTGACCGTGGCCGGACAGGGACGTGTGGTGCGGGGCGACCGGGCACGGCGGCTCGTGGTCGAGCTCGCCGCAGAGGGCGATCGTCACGGCGCCGCCCGGTGCCCGCTCGTCAGCACCCTCGCTCATCTCGAGCACGGCGTCGTGCGCGAAGGCTTCTCGCATGCGGCCCAGTATCGAACCCCGAGTGATGGCCGTGGGGGCGCCACGAGGTAAAGAATCCAGGTCAGTCACCCGCGGGCGAGCTGGACCGCGATGGTGAGCATGGTCAGGCCGATCAGGACGTCGAGGACCTGCCAGGCCCGCGGCCGTGACAGCAAGGGGGCCGCCAGCCGGGCGCCGTACCCCAAGCCGGTGAACCACAGGATGCTGCCGAGCCCGGCTCCGACGGCGAACCACCACTTGCCGCTCGGTCCATGGTGGGCGGCGATCGAGCCGAGAAGCAGGACGGTGTCGAGGTAGACGTGCGGGTTCAGCCAGGTCAACGCGACGGCCTGGACGACCGCGCCGCGCAGCCGCGGCTCGCTCTCCGTCGAGGCCGTCAGCGAGTCCGCGTGCCGGGCGCGCCACAGCGACCTCACGCCGTACGCCGTGAGGAACGCGACGCCCAGCCAGCGGACGACGTCCAGCGCGGTCGGTGCGTGCTGCACGATCGCGCCGATGCCCGCGACCCCGGCCGCGATCAGCACCAGATCGCTCACCGAGCAGATGGCCACCACGGGCGCGACGTGCTGCCGCAGCAGCCCCTGTCTGAGCACGAACGCGTTCTGCGCCCCGATCGCCACGATCAGTGACAGCCCGGTGAACAGTCCGGCGATCAGAGGGTCGAGCACGCGCCGACCCTAGTGAAGGTCGACCTGGTCACACGGCGAACTCGACCTCGTCGGCCGCCACGACCTTCGTGGTCACTCCCGGGTAGCCGGTGTCGGCGACGAAGAAGTTCGTGTAGGCGATCATCTGCTCCGCGCCGATCGGGATCTCCGTGCCGTCGGGCAGGGGCAACGGCCACGGACCCACGTCGGTCGTGTGCCCGTCGGCGACCAGCGTCACGTCGTACCCCTCGATCTGCGAGCGCTGCGCGGTCGAGCGGATGCACGCGTCGGTCGCGGCGCCGCACAACACCAGATGGCCGACCTCGAGGCGATCGAGCTCGGCGCGGAGACCGGTCTCGACGAAGGAGTCGAGGTACTCCTTCTCGATCACCGTCTCGCCCTCGACCGGCCGCACGTCCTCCACGATCTGCCAACCGTCGGTGCCGCGCTCGAGCGGCGACCCGCCGGCGTGGTGCTGGACCCAGATCACCGGGGCGCCCTCGCTCTTGGCCCGGTCGATGAGACCGCGGATGCGGCCGATGACCGCCTCACGCTGGTAGCCCTCGGCGGTGTTCGCGTTCTGTACGTCGATCACCAGCAGCGCCGACGTGCGCGTCTTGTCGTCTGTCCCGTGAGTCATGGTGGCTACGCTAGACGCGATACCGGACAATTTGTGACCGGATGAGGTGAGGCATGACCGGCAGCCCGGCGGGCCGCGTGCTGGCCCTGCTCGAGCGGGTCCAGGAGCGTCCCGGTCTCACCGCACCCCAGCTCGCCGAGGAGCTCGGCGTGAGCGAGCGCACCGTGCGTCGCTACGTCGCGACCCTGCAGGGGCTCGAGATCCCGGTCGAGGCGGGCCGCGGCCGGTACGGCGGGCATCGGCTCCGCCCCGGATTCCGGATGCCACCCCTCATGCTGACCACCGACGAAGCAGTGGCGATCACGCTCGCCCTGGCCCTGACGGGCACCTCGGACGAATCCACGCCGGCACAGACCGCACTCGCGAAGCTGCAGCACGTCCTGCCGCGCGGCGTCTCCGACCGGGTGCACGCGGTGCTCGACGCGGTCGCGTCGCCCTCGGCCGAGGCTCGTCGTCCTGGTGCCGACCCGGGGCCGGTCGCCGCACTGGCGACCGGGGTGGTCGAGCGGCGGCGTTGCCGGGTGCGGCACCGCGGCAGCAACGGCACGACGACGGTCCGCGAGCTCAACCCCTACGGCCTGGCGGTGGTCTGGGGCTCGCTCTACGTCCACGGCTGGTGCCACCTGCGTCAGGCACGCCGTACCTTCCGCGTCGACCGCGTCGACCGGGTCGACCTGATGGCCCGGACGTTCCGGATGCCGACCGGTCTCGACGTGACGGCCGCCGTCGAGCGCTCACTGGCGCTGGCGCGTCCCGAGTGGTCGGTCTCGCTCCTGCTCGACGGTCCGCTCGCCGACGTCGAGTCCTGGATCCCGCGGTTCCTGGGGGTGTGCGAGGCGGTCGACGAGTCGACGACCCGGGTGCGGTCGTCGACCAGCAACCCCGACTACTTCGTGCTCCGGGTCAGCGATCATCCGTTCGCCATGAGCGTCGAGCACCCCGACGAGGTACGTGCGGCGTTCGCCCGTGCAGCGGAGCGGTTCGCCGCTGCCGCACGACCTCCGTCCGCGACGGCCGACGTCCCGGACGCGACGGCGGGTTGACCGCCCGGCTCAGAAGGCGGACTCGTCGAGGTCCATCAGGGCGAGGTCGGTGTGCTCGACGATGGCCCGCTCGGCGGACAGGCGCGGCAACGTCGTCTGCGCGAAGAACTGTGCGGCGGCGACCTTGCCTTCGTAGAACGCCTGGTCCTTGGCGGACACCTCGACGGAGAGCTTGTCGAGCGCCACCTGAGCACCGCGCAGCATCAGCCAGGCGCAGACCACGTCGCCGAGGACCATGAGCAGGCGGCTGGTGTTGAGCCCCACCTTGTAGATGTTGCGCACGTCGCCGCCCTCAGCCGAGGCGTCGGCGCTCATCAGGTCCTCGATCAGGAGCCCGACGATCGCCTGGGCGTCCTCGAGGGCGGTCGCCAGGAGCGCCCGCTCGACCTTGAGGCGACCGTTGCCGCCCTCGCCCTGCACGAACGTCTGGATCTCGCTCGCCAGATGACCGAGCGCCCGGCCCTGGTCCTTGACGATCTTGCGGAAGAAGAGGTCCTGGCCCTGGATCGCGGTCGTGCCCTCGTAGAGGGTGTCGATCTTCGCGTCACGGACGTACTGCTCGATCGGGTAGTCCTGCAAGAAACCGGAGCCGCCGAACGTCTGCAGCGACTCGGTGCCGAGCAGGACCCACGAGCGTTCGGAGCCGTAGCCCTTCACGATCGGCAGCAGCAGGTCGTTGACCGCCATCGCCAGCTCGTCCTTCTCGCCCTGGTGCTCGGCGATCGCCACCCGGTCCTGCCAGGAGGCGGTGTAGAGCACCAGCGCACGCATCGCCTCGGCGAACGACTTCTGCGTCATCAGCGAGCGGCGTACGTCGGGGTGGTGGGTGATCGTGACCCGCGGCGCGGTCTTGTCCGCGGCCTGGGAGAGGTCGGCGCCCTGGACCCGCTCCTTGGCGAACTCCAGCGCGTTGAGGTAGCCCGTGGAGAGCGTCGCGATGGCCTTGGTGCCGACCATCATCCGGGCGTTCTCGATCACCTGGAACATCTGGGCGATGCCGTTGTGGACCTCGCCGAGCAACCAGCCGCGGGCCGGCTCGCCGCCGCCGACGCCGGGGTCGCCGAAGGTGAGCTCACACGTGTTGGACACCTTGATGCCCATCTTGTGCTCCACGCCGGTCAGGTAGGCGCCGTTGCGCTCGCCGGTCAGCTCGCCCGTCTCCACGTCGAAGTGGAACTTCGGCACGATGAAGAGGCTGAGGCCCTTGGTGCCCGGGCCGCCGGCGCCCTCCACGCCCTGCGGGCGCGCCAGCACCATGTGGATGACGTTGTCGCTCAAGTCGCTCTCGCCGGAGGTGATGAAGCGCTTGACGCCCTCGATGTTCCAGGTGCCGTCGGCGTTCGGCGTGGCCTTGGTGCGACCGGCGCCGACGTCGGAGCCGGCGTCCGGCTCGGTCAGCACCATCGTGGTGACCCAGCGCTGGTCGACGATCAGCCGGGCGATCTTCTTGTCGCGCTCGTTGCCGTTGCGGTTGAGCACGCCCGCGAACATCGGGCCCGCGCCGTACATCCAGATCGCGGGGTTGGCGCCGAGGACCATCTCGCCGACGGCCCACTCCATCGCCGAGGAACCCGGCGTACCCCCGAGGTCGGCGTGGGTGGCGAGCCGCCAGAACTCGGCATCCATCCAGGTGCGGTAGCTCTTCTTGAACGCGTCGGGGAGGGGCGCGGTGTGGGTCTCGGGGTCGAAGACAGGGGGCGTGCGGTCGGCCTCCTCGAACGACGCCGCGAGGTCCTCGCGAGCGATCCGGTCGACCTCGGCGAGGACCTCGCGCGCGGTCTCACCGTCGACCTCGGCGAACGGGCCGGTGCCGAGGATCTCGTCCTGGCCCAGCACCTCGAAGAGGTTGAACTCGATGTCGCGGAGGTTGCTCTTGTAGTGCCCCATGGCCTTGTCTCTGCCCCTACCTGTTCGCGGTCGGTGACCGGTCTCCCCGACGAGTGGGGACCTGTCCTGAGTATGGCTACTCACCAGTAACTTGATTGTGCCTCCCAGGTGAGAGTGAGGCAACCGGGTCCCGGGTGAACTGTGAGCGACGCCACGTCGAGTGCGGGGATCGCGGACCCTCTCTGAGAGACTTTGCGCATGCGAGTCTCAGCCAAGGCCGACTACGCCTTGCGCGCGCTCATCGAGATGGCCGCCCGCACCGACGGCGACGCGGCGCGCCCGGTGAGCGCCGAGGAGCTCGGGAAGCTCCAGGAGATCCCGCACAACTTCCTGCAGGCGATCCTGGCCGACCTGCGCAAGGCCGGGATCGTGCACGCCCAGCGCGGGCAGTCGGGCGGCTGGCGGCTGGCCAAGGACGCCGGCGGTGTCTCGGTCGCCGACGTGATCCGCGCGGTCGACGGCCCCCTGGTGTCGGTCTACGGGCTCCGCCCCGAGGCGGTGTCCTACAACGAGCGGGCCGACGCGCTGCAGCGGGTCTGGATCGCCGCTCGGCACTCGCTGCGCGATGTGTTCGAGCAGGTCAGCGTCGCCCATCTCGCCTCGGGCAAGCTGCCCGCCCCCGTCGCCCGCCTCACCGAGGACGAGGACGCCTGGCAGCCGCACTGACCGCTTTCCGGTGGTTGAGGAGGCGCGCCAGCGCCGTCTCGAAACCCCCGGGATCAGTCGGCTTGCTCCGCGTCGGTGACCCACTCGACGAACGGGCGCAGGGTGCGCCAGTCGTCGCGGACGGCCTCGAGCAGCTCGGGGGTGTGGATGATGGGCTCGAAGCCGTAGTCGTGCCGGATCGTCAGGGACTTGTGCCGCAGCAGGTTGATCCGCGGGTGGCTGAGGTCGTAGCCCCGTGGCGCGGTCTTGAGGACGTGGCCGCCGATGACCCAGCCGTTGGCCTCGAGCTTCTTGATCATCGCGGCCAGGTCGTTGCCCCGGCGGTCGTCGTCGATGGCGGCGCGGATGTGGGCGATCCGCTCGCCCGACGCGTCGTAGAAGCCGGCGCCGGTGCGGACGCCGCGTGCCGAGATCTCGGCGTACCACCCGATGGCGGGGCCGACCTCGACGAACGCGCCCTGAGCGGTCTTGTACGGCGTCTTGTCCTTCGCGAAGCGGACGTCGCGGAAGGGGCGGAACACCTTGGCCTCGCCGAACTCCTCTCCGAGCGCCGCGCAGAGAGCGACCATCGGTCTCTTCACGGAGTACTCGTAGGTGCCCTTGTGCTTCTCCCAGAACGTGCGGGAGTTGTCGACCTCGAGGTCGTCGTAGAAGTCGAGGGCCTGTTGCGGGAATCCGGTGAACTCGGCAGGCATACGACGACCCTACGAGCACTTGGTGTCGCGTGGGGGTCAGCCGAGGCTCGTCGTGACCTGCTCGTCACCGGCTTGTGAGTACGCCGTGACCGTCAGGTGGGTGCCGCCGCACCGGGGTGGCGACAGAAAGGCGTGACCCGTGCCCTTCGCCTGGTAGACCACGGACAGGCCGTGGTCGTCGGGCGACCACCGCATCAGAGCCGCCGGGTCGGTGCGGGATGCCGAGTCACGGATGAAGAACGCATCGCCGGCGCAGGTGACCAGAGAGCCCGTCGTACCGGGTCCGAGGTCGTACCAGCCGGCGTCGGTGTGGGCGTAGAAGTGGGCGGCGTCGATGCGGTGCTCGTTGCGCACCACCGACCAGACGGTGGTGCCGTCGAGCATCGCGGAGTCCCAGCCCTTGCACTCGG
This sequence comes from uncultured Actinomycetota bacterium, assembly GCA_963759515.1. Lineage (GTDB taxonomy): Bacteria > Actinomycetota > Actinomycetes > Propionibacteriales > Nocardioidaceae > Nocardioides. The sequence continues at coordinate 756,404 of CAVWZR010000012.1, read as the reverse complement.
GCACGCCCGGGAACGGGATGAGGTCGGCCCCGGAGACCTGGTCGACGGTCCGGCACGAAGGTCGCTGGTCGTCGAACGTGAGCATCGAGGTGCCGTCGTCGGTGACCACGGCGCCGCGGAAGCCGTGGCGGGGCTCCGCGCACCAGCCGGTCGAGCCGCTGCCGTCGGCGAGATCGACGGTCGCCACGCAGTAGCGGCGCTGGTCTCCGGACGTGGCGTGGACGAGGGTCTTCGGGCCCAGCGCCCAGGTCCCGCCGACCACGGTCGGAGGGTCGGATCGCTCGTCGAACGTGGTCCTCTTCCCCGATCCGAGGTCGATGAGCACCGCTCGGTCGGCCTGGGTCGCCTGGCGGTCCTCCTCGACCACCAGGGCATGGGTGTCGGAGAGGAAGGCGTCGGTGATCGACGACCCCGCCGCGGCGCGGATCGTGACCGACCTCGGGCCACGCAGGTCGGCCTCCCTCGCGCCGGAAGGGATGGTCAGCGTCCAGTCGCCTCCCACGGTGACCAGGTCCTCGGTGGAGCCGGTGACCGACTTCCAGTCCAGCTCGGCCTGCTCCGGCTCGACCGCGAAAGGGTGCTCGGCGCTGCCCTGAGTGGTGGTCTGCGTGGACGCGGGTGTCTCGGGGCTCGACGCGATGGTGTGCGGCGGGCTGGCCGAGTCTCCCGAGCCGTCGTCGGCGGGTGCGGACGAGCCGCTGTTGCCGCAGGCGGCGAGGACGAGAGCAGCCGCGACCGCGACCAGTCCTCGTGCTGTCGAGCGGGGGAGACTCACACGCCGAGATTGTGCTGGAAGTGCGCCTGGTTCGCTCGGTACGACTTGTACGCGTCGCGCCACTGCACGCGGTCGATGAACGGCTCGTCCGGGTGGAAGCGCTGCTGGTTCCACGGCTCGAAGTAGCCGAGGAGCGGCGTCTTGCCGTCGCGCTTCTCGTAACCACGCCCGACCTGGAAGTGCCCGGAGCCGTCGTGGTCGAGGTAGGGGTAGAACCGCTTCTCCAGCACCGGGTGGAGCACGACCGGCGCGTGATAGTCGACGACGTGACGCGCCATCAGCAGGCGCCACTGCTTGAAGCCCCAGTCACTGATGTCGAGCGTGATGTAGGGGCCGGCGTACTTCTCCTTGTCGTAGCCGGTGTCCTGGTTCACCACGCGCACCATCTCGGTGATCGCCGAGCCGGAGGTCGTGGTGCCGAGCCGGTGGGCCCAGTGGCTCTGGGTACGCCGGGTGCCCGACCAGCCCCACGTGATCATCTGCATCGACGTCGGGCCGCACCAGTACGTGCGGTGCTGGGCCGCGACGTCCTTCGGGTGGAGCACCGTTCCCTTGTCGGGGTACTCCCGCCACCGCTTGATGCGATGGCGACCGCTCGCCTCGCCCGTCGACCCGAGCTTCTCGCTTGCAAGAGCAGCCCGCACCTCGGGATGCTGCGCCCGGAAGTCGGTCGGCAGCGGCACGCCCTGGATCTCGTGCCGCAGCAGCCACACCTTCGCGACGGATCGGGCCGCCTGGGTCAGCTCGGCGCGCTCGGCGCGGGCCCGCGCGGTCGGGCTCATCGCCGCGCGCTCGCGCAGCTCGTCGTACGCCGAGAGGTCGCCCGTCGTCGTGACGGCGGAGGTCCGCCGCGGCTGGTGCTGGATGGCCGACAGGGTGCGGCTGCGTACCTGGGCCTCGCTCTGGTCGGTCCATCCGCTCCCGAGGCAGTAGCGCTGGCCCTCGAACGTCGCGCACCGGACCACGGTGTCGACCAGAGCCCGTGAGCTGGTCGTCCGGGAGAGCCGTGGCGCCGTGCGGGCCTCGGTGACCATGCGGTCGATGGTGCGGCGGAAGGTCGGTGTGACCCGGCCGTACCCGGCGGTCAGCGGAGCGGTGCGCGGCCGATCGCCGGTGGGGCGGATCGTGCCGTCGCCGCCCCCGTCACGCGGGACGAAGGTGAGCACGCCGAGCAGCAGCACGAAGGCGCCGAGAGCGATCCAGCGGAGGCGAGACATGGGGAAGACCTCAAGACTTCAGGAGTCACATCCCCACCACTGTCCACAAGGGTCACAGGAGAGTCAAGCGCTGGTGTGACTCCCACCGTCCGCGACCTGTCGGTGGCACGGCGTAGACCGGAGCGATGGAGTCAGATGTCTGCGTGGTCACCGGCGGTGGCGGCGGACTCGGCGAGCTGATCGTCCGGGCCGTGCGGGAGCGCGGGTGGCTGCTGCCGGTCGTCGTGGATGCCGACGGCGGAGCGGCGGTACGCGCGGCCGGGTCGTCGGGCGTTGCGGTGACCGCCGACCTGCGAGACCCGGACGTGCTCCCCGCGATCGTCTCCGGAGCGGTAGCGCTCGGTCGGCTGCGGTGGTGGATCAACTGCGCGGGGGCCTGGTCTCCGGATCAGCAGTTCCCGACCGGCGACCAGTGGCGCGGCACCCTCGCCCTCGACCTCGAGACCCCGATGCTGGCGACCCAGCTCTGTCTGGCGCCGATGCGTTCCGTGGGCGGTGGGGCCGTGGTCAACGTGTCGTCGAGCGCCGGCCTCGGTGACGCGGCGTACGGGTCGCCCGAGTACGCCGCCGCCAAGGCGGGGCTGATCCGCTTCACGACTGCGACCGCCGGGCTGGCCGAGTCACACGGTGTCCGGGTCAGCTGTGTGGTCCCGCACTGGATCGGGCTCCCGCGGGCGTACGACGAGTGGGCGAGGTTGTCGGCCGAGGAACGCGACGCGAGTGGCGGGCTCATCCCGGTGGGCGAGGTCGTGGATGCGGTGCTGTCGCTGGCCGACGATCCGGGAAGCGCGGGACGGGTGATGGAGCTGCGCGGTCGTCCGGTGGTCTGACCCTGCCCCGGTGGTTTCGAGACGCTCGCAGGGCTCGCTCCTCAACCACCGGAGGCCGGTGGTCTGAAACCACCTGGCTCCGACCTCGCTGCGACTGAGTCTTCGTCGTCCTCGGCGCGGGCTCCGAGGACGACCTCGGCGACTGCTCCGGTCACACAATGTGACCTCGTTCTTCTCGTCGCTGGTCGAAACGGAGTTTCGACCAGCGACTCGGAGCGGATGACGAGGCTCGAACTCGCGACATCGACCTTGGGAAGGTCGCGCTCTACCAACTGAGCTACATCCGCGTGCCGGGCGGACCGGCGTTGCAGGATGCTACCCGAGCAGGAGTCGTCAGTCAGATCGGCTCCAGGGTGGGCCGTTTGGGGTTCACACCGTCGCCGGACGACTTCCCGGTGAGGCGCCGTTTGATCCACGGAACCGCGTGCTGGACCGCCCAGTCGAGGTCGGCCCGCCGACCGGCGCGGAAGGGGGTCTCGCCGAGAGAGCCGGTCGGGTCGGGCAGGTCGAGCTGGTGCGGGACGCCGAGGGTGTCGAGCACCTCGAGGGCCACGGCCCGGTGCCCGAGGGGTCCGAGATGAAGGCGATCCTCGGACCACATGTGCTCCGGGTGTTCAGGGCGCATGCGCCACGAGTCGAGGACGACGACGCCGTGTCGTTCGGCGATCTCGCGCACGCGCTCGTTGTAGATGGCGAAGCGTCCGCGCAGCCGGGCGAACGGTCCACCCCCGCCCGGGTCGAAGGCCGTGAAGACCCCGACGGTCGCGCCGGTGGCGGCCAGCTTGCCGATGGCGTCGTCGTACAGCTCGCCGAGCGCGTCGACGTCGCAGCGCGGGCGGATCAGGTCGTTGCCGCCGCCGTAGATCGTGATCAGGTCGGGCCGCAGCGAGATCGCCGGCTCGATCTGCTGGTCGATGATCGGCCGCAGGGTCCGGCCGCGGACCGCGAGGTTGGCGTAGCCGAAGTCGTCGGTACGCGTGGCGAGCACCTCGGCCACGCGGTCCGCCCAGCCGCGTACGCCGTTGGGTCGCGACGGGTCCGCGTCGCCCACGCCCTCGGTGAACGAGTCGCCGAGGGCCACGTACCGATGGAAGACGGACACGATCGCATGGTGCCAGATGGGTGGGTGGTGGTTTCGAGACGCTCGCTGCGCTCGCTCCTCAACCACCGAGCGAGGGCGATCTGCTCGACCACCGGGGTACCGGCCCCGGTAGCGTGCGCGTGTGCTGCTGAGCGACCGCGACATCCTCGCCGAGATCGACGCCGGCCGGATCGTGATGGAGCCGTGGGAGCCGGGCATGTTGCAGCCGTCGTCGATCGACGTGCGGCTCGACCGGTTCTTCCGCGTCTTCGAGAACCACCGCTACCCGCACATCGACCCGGCCGCCGACCAGTCCGACCTGACCCGGATGGTCGAGCCCGAGGGCGACGAGCCGTTCATCCTGCACCCGGGCGAGTTCGTGCTGGGATCGACGTACGAGGTGTGCTCGTTGCCCGACGACGTCGCCGCGCGCGTCGAGGGCAAGTCCTCGCTCGGCCGCCTCGGCCTGCTGACCCACGCGACCGCCGGGTTCGTCGATCCGGGCTTCTCCGGTCACGTGACCCTCGAGCTGGCGAACGTCGCCACGCTCCCGATCAAGCTCTACCCGGGCATGAAGATCGGGCAGTTCTGCTTCTTCCGCCTGTCGTCGCCCTCGGAGCACCCGTACGGATCGGAGAAGTACGGCTCGCGCTACCAGGGGCAGCGCGGCCCGACCCCGTCGCGCTCGTTCCAGAACTTCCACCGGACCACGATCTGATGACCTCGCTCGACGGGATCACCGTCGCCGTGCTCGGGGGCACCGGGCCGCAGGGCCGGGGGCTGGTACGCCGGTGGTCGGCGGCCGGCATCGCGACCGTGATCGGCAGCCGGGACGCCGATCGTGCCGCCGAGATCGCCGCCGAGCTGGCCGAGGCGACGGGCGGCGACGTACGAGGGCTCGGCAACGCCGACGCGGCCGCGGCGGGAGACGTCGTGATGGTCGCGGTGCCGTACGACGGGCACGCCGACCTGCTGCGTTCACTCGCCGAGACCCTCGCCGGCAAGATCGTGGTCGACTGCGTGAACCCCCTCGGCTTCGACAAGCAGGGTGGGTTCGCGCTCCAGGTGCCCGACGGCTCGGCTGCCCAGGAGGCCGCGGCGCTGCTGCCGGACTCGATCGTGGTCGCGGCGTTCCACCACGTCAGCGCGGTCGTGCTCAGCGACCCGGAGATCTCGTCGGTCGACACCGACATCCTGGTGCTGGGTGAGAGCGAGCATCGCGACGCGACCGACCTGGTGCGGGCACTCGCCGACGCCATCCCCGGCATGCGCGGGGTGTACGCCGGCCGGTTGCGGAACGCCCACCAGGTCGAGGCGCTGACGGCCAACCTGATCGCGATCAACCGCCGCTACCAGGCCCATGCCGGGTTGCGCGTCACCGACCTCTGACCCGGAACGCAACTAACTGGCATACAGACGACACCGAACGGTGGTCGTCCGGTGTCGTCTGTATGCCAGTTAGTTGTCGACCTGGCTGCAACCTCACAGCCAGCTCAGCTTCCGCAGCCGGCGGTGGCGTCGGCGTACGGAGGTGGGCTGCTGCCCGTGGGTGGGGTGGATGCGGTCCTCGATCAGGTAGCGGGCCTGGGCCTCGATGACGGTCTCGTTCATGGTCTTGCTCCTTCGTGGTGGTGGTGTCGTGAGGTGGTGGGTGATGGTGCTGAGTGGTGATCAGACTTCGCGGAGGAGGATGTCGCCGCTGACCGTGCGGGCCTGCAGCTCGACGTGGTCCTGACCCTCCTGGGGGGCGCCGACACTCTCGAGGTTCGAGTGGACGGAGCCGGTGACGGTGTTGATGTCGGCCCAGACCGGGGTGCCGGCCGGGATGCCGATCTCGACGTCGCTGCTCGCGCCCTTGAGGTTGACGTGGCCGCGACGGATCGTGCCGATGGCCATGTCGCCGCTGCCGGTCGACATCGAGATGTCGGCGTTCGCGGTGACGACCTTGAGGTCACCGGAGCCGGTCTTGACGACCGCCTTGGCGCCGGTGGTGCCGACCTCGACGTCGCCCGAGCCGGTCGAGACGTTGAGGTTGCCGAGGCAGGTCCCGATGCTCATGTCGCCGGACCCGCTCTTGATCCGCAGCTCGGCCATGGCCTCGGAGATCTCGACGTCGCCGGAGCCGGTCTCGATCTGTGCGGCACCCGTGAAGGTGTCGCAGGTGACGTCTCCGGACCCGGTCTTCACCCGGGCCTCGTTGACCTGTCCCTCGATCTTGATGTCGGCGCTGCCGGTCTTGACCCCGAGGTCGCTCCCGGTCGGGAGCTCGACCTGCACGTGGAGCTCGCGGTTGCCGCCGCCGAACCAGTTGCCGCCGTCCTGAGGGCCGATGACCGAGAGCCGGTTGTTCTCGAAGCTCACGGTGACCTCGTCGGCGTCGCGGCCGGCGATGTCGAGCGTGGTGGTCGTGGTGTCGCCGGCGCTGACCTCGACCTTGCCCTTGCCGATCTCGACGTACAGCTCGATCGGCTCGGGAGTCTCGAACTGGCGGTTCATCTGGTGCCTCCTGGTGGCGGTTGGTGCGGGGTCGCAAGGGTGTGTGAGTCCGAGGGAGCGGCCTGGTGCCGTCCCTGGTGGTGGGGGTGAAGGGGTGGTCGGGTGCTGCTCCGTCAGAGCCAGCCGCTCATGCGCTTGCCTCCGCGCCGGCCGCGGCCGCCTTCGAACGGGTCGCCGCCACCGAAGAACGGCAGGCTGGACAGGTCGATGTCGACGTTGATCGCGCCCTCGCGGGTGGCGGCCCGGACGATGCTGACCAGCCAGGTGTTCAGGGACTGGCCGGCCTCGGCGGCCCGCTCCTCGGCCTTGGCCTTGACGGTCTCGGGGATGCGGAGGGTGATCCGCGACATCCCGCCGTCCTCGACCTCCTCGGGCGCCGGCGGCGGAGGAGGTGCGGGCGGAGTCGGCGCGGCGACGTGCACGAGGAAGTCGAGCTCGCGACCATTGAGGCGTACGTCGACGCCACCACTCGGCATCTCGGCGGTGATCTCGGCGGCGGCCTGCGAGACCGCCTCCATGATCGCCAGCCGGGAGCTGGACTCGAGGGCGAAGCCGAGCCGCTCGGCGGCCTGGCGGGTCTCCTCGCCGGCGGAGTCCGCGGCGGAGACGAGCGAGGACCGGAGGTTCTCGACGTAGGGGGTGATGTCCATGTGCATCACTATGACATCACGGTGATGTCATGTCAAGGATCTGGTGACATCAAATGATGTCACCGCGGCGTCAAGTTGCGTTTGCGCAGGTCAGCGGCGTGGATCAGAGGTCGAAGAGTGAGCCACCCTCGTCCAGGTCGGCGTCCTTCTTCGGCGCGGCCGTCTTCTCCTTGGGCTCCGGCTCCGGCTCGGGCTCGGGCTCGGCCGTGTCAGTGACCTCGGCGGCCTCCTCGACGTCGAACAGGGACCCGGTGTGCGTCGACGTGGACGGTGCGGCCGGTTTCGCCGGCTCGACGTCCTCCGGCTCCACGTCGAACAGCGAGCCGCTCGCGGCCGGCGTCTTCTCCTCGACCTCGGGCGAGGCCTCCGGCTCTGCCGTGGAGTCCTCCGACTCCGGCGAGGTCCCGGCGATGTCGAAGAGCGACCCGCCGTCGGAGACCTCGGCGGCATCGGGTCGACCCTCGGTCGCGCTCGGCGGCGTCTCGTCCCCCATGTCGAAGAGTGAGCCGCCGGTCGGCGCCGGCGTCTCGGCCTCGGCGGTGTCGAACAGGGAGCCGCCACCGGCGGGTGGGGCGTCGTCCTCCTGCACGTCGAAGAGCGACGACCCGCCGGAGGCCTTGGCCGCGGGGCCGACGTCCGCGGTCTCGGTCACCGTCTCGGGCGTCTGCGTCTCGTCGCCGGCTTCGCGGCTCGGCCTTCGTCTCGACCGGCGTCGACGGGCGGCAGCGGGCGCGGCGGTTCTGTGGCCGACTCGCCCTTCACCGAGGCCAGCAGCATCTGGGCGACGTCGAGCACCTCGACGTCCTCGCGGGCGCCACCCGATGCCTGCTCGGCGGTGAGACCGTCGGAGAGCATCACCCGGCAGAACGGGCAGCCCACCGCGATCTGGTCGGCGCCGGTGGCGACCGCCTCCTTCGTGCGGTTGGTGTTGATCCGCTCGCCGAGGTTCTCCTCCATCCACATGCGCGCGCCGCCGGCGCCGCAGCAGAAGGAGCGTTCGGCCGACCGCTCCATCTCGACGTACGACGCGCCCGGCAGCACCTGCAGCAGCTCGCGCGGCGGTGCGTACACCTGGTTGTGCCGCCCGAGATAGCAGGGGTCGTGGTAGGTGATCGTCCGCTTCGCCGCACCGGCGCCGGACGCGACCGGCGTCAGCCGGCCCTCCCGGACGAGCCGGTTCAGCAGCTGGGTGTGGTGGACGACCTCGAGCTCGAGACCGAGGTCGCGGTACTCGTTCTTGAGCGTGTTGAAGCAGTGGGCGCAGGTCGTGACGACCTGCTTGACCTGGTGCTCCTTGAAGGTCTCGACGTTCTGTGCCGCCAGACCCTGGTAGACGAACTCGTTGCCCGCTCGCCGGGCCGGGTCGCCGGTGCAGGTCTCGCCGTTGCCGAGGACGCCGAAGGAGATGCCCGCGAGGTTCAGCAGCTCGGCGACGGCGCGGGTCGTCTTCTTGGCCCGGTCCTCGTACGCGCCGGCGCAGCCGACCCAGAACAGCCAGTCGACCGACTCCAGCGACTCCAGCGTCTCGCCGACCACGGGCACCTCGAAGTCGAGACCCTTCGCCCAGTCCATCCGCGCCTGGGCCGACATGTTCCACGGGTTGCCCTTGCCCTCGAGGCCGCGGAACAGCTGGTTGAGCTCGCCGGGGAAGTTCGACTCGACCAGCACCTGGTAGCGGCGCATGTCGACGATGTGGTCGACGTGCTCGATGTCGACGGGGCACTGGTTCACGCAGGCGCCGCAGGTCGTGCAGGACCACAGCACGTCCGGGTCGATCACGCCGTACGCCGCCTCGTCCGCGATCAGCGGGCGCTCGAGCTCCTTGACGGCGCCCTCGGGTGCCTTCCCGTCGCCGGCGAGCACCGCCGGTGCGGCGGCCATCGCGTGGTCGCGGAGGTTCATGATCAGCAGCTTCGGCGAGAGCGGCTTCTCGGTGTTCCAGGCCGGGCACTGCGACTGGCAGCGACCGCACTCGGTGCACGTGGTGAAGTCGAGCAGGGCCTTCCACGAGAAGTCCGTGATCGCACCGACGCCCAGGGTCGCGTCCTCGTCGAGGTCCTCGATGTCGTCCAGGGTCACCGGCTTGCCCTCGGACATCAGCGGCTTGACGGCGCCCAGCGCCACCGGCCGGCGACCGAACAGCACGTTGAGGGGCGCCACGAAGATGTGGAGGTGCTTGGAGTTCAGCACGAAGTTCAAGAACACCAGCATCACGCCGATGTGGAGGATGAGCCCGATGCCGATCAGGGCGGTGCTGTCCGGCAGCACCTTGCCGAGCAGGTAGGAGACGAAGGCCGCCTTGCCGTAACCGTGGTCGGTGCCCATGTCGCGTGCCTCGACGGCGCCCCGGAAGAGGAACAGCGTCCACACGACGTTGAAGATCATGAAGAGCGTGAAGTACGCGGGACCCAGGTGCGACCCGAAGAACCGCGACTTGCGGCCCAGCTGCTTCGGCTGGTTGCGCAGCCGGATCACCCAGAAGACGGCGATGCCGACCACGGCCATCACTGCGATGAAGTCCTGGATGAACCCCAGCACGGCCCAGTTGCCGAAGACGAACCAGCTCCACTCCGAGTCGCGGGTCAGCAGGATGACGTACGCCTCGAGGTAGACGGTCCCGAGGATCACGAAGGCCCAGAACACGAAGAAGTGCGCGGCTCCCGGCACGCTCCACTTGAGCAGCTTCTTCTGGCCGAACACCTCGACCACCTGGGTCTTGACGGCCGCGCCGAGCTTGCTGGTGACCCCTTCGATCCGGTCGGGCGCCGGCTTGCCGCTCGAGACCAGGCGGTAGAGGAACCACACCCGGCGCCCCGCGATCGGCAGCGCGATCGCGTTCAGGAGCAGCCCGAGGATCAGTACGGCGGTCACAGTCACTCCCAGCGGTGGAGACGTCGGGGCGGGGTCGATCACGGGGTCGGCGCCGACACTACGGCCACGGCGACCCGCAGGTCATCGGCTGTACGAGCACCGGATCCTACCGAGTGGTAACTTCACGGCCGCCGATCGGTCACGCACCCTCGGCGAGCCCGCCGAGGCGCGTCGTGAGCGCACCGGCCGCGCGGCGTACCGCCTCGGCCAGATCCGACACGTCGGCCTCCCCACCGTCGGCGTAGGTGACCGCGAGACCTGCGACCGGGTGCTGGTTGTGGTCGAGCACGGGCGCCGCCACGCTGGCGAATCCCGGCGTCACCTCGCCCTCCTCGGTCGCGTAGCCGCGATGCCGGGTGTCGGTCAGCAGCGACCGGAGCGCACTCAGGGTCCGCGGTCCCGAGCCGTGCCGGTCGACGAAGGCCGACGGGTCGGGATAGAGCGCCCTCACCTGGGCGCTCGGCAGGGCCGAGAGGATCGCGCGGCCGCTCGCGGTGAGCTCGGCCGGCAGCCGGACCCCGACGTCGGTGACGAGCGGGGGTCGTCCGAGCGCACGCTCCTCCACGACGTACAGCACGTCCCGGCCGTGCAGCACCGCGAGGTGCGCGGTCTGCCCGGTGTGGTCGGCGAGGTCGGTGAGCGTCCGACGGCTGATCCTCTGCAACGGCTCCTGCCGGCTGAAGCCCGTGCCGACCTCGAACGCCGCCACCCCGAGGCCGAAGCGGTGCTCGTCGGCGAGGTGGACCACGAAGCCCTCCTCGACCATCGCCGTCACCAGGTGGTACGCCGTGGAGCGGGGCAGTCCGCAGGCGCGGGCGATCCGGTCCAGCGGGACCGGCTCGGGCTGGGCCGCCAGGAAGCGGAGCACGCGCAACGTCCTCGTCGCCGCCGGCACCTGCCCCATGCCGGCGATCGTGCCACTCAGCGCTCGGGCGTGCCTTCGGGACGTGTCTCGGTGGGGCTGGCCGCGGGACCGGCGGTGGGACCGGCGGCGTGACGCGGGCCGGAGTCCTCGCTCGGTGGCTCCGTGCGTTCGTCGTTCCACACGTCCGCCGCGTAGTCGCGGTCGCGATGGTCGACCGCTGGGTCGAGCTTGTCCGCCTCGCGGAGCTTGTCCTCGTAGCTGGCCTGCTCGATGCGGTGCCCCTGCTCGGCGTTGGCGGCCTGCTCCTCGGCTCGCGCTGCCTCGGCCCGAGCCAGATCGGCCTGGGCGCGCAGCTCCTCGGCCTGCCGCTCCGACTCCGGGAGTGCGGCCGCCTGGGTGGACGCCTCCCCACGGAGCTCCTCGGCACGGTCGCGCCGCCGCTCTGCGCGCCGCCGGCCGGTGAGGGCGACGATCGCGGCCACGATCAGCACGACGACCACGATCACGATCAGCCAGGTCAACCACGTGGGCATGGCGTCCTCCCTCGATGCCGGTGGGCTCGACCCGTACCCGAGACCGGCGCGGACATGCGAGAGAACCGGCCCACTCGTCGTGCCACCACCCCCGCGGGCGGGTGACGAGTGGGCCGGTCCGGGCCCCCAGCCGGTCTCGGCGTGACTCAGGTCGGAGAACGGGCAGCGGGGTCGCAAGGGGGGTGCATCGACCCCGCTGCCCTGAGGGGTACGTCAGCCGTTCGCGCGGATGCCGAGCTTGGCCTCGGCCAGGTTGATCACGGCTCCCGTGCCGTCCAGCAGAGTGATCCGCAGACCGATCACGTAGATCCCGCCGTGCGACCGGGTCACCACGGCGCGTTCGAGCTTGGCCACACCGGGGATCTCCAGGACGCCGGTCTTCGGGAAGGTCTGCTTCTGGCCGTTCGCGGTGACCGTGCCGAGGTGGGTCCCCTTGGCGGACCTCACGACACCGTGGGCGGTGCGCGTGACGGTCGCCTTGGCCACGATGTCCTGGATCAACAGCTGGCCGCCGAGGCTGAGACGGCCGATGTGGGCGCGCTCGTAGCCGTGGGCCCGGCGGGCGCCCTGTACCGACATCTCCCGCGTCGAGACGTTCGACGTGAGCAGCTGGCCGCCCAGGTCGAGGGTCGAGAGGCGCTTCTTGTGCACCTCCCCGTACGTGCCCTGGCAGGGCATCAGGTTCAGCGGGGTGCGTCCGCCCTTGAGGATGCCGCCCGCAGCCGTGACCACGTGGGTCGCTGCCGAGTGGCCGGCGAAGACACCGCCGGTCACGCCCGAGTTCAGCTCGGCACGCGAGTGCGCGACCCGGATCGACGTGCCGGAGGGGACGACGTCGATGCGGAGGGCAACGGCCTCGGCCCGGGCTCCGTTGCCGGAGTGAGTGGTCCGGCTCTTGCCCGCGTAGAGGGTGGCGAGACCGGGGATGGTGACCGGCTGGTCCGGCGTCGGCAGGGGGAAGGACTGGGCCGGGCCGACCGGAGGCGTGAACGCGAGGCTCCCGATCTGCGTGGAGGTCACCGGGTGGAAGCCCGTGCCGTCGTGCGACGCCGTGGACGTCGACGTGATGCCGTGGATCGCGAGCTCGCCCACGCCGGTCTCGGCGAGCACGATCTTGGAGATGGAGTGCGTCGAGTGCGAGGCGACGACACCGTGCTTCGACGTGGTCCAGACGCGGGTCCTCGAGTGGGAGATCGTGCCGAGGCCCGGCACGGTGGACTGGACGACGTCGTTCTCCTTCTGCTTCCCGGCCTGGTTGGTGCAGCCGATGGCCTGGTAGGCGGTGGTGTCGGACCCGGCCGGCACCTGACCGCCGATCTCGCGGGTGCCGAATCCGGATCCCTTGAAGGCGTACGTGGTGGTCTTGCTCGCGGACTTGCCGGTGGTCTTGCCGGTGATGGGAGCCGTCCCGGCGAACGTCGGCCCGGTTCCGAGAACCAGGCCGACGGACAACGGGACGGTGGCGATCGCCAGGAGGGTACGAGGTTTCATGTGGGGGGCTCCTCTGCCGATGTTTGACGCTCCCTTAACGGAGCCACGGCAGGCTGGTCACGCGGTGGGGCCGAGGTTTTACTTTCGGGTCTCCGCAGGGGAGCCGGGTGCGGAGTGTGCGCGGGCCTGAGGTTCAGGTATGTCTCAGATCCCAGACAGCCGGCCAGGGAGGGCGGTGGCGCCGGCTTCAGCCTCGGGAGTTGGATGACGGTATGGAGAGCGTGCGGGTGGGCGTCGGCCCCGTGTCCGTGGACGACGTGCTGGCCGTGGCCCGAGGCGGGGCGGCGGTGTCGCTGACCGAGGAGGCGCTCCTGGCGATCGACCGTGCGCGCGCGGTGGTCGAGGAGCTCGCGGCGGCCCCGACGCCGGCGTACGGGATCTCGACGGGGTTCGGCGCCCTGGCGACGCGGCACATCCCGACCGAGCTGCGCGACCAGCTGCAGCGCTCCCTGATCCGGTCGCACGCCGCGGGGTCCGGCCCGGAGGTCGAGCGCGAGGTGGTCCGCGGGCTGATGCTGCTGCGCCTCTCGACCCTCGCGACCGGTCACACCGGCGTACGACGGGAGACGGCGCAGCTGATGGCGTCGCTGTTGAGCGCGGGGATCACCCCGGTCGTCCGCGAGTACGGCTCGCTCGGCTGCTCCGGCGACCTGGCACCCCTGGCCCACTGCGCGCTCGTGCTGATGGGAGAGGGCGACGTCCGCGACGCGAACGGGACCTTGATGCCGGCCGGCGACGCCCTGTCCGCGGCCGGGCTCGCGCCCGTGCAGCTCGGCGCCAAGGAGGGACTTGCCCTCATCAACGGCACCGACGGCATGCTCGCCATGCTGGTCATGGCCGTCACCGACCTGCGCCGGCTGCTGCGCACCGCCGACATCTCGGCGGCGATGAGCGTCGAGGCGCAGATGGGCACCGACCGGGTGTTCGCCGCCGAGCTCCAGGCCCTGCGCCCCCAGGTCGGGCAGGCGCTGTCGGCGGCCAACCTCACTCGGATGCTGGCCGGCTCGGGGGTGATGGCGCATCACCGCGAGGACCGCTTCCACCGCGTGCAGGACGCCTACTCCCTGCGCTGCTCGCCCCAGGTGCACGGCGCTGCGCGCGACACCGTCGACCACGCGGCGACCGTCGCCGATCGTGAGCTCGCCGCTGCGGTCGACAACCCGGTGGTGCTCGTCGAGGAGGGTCGGGTGGAGTCGAACGGCAACTTCCACGGAGCTCCGGTCGCCTACGTCCTCGACTTCCTCGCCATCGTCGCCGCCGACGTCGCGTCGATCTCGGAGCGGCGCAGCGACCGCTTCCTGGACCGGGCGCGCAACCACGACCTGCCGCCGTTCCTCGCCGACGACCCCGGCGTCGACAGCGGGCTGATGATCGCGCAGTACACCCAGGCGGCGATCGTCTCCGAGCTCAAGCGGCTCGCGGTGCCCGCCAGCGTCGACTCGATCCCGTCGAGCGCGATGCAGGAGGACCACGTCTCGATGGGGTGGAGCGCCGCGCGCAAGCTGCGCCGCTCGGTCGACGGACTGACCCGGGTCGTCGCGATCGAGCTGATGACAGCGTCGCGCGGACTCGAGCTGCGCACCACCACCGGCGACACCGCGGGCACCACCGCCGCACCCGCCACCGGCGCCGCCGTACGCCTCCTGCGTGAGCACGGCGTCGGCGCACCCGGCCCCGACCGCTTCCTCTCACCCGAGATCGAGACCGCCGTGGAGCTGGTCGCCTCGGGAGCCGTCCTGTCCGCCGTCGAAGCCGAGATCGGAGAACTCGCATGACCGAGACCGCCAACCCGCGTCTCCCCATCCACGCCCCCCACGGCACCGAGCTGTCCGCGAAGTCGTGGCAGACCGAGGCCCCGCTGCGGATGCTGATGAACAACCTCGATCCGGAGGTCGCGGAGCGACCCGAGGACCTGGTCGTGTACGGCGGCACCGGCAAGGCGGCGCGCACCTGGCCGGCGTACGACGCGATCCTGGCCAGCCTGCGCGACCTCGAGGACGACGAGACGCTGCTCGTGCAGTCGGGCAAGCCGGTCGGCGTGATGCGCACCCACGCGTGGGCGCCGCGCGTGCTGATCGCGAACTCCAACCTGGTCGGCGACTGGGCCAACTGGGAGGAGTTCCGCAAGCTCGACGAGATGGGCCTGATCATGTACGGCCAGATGACGGCCGGGTCGTGGATCTACATCGGCACCCAGGGAATCCTCCAGGGCACCTTCGAGACCTTCGCCGCCGTCGCCGACAAGAAGTTCGGCGGGACGCTGGCCGGCACCATCACCGTCACCGCCGGGCTGGGCGGGATGGGCGGCGCCCAGCCGCTGGCCGTCACCATGAACGACGGGGTCGCGATCTGCATCGACGTCGACCAGTCGCGCATCACCAGGCGGATCGAGCACCGCTACCTCGACGAGCAGGCCGACTCGCTCGAGGACGCCGTCGCGCGGGCCGTCGCGGCGCGCGACGAGCGGCGGCCGCTCTCGATCGGCGTCCTCGGCAACGCCGCCGAGCTGCTGCCGCAGCTGCTGGAGATGAAGGCGCCGATCGACGTCGTCACCGACCAGACCTCGGCCCACGACCCGCTGTCCTACCTGCCGGTCGGGGTCTCGTACGACGACTGGCACGACGCGGCGGACAAGGACCCGCAGGGCTTCACCAAGGACGCCCAGGCGTCGATGGCCGCGCACGTGCGCGCGATGGTGGAGTTCCAGGACGCCGGTGCCGAGGTGTTCGACTACGGCAACTCGATCCGTGACGAGGCGCGCAAGGGTGGCTACGACCGGGCGTTCGAGTTCCCCGGCTTCGTGCCGGCGTACATCCGGCCGCTGTTCTGCGAGGGCAAGGGCCCGTTCCGCTGGGCGGCGCTGTCGGGGGATCCCGCCGACATCGCGGCGACCGACCGCGCGATCCTCGAGCTGTTCCCCGACAACGCGCGGCTGCACAAGTGGATCACCATGGCCCAGGAGCGGGTGCACTACCAGGGGCTGCCGGCCCGCATCTGCTGGCTCGGCTACGGCGAGCGGCACGTGGCCGGGCTGAAGTTCAACGAGATGGTCGCCTCGGGCGAGCTGAAGGCGCCGATCGTGATCGGCCGCGACCACCTGGACTGCGGGTCGGTCGCGTCGCCGTACCGCGAGACCGAGGCGATGGTGGACGGCTCGGACGCCATCGCCGACTGGGCGATCCTGAACGCGCTCGTGAACACCGCCTCGGGTGCGTCCTGGGTGTCGTTCCACCACGGTGGCGGCGTCGGCATGGGCCGGTCGCTGCACGCCGGTCAGGTCTGTGTCGCCGACGGCACCGCGTTGGCGGCCGAGAAGATCGAGCGGGTCCTCACCAACGACCCGGGCATGGGAGTCATCCGGCACGTCGACGCCGGCTACGACCGCGCCGTCGAGGTGGCCGAGGAGCGCGGCGTCCGGGTCCCGATGCGCTGAGCCGAGCCCTCGCATATAACGACTCGTTCGTGCTGGTTGTCACGCTGTGCGAATCGGCGTGGAACAACGATGAACGGCGTGCTACATGCCCTGGGCGCCTCAGCCGAGCGGGAGGAGGGCGTGGACGGTGGCGCCGTCGGTACCCGCGTCGACGCTGACGGTCCCGCCGACCTCGGCCGCCCGTTCGCGCATCGAGGCCAGCCCGACGCCGGGGGTCCACGTCTGTCCGTTCCGCCCGCCGTCGCGCACGGCCACGGAGAGGCTGCCGGCATCCATGCCGATCCGCAGTGCCGCCTCGTCGGAGCCGCTGTGGCGCGCGGAGTTCGTGAGCGCCTCCGTCGCGATCCGGTACGCCGCGGCCTCGACCGCCGCCGGCAGCTCGGGAAGGGCCTCGGGTGCCTCGACCGACACCCGCATCGCCCGCCCGTCCTCGGTCCGCATGGAGGCAGCCCGCTGCCGGAGCGCCGGCACGAGGCCGAGCTCGTCCAGGGCCGGCGGCCGCATGTCGTAGACGAGCCGCCGGATCTCGCCGACCGCGTTCACCGCCTCGGCCCGGAGACGACGCAGCAGCTCGTCGGCGGACTCCGGCTCGTCCCGGAGCGTGTTGCGGGCCGCGTCGGCCGTGAACGCGATGCCCGACAGGGTCGGCCCGAGTCCGTCGTGGAGGTCGCGGCGCAGCCGCCGGCGCTCCTCCTCGATCGCGGCGATCGCCTGACCGCGCGAGGTCTGCAGGTCGGCGGCGAGGGTCCGGGCGCGCAGGGTCTGGGCCAGCAGCGGCGCCACGATCCGCAGGACCCGTTCGTCCCCGGCGGACAGGGTGAGGTCGCCGGGTCGCAGCCCGACGACGATCTCGCCGACCTCGTCGTCACCGAGCTGCAGGGAGAGCCGGCGTACGTGCGTGACGGCGGTGCCGGACGCCGCGAGCTCGACGCCTCCGGCCGTGAGGCTCGCGTAGGGCAGTACCAACGCCTCGCGGATGGCCCGGAGCGCGAGCACGGGGTCGTCGCCCACCCGGCCCACCACGCGGGCGGCCGCGTCGAGGGGGTCCGGCCGGTCGCCGAAGAGCAGCTGGTCGATGACCCCGCGCAGCATGACCCGTAGCGGATGGAAGGAGATCGCGGCCGCTGCCCCGACCAGTGCGAGGACGCCGGTCGAGGGGTCGGGCTGGCCCAGATCTCCAGCAGGGCGACCAGCTCCGACGAAGATCGCGATGTAGACCATCACGACGACCAGGAGCACGAGGACCTGGACGATCAGGGCCCGGACATCCACCACGCGCGGACGGCCCACGCCGACGGCCATCGCCGGCCCCAGCGTGGCGAAGACGACCGCTGTGATGATCCCGCTGGCGATCTCCGTCGTCAGGAACAGCGCGTGTCCGGCGATCAGGGTGGCCGTGACGACCGCGAGGCTGAGCCACAGGATCGCGAGTCGATCGTCTTCGTCAGAGTTCTCGTATCGCCACCACACATGGGCCACCAGCCCCAACAGGGTGGCCGTCACCATCGCCGACACGACGGATCCGTCGTCGTAGAAGCGCGTGCCGATCGACCCGGCCGCGAGCACCAGCACCAGCGCGCAGTAGTCCGCCGCGTGTCGCCATCGGAGCACGGGGTAGGTGAGCACCGTGAGTGCGCCGGGCAGCATCAGGGACGCCGTCATCGCCGACGACCGCCGACCGTGTCGTGCGAGCCGGCCCACGACGCGAGGGCCAGAACGAGGACCCAGGGCACACACGACCGCACAGAAGCCCGCCGACTCGGGCACGCGTGTGCAGGAGAGCCGCCCCACCGCCCACCAGAGTCAGCACGGGCAGAAGGCCCGCGAAGAGTGCCGGGCCGTGGGTTCACCCGGGGCTCCCTGGTCTCCGAGCCCACCCTCGTGGGCGCGGACGATCGCCTCGGCCCGGCCTGCCACCTGGAGCTTGGCGAAGATGTTGGTCATGTTGTTGGCCACCGTCTTCGGGCGAGAGGAACAGCTCGGCCGCGATCTCCGTCGTACGCCGGCCCCGCGCCAGCAGCTCGAGCACGACGCGCTCGCGCTCGGTCAGCTCGGGGAACGGGTACTCCGGTGAGACGGCGCGGGCGGACCGGCGAAGTAGCCCAGCACGCGCTCGGCCACCCCCGGCCCGAAGATCGCCTCGCCGGCGACGACCCCGCGCACCGCACGGACGATCTCGTCCTGCTCGGCCTCCTTGAGCAGGTACCCCTGCGCTCCGGCCTGCATGGCGGTGAAGACGGTGGCGTCGTCGTCGTACATCGTCAGCATCAGCACGCGCGTGGCCGGCACCGCCGACCGGATCCGCCGGGTGGCCTCGATCCCGTCGAGCCCCGGCATGCGGACGTCCATCAGCACGATGTCCGGCTCGGGTCAGCTGCGCCTCGCGCACGGCGGCCTCCCCGTCGGCCGCCTCGCCGACGACCTCGAAGCCGGCGATGGTGCGCAGGAGCGCCACCAGCCCGCCTCGGACCACCGGGTGGTCGTCGGCGACGAGGATCCGGATCGGCGACTCCTCCATACCCACATGATGACGGCGCGCAGGCCGCCTGACCCGGGAAGAACCTCCCGGTTCGGGGAAGCCGGCGAGGAGACGGACGGGAGGAGCGCCCCTGCCGCGGGTGCTCCCGGCGGGGAGCGTGCAGACAACGTCCACCACGAGGAGCCACCATGACCACCATGTCCACCGCCGCCAGCCACCACCACGACCAGCCGCCTGCGCGCCGGCCTCGCGCTCTCGGCCGTTCCTCGGTCTGCTCGACATCCCGTTCCTTCGGCGCCCGACGCCGACGGCCAGGAGTCCCGCCCGTCGTCGTCATCGTCCTCAGTGCCCTGCTCGGGCTGATCTCGGTCGCCTGCGCCGTGATCGCCTGGCGGTCGGGCAACCGACTGGCCGATCCGGATCAACGCCGCCGCGCTGATCATCAACGCGCTCTCTCGCTGCCGGCGTTCTTCGTCGACATCGACGCCTGGATCAAGGCCGGTGCCGCGCTCTCGGTGATCCTGACCGTCGTCGCGCTGGTGCTCACCCTCCGTCGCGAGCCCACGCCGTACACGGTCACCGACTGACCCCGGCGCCCGACACCGCCCAGCCGGGCATCTAGCCCGGCGTCAGGCGGACGCCCGATACTTCCCTGATCTCGGCGTACGCTTCAACGGCCCTTCGTCGAACGAGTCCCGGCCCGCGCGATCGCGGGTCGTCCTGCGCAACATCAGCTCCCGCGCCTGGGAGCACCCCGCCGACCGCGGCGCCCTGGTCGCGCTGCGCAAGCTCAAGGGCTTCGACAGCGTCGTGAAGCTCGTCAGCGGCCTGTTCCGCGAGCGCAAGTGGCGGCTGCTCTACCTGGGCGCGGCGATCCGGGTCGACGAGCGGCAGTTCCCGGTGCTCCACCGGGCTCTCGACGATGCCGCCGGGATCCTCGACGCCGAGCGGGTCCCCGAGCTGTTCGTCATCGGCGAGCCGTCCTTCAACGCCTGGTGCATCGGGATGGACAAGCCGTTCATCCTGATCAGCTCCGGGGTCGTCGACCTGATGGACGAAGACGAGCTGCGGTGGATCCTGGCCCACGAGCTCGGCCACGCCATGAGCGGGCACGCGCGTCTACCGCACGATCCTCGACCGACTGCTGAAGCTGACCCGGCACTCGGGGCGATCCCGATCGCCGGGCATCGGGGCTGCGCGTCATCCTGGCCGGGCTGATGGAGTGGCAGCGCAAGTCGGAGCTGTCCGCCGACCGCGCCGGACTGCTCGCCACCCAGGACCCGGCCGCGGCGTACCGGGCGCTGATGAAGCTCGCCAGCGGTGGCCATCTCGACGACCTCGACCAGACCTCGTTCTTCGAGCAGGGGGCCGAGTACGACGACACCGACCTGCGCGACTCGGTGATGAAGATCCAGCTGCTCGAGGGGCGCAGCCACCCGATGACGGTGTCACGCGCCAGCGAGCTGCGGAAGTGGGTCGACAGCGGCGCCTACACGGCGTCCTCGCCGGCGAGTACCCCACCCGCGACACCGACGACGACGCGAAGGTCAGCGAGGCCGCTCAGGAGGCTGCCGCCAGCTACACCGAGCCGTTCCGCGACACCCAGGACGCCCTCGGCCGGATGATGCACGACGCCGCCGGGTGGATGGGCAGCGCCAAGACCTGGCTCGACGAGCAGTGGCGGCGCCGCGGCGAGGAGGACGCGTCGTAGCCCCGGAGCGCGCTGAGCTCCTGCGTCATGTCGCGGCCCTGGATCCCCGCTCCTGGACCGGCCCGTGCTGGTCCTCGTAGACGGCGCCGACGGTGCCGGCAAGACGGTGTTCGCCGACGAGCTGGCACCACGGGTGCCCGGCGCGGTGCGGGCGAGCCTGGACGACTTCCACCATCCCCGGGAGTACCGCCACGCGCCGGGACGGACCGGGGAGACGGTGTGGGAGCGCAGCTTCGACTACGCCGCGGTACGCCGCGAGCTGCTCGACCCGTGGCGGCGCGGACCGGGCTCGCCGTACCGCCGCCGCTGGCACGACCTGGAGACCGATCGCCTCGTCGATGCGGCGTACGAACGCGTGCCGCCGGACGGGGTGCTGGTGGTGGACGGCGTCTTCGCGCAGCGACCCGCGCTCGCCGACGCCTGGGACTTCGTCGTCTGGGTGCACGCCCACGCTGCGGTGCGGATGACCCGGATGGCGGCCCGGGACGGCGTGCCGAACGACGCCGACCACCCGGACCAGCGTCGCTACCTCGAGGCGCAGGACCTCTACGACGCGCTCTGCCGACCGCGCGAGCGCGCCGACGTGCTCGTCGACAACACCGACCCGGACGCACCGGTGATCCGCTGAGACTCCGCGGGACGTCAGCCGGTGCGTGCCACCATGACCCGATGCCCGAGCCGGATCCTCTCGACGTCGCGGTCGCCGCCATGCGTGCTGGTGACCCCGACGCGTTCCGGCTCGTCTACCGAGCGGTCCACCCGACGCTGCTCCGCTACCTGGAGGTCCTGGTGGGCCAAAACGACGCCGAGGACGTGGCCTCGGAGACCTGCCCCGCGGCGAGCAGGGATCTCGGTCGCTTCGAGGGCGGGGGCGATGGGTTCCGGGCCTGGTGACGACGATCGGCCGGCACCGGGCCCTCGACCTGCTGCGGCAGCGCTCCCGGCGCCCGCAGGTCGTCGAAGACCTGACCGAGGTCGACACCCCGGACGCGCTGGACCACGAGGCACGGATGACGGAGGCGCTCGGCACCCAGCGCGCTGTCGCGCTGCTCCGGGAGCTGCCCGGACCAGGCCGAGGCCGTGATGCTCCGCGTGGTGATGGGCCTGGACGCCAGGTCGGCGGGCCAGGTGCTCGGCAAACGGCCCGGCGCCGTGCGGTCCGCGGCACAACGTGGACTGCGCAACCTCGCCCGGCGCGTGGACCCCTCCGAGGAACGCGTGTGGCGACGGCGCGACATTTTCTCGCCCCGTGGCGCTGAGGAAGTGAGATGAGTACGACGTTGCGCGAGCTCTTGGCACGCGGCCTCCGCATCCTGCGGGTCCGCAGCGACCAGTCGCCTCCTCGTGTCGACCGCTTGATGGACTCCTTGAGCGCACCGGCCTCCCCGCGCGAGCTGGCGCGCGAGGACGACGCCGTCGCTGCCTTCGAGCGGGCTCGTCTCGTGTCCCCCACCTCCGTGCGGAGCAACGAGACCAGTCCGCGAACGGTCCGCACGGGCCTCAAGGCAGCGCTGGCGACAGTCGGCGTCGCCGCCCTCATGTCCACCGGCGCTGCGTTCGCCGCAGGGGGACATGCGCCCTGGTCGCCAGCACAGTCGGTGAGGCGACGTCCCCCGCGCCCGCAACCCACCCGACGCATCCCAGCCACCCGGTGCACTCCTCTGATCCCTCCAGCACCGTGGCTGATCCGCACGCACACGGCTACGTCGGCCTGTGCCGGGCCTACGCGGCCGGCACCAAGGCGAGCCACGGGCACGCGCTGAGCGCCCGTGCGTTCACCGCGCTGGCGACGGCTGCGGGCGGCGCCGACAACGTGGCGACCTTCTGCGCGGCCTTGCCGACGAAGCCGGATCAAAGCCTCGACCACCCCGGCGACCAGACCCGCGGCAACCACCCCGGCGACCCAGGCGGGACCGACCAGCCGTCGCCAGCTGACGAGGCCACGCCGTCCGACCACCCGACGCAGCCGACGCACCCTTTTTTTTCTCGTCCACCCGACGCACCCCGTCCACCCGACGCACCCGACGAAGCCGGTTTTTTTTTTTTTTTTTTTTTTTTTTTTACAGGCGCACGACCCGGAATAAAGGAGCAATTTTTTTTTTTTTTTTTTTTTTTTTTTTTTTTTTTTTTTTTTTTTTTTTTTTTTTTTTTTTTTTTTACCCCCCCCCCCCCCCCCCCTCACGTGTCCCGCGCTCAGGTCTGCGCGCGCGAGCTCGTGATCGCCTCGTGGATCGCGAGGGTGCGGCGGGCCGTCTCGACGTGGAGGCTCTCGACCATCCGGCCGCGGTAGGTCACCACGCCCGAGCCGGCGCCGTCCTCCCAGGCCTGGAGGATGCCGCGGGCGTCGTCGACCGCCTGCTCGCTCGGTGCGTACGCCGCGTTGGCGCCCTCGACCTGCCCGGGGTGGATCAGTGTCTTGCCGTCGAACCCCATCTCGCGACCCTGTCGGCACTCGGCCAGGAAGCCGTCGGTGTCCTGCACGTCGTTGTAGACGCCGTCGAGGATCGCCTTCCCGGTGGCCCGGGCCGCCAGCAGGGCCAGGCCGAGCCCGGCCAGCAGCGGCTGACGCCCCGGCACGTGCTCGGCGTACAGCTCCTTGGCGAGGTCGTTGGTGCCCATCACCAGCACCGTCAGGCGTTCGCTCGCCGACGCGATCTCCTCGCAGTGGAGCATCGCCGCCGGTGTCTCGACCATCGCCCACAGCCTCGTGCGCTCCGGCGCCCCGCAGCCGCCATCGCCTCGACGAGCTCGAGCACCGCGTCCGCGCTGCCCACCTTCGGCACCACGATCGCGTCGGGCCCCGCGGCGCAGGCGGCGGCGAGATCGTCGCGGTGCCATTCGGTGTCGGCGCCGTTGACCCGGATCGTCACCTCGCGGAGGCCGTACTCGCCGCTCGCGGCGGCGGCGCACGCGGCGTCACGGGCGGCCGGCTTGGCGTCGGGCGCCACGGCGTCCTCGAGGTCGAGGATCAGCCCGTCGCAGGGGATCGACTTGGCCTTCTCCAGCGCGCGCTCGTTGGCGGCGGGCATGTAGAGGACCGAGCGGCGCGGCCGGAACGTCGCGGCGTCGCTCACGCCGGGATCCCGTCGTAGAGCCTCTTCAGCTCCGGGTCGCGCTCGGCCAGCTGCTCGGCCAGCTCGACGAGCACGAGGCACTGCTTGAGCGAGGCGTCGTCCTCCATCTTCCCGTCGAGCATCACCGCTCCGGTGCCGTCGCCCATCGCCGCGACGACCCGGCGGGCGTGGGCGATGTCGTCGACGCTCGGGGAGAAGACGCGGTGGGCGATCTCGATCTGCGACGGGTGCAGGCTCCAGGCCCCGACGCAGCCGAGCAGGTAGGCGTTGCGGAACTGGTCCTCGCACGCCACCGCGTCGGCGATGTCGCCGAACGGGCCGTAGTAGGGGTAGATGCCGTTCGCCGCGCAGGCGTCGACCATGCGCGCGATCGTGTAGTGCCAGAGGTCCTGCTGGTACGCCGTGCGCTCGCCCTCGACGTCGACCCCGTCGGAGGTTTGCGCGGGTCCTCTCGGACGAGGTAGCCGGGGTGGCCGCCCCCGACGCGCGTCGTCTTCATCCGCCGGTCGGCGGCGAGGTCCGCCGGGCCGAGGCTGAGCCCCTGCATCCGCGGGCTCGCGCCGCAGATCTCCTCGACGTTCGCGACCCCGCGGGCCGTCTCCAGGATGGCGTGGACGAGCAGCGGCTCGGTGAGCCCGGCCCGCGCCTCCAGCTGGGCCAGCAGCCGGTCGACGTAGGCGATGTCCTCGGCGCCCTGCACCTTCGGCACCATCACGACGTCGAGCTTGTCGCCGATCTCGGCGACCAGGGTGGTCAGGTCGTCGAGCACCCAGGGGCTGTCGAGCGCGTTGACGCGCGTCCAGAGCTGGGAGGTCTTGAGGTCGGTGTCGCGGGCGATCTTCACCAGGCCCGCCCGGGCGGCCTCCTTGCGATCGGCCCTGACGGCGTCCTCGAGGTTGCCGAGGAGCACGTCGACGGTGCCGGCGAGCTGGGGCACCTTGGCGGCCATCTTCTCGTTCGACGGGTCGAAGAAGTGGATCGCGCGGCTCGGCCGGGCCGGGATCTCCCGCAGCGGCTCGGGGGCGCCGACCGCGAGCGGCCGGAAGAAGTCCTTCGGGCTTCTGGGCATGGGCGGACGCTACCGCCGGCGGCGAGCGCCGGTATGACGCACTCCACTCCGCGGGTCAGGCGTGGGCGGGGCGGTGCGGGTCGAGCTCGGCCTCCACGTCGTCGTCGCCGACATCGGCGTGGAAGTCGTCGGGCGGGTCTGGTCGACCCCCGGGTCGAGCTTGACCGCCCGGAAGACGGCCGTCAGCACGATCGTGACCACGAGGTTGAGCAGGAACGCGATCCCGGCGATGTAGAACTTCGTGTGGGTGCCGGGGAAGTCCGTCAGCGGACCCCGAAGTGGGCCTGGACCGGCGACGAGATGTCGTACGCCGCCAGGTGCCGTAGACCATCGCGGCCGCCCATCCGGCCAGCAGCGCCCAGCGGTGGAACCACCGGGTGTAGAGCCCGACCACGATCGCCGGGAAGGTCTGCAGGATCCAGACCCCGCCCAGGAGCTGCAGGTTGATCGCGAACGACCGCGACAGCGCCAGCACGAACACCAGCGCGCCGACCTTGACCACCAGCGAGGCGATCTTGCTGACCTGTGCCTCCTCGCGCGGCGTCGCGTCAGGGCGGAAATAGGCCTTGTAGATGTTGCGGGTGAAGAGGTTGGCGGCGGCGATCGACATGATCGCCGCCGGCACCAGCGCCCCGATGGCGATCGCGGCGTACCCCACCCCGGCGAACCACGAGGGGAACTCGTTCTCGAACAGCTGCGGCACGGCGAGCTGCGGGTTGGGCGGGTTGCCGGCGACCTTCACCCCGGCCGCGACGGCGATGAAGCCGAGCAGGGCCAGCAGCCCGAGCAGGAAGGAGTACGCCGGCAGCAGGGCGGCGTTGCGCCGGATCACGCCGCGGTTGCGGGTGGACAGCACGCCGGTGACCGAGTGCGGGTACATGAAGAGCGCGAGCGCGGAGCCGAGCGCGAGCGAGGCGTAGGCCCAGTGCAGGGTGCGGCGGAGGCATCAGGCCCTTCGACGGAGGCTTCCCCGCCGCGACCGCTCGGCGTTCCTTGTTCGCGGTGTCGAACGACGCCCGGCGGCGCTGAAGATGTGGCCCCAGCCGCCGAGCTTGTGGGGCAGGTAGATCACCGCGACGATGATCACGACGTAGATCAGGATGTCCTTGACGAAGGCGATCAGCGCCGGGGCTCGCAGGCCCGAGGAGTAGGTGTACGCCGCGAGCACCAGGAACGCGATGAACAGCGGCAGGTCCTTGAAGAACCATCGTGACCGCCGAAGCCGGCCACCTGCAGCACCGACTGGATGCCGACCAGCTGCAGCGCGATGTACGGCGCGGTGGCGAGGATGCCGGTCAGGGCCACCGCCAGGCCGAGGGTGCGCGACCCGTAGCGGCCCTCGACGAAGTCGGCCGGTGTGACGTAGCCGTGCCGGTGGGAGACCGACCAGAGCCGGGGCAGGAACACGAAGATGATGGGGTAGGCGACGATCGTGTAGGGCACGGCGAAGAAGCCGGCCACGCTGCCGGCGTACAACGTCGCGGGGACCGCGATGAACGTGTACGCCGTGTAGAGGTCGCCGCCGATCAGGAACCACGCGATGAAGGTGCCGAAGCCGCGACCGCCGAGCCCCCACTCGTCGAGGCTGTCGAGGTCGGCCCGGCGCCACCGGGCCGCGGCGAAGCCGAGCACGGTGACCACCAGGAACAGGAAGACGAAGACGCTGACCGCGACGGCGCTCATCGGCGCTCACCCCCGGCGGCGCGCGCTCGGCGACCTGGGACAGCCAGTAGGCGACGACGGTGAGCACCGCCGACATCAGGATCAGCGCGAACTGGAACCAGTAGAAGAAGGGGAAGCCCCACAGCTTCGGGTCGGTCTTGTCGTAGAGCGGGACCCAGAGCGGGACGACGACCGCCGGCAGCAGGATCACGATGATCAGCACCCACAGCCCGGTGGAGGGCCGCGCGGGCGACGGCGGTGGACTCCTGGGACATCAGCAACCTCCGAGTTGGACGACCCCCGTGACTGCGGTGACCGTACCCAGTGCCGTCCTCAGGTGGAACCGGCGCGTGCGCCCCGCCGACCTGCGGATCAGAGGCTGTCGAGCGCGGGTGACGCGTGACCGGGTTCCACTCGTGCACGGCGCGATCGTGACGCCAGGGGCCGAGTAGTACGGGTCGGCCGCCAGGATCTCGTCGAGCTCGGCATGGGCGTCGACCAGGAACACCAGCAGCGCGCCCGCTGTCGTCCGACCAGGGCCCGGCCGCCAGGAGGCGCCCGTCGGCCGCCAGCGCGGCGAGACGCTCGCGGTGACCCGGCCGGAGCTCCGAGCCGTGCGGGGTCGTCGGAGAAGGTCAGCTGAACGGCGTACATGTCGGTCATCGTAAGGGACGACCGCGGTATCCAAGCGGTGTGGCCGGGTCGACACGCCTAGGGTTTGTGCTGTGTCAGATGCCGTGGTGCCGTCGCTGTTCGAGTGGGCCGGTGGCGAGCCGGCGTTCCGCGCGACTGGTCGACGCCTTCTACGACCGGGTCGAGCGGGACGACCTGCTCTCGCCGCTCTTCCCGCGGGGGCGTGCCCGAGGCGCATCGCGTCGCACGTCACGGCGTGGTGGGTCGAGGTGTTCGGCGGTCCGGCCGACGTACACCGCGCGACCGGGGTGGCTACGAGGCGATGCTCGCGCACCACCGCGGTCTGCACATCACCGCCGAGCAGCGGTTCCGGTTCGCGTCGCTGATAAGCCTCGCCGCCGACGACGCGGACCTGCCGGACGACCCGGAGTTCCGGGCGGCGTTCGTCGGGTACGTCGAGTGGGGCACCCGGCTGGCGATGCACAACTCCTCCGATGCCGACGACATCGTCGAGCACGCCCCGGTGCCGCGCTGGGGCTGGGGCGTCGCGCCGCCGTACCGACCCTGATTAAGCTCGCCGAGTCGGCGCAGGTGACGTCGAAATCAGCGCCGAGCTCGGTCGCGAGGCTGGTCGACAGCTCGGCGGCGAGCGCCGAGTCGGCATGAACCGCCGGCAGTTAGCGGCGAGAGCACGTCAGCCGGCAGCGTGCACTCGAACTGCAGCGGCGTCGGGCTGTCGTGGCAGGCCGAGTCGCGCACGGCTGGGAGCTCCAGCAGGCAGCCGTGCGCTGAACCAACGGCGCCGGGCGGCGGGTGACGTGGTGCTGCGGCCCGGCGGCGGCGGCTCTCGTCGACGCGCGAGCCGGCGTTCGCGCCAGGCCTCGACCTCGGCCTCGAGGTCACGCGGCATGGTGATCAGCGGCGGACCGTCGACCGGGGTGTAGCGCGCCTTGATCACCCGGGCGTTGAACTCCTCGAGCTCGCGGCGTACCTCGGACTCGGCGGTGTGCCGGTCGAGCCTGGCGTCGAGCTCGGCGTCGTCCTTGCGGAGCTGGAGGGCGGGCGGCAGGACGCTGATCTTCTCGCGCTCGACCAGCTCTTGAGCCACCAGTCGGGTCGTGCTGGGCGCCGAGGCCCTCGATCGGCTTGCCCGCGCCGGGCAGGTTGTCGAAGTCGCCGCGCTTCATCGCCTCCTGGATCTGCAGGTCGACCCACTCGGTCCTTGCGCTGCATCCGCTGGGCCGCGGCGGCGCGACCCGTGCGCTCGTCGCGCTCCACGTGACGGTCAGGTGTGCCCGGAGCTCGACGGGAGCCGGGCGTCTCCGAGGTGCCCATGCGCCATTCTCCCATGTGGAGGTGACGCACGATGCCGGACGTCGCAGGTCGTCAGGGACGGTC
Source organism: uncultured Actinomycetota bacterium (assembly GCA_963759515.1). Classification (GTDB taxonomy): domain Bacteria; phylum Actinomycetota; class Actinomycetes; order Propionibacteriales; family Nocardioidaceae; genus Nocardioides. The sequence goes on along the minus strand of CAVWZR010000012.1, from coordinate 728,136 downwards.
GGGACTATCTGGTTCGGCGGGCGCGGCATGACGCAGGAGGGCGAGGGCGGCGAGGAGGGCGGCGGCGGCGCAGACCGACCAGACCACGAGATAGCCCTGCAAGGGAGCATGGCCACGGACGGGGTCCTTGATCGAGCCGGTGCTCGACAGGGCGATCGCGAAGATCGCCGAGGCGATGGCTCCGCCGACCGTCTTGGTCGCATTGGTCATGCCGGTGGCGAAGCCCGTGCGGTCCTCCGGGCGCTCCGGCCGCCGCGCTGGCCGGAAGTGCCGCCACGAGCGCGCCCGGACCCCACGCCCGACGACCGCCATGTTGACCAGCGCCTGACCGGTCGAGCCGTGCAGAGGGCAACCACAGGGCATAGCCCGAGCGCGACGAGGACCGCCGACAGCACCAGCGCCCCACGGGCACCCAGCCACCGGGTGGTCAGCGGCAGCGTGAACGCGCCGACGGCCAGGAAGACGACGTAGACCCCGATCAGGGTGGAGACGAACCCGGCACTCGCGCCCAGCCCGTAGCCGGCGACGTCCGGGTCGGTGCGGGCGAAGGTCGAGAGCGGGATCTGGGCGCCCAGGACCGAGACGCCGAACAGGAATGCCGTGAGCTGCACCGGCCACTGCAACGGGCTCGCGAACAGGCGTACGTCGACCAGGGGCTCGCGCCGGCCGTGCCTCGTAGCGGGCGAACGGCCACGAGCGTCGCGAGCACCGGCCACGATCAGCAGCCAGCCCAGCGGATGGCCGGGACCCTGGAGCCGGATGGCGATCAGCCCACCCATCACGAGCCCGAGCACGACGACAGAGCAGCGCGAGGCCGCCGAGGTCGAGGCCACCACTCGTGGCGCTGACGGGTCGCGCTCGATGCCGAACCAGATCACGACGAGCACCGCGGTCACGACCACTGCCGGGATCATCAGGACGACGGTCATCGAGGTCGCGTCGACCAGCGCTCCCGACGTCAGGGCGCCGATGATCACCGACAGCTCCAGGGCCCCGACCAGGATGGCGGCCGCGCGCCGGGTGAGCAGGTCGCGGCGCGCGTCGATCCGGACGTGCGTCGATAGACGATCGCGACCTCCATCGGCAGCCACACGACGTACGCACCCTGAACCGCGAATCCGACCAGGAACGTCGTGAACCCGGGCGCGAAGGCCAGCACCCACGAGCCGATCGGCGGTGATGGCGGTCGAGAGCAGGAGGACGTTGCGCGCGCCCACCAGGTCACCCAGCCGGGCGAGCAGTGGGACGGCGAGAGCGGAGACCACGAGCTGGGCGGCCTCGAACCAGTTCACGCTGGCGTCGCGGATGTCGAGGTGGTGCGGCGATGTCCTTGTAGATCGGGCGTGTAGTAGCCCTGCAGGACTCCGCTGGCGAGCTCGACGGAGACCAGGAAGCCGACGATCGCGACGACGAGCGACCGCGTCGTGCCGTCGCGCTCCTCGGTCACTCGGGAGCCCCTCGATGAGCGCTCTGGTACCAGTCGATGCCGGCGACGAACGCGTCGACACCGAGGTGCTCGTCGTACGAGTGCACCGCTCGGCGCTGCGCGGCCGTCATCCGGAACGGTGCGAAGCGGTAGACGTGGTCACTGATGCGAGTGAAGTGCCGCGAGTCGGTGGCGCCGGTCTGGACGTACGGCGTGACGACGGCGTCGGGGAAGTGTGCGGTCACCAGGTCGCCGACGTGGTCGAAGACCTCGTCGACGGGAGAGACCGGACTCGCCTCGCCGCGCTCGATGACGCTGATCCGGACCTCCGCGTCGTCGACGACGGCGCGCAGGTGGCGGACCACGTCGTCGACGGTGTCGCCCGGCATCACCCGGATGTTGACGCCGGCGGTCGCGTGGGTCGCCAGGACGTTGAGCGCCGGGCTTCCCTCCAACGTCGTGACCGCGAACGTCGTCCGGGCCATGGCCGCGGCCTCGGCGCCGGCCGCGACGAGCGCCCGCGCGAGCAGGCCCGGCACCCGGTCGGCGCGGCTCACGATCGGACGAAGGGGGAGCGGCAGATGAGGGGCGAGGCGACGCATCATGTCGACGGTGGTCGCCGGGACGCGGGGTGGCATCGGCGAGCGGTCGATCCTGAGCACGGCGCGCGCCACCCGCACCGTCGGGCCGTTGCGGGCGGGCGTCGAGGCGTGTCCGCCGGCTCCGTCGACGCGCAGCTCGACACTCGTCGTGCCCTTCTCGGCGACGCCGATCGCCGCGACCGGACCCTTCACGCCCGGGAAGGCCTCGTGCGCGACGGCACCACCTTCGTCGAGGACCAGCCACGGTCGCACGCCGCGGCGTTCCAGCTCGTCGACCGCGGCGACGGCCGCGTGCCCGGACACCTCCTCGTCGCAGCCGAAGGACAGCCACACGTCCTGCGCCGGCTCGTGGCCGGCTTCGAGGAGACGCTCGACGGCCTCGCAGATCGCCGCCACGCAGCCCTTGTCGTCGAGCGTGCCGCGACCCCAGATCGCGCCGTCGACGAGATCGGCGGAGAACGCCGGATGCTGCCAGGGCGCCGACTCGTCCACGGGGACGACGTCGAGGTGGGCCATCAGGACGATCGGCTTCCGGTCGCCCTGCCCGGGCCAGCGGAAGAGCAGGCCGTGCGTCCCGACCCTGGTCAGCTCGAGTCGCTCGTGCAGCATCGGGAACTGCGTGCGGAGCTCGTCCAGCAGTCGGTCGAAGACAGCCGCGTCGACCCGCGACGGGTCGCGGTCGGACACGGTCGGGATCCGGACCAGGGCCTGCAGCTTCGCGACGGCCCGGTCGGTCATGGCCGCCAACCTAGTCGTCCCGAGCAGCGGTCTCGGACCCGAGACGTGTGCCGTGGAGCGGCGCGTTGACCCGGAGCCGTCGTACCGGTGGACTGGCGACGTGTCAGGACGTCCAGTGGCCCCGGTGTACGACGTCCTCCTGCTCCTTGCGCCGACGCTTGGTCGGCGAGCCGGACGGCGCCTCGTCGGGCAGCCGGTGACCCAATGTGATCGCGCCGACGGGGTCGTAGTCGTCGGGGATGCCGAACGCGTCGCGGGTCGCGCGGTCGTGCTCCGGAGGGATGCCGAAGAAGCAGGCGCCGAGCCCCTCGTCCACCGCCGTCAGCAGGACCAGCAGGCTCGCCATCGCCGCGTCCATGTGCCAGAACGGCACCGGCCAGCGCGCCTCGTCGAGGTCGGTCCAGCCCTTGTCGGGCTCGGCGTAGCGGTCGAGGTACGCCGACTTGCTGCTGCACGGGATGATCACCACCGGCGCGGTCCTCATGCCGCGGAGCCAGCTGTCCGGGAGCTCGCCGGGAGTCGTGGTCGACGTCCCAGAACCTCTCGACGTCCACGGCCCGGTCGAGCACCAGGAACGCCCATCCCTGGCTGAAGCCGGCGCTGGGCGCGCGGACGGCGTTGGCGAGCGCCCGGTCGATGAAGGCCGGGTCGACGGGGGTGTCGGCGTACTCACGGATCATGCGGCGGCGGCGCACGACGTCCTGGAACTCCATGGGGGCGAGTGTGCCTGACCACTTCGAGGAGATGTGGCGCGCGATCGAGCCACTCGGTCTGGCCGAGCGCAGCGGCGGCTACTTCCGGCAGCCGTTCGCCTCGGCCGAGCGCGAGCTGGACGCGTGGTTCGTCGAGCAGGCCGCCTCGCGTGGGCTGCGGCTCGAGACCGATGCCTTCGGAAACCGGATCGCCTGGTGGGACTCCGGCACCGGCCCGGGTGTGGTCACCGGGTCGCACCTCGACTCGGTGCTCGACGGGGGTGCGTACGACGGGCCGCTCGGCGTCGTCACGGCGCTCGCGGCCGTCGAGGTGCTGCGTGACCGGGGCTTCCGGCCGGCGCGGCCGATCGGGGTGTCGGTGTTCGTGGAGGAGGAGGGCTCCCGCTTCGGGCTCGCCTGCCTCGGGTCACGGCTCGCGTCCGGGGCCGTCTCCTGGGAGAGGGCCCGCGGGTTGCGCGACCGGGACGGCGTACGACTGGACGAGGCGATGGCCACCGCCGGCCTCGAAGCCGAGAATCCTCAAGCCTGGCTGGGGTCTGAGCAGCTCGCGTGCTTCGTCGAGCTCCACGTCGAGCAGGGTCGGGACCTCGTCGACCGGGGTGCGGCGATCGGTGTGGCCAGCCGGATCTGGCCGCACGGTCGCTATCGGTTCGACATCTCCGGATCGCCGAACCACGCCGGGACGACCCGGATGGAGGACCGGCAGGACCCGATGCTCACCTACGCGATGACCGCGCTCGCGGCGAACAAGCAGGCTCGAGTGGCCGGTCAGCGCGCGACGTTCGGGCGGGTCGACACCGCGCCGAACTCCACCAACTCGGTGCCGTCGGCGGTGACCGCGTGGATGGACGCGCGGTGCGAGACCGACGAGGCGCTGGCCGAGCTGGTCTCGGCCATCACGCGCCAGGCGTCGGAGCGGGCGGAGCGGGACGGGACGTCGCTGACGGTCACCGCCGAGTCGGTGTCCGGGGCCGTCGACTTCGACTCGTCGCTGGCGCAACGCATCGCGACCGACCACGAGGCCGGGGACTGGCCGATCCTGCCGACGCAGGCCGGGCACGACGCGGGGATCCTGTCGGCGCAGGGCATCCCGAGCGCGATGCTGTTCGTCCGCAACCCCACGGGCGTGTCCCACTCGCCGGCGGAGCACGCCGAGATCCCGGACTGCCTGGCGGGCGTCGACGCCTTGGTCGAGACGTTGGCGCGGCTCGCGTCATGAGCGACCCCACGGCGTACCTCCTCGAGCGGGCGTGGATCGACGGTGCCGTCCGGGACGACGTGCTGGTGGAGATCGAGAACGGCCTGTTCACTTCCGTCACACCGATGGGGGACTCCCATCGCTTCTCGGGTGTTGCCAAGGCTGAGATGGGACGGGATCCCCGGCTCACCGGGTATCCCGCCGACCCCACCCCCCTGCCCGGCCTGACGATCCCCGGGTTCGCCAACTGCCACAGCCACGCGTTCCACCGCGCGCTGCGGGGGCGGACGCAGCGCGACCGCGGCACGTTCTGGACGTGGCGCGACCAGATGTACGACGTGGCGGCGCGGCTGGATCCCGACACCTACCTCGCGCTGGCGACGGTCACCTACCGGGAGATGGTGGCGGCCGGGATCACGAGCGTGGGGGAGTTCCACTATCTCCACCACCAGCCCGACGGCACGCCGTACGACGACCCCAACGAGATGGGACTGGCCCTGATCGAGGCAGCCCGGACGGCGGGCCTACGGATCACGCTGCTCGACACCTGCTACCTCAGCTCCGGCTTCGGCAAACCCCCGGAAGGCCCGCAGGTGCGGTTCAGCGACGGCGACGTCGACGCGTGGGCCGACCGTTTGAGTGCGATCGGCCCGAGTGAGGGTGCACGGATCGGCGGCGCCTACCACTCGGTCCGCGCGGTGCCGCTCGACCAGATGAAGCGCTACGCCACGACCCCGCTGCACATCCATCTGTCCGAGCAGGTCGCCGAGAACGAGCAGTGCCTCGCGGCGTACGGCATGACGCCGACGCAGGTGTTCGCCGAGGCGGGGCACCTCAACGAGAACAACACCGTGGTCCATGCCACTCATCTGACCGACGAGGACGTGCGCCTGATCGGTGACGCACGCACCCACGCATGCTTCTGTCCGACGACGGAACGCGACCTGGGCGACGGCATCGGCCCCAGCCGGGCTCTGCACGACGCAGGCAGTCCCCTGACCCTCGGCAGCGACAGCCACGCCGTGATCGACATGTTCGAGGAGATGCGCGCCGTCGAGCTCGACGAGCGGCTGGCGACGCAGGAGCGAGGTCACTGGTCGGCCGCCGAGCTGATGGGCGCCGCCACCCGGCACGGCTCCCTCGGTTGGTCCGACGCCGGCGCCATCGCGGTCGGTCAGCGTGCCGACCTCGTCACGATCGCCACCGACCGCGTGCGCACGGCCGGGACCGGCGCCGACGAGCACACCGCGGTGTACGCCGCCTCCGCCGAGGACGTCGTCCACGTCGTCGTCGACGGTCGCGTCGCGTTCCGCGAGGGCGATCGGGAGCAGCTCGGTCGCGACCTGGACGCCGTCATCGGCAGGATCTGGTCGTGACCAGCACCCTGATCACCAACATCGGCGAGCTGGTCACCAACGACCCCGACGCCGACGACCTCCTCGGGGCCATCGCGGACGCTGCACTGGTCGTCGAGGGCTCGACGGTGGCGTGGGTCGGTCAGGCGGTCGATGCCCCGGCGGCCGACGAGCAGGTCGACGCGGGCGGCCGGGCGGTGATCCCCGGCTTCGTCGACTCCCACTCCCACCTGGTCTTCGCCGGCGACCGCTCGGCGGAGTTCGCCGCCCGGATGGCCGGGGAGTCCTACGCCGCAGGTGGCATCCGCACCACGGTGGCAGCCACCCGCGCCTGCCTCCGACGAGCAGCTCACGAGTCACGTCGCCCGCCTCGTCACGGAGATGCGCCGACAGGGCACCACGACGGTCGAGATCAAGAGCGGCTACGGGCTGACGGTGCACGACGAGTCGCGGAGCCTCGCGGTGGCGCGACAGTTCACCGAGGAGACGACGTACCTCGGCGCGCACGTGGTGCCGGAGGGCGCGACGCCCGAGGAGTACGTCGCGCTGGTCACGGGTCCGATGCTCGAGGCGTGCGCGCCGTACGCCCGATGGGTCGACGCGTTCTGCGAGACCGGTGCCTTCGATGCCGACCAGAGCCGAGCCGTCCTCGAGGCAGGAGCTGCTGCCGGGCTCCGCGGTCGCCTCCACGCGAACCAGCTCGGCGCCGGGCCCGGCGTACGCCTGGCGTGTGACCTCGGACTGACCGCCGTCGACCACTGCACCTACCTCACCGACGACGACGTGTCCGCGCTCGCCGACTCGGGCACGATCGCGACGCTGCTGCCGGGGGTCGAGTTCTCGACGCGGCACCCGTATCCCGACGCCCGACGGCTGATCGACTCCGGCGTCCGTGTCGCACTCGCGTCCGACTGCAACCCCGGCTCCTGCTACACCAGCTCGCTGCCCCTGTGCATCGCCCTGGCGGTGCGCGAGATGGGGATGACCCCGGCCGAGGCCGTGTACGCCGCGACCGCCGGTGGAGCCGCCGCCCTCGACCGGGACGACGTCGGCGCCCTCATCCCGGGGAGGCAGGCCGATCTGGTCGTGCTGGACGCCCCCACGCACGTCCATCTCGCCTACCGCCCCGGCGTACCCCTCGTCTCCGCCACCTGGGTCTCGGGCCGCCCGGTCTGACGGCCAACCGGCGCAGGTGCGCCGCTTGAGCAGCCCCAGGGCCCCATGCCGGCCCATTCGGCCGCTCCGGCGGGGAATCGAGGCGGTCTGAGGTGCATCTGAGGTAGGTAGCCATGCCGGGGGCGGACTTTTCTTAGGTAGGGGGCAGGCACAGATAGGGAGCGGTGCCGATGTCCCGGACTACCTCAGGGAGCGAGTCTCTACGTGTCAGCACAACACGAACACGAAGGGATCAGAGTGATGAACGACTTGTTCCTCCTCGAGTCAGAGCTCAAGTACCACACCTCGCGAACGCGAGACGAGCTGAAGCCGGTCCGTTACCGCAAGTGGCGTCGTCGCCTCGAGTGGGACGGGCCCGATGCGGCCACCAACGAGAAGAACTGGATCAACTGAGATGTCGGTGTCCGTGGTTCCCGCCAAGATGGACCACATGACATCGCAGTTGATCGGGCGAGATGCCGAGCTGGAGCAGCTGTGCTCCACGCTCGGCATCTCTGCGTCTGCGGCCGAGCGCTCGGCCGTGCTCCTCGCCGGCGATGCCGGCGTCGGCAAGACCCGCCTGTTGACCGAGCTCCGTGACCGCAGCGTCACCGAGGGCTGGCTGGTCCAGGCCGGGCACTGTCTCGACTTCGCCGACAGCGCCCTCCCCTTCCTTCCCTTCTCCGAGATCACCGGCCGGTTCGCCCGTGAGCTGCCCGACCTCTTCGACGAGGTCGCCGAGCGCCACCCCGCCCTGCTCCGTCTGCTGCCCGGTCAGCGGATGTTGAGCCAGGCCACCGACCCCGAGTCCGTCCCGGCCGACCAGGCCGCCCTCTTCGACGCCGTGCACGCCCTGGCCGAGGCCGCCGGCGCCCGTCAGTGCCTCCTCCTCGTCGTCGAGGACCTCCACTGGGCCGACCAGTCGACGCGCGACCTGATGAGCTTCCTGTTCGGCCGCGGATTCGAGTCGCCCGTGGCGCTCGTGGCGTCCTACCGCTCCGACGACCTCCACCGACGTCACCCGCTCCGCCGCCAGGTCGCCGTCTGGGCCCGGATGAGCGGCGTCGAGCGGCTCCAGGTCGACCCGCTCGGCAGCGCCGACGTACGCCGCCTCGTGCAGCAGCTCCACCCCGACCCGCTGTCCGAGGCGAAGGTCCGCGACATCGTCGGACGTGCCGAGGGCAACGCGTTCTTCGTCGAGGAGCTCGTCGGCGCCACCCGCAGCCGCACGGGTCGCGTCCCCGAAGACCTCGCCGAGCTGCTCCTCGTCCGCCTCGAGACGCTCGACGACTCGGCGGTCACCGTGGTCCGCGCCGCCGCGGTGGCCGGCCGCCGGGTCTCGCACGCTGCCCTGAGTGCCGTCGTCGGCCTCGACCCGGCGGAGCTCGACAGCGCGGTGCGCGACGCCGTCGAGGGCCACGTGCTCGTGCCGACGGGCGACGACTTCTACCAGTTCCGCCACGCCCTTCTCGCGGAGGCGGTGTACGACGACCTCCTCCCCGGCGAGCGCACGTCGCTCCACGCGGCGTACGCCGTGGCGCTGAAGGACGGCCGGGCCACCGGCACGGCCGCCGAGCTCGCCCGCCACGCGCGGATGGCCAAGGACCACGCGACCGCGCTCACCGCCAGTCTCCGCGCGGGCGACGACGCTCGAGGCGTGGGTGGCGCCGAGGAGGCAGCCCAGCACTACCTCCAAGCGCTCGACCTCTGGTCCGACACTCGCCTGCCCGACGGCGTCGACCTCGACTACCCCCGCCTGGTGGGGCTGGTCTCCGACGCCCTGATCGCGGCCGGTCATCCGGCCCGCGCCCTCGGCGTCGTCCGCGAACAGCTCGACCACCTGCCCGCTGACGCCACCGGCTTGGTCCGTGGGCAGCTGCTCGGCACCCTCGCCTTCTCCCTGGCGATGACCGAGACCCAGGAGGACCCCCTGGACTTCACGCGCGAGGCCGTGGCGCTGGTGCCCGACGACCCCACCAACGCCCGGGCGAAGGTGCTGTCGGTCCATGCCCGGATGCTCGGTCGTTTCGGCCACTACAAGGAGGGTCGCGAGGTCGCGATGACGGCGCTGGCCCTGGCCGAGCGGCTCGACATGCCCCGGCTCGCCAGCGACATCCGCACCACGCTGGTCGGCCTGGAGAAGAAGGGCGGCCCCTCGGAGTCCCTGATCGAGGCACTGCGGTCGGCGATCGCCGGCGCGGTCGACGCCGGGGCGTCCAACACCGAGCTGCGTGCCCTGCTCCTCCTCGGCAACCACCACCTCGACAACGCGGAGTTCACCGAGGCCGACGATGCGTTCCAGCAGGCGACCACGCGCGCCAAGGCCGAGGGCACGCCTTGGGTCCCCTACGCCGCGGAGGCGCGGTGGATGCATGCCGTGTCCCTGCGCATGCAGGGCCGGTGGGACGACGCGCTGAAGGTGCTCGACCTCTCGCGCGAGGTGGCTCCCCCGATCTACGCCGCGTTGTTCGGAGGCACCCGCTCGCAGATCCTGGTCGCCCGTGGCGACGTGGAGGGGGAGCGGCTGGCCCACAGCCTGCGAGCGTTCTGGCGCGAGGAGGGGCTGGTCGCGACGACCGCCGGCGGGGCCGAGATGGAGGCCGCCGAGCTGCGCGGAGACCAGGCCGCGGCGTACGACACCTACCGCCAGGTCGTCGAGACCCTGACGAGCATCTGGCACCCGCTCTTCCAAGCCAGGGTCAGGCTGGCGGCCACCACGCTTGCGGCCTTCGCGTCCGGCGCGAGTCAGCGCAGCGCCACCGAGCGCGCCGCCGACGCGTCACTGGTCGCGAGCCTGGTCGACGACGCGCATGCCGTGCTCGAGCGCCGCAGCGAGAAGACCGGCTCCACCTGGGGCCCCGAGAGCCGCGCCTGGGAGTCCCGCGTCGACGCCGAGCTGATGCGCTGGCGCTGGGCGGCCGACGTCGACCCGCCCGCTCCCGAGGCCCTCGTCAGCGCGTGGCGCGAAGCCGAGACCCTCTTCGACTCGTACGCCGCGCCCTACGAGCTGGCCTGCGTCCGGGCGGCCCTGGCCGACGTGCTCGCAGCCACGGGCGACACCGAAGGCGCCGACCAGGCCCGGCAGGCAGCGATCAAGACCGCTGAAGAGCTGAAGGCCCAGCCATTGCTACGACTGCTCGGCCAGATCCCAGCTGCGCCGGCTCCTACCCGCGACGTGAAGGTGTCGCTCACGCGGCGTGAGGCGGAGATCCTGGCACTGGTCGCCCAGGGTCGCACCAACGGCGAGATCGGGCGTCAGCTCTTCATCAGCACCAAGACGGTGTCGGTGCACGTCTCCAACATCCTGGGCAAGCTCGGCGCCTCCGGCCGCACCGAGGCGGCCGCGATCGCGCGGCGTGACGGCCTGCTGGGATAACGCCGGGCAGCTTCGTCGAGGAGTGAAACCTGCGGCACCCGGGTACGGGCTGGCTACGTCTGGCGGACCGACCGCCGGCTCTCGAAGGAGCAACCATGACCACCACGCCCCAAGAGCCCGGTGATGGGCTCAGCGACGACGACATGACCACGAGTGGCACCGGTACCGACGGCACGCTCGGTGACGCGGACGGCACGGACGGCGACGCGAAGGACACGGTCGACGGCGACGCTGAGGACGCCGACGGCACGGACGGCGGAGACGCCGACGGCACGGATGCCGACGGCACCGACGGCGACGCCACGGACACCACCGACGGTGGCGCCTCCGAGGGGTGACCTCGCCCCTCGACCTGCTCAGCGGGGACGCCCAGACCTTCGTCGACAAGGTCTGGGCGACCCGTGTGCTCGTCCACGAGACAGCACCCGAGCGGCTCACCGACCTGCTCTCGCTCGATGACGTCGACCATCTCCTCACCGAGACCGCGATCCGTACGCCGTCCGTACGTGTGGCACGCGACGGCGGCGTCCTTTCTGACGCGGACTTCGTCCGCAGCGGGGCGACGGTCGCAGGTCGACCCGTCACCGGCCTCGTCGACGCCCGCAAGCTCCTGGCGCTCTTCGACGACGGTGCGACGGTCGTGCTCCAGGCCCTGCATCGGTCCTGGCCGCGGCTCACGACGTTCACCGCGGAGCTCGAGCTGGAGCTCGGCCACCCCTGCCAGGTGAACGCCTACCTGACCCCTCCCGGGTCCCAGGGCTTCGCCGTCCACGAGGACTCTCATGACGTCTTCGTCTTCCAGACCCATGGGACGAAGCTCTGGGAGATCCACCACGCCGACGGCGAGCGCCCGTGCTCGACCCACCCGGACTGCCGGGTCGACGACGTCATGATGCGACCCGGCGTCTGCATGTACCTGCCCACGGGCACGCCGCACGCGGCCCGCGCGCAGGAGTCCGCCAGCCTCCACGTCACTCTCGGCATCAACCAACGCACGTGGTCCGACCTGCTCCGCCAAGCGGTCGAGCCGCTCCTCGGTTCCTGGGGGGCCGGCCATCTTCCCGCCGGCGCGCTGGAGCACCCGGAATCCCTGGCTCAGCAGCTGACAGACCGGCTCGCGAGCCTCGCCGACGACGTACGCCGGCTCGACGCCGCCGAAGTCGTCACCGCCGCTTCCGACCGCTTCTTGAGCTCCCGTCCGTCCCGGCTCGGCCGCGGCGTCGTGGCCGGACTCGTGGCACGTGACCTCGACGAGCACACGCTGCTCCGCCGCCGACCTGGCGTTCCCTGCGTACGTCGAGTCCGCGGAGACCGGATGCTTCTGCTGCTCGGTGACCGCACGATCGACGTCCCCTCCTGGCTCGGTCCCGCGATCGACGAGCTCCGTCCCGGTCACACCCTGACACCGAGTGACCTCCCCCTCGCGACCACGAGCGCCGTCGTCCTCTGTCGCAGGCTGCTGCGCGAAGGCCTGCTCGAGCCCGCATGAAGACCACCCCGAGATGAGCGAGCGCTGCACGGAGGCGGCTCTCCGGCGGGGCGACCAGCTGGCGGGCACCACGACGCCGGTGCGCGGGTTCCTGCTCGTGGAGCACGCCGGACCGTGGGGCGAGGTCGCGTTGCGCGACGCGCGCATGCCAGACGGGACTCGCTCGTGGCTCAGGGCGCAGGTCGGGGCGACGGGCGTGCGCGTGCTCCTCGTCCGACGCCGCGGGACCCGCATCGGAGAACGTGTCCGCGTCTTTGCAGTCCGCACCGGCGAGTGGTGCGAGTCGGTGGTGCTCGACCGCATCGAAGACATCGAGTCCCTCGACCTCGCTGCCGTGGCGGCCGGACGCTCGCCGGGGCTCGAGCCGTGGACGGATCCCGCTCGTGCTCGTGTGCACGCACGGACGACACGACGCGTGCTGCGCCGAGCGCGGCAGGCCCGTGGCAGCAGCCCTGGCCGCTTCCGCTCCTGACCGGGTCTGGGAGTGCTCGCACCTCGGGGGCGACCGGTTCGCCGGCAACGTGCTCGTGCTCCCCGACGGCCTGGGCTTCGGCCGGGTCGACGTCCTACGCGCCCCTGCCCTGCTCGCCGACCTCGCGCGCGGCCTCCTCGACCTCGATCTCCTGCGCGGTCGCGCCACCCTGTCGATGCCCGCGCAGTTCGCCGAGGTCCATCTGCGTCAGGAGCTGGGCGAGCGACGTGCCGACGCCGTCCGCCACACCGGCGCCCGACGCGACGAGGACGAGGTCGTCGTCACCTTCGAGGTCGACGGCACGACGTACGACGTCCGCGTGCGCTCGACCCTCGGAGCTCCCGCCGCCCTCACCTGCCGCGCGAAACGGGACAACCCGGTCCTCCGGCACGAGGTGACCGCCACCCTGCGTCGGTGATTCGCGTACTCGTAGTATGGCGAGCGGAACGGAGGCGACCATGACCACGCTCGATCATCATGAGACGCAGTCCGACGCCCGATCCGACCGAGACGAGCAGCCCGCCGAGCTCACCGCGCGTCGCTTCCAGCGGATGCGGCCGTTCGGCGGCGAGTCCGCGCCACGGTTCGACCTCACGGGGCTCCCGCCCGGGCCGCGATGGCCGGTCTGGGCGCAGAGCGTCGCGCTGATCCGGTTCCGTCACACGTTCGTGCCCCGGATGTGGCGTCGGTACGGCGACGTCTTCACCGTCCGCATCCTCCCGGGGGGCCGGCCCCTCGTGCTGTTCACCCGACCGGAGCACGCCAAGGAGATCTTCGCCGGCGATCCCGGGGTGTTCCATGCCGGCAAGGGCAACGCGATCCTCGGCCCGATCATGGGTGAGCACTCGCTCCTGCTGCAGGACGGCGCCGAGCACAAGCGCGCCCGCTCCCTGTTGATGCCGGCGTTCAACGGTCAGGCACTGCGCGGCTACCGCGCCCTCGTCGACGAGGTCGCGCAGGCCGAGGTGGCCCGCTGGCGTGCGGGCGAGGAGTTCCGGAGCCTCGACCGGATGAACGCGTTGACCCTCGAGGTCATCCTCCGTGTCGTCTTCGGTGTCACCGACGAGCAGCGGCTGGCCCGGCTGCGTCCGTGCGTCAACCGCACCGTCAACGTCAGCCCGGCGGTCCTGCTCGGTTGGGGCTACCCGGTTCTGCAGCGGTTCGGTCCGTGGAAGAAGACCGTCGACAACGCCTACCGTCTCGACGAGCTGATGTACGCCGAGATCCGGGCACGCCGGGCCGCTTCCGACCTGGACCAACGGTCCGACGTGTTGTCGCGACTGATCGTCGCAGGCGACGAGGGTGACCGGCTCACCGACGAGGAGCTCCGCGACCAGTTGGTGACCCTGCTGCTCGCGGGCCACGAGACCACCGCCAGCGCGCTCTCGTGGGCGCTGCACGAGCTCGGCAGCGACTCCGCCCTGCTGGCGCGGGCCCGTGACGCGGCCGACGGCGGTGACGAGGAGTTCCTCGAGGCCGTCCTCAAGGAGTCGATGCGGCTACACCCCGTGATCCCGATGGTCGTGCGGACCCTCCTGCAGGCGACGACCGTGGGTGGCTGGGACCTCCCCGCGGGTGCGACCGTCGGACCCTCGATCCTGATCGCCCACAGTCGTGCCGACAACCACGCCGAGCCCGAGCGCTTCGACCCGACCCGGTTCCTCGGGCAGAACCCGCCCGTCAACACCTGGATCCCGTTCGGTGGCGGCGTACGCCGGTGCATCGGCGCCGGCTTCTCGCTCATGGAGGGCGTCGCCGTGCTCCGCGCGATCCTGGCGTCGTACGACGTGACGGCCTGCGGATCCGACCGCCCGCAGGTCCGCAACATCACGAGCGTGCCGCGGCGCGGGTCCCGGATCCGGGTGACCAGTTCGGAGTGACCGAGCCGGGTGAGCCCGACCGCCCGTTCGGGTGAACTTGGTCAAAGGTGTCCGATTCCGGTGTGTCGGCCGAGCGTGGGTTGTCACAATCGTGGCATGGGATGGGGGGCACGCCTGCGCGCGCTCCGGATGGACCTCGGGCCCTTCCGGGAGCACCGTGACTTCCGCCTGCTCCTGATCGCCGGGACCGTCTTCTATCTCGGCGGGATGATGACGTACGTCGCCATCCCCTTCCAGATCTACCGGCTCACGCATTCCAACTTCGCCGTCGGCGCCATCGGCCTGGTCGAGCTGGTGCCGCTGATCGTCTTCGGCCTCTACGGCGGAGCCCTCGCGGACCACGTCGACCGCCGGCTGCTGCTGATCTGGACCGGCATCGCGCAGGCCGCCTTCACCACGTGGCTGTGCATCAACGCCTTCTCCGACAACCCGCGACTCTGGGAGATCTTCGTGGTCGCGGGCCTGCTCACGTCGTCCTCGGCGCTGCAGCGACCTTCTCGCGAGGCTCTGCTGCCCCGCACCGTCCGTCACGACGAGCTGACCGCGGCGAACGCCCTCTCGAGCTTCGGCATGCAGGCAGGTGTCCTGGTGGGCCCGACGATCGGCGGCCTGATCGTGGCGTCGGCCGGGCCGGCCTGGTGTTTCCTGGTCGACGTCATCGGGCTCTTCGTGGCCTCGATGATGTATGCCGCGATGCGCCGCTACCCCCACGTCGGCGAGACGGAGGCGCCCAGCCTGGCCGGCATCGGCAAGGGTCTGCGCTACGCCCTGAGCCGCCGCGACCTGCTCGGCACCTACGTCGTCGACCTGGCGGCGATGCTGCTGGCGATGCCGGTGGTGCTGTTCCCGGCTCTTGCGGAGAAGGTCTTCTCCCAGCCGCACCTCCTGGGCGTGCTGTACTCCGCCGAGACCGTCGGTGCCCTGGTCGCGACCGCCCTGTCGGGCTGGACCGCGCGGGTGCACCACCACGGTCGCGCCATCGTGGTCGCGGCCATCGTCTACGGCGGTTGTATCGCGGCCGCGGGCTGGTCGCCGTCGATCTGGGTGGCGGTCCTGTTCTTCACCCTGGCGGGTGCTTCAGACATGATCTCGGCGGTCTTCCGCGGGACCATCTGGAACCAGACGATCCCCGACAACCTGCGCGGCCGCCTCGCGGGGATCGAGATGTTGAGCTACTCGGTCGGGCCGCTCGGCGGTCAGGTGCGGGCCGGCATCGTGGCGGACCGTTGGTCGGTCCGCGGGTCGATCATCAGTGGCGGCGTCGCGTGCGTCGGCGGGGTGACGCTGACCGCGATCTGGCTGAGTGACTTCTGGAGGTACGACGCGCGCACCGACGAGCATGCCGTGGCACAGAGAGAGGCCAGGCAGCCCGCCGGCGAGCGCATCGATCCGTGAGGTCCCTCCCGCCGCCGGGATCCGGCGCGGTCCGGGGCGGGAGGGAGTCCGGAATCAGCCGAGGTGGGTGACGATGTGCATGCCCATGATGGCGTGCGCCATGCCGTCGTCCTTGCCGGGCCAGAAGCAGAGCACGCCGTACGTGCCCTTCGTGAGGTGGTAGGCCCACAGGAAGCGGTGTCCGGGGCTGATCACGCCGGTGTCGGCGTGGGCGCCGTTGTTCTTGAACACGTTGGGTCCGCCTTGGAACAACGCGCTGATGTCGCTGTTCTTGGTGCCCTTCTTGACCTGCTCGATGTCGACGAAGTGCGGCTCCTTGGCCTTGTTCGTCGTGCTCATCCAACCCTGCGCCGCGTTGTGCTTGCCGGCCTTGAAGGTGTTGCCGGACGGGTTGTTCGCACTCTTGGGGTCGATGAAGCCGTCCTGGTGGGGCAGGGCGCGCTTCTGGCGACTACCCGCGACCGTCAGCGTCGTCAGACTGTTCTTGTCGAGGTTGGCGACGTAGTAGGTGCCGGCCTTGTCGAGGTTGGTCGCCCACATGGTGGTGGCGCTCTTCTTCTTCTTCGCCTCCATGCCGCCGTAGAAGACGATGTTGTCGTCGACCCGGTTGATCGCGGCGATCGAGTCCGCAGTGGGCGGGTCGATGAACAACTGTGAGAAGTCGCCGAACGCGTCCGGCAGCGTATAGCCGGACCTGAGGCGGAAGATCTGGATGAGTCCCTTGGACTTCTTGCCGTCGATGTTCTTGACCTTGAAGACCGTGTTGCCGGGACGGATGCTGTCGTCCGACAAGCTCACCTTGCCGTCCTTGGACTTGATGGTGATCGTCAGTGTCTTGGCCTTCGCGGCAGCCTGGTGCGTCCCGGAAGCCTCGGCGGCCCCTCCGGTCGCAGCCATGCCCGCGGTGGCCGTGAGCAGCAGCGCCGTGGCTGCCGCGCGGTAACGCGTCTGCATCTGGATTCCTCCTGGAAAGGGGCCACTCGGGCGGACCCCTGAGGATGCAGTTCTATGACGTAGCAACCCCCGCGGTCAGCGTCCAGCGGCCGATTTACACCGTCAGGATGACGGCTCGGCGTGCGAATCATCCTCGAGGATGACGGGGCGGCTGGGGGCCTGGCGATTCGGACCTGCTTGCCCGGTCCGCGACAATGGTGCTCTCAGCACGACGACCGTCGACAGGGAAGAGGTGCGCCCGGCGTGAAGGCCGACGAGGATCGCCCCGTTGTCTTCGGGTTGCTGGCGCTGATCGCCGTCGCTGTCGCCGTGGGGCTCGTGGCCGCGGTCGTCCTCGTCGTGGGCGCGCATGTCCTCGGCGTCAGTGGGGGCCACGCCGCGGTCGTCGCGGGCGACGACGGCGCGACGCTCGACGTACCGAAACCGGCGAAGACCCCACAGGCGAGCGGCCCGTCGATCACCCTCGGCTCCAGCCCGACGTCGGATGACACGAACTCTCCGCCGCCGAAGATCAAGAAGCCGAAGACGCGCATCTCGCTCCAGTCCGGCCAGACCTCCGTGTCGCCGATGGGCCGGATCGACCTGACCGGCACCTATCCCGGTGGCGAGGGTGCGGTGCTCAACGTCCAGAAGTTCAGCAACGGCTCGTGGCAGGACTTCTACTCGATCTCGGCGACCGTCACCAACGGCACCTTCGCGACCTACATCCAGACGGGCACGCCGGGGATGAACCGCTTCCGGGTCATCGACTCCGACACCCACCTGGCCTCCAACGAGGTCAAGGTCCAGATCGGCTAGTCGGCGGCCTCAGCACGTGGCGCGGGCTTCGGCCTGAGCGTGCACCGGCGTACGCCGCGCCGCGAGGTGGCGGCGTACCCACGCGATCGTGGTGGGCTGACCTGCTACGACGCCACCGAGCACCAGCAGCATGCCGAGCGCCTGGACCCACCCGAAGGTCTCGCCCGCGACAGCGACGCCGAGCAACGTCCCCACGGCCGGGTTGATCAGGCCGATCAGTGACACGGCGCCGGCCGGCATCGCCCGCAGACCGGTGAACCAGCACCAGTACGCCACGGCGGTGCCGGCGATCATCAGCCAGGCGTACCCACCGAGCGCCTGGGCGTCGAGGTGCGGCGGGGCACCCTCGATGAGCAGGGTGAACGGGAGCAGGACCAGGCCGCCGGCCACCAGCTGCCAGGAGACGAGCGTGAGCATGTCGACCGGCGGGGTCCACCGCTTGATCAGCACGAAGCCGAGCGCCGACACGACGACCGAGCCGAAGGCGCCGACCAACCCGAGCGTGTCGAGCTCACCGGGGGAGCGGAGCACGAGCAGCCCGACGCCGGCGATGCCGACCGCGGCCGCGGCGAGGCGGGCCGTCCCGGCACGCTCGCCGATCAGCAGGGCGGCCAGGGCCATCACGGCGAGTGGCGAGGTGGCCTGCAGCGTGGACGCGAGGCCGCCGGGGAGCCGGTACGCCGCCAGGAACAGCAGCGGGAAGAACATGCCGATGTTGGCGACGCCCAGCAGCAGGGCACGCCACCACCACACCCCGGACGGGAGTCGCCGGGTGACGGCGAGCAGCAGGAGACCGGTGGGGAGCGCGCGCAGCGTCGCGGACAGCAGCGGCCGGTCGGGCGGGAGGAGTCGCTCCGTGACCAGGTACGTCGTCCCCCAGGCGGCGGGTGCGAACGCGGTGAGGAGGAGCGCTCGCCAGGAGGTAGTTTCCATGGAAACTAATATACCTTCCCGGGAAGATATAGTGAAGACATGGAGCAGGATCATGTCGACGGAATCCTGGCGCAGTGGCGGCGCGAGCGGCCCGATCTCGACCCGTCACCGATCGGCCTGATCGGTCGTCTGCATCGGCTCGCCGACGTCCTCAACCTCGAGCTGCGCACCGTCTTCGCGGAGGCCGGCCTCGGAGATGGTGACTTCGACGTGCTCGTGACGCTGCGCCGCAACGGTGCGCCGTACGAGATGACCCCGGGCCAGCTCTGCTCCTCGACGATGGTGACGTCGTCCGCGGTCACCAAGCGCATCGACCGTCTGGAGAGCGGAGGCCTCGTGACCCGCACGGTCAGTGAGGCGGACGCACGCTCACGCCGGATCCGGCTGACCGACGCCGGGTTCGAGCTGGTCGACCGACTGATGGCGGTCCACATCGCCAACGAGCATCGTCTGGTGGCCGGACTCTCCGAGCGCGACCGTTCTCAGCTGGCCGCGATCCTGCGACGTTGGGGACAGGCGCTGGACGCCGAGGCGTAGGGCTCGCGAACGGCCTCGCTCATCGACGGATCATGTCGAACGTGTTCGGGTTGGGCCCGGTGCGACCGGACTCGCCGCGGTCGAGCGCCGAGATCGCGGCCAGGTCGTCGTCGGTGAGGTCGAAGTCGAAGAGGGCGAAGTTCTCCTCGATCCGCTCTCGGTGTGTCGACTTGGGGAACACGATGTCACCGCGTTGGAGGTGCCAGCGCAAGGTCACCTGGGCGGCCGAGCGCTCGACCCGCTCCGCGATCGAGGCGATCGTCGCGTCGCCGGCGATGCCACCCCGGGCGATCGGCGACCAGGCCTCGGTGGCGATGCCGTGATGGACGTCGGCCGCGCGAGCCGCCTCGTTGGTGAAGTAGGGGTTCACCTCGATCTGGTTGACCGCGGGGACCACGCCTGTTTCGTCGATGATCCGGTCGAGGTGGGCGGGCTCGAAGTTCGAGACCCCGATGGACGTCGTACCGCCGCCGTCACGCAGCTCCACCATGGTCCGCCACGTGCTCACGTAGTCGCCGTCGTACCGGGTGGGCAGTGGCCAGTGGATGAGGAAGAGGTCGACGTGGTCGAGGCCGAGCTTCTCCAGCGACTCGGCGAAGGACCGCCGCGCGTCGTCGGGGAGGTGGTTGCCGTTGTTGAGCTTGGTGGTGACGTACAGCTCGTCGCGCGCGATGCCAGCGGCGGCGATCGCCGCTCCGACCTCCGCCTCGTTGCCGTACATCTGCGCGGTGTCGATGTGCCGGTACCCGACCTCGAAGGCCTGCTCCACGGTCCGCTGTGTCGCGTCGGCCGGCACCAGGAACACCCCGAAGCCGAGCTGCGGGATCTGCGTGCCGTCGTTGAGGGGGATGGCCGGGACTGTCGTGGAAACGCTCATGTGAAGGGCGACAACACGATTCGGCAACTTATTCCGCGGGACCGCCCCCGCCGCGAGGATCCCTTGTCCCGACCCTGTTAGATGGGCGCCGTGCGTGTCGTGCGAACCCTGGCCCCGCTCGTGCTCCTCGCGGGAGCGCTGGCCGGTTGTGGCGACGACTCGAGCTCGAGCTCCGACGGCGCCGGGGCGTCCACAGGGCCAGCGGTCTCGTCCACGGTGCAGTTCCGCCTGGTGGCTGCGAGGTATGCCCAGGACACGTCGAAGGGCCAGGAGCAGCTCGGGCCACCCGCCCCCAAGGACATGGTCGACACGATGAAGAACTACGACTGCTCCTCGGCACCGACGGCGGTGCAGGGCCAGCTCATGGAGTGTGACGCGGCCAGCAACGTCTACCTGCTCAAGGCTCCGCTCGTGACCGGTGGGATCGCCTCCGCGACGCCGCTTGCGATCGGGAGCGGGCCGGAGTGGTACGTCCGGGTGACCTTCGACGACGACGCCGCCGCGACGCTCTCCGACACCGTCGACACCGGCTTGGGGGGCGACCTCGCGGTGGTCCTGAACGGCAAGGTCCTGACCGCCGTGCTCGTGGACTCCTCCATGAAGGACGGCCACATCGGCATCACCGGCGGCTACGACAAGGCGTCGGCGACGAAGCTCGCCCAGCAGCTGTCGGCCTGACGGCCCACGTCGGCCGGATCAGGCCCCATCGTCGTTCGGCTTGCGCCACTGCCGCTCGAACGGCAGCCGCCACGTGAACGGCGCCACCAGCTGGTGGATCTGGTTGGGGCCCCACGAGCCCTGGGCGTAGGGACGCACCACCGGAGGGTTCTCCAGGAGAGGCGTCGAGATCTCCCAGAGGCGCTCGATGCCCTGGGCCGTCGTGAACAGGGTGCGGTCGCCGCGGACGGCGTCGTAGATCAGCCGCTCGTAGGCCTCGAGGACGGCACCGGCCCAGCCGGTGTCCTGCATCGCGAACTGCATCGACAGCTTGTCGAGCTTCATGCCGGGCCCGGGTCGCTTGCCGTAGAACGAGAGCGACATCTTCGCCTCGTCGGCGAGGTCGAAGGTCAGGTGGTCGGGACCGTGGTCGCCGACGCCCGACCCACTCGGGAACATCGACTTCGGCGGCTCGCGGAAGGCGATGGAGATGATCCGCGCGCCCTCCGCCAGCCGCTTGCCGGTGCGCAGGTAGAACGGCACGCCCGCCCAGCGCCAGTTGTCGATGAAGCACTTGAGGGCGACGAAGGTCTCGGTCTCGGAGTCGTGCGCGACACCATCGATGTCGCGGTAACCGACGTACTGGCCGCGCACGACGTCGTGCGGCTCGATCGGGAGCATCGACCGGAAGACCTTGTTCTTCTCCTCGCCGATCGCATCCGGCTCCAGCGCGGTCGGCGGCTCCATCGCGGTGAACGCGAGCACCTGGAACAGGTGGGTCACCACCATGTCGCGGAAGGCGCCGGTGCTCTCGTAGAAGTCGGCCCGCGTCTCGAGCCCGAGCTCCTCGGGTACGTCGATCTGCACGTGGTCGACGTGGTTGCGGTGCCAGATCGGCTCGAACAGTCCGTTCGCGAATCGGAACGCGAGGATGTTCTGAGCCGCCTCCTTGCCGAGGAAGTGGTCGATCCGGAAGATCTGCTCCTCGCGGAAGACCTCGTGGAGCTCGGCGTTCAGCTTCCGCGCGCTGGCCAGGTCGGTGCCGAACGGTTTCTCCATGACGATCCGGCTGTTCTCGACGAGCCCGGCCTCCGCGAGCTCGTGCACGACCGCGAGTGCCGCCTTGGGCGGGACGCTCAGGTAGTGCAACCGGTCGAACTCGCCGGCCCGACCACCCTCGGCCTCCTCGATGGCCCGTCGCAGGCCTTCGGGTCCGCCGTCACCGGGTGCCCAGTAGAGGAGCTTGGAGAACTCCGGCCATCCGTCGGTGTCGTGGTCGTCGCCCCCGAACTCCTCGACCGCCTGGTGGGCGAAGTCGATGAAGGACTCGCGGTCGTGCTCGTCCAGCGACGTCCCGACCACCGTGATGTCGCGCATCAGTCCGGTCTGGAAGAGATGCAGGAGTCCGGGCAGGAGCTTGCGGCGGGCCAGGTCGCCGGTCGCGCCGAACAGGACGACCGTCGTGGGCTTCATCGGCATGGCCCCCAGCCTGCCCCTCGACCGCCCGGTTGAGAAGGGGCCGGGTCAGCCCCGGCTCTCGGCCATCGACTCGTCGCGTGACTCCTGGTCGGACTGCTCGTCCGACTGCTGGTCCGAGTCCTCGTCGGCCTCGGTCTCCGACGCCTCGTCGGTGACCTCGTCGGCCTCCGTCTCGTCGTCGGCGTCCGCGTCCTCGCCCGTCGCGTCATCGACGGTGGCAGCCGCCTCGTCCTCGTCGTCGGCGCCGAAGGCCGTCAGCGGCATGGCTGCCGTGCCGGTCAGGGTGGCGAGCATCTGTCGGACGTTGGCGAGCTGGGCGTTGATGCTGTCGCGTCGCTGGCTGGCCGCGGTGAGCTCCCGCTCGGAGTCCGCGCGCACCCGCTCGGCAGTCGCCTTCGCGTCGCCGACGATCCGGGCCGCCTCCTGGCGGGCCTCCTCGACCAGGCGGCCGGCCTCGCGGGACGCCTCGGCCCGGGAGTGTTCGGCGTCGGTGCGCGTGCGCTCGGCGAGCTCGCTCGCCTCGTCGAGTCGCGACTGCGACTCGGCCATCTTCTGGGTGAACTCGTCCTCGGCGGCCTTGCGGCGTCCGGCGAGCGTGGTCTCGAAGTCGGCCGCGGCCTTCGCAGCCCGGGCGCGCTGCTCCTCGTAGACCGCCTCGGCTTCCTGCAGGCGGGCCGAGGCGTCCCGCTCGGCGCTGTCGCGGTGGTCGTCGGCTGCCTTGCGTGCCTCCTCCTCGATCCGCACGGCCCTCGCCTCGGCCTCGCTCCGGGTGCGGACGGAGTACTGGTCGGCCTCCTCCCGCATCTGCGCGGTGCTCTCGTGAGCCCCGGTCGTGTGTGCCTCGGCCTCCTCGCGGGCTCGCTCGCGGAGCTCGGCCGCCTCCGCGTCGGCCAGACTGAGGATCTGTCCGACCCGGGATCCGAGGTGCTCGAAGCCGGGCGGCTCCGCGGAGCCCGAGGCGGCGTCGTGAAGCTCCTGCACGCGGGTCGCGAGCCCGTCGCGCTGCTGGGTCAGCGCGGTCACCGAGGCGGTGAGCTCCTCGAGTCGGCGGTCGACCTCGGTCGGGTCGTAGCCGCGCATCACGGTCTTGAAGGTGCTGTTCTGATCCGTCACTGGTCGGGTTCCTGTGTCGTGGGGGGATGGGTCGGGGTCGGTACGGCGAGGGCCTGGATGACACCGGAGAGCTGGCCGAGCTCCTCGGTGATGCTTTCGCGCTGCCGCGCCAGCAACGCCACCTCGGCACGGGCTTCCTCGACGATACGCCGTGCCTGCGCACGGAGGTCGTCCGCCTCCTGCCGGGCTTCGGCGACGATCGCGGCGCTCTCGGCCCTCGCACGCCTGAGGTCCTCGTCGGCGGTGCGCTGTCGGCCGAGCACCTGCTGAGCCACCTGCTCGCGGAGGGACCGTGCACCCTGCTCGGCCTCGGCCAGCCGGTGGCGTGCGCGCTCCTCGGCCTGCGACACGTCGGA
The DNA here is from genome assembly GCA_963759515.1 of uncultured Actinomycetota bacterium. GTDB lineage: Bacteria > Actinomycetota > Actinomycetes > Propionibacteriales > Nocardioidaceae > Nocardioides. The sequence continues at coordinate 704,633 of CAVWZR010000012.1, read as the reverse complement.
CTCGGCGTCCTCGCGCAGGCGGGCGGCGTCACGCTCGCCGGCCGCGCGCGCCTCCTCGGCGGACCGGCGGCCCTCCTCGACCGCGGCGGCGGCGGCGGCGTGCTGCTCCTGGACGCGTGCGCTGGTCGCCGCGATCTCGTCCTCGAGTCGACGACGCACGCGACCGGACACCTGACCGAGGGTGAGCCGGGCCCGGCGTACGACGTCGAACGCGTCGCGGTGCCCGAGGTTGCGGATGCGGTCGGCCTCGAGGTCCGCGCTGCCCAACAGGGACTGCACGGTGTTCTGGGTCCACACCGTCTGCTCCGCGGCAGCCGCGAGCTGACGCTGCGCCTCGGCCGCCGCGTCTGCCAGGTGCGCCTCGGCCCTGGTGCGGGCCTCGGCCAGCGTCTTCTCGGCCTCGTGGCGGGTGGCCTCGGCGTCGGCCTCGGCCGACTCGCGCATCGCCCGGGCCTGACGCTCGGCCTCGTCCCGCATCGCGTCGACCTCGTCGCTGGCCGCGCTGCGGAGCTTCTCGACGTGTTCCTCGGCCTCGCGCGTGCGTGACTCGACCAGGTCGCGGGTCTGCGAGTCGTGCTGGTCGGCCCGCGCCTGCGCGCCGGCCAAGGTGGCCTCGGCCTGCTGCTGGGCCTCTCCGCGGACCCGTTCGGCCTCGGCCACCGCCTCGTCGTGAGCCCGTTGTCCGGCCAGGGCGCGGTCGTTCGCGGTCTGCTCCGCCTCGGCCACGATCTGGTCGTGGTGGTCCTGGGCGGCCTCCATCAGGACCCGCGCCTGCTCGCCGGCGTCACCGACGATCTGCTGAGCGTCGGCCGAGGTGTCGTCGAGGAGCTTGCGGGCCAGCTGACGCTCCCGCTCGGCCCGCGTGTGCAGCTGGGCCGCCTCCGCGTGGAGTGCCTCGGCCTGCGCTCGGAGGGCGCCGGACTCCTCCTCGGCCCGAGTCTGGAGCTCGTCGGCGACGTTTTGGGCATGCCGCAGCAGCGCTGCGGCGCGATCCGCGCCGACGGAGTCGGTGCCGGGGGAGACCGGACCGTCTGACTCAACGGTCATGGCCGCATCCTCCCAAAGGATCGGCCGTTTCAGTAGTCGGTGCCCGATCTTCCGGGCAAAGACATGAGGCGGGCCGACGAACACGGTTCGCGGCCCGCCTCATCTGGGCGGTGACAGCACCTCAGCGGACGGGCGTCAGCCAGCGGAGGGTCCACCAGGGCAGGTCGTGCGTCGACTGCGGCGCGAGGGGGGTGCTGATGTGTCGCTCCGCGCGGCGGGCGGCACGACGAGCCGCGCGTACGGCGCGAACCTGGGCGTGGCGCTCGGCGTCGTGGACGCGTTCCTGGATCAGCTGGCGGGCGACGCTGTCGGCGGCGGTCAGGTTGTGGGTGAAGCTGGTCATCTCGGGCTCCTCGGGTCTGGTCTCTCCTGATGACCACCACGTTCGCGCTAAGACGCCGATCCGGGATCTGGCATCCGCCCTAGTTCGGGTCTTAGATGCGGCCGGCCGGCGGTGAGCCACACCCGTCGCCCGGGCTGAGGTACCTGGCTTGCCCAGCGCGTTCTTCACCGATGCCTCAGATGTAGGCATTTGCCGGACGCCGGGCGGGGTGTCTTACCCGCAATGTCCTCGTCACCCAGGTCGAAGCCGACCGCTACGAGAGGACACACCATGAGCACCGCCATCTCCACCCACCGCTACTCGGACCCGCTGGCCGTCGCCGCCGCCATCGTCGTCATCCTCGGAGGCGCCTCCGTGATCGGCGTCGCCATGGCGTCCGGAGACACCGCGGCGCCGGCCGCGCCGGCGCAGACGCGCGTGGTCGACGAGCCCCCGAGCTCGCGGATCGGCACGGGCGACTTCCAGGTCCGCCAGGGATCCCACACCCAGCCGCTCAAGGGCGGGCACTCGCTGGTCGGTCTGCCCTGATCCCGCAACTCGGGTGCGAGGGCGAGACGCGCGATCGGGGCGTGTGATCTGAGGGTCACGCGCCGCGATCGTATGCCACGCGCTCAGAGAACCAACTGGAACCACGCGGTGTCGATCCACTGGTCGAACTTCCGGCCGACCTCCCGCATCGTGCCGAGGTGCTCGAACCCGCAGGCCTCGTGGAGTGCCATGCTCGCCGGGTTGGGCAGAGCCACCAGCGCCAGCGCGACGTGGATCCCGTCGGCGCGCACGCGGCCGAGGAGGTCGTCGTACATCCGGCGTCCCAGCCCCTGTCCGCGGGCCACGTCGGAGAGGTAGACCGAGGTCTCGCGGGTCAGTCGGTAGCCGGGTCGGGGACGGTACGCCGAGGCGTACGCGAAGCCGACGATCTCGCCGTCGTCGTCGGCGACCAGGAAGTGGTCGCCGGGCTCGGTGGTGTCGAGATGGTGCTCCCAGTACGAGACCGGTGGCGGCTCGAGGTCGAACGTCGAGATGCCGACCCGCACCTGCTCGTCGTAGATCGCGGCCGCGCCTGGCATGTCGGCCACCGTCGCCGGTCGCACCTCGGTCACGGGATCAGGCCATGGGCTCGGAACATCCGGTCGTAGATGTCGCGGACGACGGGTTCCTTGTGCCGGTTGTAGTCCATGCCGGTGCCGCCGCCGGGCCGCGCGTTCATCTCGACCGCGGCCGCGCGCTTGGCGTCGGCGTACCGCTGCCGGTCGTCGTCGTGCTCGACCAGCCAGTCGTGGAACATCCGGTGCCGGATCACCTCGGGACAGTCCGGGCCGAAGATGTGGACGTACGCGACCGGGTCGGCGTACTTCACGAGTCGGTGCTCGTGCCACCACGGCTCGCGGATGGTGTGGACGAAGCCGGCCGCCTCGAGATCGGGGATGTACGCCGGCTCGTCGGCCGAGTCGGCGACGACCAGGTCGACGTCGATCACCGGCTTGGCGGGTAGCCCGGGGACCGACGTCGATCCGACGTGGTGGACCTCCACCACCCGATCGCCGAGGGCGTCGCGGATACGCGTCGCCACGCGCTCGAAGTCCGCCGGCCAGCCCTCGTCGTACTCCACGACCCTGATCTCGTACGGCGCGGACGGGCCGTTCACCCAGGGATCGGACCCGACCGGCGGCTCGTCGGAGTGGTGGCGGGTGATCTCCTCGTCCGTCGGCACCGGTTCAGGCTAGCCAGCGTCGCGGGCGCGGTCGGTCGCGGAGGGTGACCGCCTGCGCCGGACGGTCGGTGGTGACCATCCAGATTCGCTTGTCGTGCAGGAACCGCTTCTGCAGCCAGGCCGAGTCGACCGTCCAGACCAGCAACGGGACGCCGATGCGCGTCGTCCAGCGCGACAGCCGGAGCATCGCCAGCGCGAAGTGTGCCGCCACCGCGTCGGCGTCGGACTCCTGGAAGCGCCGCTGTGGGAACAGCTCGGCCCGCCGCTTGCGAAAGCCGTCGCGCCAGGACAGGCCGGCCACCGAGCCGCCGATGCTCAGGGCGATCACGACCGGGGCGTCGTTCTTCTTCGCCCAGGTCCGGACGGCGTTGATGGTGCGCTGCCGACCCGTGGTGACGACGACTCTCGACGGATCGAGCCGGGCGGTGACGGCGGCGATGGCGTCGGTCTCCCAGCGAGACCCTGCCTTCCATTCCGTCGACGGGGTCCGGAACTTCAGGTCGAGGTGGGCTCCCATGCCGGTGGTCTCCAGGGCGGCGAGCAGGTCGTCGAGCCGGCACACTCCGGGCGCTCGTTCGCTCAGCTGCGACCAGGGGAGGTCGGCGATCCGGCAGGTCTCGTCGCCGGTACCTCCGTCGGCGTCGTGGGACACCACGAAGGTGCCGTCCGCGCAGCGGCGGATGTCGAACTCGCAGTAGTCCGCACCGACCTTGGCGGAGTGGGCGACTCCGGCCAGCGGGTCCTCGTGCCCGCCGACCGTGCCCACCTCGGCGTACCCGCAGCGGTGGGCGGAGACCAGGACGCGATGGCGAGCCACAGCGGGCACGGTAGTCCCGCCGGACCGGACGGATGTGGCACGCGGGTTCGACCGGTGCTGAATCCGGTGGCGTCGGCGTACGCCGGTCCGTACGGTCGCTGACCGTGCTGAGTGATGCGGCCCAGGCGGCGCTCGACGAGCTGATCGGCCGCGACGACCCGTCGATCGTCGGTCTCGTGCTCAGCGGGTCGGCTGCCCGTGGGATGGCGACCTCACGTTCCGACGTGGACGTGTACGTCGTTCGCGACGAGGAGGACGACGACCGCCAGACCCTTCACTCCGAGGCGATCGACGAGATCCCGCGGGGCCTCACCGAGCTGGAGGAGGTCGCGCCGTTCGGCTCCGGCGGCTGGTGGTTCCGCTGGGCGTTCGCCTACGCGCACGTTCTCCGGGACGACACCGGCGGTCGCATCGAGCGGGCGGTACGCCGACAGGCGGTGCTCGACGACGAGGAGCAGCGCTCGATCCTCGTCGACCACGACCAGCTCGACGGCTGGGTGAACTTCGCCTACCGGTCACTCAAGAGCGACCGAGACGGACGACCACTCCAGGCGCGGCTCGATGCCGCCGAGTCCCTGCCCTGGTTGCTCCACGTCGTCTTCACGCTCGCGGGTCGCGTGCGGCCCTACAACAAGTACCTCCCCTGGGAGCTGCGCGAGCACCCTCTCGACGTACCCGAGTGGTCGGCGGAGGCGTTCCTGCCCGAGATCGAGCGGACGCTCGACGGCGACGCCGCGGCGATCCGGCGTACTTTCGCCGTCGTCGACCGCGAGGTCCGCGCCTGGGACGCCGCGCACGGCACCACGGTGTGTGGCGATCTTGTCGAGTCCTGGGGTGACGAGCTCCAGATCTTCCGGGACGTGAACGGGTCGTCCGCCTGAGCGGAACCGCTAGTGGCCGCTGAGGCGGACGACCGCAAAAGATTTCCGGCCAGGCGGGAAGAGACCGGCTCATGCCGAGGTTGAGTCTGGCAGACTTGAGCCGAAGGGGCTCAAGAATTTTGAGAGAGGGGTCCTCGCCCACGAGGATGGGACCCAGACCACAGACTCGACCGGCCGGAGAGGCCGGCCGAACGACCCGGAGGTAACCAGACATGGCTCGTGCCGTCGGCATCGACCTCGGTACGACGAACAGCGTCGTCGCCGTTCTCGAGGGTGGCGAACCCACCGTGATCGCCAATGCAGAGGGCGCCCGCACCACCCCCTCGGTGGTGGCGTTCTCCAAGTCCGGCGAGGTCCTCGTCGGTGAGGTCGCCAAGCGTCAAGCGGTGACCAACATCGACCGCACCATCCGGTCCGTCAAGCGCCACATGGGCACGGACTGGAAGCAGAAGGTCGACGACAAGGACTTCACCCCGCAGCAGATCAGCGCGTTCGTCCTGCAGAAGCTCAAGCGGGACGCCGAGTCCTACCTCGGCGAGCCCGTCACCGACGCGGTGATCACCGTGCCGGCGTACTTCTCCGACGCCCAGCGTCAGGCCACCAAGGAGGCCGGCGAGATCGCGGGCCTGACCGTCCAGCGCATCATCAACGAGCCCACCGCGGCCGCGCTGGCCTACGGCCTCGACAAGGGCGACGCCGACCAGACGATCCTGGTCTTCGACCTCGGTGGCGGAACGTTCGACGTGTCGCTGCTCGAGGTGGGCAAGGACGACGACGGCTTCTCCACGATCGAGGTGAAGGCGACGTCCGGTGACAACCACCTGGGTGGTGACGACTGGGACTCGCGCGTCGTCGAGTGGATGGTCAAGAAGTTCAAGGACGGCAACGGCGTCGACCTCTCGCAGGACAAGATCGCCATGCAGCGCCTCCAGGAGGCTGCCGAGAAGGCGAAGATCGAGCTCTCCTCCTCCAGCGAGACCACGATCCACCTGCCCTACATCACCCACGGCGAGTCGGGCCCGCTGCACTTCGAGGAGAAGCTGACCCGCTCGGAGTTCCAGAAGATGACGTCCGACCTGCTCGACCGCACCAAGGCGCCGTTCCAGTCGGTGCTCAAGGACGGCGGCGTCGAGATCGCCAAGATCGACCACGTCGTGCTGGTCGGCGGCTCCACCCGGATGCCGGCTGTCACCGAGGTCGTGAAGAGCCTGCTCGGCGGCAAGGAGCCCAACAAGGGCGTGAACCCCGACGAGGTCGTCGCGGTCGGCGCCGCGCTCCAGGCCGGCGTGCTCAAGGGCGAGGTCAAGGACGTCCTGCTCCTCGACGTCACGCCGCTGAGCCTGGGGATCGAGACCAAGGGCGGCGTGATGACCTCCCTGATCGAGCGCAACACCACGATCCCGGCCAAGCGGTCGGAGATCTTCACCACGGCCGACGACAACCAGCCGAGCGTGGAGATCAAGGTCGCCCAGGGCGAGCGCCAGATGTGGGCGCAGAACCAGCCGCTCGGCAACTTCGAGCTGACCGGTCTGCCCCCGGCGCCGCGCAACGTGCCCAAGATCGAGGTCACCTTCGACATCGACGCCAACGGCATCGTCCACGTCTCCGCCAAGGACCAGGCGTCCGGCCGCGAGCAGTCGATGACGATCTCGGGTGGCAGTGCACTGTCGAAGGACGAGATCGACCGCATGGTCAAGGAGGCCGAGCAGTACGCCGCCGAGGACGCCGCGCGCCGTGAGGCCGTGGAGACCCGCAACCAGGCGGAGTCGCTGGTCTACACGACCGAGAAGTTCCTGGCCGACAACGCCGAGAAGATCCCGGACGACGTGAAGACCGAGGTCCAGGCCGACACCGACGCGCTCAAGGCCGTCCTCGAGAACGCCGACGCCGGCAAGGACGAGATCCAGGGCGCCGCGACCAAGCTCGGTGAGTCCAGCCAGAAGATGGGTGCGGCGATGTACGCCGCTGCCGAGGCCGACCAGGCCGCGGCCGGCGGGACCGACGCCTCGACCGGTGCGGCGGACGACGACGTCGTCGACGCCGAGATCGTGGACGAGCCCGGCGACGCCGACAGCTCGGACAGCTCTGACAGCACCGAGAGCGGCAGCTCGGACGGCGAGGGCGAGTCCAAGTGACCGCCCGGCGGAAGGGGGAGCCGCAGGACGCGGCTCCTCCTCCGACCGGCTCGTTCGGGGACGCAGCGTCAGAGATGGCCAACGAGACCGAGGTCGAGGAACCCGTCGAGACCGGCGTCGACGACGTCCCGGTCGACGAGGAGCACTCTGCTGAATCCGGCGATCCCGACCTGGAGAGTCCCGAGTCGAAGCTCGTCGCGTCGTACCTCGAGCAGGCCCTGGCCGAGCGCACGTCCGACCTGCAACGCATCCAGGCCGAGTACGTCAACTACAAGCGTCGCGTCGAGCGCGACCGCGACCTGGTCCGCGAGAACGCGACGTACGCCGCACTCGCGCCGATCGTCGACGTCCTCGACACCATCGACCGGGCCCGTGAGCACGACGACCTCGACGAGGGCTTCCAGGCGGTCGCCGAGCAGCTCGAGCGGGTCGTCTCCAAGGCCGGACTGGTCAAGTACGGCGAGCCCGGCGACGCGTTCGACCCGCGATTCCACGAGGCGCTGAGCCACATCGGGGAGGATCCCGATGTGGAGGTGACCACCTGCAAGATCGTTGCCAAGGCCGGCTACCGCATCGGCGAGCGTGTCGTCCGCGCCGCCCAGGTGCTGGTGGTCGACCCGGCGAGCAGCTGACGGTCAGTCGACGGACGGCCGGGCGCAGATCGAGACCGAGACAGGAGAGGGGAGGGGATCATGAGCGAGACCGGCATTCGCGCCGACTGGGCGAGCAAGGACTACTACGCCGTTCTGGGTGTTGACGAGAAGGCCACCTTGGCCGACATCAAGAAGGCCTACCGCAAGCTCGCGCGTGCGAACCACCCCGACTCCAATCCCGGCGACACGGCCAAGCACGAGAAGTTCAAGGCCGTCGCCGAGGCCTACGACGTCATCGGCGACGACGAGAAGCGGAAGAAGTACGACGAGGTACGCCGCCTCTACGGCGGGCGTTCGGCGGTTTCCCCGGGGGCTCGTCCGAGGGCGGCGGTGTCGGGTTCGACCTCGGCGACCTCCTGCGTGATCGCGCGGGTGGCTTCGGCGACCTCTTCGGAGACATCTTCGGGAGCCGTGGCGGCGGTGCGCGCAACAAGGCGCGGCCGGTGCGCGGGGCCGACGTGGACAGCAGCGCGACGATCGCCTTCACCGACGCGCTCGACGGCGTCACCATCAGCCTGCGACTCACCTCCGACTCCGCGTGTCCCGACTGCCACGGCACCGGCGGCAAGCCGGGCACCCAGCCCAAGATCTGCCCGGAGTGCGAGGGCGCCGGCTTCATCGTGAACTCCCACGGCGGGGGCTTCTCCATCAACGAGACCTGCCCGCGCTGCGCCGGGCGACAGCTGATCTACGAGGAGGCGTGCCCGACCTGCCACGGCTCGGGTCGCGGGACCTCGTCGCGCACGATCCAGGCGCGCATCCCGGCCGGCGTCAAGGACGGTCAGCGCATCCGGTTGCGTGGCAAGGGCGGGGCCGGCGAGGGCGGCGGCGCCAACGGCGACCTCTTCGTGACGGTCAAGGTCACCCCGCACCGGCTCTTCGGGCGCAAGGGCGACAACCTCACGCTCGACGTGCCCGTGTCGTTCGACGAGGTGGCCCTCGGGGCGGAGATCAAGGTCCCCACCCTGAGTGGTCAGTCCGTGACGCTGAAGATCCCCGCCGGCACCCCCAATGGCCGCACCTTCCGGGTGCGCGGGCGGGGCGCCCCGAAGAAGGACGGCACCAAGGGCGACCTGCTCGCCACCGTCGAGGTCCAGGTGCCGGCCCGGCTGAACGACGCTGCCCGTGAGGCGATCGCCGGCTACCGCGCCGCGGGTGTCGACGGCACGCTCCGCGCCAACCTGTTCGACGGAGCAGGGTCATGACCCGCGGTGAGCCACGGGTCCCGGGCCCCGACGCCGCCGTGTATGTGATCTCCGTGGCGGCGGAGCTGTCCGGGCTGCACCCACAGACCCTGCGTGCCTACGAGCGGATGGGGCTGATCATGCCCGGCCGCACGGGCGGGGGCGGACGCCGCTACAGCCACCGCGACATCGAGCTGCTCCGTGAGATCGCCTCGCTGACCTCGGGCGGGGTCGGCATCGAGGGGGTACGCCGGATCCTCGAGCTCGAGCACCACGTCGCGGCTCTCCAGCTGCGCAACGAGGAGCTCGCCGCCGAGCTCGCCGCGACCCGCGACGCCCTCCGCACCGCGATGTCGTCCGCGGGGACGCGGCGTACCGACCCGAACAAGCTTCCCATGCTGCGCGAGCCCGACCCCGGCTCGGCCGTGGTCGTCTGGCGTCGCACGCGCGACTGAGGCCAGGATCTGCGCGGCCCGCAAGGCCGAGCCGTTGGTAGGTTCCGCGGATGGAGTCGCTGCGGGACGCGGTCGACGAGGTGGCGTCGACGACCGGGTTCTCCGGAGTCGTCCGCGTCGACCGAGCGGGCGAGACGCTCCTGAGCGCCGCCTACGGGTACGCCGATCGCGCGTACGAGATCCCCAACACCGTGGAGACGCGGTTCGCGACGGCCAGCGTCACCAAGGGACTCACCGCGCTGGTGGTGATGTCGCTGGTCGAGCGCGGCACCCTCGCGCTCGGCACCACCGCCCGGTCGCTGCTCGGCGACGACCTGCCGCAGATCGCCGACGACGTCACCGTCGAGCACCTGCTCGCGCATCGGTCGGGGATCGGGGACTACCTCGACGAGAGCGTGCTCGACGACGCCACGTCGTACGTGATGCCGGTGCCGGTCCACACGCTCGCGAAGGCCGAGGAGTACCTGTCCGTGCTCGATGGCTTCCCGACGGTCTTCCCCGCCGGTGAGCGCTTCTCCTACAACAACGGCGGCTTCGTCGTGCTGGCGCTGCTGGCCGAGCGAGCGAGCGGCGTCGACTACCACGAGCTCGTGCGGACGCTGGTGTGTGAGCCCGCGGGCATGGTCGAGACGGCGTTCCTCCGCTCCGACGAGCTCCCGGCGGGCGCGGCCAAGGGCTACCTTGCCGTGGACGGGCTGCGGACCAACGTGCTGCACCTCCCGGTGGTCGGGGTCGGCGACGGAGGCATCTACTCCACGGTCGCCGACCTCCACGCGTTCTGGGAAGCGCTCTTCGCCGGACTGGTCGTCGAGCCCGCGTCCGTCGCCGAGATGGTGCGACCCAGGAGCCGGTCGAGCACGGAGAGCAAGCGCTACGGCCTCGGGTTCTGGCTGGACGGGACCGGTGACGAGGTCTGGCTCACGGGCAGCGACGCCGGGGTCTCCGCCGGCACCTCGCGAACACCCTCGACCTCGACCACGTGGACGGTCATCTCGAACTGGACCGACGGCGCCTGGCCCGTCGTGAAGCTCCTCGACCAGCGGTTGGGAATTTCCCAGAGTTGAGGGGAATCGACTCAAGTTCTCGCTCGTTGGTGAGAGTGAGGGCCACAGTGGCCCTGGTCAGACGTGGGACGAGCAGTGAAGGAACCAGATGAGCCAGTTCGGGGCCGAGAAGTTCACGACGCGCAGTCGTGAGGCGATCGAGACCGCCCAGCTCGCCGCGACCACGGCGGGCAACACCCAGACCGAGCCGGCCCACCTGCTCGCGGCGCTGTTGCGCGAGCCGGACGGTACGGCGCGACAGCTCGTGGGCAAGGCGGGCGCCGACGGCGCGGCCCTGTCCGCGGCGGCCGAAGGTGCCGTGCAGGCACTCCCGAAGGCCTCGGGCGCGACGGTCCAGCAGCCCGCTGCCTCGGCGGCGCTGACGCGCGTGCTCGCCGGCGCTCTCGACCTGGCGGCCTCGATGAAGGACGACTACGTCGCCACCGAGCACCTGCTGGTCAGCCTGGCGACGGTGGAGTCCGGCGCGCAGAAGCTCCTCGCCGACGCGGGGCTGACGGCCGACGGCCTGCGTGAGGGTCTCACCGCCCTGCGCGGCAACCGGCGCGTCACGAGCCCCGAGGCGGAGTCGACGTACGAGAGCCTGGAGAGGTTCTCCGTCGACCTGACCCGCGAGGCCGAGGACGGGAAGCTCGACCCGGTGATCGGTCGCGACGCCGAGATCCGCCGGGTGATCCAGGTGCTGTCGCGGCGTACCAAGAACAACCCGGTCCTGATCGGCGAGCCCGGCGTCGGCAAAACAGCCGTCGTCGAGGGTCTCGCGCAACGGATCGTCGCGGGCGACGTGCCCGACTCGCTGAGGGGCCGGCGGCTGCTCTCGCTCGACCTGGCCGCGATGGTGGCGGGCGCGAAGTACCGGGGCGAGTTCGAGGAGCGGCTCAAGGCCGTGCTGGAGGAGATCAAGGACTCCGGCGGGCAGGTGATCACGTTCATCGACGAGCTGCACACGGTCGTCGGCGCGGGCGCCGGTGGCGACTCCGCGATGGACGCCGGCAACATGCTCAAGCCGATGCTCGCGCGGGGTGAGCTGCGGATGATCGGCGCGACGACGCTCGACGAGTACCGCGAGCGGATCGAGAAGGACCCCGCGCTCGAGCGTCGCTTCCAGCAGGTCTTCGTCGGCGAGCCCTCGGTCGAGGACACGATCCAGATCCTCCGCGGCATCCAGGAGAAGTACGAGGCCCATCACGGCGTCCGCATCACCGACGCCGCGCTGGTCGCGGCCGCGACGTTGAGCGACCGCTACATCACCGGCCGACAGCTGCCCGACAAGGCGATCGACCTGATCGACGAGTCGGCGTCCCGGCTGCGGATGGAGATCGAGTCGTCCCCCGAGGAGATCGACCAGCTCCGGCGTACCGTCGACCGGCTGAAGATGGAGGAGTTCGCGCTCGACAAGGAGACCGACCCCGCGTCGAAGGAGCGACTCACGAAGCTGCGCGCCGACCTGGCCGACTCCGAGGAGCAGCTGCGCGGGCTCGAGGCGCGCTGGGAGCAGGAGAAGGCCTCGCTGGAAGGAGAGGGCGAGATCCGTCGCGCTCTCGACCAGCTCCGGATCGAGGCCGACAAGCTGCTGCGTGAGGGAAACCTCGAGGCCGCCTCGAAGATCCGCTACGAGTCCATCCCCGAGCTGGAGAAGAAGCTGGAGGCGGTCGAGGCCGCCGAGAAGAGCGACGTCGATCCGCTGGTCGGCGAGGAGGTCGGCGCCGAGCAGATCGCCGAGGTCGTCGAGGCCTGGACCGGCATCCCGACCGGCAAGCTGCTGCAGGGCGAGACCGCGAAGCTCCTCGAGATGGAGGACGTGATCGGCCGGCGCCTGATCGGCCAGCGCGAGGCGGTACGCGCGGTGAGCGACGCCGTACGCCGCTCGCGGGCGGGGATCTCCGACCCGCACCGCCCGACCGGGTCGTTCCTCTTCCTCGGTCCCACCGGCACGGGCAAGACCGAGCTCGCCAAGTCGCTGGCGGAGTTCCTCTTCGACGACGAGCGGGCGATCGTCCGGATCGACATGAGCGAGTACTCCGAGAAGCACTCGGTCGCGCGCCTGGTCGGTGCGCCTCCTGGTTACGTCGGGTACGACGAGGGCGGACAGCTCACCGAGGCCGTGCGGCGGCGTCCCTACTCCGTCGTCCTGCTCGACGAGGTCGAGAAGGCACATCCCGAGGTCTTCGACATCCTGCTGCAGGTGCTCGACGACGGGCGGCTGACCGACGGCCAGGGCCGGACGGTCGACTTCCGCAACACGTTGCTGATCCTGACCTCCAACCTCGGCTCGAACTTCCTGGTCGACCCGACCCTGGACCCACAGGCCAAGCGTGAGTCGGTGATGTCGATGGTGCGGGCGAGCTTCAAGCCGGAGTTCCTGAACCGGCTCGACGAGATCGTGGTCTTCGACGCGCTGTCGAAGGACGAGCTCGCGCACATCGTCGACCTCCAGCTGTCACTGCTCGAGAAGCGGCTCGCCGTCCGCCGGATCACGATCCACGTGACCGAAGGCGCGCGTGCCTGGCTCGCCGAGACCGGCTACGACCCGGCGTACGGCGCCCGTCCCCTGCGTCGCCTGATCCAGACCGCGATCGGCGACCAGCTCGCCCGGCTCCTGATCAGTGGTCAGGTCAGCGACGGTGGCCAGGTCACCGTGGACGTCCACGACGGTGAGCTGGCGCTGGTGGCGGGATAGGGGTCTCCGTCGGAACGCCCCACCAAGTCGGGACATCGAGTTGCCGGGTGGATCACTCCGCCTCGGCGGACTCGGCCCACAGGTTGACCCCGGACTCCACCGCGTACCGGTCGATCTCGGCCAGCTCGTCGTCGGTCAGCGGCGGGAAGTCCAGCGCGTCCAGGTTGGTGTCGAGCTGCTCGACGCTCGACGCGCCGATCACGGCCGAGGTGACGCGCGAGTCGCGCAGGGCCCACTGGAGCGCGAGCTGGGCGAGCTTCTGCCCTCGCCCCTGGGCGATCGCGTTCAGGGACCGCACCCGCTCGAGCACGTCGTCGTCGAGTCCGGCGATGGTCGAGTCGTCGCGCGCGGCCCGCGAGTCCGCGGGTACGCCGTCGAGGTAGCGGTCGGTGAGCAACCCCTGCGCGAGCGCGGTGAAGACGATGCAGCCCATGCCCTGCTCCTCGAGCTCGTCCAGCAGGTCCGGCTCGATCCAGCGGTTGAGCATGGAGTACGACGGCTGGTGGATCAGCAGCGGCGTCCCGAGCTCGCGGGCGACGGTCGCGGCCTCCTTCGTCTTCGCCGCGGAGTACGACGAGATGCCGGCGTAGAGCGCTCGTCCCGACCGCACGGCGGTGTCGAGCGCCCCGATCGTCTCCTCGAGCGGCGTGTCGGGGTCGAAGCGGTGGCTGTAGAAGATGTCGACGTACTCCAGTCCCATCCGGGCGAGCGACTGGTCGAGCGAGGCCAGCAGGTACTTCCGAGACCCGCCGCCCTGCCCGTACGGCCCCGGCCACATGTCGTAGCCGGCCTTCGTCGAGATGACCAGCTCGTCGCGGTACGGCGCGAGGTCCTCGCGCATCCACCGCCCGAAGTTCTCCTCGGCCCGGCCGTACGGCGGCCCGTAGTTGTTCGCCAGGTCGACGTGCGTGACTCCGCGGTCGAACGCCCGACGCAGGATGGCGCGCTGCGTCTCCTCCGGCCGGTCGTCGCCGAAGTTCTGCCACAGGCCGAGCGACAAGGGCGGCAGCTGGAGTCCGCTCCGACCGGTGTAGCGGTAGTCGGTGTCGTCGTAGCGGGAGGGTGCTGCCTCGTAGACCATGGCTTCATCCTGCCGTGGTGCAATGGACCGCGTGAGCGAGCCCCCGACCCACCCCGGCCGGCCGCCGCACGTGACCGTCGCCAGTGTGATCGTGATCGTGGGCTCGGTCTTCGTCGTGCTGGAGATGTGGGATCGCATCGCCGGACTCCGCTCGGTCGGCACGAGGTCGACGCTCGCTTCCTACCTGGCCGGCTCGCGGCTCGGTGATGCCGGCGTGGACCTCGCCCAGCTCACCTCGATCGTGCGGATCGCGGCCATGGCCGCGGCCGGCTGCGCGACGGCGATGCTGGTCCTGGGCTGGCAGGTCACTCGGCGCAGCCGGAGCGCCCGCCTGGCGCTCTCGCTCCTGGCCGGCGGTCTGTTCGTGACGGGCATGGTGAGCGACTGGTTCGTCGAGTCGATCACCGCGACGTTCTGGGCGGCCGGGATCGGCGCCGCCGTGGTGACCCTGTGGCTGGGTCCGTCCGGGCTCTGGTTCTCCGACCACGCGACCGCTGCCGCGCGCGAACGCCGCGAGCCCTCGCGACCGACGCCACCCGCAGCACCACCGCCGCCTCCTCGGTACGACGCACCGTCCCCATGGAGCCGGCCACCGCCCTCACAGCAGCAGCCGCCGCCCATGGATCAGCCATGGCCGCCCACCGGCTGGTCGCCACCCCCGACGTCGGCGTACGACGCAGCCCGGCCGCCGCGCGAGCTCGGCCGACGCCCACCCGCCCTGCTCACCGCCTGCCTGCTCACGTGGTGCTGCACGGCGTTCGCCGCGGTCATCCTCGTGATCTCGATCTTCACGCTCGCGCACGACGCCCAGCCCGTCCTCGACGAGGCCTACCGGCAGAACCCTCAGCTCGCCGACCAGGGGCTCACCCAGCACGACCTCCTCGTGATGCTGTACGTCGTGATCGGTGTCGTGCTCGCCTGCGCGGGAGCCGCCGCGGCGTTCGCCGTCGTGCTGTACCGCGGGCATCGCTGGGCCTGGTACGCGTTGCTGATCACGGCCGCCGTCTCGACGCTGTTCTTCCTCGTCGGGACCCTCGGCTCGCTCGTCGGCCTGTTGCCGGCAGCGGCATCGGGCGTCACGTTCGCCTGCCTGATGCGGCCCGAGGTGCGGGCCTGGCTCAGGCGCTGAGGTCGGCTCGGCCGAGCCGCGACAGGGCGTCCTCGATCACGCCCGCCTCCTTGCAGAAGGCCCATCGCACGAGCTGGTCGCCCGCGTGGGTGTCGTGGAACGGCTGCGTGGGGATCGCCACCACGCCGGCCCGCCCGGGCAGGGCGAGGCAGAACTCCATGCCGTCCTGCCACCCGAGCGACGAGATGTCGGTGAGCGCGAAGTAGGTGCCCTCGGGACGGCGTACGTCGAACCCACATGCCGCGAGCCCGTCGCAGAGCAGGTCGCGTCGCGCCTGGAGGTCACCTGCCAACCTGCGCGGCCACTCGGGCTCGTCGTCGAGGGCCACGGCGATCGCGGGCTGGAGGGGAGCACCCGAGGTGAACGTCAGCCACTGCTTGGCCGAGAGCAGGGCCGAGACGAGCTCGGCCGGACCGGTCGCCCAGCCGACCTTCCAGCCGGTCACGCTGTAGGACTTGCCCGCGCTCGACAGGGTCAGTGTCCGCTCCCACATGCCGGGGAGCGTCGAGATCGGCACGTGCTCCTGATCGTCGAACGTCAGGTGCTCGTACACCTCGTCGGTGATCACGACCAGGTCGTGCTCGGTCGCGACGTCGGCCACGACCTGCAGCTCTTCGCGCGTGAGCACGGTGCCCGTCGGGTTGTGCGGGGAGTTGAGCAGGACGAACCGGGTGCGCGGTCCGACGGCCTCTCGGAACGCCTCGGCGTCGAGCCGGAAGTCGGGCGCGCGGAGGGTGACGGGCCGGCGTACCGCGCCCGCCATCTGGATCATCGCGACGTAGGAGTCGTAGTACGGCTCGAGCACGACCACCTCGTCACCGGGGTCGACGAGGCCGAGCAGCGCGGCGGCGACGCCCTCGGTGCAGCCGGTGGTGACGACGACCTCCCGGTCGGGGTCGAGCTCGATGCCGTAGTGACGCTGCTGGTGCCGCGCGATCGCCTGTCGCAGTGCCGGTACGCCGGGTCCTGGCGCGTACTGGTTCGCGCCGGATCGCATGGCCTCGTCGGCGGCGGCGAGCACCGACGCGGGGCCGTCCGCATCCGGGAATCCCTGGCCGAGGTTGACCGCACCGGTGCGCATCGCGAGTGCCGACATCGTGGTGAAGATCGTCGGCGGGATCCCGTCGAGGCGTTGGGCGACGCGGGTCATGCCTGGGACGAGTGCCAGGCGTCGAGGAGCTCCTGCTCGCGCTCGGGCGACATGCCCCACTGGTCGTTGGTCGACTGGTCCGGGTTGGCCTCCGCCCAGGCGAGCGTGTCGCGGACCGTCTCGGCGAACGGCCGGTGCGTCAGACCGGCCGCCTCGGCGCGCTTCGTTCCCATCGCCAGGGACCACTCCGGCCCGCCCTCGGTCCACAGCGGGAGCTGGAGACCGTCGACGCCCTGCTCGACCAGCCAGTCACCGTCGACCGGCACCAACCGCGCGTCGCTGCCGATGGCCGCGAGCGTCTCGTCGAGGAGCGCCCCGAAGGTCGTGTGCGGCCGGGCGGCGGTGAAGGTCCCGTTCACGCCTCCCTCGGCGAGCCGGATCGTCCAGGCACCCATGTCGCGGGCGTCGATGCACTGCATCGGCGCCTCGGCCGGTCCCGGCATGATCATCGGCCCGCCCCGAGCCGCGCGAAGCGGCCACCAGGGGTAGCGGGCCGTCATGTCGCGCGGTCCCACGATGTACGTCGGGCGGATGATCGCCAGCCCGCTGTCGCCGTACAGCTCGGTGACGATGTTCTCGCAGGTCACCTTCAACGGGCCGTAGGTCTCGTTGGTGACCTCGGTCGCGTCCTCCGGAGCGGGCTCGAAGCGGGGCGAGTCCTCGTCGGCACCGGCGCCGTCCGGCTCCTGGTAGACCGAGACCGTCGACACGAACAGGTGGTGGCCTCCGCGCTGCTCGGAACCCCCGAGAGCCGCGTGGAGCCGGCGTACCTGTGGGGGCACGTAGGCGCACACGTCGATCGTCGCGTCGAAGCTCAGCCCGTCGAGCACCGACAGGTCGCCGTCGCGGTCGGCGAGCAGATGGGTGGCGCCGGGGTGCTCGGAGGTCTCGTGCCGGTGGAGGAGCGAGACGTCGTGACCGGCCGCGAGAGCCGCCTCGGCCATGGCGTGACCGGCGAAGCGGGTGCCGCCGATGATCAGGATCCGCATGCTGGGAGAGTAACCACATGGAGGCAGACGCCGACCCCGACCTCGTGCGCGACATCGATGCTCGCTGCCGCCTGACCGGTGAGTTCACGTTGCGGTCGGGGCAGGTGGCGTCGGAGTACTTCGACAAGTACCTCTTCGAGACCGACCCGGCGTTGCTCGCGCGGGTCGCCACGGCGATGGCCCCGCTGCTGCCCGACGACACCGACCTGCTCGGCGGTCTGGAGATGGGCGGCATCCCGATCGTGACGGTGATCAGTGCCCAGACAGGTCACCCGGCTCTGTTCGTGCGCAAGCAGGCGAAGGCCTACGGCACCTGCAAGCTCGCCGAGGGTCCCGACGTCGCGGGCCGCCGGGTCACGCTGATCGAGGACGTCATCACCACGGGTGGCGCCGTCCGTGATGCGACGGTCGCGCTACGCGAAGCCGGGGCGACCGTCGAGACCGTCGTCTGCGCCATCGACCGGTCCCCGGGCGACGTCAACCCGTTGGCGGACGTGGGGCTGGAGATCCGCTCGGTGCTGACGAAGGCCGAGCTCGACGCCGTACGCCGGTAGCCCCTCAGCTCCTGGTCGTGGCGTTCTCGTGCTCGCCGCGACGGTTCTTCCACCACTCGTAGCCGAGCGGGATCACGGTCAGCACCAGGAGCCCCAGGATCAGGTAGTCGATGTTGTCGGCGACCCACGGGAACGAGTGGCCGAGGAAGTAGCCCAGGCTCATGATGCTGACGACCCAGAGCAGCGCGCCGACCGCGCTCCAGAACCAGAACCTGACCCGGTCCATCTCGCTGACGCCGGCGACCAGCGTCACGTAGGTGCGGACGAAGGGCACGAACCGCCCGATCACCAGGGCCTGGCTCCCGTGGTCGTCGAAGAACTCCACGGTCTGGTCGAGGTACTTCTTCTTGACGATGCGCCCGTCGTGCTTGCGCACGGGTGGACCGATGGCACGGCCGATCTCGTATCCCGCGACGTTCCCCAGGAACGCCGCCACCACGAACGCCACGCAACCGAGGAGCAGGCCGAGCAGGTTGGGCCCGTTGCCCAGGTCCAGCTGGTCGGTGGCCAGGAAGATGCCCACGGACACCAGGAGCGTGTCGCCGGGCAGGAACGGGAAGAAGAGACCGCACTCGATGAACACGATGACCAGGCTGATCAGGATGAACTCGGAGCCGAAGTGATCGAGCAGCCACTGAGGCTCCATCCAGGGGATGCCGAAGAGCAGTGGGTGGAGAACGCCGGTCACGCTCACGAGGCTATAGGGCGTGTCTGTCCCGCACCTGAACACCCGTAGGCGAACCGATGGCCGCCGGCACTTCGCGCGTGCAGCCGGCGGCTCGACTAGCGTCGGCGACATGGACGAAGGCGAGGGTGACAGCTTCCTGGCGTCGGCGCGGATCGCGGGCGATCTCTGCCGCCGACCCGAGGTCGCGGAGCGGTGGGCGGCCGAGAGCGCCTGCGCGGGGATGACCGTCGGCGGCCTCGCGTTCCATCTCGGCTCGCAGGTCACCAACACGGTCCGGCTCGTCGGATCGGCCCCGGCCGACCACGACCCCATCCCGCTGGTGGAGCACTACGTCCGTGCGGCGTGGGTGCACAGCGACCTCGACGCCGAGGCGAATGTCGACATCCGCGTCGCGAGTGACGACGAGGCTGAGGCGGGGCCCGATGCCCTGGCGGCCCTCGTCGAGGAGCAGCTGGCGCAGCTGCCGCAGGTGCTCGCGGAAGCCGAGGACGACGTCGCCGTGTTCATCCCGTGGCAGGGCTGGTCGTTGTCGCTCCACGACTGGTTGGTCACGCGAGAGATGGAGATCGTCGTCCACTCCGACGACCTCGCCGCCAGTGTCGGGCTCGAGACGCCGGAGTTCCCCGAGCCGGTGATGACCTCGGTCCTGGGGCTGCTGACGGCGGTGGCCACTCGGCGCCACGGCCAGACCGCGCTGGTCCGGGCACTCAGCCGGCCACAGCGCGCGCCGTCGTCCGTCTCGGCGTTCTGACGGAACATCGGTGGACGACGAGCGCGCGCCGTACGACCCGATGCCCTACGGACCCGACGAGGTCGGGGTGGGGCCGTGGGTGGGGGAGTGGCCCAGCGGTGAGCAGTACGACGAGCAGCTGCTGGCCGAGGGCGACCGTCGCAACGTCGTCGACCGCTACCGGTACTGGCGGCTCGACGCGATCGTGGCCGACCTCGACCCACGCCGGCACGGTTTCCACGTCGCGATCGAGAACTGGCGGCACGACTTCAACATCGGGACCATCGTCCGCACCGCCAACGCCTTCCTCGCGGCCGAGGTCCACATCGTCGGCAACCGTCGGTGGAACCGTCGCGGCGCCATGGTCACCGACCGCTACCAGCACGTGCGGCACCACCCCACCGCGGTCGACCTGGCGGCGTACCTCGGGCAGGTGTCGGAGGGTGCCGTGCCGCTGTTCGGCATCGACAACCTGCCGGGCTCCGCTCACCTCGAGACGATGGAGATGCCGCGCCGCGTCTGCTTCCTGTTCGGGCAGGAGGGTCCGGGGCTGTCCGAGGCCGCCCGCGAGGTGTGCACCGGGACCTTCTCGATCGCGCAGTTCGGCTCGACCCGGTCGATCAACGCCTCGGCGGCCGCGGCGATCGCCATGCACACCTGGGTCCGCGCGCACGCCGACCTCGAGGACGAGGCGGCGTGGCGCGGCTGAGGTGCCCGGACCTCAGGCTGTCGTCTTGGTGTAGCAGATCACCGCGTGGTCCCCGCCGACCTGCCAGTTGACCTTCGTGAAGTACGTCCAGCGGTAGGGCTTGCGTCGGCTCGTGCGACTGGCGCACTTGGTGCGCGCCATCCGGTTGACGGCCTTGGTTCCGGGGAACTTCTTGCTCGTCACGACGAACGAGCCCGTGGCTCGCCAGCCGTGCGGGGCGCTGCAGCGTGTCGTGATCGCGGCGCTCGTCGTCGCGAGGAGGCAGCGGTGGATGCGGTCGCCGAGCTTGCCGCTCGGGAGCAGCGGTGCCTTGTTCGTCGGCAGGTTCGCGAGCGTGGACCCCTGGCGCAGGACGACCGAGCAGCTCATCCAGCGGGCGCCGTGCTGACGTTGGTTCTTCGTCGGGAAGAACCACACGAGCTTGTACGCCGACGTGTCCCGGACGGCGTGGGTCCGGCCGAGCATGGTGTTCCACGCGGGCTTGCACCGGTGGACCATCGCCTTGTACAGCTTCATCGGCGACGACGAGTAGTCGAGCGCGTCGGGCAGCTGGGCGACGCCCGCGACCTTCGCCGTGTGCCGCTGTGAACACGGCACGACGGCGGACCTGTCGGCCTGGGCATCGGACTGCTCGGCCGTCATCGTGCTGCAGGCACCGATCGTCGGTGCGCCGAAGTCGGGCCCGTCGGGCTGACCGAGGGCCTGGCCCGGCGTGGCGGTCACGGTGAGGGCGGTCACGGTGAGAGCGGTCGTGGCCGCGGCGGCGACCAGGGTTCGGGTGAGACCCGAGAGCGTCATGGGTTCCTCCTTGCGACGGAGGAACTCTAGGCGCCTCCGCGTTCCGTTCGGGGGATCACCCGGGACCGGTCAGCGGGTCGCCTCCTGCTCGGCCCGGTGCAAGACCAGGTCCCGCGCGTGGTGGAACTCGTGCGCCGGGAAGTCCGACGGGTCGTCATCGATCCTCAGCGCACGCCCTCCCCGCCGTCCTGGGCTGCCTTCACCGCTGCCAGCCAGGCGGGCAGGGTGTCGGCGCGTGCGCCGACGGTCTCGGTGAACAGGTCCCAGCGGCCGTGCGGGCAGACGTACCCGAGCACGAACAGGTCGGTGGACGCATCCGTGACCGCGACGGCACGGGCCTGGCACGAGGCGGGGATGGCGCTGGTGCTGTACACGGGGTCGTCCACGCGAGCGGTGATGTGCGCGCCGGGCTTGGGCACGAGGCGGTCGCCGTCGAACCTGACCGGCGAGTCCTCCCGGAGGATCGGGTCCTCGGCGTACGTGTGTCCCGGGGCGATCGTGGTCGTCGTGTGCGGGCTGAGTGGAGCGGCAGACTTCTGGACGGTCGGGTGCGAGGGGCGCGTGGTCGGCGCCGACTGCGTGCTGTCGTGGGCCAGGGACACGGCGTACGGCGTGACGGCCAGCGCCGCGACCGCGACGCCGGCAGCTCCGCTGGCCAGCATCCGGCGGCGGCGTAGGGCCCGACGGCCGAGAGCCAGGCGCTCGTCGATCGATCGGTGGAGGGGTCCGTCACCGAACGAGGTCTCGAGCCGGTCGCGCAGGTCCAGGGTCATCGTTCCTCCAGGGTCAGGACGCTCTGGAGGCGGGCCAGGGCGCGGGCGGAGTGGCTCTTGACGGTTCCGGTGGAGATGCCGAGCTCCCGCGCGGTCTCCTCGACGGACAGGTTCAGCCAGTGGCGGAGCACCACCGTCTTGCGCTGCATCACCGGCAGGGACTGCAGCGCCGCGAAGAGCACGGTGCGGTCCGTCGGGTCGTGCTCGGCCGCCGCCGGGTCGAGCCCGTCGAGGCCCGGAGCCTCACGGCGCCAGGGCCGACGGTGCTCGTCGATGGTGGCCCGGACGATGATCCGGCGGACGTACGCCTCCTCCGTCGCACCGCGTTGCACGCGCGGCCACGCGACGTACAGCTTGGTGAGGGCGGTCTGGAGGACGTCGTCGGCCTGGTGCCAGTCGCCACAGATCGCGTAGGCGATCCTGCGCAGGTGCGTCTGTCGCGCCGTCACGAACTCGACGTAGGTCTCCTCGCGTGCCTGGGACCGCATCTACCCGCCTCTCGACCAGAGCCGTCACCTCTCCTACGGGTCGAATCGCGAATTGGTTGTCAAAGCTCGGGCACTAGGGTGGGAATCGCTGGATGCCCGCGTCACGAGGAGCCACCCGATGCCCGTCGCCACTCCCGAGATCTACGCCCAGATGCTCGACACCGCGAAGGAGAAGACGTTCGCGTTCCCGGCGATCAACGTGTCGTCGTCCCAGACGCTCAATGCCGCGCTCAAGGGTTTCGCGGACGCCGAGTCCGACGGCATCATCCAGATCTCGACCGGTGGCGCGGAGTACCTCTCGGGACCGTCGGTCAAGAACATGGTCACCGGCTCCGTCGCGTTCGCGGCGTACGCCGCCGAGGTCGCCAAGAGCTACCCGATCCACGTCGCCCTCCACACCGACCACTGCCCGAAGGACAAGCTCGACGGCTTCGTCCGTCCGCTGGTGGACATCAGCGCCGAACGAGTGGCGCGCGGTGAGGCGCCGCTGTTCCAGTCCCACATGTGGGACGGCTCCGCCGTACCCCTCGAGGAGAACCTCCAGATCGCCCAGGAGCTCCTCGCCAAGTGCGCGACCGCGCACATCGTGCTCGAGGTGGAGATCGGCGTCGTCGGTGGCGAGGAGGACGGCGTCGAGGGCGCGATCGACGAGAAGCTCTACACAACCCCCCAGGACGCCCTCGACACGGTGGCGGCGCTCGGTCTCGGTGACAAGGGCCGCTACCTCACGGCGCTCACCTTCGGCAACGTCCACGGCGTCTACAAGCCGGGCAACGTCAAGCTCCGGCCCGAGATCCTGAAGAAGGCCCAGGACGCGATCATCGAGCAGTACGGCGCGGATGCCGGCTTCGGCCCCGGCGCACTCCCGCTCGACCTGGTCTTCCACGGCGGGTCCGGGTCCTCGGAGCAGGAGATCGCCGATGCCGTCTCGTTCGGCGTCGTGAAGATGAACGTCGACACCGACACCCAGTACGCCTACACGCGCCCGGTCGCCGACCACATGCTCCGCAACTACAGCGGGGTGCTGAAGGTCGACGGCGAGGTCGGTGACAAGAAGACCTACGACCCCCGTGCCTGGGGCAAGGCCGCGGAGGCCGGCATGTCCGCCCGCGTCGTCGAGGCCTGCAGCAACCTCAGCGCCACCGGCCACACCCTCGGCTGAGTCGGCGTTCTGTAACCACCCCAAATGGTCGGGATGGGGCGGCGTTCCCTCCCCTTTCTGAACCATCTGGGGTGGTTACACACCAACGCCAGCGCCCGAAATCGCCCACAGCCGACCGTTTGTGCGGCGCCGATCCACAGGTCGCGCACATGCCCCGGCAACGAGGGTGCATTCGCGACAGCCTGCGGCCGTGAGTCCGGACCCGTTGCTCGCGACAAGCCTGACCTCTCGCCGCGAGCTCGTGGCGATGGGAGTCACGCCCGGTCGGCTGCGGGCGGGCCTCGGTCGCGGGGAGTGGAGGACGATCCGCCCCGGGTGGTTTGTCTCTGGATCCGAATGGGAGCAGCTCGATCGGTACGCCGGGAGGCCGCGGCTCGAGATCATGGCTGCGCATCGATCTCTGACCGAACCACACGCCGTGAGTCACGTCTCCGCTGCCGTGATCCACGGCATTCCCTTCCTCCGACCGCGTGTACCGCTCATTCATGTGACGAAGCTGAAGGGTCCCCGGACACGAGTTCGGGCTGGCATCAAGCACCATCAGGCGCGATGCCTGGTCCCGGTGGTGGAGACGGTCGGTGGCCTGCCCGTCCTGACGGCCACGCGGACCGCCCTCGACGTCGCACGCGAGGACGGACTCGCCGCCGGCGTCGCGATCATCGACGCGGTCCGGCACCGTGGCGCGTCGTTCGCTGAGCTGGCCGCGCACCTCGAGCTGATGAGGCGCTGGCCCCATGTGTCGGTCGTTCGCGAGGCTCTCGACCTGTCGGACCCGGGTGCTGAGTCGATCGGCGAGTCGCTGATGCGCCTGCTTGTCGGTGAGCTCGAGCTGGGTCTGCCGATCGAGACCCAGTTCGAGCTCCGCGATCCATCAGGCTGGGCTCGGTGCGACCTCCGCGTGGGTCGCCACATCTTCGAGTTCGACGGCAGCATCAAGTACCGGCCCCCCGAACGCGGTGGCGTCGCCACGGTTGACGGCGACCGAGTGTTGATGGCCGAGAAGAGCCGCCAGGACTGGGTGTGCGGTTTTCACCTGGGCATGTCGCGTCTCGTGTGGGACGACCTGTGGGGGACCCAACGGGAGCGGACCAAGATCCGGCTGCGCAGAGAGTTCGCCGCAACCGTCGAGCGGTTCGGTACGGACATCGCAGACCTGGCGCCGTACCGCGTCCGGGGCCGGACGCCCTGATGCCGGCGCGCCCCGCCAGTAACCACCCCAGATTGCGCATCCGGCCCCTCAGACCGGGGCTATCGCCAACCATCTGGGGTGGTTACTCACCGACACCCGCCCGACACCTCAGTCGAGCGCCGGCGTCTGGGTCTGCGAGCTCTCGGGCTGGGGCTGGGGCTGGGTGGGACCGCGGGCCAGGTGGCGGGGGAGCTGGAAGAACAGCACGGAGACCAACCCCAGGACCAGGATGGCGGCCGGCAGCAGCATCGCGTCGGACATCGCGGAGCTGAACGGGTCGCGCACGATCTCGGGGAGCCGCTGGAGGGCGCCCTCGGGCTCCGCACCACCGGACAGACCGTGGGCGGCGATGCGCGAGTCGATCAGGACGGCGATCGCGGCGGAGCCGAGCACGGCACCGACCTGGCGGGTGGCGTTGTAGACCCCGGAGCCGGCACCCGCGAGCTGCATCGGCAGGTTGCGGGTGGCGGTCGCCGCGAGCGGCGCCCAGATGCCGGCCATGCCCAGGCCGAGCAGCGCCATCGCACCGAGGATGTGCCAGACCGCGCCGTCGGGCGTGAGCGTCCGCGAGATCAGGAAGACGGCGATCGCCGTGACCGCGAAGCCCAGGCTGCACAGGGTGCGCGGGTGCACCTTGTCGGTGAACCGGCCCACGATCGGCGCCATCACGATCGACACCACCGCCATCGGCACGAACAGCAGCGCGGAGTTCAGCGGCGAGTAGCCCCGCACGAGCTGCGCGTAGAGCATGATCGGGAAGCCCATCGCCGTGGCCGTGAACGACATCGTCGAGATCGCGAAGTTCGAGATCGAGAAGTTCCGGTCGTCGAAGAGTCTCAACGGCACGAGCGGCTCGGCGCGGTTCTTCGACTGCCAGACGACGAACACCACGAAGAGCGCGATGCCGCCGATGATCGAGGCCATCACCCAGCCGTTCCAGTGGTACTTGTGGCCCTGCTGGATGCCGAACACCAGGAAGAACATGCCCAGGCCGCTGAGCGCGACGCCCCACCAGTCGAAGCGGTGGGTGTGTGTCGGCAGCGACGGCACCAGGCGCACCGCCAGGACGAAGCCGATCACGCCGACCGGGATGTTGATGAAGAAGATCCACTCCCAGCCGAAGGCGTCCACGAGGATCCCGCCGAGGATCGGCCCGACCAGGGTCGCGACGCCCGCCGTGGCGCCCCACAGCGCCATCGCCTGGCCGCGGCGGTCGGCGGGGAAGATGCGGGTGATCACGGCCATCGTCTGCGGGGTCAGCATCGACGCACCGAGCCCCTGGAAGACCCGCGCGACGATCAGCATCTCGATCGACGTCGTCAGGCCGCACCACAGGGACGCCAGCGTGAAGACCGTGAGGCCGACCAGGTAGAGGTTCTTCGGGCCGAAGCGGTCACCGAGCCGCCCGGTGATCAGCACGGGTACGGCGTAGGCCAGCAGGTAGGCGCTGGTCACCCAGACCACGCTGTTCACGTCGGCCTTGAGGTCCGAGATGATCGCCGGCGTCGCGACGGTCACGATCGTCGTGTCGACGAGGATCATGAAGAACCCGAGGCACAGCGCAAACAGCGCGGGCCAGGGCTTCACGTCCGCCGGGATGGGTTCGCGGGTCGGGGACTGCTGGGCCATGACTGAAGTGAACACCTCTCCATGAGCATTGATTCCACCGGTTCCTCCGGAGGCTCTCGGTGGTTGACGGATCTCGGGACGCCCGTCTGACAGGCTGGCGGCATGAGTCACGTCGACCTGATGGCAGGGCCACCGCCGACCCACCTCCCCGACGACCCGGCCGACGCCGAGCTCGCGCAGGGCGACGAGCCCGGCGCCGTCGTACGCCGTCATCCGGCCTCACCCACCGCCTGGGCGGCCTTGGCGGACCGTGCGCGCGAGCAGGACGCCGACGACCTGACGATCTACGCCTACGCCCGGGTCGGGTACCACCGCAGCCTCGACCTGCTCCGCCGCAACGGCTGGAAGGGGCACGGTCCCGTGCCGTGGGAGCACGAGCCCAACCGCGGTTTTCTGCGCTGCCTCGCCACCCTGGCGCTCTCCGCGCGGGCGATCGGCGAGGACGCCGAGTGGCAGCGCTGCTCCGAGTTCCTCCGCGACACCAGCCCCGCGGCGGCCGACGCCCTCCTCGACTAGGCGCCCAGCAGCGACCGCACCCGCTCGGCCCCCAGGGCCACGATCAGCGTCGGCAGTCTCGGCCCGCGCTCGGCGTCGACGAGCAGGTGGTAGAGCAGCCGGAAGAACTCCTTCTGGTCGGCCTTCACCTCGTCCGTGGGGGCGTCGTCGAGGCCCATTCCGCGCGCGAGCTTCGGTACGCCGTACACCAGCGACGTGACCGGCTCCAGCTCGAGCTCGCCCTGCAGACCCTGGAGGAGCAGAGCCAGCCACTCGCGCTCCTGGCTCGACAACGCCTCGATCGCCGACGCGTCGGGCACGCTGCGCACGGTGGTGCGGTCGGTGGCGGGCACGAACTCCTCGGTCCACGCGATGGCCCGCGAGAGGCGCGGCTCGAGCTGCGCGACGGAGTCGTGCGGGTGCCCCATCGTGCCGACGATCCGGCTGATCTGCTCGGCGGACCCGGCGGTCACGTCGGCCACCGACGAGAGCATCCGGAACGGTACGACGACCTCCGGTGCCGCCAGCCGTCCCGCAGTCTCGGTGGACGCCGCCCGCTCGTAGGCGAGCACCTGGACGTCGCGCTTCTCGGGGTCGGCCGCCTTCCGCGCCAGCGCGTCCCACTCGTCGTACAGGCGCACGACCTCGGGCCCGAAGTCGATGTCGAAGGTCTGCTTCGGCTGGCGGCGGACGTAGAGCCAGCGCAGGATGCCCGGCTCGAGCACGCGGAGCGCGTCGTCGGCCGTGGGCGCGCCGCCGGCCGAGGACGACATCTTCTGGACGCCGGCGAAGCCGACGAAGCCGTAGCCGAACCACGCGGGGCGGGGGTAGTCCCAGACCGACTCGACCAGCTCGTGGCCGACGGTGAACGACGACCCGGGCGTCGCGTGGTCCATCCCGGCGGGCTCGAAGTCGACGTGCTCGAAGGCCCAGCGCATCGGCCAGTCGGCCTTCCACACCAGCTTGCCCTCGTCCTGCGTGGCGAGGTTCGTGGTGCCGTGGTAGTCGCAGACCGCGCAGGTGTAGGCCAGGTCGGTCGTCTCGTCGTCGTACGCCGTGACCGTGGTGGTGTCGCGTCCGCAGTCGCGGCAGTAGGGCTTGAAGGGGAAGTACCCGACGTCGGCCGTGCCCGTGCCTGCCTCGCCCTCGTCGTCGTTCGCCACCGAGTCGGCCATCGCCTCGGCCTGTTGCGCGGCACGCCCCTCGTCCGCCGCCTCATCCTCGACCGGCGACTTCCGCGTGCGATGCCGCGCGAGCACGGCGTCGATGTCGGCGCGATGCCGAACGGCCCGCAGCACCTCGTCGCGGTAGACGCCCGAGCGGTACCGCTCGGTCTGGGAGATCTCCTCCATGTCGACCCCGAGCTCGTGGAGTGCGCGGACCACGGGCTCCTTGTAGTGGTCGGACCACGACGGGTGGCACTCCCACGGGTCGGGGACGGCGGTGTAGGGCCGGCCGATGTGCTCGACCCACGACGCGGGGACGCCGGCCGGCACCTTGCGGAACCGGTCGTAGTCGTCCCACACGTGCAGGTGGCGCACGGGTACGCCGCGTCGACGTAGCTCGTCGGCGACGAAGTGCGGCATCAGGAACTCGCGCAGGTTGCCCAGGTGCACCGGCCCGGAGGGGGAGGCGCCCGACGAGCAGGTGACCGGGCCCGACGCCTCGGTCTTCTCGTGATGCCGGATCGCGTCGTCGGCGGCGCGAGTCACCCAGTCGTGGGGCTCGTCCTGCGGCGTGGATCGGGACATCGAGACAGTCTCCTGCGTGCGGGTGGGTGGCGGCTGACGGGCGGCCACGCTATCGCGCGGTCGAGCCCTGTCCCGACCCGGTTTCGGGCTCCCGATCGACCTGGAGACGGACGGAGGGCGCCGGCCTGGCGGCTGGCGCCCTCACGACGAGTGGCCGGAGCATCCCCCGATGTGTGCCGGCCGACAGCGCGAAGCTGCCCGTCGTGCCCATTCTGGCCATTGGAACGGTCCAATCAGGGGATCCAGCCGGTCACTGGCACTAAACTGCCAACGGTGCCACGGCGAAGAGCGTCCTCGGTCCTCTCCGCGCTCGGGGTGAGTGCGGGCGACGAGCGTCGCTACCAGCAGGTCCTCCCGCTCTCGGGCAGCCCGATCGAGGACGTCGCGTCGACTCTGCGCGTCGAGCCCGGCGAGGTCGCCGACACCCTGGCCGGACTGGCCGAGCTCGGCATCGTCCGCATCAACCAGGACCGCGTCACCGTGCTCCGGGCAGACCAGGCCCTGGCCGCCGCGATCTCGCGCGAGGCGGCGATCGCGGACGGCGCCCGCGACCGCCTCGACGACCTGGCCGGCGCCGTACCCCTGCTCGTCGCGGCCGGGACGAGGCCGGGTCCCGGTGAGGTCGAGGACGTGCACCCCCTCGACGGTGAGCTCAGCTCCGGAGGCAACGCGCTGGAGCTGCTCACCTCGATGATCGAGCAGAGCCGCGGCGACCTCCTGTTCCTCCGCCCCGACGCCTGGCTGATGCCCCGCGAGTCCGCGATCTCCCAGGTCGTCGCGCGCACGGTCGCCTCCGGACGTCGCTCGCGCGCGGTCTACCCACTGCGCGTCCTGCACGAGTCGCCGGAGGTCCTCCAGACGCGCACCGATGCGGGGGAGGAGGTCCGGCTGATCGACGACCTGCCGACACGGCTGATGATCATCGGTGTCACCCACGCGATCGTCCCGGAGCCCCTCGGGTTCTCCGACTCTCCTCGTCTGCTGGTCCGCCAGGGCGCCCTGGTCTCGGCGCTGACCCTGCTGTTCGAGCAGTACTGGGAGAAGGCGATGCCGGTCAGTGACCTGTCCGGACCGAGCAGCAACGAGCGCACCTTCCTCCTCCGCCAGCTCCTGTCGGGGGCCAAGGACGAGCAGATCGCCCGCACCATGGGCCTGAGCCTGCGCACCGTCCGCCGCCGCATCGCCGACCTGATGATCGCGCTCGGCGCCGACACCCGGTTCCAGGCGGGCGCGGAGGCGGTTCGACGGGGCTGGCTCTAGAAAATCCCGGTAGTCAGGGACTACCC
This sequence comes from uncultured Actinomycetota bacterium, assembly GCA_963759515.1. Lineage (GTDB taxonomy): Bacteria > Actinomycetota > Actinomycetes > Propionibacteriales > Nocardioidaceae > Nocardioides. Next base: position 675,065 of record CAVWZR010000012.1, on the reverse strand, counting down.
CTGCGGTCGCGGCAGAATGAAGGAGTACGCCGCCGGCTCGACGTGCCAGCTGCGTTGCCGCTCGGGGCCGCTGATCTCGCCGTCGGCACTGATCCAGAACGCGTCGCCCGAGATCGTCACCTGGGAGCCGCGGAGGTAGTGCACGTCGTCTCGTCTGTGGTGCTCCCCGCGACGCAGGTGCAGGACGTAGCCCAGCTTGGCGCGGGCTCCGACGGCATGGGAGATCATCACGTCGACCTTGCCGTCCTCGGGGTCCGCCTCGGGGGTCAGCTCGGTGCCGCCGCCGACGTTCGCGCCGTTGCCGATGGAGATCATCAGCACCGGCCGGTCGAGATCGGTGACGACCGTCCCGTCCAGCTCGACGTGGATGTGTACGCCGTGCTCGTCGAACGCCGACATCACCGCGCCGAGCGGGTAGCCGAGCCGGCCGAGGTTCACCTTGCCGACGCCGATCGAGCCCAGCTTCTCCTTGATCCCGGCGCCCCGCTTGCTCGCGGCAGCCCCGGCCCCGACATGGACGTTGTTGACGACGATCTCGCCGAGCTCGTCGACGATCAGATCCATCCGGCGTACCTCTCCGGACGCGATCACGCGCGCGGCCTCCTCGGGATCGAGCGGGATGCCGAGCGTGCGTGCGAAGTCGTTGCCCGTTCCCATGGGCAGCAGCCCGACCACGGCATGCTCGAGCTCGTGGCGCCGGTGCAGCGCCGAGACCACGGCGTGCAGGCTCCCGTCGCCACCCGCGACCACGATCCGCCGCGATCCGGCGCGCTGCAGCACCCCGTCGAGCTCGCCGGGCTGCGACGTGGCGTGGAGCTCGACGGAGGCGCGCCCGTGGAGGAAGTCGAGAGCGGTCCGCAGGCCCGCGTCGTCGGCCGTGCCCGCGTCGTCGTTGGTGATCACGAGGAGCGGGTCCACCCGGCCGAACCTAGCCGAGACGGCGACGGGGTCGAGTCCCCCCGTGGGGTATGGTCGCGACCGCCCGAGCGGCCCGGGGAGGCCGTCCGCCGAGACCCGAGCCCGTGCCGCGACTGGAGGTCCGATGCCCGCGATCGTGGTCCTCGGGGCTCAGTGGGGTGACGAGGGGAAGGGCAAGGCGACCGACCTCCTCGCCACCACCGAGAAGATCGACTACGTCGTCCGCACCAGCGGCGGGCACAACGCGGGACACACGATCGTGGTCGACGGCGAGAAGTTCGCCACCCACCTCCTGCCCAGCGGCATCCTGTCCCCCGGTTGCACCGCGGTCATCGGGAACGGCGTGGTCGTCTCGCCCGAGGCGCTCTTCCGCGAGCTCGACGCCCTGGCCGCTCGCGGGGTGGACGTCTCGCGTCTCGTCGTCAGCGCCAACGCGCACGTCATCGCGTCGTACCACCAGACCATCGACAAGGTGACCGAGCGCTTCCTCGGCCAGAACAAGGTCGGCACCACCGGTCGCGGCATCGGCCCGACGTACGCCGACAAGGTCGCCCGCGTCGGAGTCCGGGTGGCCGACCTCTTCGACGAGAAGATCCTGTACGCCAAGATCGAAGGCAGCCTCGAGGTGAAGAACCAGCTGCTCGCCAAGGTCTACAACCGACGGGCCGTCGACGTCGACGCGGTCGTCGACGAGCTCCTGGCGTACGCCGATCGGCTGCGGCCGATGGTGGCCGACACGTCCCTGCTGCTCAACCAGGCGCTCGACCGCGATGACACGGTGCTGTTCGAGGGCGCCCAGGCGACGATGCTCGACGTCGACCACGGCACCTATCCGTTCGTGACCTCGTCCAACGCGGTGGCCGGGGGCGTGTGCACCGGCGCTGGGATCGGCCCCACCCGCATCGACCGCGTCATCGGCGTGATCAAGGCCTACACGACCCGCGTGGGCTCCGGGCCCTTCCCGACCGAGCTGTTCGACGAGGACGGCGAGAAGCTCTGGAAGATCGGCGGCGAGGTCGGCGTCTCGACCGGGCGCGATCGCCGGTGCGGCTGGTACGACGCCGTGATCGCGCGCTACGCAACCCGGGTGAACGGCCTGACCGACCTGTTCCTCACCAAGCTCGACGTCCTGTCCAGCTGGGAGAAGGTCCCGGTCTGTGTCGCCTACGACGTCGACGGCGTCCGTCACGACGAGATGCCCATGACGCAGACCGAGTTCCACCATGCCCGGCCCGTCTACGAGCAGCTCGACGGCTGGTGGGAGGACATCTCCGGCTGCCGCGCGTTCGAGTCCCTGCCCGCCAATGCGCAGGCCTATGTCCGCGCGCTCGAGGAGATGTCCGGCAGCCCGATCTGGGGAGTGGGGGTCGGTCCCGGGCGCGAGCAGACGCTCACCGTGCCCCACTGACCCCGCGGTACTGTCCGCGCATGCTCGATCCGCGCGAGGCGATCGATCGGCTGACCGCGGCGTACCGCGGCCCTCACCCGGGCCACCGCACCCTGCACGCCCGCGGCACGTTCTACGACGGCACGTTCATCGCGCATGCCGACGCTGGTGAGCTGTGCCGGGCGGCCGTCTTCTCCGGCGACACCGTGCGCGTCCTGGTCCGCTGGTCCAACGCAGCCGGCTCGCCGCGGCTCCCGGACAAGTCGCCCGACGTCCGTGGCATGGCGGTGAAGTTCCGCAGCTCGGCCGGCGACACCGACCTCCTGGGCCAGACCGCGCCGCGCTTCCCGGTCCGGAGCCCCGAGGACTTCGTGTCGATGACCGAGGCCACGGCCCGCCCTGCGACGTTCCCCCTGTGGGTCGCGCGGCATCCGGGCACGATCGGCGCCTTCCTGGCCAACGCGCGTGCGGGCGCGATCAAGCCGCCGTTCTCGTACGCCGAGAAGACCTACTACCCGATCCACGCCTACGGCTGGGTCGACGGTGACGGCACACGTCGCTGGGTGCGCTACCAGCTGCGCCCGCACGACGGGCGTCGACCGACCGGGTCGTTCGAGGGCCCGGACCGGCTGACGCAGGAGATCGTGGCGCGCCTCGAGGAAGGGCCCGTGCGCTACGACCTGCTGGCGACGGTGGCAGCGGAGCGGGACGACCCGCACGACCCCACCTCGGTCTGGGCCGGCGGCCGCCGGCTCGTCGCGGGCGTCATCGAGGTGACCGCTCCGGTGGAGGATCCCGAGGTGTCGGGTGGGCCGGTGGTGTTCGACCCGACCCGCGTCGTCGACGGCATCGAGCTCCCCGACGACCCGATCCTGCGCTACCGCCCGGCGGCGTACAGCGAGTCCGTCGCGCGGCGCACTGCTTCTTGATCGGCGACGGGCAACCGGGGTCAAGCGCCCAGCCGGCGGCGGGCGCACGCTCGCCCCATGACACTTCCGTACGCCGAACCCCTGACCGTGATCGACCCCGCGGAGCTCGTCGTGCCCGAGCCGCCCCGACGTGGAGAGGCCGGGGGAGAGCCGTGCTTCCCGTGCAGCGCCGGCTCCGACAGCAACCTGATCTGGTCCGACCAGCACTGGACGCTGCACAACCCGGGTCAGACGGGCCTCCCCGGCTCGGTCTGGCTCGCCTCACGCGCGCACGTCGACTCGTTCGCCGACCTGCCGCCCGAGGTCGCGTCGACGTTCGCTGCGGTCTGCGGCCGCGTCGAGCGCGCGATCCTCGCCCTGGGCGACGTCGGTCGCGTGCATCTCTACCGGTGGGGTGACGGCGGCGCGCACTTCCACGTGTGGTTCGTGCCGCGCCCGCTGGGACGGCTCGACATGATGGGTCACCAGCTGATGGCGTGGGAGGACGCCATGCCGCCCGCGACCGAGGAGCGCATCGCCGAGGTCGGGCACCGCATCGCGGCGGCGATGTAGTTCGATGAGCGCCGTGACCACGCCGCCTGGGTCGCCCGGAGCGCCCGCATCGCTGGAGCGGCGCCTCGGGCTGGCCGACGCGGTCTTCATCGGACTCGGGTCGATGATCGGCGCCGGCGTGTTCGCGGCGTACGGCCCGGCCGCCCGAGCCGCCGGCACCGGCCTCCTCGTCGGGCTGGCGGTCGCGGCCGTGGTCGCCTACTGCAACGCGACCGCCTCCGCGCAGCTGGCCGCGGCGTACCCGCGCGCGGGTGGCACCTATCTCTACGGACGCGAGGTGCTCGGCGAGTGGTGGGGCTACCTCGCCGGCTGGGGCTTCATGGTCGGCAAGACCGCCTCGTGCGCGGCCATGGCGCTGACCTTCGCGGCGTACGTCGCCCCGGACGGCTGGCTGCGTCCCGTCGCCGCCGCGGTCGTCGTGGTGCTGGCTCTCGTCAACTGCGCGGGCGTCACCCGGACCGCGCTCCTGACCCGGGTCCTGGTCTCGCTCGTCCTGGTCGCCCTCGTCGTTGCGGCAGTGGCGTGCTTCCGGGGCGGCTCGACGTCGGGGCTGTCCGGGTGGAGCAGCCCGGACCACGGTCTGTACGGCGTCCTGCAGTCGGCCGGTCTCCTGTTCTTCGCGTTCGCCGGCTACGCGCGGATCGCGACGCTGGGGGAGGAGGTGCGGGAGCCGGCCAGGGTCATCCCGCGCGCGATCGTCCTGGCGCTGGTCGGCGCCGTGGTCGTGTACGCCGTCGTCGCGGTCGCGGTGCTGTCCGTGCTCGGGGGCGACGGGACCGCTGCCTCCTCGGCACCGGTTGCGGACGCGGTCCGAGCCACCTCGTCGGATGCGCTCGTCGCAGTCGTCCGCGTGGGGGCAGCCCTGGCCTCGGCGGGGGCGCTGCTGGCACTCGTCGCCGGGCTCGGCCGGACCGGCTTGGCGATGGCACGCGAGCGCGACCTGCCCGGCTGGCTCGACGCCGTACACCCGCGCTTCCGGGTACCGCACCGGGCCGAGCTCAGCGTCGCGGCCGTCGTCGTCGTCCTGGTCCTGACGACCGACCTGCGCGGCGCGATCGGCTTCTCGTCGTTCGGGGTGCTGCTCTACTACTTCGTGGCCAACGCGTCGGCGTACCACCAGTCCGCGTCCGCCCGACGCTTCCCCCGCTGGCTCCAGCTGCTCGGCGGTGCCGGCTGCCTGCTCCTCGTCGCCACCCTGCCGTGGCAGTCCGTCCTCGCCGGCGTCCTGGTGTTCGCGGTGGGGATCGCGATCCGGCTGATCCGGTTGTAACGCTCCGTTATCCGCACCAGGGCGGCCCCACGGGGGCGCCCTTGCGCGGATAACGGAGCGTTACAAGCGGCGAAGCGGCCCCACTAGGGTGGCGCGAGTGGACGTGCTCGTGATCGGGACCGGCGGTCGGGAGCATGCGCTCGTCCGCGCGTTGGCCGCCGATCCGGGCGTGGGAGCGGTCCATGCCGCACCCGGCAACCCGGGGATGAGCGCCGTCGCCTCCCTCCACGACGTCGACCCGATGGACGGTCCGGCTGTCGCTCGCCTCGCGACCGAGCTCGGTGTCGAGCTGGTCGTGGTCGGGCCTGAGGCACCGCTGGTCGCCGGCGTGGCCGACGCCGTCCGGGCTGCTGGCATCGCGTGCTTCGGACCGACCGCCGAGGCCGCCCGGCTCGAGGGCTCCAAGGCGTTCGCCAAGGAGGTGATGACGGCTGCCGGAGTGCCGACCGCCGAGGCCCGGGTGTGTACGACGCCCGACGAGGCCGCCGCCGCCCTCGACGCCTTCGGTGCGCCGTACGTCGTGAAGGACGACGGTCTGGCCGCCGGCAAGGGCGTGGTCGTCACCGACGACCGGCAGCTGGCCCTCAACCACGCCAAGGCCTGCGAGGTCGTCGTCGTCGAGGAGTACCTCGACGGCCCGGAGGTCAGCCTCTTCGCGATCACCGACGGGACCACCGTCTATCCGCTCCAACCCGCCCAGGACTTCAAGCGCATCCACGACGGCGACCAGGGCCCGAACACCGGCGGCATGGGGGCCTACACGCCGCTGACCTGGGCGCCCGACGACCTCGTCGACGAGGTGCTGCGTACCGTGCTCCAGCCGACGGTCGACGAGCTGGCCGGACGCGGTACGCCGTTCGCCGGGCTCCTGTACGCCGGCCTCGCGCTGACCTCGCGCGGCGTACGCGTCGTGGAGTTCAACGTCCGGTTCGGCGACCCTGAGACCCAACCGCTGCTGGCGCTCCTCGACTCCCCACTCTCACCCCTTCTGCTCGGCGCCGCGACCGGCACCCTGGCCGACGTCCCTCCGCCCACCTGGAAGCCGGGTGCCGCGGTGACGGTCGTGATGGCCGGCCGGGGCTATCCCGAGAGCTCGTCGAAGGGCGACGTCATCGTCGGCACCGAGACCCTGGACCGCGACCCGGCCGTCCACGTCATCCATGCCGGCACGGCCCACGCGGACGGCCGGCTCGTCACCTCAGGCGGTCGGGTGCTCGCCGTCACGGCCGTCGGTGCCGACGTACCCGACGCCCGGGCGAAGGCCTACGAGGGCGTCGCCATGATCTCCTTCCCTGGTGCCCAGTGGCGCCGGGACATCGCGGCGGGCCGATGACCGAAGCCTCTCGGGACGAAGCGGTGTCCGCGAGTGGCGGCACCATGCTGCGACTGACCGATCCGCCGAGCGACGCCGTGCCCGACCTCGCGCTGCTCGAGCCACTCAGGCGATCGGCGTACGACGCGACGGTGCGGCCCGCCGGGGAGCCGCCGTACTTCGAGCCCGGCACGGCGATCACCTGGCACTACGGCGACTGGGCGGACTCCCTCCGGGTCGTCCGGGACGACGAACGAGGCCTGGTGGCGTGGCTGCCCTCCGGCTCCGAACGCATCGTCGCGGTTCCGATCGACGGTCGGGCCCTGCGGGATCGGCCTGTCGGTGAACGCCCGAACGTCGAACGTGTGCTGCGGGTGGCCACCTGGCGAGGACCAGGAATTCTGAAGATCGCACCGACGGGCGTTCCCTGGTCGGTCTGGTACTTCACCGACGGCGCAGGCAGCTTCGAGGGCCACTACGTCAACCTGGAGCTCACCCACGAGCGACCGACCGACGGCAGCCCACGCGTGCTGAGCCGCGACCTCGTGCTCGATGTCTGGCTGGAGAAGGGCGAGACCTGGCTCAAGGACGCGGACGAGCTGGAGTCGGCCGTCGCGGTCGGGAAGCTCACGGCGGCCCAGGCGGCTGTTGTCCACGAGATCGCGGAGCAGGCCCGTGCCGAGCTGGTGGAGCCGCGTGCCTGGCCGCTGGACGAGGGCTGGGAGCGCTGGCGTCCGTCGACCGGCTGGGACGAACCGCTGAGTCTTCCGACCGCCCTTGTCGAAAACGCCGTTCGCCGTCCGACGTAGGGGCACCAGTCACCGGGAGGAACCCATGAGCACCCAGACCATCACCTCGGCCGACGGCACCACCATCGCGTACCAGGCTCTCGGGGAGGGGCCCGCGATCGTGATCGTCGGTGGCGCGACCAACCGCAAGGAGGACTGGGTCGAGCTGGCCCAGACGCTCGGCGAGGCGGGCTTCACCGGTGTCACCTACGACCGCCGCGGACGGGGCGACAGCACCGACACCACGCCGTACGCCGTCGAGCGGGAGATCGAGGACCTGGCTGCCGTGATCGCCGCCGTTGCGGGTCCGGACGGCACCGCCGGCGTCCACGGTGTGTCGTCGGGCGGCGCTCTCGCGAACCGCGCGGCCGCGGCCGGCCTCCCGATCCGCACCCTGTCCACCTTCGAGGCGCCGTACCGGCTCCCGAGCGCGCCGCAGGCGCCGTCCGACTATGTCGAGCACCTCCAGGAGCTGTACGACGCCGATCGCGCGTCGGACATGTTCGCCTACTTCCTCACCGCCGCGATCGGTCAGCCGCAGGAGGCGGTCGACGAGATGAGGCAGGCGCCGTTCTGGGACTCCATGGCCGTGATCGGCCGCACGATCCTGTACGACGGGCTGTGCCTCGGTGGGGGCCGGATGCAGCTCCCCACCGAGCTGCTCGGCTCCATCACCGTCCCGATGGTCTGCTTCGGCAGCACCGGGAGCCCCGACTGGCTGCGCGGGGCGGCCGAGGCTGCTGCGCAGGCCGCACCCGACGCCCGCTACGTCGTGCTCGAGGGCGAGTTCCACGGCGCGCCGACCGCCGTGCTGGCGCCGGCGCTGGTCGAGCACCACGGGCGATGAGCGCGTTCCATACGATGGGGTCGTGACCGTCCCCAACGTCCTCGCGACGCGGTACGCCGCACCCGACCTCGTGGCGATCTGGTCGCCCGAGCACAAGGTGGTGCTCGAGCGACGGCTCTGGGTCGCGGTGCTGACGGCCCAGCGTGACCTCGGGGTCGACGTACCGGACGGCGTGGTGGAGGCCTACGAGAAGGTCGTCGACCGCGTCGACCTGAGCTCGATCGCGGAGCGCGAGCGGGTGACCCGTCACGACGTGAAGGCGCGGATCGAGGAGTTCGCCGCGATTGCCGGTCACGAGCACATTCACAAGGGGATGACCTCCCGCGACCTCACCGAGAACGTCGAGCAGCTCCAGGTGCGACAGTCGCTCGTCCTGGTGCGCGACCGAGCGGTCGCCGCGCTGGCACGTCTTGCGCGACTGGCGACCGAGCACGAGTCGACGGTCATGGCCGGGCGCTCGCACAACGTCGCCGCCCAGGCCACCACCCTCGGCAAGCGGTTCGCGACGATCGCCGACGAGCTGCTGGTGGCGGTCGAGCGGCTCGAGGACCTGCTCGACCGTTACCCCCTGCGCGGCATCAAGGGACCGATGGGCACCTCGCAGGACCTCCTCGATCTCCTCGACGGCGACGAGGAGCGGCTCGCCGAGCTCGAACGCCGCGTGGCCACCCACCTGGGGTTCTCCCGCGTGCTCGACAGCGTGGGTCAGGTCTACCCGCGGTCGCTCGACTTCGACGTGGTCTCGTCGCTCGTGCAGCTGGTCGCGGCTCCGTCCAACCTCGCGACCACCATCCGGCTGATGGCCGGCCACGAGCTGGTGACCGAGGGTTTCGCAGAGGGCCAGGTCGGCTCCAGCGCCATGCCCCACAAGATGAACACCCGCTCCTGCGAACGGGTCAACGGCCTCGCCGTCGTGCTGCGCGGACACCTGTCGATGGTGTCCGAGCTGGCCGGCGACCAGTGGAACGAGGGCGACGTCTCCTGCTCCGTCGTACGCCGGGTCGCGCTGCCGGACTCCTTCTTCGCCACCGACGGTCTCTTCCAGACCTTCCTCACCGTGCTCGACGAGTTCGGTGCGTTCCCGGCGGTGATCCAGCGCGAGCTCGACCGCTACCTGCCGTTCCTCACCACCACCAAGGTGCTGATGGCCGCGGTCCGCGCCGGGGTCGGCCGCGAGGCCGCGCACGAGGCGATCAAGGAGCACGCCGTCGCCGTGGCGCTGGACCTGCGTCAGGGCCGCGCGCACAACGACCTCTTCGACCGGCTCGCCGCCGACCCGCGGCTCGGGCTCGACCGCGGCGCCATCGCCGCGCTCGTCCGCGACCCGATCGAGTTCACCGGCGCCGCGCGCTCACAGACCCAGGCCGTCGTACGCCGCGTGGAGGCGGTGACCGCTCGCCATCCCGAGGCCGCGGCGTACTCCCCGGGCGCGATCCTCTGACTCGCTCGTGAAGGCCGTGACCGTGAAGGTGACCGGACGGGTGCAGGGCGTCTCCTTCCGGTGGTACGCCGCCCGGGAGGCCGAGCGCCTGGGCGTCACCGGGTGGGTGCGCAACGAGCCGGACGGCTCGGTCGCCGTCTTCGCCGAGGGCGACGACGCAGCCGTCGACGCGATGGCCGAGTGGTGTCACCAGGGGCCGTCGTACGCCTCGGTCCGCCACGTAGCCGTGACCGAGGTGCAGCCGACCGGGGCTCGCGGCTTCGACATCCGGTACTGAGGCGCGGGTCCGGCGGCGCTCGGTAACCTCGGCCCATGCCGTCCACCACCGCCCCCGCCATCGATGGCGCCACCCATCGTCAGTCCGGGAAGGTCCGCGACCTCTACGACCTGCCCGACGGGCGTCTGCTGATGGTGGCCAGCGACCGGATCTCGGCGTTCGACTTCGTCCTCGACACCACCATCCCGGACAAGGGCGAGATCCTGACCCGGATGTCGCTGTGGTGGTTCGACCAGCTGGCCGATCTGGTGCCCCACCATGTGCTCTCGACCGACGTCCCGGAGGCGGTCCGCGGTCGCGCGGTGATCTGCGAACGTCTCGACATGTACCCGGTCGAGTGCGTCGCCCGCGGCTACCTCACCGGCACGGGGCTGCTCGACTACCGCGCGACCGGGGAGATCTGCGGCATCCCGCTCCCGGCGGGCCTCGCGGACGGCAGCCGGCTGCCGGATCCGCTCTTCACGCCTGCCGCGAAGAGCAACCTCGGGGAGCACGACGAGAACGTGTCGTACGACGCGGTCGTCGCGACGGTCGGTCCGGACACCGCTGCGACGCTGCGCGAGCTCACGCTGGCCGTGTACGCGCGGGCCGAGGAGATCGCCCGCGGCCGCGGCATCATCCTGGCCGACACCAAGCTCGAGCTGGGTCGTCGCGCAGACGGCACCGTCGTCCTCGCCGACGAGGTGCTCACGCCGGACTCGTCTCGCTTCTGGCCGGCCGACCAGTGGCGGCCCGGCCACGCGCAGCCGTCGTACGACAAGCAGTTCGTCCGCAACTGGCTCCTCTCGCCGGCTTCCGGGTGGGACCGGGCGTCGGGCGAGCCACCGCCGCCGCTCCCCGCGGACGTCGTCGAGCACACACGCGCCCGTTACCTCGAGGCCTTCGAGACCCTCACCGGGCTCACCTGGTGACCGACTTCACCGTCACCCTGGAACTGCCACACCCGCCGGCGACGCTCTTCCGCTTCCTGGCCGAGCCGCGCAACCGCCCGCTCTGGCAGACCAGTCTGCGCAGCGTCGCCGACGTGGATGACGGTGAGCCCGAGACGGGCATGCAGTGGCGCGACATCACCAAGGTCGGCATCAAGCCGTGGATGGAGATCACCGAGCTCACGCCGTACCGCGTGATCAGCGAGACCGGCACCTGGCGCGGCGTCGACGGCCTGCTCACCCTGCGCTTCGTCAAGACCCAGCAGGGCACTCGCCTCACCGCGGAGGGACGCCTGATCGGCCACGGCCCGTTCGCCCTCGCCGCCGCCGTCAGCGGACGCTGGGCCCCCGAGACGATCCGCAAGGACCTGCTCCGCGCCTCCGAGGCACTCTCGGAGCGCGCGCCTTCCGGATAGTACGGATCACCACGCCGGTCCTGAGGAACTCGGAAGCGGCGCTGTGATCCGTACGATCGGCCGGGCGTCAGGCGAACGGGTTGGGGCGCGCGCCGGGGAGCTGGGCGAGCAGCTCCTGGGCACGGAGCAGCAGCTTGTGCTCGACCAGGACCTCGTACCGCGTCGCGACGACGACCCGCACCGAGGAGAAGTCGCGCTGGCCGCGCGTGGCGGCGTACCCGACGAGTGCCCAGATGATGCCGAACGCGACACCGAAGAGGGCGGTCGTCACCACGGTCGCGAAGCCGCTGCCGCTGTCGAACATCGCGAAGATGATCCCGATGAAGATGCCGAGCCACAGACCCGAGAGTGCACCGCCGGCGGCGATCTTCCCGGTGGTGAGGCGGCCGGTGATCCGTTCGACCTGCTTGAGGTCGGTGCCGACGATCATGCAGTTCTCCACCGGGAACTCCTTGTCGGACAAGAAGTCGACCGCCTTCTGGGCGGCCGAGTAGTCGTCGTACACCGCCAGTGACTGCGGGAACTGCAGCTGCAGGAGGCTCGCGCCCTGCAGCCCCGGGTTCGGGTTCGCCCTGCCACCGAGGCCGAGGGGGTTGTTGGATGCCATGGCACCAGTCTGCCCGCTCCGGGTGCCGGTCCGTCGTCTGGACCCCGCGGCTCCCTAGACTGAGCCTCGTCGCACCGACCCCCCGAAAGGCACCACCGTGGCTCGCTACGTCGTCGACGTGATGCCCAAGCGCGAGATCCTCGACCCGCAGGGCAAGGCCGTGCTCGGCGCGCTGCCGCGGCTCGGCTTCGAGGGCGTGACCGACGTACGCCAAGGCAAGCGGTTCGAGATCGAGGTCGTGGGCGATGCCGACGACGAACGGCTCGCCGACGTACGCCGGATGGCCGAGACCCTGCTCGCCAACCCGGTGATCGAGGACTTCACGGTCACCGCCGAGACGGCCGAGGGCGACGCGTGAAGGTCGGCGTCGTCACGTTCCCCGGGTCGCTGGACGATGCGGACGCCGCCCGCGCGGTCCGGCTGGCCGGCGGTGAGGCCGTCCGGCTGTGGCACGGTGACGGCGACCTGCGCGGGGTCGACGCGGTGATCCTCCCGGGCGGCTTCTCGTACGGCGACTACCTGCGGTGCGGAGCGATCTCGCGGTTCGCGCCGGTGATGACCGAGGTGATCGCGGCCGCCGGACGCGGCCTGCCGGTGCTCGGCATCTGCAACGGCTTCCAGATCCTCTGCGAGTCCCACCTGCTGCCGGGGGCGCTGATCCGCAACGACCACCGCACCTTCGTCTGCCGTGACCAGCGGCTCCGGATCGAGAACACCCGCACGCCCTGGACGTCGTCGTACGCCGAGAACGCCGAGGTCACGATCGTCCTCAAGAACGGCGAGGGCGGATTCATCGCCGACGAACCCACGCTCGACCTGCTCGAGGGGGAGGGGCGCGTGGTCGCGCGTTACCTCGACGTCAACCCGAACGGCTCGCTCCGCGACATCGCCGGCATCACCAACGAACGTGGCAACGTGGTCGGCCTGATGCCTCACCCGGAGCATGCGGTCGAGGACCTCACCGGGGCGGGCACCGACGGTCTCGGCTTCTTCACCGGACTCGCGGCGCTCGGAGTGATCCCCGCGCCGGCCTAGGGGCGGGTGGCTGCGGTCAGGGCGGCCCAGCTCTTCGGGTTCACGACTCCCTCGGCCGCGATCTTCGCCGCCTTCTCCCACGTGCGGAGCGCACGATCGGTCGCCTCGTTGAAGACCCCGCCGACCTGGAGGTCCGTGCCGGGCGTGGCGGCATTGAGCGTCCGCTGGACGCGGCGGACGGCGGGACCGGTCGACCCGCGCTTGAGCACCGGCTGCGGGCCGGTCGCGAGCAGGGTCATCCAGGCACGCCGCGTGAAGTAGGGGCGGGCTGACAGGTCGTGCGCCTGCTGCCAGGCGTTCGCGGCCGCCACCGTCTTGGCGGAGAACACGCCGGTGACCTTCCCGGCGTACACCCTCTGCTCCCGCAGCAGGCACTGCAGCGCCTTGACCAGCGCGGGGTCGGAGCCGGCCTTCGCGCGCGGGTAGTCGGCCAGGTCGACGTCCACGCCGCCACAGTGCCGTTCGGCGCGCGCGCCGGACCTGCCGAGGTTGAGGTAGTTCCGGTCGATGTTGATGGTGACGCCACCCCAGGTCTCGTCGTGACCGCCGAGGTACTGCTTCATGCGGTTGCGCGGTCGCCAGCCGTCGTCGCGGATGTACGAGGTGGAGGTGTTGGCCTTGCCGTCCCAGCGGGCGATCCAGATCCGGTCCGGGAGGTGGTACGCCGAGGGGTCGTTGACGCGTGCGTCGTCCAGCGCCCAGATGCCCGAGCCGGCACTCGAGTAGACGCCCGACACGAAGTGCAGGCCGTGCAGTCCGTTCGTCCAACCGCTCAGGAACGCCAGCGACGCCCGGCGGCAGCGGAGGTTGGTCTGGTCGAAGCCCTCGATGTCGTACCAGAGGGTGCTGCCCTCCGCGAGGCCGAGCTTCTGGGCGGCGGAGACCGCCTTGCCGGCTTCGGCGACGCCCTGGCGGCGGGCCTTGGTGAACCTCCCGGCCGACCCGGGGTGGTTGTCGATCACGTGGTCCTTGCCGTACCGGGGGAACCGCGGGTTGCAGGGTGCCTGTGGCCCGAGCGTGATGGGCAGCAGCCGCCATCCGTTGTGGAGCTGGGTGGAGATCCAGGTCGGCGTGAGGTTGGGCTGGTGCCGGCAGGCGCGGGAGGCGCCGGAGATGTAGATCCCGACGGCGAGGAACGGCGAGTGCTTGAGCCACACGTCCATGGCCCGCTGGGTCGGCGCCAGGCACTGGTCGAAGCCGTAGCCGCGGAAGTTGCCGGGTGTGACGACGTTGCCGGTGGCCGCCGTTCCGGCCGGGACCCCCGCTGTGACTCCCACGACGCTCGCTGCGGTCACCAGGGCGACCGCGGCGAGCACAGGGCGGAGGAACATGCGGGACTCCCGGACGGGTGGCGTGTGCCTCGTGGTGGGGGGCCGGCCGCCGGGGGCCGGAACCACGAGGACCGCACACCTTAAACACAGCAGTCACATCCGTCACAGCGGTTCGGGGGAACTACATTGCTGTAGTTCCCCCGAGCGAGGACGCTCCGACCCGGCGTAGCCGGGGCGGAGCGCCCGGAGCGAGCGGCGAAGCGAGCGTGCTCGCAAGCCTCGGACCATCGAGCGTCAGGCGGCCTCGACGAGCTCCGGCTCGAGCTCCTCGACCACCGGCTCGGGCGGCCGCGGGGAGCGGAGCCCGACCGCCGCGACCACGAAGGCCGCCAGCGAGAAGGCACCCGAGGTGAGGAACGCCGCCTCGACGCCCGGGACGAACTGGCCGGGGACCGCGCCGGTCGCGTAGACCGAGACGATCGCCGCGACACCGACCGCGCTGCCGAGCTGCTGCGTGGTCTGCAGCAGCCCCGACGCAGACCCGGCGTGCTCCGGCTCGACGCCGCCGAGCACCGTCGTCGTGATCGGCATGAAGATGAAGCCGGTCGCGAGGCCCGCGATCAGCACCGGCCCGAACACGGCGCCGAAGTAGCTGTCGCCCGCACTGATCTGGCTGAGCCAGAGGTAGGCGACGACCAGCGCGCCCGAGCCGACCATGATCATCGCGCGCGCCCCCATCCAGCTGATCAGCTGCGGCGTGATCCGCGACATCCCGAAGACCGCCAGGCTGAACGGCAGGAACGCCGCGCCGGTCGCCATCGGGCCCATCGCCAGCACCCGCTCGTCGTACTGCACGACGAGGAAGAACATCGACAGGTTCGCGCCGATGACCAGCGCCATGGTCACGAGCGCCGCGACGCGTCGACGGTTGCGCACGAGGTGAGGCTGGACCAGCGGGTGCGGGTGGCGCAGCTCCGTACGGGCGAGGACGGCGATCAGCGCCAGGCCGACCACGAGTCCACCGATGGTGCGGACGGACAACCACCCGTGCTCCGGCGTACCGATGAACGACCAGACGATCGCGACCGCACCGAGCGTGGCGGTGACGGCACCGACGAGGTCGAAGCGCCCGGGGCGACGTGGGGTCTCGTTGACGTAGCGACGGGCGAGCACGAGGACGGCGATGCCGATCGGGACGTTGATGAACAGCGTCCATCGCCACGAGCCGAGGTCGGTGACGACGCCGCCGACCAACAGACCGATGGTGGCGCCGGCCGAGGAGACGGCGCCGAACAGGGCGAGCGCCCGGTTCCGTGCGGCCTCGTCGGGAGCGCTCGTGGTGAGCAGGGCGAGCACGCTGGGTGCGGCCATGGCCGCACCGACGCCCTGAAGGGCGCGAGCGACGACCAGCTGGCCCGGTGTCTGTGCGAGCCCGCCGAGCAGTGAGAAGAGCGTGAAGACGCTCAGTCCGATCTCGAACATACGAAGGCGGCCGCGAACGTCGCCGAGACGACCGCCGAGCAGGAGGAGCCCGCCGAAGGCGAGCGTGTAGCTGTTGAGCACCCACGACAGCGACGCGGGGCCGAAGCCGAGGTCGGTGTCGATGCGCGGCAGCGCGACGTTCATCACGGCGACGTCCAGCACCAGCATGAGCTGGGCCATGAGCACGATCGCGATCCCCGTTGCGGCGCGGCCGGCGTTGGCCGGCAGGTCCGCAGGGAGGTCCTGGGATGCCTGGTGATTGCGTGTGGACAGTGCAGATGACACGGGGTTGGTTCCTTGTCTGGCCCTCTGGCGAGGGCCGAGGTACTCTGTAACGGAGAAGTTCTCCGCTTGGGAGAAACTATACGGAGACACTCTCCGTTTGGCAAGTGAGGTGGGTCATGCGCGCCGATGCGCAGCGCAACCGGGAGCGGTTGATCGAGGCCGCCCGCGAGGTCTTCCGCGAGCAGGGGTACGACGCCTCGCTCGACGAGGTGGCCAAGCGCGCCGGGGTCGGCGCCGGCACGCTCTACCGGCACTTCCCGAGCCGCGACGTCCTGATGGACGCGATCCTGCAGAGCTGGGTCGACCGGGTGAACGACGCGGTCGACAAGGTGCTCCTCCACGAGGGCGATCCCCGCGACCTCCTGCTGTCGTGGTTCGAGACCTACGTCGGGCTGATCAGCATGCACAAGGGCGGCCCGGCCAAGATCACCAGCGCGATGGGCGACGAGAGCTCACCGATCGTCACCAAGTGCCAGACCCTCAAGGCGGCGACCCAGCGCGTGGTCGACCGCCTGGAGGAGGAGCACGCGCTGCGCGAGCACGTCGAGGCCGTGCAGATGTGCCGCCTGGTCGGTGGCGTCGCGGCCGTCGCGGACAACTCCGACCTCGACCAGGCCGCCGTACGCCCGCTGCTCGAGGTCATCGCCGACGGCATGTTGGTCTGACCCGGAGGCTCCACCTTCAGCACATGTCAGGCACATGGCGCTCTTGTCAGGGACTGCAAGGGCCGACAAGCGGTGCGATCCCCGGCTAACCGGGGATCGCTACGCCCCGCCCCGCCACGTCGCTCCGGGTCAACCACGTCATCAGGGATAGATTCGGCACCGTGCCGTCCCCCCTCGACACCGTCGCGGTCGCCGCGTCGGATCCCGACCGCGAGCAGCCGTGGGGCGAGCTGGGGCTGAAGGGCGACGAGTACGCCCGGATCAGGGAGATCCTCGGCCGCCGGCCGACCAGCAGCGAGCTGGCGATGTACTCGGTGATGTGGAGCGAGCACTGCTCCTACAAGTCCTCCAAGGTCCACCTCAAGCAGTTCGGTGAGCTCGTCCAGGAGACGCCGATCGGCAAGATGCTCGCCGGCATCGGTGAGAACGCCGGCGTCATCGACATCGGCCAGGGCTACGCCGTCACGTTCAAGATCGAGTCGCACAACCACCCGTCGTACGTCGAGCCCTACCAGGGCGCGGCCACCGGGGTGGGCGGCATCGTCCGCGACATCCTGGCGATGGGCGCGCGCCCGGTCGCGGTGATGGACCCCTTGCGCTTCGGACCGCTCGACGCCGACGACACCCATCGCGTGCTGCCCGGGATCGTCGCCGGCATCGGCGGCTACGGGAACTGTCTCGGCCTGCCCAACATCGGCGGCGAGGCGGTCTTCGACGCGTCGTACGCCGGCAACCCGCTGGTCAACGCGCTCTGCGTCGGCGTCCTGCGACACGAGGACCTCCACCTCGCGCAGGCCTCGGGCGCCGGCAACCAGGTGATCCTGTACGGCGCGCGCACCGGCGGCGACGGCATCGGCGGCGTCAGCGTCCTCGCGTCCGAGACGTTCGACGACACCGGGCCGGCGAAGCGACCGAGCGTCCAGGTCGGCGACCCCTTCATGGAGAAGCTCCTCATCGAGTGCACGCTCGAGCTCTTCGCCGCGGGCGTCGTCACCGGCATCCAGGACCTCGGCGGCGCGGGCCTGTCGTGCGCGACGTCCGAGCTCGCCAGCGCCGGAGACGGCGGCATGCACGTGTCGCTCGACCTGGTGCCGCTCCGCGACTCCTCACTGGCTCCCGAGGAGATCCTGATGAGCGAGTCGCAGGAACGGATGATGGCGGTCTGCGAGCCCGGCGACGTCGAGCGCTTCCTGGCGATCTGTGCGAAGTGGGACGTCGAGGCCGTCGTGATCGGCGAGGTGACCGACACCGGAACGCTGCAGATCGACTGGCACGGCGAGACCGTGGTCGACGTACCCCCGCGCTCCGTCGCGCACGACGGACCGACGTACGAACGCCCCTTCGGGCGTCCCGACTGGCAGGACGCCCTCCGCGCCGACGGCGCCGAGTCGCTCCCTCGTCCGGCGGACGACGAGGAGCTCCGCGGCACCGTTCTCCGGCTCGCCGCCTCGCCCAACCTCTGCGACAAGTCGTGGATCACCGACCAGTACGACCGGTACGTCCAGGGCAACACCGTGCTCGCCCAGCCGTCGGACGCCGGCATGGTGCGCGTCGACGAGGCGACGAACCTCGGCGTCGCAGTCGCGACCGACGGCAACGGCCGCTTCTGCAAGCTCGACCCGTACGCCGGCGCCCAGCTCGCCCTCGCCGAGGCCTACCGCAACGTCGCGTGCGGGGGCGCGATGCCGTTGGCCGTCTCCGACTGCCTGAACTTCGGCTCGCCCGAGGATCCCGCGGTGATGTGGCAGTTCGCCGAGACCTGCCGCGGTCTCAAGGACGCGTGCGTCTCCCTCGGCGTCCCGGTCACCGGCGGCAACGTGTCGCTCTACAACCAGACCGGCGAGACCGCGATCCTGCCGACGCCGGTGGTCGCCGTGCTCGGCGTCATCGACGACGTACGCCGGCGTACCCCGACCGGGTTCGCCGCGGCCGACGAGGTCATCGTCCACCTCGGTCAGACCCGCGAGGAGCTCTCCGGCTCGGAGTGGGCGCACGTGGTCCACGGACACCTCGGGGGCCTCCCGCCCCGGGTCGACCTGCGCGACGAGGCGAACCTCGCGCGCCTCCTGGTCGAAGGCGCCCGCGGCGGCTACGTCACCAGTGCCCATGACATGTCCGAGGGCGGGCTGTCGCAGGCGCTCGTCGAGTCGTGCCTGCGGAGCGGTGTCGGTGCCACGGTCTCGCTGCTCGGTGACCCCTTCGTCGGGCTGTTCTCCGAGTCCGCGGCGCGGGCGATCGTGACCGTTCCCGAGGACCGCCTCGAGTCGTTCGTGACGATGGCCGCCAGCCTCGGCGTCCCGGCCGGCCCGATCGGACGTACCGGCGGCTCGTCGCTCGTGGTGGCCGACCGCTTCGAGATCCCGCTCGACGAGCTGGGCCTCGCCTGGCGCTCGACGCTGCGGGCGGCGTTCGGCAACTAACTGGCATACAGACGGCATTTCGGGAGTCCTGGAAGTGCCGTCTGTATGCCAGTGAGTGCGCGGTGCCAGGATGCGACCGTGAGCGAACCGCAGGTCGTCCGGTACGGCGACGACCCCAGCCAGTTCGCGGAGCTCTCGCTCCCGTCCGGTACGCCGAAGGGCGTCGTCGTCGTCATCCATGGCGGCTTCTGGCGGGCGAGGTACGACCTGTCCCTCGGCCGGCCGCTGGCCGCCAGCCTCGTCGGCCGACGGCTGGGCCGCGTGGAACATCGAGTACCGCCGCGCCGGCAACGGCGGCGGCAGCCCCGCGACGATGGACGACGTCGCCGCTGCGGTCGACGCGCTCGCCGATCAGAAGGTTCCCCTCGATCGAGTGACCACCCTCGGGCACTCCGCCGGCGGCCACCTCGCGACGTGGGCGGCGTCGCGTGGGCGACACCGACGATGGCCGGAGCGCGTCGCGGTCACCGCCGTGGTCGCCCAGGCCGGCGTGCTGGATCTGCGGGCGGCGTACGACGATCGGCTCGGCGACGGGGCGGTCGAGGCGTTCCTCGGCCATCCGCCCGGCGCGGCGGACGACCCCGTCGATCCTGCCCGCCAGGTGCCGCTGGACGTACCGGTCCACTGCATCCACGCACTCGACGACGACACGGTTCCCGTGAGCCAGTCCCGCGCCTATGTCGCCGCGGCCGTCGCCGCCGGTGCACGGGCCGCGCTGACCGAGCTCGAGGGTGACCACTACGTCGTGATCGACGCCGAGTCGGAGGCCTGGCAACAGACGCTCCTGATCCTCGAGGACCTGTGATGGAGCCTGACGGGCTACGCATCACTCGTTCGGTCGTGGTTCCCGAGGGGGAGCTGTCCGAGCGCTTCTCGCGCTCCTCGGGACCGGGCGGTCAAGGGGTCAACACCACCGACTCGCGGGTCGAGCTCTCCTTCGACGTCGCGCGCTCACCCTCGCTGCCGGAGACGACGCGCGCCCGGATGCTCAAGCGGCTGGAGGGCCGGCTCGTCGACGGAGTGGTGACGGTCGCGGCGTCCGAGCACCGCGCGCAGCTCGCCAACCGTCGCGCCGCCCGCGAGCGACTGACGACGTTGCTCACCGACGCCGCAGCGCCGCCGCCTCGGAAGCGACGCCCGACCAAGCCGTCACGGGCCGCGAAGCAGCGCCGCCTCGATGCCAAGAAGAGACGGTCCCGGACCAAGCGAGGTCGCAGCGGCCGTTGGGACTAGGGCGTGGGTCCCGATGACACGGTCAGGTTGCGCAACAGCATCGCGAGGCGCACGCGTGCCCAGACCAGTCCGGCGCACTTGCCCACGATGGCCCCGCCGAGACCGATCCCGGCGCCGACGAGCAGCCGATGGCCGAGACCGGAGCCGCCGTCACCGACGATGACGTACGTCGCGACCGCCACCAGCATCGTCGCCATCCCGGCCTTGCACCCGCACGCCGACCGCAACCGTGCGATCTGCTCCTCCCGCGACCGGGTCATCAGAACGCCCTCACCTGGAGCCGGGCCGGATCCATGTTCGCCACGATGTAGTCCCACACCTTCTTGCCCTCGTCGTAGGTGAAGGTCGCCTCGGTCCCGTGGGTCAGGTACTGCCACAACGACGCCCAGCTCCACACGCTCTTGCTGGCTCCGTCGGCGTTCGTGTACATGATCCGCAGCAGGCCGTCGACGTGGCAGAGCCCGAAGGTATGGCCGAGCTCGTGGATGGCGGTGTACTTGAAGCCGAGATCGGGCTTGCGGTACCGGAAGTGAGCACCCGTGACGCCGTCGCCGGTGAACGTCGTGCTCCCCGAGTCGTCGGCCTCCAGGCAGGTGCAGGTGGCCAGGTGCGCCGAGATCCCCATGCCGGAGTCAGGCACGGGTGGCTTCGGTCGTGGTCGGGGAGTTTGGTACCCGAAGCCGCCGATCACCAGCGGCAGTGCGAGCTCGGCGGTGGCGCGCGTCTGCTCCACGGTGGCGAGGGCACGGTTGAACGGCGACTCCTCGATGACCGGGGTGAAGACGCCGCGGTTGACGAGGACCTGGTCCTGGTGCTCGAGCATCACGTCCTGCTTCGTCCAGCGGAACATGAGCCCGACCTCGCTGCTGTGGGCGTCTGCGCAGCTCAGGCGCGACTGGAGGTCGCCGTCACTCATGGCGTACAGCGAGAACTGCTTGACGTCGTCGCCCACGCCGCCGTTCGCGATCCAGTGGTCGAGGTCGTCCTCGCTGATGTCGTCGTCGTCACCGACCAGCTCGGGCCACGTGCGGTCCCACCACAGATCGGGGTCGAAGCCGGCCAGCTTCTTCAGGTCCAGCTGGTTGGCGACCCAGTCCGCGAGGACCGGGTGCGCCGCTCCGCGCGGCGTGAAGTCCGAGCGGATGAAGCTGCGGGCGGCGGTGGCCTCCAGCCGTAGCCCGAAACCGTCGCTCCCGGTGAGTCCGAGGGCGGCGAGCATCTGCACGAGGACGGCCGGCTCGTCGCCGTACTTGTCGGTGAGCAGCTGCCGGACGTATCGCCGGAGGCTCCACGCCTGTCCGGCGTCGATGATCGCCCCGATCAGCGAGAGGCCGCTGACGATCGCAAGGACGTCGAGCACGAAGCCCACGATGCCGCCCACGATCTCGCCGAGGCCGGCCACGATCCGGCTCCAGTCCCACGTGAAGATGCCGGCGAAGATGTCGATGAAGCCTTTGACGATGTTGACGCCGAGGTCGATGACGTCCGCGACGACCTCGCACACCGTCGTGACCACCCAGGTGGTCACGACGACGAGGATCCACACCAGGCCGCACAGCCACTTGTTGCAGCAGGCACACCACCAGTCGCAG
Organism: uncultured Actinomycetota bacterium; assembly: GCA_963759515.1. Lineage (GTDB taxonomy): Bacteria > Actinomycetota > Actinomycetes > Propionibacteriales > Nocardioidaceae > Nocardioides. Next base: position 653,409 of record CAVWZR010000012.1, on the reverse strand, counting down.
TCCTGCTCGACGCACTGCTCGACCTGCTGGGTGACGTTGTTCGAGACCCACTGCCCGACGTCGTGACACTCCGAATGCACCATGACGCGCTCCTCTGCTGTCAGCCCAAAGAGGAGGCAGAGCCGCGGGTGATACGAACGGCGGCTACGAGTCAGCGCCGGTGACGCTCCGACCAGGGCCACTCCACCGACATCGACTGGCCCACCCCGAGACGTCGCCAGCGGGCGGACAACGCCTCGGCTCGCTCGAGCGCGGCGTCGATCTCGTGCTCGGTCGCTCCCGATGCCACGAGCTGGTGCTGGTACCAGTCCGGAAGCGGGACGGTGCGTTGCTCGGTGTTCCAGCGTGCGTGGATCACTCCGGCGAGGTGCTCCGAACGCGCCATGTCCTTCCCGCCCTGCGAGCGCTGGGACCGGCGCGCCTTGCGCCTCCGTTCGCGGTCGGTCTCCGTCGCGGGCCGGGTCTCGGCGAGCCGGAACGTGCCGGCGTTGCCACCCGCGGCCACGTCGCCGTAGATGCCGTCACGCAGCTCCCACTGCAGCTCGACCAGCAGATGGACCAGGTCGTGAGGGAGCAGGTCGTCGTACCCGGGCGCCGGGTTCATCGTGAGGTCCTCGGCCTGGTCACGGCTGATGTCGACGGCGTACCCGCGGGGATGCGTCTTGCGGAACGTCACGCGCATGCGGCGACGGTAGGACGGCGTACGACGGCGCCTCAACGGGTTATCAGGGCCTCGAGCTCCTCGGCCAGGGCGGCACGGATCTGCGCGTGGTCCCAGACCAGCAGGTCGCTCGCCGGATACCGCTCGAGCAGTCCCCGGACGAGGCGATCGCCGAGCCAGTAACCAGCCCGCGGCGGAAGCTCGTGCTCGTCGTCGCGCGTGGTGAAGAGTGCGCGCACGGCCATCTCGTCGTACGACGTGCCCAGATGCTCGAGCGCACGCCGCGCGATCGCGCCTTCGGTCGCCACGCAGTCCCGTACCCACGCGGCGTGGGCGTCGTCGAACCACAGATAGGAGCTGTCGTCGAGGCCGGGGTGGATCTCTCGTGAGATCGCGGTCGCGATCCCCTCCTGGAACAGCGCGGACGCGCCGTCCTCGGGCCACTCGCCGGCGCCGTGCCTCGAGTGCGCGACGTGGAACGCCTCGTGCGACGCGAGCACCCCGTCGTACGGCGGATCGCCCAGGAACTCCAGCGCGAGGAACAGGGTGACGGTGTCGCCGAGCTCGGTGACCCAGCCGTTGGAGGTGTGTCCACCCACGAGCAGCACGACATCGAGGTCGTCGGTGAGCAGGCCGTCGTCACGGAACGAGCGCTCGGTCATGACGATCAGCTCGCGAGCCCGTTCCTCCAGCGCGAGGATGCGCGGCGCCAGGTCCGGGACGTCCGCCGCGGCTGCACGGCTGCGTTCGCGCAGGCCCCAGGCGGAGTAGTACTTCTCGAAGATCTCCGGGTACGCCGCTTCGTACTCGTCGGTCCAGGCCGCCTCGCGTCGCTGATCGGGCACGTCGGCCAGAGCGAGGTAGCCGGGCACGGTGCTGGTGACACGCATGCGCGACACGCTAGGCGGGCGTCGCCATCGGCTCCACGGCCTTGTCGGCGACGTGCGTCCACTCGGCCGGGCGCGGGACGGAGTTCATCGACCGGCTGAACGTCGGGATCAGTGCGGTGAGCACGGACGCGACCACCATCCCGGCGATCGCGGCCGACCCGCCGAAGGTGCCGAGCAGCGAGCCGCCGAGCACGGGGGCGAGAGGCAGGCCTGCCATCGTGACGAAGGACATCGCAGATCCGACGCGGCCCTGGAGGTCGTCCGGCGTCATCGCCGCACGGTAGGCGCCGATGCCCGCGTTCCCGGCCGGGTTGATCAGCAGGATGACGAAGACCGACGCGCAGGCGGCCCACGTGGTCGACCACCACATGAGGGGGACCAGGGGGAGCACGCACATCCACCCGACGACGACGGTCAGCGTGCCGGTCCGGATCCGGTCGATCAGGTACGGCGCGGCGAGGGCGCCGAGGATGCCGCCGATGCCCGCCGCCGTCGAGACCAGACCGATCTGGGCCGGCCGCACGCCCTCGCGCACGAGCCGCATCATCACCACGAAGAAGCAGGCATTGACCACGAGGTTGTTGAGCGTGGCCCAGACCATCAGGGTCCGGAAGAACGGCTGGTTGCGGATGAACCGGTAGCCCTCCTTCACCTGGTGGACCGGCCGGGTCGGCGCGCCCTCGCGCGGCTGAGGTCGGAGGTCGGTGCGGATCCGACTGAGGGTCAGGCACGAGACGCAGTAGGAGATCGCGTCGACCGCGAACGGCGCCCACGCACGGACGGCGTACAACGCACCGCCGAGAGGACCGCCGACCAACGACGCGACGTGCTGCCGTGCCTGGTTCTGGCTGAACGCCGTGGCCAGCTCCTCGGTGCTGACGACGGAGCGGATCGCGGCCATCTGCGCGGGCTGGAACACGCCCTGCGCGATGCCGGTGAGGAGGGCGACCGCCGCGAGGTGGGGCACGGTCAGGGCGCCGAGCAGACCGGCGACGGCGAGGGTGCCGTAGAGAAGGGCGCCCGTCGCGCTGGCGCCGACCATCAGGCGACGGCGGTCGAAGCGGTCGGCGAGGAGGCCGGCCGGCAGCATCATGGCGACCATCCCGAGCAGCCCCGCACCCTCGAGGAGCGCTGCGACCGCGGTGGAGCCGGTGAGGTGGTAGCCGAGGAGGGGGAAGACGAACAGCGACATCGTCGAGCCGAGCTCGCTGATGGTCTCGCCGACCCAGAGGATCGTGAAGTCGTGGTTGCGGGCGAGCTCCCGGTAGCCGGTCACATCCCGCACCATATGTTGCGCAATAACAGTTGCGCAAGAGTACGTGCGGAATTTGCTACGATCACGCCATGGCCTATGACCCTCCTCAGATGGGTGACCCGCGCGTGCTGCGCGCCATCGCCCACCCGACGCGCGGCCGGATCCTGGACGAGCTCGGCGCGGTGGGTCCGATGCGCGCCGCCGATGTCGGCGAGGCCCTGGGCATCCCGGCCAACCAGGCCAGCTTCCATCTCCGACAGCTCGCGAAGTACGGCGTGATCATCCCGGCTCCCGAGGCGGCGCGCGACAAGCGCGATCGTGTCTACAGGCTCCCCGACCAGCGGGGTTTCCGGCTCGACGTGAAGGAGATCTCGAAGCAGCCGGGAGGCAAGGCCGCCGTCACCGTCTTCCAGCACAACAAGGCGGCCTGGGCGCATCGACTCGTCGACGAGGTGTTCACGTTCAACAAGAAGACCAAGGACACGTTCAGCGCGATCGTCGACCAGCCGATGAAGATGAACAAGGACGAGGCGGCGGAGTTCATGGGCGAGATCGACGACGTGCTCGCGAAGTGGGCGGACAAGAGCCGGGGTCGCCCGAAGGGCCGGCGGACCTACATCTTCTACGCCATGGTCCAGCCCTACCCGGAGGACGGGAAGGACAGGTGATTCGATGGTGTCGTGCCCGCGCGACTCCGACCCGCGTCGTACGCCGAGGTGCGTGAGGCGCTCGCGGCATCTCCGCGTGGTCCGGAGCAGACCCGCCTCCTGGTGAAGCACTTCCTCGCGGTGCTCGCCGAGCGCTCGCCCGGGGCCTCGGTCGAGGTGCGTGTCCCGCCGTACGCCGCCGTGCAGGCCGTCGCCGGCGTCCGGCACACGAGAGGCACCCCACCCGCGGTCGTGGAGCTGGACGCCGACACCTGGATCGCGCTGGCCACCGGTACCGTCTCCTGGGCTGACGCGGAGCGCGACGGCCGGGTACGCGCCAGCGGTGAGCGGGCCGACCTGACACCCCTGTTGCCCCTGGAGGGCTCGTGATCGTCGCTGCCGTCCAGTCGCAGGAGCTGGCCGATGCCGTCGGGACGGTCGAGGGCGTCGAGCTCCTCGTCTGGCCGGACGCCGACGACCTGCCCGAGCGGGCGGACGAGATCGAGCTGGTCGTGCCCGACTACCTCCGGGCGCGCAGCACCTTGCGGAAGCTGGAGCACTTCCCGCGGATGCGCGCCGTCCAGCTCCAGATGGCGGGGTACGACGGGGTCGTCGACCTCACCCCACCGGGACTCGACCTGCTCAGCGCCCGCGGCGTCCACGACGACGCGACCGCCGAACTGGCCCTGGGCCTGACGATCGCCTCGCTGCGCGGCATCGACATCGCCGTCCGCGACCACGGGCACTGGGCCCAGGAGGTCGAGCGCCGCAGCCTGGCCGACAGCCGGGTCGCGATCCTCGGCTACGGCTCCATCGGCCGGTCGATCGCCGAGCGGATGCTCGCCTGTCGCGCGCACGTGATCGGGGTCGCCACCTCGGCGCGTGACGACGACCTGCTCGGACGCGTCGTCACCGCGGGGGAGGTGGACTGGGCGGCCCAGGACGTCGTGGTCGTCGTCCTGCCGCTGTCCGGCGCGACCCGCGGCATGGTCGACGCGGCCTTCTTGTCGGAGCTCCACGACGACGCGCTCGTCGTGAACGTCGGACGGGGACCGGTGGTCGACACCGACGCCGTTCTCGCCGAGGCGGGCCGACTGAGGTTCGGCTTGGACGTGACGGATCCCGAACCCCTCCCCGACGACCACCCGCTCTGGAATGCTCCCGGGGTCCTGATCACCCCGCACATCGCCGGTGGGACCACCGCGATGCTGCCCCGCATGGCCGCCCTCGTCCGCGACCAGCTCGAACGCCTCCGCGACGGGAAGCCCCTGCGCAACGTGGTCCCCCGCTGAGTCGGCGCAAAGAGACACGGAAATCGCGCCGAGTCGGCGCAAAGTGGCATCGAAATCACGCCGAGTCGTCATATGACGACTCAGCGCGGGGGGAGCGTCAGGACGTGACGACGTCCCGGAACGACGACACCAGGAGGTCGATGTCGGACTCGGAGGAGACGATCGGGGGAGCGAGGCGGACGGTCTGGCCGTGGGCTTCCTTGGCCAGGATGCCCTTGCCGATCAGTGCCTCGGTGAACTCCCGACCGGTCATCTTGTCGGGCGCGATGTCGATGCCGGCCCACAGGCCGCGAGCACGTACGCCGTCGATGCCGTGGCCGACCAGGCCGGCGAGCCCGTCGTACAGCTGCTCGCCGAGCTTGGCCGCGCGCTCCTGGAACTCACCGGTCTGCAGCATCGCGACGACCTCGCGGCCGATCGCCGCGGCGAGCGGGTTGCCACCGAACGTCGAACCGTGCGTGCCCGGCGTGATCACGCCGAGGACGTCGCGGTTGGCGGCGACGGCCGAGACCGGGTAGATCCCACCACCGAGCGCCTTGCCCAGGATGTACATGTCCGGGACGACGTCCTCGTGGTCGCAGGCGAACGTGCGGCCGGTGCGCGCGAGACCCGACTGGATCTCGTCGGCGACCATCAGCACGTTCTGGTCGCGGCACAGCGCTCGGACGTCCTGCAGGAACCCGTCGCGGGGGATGACGACTCCGGCCTCGCCCTGCACGGGCTCGAGGAGCACGGCCACGGTGGTGTCGTCGATCGCGGCGCGCAGCGCCTCGACGTCGCCGTACGGCACGAGCCGGAAGCCCGGGGTGTACGGCGCGTAGCCCACCGTCGCGTCGGGGTCGGTCGAGAAGGACACGATCGTCGTGGTGCGTCCGTGGAAGTTGCCCTCCATCGCCACGATCGTGGCGCGGCTCTCGGGGACGCCCTTGACCTGGTAGCCCCACTTGCGGCTGATCTTGATCGCGGTCTCGACGGCCTCGGCACCGGAGTTCATCGGCAGGATCATCTCCTTGCCGGTGAGGTCGGCCAGGGCCTGCGAGAACGGCCCGAGCTGGTCGTTGTAGAACGCCCGGCTCGTCAGCGTCAGCAACCCGAGCTGCTGCCGGGCCACCTCGACCAGGCGCGGGTGCGCGTGGCCGAAGTTGAGCGCGGAGTATCCCGCGAGGCAGTCCAGGTAGCGGTTGCCGTCGACATCGGTCACCCACGCGCCCTCACCCGAGGCGAGCACCACCGGCAGCGGGTGGTAGTTGTGCGCGGCGTACGTCTCGGTGAGCTCGATGTGACGGGCGGTGTCGGTCATGGGCGGGCCTTCGCGAGGACGGAGATCGGGACGTGCGGACGTGAGCCCATGGTCGCGCACCGAGACCCCGTTCTCCAAATGATTGTCTGACAATTTTCGCCGTGTCGCGCCCGGGTAGGTTCCGAGCCATGACCGACGACGTCACGACCGATCTCCTTGCGCGCGTGCGCGACGTGCTTCCCGGCGTACGCCGAGACCTCGAGGCCCTGGTCCGGATCGAGTCCGTGAGTGCCGATCCCGAGCGCGCGGGCGAGGTGCAGCGGAGTGCCGAGGCGGTCCGCGACCTGTTTGCGGCGGAGGGCTTCGACGTGCAGATCACCAGCGCGGACGGCGGTCGGCCGGCCGTGATCGCGCACAAGCGCAGCCGCCGCGAAGGCGCGCCGACGGTGCTGCTCTACGCGCACCACGACGTCCAGCCGGAGAACGACCACGCCGACTGGGACTCCCCGCCGTTCGAGCCGACGGAGCGCGACGGGCGGCTGTACGCGCGCGGCGCCGCCGACGACAAGGCCGGCGTCGCGGCGCACCTGGGGGCCATCCGCATCCACGGCGACGACCTGCCGGTCAACGTCGTGATGTTCGTCGAGGGCGAGGAGGAGGTCGGGTCCGACACCCTCCCGGCCCTCCTGCGGCAGCACCTCGACGACCTGCGCGCCGACGTGATCGTGATCGCCGACAGCGCCAACTGGGACATCGGCGTCCCGGCTCTCACCACGAGCCTCCGCGGCCTCGTGCGCGTCGACGTCGAGGTCCGCACCTTGTCCCACGCCGTCCACTCGGGCATGTGGGGCGGGCTCGTCCCGGACTCGCTGATGACGCTCGCTCGGCTGATCGCCACCCTGCACGACGACGACGGCAGCGTCGCCGTCGAGGGTCTGTACGCCGGCCCCGCGGCCGACGTGGAGTACCCCGAGGCGCGTCTCCGCGCCGAGTCCGGTGCCGCGCCGGGGGTCCAGTGGATCGGCACCGGGTCGACGGTCGAGCGGCTCTGGACCAAGCCGGCACTCTCGGTGATCGGCCTGACCGCCCCGAAGGCCGAGGGCTCGAGCAACACCCTGGTCCCGGCCGCGACCGCGCGGCTGAGCATGCGGATCGCCCCCGGCGACACGGTGGCCAACGCCTCCGACGCGCTCACCCGCCACCTCGAGAAGCACGTGCCGTGGGGAGCACAGCTCACGATCACGCCGGTCGACACCGGCGAGGCCACGCAGATCGACGCGACCGGGCCCGCCTACGACGCGGCGCGGGCGGCCTTCGCCGAGGCCTGGGACGGCACCGAGCCCATCGACATGGGTGTGGGCGGATCGATCCCGTTCATCGCGGAGTTCCTCGACGCGTTCCCCGAGGCCAGCGTGCTCGTCACGGGCGTCGAGGATCCCGACACCCGCGCCCACGGCGCCAACGAGGGCCTGCATCTCGCCGAGTTCGAGCGGGTGGTGCACGCCGAGGCGCTGCTGCTCCAGAAGCTCGGCGCGCTCTGAGGTCTCAGCGGGTCACGGCGTACAGGAAGCACTGCGGCAGCACGGTCCGCACGTGCACGATCGCGACGTCCGGCTCGTCGAGCAGGCTGTCGAGGATCGGCTCGAGGTCCTCGTCGCCGACCAAGGTGTTGTGCTCGTAGTTCATCGTCCCGTCGGCGCGATAGGTCCTCAGCACCCGCGGACCCCGGCGCAGCTCGTCGGGCAGCCATCGCTCGGCGTACCCCTCGCAGTGCTCGGCGTGGACGTAGACGGGCCCGACCTCGCGCCACACGGAGGTCTCGATGAACGGCGCGAACGAGATCAGGGCGATCGACTCGCCCGGCCGCGCGAACCGCAGGCAGCACCGCAGCGGCTCGCCGTCGCCGGTCGCCGCGAACGGCGAGAACGCGTTGCCCCAACCGTCCGTGCCGGATCGGCGTACGGCGTCCAGGCGGGCCGGCTCGATCGGGTGCACGGTCAGCGTTCGCGTGGTCTCCGTCGTCATCGTCATGTGCCAACGATGACCGATCCGCGCTGCTCTTTCTGGCGGAAAACGGACACCACGTGGAGCCGCGCCGATGCCGGTCCGGCACCCTCGCGCACCTAGACTCTCGACCGTGACCCCACCCCAGAGTCGCCGTGGCGGCGACGGTCGGCTCACCGCGGCCCTCGACCCGCAGGACCAGGGCCCCCAGGACGCCTGTGGCGTCTTCGGCGTCTGGGCCCCGGGCGAGGAGGTCTCCAAGCTCGTCTACTTCGGCCTCTACGCGCTCCAGCACCGTGGCCAGGAGTCAGCCGGCATCGCGGTCAGCAACGGTCGGCAGATCCTCGTCTTCAAGGACATGGGTCTGGTCTCGCAGGTCTTCGACGACTCCACGCTCGAGTCGCTCAAGGGCCATCTGGCCATCGGTCACGCTCGCTACTCGACCACCGGTGCCAGCACCTGGCAGAACGCCCAGCCGACGTTCCGCCCCACCGAGGACGGCTCGATCGCGCTCGGTCACAACGGCAACCTGATCAACACCCACGAGATCCGCCAGCTCGTGGCGGACCTCCCCGGACCCAGTGACCAGCTCGAGCTGCACGGCCGCGGCCTCGAACCCGCCACCAACGACACCTCGCTGGTCACCGCGCTGCTCGCGTACCACCCCGACACCACCCAGGAGCAGCGTGCCCTCGAGGTGCTGCCCCTGCTCCGGGGTGCCTTCTCGTTCGTCTGGATGGACGAGACCACGTTGTACGCCGCTCGCGACCCCCAAGGCATCCGTCCGCTCGTCCTCGGACGCCTCGAGCGCGGTTGGGTCGTCGCCAGCGAGGACTCCGCGCTGGCCACCGTCGGCGCCAGCGTGGTCCGCGAGGTCGAGCCCGGCGAGATGATCGTCATCGACGAGAACGGCCTCCGCTCCCACCGCTTCGCCGAGCCCGAGCCGAAGGGCTGTGTCTTCGAGTACGTCTACCTGGCCCGCCCCGACGCCACCATCAGCGGTCGCAGCGTCCACCAGGCCCGGGTGGAGATGGGTCGGCTGCTCGCCCGCGAGTTCCCCGTCGATGCCGACCTCGTGATGCCCGTCCCCGAGTCCGGCACGCCGGCGGCGGCCGGGTACGCCGAGGAGAGCGGCATCCCGTTCGGCCAGGGCTTCGTCAAGAACGCCTACGTCGGCCGCACGTTCATCCAGCCGAGCCAGACGCTCCGTCAGCTCGGCATCCGTCTCAAGCTGAACGCCCTCGAGCACATGGTCCGGGGCAAGCGCCTCGTCGTGGTGGACGACTCGATCGTGCGCGGCAACACCCAGCGCGCCCAGGTCCGGATGCTCCGCGAGGCCGGTGCCGCCGAGGTGCACATCCGCATCAGCAGCCCGCCGGTGAAGTGGCCGTGCTTCTACGGCATCGACTTCGCCACCCGCGCCGAGCTCATCGCCAACGGCCTCGACGTCGAGGAGATCGCGGCCAGCGTCGGCGCCGACTCCCTCGGCTACATCTCGCTGGACGGCATGATCGAGGCCACGGGCCAGTCCGCGTCGTCCCTGTGCATGGCCTGCTTCACCGGCGAGTACCCCGTGCCGCTGCCCGACGAGAGCCTGCTCGGCAAGCACCTTCTCGAGGCGAGCCTCAGCTCGCCGATCACCGGTCGCGCCCTCCCCGTCCTCAACAATCCCTGAGCCGGAGATCCCGTGAGCGAGCCGACCCAGTCGACGGCCCCCGGTGCGTACGCCGCCGCCGGCGTCGACATCGAGGCGGCCGACAAGGCCGTCGAGCTGATGAAGAGCTGGGTCGCGAAGACCGATCGGCCCGAGGTGATCGGCACCCTCGGCGGCTTCGCCGGCCTGTACGACGCCTCCGCGCTCACCCGCTACCGGCAGCCGATCCTGGCGACCTCCACCGACGGGGCCGGCACCAAGGTCGCGATCGCCCAGGCCATGGACGTGCACGACACCATCGGCTTCGACCTGGTCGGCATGGTCGTCGACGACCTGGTCGTCTGCGGTGCCGAGCCGCTCTTCATGACCGACTACATCGCCTGCGGCCGCGTCGTTCCCGAGCGGATCGCGGCCATCGTGAAGGGCATCGCCGAGGCCTGCGTCGAGGCCGGCTGCGCCCTCGTGGGCGGTGAGACCGCCGAGCACCCCGGGCTCATGGAGCCCGACGCGTACGACGTCGCGGGCGCGGCGACCGGCGTCGTCGAGGCCGCCGACCTGCTCGGCCCGGGTCGCGTCCGACCCGGCGATGTCGCCGTCGCGATGGCTTCCAGCGGGCTGCACTCCAACGGCTACTCGCTGGTCCGGCACGTCCTCCTCCAGGAGGCGGGCTGGGCGCTCGACCGCGACGTACCCGAGCTCGGACGGACCCTCGGCGAGGAGCTGCTCGAGCCCACCCGCATCTACGCACGAGCCTGCCTGGCGCTGGCCGGTGCCACGGCCGTTCACGCCATGGCGCACGTGACCGGCGGCGGGCTCGCGGCCAACCTGGCGCGGGTGCTCCCGCGCGAGGTCGCGGTGACTCTGGACCGCTCGACCTGGGCGCCGGCTCCCGTGTTCGACGTCGTACGCCGCGTGGGCGGGCTCTCGCAGGACGACCTCGAGGCCACCCTGAACTGCGGCGTCGGCATGGTGGCCCTGCTTCCGGCCGACGAGGTCGACCACGCGATCGAGACCCTGTCCGAGCACGGGATCCCCGCCTGGGCGGCCGGCGAGGCGACCTTGGACGAGCAGGACGGCGGGCAGGTCCGACTGACCGGTGTGCACCCCGGCTGGTAGCTCCAGGCGGCGCTCAGGTAAACGTTCGGGCGTGTTTATGCCGGGGGGTGTGCGGGAACAGCCACCCATTGGGTAGCGTTGCCCCCACGACGAAATGACCGATCAGACCGGTGCCACGGTGTCCTTCCCCTGGCCCGGCCCAGAGTGCGAGGGGGTCGACCCTATGGGGCGCGGCCGAGCTAAAGCCAAGCAGACCAAGGTGGCCCGAGACCTGAAGTACCGCACTCATGATGCGGACTTCGGGGCGCTGGCGCGCGAGCTGCACGGCGACAGCGAGAACGACAGCGAGACCGAGAGCGACTCGGCGGACGACTCGCCGGGCGACCACGACGAGTGGTCGGACTACGCCGAGCCCTCGCGCGACTGACCTCTCAGCTCCGCAGGTAGAACCCGCGCAGACGTCCGACGTCGCGCATCCGTCGCTCTGCCATCTTCTCGGCGGCCTCTTCCGGCGTGATCGAGTCGGCCTGCGCCAGTGAGAAGACCTCCTGGGTCGTCTCGAAGATGCCGCCGGCCCGCTGCTCCGCCCGCTCGAAGCTGAACCCCTCGAGCTCGTCGGCCACCTGGATCACCCCTCCGGAGTTCACGCAGAAGTCGGGCGCGTAGAGGATGCCGCGGTCGGCCAGGGCCTTCTCGATGCCCGCGTGCTCCAGCTGGTTGTTCGCCGCGCCACAGACGATCTTCGCCGTGAGGACGTCGACGACCTCGTCGGTCAGCGCGCCACCCATCGCGCACGGCGCGTAGACGTCGATCTCGGCCCGCACCATCGCGTCGCTGTCGGCGACCGCCGTCGCGCCGTACTCCGCCATCATCGCCTCGACCGCGGCCGGGTTCACGTCGGTGACCACCACCCGAGCCCCGTCGTCGACGAGATGCTTGACGAGGTGGTGTCCCACCTTGCCGACCCCGGCGACGCCGACCGTGCGACCGGACAGGGTGGGTGCCCCCCAGACCACCTCGGCGCTCGCGCGCATGCCTTGGAACACGCCGTACGCCGTGAGCACCGACGAGTCGCCCGCACCACCGTGGGTGACGGTGCGCCCGGTCACGAAGTCGCACTCACGCGCGATCACGTCCATGTCGGCGCAGTAGGTGCCGACGTCGCAGGCGGTGATGTAGCGACCGTTCAGGGACTGCACGAAGCGGCCGTACGCCCGCAGCAGCGCCTCGCTCTTGTCCGTGGCCGGGTCGCCGATGATGACGGCCTTGCCGCCGCCGAGGTCGAGTCCGGCGAGTGCGTTCTTGTAGGACATCCCACGCGAGAGGTTCAGGACGTCGCGGACGGCGTCCGCTGTCGATGCGTAGGGGAAGAAGCGCGTGCCGCCCAGGCCCGGACCGAGGGCTGTCGAGTGGATGGCCACGATCGCCTTGAGACCGGTGGCCGCGTCGTGGCAGAACACGACCTGCTCGTGCTCGGCGCCGAGCTCGAAGACGTCGACGCCGTCGGGAACGGAGTCGTCGGCAGACTCGCCATTCATCGGGGTCCTCTTTCGGTCGCGCCACGCGGGTGGGTGGCGAAGGGCTGGGCCACCAGGGGTGGGGTGACCGCGCTTTCACGATAGTGCGGCAGCGCCGCCCGCCGGGAACCAGGCTCAGCGCAGCTGCTGGGTGAGCACGAGCGCGCCACCGAAGCAGACCACGAACACGGCCAGGCACAGCAACGCGAACAGCAGCCGCGAGCCCGACGGTGCACTCGTGTCGGCCGCGACCCGGCGGTACTCCGGTGGGCTGACCAGGAGGGTGCTCGCGCGTTCGGGCGCCATCGACTGGAACGCGTGGACGAACGACTGGACGTCGGGCCAGCGCTCCTCACGGTCCGCTGCCAGGCCGCGCAACACCACGTCGTCGATCCCCGACGGCAGCTCGACGAGCTCCGAGGGAGGAGCCGGAGGCTCGAGGTGGGCCAGGTCGGCGATGGTCCCGCTGTGCGCCACGTGACCGGTCAGCACGTGGTAGGTGACCGCGGCCAGGGCGTACACGTCGGCTCGCGCGTCCACGCCACCCCCGGTGCTCTGCTCGGGCGCCATGTACGCCGGCGTGCCGACGACGTGCGTCAGCCCGCTCGCGTGCATCATCGCCTTGGCGACGCCGAGGTCGGCGACCATGACCCGGGTCCCCGGCCCGTCGGTGCGCAGGAGCAGGTTGGCGGGCTTCACGTCGCGATGGATCGTGCCCTGGCCGTGCAGGACCGCGAGCCCGGCCCCGGCCTGGGCCACCACCGACAGGGTCCGGTCGAGGGGCAGATGGCCCTTGCGCTCGATCAGGTTCGCGACGGTGCCCTGGTCGGCGTACGACATCACGAAGTACGGCGTGCCCTCGACCTCGCCGACGTCGTACACGCGGACGACGAAGTCGGAGTCGGCGCGCCGCAGGATGCGCGCCTCCTCGAGGAACCGCTCGCGGATGTCGAGCCGCTGCGCCCAGTTGTCCGCGAGCGCCTTGACGGCGACGTCGGACTGGAGCTCGTCGTCGCGGTAGAGCCACACGGAGGCGAACCCGCCGACCCCGAGTCGCTCCACCTGGGTGAGACGACCGAGTCGAGCAGGCAGAGACACGCTCGGTAGTGTGCCTGATGAGGCAGAGGAAGTCGGAGGGCACACGTGAGCGACGCGCAGGACAGCCTCGACGCGCTCGCTGCCCGGGCCGCTGCCGGAGACCAGCAGGCGCTGCACGAGCTCCTCGCTGAGATCCAGCCGCGCGTACGCCGGATCTGCGGCCGGATGCTGCTCTACCCCGAGGACGCGGAGGAGGCGGCACAGGACGCGTTGTTCCTGGTCTCGACCCGCATCCAGACCTTCGCCGGCCGCAGCCGCTTCACCACGTGGCTGCACGCGGTGGCCGCCAACAGCGCCCGTTCGACGTACCGCAGTCTCAAGCGCCGCTCGGCCGAGCTGCCCACCGACGAGCTCCCGACCGCCGCCGACCCCCGCACCACGAGCGTGATCGCCGGCAGCCGGCTCGACTTCCTGGAAGCCCTCGAGACGCTGGGTGTCGGCCACCCCGCTTTGGTCGAGCCGTTGCTGCTGCGCGACATCCAGGAGCTCGACTACGCCGACATCGCCGAGCTGCTCGACATCCCGCTCGGCACCGTGAAGTCGCGCATCCACTCGGCCCGACAGATCGTGCAGCCGATGCTCTCGCCCCGCTGAGTCCTCGGCTGAGTCATCGCTGAGTCATCGCAGGGCGGCGACGTACCGCGAGGCGCGGCGGACGTCGCTCATCCGGCTCTCCCAGGTGATCCCGACGACGAGCAGCACGGCACCCGAGGCGCCGATGGACACCCAGGTCGGCACCGATGCGGCGTACGGCGCGAGCTCGCGGAGCACGAGCAACGTGCCGACGACGGCCCCCACGACCACCGGTGCACCCCAGCGCCGTGCCGCGCCGCCGACCACCATGAGGAGGCAGGCAGTGCCGAGCAGAAGTGCGCGCAGGGAGTCGGGCGCGTCCAGCGCCGCGATCAGCGACGGCACGGTGGCCAGTGACAGGCCAGGTGCCAGGACGGTCAGCGTCGCCGAGCGGTCGTCCCGGCGCAGACGCCAGGAGCCGACGGCCACGAGGGCCAGAGCGGACGGCAGGGTGTAGGCCTCGGGGAGCTCGACGCCCATGTCGTAGAGGCGTACCCAGGTCGCGGCGGCCAGGAGCAGACCCCCGGGCCAGGACAAGGCCCGACGACTCGGGTGGACGATCGAGGTCGCGGTGACGAGTACGCCGGCGATCGTCAGGTGGACCGCGAGCGAGACATCCACGTCGTGCGCCATCAGCACGGCGGCTGCTGAGATCACCGTGCCGGCCACCGCCGACGACGCCTCGAGCTCCAGCTGCGGTCGCCAGATGGCCAGTGCTCCGAGCACGAGGAGCACCGGGATCGCGCGGTACTCCGCGTCGACGTCGAGCACGTGACCGCCCGCCCAGACCAGGGCCGTGAAGGCGATCGGGAAGCACACGGCGGCGACGGCACCGGTCGCGTCGGCGCGCGCCATCAGGTAGCCCGCCATCACGCACATGAGCACGAGCACCGTGGTGACCATCCGGTCGCTCGGCACCCCAAGCATCGCGGCGACGGCAAGGGTCACCAGGCCGGCCAACCGGAGGACATCGGCACTCGACCCCGTCCGGCGGTCGGCGACCGCGAAGGCAGCGACTCCCTCGACGACCAGGAGGCCGACCACGGCGGCCAGCGGAACGTCGTACAACGGCAGGGTGGCGGTGACACCGAGCATCACAGCCGCACCCACGGCCAGAGCCCAGGTCGGCCTCCGCACGTGCTGCACGAGGCCGAGCGACGCACACGAGGCGACCGCGATGGTGACCAGCGCGGGAACGAGGAGCAGTGGGGAGACGTCGGTGGACGTGGCCCCCACATGCACGTCGAACGAGCGGCTGAACGACTCACCGACCGTCGTCACCGCCCGGGCCTGCGTCGGCCACCAGGCTGCACGCGGCGACGGCGGGGGCGATGAGTGTCGAGGCGAGCGGCGGAAGGGCGGCCGGACGTAGACGCTGGGGGGCCACGACCATGATGGCGGCCCACACGAGGGACGCACCGGTCACGACCGCGGTCATCGGAGTCGCGTCGTTGTCCAGGACGGGCAGCAGGACGCCGAACGTGCCGAGCACGCTCGCGACGGCGTAGCCGCTCACCTCGAGCCGGCGGATCCCGGTCGCCGGGCCCGCGGCAGCGGTGAGCACCGTCAGCGCCAGGACCGGCCAGCCCTGGAGGTCACCCACGTAGTGGGAGAACGTGATCGGGTCGCCCGCCAGGTCGAAGCCGATGAAGCCGATGTACAGCCACGCCGGCGTGGCAGCCGCGATCGAGGCGTACGCCAGCGTGGTGCTCGGCAGTGCGGTCCCCAGGCGCCCGAGCGCGAGCAGGACCACGACTCCGATGATCGACGGGAGTGGAGACTCCACGGGCGACTGGGCGCCGAAGGTGGCGGCCATGACGGCGACCGGCGCGATCACGGCCGGTGCGTACAGGGGCCGCGAGGCCGAGACAGCCAGCAGGGCCAGCGCGACGGTCGCGACGACTGCGCCGGTGACCAGCGTCAGCTGCGCGCCGTCGATGGTCCCGAGCCAACCGGCGTGACGGGCGCCGACGACGTCGATCGCGAGCAGACCGAGCCCGATCACCGACAGCGACTCGGCCGTCGTGACGAGGCCCCGCCGCAGAGCGGCGACGGAGAGCCCGAGCGAGACGCCGGTGAGGCCCACGAGCACGCTGGTGCGGCCGCCCACCCCGAGCCAGCTCCACGCGTACGCGAGGAAGATGACGGCCGCGACCAGGAGGCACAGCGCGCCCAGGGTGAGCAGGATGCGGGGGACCGACGAGCCCCGGACCCGCGGTGACCGAACGACGGACTCAGGCGAGTGCGGAGCCGGGTACGGCGACAGGCCCTCGAGCAGGGAGCCCGACACCGAAGCCACGGCCGCCTGGGCCGGGACGAGCCGCTTCTGCTCACGCAGGACCCCGAGCAGGCGGTCGGCCTCCTGGAAGGTCCGGAACAGCGAGACCGCGGTCGCGCCGGTCAGCGGTAGCGAGCAGACCCGGCACACCTGCGGATCTTGGGGCAGCACGGCGCGGCAGTCGGGGCAGCGCGTGGGATCGGCGTACGTCGTCGTCATGAGGTCAAGTGCCTCATCCACCGGGTACTCATACCCAGGGCTCCGGGGCTCAGCGTGGGTGAGTACCGGTGCTCAACCGATCACCGGATCAGTCGAGCGTCATCCGTGGCTCGCCGTCGAGGAGGCCCGTTCCCGACGGCGTGCAGGTGCCGCTGCGCGGGCTGCCCGAGCTCCAGGCCTGTCGTAGGCAGCTGCGGATGGCGAGCTGGCCCCAGTAGTCGGGGTGCAGCGACTCCTGGATGTAGTAGTCGGACCCGATCGTCGAGACGGTGCGGATCTGGTCGATCCACTCGCTTCCGTCGACCGCGCCGGGCGCCTGCCAGCTGGGGTAGCCGTTCTCGACCAGGTCATCGGTCGTCTCGCAGAGCCGGTGACCGGTGAACGCGCCGGCGACGTCGAGGGTCTTGATGTTGCTGAGGCCGGAGTCTGCGGCGGCGCCGAGGACGGCGCTGTTGATCGTCGGCAGTGCCGTGGTGTTGGCCCACGTCGCGTCGGAGTTCCAGAAGCCGCAGCCGCCGGTGCTCTGGCGCGTGAAGCCGGACTCCGGGTACCGGAAGCCCGGGCCGTCCGGGATCGGCGACTCGTAGTCCTGGACCATCAGCGTCCACGCGTCGTCGGCGTACCCGGCGTTGCGCATGGCGGTCCGGATGTTCTGGTACGCCGTGGCGATCTGCGCTCGGACGGACGCGACGTTCGCAGCGGTGAAGTTCGAGGTGACCGAGCTGTCGTCCTGGCAGTAGTCCTTCAGCCACGTCGGCGAGGTGAGGAAGTCCTCCACGCACGACTGCACGATCGACGCGAACTCGAAGTCGTTGCCCCCGATGGCGACGACGACCATCTTCACGTCGTGGGTGGCGGCGAAGTCCTGCAGCATCAGCGCCTGGCCCTGCTGACCGCCGGCGTCGGCGAAGTCGAGGCCGGGCTTGAAGTTGCCGTCGCCGTCCGTGTACGTCGTGGTGCGCGCACCCGAGCACGCGAGATTGAGGCTGTTCACACCGCCGCCGATGTGGATCTCGGCCGACGTGCTCCGGTGGCAGCGGGTGATCTGCTCGGCGGTGTGCCCGGGGTTGTCGAGGTACGCCGAGGGACCGCCGGCGTCGACGTACGACTCGGAGGCGTTGGAGTTGCCTGCCCACCGTCCCGCCTCGCCCGAGATGTAGGAGTCGCCGACCGACACGACCCAGGGGGCACCGGAGCCGGGTCCGTCGGCATGGGCGACCGGACCCATGCCGACCATCGTGATGACGGCGGCGATCACCGTCAGTGTGTAGAGGACGAGGGCCTGACGATGGGTGAGACGCACGATGACTCCCGAGAGCGGTGGCAGGTTGCCGCGACAGGCGGCTCTCGCACGCTAGCGAGGAGGCGGAGACTCCGGCAGCCGCAACTTTGTGCAAGCGCAGGATGATGAAGGCGATGCACAGACGGTGGCCAGGGGCGGGGTCGAACCGCCGACCTTCCGATTTTCAGTCGGACGCTCGTACCAACTGAGCTACCTGGCCGGGTGCACCCCACCTCGGTCACGGAGGGCGAGCGCGTGCACACAGTACCCGAGGGGGAGCGGCCCCTCGAAAACGGCCGGACCGGTCCTGGGCGTCAGGATTCCGGGTCGTCGGAGAGGTCTGCGAGGGACGTTGTCGAGACCCACGGAATGCCGAGATGGGCCGTGCCGAGCAGGCCGTCGCTGGAGCGCCATCGGGCCAGCAGGTCGCGACGTGAACGGGTGGCGAGGGCCTGGTCGTCGTCGTAGACGTAGCGGGTGCCGCGCTCGACCAGCTGGACGGCGTGCAGCACCACGTCGCCGGCGAGGATCGCGGCCGTGCCTCGGTGCTCGACGACCACGCTCTGATGCCCAGGCGTGTGCCCGGGGGTCGGAGTGACCGTGATGTCGGCGCTTCCGGCCGAGATGCCGATCTCGCCCGAGGAAGGCCGGAGCTGACCGGAGCGACGCAAGGGCTCGACCAGCGCGATGCGGAGCGGAGCGTCGCTCGACTCGACCGCGGCGATGTCGGCGGCGGGGACGAGGTACTCCGCGCGGCGAAAGGCAGGTTGTCCGTGCACGTCCACGCTGCCGGCGGTGTGGTCGCCGTGCAGGTGCGTGAGCACGACGTGCGTCACGTCGTCAGGAGTGAAGCCGGTGGCGCCCGGGAGCCGCTCCGTGAGGTGTGGTCCGCGCGGTGCCCAGGGGCTGCGGGCAGGTGTCTCGGACGCGGCTCCCGTGTCGACGAGGACGACCTGACCGCCGATCTCGACGACGTACGCGCGGAACGCGAGCCACCAGCTGCCGGGCTCTCTCATCGAGCCCGGGTCGATGCGCTCGGCCGCGGCCCACACGTCGTCGTCGGCGTCCGGGAAGGCCTCGCGCAGTGGTACGAAGAACGGACCCTCGGCGTCGAGCACCGCGGTGACGCGTGCATCTCCGACGTGGATGGTCGAAGCCCCGTGCTCCGGCATGGCGCTCCCTCCTCTCGTCACGACGCTAGCGGGGTCGGCGGCGTACGACGGACTACCGTGAGCGCATGGCCGAGGACGTCGACATCCGTCACCACATCACGCGAGCTGGTGAGCACCGAACGCACGCTGCGCGAACAGCTGGCCGGGGGTGAGATCTCGACCGACGAGGAGCACCAGCGGCTCCGCCAGGTCGAGACCGAGCTCGACCAGTGTTGGGACCTGCTGCGCCAGCGCCAGGCACTCCGCGACTCCGGAGGCAACCCGAACGACGCGGCCGCGCGCTCGGAGAACACGGTCGAGGGCTACCTGGGCTGACGCCGGAATCGGGGCCTGACGTCCGGCCGCCGTATGCTGTGCGCGCCCGCAGCCTCCGGGCTGCCACCCGGCCCCCATCGTCTAGTGGCCTAGGACGTCGCCCTTTCACGGCGGTAGCACGGGTTCGAATCCCGTTGGGGGTACCAGCCGTCGTCGTAGGCGACGGACGACGGCGCCACGATTGGGAGGCGCTCGGACGGATGGGTTAGAGTTCCATCCGCTCTGGTGGTCACGCCTGAGCGTCACCAGGCCCCGTAGCGCAGTTGGTTAGCGCGCCGCCCTGTCACGGCGGAGGCCGCGGGTTCGAGTCCCGTCGGGGTCGCTCTTCATGTCCGGCAGACGCCCTGGTCCACGCGACCGGGGCGTTCGTCATCTCCTGGCTACGCTCCGAGCATGGAGCTCGACCGCGGTGCCTTCGAGGTGCTGGTCGAGCAGGCGTTGGACGAGATCCCGGACGAGATCGCGGCGCTCGTCCAGAACGTGGTCGTGCTGGTCGAGGACGACGCGCCGCCGGACGATCCCGACCTGCTCGGGGTGTACGACGGGGTCTCGCTGGTCGAGCGCGGCATCGACCACACGGGACTACCGGACCGGATCACGATCTTTCGACGCCCGCTGCTGGAGATGTGTGCCGATCGCGGACGAGCTCGTGCGTGAGGTGCGGATCACCGTCGTGCACGAGATCGCGCACCACTTCGGGATCGACGATGCCCGGCTGCACCAGCTGGGCTACGGGTGAGCGCGCGACAGGGTCGCGGCGTGGCTGCTCGGCCACGGCCGCGGGTCCTGGCTGCGGCCCTGCCGGACGAACTCACCGAAGAGCCATGACTGGAACTCCACCTGCTCCGGGCTGCGGGCCAAGGTGAGCAGTCGTTCGTTGCGGCAGAACGCGTCGGCCAGGTCGTAGAGCTCGAGCAGCCGGTTGAAGCGGTCGGCGGCATCCACCGGCGCCACCACGTCGATGTCGGCGGTGTCGCGACCGGCCTGCATGGCGTCGACGAGGGCCTCGCCGCCGAACTGGCTGCGGAAGTCTCGCGACAGCGACGAGAAGTACGCCGACAGGTCCGAGGCGACGGGGTAGGTGTCGTGATGGGCGACCGCGAGCAGGCGTAGCTCCCGGCGTAGCTCTGCCCCGTGGGCGAGCGTCCCCTGCATCAGGTCGACCGGCACCTCGATGAGGTGGACGGTGATCGTCTCCTCGTTCGCGAACGACGGCTCGTCGGGCTCGTCGTCCCACCCGAGCACCACGCCAGGCGCGGGCTCGTCCGGCGCGAAGGGAGCCGGCACGAACCAGACGAGCTTGCCGTCGCCGTCGCGCTCGGCACCCCAGGCCTCGCTGAAGCTGGCGACGATCGCGAGCCCTCGCCCGAACGTCGGCAGCTCGTCGATGAAGTCCGGGATGGCGTCGTCGGAGGTCAGGGCCGGCGGCTCGGGCGAGGCATCACGTACTTCCACCCGCGGGTGGTCGCGCGTGCCGCGCAGCCGTACGGTGACCGGGCCCTCGCCGTGCAGGATCGCGTTCGTGACCACCTCGGACATCGCCAGCTCGGCGTTCTCCCGCAGGTCGTCGCGGCCGATCTCCACGCAGACGTGCGCCACCCAACGGCGTGCTTGAGCCGCGCCTCGGGGTCCGGGCGCCAGAGGCTCCGCCGGACGGTTCAGCGGCACAGTCTCTCCCCGTCTACGGGCGCGCGGGCCGCACCAGTCCTGGCTGGCATACCCAATTCACAGGCAACTGAAACCTCATGCCGCACTTCAGTTTCACGCCCCCCACGGGTGTGACCAACGAGACGGTGCCCCCGATTGTGGCACGCCGAGGCGCCTGGAGGATCGTGGAGACATGGAGAAGGCGCTACGAACTGGTCGTCATCAGGTCGTGGTGATCGGGACGGGTTTCGGTGGCTTGTTCGGCACCAAGGCGCTCAAGCGCGCGGACGTCGACGTGACCGTGATCGGCCGGACCGGCCATCACCTGTTCCAGCCGCTGCTCTACCAGGTGGCGACCGGCATCCTCAGTGAGGGAGAGATCGCCCCGGCGACCCGTGAGGTGCTGGCCCGTCAGCAGAACGCGCGGGTGATTCTCGGCGAGGTGACCGAGATCGACCTGGCCGCCAGGACCGTGACGTCGCACGTGCTCGGCCGCGCCAACGTCACGCCGTACGACTCGCTGATCGTCGCGGCCGGCTCCGGTCAGTCGTACTTCGGCAACGACCAGTTCGCCGAGTACGCGCCGGGCATGAAGAGCGTCGACGACGCCCTCGAGCTCCGCGGCCGGATCTTCGGGGCGTTCGAGCTCGCCGAGCTCGGGGCGGCGCGAGGTGAGGACGTCGACTCCCTGCTGACCTTCGTGGTGGTGGGGGCCGGCCCGACCGGCGTCGAGATGGCGGGCCAGATCGCCGAGCTCGCCCACCGCACGTTGAAGCGCGACTTCCGCACCATCAACACGAGAAAGGCGCGGGTCGTCCTGGTCGACGCCGCCGGGCAGGTCCTTCCGCCGTTCGGCGCGCAGCTCGGCGCCAAGACCAAGGTGCAGCTGGAGAAGCTCGGCGTCGAGGTGCTGCTGGGCGCGATGGTCACCGATGTCAGTGAGCGCGGCATCGTCGTGCAGTACAAGGACGGCCGCTCCGAGTGGATCGCTGCCGCCACGAAGGTGTGGGCCGCCGGCGTCCAGGCGTCATCCCTGACCAAGACCCTGTCGGAGCAGAGCGGGGCGCCGGTCGATCGGGCCGGTCGCATCCGGGTGAACCCCGACCTCACGCTGCCCGGCTACCCCGAGGTCTTCGTCATCGGCGACATGATCGATCTCGACCACCTCCCCGGCGTCGCACAGGTCGCCATCCAGGGTGGCAAGTACGCCGCCTCCGAGATCAAGCGGCGCCTCGCCGGCAAGCCACCGCAGAAGCCCTTCCACTACTTCGACAAGGGCGACCTGGCCACGATCAGCCGCTTCCGGGCGGTCGCGAGGATCGGCAGGTTCCGGATGACCGGGTTCCTGGCCTGGCTGCTGTGGCTGGGAGTCCACCTCGTGTACCTCACCGGGTTCAAGAACCGGTTCTCCGCTCTGGGTCACTGGGCCGTGTCGTTCATCGGGCGGGGCCGGTCCGAGCGGACCGCGACCGAGCAGCAGATCTTCGGTCGTCAAGCTCTCACTCGCCTCGAGGGAGGCGCGGCCGGACTGGTGACGAACCTCGACGGGCTCGACGGACCGGACCCGTCGATCGCCGAGAAGCGTCGTCAGGAGCTCGAGGAGCAGGCGCTGGCAGAGATCCGGCTGACCGACTCGGGCGAACGCGGACAGCGCGTCCTAGGAGCACGTTCTCCAGCACGACCGCCAGTCCCTGGCCCACGCCGATGCAGATGGCGGCGACGCCCCAGCGCGCGTCTCGCTCGACGAGCACCTTGGCCAGCGTGCTCAGCACGCGCGCACCCGAGGCGCCGAGGGGGTGGCCGATGGCGATCGCACCGCCTCGGGTGTTGACGATCTCCGGATCGATCTTCCAGGCGTCGAGGCACGCCAGCGACTGCACGGCGAAGGCTTCGTTGAGCTCGACCGCACCGACGTCCGACCAGCCGATGCCGGCGGCCGACAGGGCGCGTTCGGCGGCTTCGACCGGCGCGATCCCGAAGCGCTGTGGCTCGAGCGCCGCCGCCCCACGGCCGGCGATGCGGGCGAGAGGGGCGACGCCGACGGAGGCGTCGCTCGCGGCGATGAGCAACGCCGCGGCCCCGTCGTTGAGAGGAGATGCGTTGCCGGCCGTGATCGACCCCGTCGGTCGGAACGCCGGCTTCAGGCCGGCCAGGCTCTCGAGGCTGGCGTCCGGCCGCACGCCCTCATCCCTCACAAGCCCGTCGACCGGGACCACGAGGTCGTCGTAGAAGCCATCGGCCCACGCCTGGGCCGCGCGCCGATGTGAGGTGACCGCGAACTCGTCCTGTCGGTCGCGGCCGATGCCGAGCTGGTCGGCCAGCTGCTCGTTGCACTCGCCGAGGGACGCCGTGAACTCCTCGGGCATGCGGGGGTTCACCAGGCGCCAGCCCGAGCGTCGTGGACACCAGCGTCTCGTGGCCCGCCGGGAACGACCGGGACGGCTTCGGCAGCACCCACGGGGCACGGGTCATCGACTCCACGCCGCCGGCGATCACGACCGACGCGTCGCCGGTCTCGATCAGGCGGGAGGCATCCATGGCGGCCTGGAGGCTGCTGCCGCAGAGCCGGTTCACGGTGACGCCGGGCACGGACACCGGCAGCCCCGCGAGCAGGACGGCCATCCGACCCACGTTGCGGTTGTCCTCGCCGGCGCCGTTGGCACAGCCCATGATCACGTCGTCGATGTCGGCCGGGTCGAGCTCCGGAGCACGGTCGACCACGGCACGCACCGCGGCCGCCGCGAGATCGTCAGGCCGGCTGCCGGCCAGCGCTCCGGCGTACCGCCCGAACGGCGTGCGGACGCCGGCGTAGAGGAAGGCATCGGTCACGTAGGCCCTGTGGGACTCGAACCCACAACCCATGGATTAAAAGTCCACTGCTCTGCCAATTGAGCTAAGGGCCCCGGTCCTGCCTCATCCTTCCAGACCTGGGGGTGCCGAACGGCCGTCGGTCGGACAGGTCGACGGCGGGGGGTTCCCCTGGCCCATCGGGTTGATAGTGTGAGAACTGCAGCAGATGCAGGTTCCAGCAGGTTTGCGCCAGCGGAGTTTGTGATCCAACGGCGTTCTCTTCGTGGGTGCCACCCATGTAAGTCGGAGCGACGTGTCACCGCATCTGGTGCGGGGCCGTCGAGGTGACGGCCCGTCGTTCCGAAAACAGGAGTAACGAGCAGATGGCTCAAGGCACCGTGAAGTGGTTCAACGCCGAGAAGGGTTTCGGCTTCATCGCGCAGGAGGACGGCGGAGACGACGTTTTCGTGCACTACTCGGCGATTCAGTCGCAGGGCTACAAGTCCCTCGACGAGAACCAGAAGGTCGAGTTCGACGTCACCCAGGGCCCGAAGGGCCCGCAGGCGGAGAACGTCCGCCCGGTCTGACGGGATGGGAGGGCCGCCCAGCGGCCTGACCACCACTCACGAAAGGACCTCACCAGGCCCGGTGGGGTCCTTTCGGTTTCTCGGGTCAGGGCGCTATTTTCTGGTTTGGGGTCACTCGGGGCGGGGAAGCCTGGATAGTTGACCCGTGGCCAGAGCCCCGATACCCGATGGTTCGCAAGGAGTGTCGTTCGTGCCTGACCAGTTCGACGTGTCACTGGAGGACAGCGACCTCTTGGGCGAGGTCGAGTTGACCACGAATCTCATCATCGCGGCCAGCGAGACCGACGAGCACCTCACCGACGCCGAGATCGACGAGATCCTGGGCGTCGCCCACGCCGAGTAGACCCACCGCGCGCGCCGCCGCCCGCGGTCAGCAGCTCGCGAACAGCACCGGGCCGGTGCTCAGGTCCGACAACACCGACGCGTCTGCGCGGGGCGCGAGGTGCAGGACCACCAGTGATCCGTCGGCGGTCACCGAGGTCACCGCGAACCGGTCATCGAACGTCCCACCCTGCCCGGGGGCGGGCCCACGCGCCAGCCTGGCCCGCGTGTCGGCGTTGGTGCGGGCCGCAGCTCCGTCGGCGAACTCGAAGGCGACCCGAACGCTCACCGTCCGGCTCGTCGGACATCGCGAAGGCGGAGTACGGGTTGATCTCGCCCGCTGCCGACAGCAGCTGCTTCGCCTGCTCCTGGTCGGATGCTCCGGCGTGCGCCATCGCCAGCGCCCCGCACGCGTAGACCCCGTCGTACACGGCGGACGACAGCGGCTCTCCCGCATCGTCCACGACGGCATCCAGCCCCGCGACTCGTGCACCGTCGCCCCGCAGCGCCTCCATGGCCCCGGCGAGGTACGACGACGAGTCGGAGGTGAGCACGAGGGAGTCGTCGCGGTCGAGGGCGACGTACTGCAGCTCGGGCGAGAGCGACGCCGAGACCGAGGCGACCAGGTCCTCGCCACCCTGCCAGACCCCGTCGTCGGCGGAGGGTTCCTGGTAGCCGAGCTCGCGCAGATGGTCGGCCACGTCGTCGAGGCTCACGTCGTCGACGTGCACCATCACGACGGCGCCCTGGGACGACTGGCTGAAGAGCTCCCAGTCCGCGCTGGCCGGCGAGAAGCCGAACCTCTGCTGCAGCACCGGCGCCGACGTGACGAGCGCGGACGTCGAGCTCAGGTCGTCGTCGTACGCCGCGTCCAGGAACCGCCGGAGCTCTCCGGCCGACGAGCGGTCCGAGAGCCGCACGCCTTCGTGTGCGCGGATCGCGGCCCAGTCGGTCCAGGACGCGCGCTGGGTGCCGGCCGGCGCGTGCGCCACGGCCCAGGCGAACGAGGTCTCGTCACCGCGTTGCCACCACACGTAGCCGCCGCCGACCGCGGCCAGTCCGACCACGCCGGCCACGACGATCCAGAGTCGTCTCGGCACCTGCGCTCCGTTCGTCTGCCGGCGCTGCATACCCTAGCGACATGCCCTCGAGGTCGAGGCCCGGTGAGGTGCGGGCAGCCGGCGCGATCGTGCTCCGTCGTGACCACGTGCTCCTCGTGCATCGCCCGGCGTACGACGACTGGTCGTTCCCCAAGGGCAAGCTCGATCGCGGCGAGCTCGCGCCGGTCGCGGCCGTACGCGAGGTGGGCGAGGAGACAGGCGTCCGGATCCGGCTCGGGGTCCCGCTGGCTCGTCAGTCCTATCCCCATGGGCGCTCGACCAAGGTGGTCGACTACTGGGTCGGCCGCGTCATCGGTGATCCGGACGTGTCCGGCTACCTGGTGAACGACGAGATCGACGAGGTCGACTGGGTGCCGGTCGACAAGGCCGAGAAGCGGCTGAGCTACGAGCGCGACGGTGTCACCCTGCGCGAGGCC
The DNA here is from genome assembly GCA_963759515.1 of uncultured Actinomycetota bacterium. Classification (GTDB taxonomy): domain Bacteria; phylum Actinomycetota; class Actinomycetes; order Propionibacteriales; family Nocardioidaceae; genus Nocardioides. Next base: position 627,374 of record CAVWZR010000012.1, on the reverse strand, counting down.
CTCGCCGTCGGCAAGAAGACGCGGTCGCTGGTCGTGGCCCGCCACGGCAAGGCGAGGTCGCGCAAGGCGTGGCGCAAGGACGACCGCAAGCGGCCGCTGCTCGTGGCGGGTGTCGCCCAGGCGCATGCCCTGGTGCCACTCCTCGCGGCGTACGGCGTGACGCGGGTCGTCACCTCGTCGAGCACCCGCTGCGCCGACACGGTGGCGCCGTACGCCGACCACAGCGGCTGGCCGGTCACCCGGACCAACGGGCTCTCCGAGGAGGAAGCGACGGACGCGTCGGTGCTCGAGATCGTCGACGACCTCGTCCAGGGCGGTGAGGACGCCGTGCTCTGCACCCACCGACCGGTGCTGCCGTCGGTGTACGACGCGATCGGCATCCCCGCCGAGCAGCAGCCGACCGGGTCACTCGTGGTCGTGCACCATCGTCGGGGCCGCGTCCGCGCCCTCGAGCGGCACCTCCAGTGACCCGTCAGCGGGCCGTTCGAGGCTGCCTCACGGGAGGCGGAGCTCGGCGTACACCAGGTTGTGGTCGGAGGGCCAAGGCGACCCGGTGAGCACCTGCTTCCACAGGTCCGCGCCCGGGAGGTTGAGCGTCATGATCGAGTCGTACATGCTGCCGAACCCGTAGGGCGAGGGGCTCTGCGCCTCGTAGTGGTTCACGGAGTTGACCCGGTCGTTCTCGACCTCGGCTGCTGCCTGCGTGTTGTACCACCCGGCGTCGAGAAGGGCGACGTGCGGCGCATCCACGCCCTCGCTCGTCTGGGAGCTGTTCGCGTCGGTGCCGAAGATCACCGGTAGGTCCTGCCCGTTGACGTCCCTGATGCCGGCGTCCATCGCGGCCGCCTGACGACCGCGCAGCGCGTCGGTGTCGGCGTCGTTGCCGGCACTGAGGTGCGCGCTGACGAAGTAGAACTCCTCGCCGGAGCTCTGGTCGCGGAACTTGGCGTAGGCGGCTACGTGCTTACGCGAGTCGGGCAACATGACGTAGCACGACGGCGTGTCCTCCGGGCAGTTGCTCACGAGCGTGAGCTTGTTGGGGTCGTACAGGATCCGGGTGTCCTGTCCCGACTCCTTCCAGTACGGCGTGGTGCGGGTCAGCTCGTAGCGGCCGGCCCCGGCCTGCTTGAGCGCCTGCTTGAGCCCGACACCACCGCCGCCGTCGGTCCACATGTTCGGCATGAGCTCCTGGATCGAGGCGACTGCCGGGTTGGTCTTCGCGATGTTCTTCGCGATCAGGTGCTGACGGTCTCGCCACGGGTGGCCCGCGACGTCCTTCGACGAGACATGCATGTTGTACTGCACGACGCGCAGCACGCTGCCGTTGCCCGAGGCGCTGCGGCCGGTGACCGGGGTCGAGCCGAGGTGACCGTAGGCGCGTACGACCCGGTTGGCCTGGCCTGAGTGCACGGCCTTGATCCGGAAGAACAGGTGGCGGGCGGAGCCGAGCCGTGCGCCGGCGTCGGCCGTCTGGTCCGCCGACATCGTGAAGGACCGGTCGGAGGCGGGCACGCGCCAGGACATCGAGTGCCGGCCGTCGCCGGGATGGCTCTTCGAGCCGAAGGGTGTCAGCGCGGTGGTGATCCGGTAGAAGTCGGTGTGACCGCCCTTCGACTCCCAGCTGATCTTCGTCGTCCCGGGCTCGGGGCCGGGCCGCCCGGAGATGTTCGTGATCCGGTCGGGCATCTTGGCCTTGGCCTTGGCCGCGACGCGCGTGGACGCTGACCGCGGCGCGTCCGAGACAGAGTGCGCGTGCTCCTGCGACGGGGGCGCGAGACGCGCCTCGGAGGAGTGGGCAGGGGTCGTGGGCGCCGCCATGGCCACAAGGGCGAGTGCGGTGCCGATCGCCGGGGCGATCCGCATGGTGCAGGGTCCTTCCTTACCAGCCCCCAAACGACTGTCGTACCCCCGCTCAGCAAGATAGGTGAGCAGTCGACCTCCGGTAAACGGAATCCGCACTTTTTACCTGCTGGTACGCCGGGACCTGGGGCCGGAGTACCAGGCCCTCTAGGACTGATGTCCTGCGTTCACGTGACCGTCGCCTCCCATGGGTCGGGACGTCGTTGTTCCGGCGTCCTGAGTTCACCGGGCGTTCACCGGCACCGCCACGACCGTCCACCTCGCGTGCCTACGTTCCGAGGTGTCCGAGACGAAACGAGTCAGGAGCCAACTGACGTGAACACCTCATCCCTGCGCCGCATGGCGCTTCCGGCCGTCGCCGCCCTCACCCTGGGCATCACGCTGACGGCCTGTGGGGACAAGAACAACAGTGGCAGTGGGAACGGCGGCGGCGGCACCCTCAGCGGTGGCGGCGCGACGTCCCAGGCCAATGCCGAGCAGACGTGGCGCTCGGGCTACCAGGAGAAGAACGGCGGCACCATCAACTACGAGGAGGTCGGCTCCGGGACCGGGATCGAGAACTTCTCCAGTGGCGCCTACTCGTTCGCCGGTACCGACGCCTACCTCACCACCGACCAGCTGAGCGCGGCCAAGGACCAGTGCGGTACCGACCCGATCGAGGTGCCGGCGTACGTCAGCCCGATCGCGGTGGCCTTCAACCTCCCGGGCGTGGACAGCGTGAACCTCGACGCGAGGACGATCTCCGACATCTTCGCCGGCAAGATCACCAAGTGGAACGACCCCGCGATCGCATCGCAGAACTCCGGCACCCAGCTTCCGGACACGGCGATCTCGACGGTCCACCGCTCCGACGAGTCGGGGACGACGTTCAACTTCACCGACTACCTGAGCAAGGCCGGCGACGGCGCGTGGGGTGAGGACCCCGCGACCGTGTGGCCGCTCAAGGGCGGTCAGGGCTTCGAGGGCACCTCGGGTGTGATCGGCGGCCTCGACGACACCGAGGGTGCGATCGGGTACGCCGACGACTCCGCGGTGAAGGCCGATGACAAGCTCGGTGTGGTGTCGATCAAGGTGGGGAGCGACTACAACGCGCCGAGCGCCGACGGTGCTGCCGCGGTGCTCGCGAACTCGCCGGCGGCTTCGGGCCGGCCCGCCACCGACATGGCCACCGACATCGACCGGACGGCGACGGCCAAGGGCGACTACCCGCTGATGCTCGTGTCGTACCTGCTCGCCTGCCAGACCTACAGCGACTCGGGCACGGCCGACATGGTCAAGGGCTTCCTGACCTACGTCGTCTCCAGCGACGGCCAGCAGGCCGCCGCGACCGCCGCCGGATCGGCGCCGCTGGACAGCTCGCTGTCCGACAAGGCGACGACGATCATCTCGAAGATCTCGTCCGGAAGCTGACCGAGCCACGGTGAGTACGACGGCCCCCCGGTTCCGTCGTACTCACCGTTGTCGGCCCCGTCGTCCACAGGAGCCCACGTGACCGCGACCGCCTCTCCGGAGCGGACGGAGTCCACCGACGCACCGCGCCCCAGCCGGCGCGGTGATCTCGTGTTCGCGGGCGTCGTCCGCGCCGCCGCCCTGACGATCCTGGTCGCTCTCGTCGCCGTCTTCTTGTTCCTGGCGGTGGAGGGGTGGCAGGGCCTGACGTCCGACGCCGCGACGTACGCGCCCTTCACGTCGTTCGCGAGCTACATCGCACCGCTGATCGTCAGCACCTTGCTCGCATCGGCGATCGCGCTCGTGGTGTCCGTGCCGTTCGCGATCGCGGTCGCCCTCTTCATCTCCCACTACGCCCCGCGTCGACTGGCCTCGGCGCTCGGTTATGTGATCGACCTCCTCGCTGCGGTGCCCTCGGTCGTGTTCGGCCTCTGGGGCGGCCGCTACCTCGCGGGCTACCTGCAGCCGGCGCACGTGTGGCTGCACGACCACCTCGGCTTCATCCCGATCTTCGGAGAGCCGTCGCCGAACGGGCGCTCGTTGTTCACGGCCTCGATCGTGCTGGCGATCATGATCCTGCCGATCATGACCGCGATCTCCCGGGAGGTGTTCCTGCAGACGCCACGCCTGCACGAGGAGGCGGCACTGGCGCTGGGCGCGACCCGCTGGGAGATGATCCGGTACGCCGTGTTCCCCTACGCCCGCTCCGGCATGGTCGCGGGGATCATGCTCGGGCTCGGCCGGGCGCTCGGCGAGACGATGGCCGTGGCGATGGTGCTGGCCACGACGCCCACCACCACTCTCAACGTGATCGCGACGGCCAGTCCACCGACGATCGCCGCCAACATCGCCCTGAACTTCAAGGAGGCGACGCCCGAGCGGCAGTCACTCCTGATCGCCACCGGCCTCGTGCTGTTCGTGGTCACCTTCCTGGTCAACTTCGCGGCCCGCTGGATCGCCGGCCGCAGTGCGCGGAAGCTCGCCCGATGACGGCGGGGACGATGCACATCTCGCACCCGCGGTTGCCACGCTGGGCGCCGATCCTGGTCGGCGTCGTGGCCCTGGCCCTCGCCGGGCTCCCCGCCCTGCTCGCGGGCTGGGGACCGGTCACGTGGGTCGTGGTGGCGATGGTGGTCTTCCTGGTCTCGATGCCGGTCTGGTCGCGGCTCGTCGAGGGGCGTCGCGCCGCGGTCGACCGCCTGGTCACCGGGCTGATCTGGGCGGCCTTCGCGGTCGCGGTCTCGCCGCTCGTGTGGCTGCTGTACGTCGTGATCCACAGCGGAGCTCCCGCGATCAACGGCCAGTTCCTCAGCGTCTCGATGCTGAACGTGATCGGCGACGAGCAGGGAGGCATCTTCCATGCCCTGCTCGGCACGCTCTTCATCACCGTGGCGGCCGCGATCATCTCGGTGCCGATCGGCATCCTGACCGCCGTCTACCTCGTGGAGTACGGGAAGACCTCGCGCACGGCACGACTCATCACGTTCCTGGTGGACGTGATGACCGGCATCCCGTCGATCGTCGCCGGCCTGTTCGCGCTGGCGCTCCTGGTGCTGCTGTTCGGTCCGGCGTTCCGGGCGGGCATCGGCGGCTCGATCGCGCTGTCGTTGCTGATGATCCCGACCGTGGTCCGGTCCTCGGAGGAGATGATGCGGCTCGTTCCCGACGACCTCCGGGAGGCGTCGTACGCCCTCGGCGTGCCGAAGTGGCGGACGATCACCCGCGTCGTGCTGCCGACGTCGCTCGCCGGCATCGTCACCGGCGTCGTCCTGGCCGTCTCGCGCGTGATCGGCGAGACGGCGCCGCTGCTGGTCGTCGCCGGGGCGACCGACGGCGTCAACACCAACCTCTTCGACGGGCGCATGACGACGTTGCCCGTCTTCATCTTCTCCCAGTACGCCTCGTCGACCCCGGTCGGCTACCAGCGTGCGTGGGGTGGTGCGCTCGTGCTGATCGCGCTGGTGATGGTGCTCAACCTCATCGCCCGCATCGTCGGTCGGATGTTCGCTCCCGCCCAGGGAAACTGACCGGGACGCCGCAGGAAGGAATCATGGCCAAGAGCATCGACGTCTCTGACCTCAACATCTACTACGGGGACTTCCTCGCGGTGGAGGGGGTCAACATGACCGTCAAGTCCAAGTCCGTCACGGCGTTCATCGGCCCGTCGGGGTGCGGGAAGTCGACCATGCTGCGGTCGCTGAACCGCATGCACGAGGTGATCCCCGGAGCCCGGGTCGAGGGGAAGGTCGTCGTGGACGGCCAGTCGCTGTACGACCCCAGCGTCGACCCGGTCGCCGTACGCCGCCAGATCGGAATGGTCTTTCAGCGACCGAACCCGTTCCCCACGATGTCGATCTTCGACAACGTGCTCGCCGGCAACCGGCTCAACGCCAAGAAGCTCAAGAAGGGCGAGGCGGAGGAGATCGTCGAGCGATCACTGAAGCAGGCCAACCTCTGGAACGAGGTCAAGGACCGGCTGAGCAAGCCCGGCATGGGGCTCTCCGGCGGCCAGCAGCAGCGGCTCTGCATCGCCCGCGCGATCGCGGTCGAGCCCGAGGTGCTGCTGATGGACGAGCCGTGCTCGGCCCTCGACCCGATCTCCACGTCGGCGATCGAGGACCTGATCCACGAGCTGAAGTCCGACTACACGATCGTGATCGTCACCCACAACATGCAGCAGGCCGCGCGGGTCTCCGACGACACCGGGTTCTTCAACCTCAGGGCCACCGGACAGCCCGGCCACCTGGTGGAGTTCAACCCGACCAGGAAGATGTTCTCCACCCCGGACGAGGCGTCCACCGAGGCCTACATCTCCGGCCGCTTCGGCTGAGAGCGAGCAGCCGGGCACCGACGGAGGAGGTGCGAGCGCCGCAGTGAGCTTGCTCGCAAGGCGCTCACCGCGCCCGGCGCCGGTCAGGCGAGGAACGGGCGGAGGATCCCGAAGCACGCGGCGGCGGCGAGACCCGCCGCGGGGAAGGTCAGGATCCAGGCACCGACGATCGAGCGGGCCATCCCCCAGCGGACGGCCGAGATCCGGCGGGTGGCGCCGGAGCCCATGATCGCCGAGGTGATGATGTGCGTCGTCGAGACCGGCGCCTGCCACACGAACGCCGTGGCGTAGAGCACCGACGCACCCACGGACTCGGCGGCGAAGGCGTGCGGCGGGTCGAGGTGGATGATCTTGCGACCGAGCGTGCGCATGATCCGCCAGCCACCGGAGTAGGTGCCCAGGGAGATGGCGCCGGCGGCCGCCGCGATCACCCAGAGCGGGAGGTCCTTGGTGTCAGGGTCGAGGTGCCCGCTGGTGATCAGCGCCAGGAAGATGACGCCCATGGTCTTCTGCGCGTCCTGGAGTCCGTGACCCAGCGCCATCGCCGAGGCGGAGACGGTCTGGGCGAGCCGGAAGCCGCGCGTGACGCGGCCGGCGTTCCGGTTGCGGAAGAGCCACATGATGGCCAGCATCACCAGGAACGCCAGCGCGAAGCCGACCAGTGGTGAGATCACCATCGGGATGACGACCTTGTCGAGGATGGTCGACCAGTGCACCGTCGTACCGGCGGCGATCGCGGCGCCCACCAGCCCGCCGATCAGGGCGTGCGAGGAGGACGACGGGAGCCCGAAGTACCAGGTCGTGAGGTTCCAGATGATCGCGCCGAGCAGACCGGCGAGGACGACGACCAGTCCTTCGCGACCACTCGGCGGCACGATGACGTCGGACACCGTGTGGGCGACCTTCTGGCCGAGGAAGGCGCCGACGAAGTTCATCACCGCGGCGAGGACCAGGGCCACGCGCGGGGTCAGAGCACGCGTCGACACCGACGTGGCGATGGCGTTCGCCGCGTCGTGGAACCCGTTGGTGTAGTCGAAGGCGAGGGCCACGACCACGACCGTGATGACGATCGCGAGGTCCATGGGTGGTGGCTACCTCAGGATTCCTTGACGGCGATCTGCTCGACGATGTTGGCGACCTTCTCGAACGCGTCGATCGCCCCTTCGAGCGAGGTGATGATGTCCTTGAGCTTGAGGACCTCGATCGCCTTGAAGTCGCCGCTGAAGAGCTTGGCGAGGGTACGCCGGTAGCTCTTGTCGCCGCTGTTCTCGAGTCGGTTGATCTCGATCCAGTACTCGTCGAGGTCGGTCATCGCGCGGAGCTTGGGCATCGCCTCGGCCGTGATCTCCGCGCAACGCTGGATGATCTCGACCTGGTTGAGCACTTCCTTCGGGAAGCTGACGACCTCGTAGAGCAGGATCAGGTCGACGACCTCGTCCATGTCGTCCATCACGTCGTCGAGGCAACCGGCCAGCGCGTAGATGTCCTCGCGGTCGAACGGCGTCACGAAGCTGCTGTTGACCCGGCGCACGATCGCATGGGTGTTCTCGTCGCAGATGTGCTCGGCTTCGCGCATCTGCTTGGCGACGTCGTCCCGATCGGCGTCCTCGGAGATCATCTCGGCGAGGAGCCCGGCCCCCGTCACGAGGTGCTGTGCGGAAATGGTGAAGAGCTCGTAGAACGATGTATCGGTGGGACGCAGGCGAAGCGCCACGACGTGCTCCTCGGAGAGTGGGGAGACCGAACGGGCGTCATGCTACGGCTGGTGCTCCACAGGGGTGCAACTCGGCGCATGGCTTGACATCGAACCCCCGAGGGCTCACGTCACCAGCCGGGGCCGGCGCTGCTGCTCGATCAGCACTTCCTGCAGGTGGTCGGTGCCGGCGTTCGGCGTCCAGTCGCCCTCCGGGCCGAGCTCCCAGGCGTACGTCGAGTCCGCGAACGCCAGGTCCAGCAGCTCGCCGATCTGGGCGGCGTTCCCCTTGCTCGGCACCTGCACGAGCACCTCGACCCGACGGTCGAGGTTGCGGTGCATCAGGTCGGCCGAGCCGATCCACACGCTCGGCGTACCGCCGTTCTCGAACCAGTAGACGCGGCTGTGCTCGAGGAACCGGCCCACCACCGATCGGACCCGGATGTTCTCCGACAGGCCGGGAACGCCCGGGCGAAGGGCGCAGATGCCCCGGATCAGCATCTCGATGGGGACGCCGGCCTGCGAGGCCAGGTAGAGGGCGTCCATCGTGCCCTCGTCGACGACGGAGTTGGCCTTCAGCCGGATGCCCGCCGGCCGGCCGTTGCGGTGATGCTCGATCTCCCGGTGGATCCGCTCGATGAGCCCGGTCCGGACCGAGTCCGGCGCGACGAGCAGCCGATCGTAGGTGGGGTTGCGGGAGTAGCCGCTCAGGTTGTTGAACAGGTGCGCGACGTCCTCGCCGATCGTCTCGTCGGTCGTCAGCAGCCCGAGGTCCTCGTAGAGCCGGGCGGTCTTCGAGTTGTAGTTGCCGGTGCCGATGTGGGTGTAGCGGCGGATGCCCGCCCCACTGCTGGCCTCGTCGCGCACGACCATCGCCAGCTTGCAGTGCGTCTTGAGCCCCACGAGTCCGTAGACCACGTGGCAGCCCGCCTGCTCCAGCTTGCGGGCCCAGCGGATGTTGGCCTCCTCGTCGAAGCGGGCCTTGATCTCGACGATCACCAACACCTGCTTGCCCGCCTCGGCGGCATCGATCAGGGCGTCGATGATCGGGGAGTCACCGGACGTGCGGTACAGCGTCTGCTTGATCGCCAGCACGTGCGGGTCGGCCGCTGCTTGCTCCAGGAACCGCTGCACCGACGTGGCGAACGAGTCATAGGGGTGGTGCAGGAGTACGTCGTACCGCCGGGTGGCCTTGAAGATGTCGACCGGCTTGGCCGACTCGACCTCGGCGAGCTCGCGATGGGTCGTCGGCACGAACGCGGGGTACTTGAGGTCCTCGCGCGGCAGGTCGGCGATCGAGTGGAGCCCGACCAGGTCGAGCAGCCCGTCGACGCGGAAGACCTCGTCCTCGACCACCCCGAGCTCCTCGACGAGGAGCTCGAGCACCTGCGGGGCGATGGACTCCTCGACCTCGAGCCGCACCGGCGGGCCGAAGCGGCGACGCAGGAGCTCCTTCTCCAGAGCCTTGAGGAGGTTCTCCGCGTCGTCCTCCTCGACCTCGAGGTCCTCGTTGCGGGTGACCCGGAAGGTGTGGACCTCGAGCACCTCCATGCCCGGGAAGAGCCGCTTGAGGTGCTCGCCGATGACGTCCTCGAGCGGCACGAACCGCTGGTTGCCCAGGGGCACGAACCGGCTGAAGATCGGCGGCACCTTCACGCGCGCGAAGTGCTCCTTGCCGTCCTCGGGGTTGCGCACGAGCACGGCGAGGTTGAGCGAGAGCCCCGAGATGTAGGGGAACGGGTGGGCCGGGTCGACCGCCAGGGGCGTCAGCACGGGGAACACGCGGTCCTTGAAGAGTCGCTTGCAGGCCTTCTGCTCGTCGCGGTCGAGGTCGGCCCACCGGACCAGCTCGATGCCCTCCTTCGTCAGCGCGGGCACCAGCTCCTCGCGGAACAGCCGGGCGTGCCGCTCCATCTGGTCGCGCGCCTCGGCCCAGATGCGCTCGAGCACCTCGCGCGGCATCAGGCCGGACGCCGCCCGCACGGCGACGTCGGCGGCGATCCTGCGCTTGAGACCGGCCACGCGGACCATGAAGAACTCGTCGAGGTTGCTGGAGAAGATGGCCGCGAACCGGACCCGTTCGAGCAGGGGCAGCGTGGGGTCCTCCGCCTGGCCGAGCACGCGGCGGCTGTAGGAGAGCCAGGACAGCTCACGGTCGAGGAAGCGGTCGTCGTACGCCGTGACGGCGGCGAGCGCCGCGTCGTCCGGGGAGTACGGCGGCTCGACGTCGAAGGGCTCGTCGGCCGGGACGTCCGGGTCGCGCGACGGGTCGACCGAAGCCAGCTGCACCATGTCGAAGAGTGTGGCACCGCCAGGTGAACGCGCGGTGATGGATCCGGAGACGGCCGCTAGGTTGTCCGCGTGCCTCTCGCGTCGCCGCGGCTCGCCGCCGTCGAGAAGCGGGCCAAGGCGATCACGTTGCGGTCGGCGTTGGGCCTCCCCGAGCGGGTGCAGCGCGTGCTCGCCGGCCGACGGGTGACGATCGACGGGCAGACGCTCGCAGTGGACACCCAGCTGATGCTGCGCCTCGAGCGCGTGGTCCGTGAGCCGTCGACCGAGACCCTCCCCTTGGCGGCCGGTCGCCGCCTGCTGCTGCAGCACGCCGAGATCGCGGGCGGTCGCCAGCCGATCGGCGCAGTCCGGGACCTCGAGGCGGGGGGACGACCCGCGCGGCTGTACGTCCCGACGGCCGCGTCGGCGCCGGGACCACTGTTGGTCTTCTTCCACGGCGGCGGCTGGGTGTACGGCGACCTCGACAGCCACGATCCGCCCTGCCGGTTCCTCGCCGAGAACAGCGGCGTCCGGGTGCTGTCGGTCGACTACCGGCTGGCGCCGGAGGATCCCTTCCCGGCGGCGTGCGACGACGCGCTCGCGGCGTACCGCTGGGTCGTCGAGAACGCCGCGAGCCTCGATGCCGACCCGTCGCGCCTCGGCGTGGGTGGTGACTCCGCCGGAGGCAACCTGGCGGCCGTGACCGCGGTCGAAGCGGCCCGGGCCGGGCTGCCTCTGGCCTTCCAGCTGCTGGTGTACCCGACGACGGACGCCACGCAGCGGACGACGAGCCGGGAGCTCTTCGAGACGGGCTTCTACCTGAACGCGGAGTTCATGGACCGGTCACGCGACCACTACGTCCCCGACGCCGCTCGGCACCGGGACCCGCGGGTGAGCCCTCTCCTCGGCGACGTCCCCCCACGGCTGGCGCCGGCGTACGTCGCGACGGCGGGGTTCGACCCGCTGCGCGACGAGGGTGAGGCGTACGCCCGGAAGCTCGCCGACGCGGGCGTCGAGGTGGAGCTGCGCCGCTTCTCCGACCAGATCCACGGCTTCCTCAACGTGGTCGGCGCGGGGCGGTCGGCGCGCGCCGCCGCGTCGGAGGTCGCGGCCCGGTTGGCCGTCGGACTCCGGTCCAGGTCGTAGGGCCGTCAGTAGACGAGGGCCTGGACACCCTCGGCCAGCACCTCTTCGACGTACGACGAGGAGCCGGCGAGCCGGATGCCCTCGCGCAGATCGGACTCGGCGATCTCACGTCGCGCGGCGCACTGCGTGCACACGGTCACGGTGCCGAGGTCCGCGACCGTGGCCAGCAGGTCGGCGAGCGGCTGCGCGTGGGGGAGCCTGAACTCCTCCGCCCGGCCGGGTACACCGAACCAGGCGGCCTCACCGGTCAGCCACAGCGAGACCTCCGTGCCGGCCGAGGCCGCGATCGCGGCCACGGTGAATCCCTGGTTGCAGCGCTCGGGCTCATCGGCTCCAGCGGTCACCTTGACGACCAGACCCCGGGGCATGTCCGAACTCTAGAGTGGTCCCATGCCCTTCGAGATCCCGGAGAACATCCACCCGCTGACGGCGCGGCTGGCCTGGCTGGTCGGGCGCTGGGCGGGCAACGGCCACGGTGAGTACCCCGGGATCGACAGGTTCCAGTTCGGCCAGGAGGTCGTCTTCCAGCAGGACGGACGTCCGTTCATCCACTACTTCAGCCGCGCGTGGATCGTCGACGACGAGGGCAACCACGTGCGCGAGGCGGCGCAGGAGACGGGCTTCCTGCGGCCGCAGGAGGACGGCACGCTCGAGATGGTGATGTGCCACCACACGGGCTTCGTGGAGGTCTGGACCGGCGAGATCCACGCTGAGCAGCCGAGATTCGAGATCATCACGGATGCGGTCGCGCGGACCGCCACCGCCAAGGAGTACGTCGCCGGCAAGCGGCTGTACGGCTACGTCGACGGTGACCTGCTCTACGCCTTCGACATGGCGGCCATGGGCCACGAGCTCCAGCCGCACACCCACGCGCAGCTGGTGAGGCAGTAGGCACGTCATGACCACTGACTGGCGGGCGCGACTCCGGGAGAAGGGTTACCGGCTCACTCCCCAGCGCGAGCTGATCCTCCAGGCGGTCGAGCAGCTCGGGCACGCGACACCCGACGAGGTCCTGGCCGAGGTGCGCAAGCAGTCGACCGCCGTCAACGCCTCGACGGTCTATCGCACGCTCGAGGTGCTCGAGGAGCTCGACCTGATCCGGCACGCGCACCTCAGCGACCGGGCACCGACGTACCACTCGACGAGCGAGCACGAGCACTTCCACCTCGTCTGCCGGAATTGCCACAAGGTGATCTCGGTTGACCCTGATGTGCTGACACCCGTCTCCGAACGCCTGGCCGCCGATCACGGCTTCACCGTCGACATCGGTCACCTGACCGTGTTCGGCACGTGCGGTGACCACCAGTGACGTCGCCACTGCTGTCGCTGCCGGGCGCCGTGGGCGGGTCCGGGATCGACGCGCCCGTCGCGGCGCACTACGGCTCGTTCTACGGCGAGCAGCGGACGCTGGAGTCGGGCGAGGGGTTCGTCGACCTCTCGCACCACGACGTCATCCGGGTGTCGGGGCCGGATCGGCTGACCTGGCTGAACGACCTGACGACGCAGCACTTCCTCGACCTGCCGCAGAAGACATGGACCCAGGCGTTGGTCCTCAGTCCCCAGGGACACGTCGAGCACGCCTTCGAGGGCGTCGACGACGGTGAGTCGTTCACGGCCGCGACGGAGCCGGGAGCCGCCGCCGGGCTGGTGGAGTACCTCGACCGGATGCGGTTCATGTCGCGAGTGGAGGTCTCTGTCGTGACGTCGGAGCTGGCGTTGGCCTTCCGAGGGTCCGCCGGACACGAGCTCGTCCCGCGCGAGCAGCTCACGACGTACGCCGAGGCCGCGGGGCCGGCCTGTGGGCTCTGGGCCTACGAGGCGCTGCGGATCGCCCGCGGCGAGCCACGGCTCGGTCTCGACACCGACCAGCGCACGATCCCCAACGAGGTCGGCTGGATCGGGACCGCCGTCCACATGGACAAGGGCTGCTACCGCGGCCAGGAGACGGTCGCGCGCGTCCACAACCTCGGGCGCCCACCCCGCCGGCTGACGCTGCTGCACCTCGACGGATCGGAGAACCGGCTGCCGGAGGTCGGTGCCGAGCTGAAGCACGGCGAGAAGGTCGTCGGCTTCGTCGGCACGTCCGCCCGTCACCACGAGCTCGGCCCGATCGCGCTGGCGCTGGTCAAGCGGAACGTGGCCCTCGACGTCCAGCTCGAGGTGGACGGCCTGCCGGCCGCCCAAGAGGTGATCGTCGATCCGGAGGTCGGGATCCACTTTCGTCGCTGAGGGTCCCTGGATACTTCGCAGCAGTTCGCACCCCGGCACGCCGTACGGAGCGTGCGTGGCGCTGCGAACTATCGAGACCGGGCGTACTGGACGTGGGTGGAGGTGTGCTCGAAACCGAGGCGGGAGTACGTCGCGATGGCGGGTTCGTTGTCGGACTCGACGTACAGGAGGATCTGGCGTACGCCGCGCGAGGCGAGGTGGGCGAGACCCGCAGCGGTGACGGCGTTGCCGAGGCCGCGACCCTGGGCGGCGGGGTCGACCGCGACGACGTAGACCTCGCCGAGATCGGGGGAGTGCTGCTTGGTCCAGTGGAAGGCGAGGAGCCCGTCACCGGCGTCCGCGACCAGCAGCCCCTCCGGGTCGAACCACGGCTCGGACATGCGCTCGGCGAGGTTCGCGGCGTCCATCGACCCCTGCTCCGGGTGGTGCGCGAACGCGGTCGCGTTCACCCGGATCACCTCGTCGGCGTCGGAGTCGCGGTAGCCACGGATGGTCACCCCCTCGACGTCTGGTACGTCGACGGACCCGGCGTCGCGGGTCATCACCCACAGCGCCCGGGTCGCGGTGAAGTCGAAGCGTCGCGCCAGAGCGGCCGCGGCCGGGTGGTCGGAGTGCGACCACGCCGTGACCCCGTCTGGGGCGTCTGCGAGCACCGCTTCGGCCAGGGCACGCCCGTGGCCCCTTTGTCGCTCACCGGGCGAGACGGCCAGGTCGAGATCGTGCCCGCGCAGGAACGCGAACCCCTCACCGGACACCCACAGAGCTCCGCCGCGCAGGTCGCGATGGCCGAGGGCGAGACCGGCGGCTTCGTCCAACGGCGAGACGCCATCGGCCTCGAGAGACGCCTGCGTCACGCGCAAGACGAGCCCGCGTGCCTCGGGCAGGCGGTCGGCGCCGACGCGCTCGACGCTCAGCGCCGACTCTCCGCGGCGTCGTCGACCGGGGCCGCCTGCGGCTGCTCCTTGGTGGGGAGCACGAAGCGGTAGCCGACGTTGCGGACGGTCCCGATCAGCGTCTCGTGCTCCGGGCCCAGCTTCGCGCGGAGTCGGCGTACGTGGACGTCGACGGTGCGGGTGCCGCCGAAGTAGTCGTAGCCCCAGACCTCCTGCAACAGCTGGTCGCGGGTGAAGACGCGGCCGGGGTGCTGGGCGAGGTACTTGAGCAGCTCGAACTCCTTGAAGGTCAGGTCGAGTGCTCGCGAGCCGATCGTCGCGGTGTACGTCGCGTCGTCGACGACGACCTCGCCGGTGCGGATCACGTGAGCATCCGGCGCGTCGTCGGCTCGGGCGGCGTGCAGACGCCCGATCGCGAGGCGGATGCGTGCCTCGAGCTCGGCCGGGCCGCAGGTGTGGAGCACGACGTCGTCCATGCCCCAGTCGTGGGCGACGACCGCCAGTCCGCCCTCGGTCACGACCAGGACGATCGGGCAGTCGGTGCCGGTGGTGCGCAAGAGCCGGCACAGGTCGCGAGCGTGGGCGAGCTCCTGCCGCCCGTCGACGAGGATCAGGTCGGCGTCGGGAGCGTCGAGAAGCGCGCTTGCCTCGGCGGGCAGGATCTTGACCTGGTGGCCGAGGAGGGCGAGGCCGGGCAGCACCTCCGCGCTCGGCTGCAGGGCGCTGGTGAGCAGGAGCAGCGTGCTGATAGGGGGTCACCTCCGGCCCCGACGATCGAGGCTGATGCGCAAGGATAACGAGCATGGAGACCCGAGGGGACGGCGACGCGGGAGATGAGATCTCCCCGATCACGGTTCGCTACTGGGCCTCCGCTCGTGCTGCGGCCGGTGTCGAGAGCGACGATCTCCCGGTGACCGCCGCGCTCACCCTGACCGACGTCGTACGCCGTGCGGCCGGCCTGCATCCCGGCACTCGGCTCCCGGGGGTGCTCGAGGCGTGCTCGGTGCTGGTCGGCGACCAGCCGGTCAAGTCGCGCGACCCGGAGACCGTGCTGGTGCGTCCGGGTCAGATCGTGGAGTTCCTCCCGCCCTTCGCCGGCGGCTGATGGCTCAGCCGCGCGGGAGGTGGCTCACGGCCACCAGCGAGAGGCTCTCCGAACCACCCTTGACCGTCACCTCACGGACGGTGCCGATGTCGCGGACGTAGTACTTGTGGTCGAGCACGCCGGGCTCCAGGACGGTCTTCTCCCGGGTGAGCAGCGCGTGCCGCGTGTCGATCATCGGAACGACGACGTGCGCGTTGCGGCGTACGACGGTGTAGACGTCCTCGGCGTGGCCCGGGTAGTCCTCCTGTCGGTACGCCGGACCTCGGCGCGGGTGCGGCGTCATGAAGATCCCCGCCTCCGCTCCGTCGACCCCGGACATGAACGAGCCCTCGTGGCTCTTCACATGGCCGTGCCGGTCGAGGGTCGCGGTGTGCTCGCCGAAGTACCACACCGTTCCCTGCTTGGTCTGGGCGTAGAAGTCGTGGGTGCGCTCGTCGAGCCGGCCCTTGCGCCAGACCCGGTCGAACACGACGCGGCAGGTGACCCCGTCGACGACCTTCGTGCGGTACGTCGCGATCAGGACGTCGCGGATGTGCGCACCGTCCTCCGTGCCCCGGTAGACCAGGCGGGTGCCGGGCTTGAGCGGGAACCACGCGTTGTCGACGCGGCCCTGGGTGAAGTGCGACGGCGACGGGTGTACGCGGTGCGGAACGCCGGCGGCGGCGTACGTCATCGGGCCGGAGCCCGACGTGACGGCGAAGAGGCCCGCCGCGACGGTCGCGGCGAGGACCGTGCGGGACCGAGCGGCTGGAACGAGACGGTGCTCCATGGTTCCTCCTGTGGATCGGGTCCGCCGACGCTAGAGCGCTGGGATGAGCCGTTCGTGAGCACTCATCGGAGGCTCATCTGCGGGAGCACACTGTCCCCATGCGGATCCTCCTGGTCGAGGACCAGGCGAAGTTCGCGCGCCTGGTCCAGAAGGGGCTGCGCGAGGAAGGCGTGACCGCCGACGTGGCCGGCACCGGGCTGGACGGCGTCTGGCTCGCGGCCGAGCGGCCGTACGACGTCGTCGTCCTCGACCTGATGTTGCCCGATGTCGACGGGCTCGAGGTGTGCCGCCGGATCCGGGAGGCCGACGACCGGACGCCGATCCTGATGCTGACCGCGCTGAGCGCCGTGCGCGACCGGGTCTCGGGGCTCGGCGCCGGTGCGGACGACTACCTGGTCAAGCCGTTCGCCTTCGACGAGCTGCTGGCCCGGTTGCACGCACTGGCGCGGCGCGGGGACGTACGACGTCCCGAGCTCCTCGCGGTCGGCGACCTCCGGCTCGACGTCCACGCCCGTCGAGTGCGGCGCGGGACGACGGAGATCTCACTGAGTGCGCAGGAGTTCGCCCTCCTCGAGGCGATGGCCCGGCGTCCCGGGGAGGTCCTCAGTCGCGAGAGCCTGCTCCACCTGGCCTGGGACGTCGCCTACGAGCCGCGCTCCAACGTGGTCGACGTCTGCGTCAAGGGACTGCGCGACCGGATCGACCGACCCTTCGGGCGACGTTCGCTTGAGACCGTGCGCGGGATCGGCTACCGCCTGGTCGAGGACGCGACATGAGGCGGCCGCCGATCCGGCTCCGGCTCGCGCTGTGGTTCACCGTCGCGGCTGCCGTCCTCCTCACGGTGGTGGCCGGCTTCGGGTTCGAGCGCCTCGAGAGCGGCACCTCACATGATCTCGATCTCGAGCTCAGGCAGCGCGCTCAGGACCTGGTCGGTCCGGTCGGGGCGCCCGGGGCTTCACTGACGACGCTCGCCGGCAGGGGTTTCGTGGAGCGAGGCGAGAGCTTCGCGGAGGTCATGACGCCGTCGGGCCAGCTGCTCGAGGCGACGCCGAGCCTGCACGACCAGCCGCTCCTGTCGGCCGAGGAGGCCGCGGCTGCGTCGCGCGGGGTCGTCACCTTCGACCGCGACAGCGCACCCGGGCTGGACGAGCCCGCCCGCCTGCTCGCAACCCCGTTCAGTCGGTCCGGCCGGCCTCTCGTGCTGGTCGTCGGCGACACCCGGGAGAACGGGTTGGAGAACCTCCGGCGGGTCCGCAACCAGCTCCTGGTGGGGATTCCCGTGCTGGTCCTGCTCACGTTCGTCGGCGCGTACGCCGTCGCCGGGGCGGCCCTGCGGCCGGTGGAGGAGATGCGACGCCGCGCCGCCGAGCTCACCGCGGCCGATCCGAGCCTGCGCCTCCCGGTGTCGGGCGGGGACGACGAGCTGACCCGGCTCGGTCACACGCTCAACGCCTTGCTCGCCCGGGTCGAGTCGACACTGGAGCGTGAACGCTCCTTCGTCGCGCACGCCAGCCACGAGCTGCGCACGCCCCTGGCGTTGCTGCGGACCGAGCTCGAGCTCGCCGTGCGTCGCCCTCGTGACGCGCATGAGCTCCGGGAGGCGATCGAGTCCGCCCGCGACGAGGTCGACCGGCTGGAGCGGCTCGCCGAGGACCTCCTCCTGCTGGCCCAGGCCGGCGAGGGCCGCCTGTCGGCCCAGGTCGAGGACGTCGATGTGGCGGCGCTGCTGGGCGACGTCCGCGACCGGTTCGCCGCGAGGACGGCCCGAGCCGGACGGTCACTCGTGGTGGGGCAGTCCGCGGGCGTCGTCCGGGCTGACCCACGACAGGTCCAGCAGGCACTGACGAACCTCGTGGGCAACGCGCTGGATCACGGCGCGGGTGTCGTCCGGCTCTCGGCGCGGCCCCACGGCGACGGTCTGGCGATCGTGGTGGCCGACGAGGGCGACGGCTTCGAGGACGAGGTCCTGGGGCACGCCACCGAGCGTTTCGTGCGGAGCACGCGCTCGACCGGGGCCGGGCTCGGGCTGGCGATCGTGGTTGCCGTCGCCGAGGCCAACCACGGCGCCGTCGGCGTGGCCAACGTGCCCGGAGGTGCCGAGGCCTGGCTCTCGCTCCCGACGGTGACGGTGCCGGTGGTCGAACCGGTCGGCTGAACCCGTCGGGGCCCTCAGGACGCCGAGAGGTCGGCCAGCAGCTCGCCGGTGGACATCGAACCCGGAGCCAGACCACGTCGCGCCACGTCGGCCATCAGAGCCTGGATGCGCGCGTTCGCGGGCGTCGGGACGCCGGACAGCCGCCCGAGCAGGGCGATCTCGCCGTTGAGGAAGTCGGTCTCGATCCCGGAGCCGCGGGTGAGGCTCTGCCAGGTCGATCCTCCGGCGCGGGGCTCGTCGCCGATCGGCCGCAGCTGGAGATGGTCGCCGCGGCGTACGTCGTCCTCCTCGTCGGTCACCGGGTCGATCCCGGCGACCGCGAACACCGCCTCGGCCTCGGCGACGAGCAGATGGATACACGCTGCCGCGTCGTCGGTGTCGAGATCGCGACCGCAGAGCGCCTGGACGGCGTTGCCGAGGTTGTTGACCAGCTTGCGGTACTTCCACCGCATGATGTCCGGCCGCGCGACGCACTCGAAGCGCGAGTCGCGGAGCGCCGCCGCGAGCTCCTCGTCGACATCGTCGGTGCCTCCGGGGAAGCCGCCGAGGTCGAGGATGCCGGTCGCCGCCACCGAGTGGGCCTGGACGACCCCGGGCTCGAGGTGGGCGGTCGGCATCATCACGCACATCCCGTGCACGCCGCCGAACCACCGCGACAGGGTCCGCTCGTTGGCGACGCCGTTCTGCGCGGAGACCACCGGCACGTCGCCGGCAGCGGCGTACAGGTCGCGAGCCGCCGCGTCCGTGTCCTGGCTCTTCGCGGCCAGCACGACCACGTCGTCCGGTCGCCAGGAGAGGTCACGCGGGTGTGCGTACGCCGGGATCGGCAGCGTCACCCGCTCCTCGGGCGTCTCGAAGGTGAGCCCTCGCTCGCGGATCGCCTCGCCGTGGGCTCCGCGCGCGATCAGCGCGACATCGTGTCCGGACTGATGGAGGCGGGCGCCGATGCTGCCACCGATCCCTCCGGCTCCCAGCACCACGACGCGCACCCGGCCAGCCTAGGTACCGGAATGCCCCCGGTCGCTCCGGGGTTGCGCCTACATGACGCTCGGAGCCTGGGTGCTGGTCACGGCGGTCGTCGTGGCGGCCGTGCTCGGGCTCTGGTGGTCGTTGACCAACGGCGTCTTCCGGGGGACGCGTCGTGTGGGTGGCGGCGAGACCAGCGCCGAGCAGGCCCCCCGACCTCCCGCGAACAGCGTGCTGCTCGGGACGGCGTACGACGATCAGCGCGGGGAGCGGGGGACGTTGCTGCAGTTCTCGTCGGCGTTCTGCGCACCCTGTCGTGCCACGCGGCGGGTGCTCGCGGACGTCGCCGGCGCGGTGCCGGGCGTCGAGCACGTCGAGGTCGACGCGGAGCACCACCTGGACCTGGTCCGGGCGCTGGGAGTCGTGCGGACGCCGACCACGCTCGTCCTGGACGCGGGGGGACGCGAGGTCACGCGCGCCACCGGAGCGCCACGGCCGGCTCAGGTGCTCGCGGCGCTCGAGGGCGGCCTGGCGTGATGTCCACGATATGGACTCGTGTCTCGCAATTCGGGCGTTCCGGTGGTGAGGACCGGGGTGCCCTGCCTACAGTTCCGGTCATGGCTACGACGCTTCTGACGCGGCGACGCGCTGTCGACCACTGCCGCGTGCGCTCGTCGCTCTGTCTGATGCGCTGACGACGTCCGTCCAGCGCGCCCTCGCGCCTGTCTCGACGGACCTCCCCTTCCCCGTCCGTCGCCCGTCAGGAAGTCCATGTCGACCGTCACCAGCAGCTCGCCCGTCATCGCCGGGATCGACCCCAGAGGTCCGCGGGTCGCGGCGACGCTGACGTCCGTGGTGCTGGCGCTCGCGCTGGTGACTCCGGTCGCGGTGACGGTCGTCCTGCTCGTGGGGCAGGCCGCGGTGTTCGCGGTCGGTTCGACGCGGGGCGTCCAGCACACGCCGTACGCCCTGGTTTTCCGGGGGCTGGTTCGTCCGCGCCTCGGGGCGCCGGGCGGGCTGGAGGACCCTCGACCGCCCCGCTTCGCCCAAGGACTCGGCCTGGGGTTCGTGGGCGTGGCCCTCGTCTCCCTGCTCGCCGGCCTCACCACCGTGGGGCTGGTCGCCGTCGGGCTCGCGCTCGTGGCGGCCCTGCTCAACGCCGTCTTCGGGCTGTGCCTGGGCTGCGAGCTGTACGTGATCCTGCGGCGGGCCATCGCCCGCTGAGCCATCCACCACCAGACCCCGCGCCGGGACCCGGCGCACGAGAAAGGTAAGCACCATGAGCCGCGACACCACACTCGTCTCCGCCCAGTGGGTGGAGGACCATCTCGATGACCCGAAGATCGTGCTCGTCGAGGTCGACGAGGACACCGCCGCCTACGACAAGGGGCACATCAAGGGTGCGATCAAGCTGGACTGGACCACCGATCTCCAGGACCAGGTACGCCGCGACTTCGTCAGCAAGTCTCAGTTCGAGGCGCTGCTGTCGTCGCGCGGCGTCGCCAACGACGACACGATCGTGCTGTACGGCGGCAACAACAACTGGTTCGCCGCCTACGCGTACTGGTACTTCAAGCTCTACGGCCACCAGGACGTCAAGCTGCTCGACGGCGGTCGCAAGAAGTGGGAGCTCGACAGTCGAGAGCTCACCGACGAGCTGCCGACGCGCGAGGCCGCGTCGTACACCGCGGGTGAGCAGGACACGGACATCCGCGCGTTCCGCGACGAGGTCGTGCAGGCGATCGGCGTGAAGAACCTGGTCGACGTACGCTCGCCCGACGAGTACGCCGGACGGCTGATGGCGCCGGCGCACCTGCCGCAGGAGCAGGCCCAGCGCGCCGGTCACATCCCCACGGCGGCGAACGTGCCGTGGAGCAAGGCCGCCAACGACGACGGGACCTTCAAGTCGGACGACGAGCTCAAGGAGCTCTACACCGAGGCCGGCGTCGACTGGAGCAAGGACACCATCGCCTACTGCCGGATCGGCGAGCGCTCGTCGCACACCTGGTTCGTCTTCCACGAGCTGCTCGGGCAGGCGAACGTGAAGAACTACGACGGGTCGTGGACCGAGTACGGCTCGCTGGTCGGCGTACCGGTCGTGGTCGGTGACGAGCGTGGGGAGGCTGATGCCTGATGTGCGGAGCAACTGCGGGAGGCCTCTCCCTCGATGGTGTCGACGTCGCCAAGGAGGCCGTGGTCCAGGGGCAGGTCGTGCGTGACGGCGAGCCGGTGTCGAACGCCTACGTGCGGCTGCTCGACCGGACCGGTGAGTTCACCGCCGAGGTCCCGACCTCGGCGAGCGGGCACTTCCGGTTCTTCGCCGCCGATGGCGACTGGACGCTGCGGACACTCGCGCCTCGCGCCGAGACCGTGGACCAGCCGGTCCGCGCCGAGGTCGGCAGCGTCGCCGAGGTGACCATCGCGATCTGACCACCACCAACCCCAGCAACGCCGAGTCGTCATATGACGACTCGGCGTTCTTTTCGTGTCACTTTGCGCCGACTCAGGGGTCGCCTGTGGCGCGGACGGTGGCGTGCAGTCGTACGGGGTCGGTGACCTCCATGCCGTCGAGGGAGTAGGACACCTCACTGCGGACCAGTGTCGCGCGCCCAGGTCGGGTGGGCGTGATGACCGCGATGATGTAGCGGTCCGGGGAGGGATAGCTGTAACGCACCCCGTCAACGATCGGCACGAGACCGTGGCACCAACGCGCCGTGACGCCATGGACGTACCCGACTGGCCGGCTGCTCCGACAGATCCAGTACGTGACCGAGGCACGAGCCGTGTTGACGGACAGGTGGCTCCGGACGTCGTGGATGGTCAGCAGACGCGGGCTCTCTCCCCTCGGCGGCGAGTCAGGGAAGGTCAACGCCGCGTTGAGCTGTGCCTTCGAGACCTGCTGCGGGTCGGCGACAAAGGCGTCGCCGTGATCGGGAGGACATCGCTCGTGGAGTGCTGGGTGATGCCGCTCTCGAGGACGGCTACGGCCACGGCGGCACCCAGCGCGACGAGTGTCAGCGCGAGAACTGCCAGACGGACACGGGCGCGCCGCGTCGGGGGCAGCGACGTTTCGGTGGTGGGAACCGCGGTCTGGACCGACAACGTGCCTCCCGTGTCCCGGCGTGCGTGCGGGCGATTCTAGGGCCCGGCCGCCCACTCGCGCCGAGTCGTCATATGACGACTCGGCGTTCTTTTCGTGTCACTTTGCGCCGACTCGGCGTGTTTTCCTTGCCTGTTTGCGCCGACTCAGCGGTCGAGAAGGACGGTGAAGGGGCCGTCGTTGACCGACGAGACCTCCATCTCGGCGCCGAAGACGCCGCGCTCGACGTGGGCGCCGAGGGTGGTGAGGGCAGCACAGACGCCGTCGTAGAGCGGCTGGGAGACCGGGCCGGGAGCGGCCGCTTCCCAGGTCGGTCGTCGGCCCTTGCGCGCCTCGCCGTACAGAGTGAACTGCGAGACGACCAGGATCGGGGCCGCGACGTCGGAGGCCGACCTCTCGTCGGGGAGCATCCGCAGCGTCCAGATCTTGCGAGCCATCCACTCCACCTCGGGCGAGCCGTCCGAGTGGGTGACGCCGAGGTAGACCAGCAGCCCGGGCGAGGCCAGCGACCCGACCACCGTCCCGCCGACGGACACCGAGGCGGACGAGACGCGTTGGAGAACGGCACGCATGCCGTCATCCTCCCCGGTCGGAACGCCGAGAACGGTCTGACACGATGACTCCATGACCGACCCGCTCCTGATCACCGTCGCCCCGACCGGTGCCGAGACGGCGAAGGCCGACTGCCCGCACCTCCCGACCACGCCGGAGGAGCTCGCCAAGACCGCGATCGACTGCGAGCGGGCCGGTGCGGCGATGATCCACATCCACGTCCGCGATCACGACCACCAGCCGACCCTCGACCTGGCGCTGCTCCGCGAGTGGGTCGCGGCCGTGCGGGAGAGCACCGACCTCGTCGTCCAGCTCTCGACCGGCGGCAGCGTTCACGACCCCCTCGAGCAGCGGCTCAAGGTGCTCGACGCCGAGCCCGACGCCTGCAGCCTCACCATGGGTACGACGAACTTCGGCAACGACGTGTTCTCGAACCCCTGGCCGTTCGTCTGCGAGCTCTACCAGCTGATCCAGGAGCGCGGGGTGGCCCCCGAGTTCGAGCTGTTCGACCTCGGTCAGGTGCACGCGATGCGGCGGCTGCTCGACAAGTTCGGGCTTCCCACCGGTGAGAAGGTGCACGTCGACCTCGTGATGGGCGTGCCCGGCGGCATGAACGGTACGACGGACGCCCTCGTCGCCGCCGTGCGCGACCTCCCGGCGGAGACCACCAGCTGGTCGGCCACCGGGATCGGCCGGTCGACCCTGAGCGTGATCCTGGCCAGCCTCTCCAAGGGTGGCCACCTCCGGGTCGGCATGGAGGACGTGCTGACGATCAGCAAGGGCGTGCCCGTCGAGTCCAATGCTCAGCTCGTCGAGCGTGCGGTCGCGATCGGAGCGTTGGCACAGCGTCACCCGATGACGCCCGACGAGGCGCGGGAGCTGGTCGGCGTACGACGCTGAACCGGTGACGGGTCAGCGCGACTCGGCAGGGGCCGTGCTCGACCCGCTGCTGGTGCTGCTGCCCGGCGCGCCCTTGGTCGCCTTCTTCGCCCCGGCGCGCTTCGTCCGGTGCTTCCGCCGGCCGATGTTCGGCTTGTACTCGTACCGGTAGTAGTCGCCACCGTAGAAGCCGCTCGAGGCGCTGCGGCGCATCCGGTTGAACACGATGCCGAGCGTGCGGCCGCGCACGGAGGTGATGTGTCCGAGTGCCGCCGCGAGCTCGCTGTCGAGGGTGCCGTTGTGCGCGATCACGATGATCGCACCGTCGGCCGACCGGGTCAGCACGGCGGCATCGGTCACCGGCAGCAGGGGAGGCGCGTCGATGATCACCATCGCGTCGCGGGCGAGGTCGCTGACCAGCGCCTGCATCGCCTTGGAGCCGAGGAGCTCGCTCGGGTTGGGCGGGATCGCACCGGAGGCGAGCACCCGCAGACCGGGAACGTCCGGGTGATCCTGGATGACCTCACCGGGAGTCACCCTCCCGACCAGGACGTCGGTGAGGCCGGCACCGTCGACGACCGCGAGCGAGTCCGCCACCGTCGGGCGTCGCAGATCGCCGTCGATCAAGGTCACCGCCTGGCCGCCGATCGCGATCGCCGCGGCGAGGTTCGCGGCCACGGTCGACTTGCCGTCGGACTGCTTGGGGCTGGTCACCACGATGATGCGTGGCGGCTGGTCGACGTCCATGTAGGCGAGGTTGGTGCGCAGCTTGCGGAACCCCTCTGCCGTGTTCGCATTGCTCGACGAGAGGGACTCGGTGACGGCGAGCACGAGCTCGCGTCCGTCCGCCTGCCGCATGCTCGACGACTGCGGGATCATCCCGATCACCGGGACGCCGAACTTCTTCTCGACGTCCTCCGACGACTTCAGGCGACGGTCGAACTGGTGACGGACCAAGGCATAGGCGAAGCCCAGCAGCAGACCCATCGCCAGACCGAGCACGAGGTTGAGCGTCGTCCGTGGGAGGACCTTCGCACCGCGAGCAGCCTGGGTCTGCACCTCCATCTGCAGACCGTCGGACATCTGCGGGTCGCTGGTCTTCGAACCCGGGTCGGGTGTGATCAGCTCCGGCCCGTCCAGCTTGTCGACCTTCCACGCCAGCGCGTCGGCCCAGGCGTTGGCCAGGGTCGCCGCGTTCTCCGGTGTGGACGCCCGCGCCGCGATGTTGATCAGGACCGTCGCATCGTCGTGGCTCACGCTGATGTGGCCGATCAGGGCCGCCGGCGTGGCCGGCAGGCCGGCCTTCTTCACGCGGGGGTCGTCGATGACCCGTTGGGCGACCTCGGTGGTGCTGGCGAGCGGGACGTACGACGCGATCCGGCTCTGCGCGTACTGGTCGGCGATCTGAGCGGTCGTGGAGTCGTGCGCGGCCGTGGACTTCACGAGCCCGGTCGCGGTGGCCTGGTAGACGGCGGGCTGGCTGGCGTTGTAGCCGAACGCGGCAGCGATCCCGAGGAGCGCGAGGACCACGACACCCACCCAGT
Organism: uncultured Actinomycetota bacterium; assembly: GCA_963759515.1. Lineage (GTDB taxonomy): Bacteria > Actinomycetota > Actinomycetes > Propionibacteriales > Nocardioidaceae > Nocardioides. Next base: position 601,933 of record CAVWZR010000012.1, on the reverse strand, counting down.
GCGACAGCACGATGCGGACGTAGTCGTTGAATTCCATGAACGGCTCCTCGCCGCGGGTACCGCGGGTTCTACACTCCCCTGGGTGCGAGGTTCCAGCGTAGGTGATCCGCCCTGCGTGCGTCTGGAAGCTCTGGAAGTCCGCGTGGACGTCGTCTGCGTCGGTTCCGGCGCCCTCGAGCTCGCCGAGAGCGTCGCCGCAGCCTGGGACTGGTGCACGGTCGAGCCTGGCGGTGTCGATGCGGCCCAGCGCGTCACGGTCCGGGTCGACGACGACCCCGAGGCCCTGGCCGCCGAGACGACCTCGACCTCCCTCGTCGGGCAGGACCTGCCGACCGTGATGGACCGGCTCAGCCCGATGGTCACCCGTCTTGCCGTGGACGACCGCCGCCACGACCTCGTCATGTTCCATGCCTGTGCGGTCGCCGATCCCGCCACCGGACGCACGGCGGTCCTGTACGGGCCCTCCGGCACGGGGAAGACGACGATGGCGCGGACGCTGTGCACCGACCTGGTCTACCTGTCGGACGAGACCGCCGGGGTCGCCCCCGACCTGCGGATCGTGCCCTACCCGAAGCCGCTGTCGATCATCGTCAATGCCGGAGACGAGCTGAAGGAGCAGGTCTCGCCGGGACGCCTCGGCCTGGTCCGCCCGGCCGACATGGAGTACCGCCTCGCAGCGCTGGTCCAGCTCACGCGCGACCCCGACCACGAGGGCGATGCCACGCTCGACCGGCTCGCCACCGTGGACGCGCTCCCGGAGCTGGTCGCCCAGACGTCGTACACCCGTGAGATGGAGCGGCCGCTGCACCGGCTGGCCGACCTGACCCATCGGGTCGGCGGCGTACGCCGGGTGACGTACGCCGAGGCGGCGCAGCTGCGCCCGGTGGTGCGTGCGCTCCTGGACGGCGACGACTGATGCGGGCGCGACGGCGTGCGGTGGTCGACGAGTACGTCGAGGACGGCCGCGCCGCGGTCTACTCCCACGACGGCGTGGTGCTCCTGCTGTCCGAGCTCGGCGCCGTTGCCTGGGGGACGTTGACCGACGACTGGGTGACGACCGACCAGGTCACCGCCGAGCTGGTGCGCGAGTTCGGCGAGCCCACCGAGGGGGACGCCGGGCAGCTGACCGAGAACGCACTCCGCTTGCTCGCCGACATGCATCTCGTCGACCTCGACGAGGAGGACCCGACGTGACCGAGGTCCTCCTCTCCGAAGCCGTGCCGCTGGCGCACGCGGTCGTCGACCGCGTCGCGCGCGATCGCGGAGTGCGGATCATCTTCGTGAAGGGTCCGATCGCCGTGACGCAGCGTCTCCGGACCGCGCGTGAGTCCGTCGACGTCGACGTACTGGTGCATCCGTCTCGCCTCGAGGAGCTGATCTCCGCCCTTGGGATGGTCGGATGGGACGACGAGCAGGTCTACGGCACGCCGACCGCTGCGACGTACTCGCGCACGATCCGGCACGCACGCTGGCCCTGCGAGCTGGACCTGCACGTCCGGTTCCCCGGTTTCCTGGCGGCACCCGAGGAGGTCTTCGAGCGACTCTGGGCCCGACACGACTCGGAAGTCCTGGCGGCACGCGAGCTGCCCTGCCTCGATCGGACGGCGCAGGCCCTCCTGCTCGCCGTCAACGCCCTTCGGGATCCGGAGGCTCACGACAAGCGACTCGAGCTGGACGACCTCGTGCAGCGTGTGCGCGACTCCTTCAGCGCCGCCGACCTGACCGATCTGGCGGACCTGGCCCAGGGGATCGGCGCTGTCGAGACCGCGGCACCCTTCCTGCATCTGGTCGGAGCCGTGCCGCTCGGCCCCGACGACGCCGATCCGACGGAGCTGCGTGCCTGGCGCATGCGGACACAGCCCGAATGGCGCGTCGCGACGTGGCTCGAGGACCTGCGGACGACTCCGAAGCGGAAGTGGCCGCGCTACGTCTGGTACGCCGTCATGCTCAGCGAGACCGAGCTCCGCAACGCGGAGCCGCACCTGCCGCCGGGCCGCCGGGCCCTGCTCGGGGCCCGACTGCGGCGGGTCCGCCGGGGCGTCCGCGCGGTTCCCGGCGCTTGGCGAAGCGTCCGCAAGCTCGATCGCGACGCCTAGCGGCCCTCGGCGGTGACGGCGTGACGCGCGCAGGTCGTGGTACAGCCGTCGCGCCTCCTCGAGGAGTGACGCCTCATGGGAGACCGCGTCGACGACCTGATCGCGTCCCTCCCGGCGGCTCGCCTGGGGCAGTGCCACGGTCGACTCGCGCACCTCACCTTGGTCGCGTCGGTCGGCGTCGATGACGAAGTCGCGGCACCAGGCCTCGTTCTCCGGCGTGTGCTCGTAGGGCGCGAAGGTGGTGCCGAAGCGGTGGTTCACGGCCTCGATGGTCGTGCCGAACGCGCCGGTCGTGACCCCGAAGTCGGACAGGACGAGGTCGCTCGCGAGCGGGCGGATGCGCTCATGGAAGCGCACATAGGCGCGGAGCGCGGACGAGGCGCGCACCGGCTGACGCTGGAGGAGTGAGGCGCAGGCGTCGAGCGGATCGCGGAGCACGACGATGACGGGAAGTCCGCGGCGCACCCCGTCCGCGACGCTCGAGGCCGCGTGCAGGTGGCTGGCGACCACGGTCCGTGAGCCGTTGGCACAGGTGAACGCCGCGAGGGCGTAGGTGTTGGCCGACCGCGGGAAGCCCTCGATCACCAGCTGCGTCCGGTCGGTGACCATGCTGCCGCGCACCTTCGGCTGGAGAGCGGCGTACGCCCGCGAGGTCAGGCGGCGGGAGCACAGCCAGTTGTGGAGACGGAAACGTGTGTCGTCGTGGGTCAGTCGCCGGACCACGCGCACGGCCGACGTCATCGGTGGGCACCGCCCGACACCCAGTAGCCGGTCCGCGGGAGGACCGGCTCCTGGTCCTCCGCGGGCTCGCCGGTCGCCTCGTCCGGAGCCGGCCGGGTCCGCCAGGTGCGCGTCATCGACCAGCCCAGCGCGGCGACGAGCAGCATCCACGACAGTGGGGGCGACACGGGTACGCCGAGCATCGCCACCGTGCAGCCCACGATGCCGGCCCCGATCGGCAGTCGACCCGGGACGTCGCGATGCCGGGTCAGCTGCACCACCACGAGGAGCAGGAACAGGCCGACGGCCCCGGCTCCGACGTACCCGAGCTCGACGCCCAAGGACACCGGCAGGCTCGCGAGGTCGGCCTGGGAGCCGAAGTAGGCGTCCAGCCCGTTGGTGGCCACGCTCTTGCCGGAGCCCCAGCCGTACCCCCAGATCGGATGGTGCGCCATCGCCGCGCCCGCCGCGTGGTAGAGGTCCTGTCGGTACTGGACGTTCGCGTTCGCCGTCGTGCCCTGGTCGAACGACTGGCTGAGGAAGTCGCGGAAGCCGGCGGGTGCGATACCCGGCACGAGCAGCAGCACCGCGCCGGCCGCGAGCAGGCCCCCGAGCACTCGGATCACCTGGCTCAGGCGGCGCTGGAGCACGAGGTAGGCGACCGCGCCGGCGGCCAGCCCGATCAACCCCGAGCGGCTCTGGGTGGCCATCACCGCGGCGGTGACCAGCACGCCGCCGAGAAGCAGGCCCGGCCACCGCCACCGCTGCCAGAGCAGGTCCACGACGAAGAAGCCGCCGAGGCACAGGAACGCCGCCAGCATCGTCGGGTAGTCCCAGCCGGCGTTGGACCGGATGTGGCCCTCTCGGACGAAGCTGCCGAGGACGGTGCTGGCCACCAGGGTGTTGTGGTTGGTGGTCGTCTCGACGAGCGCCCACACGACCAGCAGGATCGTGCCCGCGGCGATGCCGCGCATGAAGTCCAGGGCGACCGTGAGGTCGGTGCCGATGGTGGCGCCGCTCAGCAGCGGGACGACCACGAGGACGGCGAACTCGACCAGACCATGGGGGCGGTCGTTGGCGACCGCACCCACGGCCGCGACCAGCAGGATCACCAGGGTCAGCAGTGGCGCCGGGATACCTGGTCGCAGTGCGCCGCGGACCACGGCGGCCAGGCAGACCACGCCGAACCAGACGAACGCGCACTCACGCAGTGAGAGCGGCGTGCCGCCGACGTGGGACACGATCAGCGCGTCGGGGGCGAGGACGAGCATGGTCCCCGTGAGCCGAACGGCGAGCGGCGCGGGGAACCTGGCCAGGACGCCCAGGGCGACCACGCCGCCGATCAGCGCGTCGAGCAGCCTCGCGTGGGCGGCGTACAGCAGGAGACCGATCGGGGCCATCACCACGACCAGCCGCACCAGGTAACCCAGCGTGGGGTCTCGAGGACGGGCCGGCGTCTTCTCGGCGCCAGGCATCGTCATGAGATCTCTCCGGCGGTCGCAGGCTCGGGGGCGGGGCGCCACCAGGTCCAGGACGTGGCGACGTGCAGGATCACCAGCGCCACCCCGGTGCCGAGGACCCCGATGACGAGTGCGGTCAGTCGGTCTCCCAGGACGATCCGGGGCGCCAGCTCGGTGAGCACGGTCAGTATGACCGTCCACGCGCCCAGCCGGACGGCACTTGCCGAGAACGGGTCGAGGCCGAAGGCGCGTCGGGCGACGACGTACCCGAGCACGCTCTGCAGGATCATCGCCGTCGCCCAGGCCAGGCAGGCACCGTTCGCACCGGAGCCGGGGATCGCCAGCGCGGCCACCACCAGCATCGCGACGAAGTCCACGACCGCGATCCACAGGTTCCAGGTGCTGCGACCGGCGAACAGGATCGCGCCACCGGCCGGGCCGGTGACCACGCTGAAGAGCGCGGCGACGGCGGTGATCCGTAGTCCGGTCTCGCCGCCGGGCAGGTCCGGGCTCACCAGGTGGATCAGGGCCTGCGGGAACACGAACAAGGTCACGCAGACCGGTACGGACAGGCCGATCATCCACTGGGTCGTCGCCCGGAACAGGCCGATCACGCGGGCCCGCTCTCCGCGCGCGAACGCAGCGGTGAAGCGCGGGGCCATGCCGGTGGTGACGGCCTGCATGAGCAGGGACGCCGCGAGGGTGAATCGGCTGACGGCGGCGTACGTCGCGGCCTCGTCGGCCGAGACCAGCGCACCGACGAGCACGACGAGCAACCAGATGTTGGTGGCCGCGAAGATCTCCTCGAGCCCGCGCGGTGCAGCGAACCGCCACAGGTCCCGCGCCGTGGGCCGTGACCACTGCGGGCGCCAGGCGAACGGCGCGTCGTGCCGGCGCAGCGACACCACCGCGTGCGGCACGGCGCCGAGCAGCGAGATCGCGGCGGCGCGCGGAGAACGCGGCACCGAGCAGCCAGGCCGGTCCGTCGGCGACGGCCACCGCGCCGCACAGGGCCAGGCGGAGCAGCGGTTGGCCGCCCGAGTCGTACAGCACGGCGGGGACCATCTCGCCGAGCCCGCGGGGTACGCCGACGGCGAGCCTGGTCAGAGCGATCAGTGGGAGGGCAGGGGCCGAGGCCGCCAGGAGCTGTCCGAGGTCGGACCGGTTGGCGTCGGAGGTCAGCAGGCCGGCGAACGGGTCGTGGAAAGCGACGACCAGGAGCGCGGCCGCCGTCGTGGCGACCGCGACCGGTGCGATGGCCGCCCAGACCAGGTCGCTGAGCTCGTGCTCCCCCTCGGCGATCCGGCGCGCGATCCGCTGCGTGAGGGTGATCTGCGCGCCGAGGTTGCCGATGATCGCCCCGGTGCTCACCACGGCCACGGCCTGGAAGAACAACCCGGTCTCGGTGACACCGACCTCACGGGCCAGCAGCACCAGCAGGACCAGCGTGGCCAGTGCCCCGCCCACGCCGCCGGCGAACGTGATCGCACCACCCCGGGCGACGGCGCGGAGGTCGCCGCCGCGCAGGCGTCCCGGCCGGGTCCGGCTCACGACTCGACGGGCCCCGGCCCGGCCGGCATCGGGTGGCGGAGCGTGCGCCAGGCGCCGCGGGCGATGGCCCGGGCCTCCGCGACCGAGTCGCTGTCGCGGCGGCGTACGCCGTCGGCCAGCTTGAGCACCAGGTCGCCGACCACGGCCAGCCAGAAGGCACTCACGCGCATCCCGTGCGCGCCGTTCTCGCGGACGAAGCGGTGGAGCAAGGCGATCTTCACCGGGGCGAGCCGGGTGCGCGAGAGGCGGTTCTGCGGGCTGAAGTGGTGGAGCACGCGCGCCTCGGGGGCGATCGCCAGGGGATGGTCGTGGCTCAGGGCGAAGCTGAAGTACATGTCCTCGCCGAGGCTGTAGCCCTCGAGCCGGTCGTCGAAGCGGCGACCGGTGATCGACGCCGAGCGGTAGCTCATCGCGCATCCGGGCAGCCACACCGGTTCCGTCGCCTCGTCGCCCTCGTAGTGCCCGATCGTCACCCGTCCCGACGGCAGGACCTGTCCAGGTGTCCGGCCGTACAGGCAGAACCACCGCTTGGTGCCGACATGACGCGGGCGAGGCTGGTTGAGGACGACGCCACCGACGCCCGCGAGCTCGGGCCGGGAGGCGAACGCCTCGATGATCGCGTCGAAGTAGCCGGGCAGCACCTCGGTGTCGTCGTCGATGAAGTGGACGTACGCCGCGTCCCCACGCTGGGCGCGCACCCAGTCCAGGGCCTGGTTGCGCTGCCGGGCGAGCCCTGGCGTGCAGGCCAGCAGGGTCACCCCGTCGTGGACGTCGACGACGTCGCGGACGTCGGGCAGGTGCGACTCGTCGCTCGAGTCGGCCACGAGCACCTCGATCCCGCGCGCGACCGCGTCGACGGCGGTCAGTGCCTTCGCGAGGTCGTCGGGGCGGTTGCGCGTGCAGATCACGACGAGCCCGCGAACCGCCGCGACGGTGTCGTGCTCGGTCATGGGGTTCCTGCCGGTCGGAATGGTCGCTTCGATCGTGTCACAGCGACAGACGTCAACGAGTGACCTCGGCGTACACGTCGAGCAGGGTCTCGAGGCCGCGTTCGGGCGTGCTGTCGCGCTCGTACGACGCGCGGGCGGCGCGTCCCCGCTCGGCCGCGTCATCGTCCGCGATCGTGCCCAGGGCAGACGCCAGCGCGGACACCGTCGGGTCGACCACCCACCCCGTGGAGTCGCCCACGATGGTGCCGACACTGCCGCCTGACACGGTGAGCACCGCGCGCCCGCGAGCGAACGCCTCGGCCACGACGAGGGGGTAGCCCTCGAAGAAGCGCGAAGGGACCACGACGTACGCCGCGTCGCGCATGGCGTCGGCCACTCCGGCAGGCTCGAGCCGTCCGCGCCAGCTCACGCTCGGGTCACCGGTCGCGGCCTGCTCCACGAGTGGTGCCAGCGGGCCGTCGCCCGCGACCACCAGCGAGCGCCCGGAGTCGCGGCCACCGAGCCGCCAGGCGTCGAGGAGTCGGTCGATGCCCTTCGCCTCGTCGAGGCGACCGACGTACAGGACGTCGCGGCCGGGAGCACCCGCGTCGCCGGGATCGGGCACCCAGGTGGGCCGGATGGTGATCCGGTCGGCGGAGATCCCGGACGCCGTGAGCGTGTCGCGCATGAACGGGGTGAGGGCGAGGTAGCGCGCCACGCCGTCGCGCCAGGTACGCCGGTGGACCACCTGGCCGATCGTCATCGGCACGGTCTGGGGGCGAGACCCCCGGTAGCAGCCGTGCTGCACGCCCGGCAGGCCCAGGCGGGAGCCGAGACAGTCGGTGCACGTGTGGCCGTCGCGCAGATGGAGCCCGTTCACGCAGCTGTGCCGGTAGTTGTGCACGGTCTGGACCACCGGTACGCCGCGCCGCGCCGCGACCCGCACGACGTACGGCGAGATCAGCGGGAAGACGTTGTGGACGTGGACGACATCGGGCCGGTGCTCGTCGAGCAGACCGGTGAAGCGTCGGACGCCCTCGCGCGCGTAGACAGGCCCGGGAGCGGCCTGGACCATGCCGCGGACGCCGCTGGGGATGCGGTCGCTGTCGGTGAACAGCTCGACGACCTCGACCCCACCGTCGCGGAGCAGGTCAACCTCGGCCCGGACGATCTTGTTCTCGCCGCTGGGCGCGTCCGACCGGTAGAAGTTGTGGGCGACCAGGATCCTCATGCGCTCCGGTGGCGCCATGCGGACACGAGGAAGCGCGGGTTGCCGATCAAGTAGCGGCGCCACAGCCGACGGGGCTCACGCGAGAGACGGTAGACCCACTCGAGGCCGGAGCCGTGCAGGAACGCCGGGGCCTCCGGGACCGCACCGGACCAGAAGTCGAACGCCGCGCCCACGGGCACGATCGGGATGTCCAGGAGCGGGGCGAGCCGGTGCACGACGTAGTCCTGCCGCGGGGTGCCCAGCCCGATCCAGAGGATGTTCGCACCCGACGCCCGCACGCGGCCGGCGAGCTCGAAGAGGTCCTCGTCGGTCGGCATCCGGAACGGCGGGGTGTCGATGCCGACGATCTCGATGCCGGGAACCGCGGCCCGCAAGCCGTCGGCCATGCCGCCGGCGACGCCGTCCTTGCCACCCCAGAGGTAGTGGCGAGCGATGCCGACACCGGCGGTCGCGACGGCTCCGACCAGACCGGGTCCGCGCACGGGACCGGACTGTCCGGCGCGGCGGCCCATCCAGGCCACCGGCGTACCGTCGGGGAGGTTGAGGTCTCCGGCCAGGAGAGCCTTGCGCAAGGTGTCGTCGCGGTCGACGAGCGAGAGCGTGTAGGCGTTGCACAGGTGCACTTGCAGGCTGGTGCCGACGGCGGCGCAGGCCACGATCAGCTCGGCCGCAGCGTGAGCGTCGAGGTCGGCGATCGGGACGCCGCACACCTCGTACCCGAGGGTGCCGGCGGCGATGTGGGAGTCGTCGAGCAGAGACGGCTCGAAGGTGTCGGTCACGCGAGAAACGGTGTCACGCAGGCTCGCCCCCCGTACGCCGAACGGGAGTACGGACCGGGCGAACTTGACCGGTCCAGATGGACCATGCCGATTTGTCCGGAAGGACCAGACGCATGGCCGAAATGACCAGGTCGACGGGACCGGTCATGGAGAATGACCGGCGACCTCCCCTCCCACAGACTGGAGTCCTGCTGTGCGTCGAGCGCTCATCACCGGCATCACCGGCCAGGATGGCTCGTACCTCGCCGAGCTGTTGCTCGGGAAGGGCTACGAGGTCCACGGGCTGATCCGCCGGGCCTCGACGTTCAACACCGGCCGCATCGAGCACCTCTACCGCGACCCGCACGAGCAGAACACGCGGATGCTGCTCCACTACGGCGACCTGACCGACGGCGCGCGCCTCATCGGCCTCATGCGCGACATCAACCCGGACGAGGTCTACAACCTCGGCGCCCAGTCGCACGTACGTGTCTCGTTCGACGAGCCGGAGCACACCGGCAACGCGACCGCGCTGGGCACGATGCGCCTGCTCGAGGCGGTCCGGATGTCCGGGGTGGAATGCCGCTACTACCAGGCGTCGAGCTCGGAGATGTTCGGCGCGGAGACTCCACCGCAGGACGAGAGCACACCGTTCTACCCGCGATCGCCGTACGGCGTGGCCAAGGTGTACGGCTACTGGGCGACCCGCAACTACCGCGAGGCCTACGACCTCTTCGCCGTCAACGGCATCCTCTTCAACCACGAGTCGCCGCGACGCGGTGAGACGTTCGTGACCCGCAAGGTCACCCGGGCCGCGGCGCGGATCAAGGCCGGCCTCGACGAGTTCGTCTACATGGGCAACCTCGACGCCGAGCGTGACTGGGGCTACGCGCCGGAGTACGTCGAGGGCATGTGGCGGATGCTCCAGGCCGACGAGCCGGACGACTTCGTGCTGGCCACCGGAAGCTCGATGACCGTGCGCGACTTCGTGGCGGCGTCGTTCGGCCATGTCGGGCTGAACTGGGAGGACCACGTGCGGTTCGACGAGCGCTACCTGCGTCCGTCCGAGGTCGACGCCCTTCGTGGCGACCCCTCGAAGGCGGAGAAGGTGCTGGGCTGGAAGGCGACGGTCGACGGCGCCCGGCTGGCGCAGATCATGGTCGACGCCGACCTCGAGTCACTGGAGCACGAAGGGCGGCCGTGGATCGACAAGGTCGTCCTCTCCGACTGGCCGGCTACGCCGTGACCGAGACCGACTTCGTCCCGGGACCGCTCGACCGCGACGCCACGACGTACGTCGCCGGTCATCGCGGCATGGTCGGCTCCGCCGTGTGGCGCCGGCTCGAAGGAGCGGGCTTCACCGACCTCCGTGGGTCGGTCGTCGAGCGAGCTCGACCTGCGCGACCGCGGAGCCGTCTTCGACCACTTCGCGGAGACCCGGCCGCGCTACGTCGTCCTGGCCGCGGCCAAGGTCGGCGGGATCCTCGCCAACGACACCCACCCGGTGGAGTTCCTGTCCGACAACCTGCGCATCCAGACCAACGTGCTGGACGCCGCGCTCGAGCAGCGGGTCGAGCGTCTGCTGTTCCTGGGTTCGTCGTGCATCTACCCGCGGCTCGCACCGCAGCCGATCCGTGAGGACTCCCTGCTGACCGGCCACCTCGAGCCGACCAACGACGCCTACGCGATCGCCAAGATCGCCGGCATCATCGGCGTCCAGGCCGTACGCCGCGAGCACGGCCTCCCGTGGATCTCGGCGATGCCGACCAACCTCTACGGCCCCGGTGACAACTTCTCACCGACGGGCAGCCACGTGCTGCCCGCGCTCATCCGCCGGTACGACGAGGCCCGCGCGTCCGGGGCGCCGACGGTCACCAACTGGGGGAGCGGATCGCCGCGACGTGAGTTCCTCCACGTCGACGACCTCGCCGACGCGTGCCTGCACCTGCTCGAGCACTACGACGACGGTGTGCAGGTCAACGTCGGCACCGGTCGCGACGCCACGATCAAGGAGATCGCCGAGATCGTCGCGACCGCCGTCGGCTACGACGGCGAGACCGTGTGGGACACCACCAAGCCCGACGGCACGCCCCGCAAGCTCCTCGACGTCGCCCTGCTCCGGTCCCTCGGCTGGACCGAGCGGGTCGGTCTCGCCGAGGGCATCACGTCGACCGTGACGTGGTACCGCGACCACGCCGGCACCTTGCGCGAGGTCGGCTGAACGCCGAGTCGGCATACGACGAGTGAGTGGTCGCTCAGTCGTCATGTGACGACTCGGCGAGTTCGAGTACTGTCGCCGATCGCGAGTTCGACGTCACTTGCGCCGACTCGGCGGTCAGGAGCCGGAGTTGATCATCCCGGCTCCGACGGTGACGCCGGTGGCCTCGTCGATCAGGATGAAGGATCCGGTGGTGCGGTTCTTCGAGTAGGGGTCGCACAGCAGCGGCACCGTGGTGCGCAGCTGGACGCGGCCGATCTCGTTGAGACCGAGCTCCTTGGTGTCCTGGTCGCGGTGCAGGGTGTTCACGTCGAGGCGGTACTGGATGTCCTTGACCATCGCCCGGCCCATCCGGGTGGTGTGCTTGATCGCGAGCTTCTGGCGCGGGTGCAGCGGCTCGTTGGTCATCCAGCAGATCATCGCGTCGATGTCCTGGCTGGGCTTCGGGGCGTTCTTGATGCGCGCGATCATGTCGCCGCGGCTGACGTCGACGTCGTCGGACAGCCGGACCGTGACCGACATCGGCGGGAAGGCCTCGTCGATCTCCTGGTCGAACATGTCGATGCCCTCGATCGTCGAGGTCATGCCGCTGGGCAGCACGATCACCTCGTCACCCGGCTTGAGCACGCCACCGGCGACCTGTCCGGCGTATCCGCGGTAGTCGTGGAACTCGTCGCTCTTCGGACGTACGACGTACTGGACCGGGAAGCGGGTGTCGACCAGGTCGCGGTCGGAGGCGACGTGGACGTGCTCGAGGTGGTGCATCAGCGTCGGGCCGGCGTACCACGGTGTGTTCTCCGAGCGGATCACCACGTTGTCGCCCTTGAGGGCGGAGATCGGGATCACCGAGAGGTCGGGGATCGACAGCTTGGTCGCGAACTGCGTGAACTCGGTGTGGATGCGCTCGTAGGTCTCGCGCGACCAGTCGACCAGGTCCATCTTGTTGATCGCGAGCACGAGGTGGGGCACCCGCAGCAGCGACAGCAGGACGGCGTGCCGGCGGCTCTGCTCGGTCAGGCCCTGTCGGGCGTCGACGAGCACCAGGCCGAGGTCGGCCGTCGAGGCGCCGGTCACCATGTTCCGGGTGTACTGGATGTGCCCCGGGGTGTCGGCGATGATGAACTTCCGCGACGGTGTGGCGAAGTAGCGATAGGCGACATCGATCGTGATGCCTTGCTCGCGCTCGGAGCGGAGCCCGTCGGTCAGCAGCGCGAGGTCGGTGTAGTCGTAGCCCCGCGAGTGGCTGGTGGCCTCGACGGCCTCGAGCTGGTCCTCGAAGATCGACTTCGAGTCGAGCAGCAGTCGTCCGATCAGGGTGGACTTGCCGTCGTCGACCGAGCCGGCGGTGGCGAAGCGGAGGAGATCCATCAGAAGTAGCCTTCCTTCTTCCGGTCCTCCATGGCTGCCTCGGAGAACCGGTCGTCGCCACGGGTCGCACCGCGCTCGGTCACGCGGGCGATGGCGATCTCGTCGATGATCTTGTCGAGAGTGTCGGCCTCGGACTCCACCGCGCCGGTCAGGGTCAGGTCGCCGACCGTGCGGTAGCGCACGGTCTTCTCGACGACCTCCTCACCCTCCTTGCAGGGGTTGAGCGGGCTCTCGGACATCCACATGCCGTCGCGGTTGAACACGCGACGCTGGTGGGCGAAGTAGATCGAGGGGAGCTCGACGGCCTCGTGGCGGAGGTAGTACCACACGTCGAGCTCGGTCCAGTTGGACAGCGGGAAGACACGCATGTGCTCGCCGCCGTGGAGCTTGCCGTTGTAGAGGCTCCACAGCTCGGGGCGCTGGTTCTTCGGGTCCCACTGGCCGAAGTCGTCGCGGTGGGAGTAGACGCGCTCCTTGGCGCGGGCCTTCTCCTCGTCGCGGCGGCCACCGCCGAACATCGCGGTGAAGCCGTTCTCCTCGACGCAGTTGAGGAGAGTCGCGGTCTGCATGCGGTTGCGGCTGGTCTTCCCGTCGTCGACGACGACGCCGTTCTTGATCGCCTCGTCGATGCTCGCCACCACCAGACGGACGCCGAGCCGGTTCACCCAGTTGTCACGGGTGTGCAGCACCTCGGGGAAGTCGAGACCCGTGTCGATCTGCACCAGGGGGAAAGGGATCTTCGCCGGGAAGAACGCCTTCTCCGCCAGCCGGAGCATCACGATCGAGTCCTTGCCGCCGGAGAACATCAGCGCCGGCTTCTCGAACTCGGCGGCGGCCTCGCGGAAGATGTGGATCGACTCCGCCTCGAGCTGGTCGAGCTGGCTCAGCTGGTAGTCGGCATGGGTCGGTGGAGCGGAAGTCATGTGGGTGTGGGTGCCTCTCGGTGCGGGACAGCAGCGAACATGCTATCGGCGGATGCGGCCAGGCCTAAACTCGGCGCGTGCCCGAGAGCGCGCCCCCGGGCCCCGAACCCAGTGCCGAACCCAGTGCCGAGTCGGCTGCCGGGTCGACGATCTGGCGGCGCGCCACCAGCACGGCGTACGTCGAGTCCGCGGAGCGGGTGGTGGTGGTCGACCTCGACCACCTCGACCGGCCGCCGTACGTCTTCGAGGGCTCGGCGGCCCAGGTGTGGGCGTGCGTCGACGGTGATCGCACCGAGCACGAGATCGTGACCGACCTCGCCGAGGCCTTCGAGGTCCCGGTCGAGGTGGTCGTCGCCGACGTGCGTCAGTTCGTCGACCGCCTAGCCGACCGGGGTCTGATCGTCACGGACTCCGGCGCCTGACGCCGGGGGCGTGACCTCGGGGGGCTGCTCGCCCTCCAGCTCGGCGACCGTGGGTGAGCCGAACATCGACATGCCCTCCGCGCGCCGGATCAGGCCCCAGACGAACGGGAGCACGACCACCATGGCCAGGCCGACCAGCGCGATCAGCTCCGGGTGGGTCTGGTCCTCACCCGCACCGAGCGGTGCCCAGCCGGACTTGTCGAGCAGGGCGAGGCCGGACATCGTGAGCACGATCACGATGCCGCGCCGGATGAAGGACTGCTTGACGCGCGGCGCGATGTGGCTGCCGAGGATCGTGCCCGGGACCGACCCGATCAGCAGCGGCACCAGGAGGTGCCAGTCGAGACCGTTGAGCGCGATGTTGGAGATGGCTGCAGCGGCCACCAGTGGCACGGCCTGGACGAGGTCGGTGCCGACCAGCCGCAGCGCCGAGAGGCCGGGGTAGAGCATGACGAGCGAGATCATGATCACCGAGCCCGAGCCCACGCTGGTGATGCCGACCAGGAGTCCACCGAGCGCGCCGACCGCGACGGTGACGAGGGGGCGGATCGGCGGGTCGGCGTCGGGCGCCTGGCCACCGCGGCGCGAGCGGTGCAGGTTGATCACCAGCCGCAGGGCGTACGTCGTCGCCGCGAACAGCAGGGCGAAGCCGATGCACTTCTTCAACAGCGTGTCGAGGTCGTCCGCGGAGCCGGCGATCCCGTGGATCACCCAGGGTCCGAGCAGCGCGAAGGGCACCGAGCCGATGATCAGCCACTTGGCGAGCTCCCAGTTGGGCTTGCCCTCCCTGGCGTGGGTGATCGCCCCGCCGGTCTTGTAGACCGCCGAGGCCGTCAGGTCTGCGGTCACGACGGTCGAGGCGTCGCCGACACCGAGGAAGATCAGGGCCGGCGTCATCAGCGCGCCGCCCCCCATCCCGGTGAGGCCGACGACCGTGCCGACGCAGAACGCGGCGCAGATGATCGAGAAGAAGTCAGCAGTGATCCAGTCACCCATGGGCGCGGTCCTTCCACAGAAGGTGGGCAAGACGCGTAAGTCTACTGAAAGACGCGAGATTGTCGAGTTGGCGCGCCGGATATCCCCCACCCGGGGGAGGAGGAGCCGGTCAGGACACCTGCGACTCGTCGCCGGCCGGGTCCTGAGGCGCGGATGACGGCGTACGGCGGCGCTCGTCGTCACCCTCGAGCTGTGCCACGGTCGGGGCTCCGAACATCGGAAGCCCCTCGGTACGCCGGATCAGCCCCCAGACGAGAGGCACGAGCACGACCATGGCCACACCGACGAGAGCGACCAGCACCGGGTGGGTGTCGTCCTGGCCCGCACCGAGCGGTGCCCAGCCCGACTTGTCGAGGAGGGCCACCCCGGACATGGTCAGCACGACGACGATGCCGCGCCGGATGAACGACTGCGGGACCTTGGGGGCGAGCCGAGCGCCGAGCACGGTGCCGGGCGTCGAGCCGATCACGAGCGGGACCAGGATGTGCCAGTCCAGGCCGTTGATGACGATGTTCGACGCGGCGGCGGCGAGCACCAGGGGCACCGCCTGCACGAGGTCGGTCCCCACCAGGCGCACCGGGGAGAGTCCGGGATAGAGCATCAGCAGCGCGATCATGATCACCGACCCCGCGCCCACGCTGGTGATGCCGACGAGCAGACCACCCAGGGCGCCGACGGCCAGCGTGACCAGGGGTCGGATCGGGGGATCGGGGTCGGCAGCCCCGCTCTCGTCGTTGGTGCGCCGCAGGTTGAGATACAGACGCAGGGCGTACGTCGTGGCCGCGAACAGCAGCGCGAAGCCGATGCACTCCATGAGCAGCCGGTCGACGGAGTCGTGGTCGCCGCCCGCGAGACCGTGGACGAGCCACGGGCCGACGAGAGCCGCCGGCACCGACCCGATGACCAGCCACTTGGCGAGGGTCATGTTCGGCGAGCCCTGCCGCGCGTGGGTCACCGCGCCCGCGCTCCGCGAGATCGCGGCGGCCGTGAGGTCGGCCGTGACGACCGCCGACGCATCACCGACACCCAGGAAGATCAGGGCGGGCGTCATCAGCGCGCCGCCGCCCATCCCGGTCAGGCCGACGACGATGCCGACGACGAAGCCCGCCACGACGATCGACGTGGCGTCAGACGTGAGCCAGGTGCCCATGGGCGCGGTCCTTCCCGGGAAGGTAGGGCAAGAGAAACGTCTACTGGTATCGGCAGCTAGGTCGAATCACCGGTCTCGGGGATCCGGCGCAACCGGTCGACCACCACCCCCAGCAGGTCCTCCATGGTGACGGCCGCACGGGCCGCCTCCTCCGGTCCACGCCGGAAGGGGTCGTCGATGTCGTGGTCGGGCGACGCCGGGACCCGTCGGTTGGAGAGCTCCGCGATCAGCTCGCGTCCTCGCAACGACGGGTCGGCGGCCCGGACGCTCGCGGCGAACTGCCCGAGCGTGAAGATCTTCCGGAAGGCCGCCGGCCGCTCCTCGAGCAACCGGGTGCGATGGGTGGCCTCGGCGGTCAGCACCACGTCGGCCCCGTCGATGAGGGCTCCGGTGGCGAGCCGGCTCCGGAACGCCGACGTGTCGGTGCCCATCCGGGTGAACTCCGCCTCCATGGTGTCGCTGACCGGCTCGGCGTCGAAGCCCTGGGTCCCCGCGCTGCTCACCTCCACGCCGGAGTCGGCCCCCAGCAGCTGACGGGCCCGCAGCTCGAGGTAGGGCGAGCGGCAGATGTTCGCCGTACACACGAAGAGGATGCGGATCGGCTCGTCCGCGGCCGGGGGAAGCGGCTCGTCGGCCGCGACGAAGCCAGCCTTGCGCAGGGCCCCGAGCACCTCGTCTCGGCAGTCCGCGATCGTGCGGCCGGTGGTGTCGATGCGGAGGTCGGCGTCGGCCGGCTCCTCATAGGGGGACGAGATGCCCGTGAAGTCGGGGATCTCGCCGCGTCGCGCCTTGGCGTAGAGCCCCTTGCGATCGCGGCGCTCGCACTCCTCGAGGGGCGTGGCGACGTGTACGAGGAAGAACGCTCCACCGGCGGCCTCGGTCATGGCGCGGACGTCTTGTCGCGTGGCGTCGAACGGGGCGATCGGGCTGCACACGGCGACACCACCGTGTCGGGAGATCTCGGCCGCCACCCACCCGATGCGGCGGATGTTGGTCTCACGGTCCTCGCGGCTGAACGTCAGACCGGCCGACAGGTTCCGGCGTACGACGTCGCCGTCCAGGCTGGTGACCGTGCGCTCGCCCACCTCGAGGAGAGCGTCGATCACCGCTTGCGCGACCGTCGACTTGCCGCTGCCGGACAACCCGGTGAAGAAGAGCACCAACCCGCGGCGGTCGGCGGCCGGCTGGTCGGCCTCGACGATCGCGGCGATGTCGTCGGGGTAGTCGCCCTCACCGTCTCCGAGGGCGAGCACCGGGTCCGAGCCGGCGTACGCCGCCACGACGTGGATGCCGAGCTCGTGGTCGACCTCGGGGTCGCCGTGGGACGCGAGCGGGACGGCGACGACGGATGCGCCGGGCACATGACGGGCCGCGGCGAGCGAGGCTCGGAGGAGCGCGACCGGCGACAGCTCGGGGGTGCCGGGGCCGGTCAGCGCCAACAGCACGACGGGTCCGCCGACGTCGCGCAGGCGCGCGAGCTCGGTCTCGGTCAGTGCGTCGACGACCGGCACGAAGGTCGCCCCGGCGTACTGCTCGCGGGTCTGCGCCGGCGTGAGGTGGAGCCGGCGGAAAGGCCCGTGCTGGGCGTGCGTCAGCGACGTGACCGCGCCGTCGGCGTGCAGCGTGGCGAGCGGCAGCCCCTCGGGATCGACCAGCTCGACCTCCTGGCCCGCCAGGTCGTCCGGGAGCGTGAGCGTCACCGGAGACCCGGGCTCGTTGAACCCGCTCAGCGGAGCCAAGGCCCCGCCGGTGAGGAGCTCGAGGTCGGCCAGCTCCCGCGGTGAGGGGCAGTGTTGGGGGGTCGGCACCGGACCATCCTGACATCCGACTCGGACCGCGCAGGGCTACGCTTCCGAGCGTGGGGGGATCGGGCGTGGACCCGGGGCGGGTCGCCGCGCTCAAGGAGCGCGAGGACGCCGCCTTCGTCGCGGCGCGTCCGCGCGGTGCGGCGTTGTGGGCGGCCGGCCGGGACGTCATGCCGAACGGCGTCCCGATGAGCTGGCTGCGCACGTCGTACGACCACCCACCGCTCTTCGTCGAGTCCGCCGCGGGGTCACGGCTCCGTGACGTCGACGGCCACGAGTACGCCGATTTCAACATCGCTGACATGTCGATGTTCACCGGGTACGGCGCCGTGCCCGTGACCGAGGCGGTGGCCCGTCAGGTCGCCATCGGATCGCAGTACCTGCTCCCCACCGAGGACTCGATCTGGGTCGCCGGTGAGCTCGCACGCCGCTACGGCCTGCCGCTGTGGCAGTTCACGCTGGCCGCGACGAGCGCGAACACCGAGGTCATCCGGGTCGCCCGGTCGATCACCGGCCGCGACCGGGTGCTGTTCTTCGACGGCAAGTACCACGGGCACTTCGACGACGTGCTGGTGGAGCTCGAGGACGGGCGACTGGTGCCCGAGGAAGGTGGCCTCCCGCACGACGTGACGGCGCGGACGGTCATCGTGCCCTTCAACGACCTGGACGCCCTCGACCGCGCGCTCACCAGTCACGAGGTGGCGGTGGTGATCACCGAGCCGGCGCTGACCAACAACGTGGGCCTCCTGCTGCCCGACGACGGGTTCCACGCGGGTCTGCGCGAGGCGACGCGACGGACCGGCACGTTGCTCGCGTACGACGAGACGCACACGCAGGTCGTCGGGCCCGGCGGCCTGACCCGGCTCTGGTCCCTGGAACCGGACTTCGTGACGGTGGGGAAGTCGATCGCCGCGGGCATCCCGCTGGGCGCGTACGGGATGACCCCGGAGGTGGCCGAGGTACTGCAGCGCCCCGGCGGTCGCGACGAGGACAAGCCGCAGGTCGCGGTCGGCGGCACGTTGTTCGGCAACCCGGTCTCGATGGCGGCGGCCCGGGCCACGATGAGCGACGTGCTGACGGACGACGCCTACGCGCACAGCCAACGGCTCGGTGGGCGGCTCGCCGACGGGCTGTCCGAGATCGTCGCCGCGTCGGGCCTGACCTGGACGACGCACCGCTTCTGGCCGCGCAGCGGCCTGTCGTTCAGCGGGGAGTTGCCCCGCACGGCCGCCGAGGCGTTGGAGACCCTCGACGTTCCGCTGCGTCGGCTCATGCGCGTCTATCTCGCCAACCGCGGTGTGTGGGACGCGATCGTGGGTGCCGGTCCGACGTGCTCGGTCGCCGCCACCGACGAGGACGTCGACACCTACCTCACCGCGTTCGGCGAGCTGATGGGCGAGCTCGCCTGAGCGGCCCGCGGGTCGGCGCCCCGACGGCGTCGCTACTGTGGCCGCGTGCCTGACCTCACGCGCGAGCGACCGGCCCGGTGAACGCGGTCCCGGTCGCTGAGATCGTCCGCAACGGATTCGTCGAAGGTCATCACTACGGCTCGCTGGTCGCGCTGGGCGCCGACGGCTCCGTGGCGTGGGCCGTCGGTGACGAGGACGTGCCGGTGCTGCCCCGCTCGTGCAACAAGCCCGTGCAGGCACTGGGCATGGTGCGGGTCGGCCTCGACCTGCCTCCGGAGCTGCTGGCGCTCACCTGCGCCTCACACTCCGGCGAGGCCTTCCACATCGAGGGCGTACGCCGGATCCTCGCCTCGGCGGGGCTCTCCGAGGCGGACCTGCAGACGCCGCCGGACTACCCGCTCGACGACGCGGCCCGTGAGTCGATCATCCGCGAGGGCGGCGTACGCGCGCCGGTCCTGATGAACTGCTCGGGCAAGCACGCCGCGATGCTCGCCACGTGCGTGGCCAACGGCTGGCCGACGAGCACCTACCGGGACGTCGACCACCCGTTGCAGCAGTCGATCGCCGCCACGTTCGCCGACCTGATCGGTGAGGGCATCGCCGTCACGGCCGTCGACGGTTGCGGCGCGCCGCTCTTCTCGGCGTCACTCGTGGGACTCGCGACCGCCTTCCGGCGGCTCGCCCTCGGCATCGACGCCTCCGGTCGTGAGGATCCCGCCGCGCGGCGCGTCGCCGAGGCGATCCGTGCCCACCCGGCGTACGTCTCGGGGACCACGCGCGACGAGCTCGCGCTGCTGACGGCCATCCCGGGCGCGATCGGCAAGGCCGGTGCCGAGGGCTGCTACGCCGTCGCGCTGCCCGACGGCCGCGCGTTCGCGCTCAAGACGGACGACGGCGCGGCGCGCGTCCGTCCGGTGCTGATGGCGGAGGCGCTCCGGCGCTCCGGCGTGCTCGACGAGACGGGTGTCGACGCGGACGCGGTCCGGCGTACCGGGGTGGTCGAGATCCTCGGCGGCGACCAGCGCGTGGGAGAGATCCGCGCTCTCTTCGGCTGAGCCCTCACAGGCGTGTGGTGCTAGATGCAGCAAGCACTCGCCGATCGAGCGAGACTCCGCTGAAATACGGAGGTTTCGGCCTCCATGTGACGGCCCTCACGACGCCGGAATTTGCATAGTGCTAGCAACTGCTAGCACTATGGACGCATGGCCAGGAGCAAGGTCGGCAAGACCGTCGAGAGTCTCGGCGAGTACCTCCGCGAACAGCGGGTCTCGTCGCGACTGTCGGTGCGTCAGCTCGCCGAGCAGGCGGGTGTGTCCAACCCCTACCTGAGCCAGATCGAGCGAGGCCTGCGCCGGCCGTCGGCCGAGGTGCTGCAGCAGCTGGCCAAGGCACTGCGTATCTCCGCCGAGCAGCTCTACCTCCGGGCCGGCATCATCAGCCCGGACGAGGGAGTCGGGGGATCGGTCGAGCTGGCCGTCCTCGGCGACCCGACGTTGACCGAGCGGCAGAAGCAGACCCTGCTCGACGTGTACGCGTCGTTCATCACGCTCAACGCCGGGAGCGACGCGTCCTGACCCACCCGGCACGTGCCGGGATCACCACCCCTCATCCCGCAGTCCGCAACCCAGAAGGAGAGATCACCATGGCCAAGGCCAGGTTCGACATCCCGACCCAGCTGCCCGTCGCCGTCGCGCGCCCGGTGTACGCCGGAGTCGGAGCCACCGACCGTGTCGTCGAGGTCGTCCGCGGCGCCGTCGCTGACGTGCAGAAGCGTGCCCTCGCCGTCCAGCACGACGTCTCGAAGACCGTGTCCGGTCTCGACTACCAGCCGCAGGCCCTGCGCGAGCAGGCCACCCGCGCCGTGACGACCGGGGTCGACACCCTCGGCAAGGGCGCCCAGGCGCGGCGCAAGGTCGTCGAGCAGCGGCTCACTGCCCTGCAGGTCGACGCCCACAACCTGCCCGTCCGGCTCCAGAAGCTGGTCGACGAGCAGGTGACCGGTGCCATGGAGACGTACGACGAGCTCGTCCGCCGCGGCGAGACGCTGGTCGGCCGCGTCCGGCGCCAGCCCACCACGCAGGAGGCCGCCGCGTCGGCGCAGACCACGACCGCCAAGGCGAAGACCACGCGGACGCAGGCGACCAAGACCGCCAAGAAGACCGCCAAGAAGACGACGTCGACCGCCAAGAAGACGGCTCGCAAGAGCCCGGCCAAGTCGAGCGCGAAGGCGACGGCCACCTCGGCCAAGAAGACCGCCAGCAAGACCGCGCGGGCGACCACCGACGCCGCCTCGAAGGTCGGCGACTCCGCCGAGTGACGATCCGGGCGTGACGCCCGCCGCCTGACGACCGGCCCCTGGGAACGTACGCGTTCCCGGGGGCCGGTCGCGTTGCGCTGGTCGAGCCCCGTTCGTGTGGCGTGATCACCAGGTGGGCGTGCGCGTTTTCGGGCCGTGGCCCTGGCGTGCGTGAGACGCTGGAGCCATGGAGTCCGAGCAGCGGCCCTGGGGCGCCTGGCACGTGCTCGACCAGGGGCCGGGATACAAGGTCAAGCGGATCGAGGTGCGTCCGGGGCAGCGACTCTCCCTCCAGACGCACGACCAGCGAGCCGAGCACTGGGCCGTGGTCCAGGGCACGGCCACGTGCACGCTCGACGGTGAGACCTTCGAGGTCAAGACCGGCGGCTCGTGCGACGTCCCGATCGGCACGCCCCACCGGATCGCGAACCTCCACGACGAGGATCTGGTCGTGGTCGAGGTCCAGCGCGGTGACTACACCGGCGAGGACGACATCGTCCGGCTCGACGACGACTACGGCCGTCAGGCCGGCAGCGCGGTCACGTAGGCGCGCAGCGACTCTGTCGCGTCCGCCGGCTCGAACCCGGTGGCGACGAGCTTGCGCAGCGAGAGCACGCTGCTGCCCGGACGCGGTGCCAGGTCGCGGCCGACGGCGTACTGCTCGCTGGTGACCGGCGTGACGTCGTCCGGGCTGCGTCCACGGAGACGGAAGACCTCGGCCGCCACGTCGGCCCACGACATGGGCGGGCCGGCGTTGCTCACGTGATAGGTGCCGTACGCCGCGCGACTCACCACCAGGTGGCGCGTCGCGCGCGCGACCTCGTCGGCGAAGGTGAGCCGGCCGACCTGGTCGTGGACGACCGTGGGGGAGACGCCTTCGTCCGCGAGCCGGGTCATCGTGCGCACGAAGTTCGGACCGTCACCCACCACCCAGGACGTCCGCACCACGTAGTGGCGAGGGGTGGTCGCGGCGGCCACGTCGCCGGCGGCCTTGGTCTGGCCGTACACCCCCAACGGCGCGAGCGGCTCGGCCTCGTCGTGCTCGGCGGTCCGCCCCTCGTAGACGTAGTCGCTGGAGAACTGTACGAGCGTGAAGCCGTGGCGGGTCGCCAGCGCGGCCAGGCGCGCGGGCGCCTCCGCGTTGGCGGTCCACGCCGCCCGGCGTCCTTCCGGTGTCTCGGCGCCGTCGACCGCGGTGTACGCCGCGGCGTTCAGCACGACGTCGTGCTCGCGCCACGGCCAGCGATCGAGGGCGGCTCCGTCGGTCACGTCCAGCTCGGCCCGGGTGACGCCTCTTGCCCCGGGGAAGGCTGCACGCAGCGCCCGGCCCACCTGGCCGTCGGCGCCGAGGACGAGCGGCGTGCGGACCCCGATCGGGTCGACCTCGGCGAGCGGCCGGGCCGACCGGTCACGGTCGGAGACGACGCGTTCCGTCGGCGGGACCGGCCACGCGATGGCGAGCGCGGGGTCGGCGTGGTCGACCGCGGTGTAGGCAAGGTCCGGCCGCCAGTGGTCGTTGACCAGGTAGGAGCAGGCAGTGCCGTCGGCGGTCGTCTGATAGCCGTTCGCGACTCCGCGCGGCACGAACACCGCGACGCCTGGCTCGAGGTCCGTCGCGAAGACCGTGCCGAACGCATCGCCCGCACGGAGGTCGACCCACGCGCCGTACGCCGCCCCCGAGGGGATCGTCACCAGCTTGTCCCAGGGCTCGGCATGGAGGCCGCGGGTGGTCCCGCGCACGGCGTTCCACGCGACGTTGGCCTGGACCGGAGTGAAGTCCGGGAGCCCGAGCGGCGTCATCCGCTCGCTCTGCCACACCTCCTCGAACCATCCGCGGTCGTCTCGTCGGAGGTCCAGTCGCAGGACCAGCAGGCCCGGGATCGGGGTCGACTCGATGGCGAGGCCCACGCCTCACATGCCCTTCGCGGCGTACGCCGCCTCGGTCGTGGCCTTCTGCGGCTCCCACCAGTCGCGGTGGGCGCGGTACCACTCGATGGTCTGCGCGAGCCCGGCCTCGAGGTCGTCGTACCGAGGCTGCCAGCCGAGCTCGAGTCGGAGCTTGCCCGACTCGATGGCGTAGCGCTGGTCGTGCCCGGCGCGGTCGGCGACCATCTCGAGGTCGTCCTCGTCGCGTCCGAGGAGCCGGAGCAGTGCGCGGGCGACGTCGAGGTTGGTGCGCTCGCCGTCCGCCCCGACCAGGTAGGTCTCGCCGATCCGGCCGCGCTCGAGGATCGTCAGCAGGGCCGAGCTGTGGTCGTCGACGTGGATCCAGTCACGGATCTGGAGGCCGCTGCCGTAGATCCGCGGCCGGCGGCCCTGGAGGACCTCGGTGATCTGCCGCGGGATGAACTTCTCGACGTGCTGCCACGGGCCGTAGTTGTTGGAGCAGTTCGAGATGGTCGCGCGCACGCCGAAGCTGCGCACCCATGCGCGGACGAGATGGTCGGAGCCGGCCTTGGCGGCCGAGTAGGGACTGCTGGGGCGGTACGGCGTGTCCTCGGTGAACCGCTTGGGGTCGTCGAGGGCGAGGTCGCCGTACACCTCGTCGGTCGACACGTGGTGGAACCGCACGTCGGCCTTGCGCACGGCGTCGAGCAGCACATAGGTGCCGACCAGGTTGGTCCGGATGAACGGCTCGGGGTCGTCCAGCGAGTTGTCGTTGTGCGACTCCGCCGCGAGGTGGACGACCGCGTCGTGGGCTGCGACGAGCGGGTCCACGGTCGCGATGTCGGCGATGTCGCCGGCGACGAGCTCCACCCGGTCGGCAGGCAGGTCGGCCAGCGCCTCGGGACTGGCGGCGTAGGTCAGCTTGTCGAGGACGGTCACCCGGGCCTCGGTGTGGTCGACGAGGTGACGCACGAAGTTGGCGCCGATGAATCCCGCTCCACCGGTGACGAGCACGCGCTCTGGTCCTGGCACGGGTTCGATCCTAGGAGAGATGCCGAACGCCGCCCTCCATAGGATGGGCGACCATGCGCGGCATCATCCTGGCGGGCGGCACCGGTTCGCGACTGCACCCGATCACGCTCGCGGTCAGCAAGCAGCTCGTGCCGGTCTACGACAAGCCGATGATCTACTACCCGCTGACGACGCTGATGCTGGCCGGCGTCCGCGAGGTGCTGGTGATCACGACGCCCCACGAGCAGGAGGCGTTCCGCCGGCTGCTGGGCGACGGCTCGGCGTACGGGCTCGAGATCTCCTACGCCGTGCAGCCGTCCCCGGACGGACTGGCCCAGGCCTTCCTGATCGGTGAGCAGCACATCGGTGAGGAGCGGGTCGCCCTGGTCCTGGGCGACAACATCTTCTACGGCCCCGGGCTCGGCTCGAAGCTGCGGCGGTTCGGCGAGGCCGGCCAGGCAGCGATCTTCGGCTACCGGGTGGCCGACCCGTCGGCGTACGGCGTCGTGACGTTCGACGAGGAGGGTCGCGCCACCTCGCTGGAGGAGAAGCCGGAGAAGCCGCGGAGCCACTACGCGGTCCCGGGCCTGTACTTCTACCCGCCCGACGTCGTCGAGATCGCCCGGAGCCTCACGCCGTCCGCGCGGGGCGAGCTGGAGATCACCGACCTCAACCGCCGCTACCTCGAGGCGGGACGGCTGTACGTCGAGGTGATGGCCCGCGGCACGGCCTGGCTGGACACCGGGACCGTGGAGTCACTGATCGCGGCCGGCAGCTTCGTCCAGGCGATCGAGGAGCGGCAAGGGCTCAAGATCGGCTGTCCCGAGGAGGTCGCCTGGCGGATGGGGTTCCTCGACGACGAGGCCCTGCTCGCGCGTGCCGACGCCCTCACCAAGAGCGGGTACGGCGACTACCTGCGGTCGCTGCTGGATCCGTAGCGGCGATACCCGGTTCGCCGGGTATCGCGTCGCTTGTCGGGGGTTGCAACAGCCGACAAGCGAAGGAAGTGCCTGGGCCGTGTGACCCGAGGGACAGGTGGTGCGTGGAGCGGTCCTGCGGGCTGGATGGTCGGCGGACGGACTCAGTAGGCGCCGCGCGACGAGAGCACCGCGCCGACGGTGCGGGCCAGGATCACGATGTCCTGGATCATCGACCAGTTGTCGACGTAGTAGAGGTCGAGGCGGACCGACTCGTCCCACGAGAGGTCGGAGCGACCGGAGACCTGCCACAGGCCGGTGAGGCCGGGGCGGACCCGGAGCCGGCGGGACTGGGTCAGCGTGTAGCGGTCGACCTCGCTGGGCAGCGGCGGGCGCGGGCCCACCAGGCTCATGTCGCCCCGGAGCACGTTGAGCAGCTGCGGGAGCTCGTCGAGCGAGTAGCGGCGGATCCAGCGGCCGGGCTTGGTGATGCGCGGGTCCTGCTGCATCTTGAACAGGCCCTGCTCGTAGCCGGTCTGCTCGTGCAGGTCGACCAGCACGCGCTCCGCATCGGTGATCATGCTGCGGAACTTCAAGCACGTGAAGTAGCCGCCGCTGTTGCCGACGCGGGTCTGGCGGAACAGGACCGGGCCGCCGTCGTGCCGCTTGATCTGGAACGCGGTCCACAGCATCAGCGGCGCGGCCATGGAGAGCAGGACGGCCGAGCCGACGATGTCGAACGAGCGCTTGGCCCAGCGCAGGGCGTTCTGCGAGCGCGGGCGGTCCACGTGGAGCAGCGGCAGGCCGGCCACAGGACGCACCCGGATGCGCTCGCTGGACACATCGGTCACGCCCGGAGCCATGATCACCTGGACGTCGTCGGACTCGAGGTCCCACGCCAGCTCGCGCATCGCCTGCGGGTTCTCGAAGCCGCCGCCGGCCACCAGCACCACCTCGGCGCCGTACGCACGGACCAGGGCCGCTGCCTCACCGACCTCGCCGAGGACCGGGACGCCGCCATCGGTGGCGACCGTGGCGTCCCACGCGGGAGTGATGGCACCGAGCACGTCGTAGCCGAGCCAGGTCTCGCGAGCGAACACGGAGGCGACCGCGTCGACGTGGTCGGCGCCGCCCACGATCACGGTGCGCTGCGTGAGGCTGCCGAGCTGGCGGGCGCGGTGCAGACCGCGGCGCAAGCAGTAGCGGCCCGTGGCGAGCAGTGCCGGGCCGATCAGGAACGTGAAGACGAAGAAGCCGCGGGAGAGCTCGAACTGGGTGAGGTAGCAGCCGATCCCGAGCATCGCGGCGGCCAGGTAGCTGGAGCCGACCACGGTCTTGTACTCGTCGGCGCCGGCGCCGAACACGCCGCGGTCGTAGCCGCCGCGGAGCGCGATCATCGCCAGCCAGGCGAGGACGAGCGGCAGGCCGACCAGGGCGGCGGACTGCGAGACCTCCGCGGTGCTCAGCAGGACGACGTGGTTGCGGCCGTACGCCGCGACGAACACCGTCGCGGTGACCAAGATGGCGTCCAGCACGAGCGCGGTGAACGGCAGCGTGCGCAGACGACGACCCGTCTCCGGCGTGGCCGTCGTGACAGGCGTGACTGGTGTGACCAGAGCGCGGTCAGGCGCAATCGCAATCCCCATGGCGTGCACGTGTACTTTCCCCCAAGACAAAGCTCACGGAGCGCCCCACGCGCTCCTCCCCCGAGCTTGTTGATGATGAGTCTAGGGGAGGACCGGCTGCCATCGTTTCGGTATTCAGGATTCCTTTACCTTGCGGAATCGTTCGTCTACGGCCCCATTGGCTTCGGATGTCGAAGTGGTGCCGTGGCTTGGCTACGCTGACGCGGTGAAGATCCTGGTCACCGGCGGTGCCGGCTACATCGGCTCGACCACGGCCAAGGCCCTCGAGGCTGCCGGACACGTGCCGATCGTGCTCGACTCGCTGCTGACCGGGCCGCAGGCGTTCGTGCGGGACCGGATCTTCTACGAGGGCGACATCGGCGACCGCGCCCTGGTCCGCCGGATCGTCGACGAGCACCCCGACCTCGACGCCACGATCCACATGGCGGCCCGGATCGTCGTGCCGGAGTCCGTCGAGAAGCCCTACGAGTACTACCGCGACAACGTCGCGAAGTCACTGGAGCTGTTCGACCAGCTCGAGCATCTCGGCAAGCCGCGGGTCGTCTTCTCCTCGTCCGGGTCGCTCTATGCGATCAAGGAGAGCTTCGAGGTCACCGAGGACGACCCCTTGGCCCCGACCTCGCCGTACGCCCGGACCAAGTGGATGATCGAGCAGGTCCTGGAGGACATGGCGGCCGCCACCGACCTGCGGGCGATCATGCTGCGCTACTTCAACCCGATCGGGTCCGACCCCGACCTCGAGTCCGGCATCTACGCCAAGGAGCCGTCGCACGTCCTCGGCCAGCTCGTGATGGCCGCGCGCGGGCAGCGTGACGGGTTCACCATCACCGGCAACGACCACCCCACCCGCGACGGCACGGGGATGCGTGACTACCTGCACGTGTGGGACCTGGCGAGGGCCCACGTGCGGGCCGTGGAGCGCTTCGACGACGTGATGGAGTCCGCCGGAACTCCGAGCGTCGTGATCAACATCGGTCGTGGCGAGGGAGTGACCGTCCGCGAGCTGATCACGGCGTTCGAGCGGGTCAGCGGGCGCCCCCTTTCGGTGACCGAGGCTCCGCCGCGTCCTGGCGACGCCGTCGGCGCGTACGCCAACGTCGACCGTTCGCGAGAGCTCCTCCAGTGGGAGACCGAGCTGTCGCTCGACGAGGGCATCGCGTCCGCGCTGGCCTGGGCGGACAAGCGACACGAGGTCCTGGGGTACGAGTGACCTTCCTGCTCACACGTCGGTACGCCGCGCCGCTCGCCGCCGGGCTCGCGGTGGGGATCCTCGGGCTGGCCGGACCGGCGTCGGCGACCCACGACTTCCGGCTGACGTCCGGCGAGGACGAGGCCGGTGGGGTCATGCCGCTGGTCGGCCGGACCGTGGTGATCGATCCGGGACACCAGCTCGGCAACCACAACTTCCCGGGCAAGATCAACCGGCTCGTTCCGGCGGGCGGCTTCGAGAAGCCGTGCAACACGACCGGCACGGCGACCAACGGTGGCTACCCGGAGGCGACGTTCACCTGGCAGGTCGCGCGGCTGCTCCGTCAACGGCTCGAGCGCCTCGGCGCGGACGTCCGGATGACCCGCCACTCCAACCGGCAGGACGCCTGGGGCCCCTGCGTCGACGTACGCGGTCGTGACGGCAACCGACTCCCGGCCGACGTCAAGATCAGCATCCACGGCGACGGGTCCTACACGTCCGGGGCCAGGGGTTTCCACGTCATCGCCCCGACCGATCGCAGGCCGTGGACCCATGACATCTACCGGTCGTCGCGACACCTCGCACGGGACACCCGGTCCGCGCTGCGGGGCATGCACCTCCGCGTCGCGAACTACATCGCCGGGGGCGACGGCCTCGACTTCCGCTCCGATCTCGGAACGCTCAACCTCTCGAACGTGCCGACCGTGATGGTCGAGCTCGGGAACATGCGCAACCCGCGCGACGCCCACCGGATGACCACCGGGGCCGGGCGCGCGACGTACGCACGCGGGCTCGCGCTCGCCGTACGCCGATTCCTGGACTGATGGCAGAGCTCTCGGGCAGCCTCGCGCCGCTGCAGCACGCGAACTTCCGGTGGTACTGGATCGCCCTCACCGTGAACCTCGCGGGCACCACGATGTCGGCGGTCGCCCTGGCGTTCGCGGTGCTCGACATCAGTGACTCACCCAACGCGCTCGGCCTGGTGCTCGCGGCCGGGACGACTCCGATCGTGGTCTTCCTGCTCTTCGGCGGTGTGATCGCAGACCGGTGGCCACTCACCGCGGTGCTCCGCATCGGCATGGTGGTCCTCGCTGCGAGCCAGGGTGCCGTCGCTGCCCTGGTGATCACCGGCACCGCGGAGATCTGGATGCTGGTGGTGCTGTCGGCGATCAACGGGACCGCGATGGCACTGGTGCTCCCGGCCATGCAGTCGATCACTCCCCGGCTGGTGACCCGCGACCTCCTGCAGCGCGCGATCGCGCTGCAGTCGTTCTCGCGCGGGGCGCTCCGGGTCATCGGCCCGACCATCAGCGCTCTGCTCGTGGTGGGCGTCGGCGCAGGGTGGGCGCTCGCCTTCGACGCGGCGACGTGGTTCGCGGCCGCGATCATCCTGGCGCGAGTCCGGCTCCCACCTCCGGCACCACGCGAGGAGGCGAGCACGACGGCCGGCGAGCTCCGCGCCGGATGGGTCTACGTACGCCGGACCACGTGGCTGTGGGTGGTCGTCGTCGGGTTCACCTTCCTCAACGTCATCTACGCCGGGGCCTGGCTCACCCTCGGGCCGGCCCGGGCCAACGAGACGTTCGGCCCGCAAGGGTGGGGGATCGTCCTCTCGGCCGAGTCCGTCGGACTGATCGTGGCTGCCGTGGTGCTCCTGCATCGGCCGCTCCAGCGGCCGCTGTTCACCGGCATGGTCTGGACGGCGACGCTCGCCGTTCCCCTCGTCGTCCTCGGCGTCTACCCCCACGTCTGGCTGATGCTCGTGGTCACCTTCGTCGCCGGCATCGGGTTCGACGTCTTCGGGATGGGGTGGAACCTCGCGATGCAGGAGCACGTGCCGCCGGAGATGCTGTCGAGGGCGTACTCCTACGACGCGCTCGGCTCCTACCTCGCGATCCCGCTCGGCCAGGTCGCGTTCGGACCGCTCGGGGTGGCGTTCGGCTATCGCGACGTCCTGGTGGTGAGCGCGGTGGCGTACGTCGTGATCTGCCTGCTCGTGCTCTCGTCGCGCTCGGTGCGTGACCTTCGCCGAGTGCCGGTCGAGGTGACGGTCAGCTAGCGCCGGACTCGCGCTTGCGCGCGCGATGTGCGCGTACCCGCGCCTTGACGCCGCACCGCTCGTCGGAGCACCAGCGGCGGTGTCCCGTCGGATCCACGAAGATCCCCGAGCACTCGTCGTCCCCGCAGGCCCGAAGCCGGGGGCGGTTGGCGCCGGTCAGATCGTCGGCCGCCTGGCGGGCGAGCCGCGCGAGCGCCTGGCGCGTCGTCGCCGGACCCACGACGGTCATCGACGTGCCGGAGCGACGTAGCTCCACCGGCAGCGCCTCGAGCAGTGACCCGTTGACCACCCGGACGTCTCCGGCGGCCGGGGCCTGCTCGCTCGCCGCCGCGCGGGCCAGACCGTGCAGGGCCTCGCGGAGCTCTCGGGCCTGGGTGACGTCGTCGTCGGTCACGGGACCGGAGGGGGCCATCTCCCACTCCTCGAGCCAGGACTGCAGCCGCTCCGGGGTCTGGACCAGGTCGCGAGGTGCGTCGCCGTACCGGTCGACGAGGGTGATCGCGAAGTCCAGCCAGTCGCGGCCGTAGCCCGAACGGAACTCCTCCATGCGAGCACTGTAACGCATTGACTCGTTACGTCGAGCATGGCAGTGTGTAACGAGTGAAGTCGTTACAGTCTCGCTCTGACCTGCTCGGCCCCTCGTTCGTGGTCCTCTGGAGCAGCGGGTACGTCGTCGGCTCGGTGGCGACGCGCTCCATCGCGCCACTGACGGTCACTCTGTGGCGGTTCGTGATCTCGGCCCTGGTGCTCGGTGCGATCGCCCGCTACCGACGGGAGGCGTGGCCCACCCGGCTGCCGGACCTCGCCTTCGCGGCCGTGACGGGTGTGGTGGCGTTCACGGTGCAGTTCACGGCGCTCTACCAGGGCCTGGCCGACGGCATGCCCGCGGCCACGACGGCGCTGATCGCGTGCTCCGCACCTCTCGTCGTCGCCGTGGTGGGAGCGGCCCTGGGCTGGGACCGGCTCACCGGTCGGCAGTGGCTGGGCGTCCTGCTGGGTGTGCTGGGCGTGGTCGTGACCCTCAGCGACCGGCTGGGCCGGCCGCCCAGCGCGACCGCTCTGGTCTGGACGCTGATCGGGCTGGGCGGGCTCGCCGGCGGGTCACTGCTGCAGGGCCGGTTGCTCGGCCGCGGTGGGCCGACCGCGTTGACGGCCGTCCAGGTGGCCGCGGCCGCGGTCACGACGGCGTTCTGGGCGCCGTTCGGCGGGTCGCTGAGGATCCCCGAGACGGCATCCGCGCTCGCGTCGTTCGGCTGGCTCGCCTTGGTGGCCGGTGTGGCCGGGCCGCTGCTGCTGCTCGCCCTGATCGGTCGGCACGGTCCGACCCGCGGCACGAGCCTGCTGTTCCTGGTCCCGTCGTTCACGGCGTTCTTCGGCTGGCTGCTGCTGGGGGAGCGGGTCGGCGCGGTGGCGCTGCTGGGTCTCGGGATCGCGGGCTTCGGGCTCTGGCTCGGGCGGCGTGCTGCGGCTCCGGCCACGGCACCGGTCGCCACGCCGGTGGCGGTGCCGGTGCCGGTGCCGGTGCCGGTGCGAGCCGGCGTCCCCATGGGACCTGAGCGTGAGCTCTGCGGATCCCCGTAATGTCGCGCCCATGGACCTCACACTCAGCGACGAGGAGCGCGAGATCCGCGAGTGGGTGCGGACGTTCGTCACCAAGGAGCTGATGCCGCTCGAGCCGCAGGTGCTCGAGCGCGAGCGCCGAGACGAGCCCGGGATCACGCTCGACGAGGTCTCGGCGCTGCAGTCCAAGGCACGTGAGTCCGGCTTCTTCGGCATCCAGACGCCGGAGGAGTACGGCGGCATGGGGCTCGGCGCGGTGATGCACGCGCTGATCGAGACCGAGCTCGGCCGGACGTTCGTGCCGTTCAAGTTCGGCGGCGATGCCGACAACATCCTGTTCGAGGCGAACGACGAGCAGCGGGAGACGTACCTGCGTCCCACGATCGAGGGCACGCGCCGCAGCTGCTTCGCGATCACCGAGCCGGGTGCCGGGTCCGACGCCCGGAACATCCGGACGACCGGCGTACGCGACGGAGACGCGTGGGTGATCAACGGCGAGAAGACGTTCATCACCGGCGGCGACGTCGCCGACTTCGTGATGGTCTTCGCGGTGACCGACAAGGAGAAGGGCGCCGACGGTGGGGTGACCTGTTTCCTGGTCGACCGCGAAGCCGGCTGGACGTCCGCGACGATCCCGACCATGGGTCAGTGGGGGCCGGCGTCCCTGTCCTTCCAGGACGTGCGGGTGCCGCACTCGGCCATCCTCGGCGAGGAGGGCCGCGGCTTCGAGCTGGCGATGCGCTGGATCGGCAAGGGTCGCTACCTGCTCCCGGCGAAGGCGCTGGGCTCGTGCGAGCGACTCGTGGAGATGGCGATCGAGCAGGCCAAGAACCGCGTCACCTTCGGCGAGCCGATCGCCAACCGCCAGGCGATCCAGTGGATGATCGCCGACTCCGCCGTCGAGATCGAGGCGCTGCGGTGGCTGGTGCTGGCGGCCGCGTGGCAGGTCGACCAGGGGGCGGACTCGCGGCAGGCGCAGTCGATGGCCAAGCTGGCCGGCGGCGTGCACGCGAACCAGATCGTCGACCGCGTGCTGCAGATCCACGGCGGCATGGGATACACCCGCGAGCTGCCCATCGAGCGGTGGTACCGCGAGCTCCGGCTGCTCCGGATCTACGAGGGCACCGACGAGATCCAGCGCCGCACGATCGCCCGCAACCTGCTGTCCGGGCACGTCTCCGTGCGCGGCCACCTGGGTTAGCCGGCACCTCCCGGGCCGACGTCGAGGGCGTCCATGGCGGAGAGGACCGCTCGGACGTGGCCGACCTCGTGGGTGCGGAAGAGGTCGGTGCCTCCGAGCCGCGCGAGGACGGCGAAGAACCCCTCGGCCTTGCGGAACTCCTCCTCGAAGAGGTCGAAGGCGTGGGGGAGTGCGTTGCACACCGGGACGCCGAGCCGGCGAAGGCGGAAGCACTGCGCGAGCACGGACGCCTGGTGCCGGACCCGGACGGTCGGCTCGACGAGGTTGCCGTAGTAGAAGCCCAATCCCGGGTCGATCAGCACCTGCTCGACCCCGAGCGACCGCGCGTGCTCGATGCGCGGGCCGAAGTGGTCGACGAGGTAGGGCAGCGGGTCGGAGTCGGTCGGCGCGTTCGCCGGCGTACGGACGTCGCCGGGCTCGCAGTAGCAGAGGATCACGGCAGCGCCGTACGACGCGGCACTGGCGAGCATCTCGTCCTCGCCGTCGCGGCCGGTGAGGTTCAGCATGCGGGCGCCGGCGGCGAGGCAGGCGTCGACGACCTCCGGTCGGTACGTCTCGATCGAGACCACGCACTCGTCGGCGAGCGCCTTCACGACGGGCAGCAGCGCGGCTTGCTGACCGGCGGCGTCGACGCGGCCCGTGCCGGCGTTGCTGGACTCGGCGCCGACGTCGACGATCGCGGCGCCCTGTGCCACCTGGGTGCGCGCCTTGCGGACGGCCGCCTCGGCGGAGACCGCGATGCTCTCCCGGTACGTCGAGTCGCGGGACAGGTTGAGCGTCCCCATCAGGACCGGGTCGGCTCCGCCGATCGTCACGCCACCGACGGACACCGGCTCGACCCGGAGGGCGAGGTCGTCGGCGTACTCGCTGTGCAGCGCTGCCAGGGCGGACAGCGAGATCATCCCGGCAGTCTAGGTGGCTGTTCGGCCATGCCCCGAACCCCCCGGACCCCGACCGTCGTACGCCGTGTGACGATGGATCGCGACCCACCACGCCCCCGACGACAGACCTGGAGACGACGGATGCGAGTCCTGCTCGGCGCCGGCGACGAGCTGCCGGAGCTGTACGCCGCCCCCGACCAGCCGTGGCTGCGCGTGAACATGGTGGCCACGGTCGACGGCGCTGCGACCGGGGAGGACGGCACGAGCCGTTCGATCAACAACGGCGCCGACAAGACCGTCTTCGACCTGCTCCGTGACCTGTCGGACGCACTCGTCGTAGGAGCGGGGACGGTCCGCGTCGAGGGGTACGCCGTCGGGCGCAAGCCGCTCGTCGTCGTGTCGCGGACGGCGTCCGTGCCGTCGACCCAGCGTGGGGCCGAGCCCGGCAAGGTGCTGATGGCGACGGTGTCCACCGCGCCGTACCTCGAGGAGGCGCGACAGCTCCTCGGCCAGGAGCATGTCCTGGTCCTGGGCTCTCACCGCGTCGACCTGGCCCGGCTGAAGGACGAGCTCGTGCTGCGCGGCCACCGTCACCTGCTGTCGGAGGGCGGTCCGCACCTGCTGCGCGACCTCCTCGACCAAGGGGTGGCCGACGAGCTGGACGCCACGATCGTCCCCCACGTCGTCGGCGGCGGTCACCGCCGGATCACCGACGGCCCGCCCGTCGACGTACCCCTCCGCCTGCACACCCTCGTCGAGCAGGACGACACACTGCTCGCGCGTTGGTTCGTCCAGCGGTAGGCGGGCTTCCTCCCCATGACAGGCTGACCGGGTGAGCATCGAAGGGATCGACCCGGAGGTCCCGCCGTCCGGCGCGGGGTGCGTGGAGTGTCTCGAGGCGGGCGGCTGGTGGTTCCATCTGCGGCGGTGTGCGCAGTGCGGTCACGTCGGCTGCTGCGACTCCTCGCCCGCCCAGCACGCCTCGGCCCACTGGCAGGAGACCGGCCATCCCTACATGACCAGCTTCGAGCCGGGCGAGGACTGGTTCTGGGACTTCCGGGACGAGCAGGCCTACGAGGGACCCGCTCTCGCCGAGCCGAGCTCCCACCCCTACGACCAGCCCACCCCCGGCCCCGCCGGCGGCGTACCCGACGACTGGACTGCCCAGCTACATCAGGAGGGGTGACGCGACCCGCCTACCGCGTGCCCTTGCGGGCCCGGGCGGCCAGCTTGAGCCGCTCGTGCTGGTCGAGGACGACCTTGCGGATGCGGACGGTGTGGGGGGTGACCTCGACGCACTCGTCCTCGCGGCAGAACTCCAGGCACTGCTCCAGCGACAGCCGCCGTGGGGGGACGAGCTTCTCGAAGTTGTCGGACGTGGAGGAGCGGATGTTGGTCTGCTGCTTCTCCTTGGTGATGTTCACGTCCATGTCGTCGGCGCGGGAGTTCTCGCCGACGATCATCCCCTCGTAGACCTCGGTCGTCGGCTCGACGAAGAGCACGCCGCGCTCCTGCAGGTTGGTCATGGCGTACGACGTGGCCGCGCCGGTGCGATCGGCGACCAGGGAGCCGGTCGCGCGCGAGCGGATCTCTCCCGACCACGGCTCGTAGCCCTCGAACACGTGGTGGGCGATGCCGGTGCCCCGGGTCTCGGTGAGGAACTCGGTCCGGAAGCCGATGAGCCCGCGCGCCGGGACCAGGAACTCCATCCGCACCCAGCCGGTGCCGTGGTTGGTCATCTGCTCCATGCGGCCCTTCCGGGCGGCCATCAGCTCGGTGATCGTGCCGAGGTACTCCTCCGGCGCGTCGATCGTCAGCCGCTCGACCGGCTCGTGGAGCTTGCCGTTGATCTCGCGGGTCACGACCTGCGGCTTGCCGACGGTCAGCTCGTAGCCCTCGCGGCGCATCTGCTCGACCAGGATCGCCAGCGCCAGCTCCCCGCGGCCCTGCACCTCCCACGCGTCGGGGCGCTCGGTCGGGAAGACGCGGAGCGAGACGTTGCCGACCAGCTCGCGGTCGAGCCGGTCCTTGACGAGCCGCGCCGTCACCTTCCCGCCCTTCACCTTGCCGACCAGCGGCGAGGTGTTGGTCCCGATGGTCATCGAGATCGCCGGCTCGTCGACGGTGATGAGTGGCAGCGGGCGCGGGTCGTCCGGGTCGGCGAGGGTCTCGCCGATCATGATCTCGGGGATGCCGGCGATCGCCGCGATGTCGCCGGGGCCGGCCGACTCGGCGGGCACCCGGTCGAGGGCCTCGGTCATCAACAGCTCGGTGACCTTCACCGAGCGGCTCGACCCGTCGCGCCGCAGCCACGCGACGTTCTGCCCCTTGCGGAGCGTGCCCTGGTGGACCCGCACCAGCGCGAGCCGGCCGAGGAACGGCGACGCGTCGAGGTTGGTGACGTGGGCCTGCAGCGGCGCGCCCTCGTCGTACGTCGGGGCGGGGATCGTCTCGAGGATCGTCCGGAAGAGCGGCTCGAGGTCGGGCGAGTCCGGCATCGAGCCGTTGGCCGGTGCGTCGAGCGACGCGCGACCGGCCTTGGCCGACGCGTAGACGACCGGGAAGTCGAGAGCGTCCTGGCTGTGGTGCTCGTCGAGCAGGTCGAGGAACAGCTCGTAGGTCTCGTCGACGACCTCGGCGATGCGGGCGTCGGAGCGGTCGACCTTGTTCACCACCAGGACGACGGGCAGGTCGGCGTTCAGGGCCTTGCGCAGCACGAAGCGCGTCTGGGGGAGCGGGCCCTCGGACGCGTCGACCAGCAGGACGATGCCGTCGACCATCGAGAGGCCCCGCTCGACCTCGCCGCCGAAGTCGGCGTGACCGGGCGTGTCGACGATGTTGATGGTCATCCCGCCCGCGAGCCCGAGATCGGCCGCGGCCTTGCCCGTGTAGTGGATCGCGGTGTTCTTGGCGAGGATCGTGATCCCCTTCTCGCGCTCCAGATCGCCGGAGTCGAGGATCCGCTCGGCGACGCCGGCCTCCTCCTGGTGCGCGGTGAACGCGCCGGCCTGGTGGAGCATCGCGTCGACGAGCGTGGTCTTGCCGTGGTCGACGTGCGCGACGATCGCGACGTTCCGGAGGTCCGAACGAGTGGTGGGCATGGGGGTACGACGTCGCTTTCGCAGGTGGGGATTTCGCCCCGATCCTATCGGCGGCGGCGGTCCGGACCCGCATCGTGAAGGCCTGCCCAGGGGGCGGCATCGGCACGCTCGTGGTGGCCGACCTGCATGAGAAGCACGGTGGCTCCCGCCGGACCGGGCGCCGGCCTGATGGGGACCGGCGACCCGGGTCGCGGGTATGACGAGGGCCCGGCCGCCGCGACCGGGCCCATGTCAGGAAGGAGGGTTCAGGCTGTCAGTGCGACACTGCTGCGTCGTCGCATCTCGACCGCCGCCAGTCGGACGCGGAAACCGCGCTGACGTACCCACAGGGGGAGTGGGGCACGATCACGGTTGGCCAGCTCAACAACTCTGCTGATCCGGTCTCCCAGGCAGTCCTCGCAAAGACGACCGTGGGCACCATGGGGGGACTTGGTGCACATGTTGTGTTGCCTCCTTTTGACATAAGAGACGGTCAAATCGGCAGGTGTGACGTGGCTGCGGGTAAAGGTCTGTCCGCGTGCGGGAGAGGTCCCGTCGCCACGCACGCGCGCCGGCGCTGGATCGTCATCCGCCCAGGCGTGGATCGCTTCGGAATGCGCGGATCAGCGACCCGTCGGCGATCGGATCCGCAGTTCCCGGGGGCGGGACAGGTTTTACCTGGCCGAGGTGTGCGACGTCGTCAGGAGGCGCTCACCAGCTCGAAGGCCCGCCACATCGCGGCGTACGAGCCGTCCCTGGCGACCAGGTCGTCGTGCGTGCCCTCCTCCAGGACCCGGCCCCGGCCCAGGACCACGATCCGGTCGGCCGTGCGGGCGGTCTGGAGGCGGTGCGCGATCAGGATCGTCGTACGCCGGCCGGCCACCGCGGCCATCGCGGCCGAGACCCGGGCCTCGGTGGCGAGGTCGAGGTTGGCGGTCGCCTCGTCGAGGAGCAGGAGGGCCGGGTCGACGAGCTCCGCGCGAGCGAGGGCGATCAGCTGCCGTTGGCCCGAGGAGAGCGACGTCCCGCGCTCGGAGAGCTCGTGGAGGTATCCACCGGGCAGGGAGGCGACGAGGTCGTGCGCACCCACCGCCCGCGCGGCCGCCTCGACCTCGGCGTCCGTCGCCTCCGGTCGTCCGTAGGCGATGTTGTCGCGGATCGTC
The DNA here is from genome assembly GCA_963759515.1 of uncultured Actinomycetota bacterium. Taxonomy (GTDB): domain Bacteria; phylum Actinomycetota; class Actinomycetes; order Propionibacteriales; family Nocardioidaceae; genus Nocardioides. Next base: position 564,007 of record CAVWZR010000012.1, on the reverse strand, counting down.
CCGGTGAAGAGGAACGACTCCTGAGGCACGTAGCCGAGCCGGCTGCGGAAGTCGTGGAGCCCGAGCGTGCGGAGGTCGTGACCGTCGAGGCTGACCGACCCGGAGTCGGGGTCGTAGAACCGCGCGATCAGCTTGAGCACCGTCGACTTGCCGGCACCGGTCTCGCCCACGAGCGCGACGGTCTCGTGGGCGGCGACGTGCAGGTCGAGTCCCCGCAGGGCCTCCGGCGGCTTCCGGCGTACGTCGACGGAGCCGGTCGGAACGGCGTCGGCCGGTCCCCGCTCGTCGGCCACGATCTCCGCCTGCGGATACGTGAAGTGGACGTCGTGCAACGTGAGCTCGCCGCGGACCTCCCCGAGAGGCGTCGGGTCGACGGCGTCGGGCGTGATCGTCCGGAGCCGCATCAGCTCGGAGATGCGTCCGATCGACACCCGGGTCTGCTGCCACGAGTCGAAGACCTGCGACAGCTGCTGGATCGGGGAGAAGAACAGCGTCAGGTAGAGCAGGAACGCGATCAGGACGCCGGTGGAGAGCCGCCCCTGCTCGATGAGGTGGGCGCCGACCCCGAGCACGATCACGTCCGCGATCGCGGACAGGAACAGCACGAACGGGAAGTACGTCGCGATGGTCCGCTGCGCCCGGGCGCGTCCGTCGTAGTAGCGGCGTCCGAGGTCGTGGAACCGCTCGACGGTCAGCGCTTCGTGGACGAACGCCTGCGCTTCGCGGATGCCGGACAGGGACTCCTGGAAGTCGGCGTTGACGACCGCGAGTGCCTCGCGGACCAGGTCGTACAGCCGGTTGGTGACGCGCCGGAAGATCACCGTCGCGAACGCCAGGGGCACGATCACGGTGAGGGTCCACAGCGCGAGCTCGAGATCCATCAGGAGCAGAGCGACGCCGACACCGACGAAGGTGACCAGCGAGACCATCGCCTGCAGCAGGCCGTTCTCGATGAGCGTCTCGAACTGGTCGACGTCGGTCGTCATCCGGGTCATGATCCGGCCGGCCATCTCGCGCTCGTAGTAGTCGAGGGACAGGCGCTGCAGCTGTGCCCAGATGCGGATGCGCAGGGACGCCATGATCCGCTCGCTGGTCCGTCCGGTGACGAACGTCGATGCCACCTGGTCGACCAGGTCGACCAGGGCAACCGCGAGGAACGCCGCCGACGCCCACCACAGGACGTGCGCGGCGTCGGCAGCGACGCCGTGGTCGACGCCGATCCGCACGAGGTAGGGGCCGGACAGCGCGGCGAGCGCGTCGAGGACGACCAGAGCCAGTCCCAACCCGAAGGACCAGCGGAACTCCTTGACGAGCCGCCACATCGAGAAGCGAGGATCGGCCCTGGTGTCCTGGACCGGGTCCGATACGTAGTGGTCGCGGACGGGTGGCAGGGCGTCCACGCGGGCGAGGAGCTCGGGGGTCGGTGCGAGGTTGAGGCGCCCTCCCCCACCACCGAGCCCGGGCCCCACGCTCGGTCTTGCCGAGATCCGCTGGGCCGCCCGCTCGGTCGCGCTGCGGGCCGCCTCCGCGCGATCGCCGGTGCCGCGCTGCCAGGCGGACGGGGTGACGTCGACCTGGCTGAGGGTCTCGATCGAGTCACCGACGGTGCGGGCGGCCTCCTCGTCCAGGCCGGTGAGCAGCTCGCGGTACGCGCGGTTGCGCGCCATCAGCTCCTCGTGGGTGCCCTGGTCGGCCACTCGACCCGCTTCGAGCAGTACGACGCGGTCGGCGAGCCTCAGCGTGGACACCCGGTGAGCGACGATCAGGCTGGTCCGTCCGGCGAGGAGCTCGCGGAGCCCGGTGAAGATGCGCTCCTCGGTCGCCGCGTCGACGGCGCTGGTGGCGTCGTCGAGGACGAGGATGCGCGGATCGGACAGGATCGCGCGAGCGAGCGCGATCCGCTGCCGTTGACCTCCGCTCAGGCTGTGCCCGCGCTCGCCGACCCGGGTGTCGTAGCCCTCGGACAGCTCGAGGACGAACTCGTGGGCGCCGGCGATCCGGGCGGCCTCCTCGATCTGGTCGGGGGTGGCCTCCGGCCGGCCGTAGGCGATGTTGGCGGTGATCGTGTCGGAGAACAGGAAGCTCTCCTCGAACGCCGCGCCCACCTGCCGGCGCAGCGATCGGAGCGTGACCCCGCGGATGTCGTGTCCGTCGACCAGGACCTGGCCGGCGTCCGGGTCGAGGAGCCGGTGGACGAGCCGGGTGGCGGTCGACTTGCCGCTCCCGCTCCCGCCGACCAGGGCGACGCGCTCACCCGCGCGCACGTGGAGGTCCAGCCCGTCGAGCACCGGCTCGTCGTCGTAGGCGAAGCGGACGCCACGGAGCTCGATCTCACCGGCCACCTCGGGAAGGTCCACCGCATCGGGCGCGTCCGAGATCTGCGGCTGGATGTCGAGCAGCTGGAAGATCCGCTCCACACCAGCGCGTGCCTGCTGACCGACCGTGAGGACGCCGGCCAGCTGCCGAGCGGGAGCGACGAACTGCCCGACGTACGTCGAGAACGCGAGGAAGGTGCCGATCGAGATGCGCCCGTGGAGGGCCATCCAGCCACCCAGCGCGAGCACCGCGACCTGGGCGAGGACCGGGATCGACTCGAGCAGCGGCTGGTAGCGCGCCTGCAGTCGTGTCGCCCGCATCCGTACGCCGTACAGGGTCTGGACGATGCCGACCATCCGGCGGAGCTCGCGCTCCTCCTGGCCGAACGCCTTCACCACGCGGACGCCGTTCACGTCCTCGTCGACGACCTCGGCGACCTCGCCCTCGCGCTGCTGACCGTCCCAGGTGGCGGGGAAGATCTTGAGTCGCATCCGGTAGGAGACGACGAAGAGCAGGGGGACGATCACCAGCCCCACCAGGGCCAGCAAGGGCGACAGCACGAACATGATGACCAGCGAGACCAGCATCATCAGCACGTTGCCGGTCATCAGTGGCAGGAAGTTGAGCAACCCTTGCACGAGCGCGGTGTCGCCGTTCGCCCGCGCGACGACCTGACCGGTGCTCAGGTGGGAGAGGCTCTGCTCGTCGAGCGTGAGCAGGTGGTCGTGCATCCGGTTGCGAAGGTCGTACTGCACGGCGATGCCGACCAGCCCACCGCGATAGCGACGTAGGTAGGCGAAGCCGAAGACGAGTCCGGCGATCACGACGAGGAGCGTGAGCCACGGCCAGAGCGGCTCCCCGTCGTGGCCGATGACGTCGTCCACGATCTTCCGGGCGACGAGCGGGACGACCGCCTGGCCCATGCTCCCGAGCACGGCGGCGGCGAAGGACAGGAGGACGTGGGTCTTGTGGGTCCAGACCAGCCGGCTCAGCCTGCGGATCCACCCGGTCGCCGGCGCGGGCTGGCCCTGGCTCGCTGACATGTGGTGGCGTGGATCCTCTCGACGTGCGGCCCCGGGAGGGCCTTCGCGAGTCTAGTGATCGCCTGGTCGGCTTTCGCGACCTCGACCGAACCGGCCGAGGCCCCGATGCATCGGACCAGGTAGTCCGTGGCGGGAGGGTGGCGACCTCCTACGTGGAGAGGTGTCGAGAGGATGGCGTCATGAGGAGACGAGTGGGAGTCCTGGCCGCCCTGGTGGCCGTGAGTGCGGTGCTGGTGCGCCTTGCCGTCACCTGCGGGTGCGGAGACGGTGGTCCAGAGCTACGAGCGGGGGAACGCTCCAGCGACGATCGACATCACCCGGTTGCGCGTGATGAACGGCGACCACCGCTTCGCCATGCAGGTGAAGGTCCGCGACCTGCGCAAGGAGGGCCGCTTCTCCTTCTACTACTGGCCCGGTCGCCACGGCACGCCGCCGCCGCACAGCGTGATCCTCGTGGTGCGACACGACGCCGCAGGCCTGCACCAGCGCTTCCTGACCTGCGGGCGGGAGGACTGCTCGAGCGCTCCGTGTCGTTCGTTCCGGGCCTCGTGGCGGCCCGGCGACGACGTGGTCCGGGTGTCGGCGCGCCAGCGCTGTCTTCCCGGCACCAGGGTGCCGGGCGCCGGCCGCTTCTCCGCATCGGCGGCAACCGAGACCGACGTCGACACGGGTGCGGCCACCGTGCTGGTCGAGCGGGGCTGAGCTCCGCCCAGGCGCCCGAGAAATTCTTCGGATCGGATGTTTGGGCCCGGATCCGGCTGGGAAGGACTCATGACATCTCGGGCACCTGCGCCCCTGGCTCGCTCCCCCCGTGGCGAGCCGGGGGCGCCGCCGATTTCGGCCCTGCCGGGTCGTGAGCGGTCTCAGGCGGAGAGCGCGCGGTCCAGGGCGGCGTTCACGTGCAGCGTCGTGCACGGGTAGACCGGCATCTCCGCGTCGGCCTGCTTGATCAGGAGCTCGAGCTCGGTGCAGCCGAGGAGCACGCCGCCGGCGCCGGAGTCCCAGAGCTCCTCGACCACGCCGAGCACGCGACGCCGGGTGGCGTCGACGACCCGGCCGTGCACGAGCTCGTCGTAGATCGCGCTGTTGAGCAGCTCGTGGTGTCGCGGGTCGGGCAGCACGGTCTCCAGGCCGTGTCGGCTGAGTCGCTCGGCGAAGAAGCCGTCGGACATCGCGACGGTCGTGCCGATGAACCCGACCTTGGAGACGCCCTGGGCACGCACCTCGTCCGCGACCACGTCGCCGAGGTGGAGGAGGGGGATGCCCACCGACGCCTCGATCTGGTCGGCGACCTTGTGGAACGTCGTCGTGCACAGCAGCAGGAAGTCGGCGCCACCGCGCTCGACGCCGCGGGCCGCGTCGGTGAGGAGGTCACCGATCTGAGGCCACCGCTCCTCGTCCTCGAGCGCCGTCAGCTCGGCGAAGTCGACACAGCTCAGCACGACCTTCGGGGACGACAGCCCGCCGAGGCGCTCCTGAACCCCGAGGTTGAGGTCGCGGTAGTAGACCGCGGTGCTCTCCCAGCTCATCCCGCCGACCAGGCCGATCGTCTGCATGGACGGCAGTCTTCCCGCCCGGAGCGGGCCGCGTCATCCGGGTCCCACGGGTCAGGATCGCTCCGGACGTCTACTGCTCCCGGTGCACCTTGTGCTGCGCGGCCTGGGCTCGCGGCTTGATCACGAGCTCGTCGATGTTGACGTGGGAGGGCCGGGTGGCGATCCAGGCGATGGCGTCGGCCACGTCCTCGGCCACGAGCGGCTCCGCGACACCGGCGTACACCGCGTCGGCGCGCGCCTGGTCGCCGTCGAAGCGCACCAACGAGAACCCCTCGCTGCGGACCATGCCCGGCGCGATCTCGCTGATCCGGATGGGCTCGCCGACCAGCTCGAGGCGGAGGGTCTCGGTGACGACCTGGGTGCCGTGCTTGGCGGCGGTGTAGCCGGCCCCGCCCTCGTAGGCGACCCTCCCGGCGGTCGAGCCGACGTTCACGATCAGTCCGTCACCGCTGGCCCGCAACGCCGGCAGGAGTGCCTGGGTGACGTGGAGGAGCCCGAGCACGTTCACGTCGTACATCTGCCGCCACTGCTCCGGATCCGCCTCCGCGACCGGCTCGAGGCCGAGCGCGCCGCCGGCATTGTTCACCAGGACGTTCAGGGACTCACCCACGGCCGCGGCGAGCCCGGCGACCGACTCCGGCGAGGTGACGTCACAGGTCACCGCCGTGCCGTCGATCTCCTCGGCGAGCGCCTCGATCCGGTCGCTGCGCCGGGCGGCACACCACACGGCGTACCCCTCGGCGGCCAGGGCTCGAGCCGTGGCGGCCCCGATCCCGCTGCTGGCTCCGGTCACGACGGCGGTACGACGGGTCACAGGGCTGATTCTCCATGCTGCAAGGTGACCCGTGGATCGCGAGGTGGTTGAGTGGGTCCGTCATGGGACGCCATGCTGAGAACTCCGGGAACCTGTTCGACCTCCGAAGAGCCGTTCGGCTCGCCGGCGTGGCCGGTGGGCTGGCCTGGGTGCTCGCCTACTTCCTCGACGAGGGCGGAGGCCTCACGCGCGCCGTGCTCTGGGTGGGCGCGATCCTGCTGACGGTGGCCCTGTTCGGGCTCGGGCTGCTGCTCGTGCGCAGCAACGTGCCGGCGCTCCGGGCGTTCGTCGCCCTCGCGTTGCCGACGCTGGTGTGGGGGGTGTTCGCGGTCGTGCACCAGTCCGCGTCCGATCCGCCTCTGGTCGATGCGGCGTTCGGGGCGATCGTCGGTGTGGTGTCCGGACTCCGCCTGGGTCACCATCACGCCGGCCTGCCGCGCGCCACCCTCTGACCTTTTCCGACACCGCGGGAATCGCGGCCCGACTCTCGCGGTTGCACCCGGTTGGGGCCTGTGCTGCGCCCCGGAAGGGGTACGCCGTGGAGCTCACCGAGGCCGACGCCGTTCGCCGCGTGGCGATGATCAGCGTGCACACGTCGCCGCTCGACCAGCCGGGCACCGGGGATGCGGGCGGGATGAACGTCTACGTCATCGAGCTGTCCCGTCGGCTGGCCGCCGCCGGCATCGAGGTCGACATCTTCACCCGATCGACCTCGTCCAGGGTCGAGTCGACCGTCGACCTGGGCGACGGCATCACCGTGCGCAACATCCACGCCGGTCCGTTCGAGGGCCTGACCAAGGGCGAGCTGCCGAGCCAGCTGTGCGTCTTCGCGCGCGAGGTGCTGCGTGCCGAGGCCGCTCTGCCGCTCGGCCACTACGACATGGTCCACTCCCACTACTGGCTCTCCGGCCAGGTCGGCGCGCTCGCTCGGGACCGCTGGGGCGTGCCGCTCGTGCACACCATGCACACGATGGCCAAGGTCAAGAACGAGGCCCTGGCCCTCGGCGACGTCCCGGAGCCGTCGGCCCGGATCATCGGCGAGGAGCAGGTGGTCGAGGCCGCCGACATGCTGATCGCGAGCACCGACCTCGAGGCCAAGCAGCTGGTCAACCTGTACGACGCCGACCCCGGCCGGGTCGAGGTCATCCACCCGGGCGTCGACCTGGCGGTGTTCCGGCCGCGCGACACGCAGGCCGCCCGTGAGCAGCTCGGCCTCCCGATGGACGCGCACGTCGTGCTGTTCGCGGGCCGGCTCCAGCCGCTCAAGGCCCCCGACGTGCTCCTGCGCGCCGTGGCCTGCCTGCTCGACCACCAGCCCGACCTGCGGTCGCGGCTGGTCGTCCCGATCGTCGGTGGCCCCTCGGGCACCGGGCTCGAGCATCCCGAGGCCCTGGCCGACCTCGCGGCAGAGCTGCGTATCGACGACGTCGTGCGGTTCGTGCCGCCGGTCCGACCGGCCGAGCTCGCGGTCTGGGACGCCGCGGCCTCCGTGGTCGCGGTGCCGTCGTACAACGAGTCCTTCGGTCTCGTCGCCGCCGAGGCGCAGGCCACGGGGACGCCGGTCATCGCCGCCGCGGTGGGCGGCCTGAGCACGGTGGTCGCCGACGGGGTCAGCGGTCTGTTGCTCGACACGCACGAGCCGGCGGCCTGGGCCCACGCCATCGGCCGAGTCCTCGTCGACGACGGGCTGCGCGCCCGACTGGCTGCGGGTGCGCGAACCCGCGCCGGGATGTTCTCCTGGGAGGAGACGGCCGAGCGCACCCTGGACGTCTACGAACGCGCGCGTGCCGGCCTCCGCGCACCCGTCTAGCCACCACCGCTGCCGCGCCGCGGCCGGTCGTGGCAGGGTCGTGGCATGGACCTCCCGGCCCAGGTGATCCGCGACTACCTGACCGACAACGAGCTGGAGTTCGACGAGCGCGACGGCTCGTTCAGCTTCGCGCTCCCCGGCGAGCGCAAGCTGCAGACCCCGGTACGTCTCGACGTCGGCACCCACGCGCTGGCCGTCCACGCATTCGTCTGCCGCAACCCGGACGAGAACCACGAGCGCGTCTACCGCTGGCTGCTCGAGCGCAACCTCAAGACGTACGGCGTCTCGTACGCCGTCGACACCCTGGGCGACATCTACCTCGACGCACGCCTTCCCCTCTCGCTGGTGACCGCGGAGGAGCTGGACCGACTGATGGGGGCGGTCCTCGCCCATGCCGACGGGCCGTTCAACACGATCCTCGAGCTCGGCTTCGCCTCGTCGATCCGCAAGGAGTGGGAGTGGCGCAACCTCCGGGGAGAGTCCACCCGCAACCTCGATGCCTTCCGCGGCTGGCTGGAAACCGGCGGGACCCCGGAGCCGGACGACCCCTAGCCTGACCGCGTGGACTGGCCCTTCTTCGACCTCCGGATCCGGTGCGGCGACGTCCTGCTGCGCGGCGCCACCGACGCCGACCTCGAGGTGCTGCAGTCGGTCATCCCGGACGATCTCGAGATGAACCCCGCCAACGAGCGGTTCGGCTCCCTTCCGCCGGACGTCGACCGGCGCCGTCAGCTGGCGGGGGAGATCTGGAAACACCGGGGCGCCTGGTCGCTCGACTCCTGGTGCCTCGACCTCGCGGTGGAGGTGGACGGACGCGCGGTCGGCGTCCAGGCACTCGAGGGCGAGCAGTTCCGGCAGCTGAAGACGGTCGACTCCTACTCCTGGCTGTCCTCCGAGGTGCGCGGGCGCGGCCTCGCCAACCTGATGCGCACGGGCGTGCTCGCCTTCGCCTTCGACCACCTGGGCGCCGAGATCGCGGTGTCGTCAGCGCGGACCGACAACCCGCCGTCCCTCGCCGTCTCGTACCGCATGGGGTACGTCGACAACGGCATCACCCGGACCGTGACGCCCACCGGTCCGTTCGAGCTCCAGCACGTCCGACTGACGCGCCAGGCGTGGCGCGACGGCGGCCGCACCGCGGAGGTCACGGGAGCCGAAGCGTGTCTGCCGTGGTTCGGGATCGGTCCCGTCAGCTGAGCGCGACCGCGACGAGGGCGACGGCCGCGGGCACGGCCTGGACGAGCAGGATCCGCTTGTTGACCGTGGCCGCGCCGTACGCACCGGCCACCACGACGCAGACCAGGAAGAACACGCGGACGTCGGTGCGCCCGCCGACCAGCCCCCAGACGAGGCCGGCGACCAGGAACCCGTTGTAGAGGCCCTGGTTGGCTGCCAGTGCCCTCGACCGCTCGGCGAAGTCGGGGTCGAGCCCGAAGACCCGGCGCCCGGTGGGCGTGGTCCACAGGAACATCTCGAGGACCAGGAAGGAGAGGTGCAGCGCGGCGACCAGGCCGACCAGCACGCCGGCGACGACGTTCACAGGCGCAGCATGACAGTCGTCGCGATGCTACGGATGGGCGACCTCGGCCTGCGGGAGCTCCTCGCGCACCCGTGTCTTGCGGCGCGCGACGGCGACACCGACCAGGGCGAGCACGCCACCGACGTAGGCCATGCCGGGCGGCGTCTCGTCCAGGAAGACCCACCCCATCAGGATCGTCAGCGGCGGCACGAGGTAGGTCGTGATGCCCAGGCTGCTGGCCGTCATGTGCCGCAGGGCGAAGGCGTACGTCGTGAAGGCGATCGCCGTCGGGAACAGCCCGAGGTAGACCACCCACCAGATGTCGGAAGCGGACGCGTCGCGGGTGCCGTCGACCAGCTGACCGGCGAAGGGCAGGCACGCCACCGCGCCGACGGTGCAGGCCAGCCAGGTGACGTGGAGCGCCGAGAGGCGCGAGACGAGCGGCTTCTGCACGACCAGCGCGATCGAGTAGACCAGGGCCGCGAGCAGGCACAGCAGGACGCCGGCGATGTCGTTGTGACCGCCGGGCTGCGACGCACCGATCAGGACGACGCCGGCGAAGGCCAGCAGGAGCCCGACCCCGAGCCACAGCGTGAACCGCTCGCCGAGGAAGGCCGTCGCGAGCACCGCGATCAACACGGGCGAGATCTGGATCAGCATCGCCGACGTGCCGGCGTCGACGTGGTGCTCCCCCTGGTTGAGGGCGACGTTGTAGATGCCGAACCACAGGACGCCGATCGCGACCAGCCCGAGCCAGTCACGGCCACTGGGCCTCGGCAGACCCCGCGAGACCGCCACGGCTCCGAGCGCGAGCGAGCCGATCACCAGGCGACCCAACGACAACGAGCCGGCCGTGAAGGTGCCGCCGAGATGTCGGATCGCCACGAAGGCGGAGGCCCACAGGACCAGGGTGGTGGCGACGGCGGCGATCGGCAGCCAGGGTCGGTCGGTGGGTGGCACGGCCCCAGCCTAGGGAGGACCACCGACAGTCTTCGCGCGGATTTCGGACGCGGCGTGAGCGATAGTACGGATCAGGAGGCCGGTGCCGACCGCGGTTCTGCCGAAGGCTTGATCCGTACTATCCGGGGACCTCAGTCGTCGGCGGCCAGCCGGCGCTCGGCGTGCGCGTGCGACGGCTCGATGCGGAGGATGCGCGCGACGGAGTCGGGGAGCTTCCAGTTCCACGAGCCGAACAACGACACCAGCGACGGCACGAGCACCGACCGCACGAGAGTGGCGTCGAGCAGGATGCCGAAGCCCAGCCCGGTGGCCATCACCTTGAGGTCCGTGCCAGGGCCGGAGGCGAGCGCGGCGAAGGCCAGGAACAGGATCAGGGCCGCGCTCGTGACCAGTCGGCCGGTGCGGCCGATGCCCTGGATCACCGCTTCGTCCGTGGTGGCGCCCGCGTCGTACTCCTCCCGGACGCGGGCGAGGATGAACACCTCGTAGTCCATCGACAGCCCGAACAGGAACGCGAACACCATCAAGGGGATCCAGAACGTGACCGCGCCGGTCTCGGCGATCCCGAACACGGCGTCGGAGCCGTATCCCTTCTGCCAGAACAGCACCATCAGCCCGTACACGGCCGACAGGGAGATGAGGTTGAGGATCACCGCCTTCAACGGCAGGAGCATCGACCTGAACGCTCGCACCAGCAGGATGTAGGTGAGCGCCGCGATGATCAGCAGCATCAGCGGGAAGTTGCCGTAGACCGCGTGCAGGAAGTCGACCTGCGCGTTGCCGACGCCGGTCACACCGATCACACCGTCGGTGTCGTCGGCAACGGCCGTGACGTCGCGGACGACCTGCACGCTCTGGGAGTTCACCGTCTCCGCGTCGGGGAACACCAGCAGCACGGTCTGGCCGTCCACCGAGGCCCCGGGCCCGGTCGGGACGACGGTCCGGGTCACCCCGTCGACCTTCGCCAGCGTGTCGGCGACCGCCGGGGCCTTGTCGGTCTCGGTCAGCACCTCCATCGGCGTGAGCACCCCGGTGTTCACGCCGCCGTTCTCCAACGTCTGCAAGGTGTCGTACGCCGCCCCGTTCTTGGCCAACGACGTGGAGTCCGCCAGGCCGATCTTGATGCCGAGGAACGACACGAAGAGCACGGCGATCACCGCAAGGGCGGCGAGCAGCGCGACCCACCGGCGCCGCACGATGAGGGTCGCCCACGCCGTCCACCCGCGGCTCGGCTTGTTCTCGTGCCGGATCTTCGGCCAGTCGACCCGTGGCCCGATGCTGCCGAGGATGGCCGGCGTCAGGGTCAACGTGACCAGGACGCTGGCCAGCGGGATGAGGGCGCCGCCGTAGCCGACGCTGCGCATGAACGGGACCGGGAGCACCACCAGTGCGAGGAGGCCGATGGCGACCGTGATCCCGCTGAACAGGACGGCATGCCCCGCGGTCTCCATCGCGGCGACCACCGCCTCGTGGTTGTCGCGTCCGTGATCTCGTTCCTCGCGCCATCGGGTGACGAAGAGCAACGAGTAGTCGATCGCGACGCCGAGCCCGACCAGGGCGACCAGGAACTGGACGATGAACGAGACATCGGTGAGATACGTCAGCGGCAGCAGCATCAGGAACGTCGCCATGATGGACACCGCGGCCACGATCATCGGCAGGAACGCCAGCGCGGACGCGAAGACGAACAGCAGCACGATCAAGGCGCCGGCAGCGCCGAACAGGGTCTCGGTGAGGACGCCTGGCCCTCCCGACTCGTCCCCGACGGCGAGCGCGTCCATGCCGGTCACCCCGACCTCCGAGCCGTCGGGCGCCGCCGCCTGCACGGACTTCTCGATCGGTTTCGTCGGGAGCTGTTGGTCGAAGCTCTGCGGGAACGGGTAGAACACCATCGCGTACGCCGTGCGGTCGTCGGAGGTGCGGAAGGCCTTGTCGCCCGTGTTCGCCTCGTCGACGACCCGCAACGGGACGTCCGGATCGCCCGAGGTGATCGAGGCGAACGCCTTCGTCACCTCGTCCTCGTTCCCCGAGACGGTCTGCCCCTCGGGCAGCGTCACCGTCGCCAGCAGCGGAGCCGTGTTTCCACCGTTGTGGTACGCCGCGATGATCTTGTTGGCGGCCTCGTCACCGGGCTGGCCGGGCAGCGAGAAGTTCACCGTCATCCGGTCGGACACCGTGCTCGACACGGCACCACCCGCGACCAGGATCAACGCCCAGGCGATCACGATCATCACCCGGTGCCGCAGGACCAGCTCACCCAAACGACGCATCTTGCCCCCCTAGACGGAAGCCTCGGAGGGTAGCGAACGTCGGCGTCTCCCAGCCAGGGCCGACCGGCACTAGCGGACAGCCGCGGACCGCTGGGGCGGGTCTCCTAGAGATCGAGCTTGTAACCCAGCCCGCGCACCGTCACCAGCATGGTCGGGTGCGAGGGGTCCGGCTCCAGCTTGGCGCGCAGCCGCTTCACGTGCACGTCGAGGGTCTTGGTGTCACCGACGTAGTCCGAGCCCCAGACCCGGTCGATGAGCTGACCACGGGTCAGCACGCGACCGGGGTTGCGCAGGAACAGCTCGAGCAGCTCGAACTCCTTCAAGGGCAGGCGCTGCGTCTCGCCGTCGACGGTCACGACGTGGCGCTCGACGTCCATCCGGACGGATCCGGCCTCGAGCGTCATCGGGGCCAGGTCCGGCTCGATGCCGCGCCGGAGCACGGCGCGGATGCGCGCGACGAGCTCGCGCGGCGAGTAGGGCTTGGTGATGTAGTCGTCGGCGCCGAGCTCGAGCCCGACGATCTTGTCGACCTCGTCGTCCTTGGCGCTGACCATGATCACCGGCACGTTGGACACCGCGCGGATCTGCCGGCACACCTCGGTGCCGGGCAGGCCCGGGAGCATCAGGTCGAGCAGGACGATGTCCGCTCCGTTGCGATCGAACTCGGTGAGCGCGTCGTTGCCGTTGGCGGCCAGCGACACGTCGTACCCCTCCTTGCGGAGCATGTACGACAAGGCGTCTGCGTAGCTCTCCTCGTCCTCGACGACAAGCACGCGGGTCATGAGGCGAACTCCTCTTGGTTGGATCGGGGGAGGGAGAGCGTGAAGGTCGAGCCCTGTCCCTCCAGGGACCACACACGTACGTCGCCGCCGTGGGTGGCCGCGACGTGCTTGACGATCGAGAGCCCGAGTCCCGTCCCGCCGGTGGATCGGTGCCGGGCCGGGTCGACGCGGTAGAAGCGCTCGAAGATCCGGTCCAGCTCGTCGCGCGGGATGCCGATGCCCTGGTCGACGACCGAGATCTCGACCATGTCCTCGTTGGGCTTGGTCGACACCAGCACCGTCGAGTCGTCGCCCGAGTAGGTGACGGCGTTGGCGACGAGGTTGGTCACCGCTGCGGAGACCTGCTCCTCGTTGCCGAAGATCGTCAGGCCCGGCGTCCCGCCGGTGACCACCGAGATGTGGCGGTTGCTGGCGTCCATGACCGTGATGTCGACCGACCGCTTGATCACGTCGTCGACGTCGACGACAGCGGGTGTCTCGAGCGGCTCGTCCCCTTGCAGCCGCGACAGCTCGATGATCTGTTGCACCATGCGCGAGAGCCGGTCGCTCTCGGTCAGCATGCGCCGCGCGAACCGCTCCACGGCCTCGGGATCGTCCGAGGCGTCCGAGACGGCCTCGGCCAGCAGCTTGATCGCGCCCACCGGGGTCTTCAGCTCGTGCGAGACGTTGGCGACGAAGTCGCGGCGTACGGCCTCGACCCGGCGCTCGCGGGTGCGGTCCTCGACGAGCGCGAGCACGTAGCGCGAGCTCAGCGGCGCGACGCGTGCCGTCACCATGCGCGGAGGTCCGCTCGGGCGGGGCATGGTGAGCTCGGTCTCGCGGATCTGGCCGTCCCGGCGTACCTGGCGGACCAGATCGGCGAGCTCGGAGGACACCAGCCGTTGGCCGCGCACGAGACCGAACGCCAGCGCCGGTGCGGAGGCCTTGACCACCTCGTCGGCGTCGTCGACGACGAGCGCGCTGCTGCGCAGGACGGACAGGACCGTGGCCACGCCGGCCGGCAGCGCGGGCTCCTCCGGGCGGGTGGCTGTGTGTTGCTGTCGTTCGCTGACGTGCCAGGCCAGGACGGCGCCTCCGGCGACGACAGCCCCGATGAGCGCGGCCAGAAAAGCCTGCGTCGTGGGGCTCACACACAGATCGTACGCATCCGGACACCTGGCGTTCGCACGCGGAAGGCGCGCTCACGGAGTGTTCACGACCCGTTCACCGGTCGGCCCCGTCCGGTCACTTTCGACACCTACGGTGACGACATGCGTGAAGCGTTCCACGAGCAGCTGGATTCGATCTTCTCCGACCTGGCCGAGATCTGCCAGGAGGTCGAGACGTCCGTCCGGCATGCCACTCAAGCTCTCCTCGGCGGTGACGCCGACGTCGCGGAGCGTGTGATCGCCGCAGACGCCAAGATCGACACCGCCCGCGAGCGGGTCGAGGAGACCGCGTTCTCCCTGCTCTCGCTGCAGCAGCCGGTCGCCGGCGACCTCCGGGTCGTCGTATCGGCCCTGCGCATGGTCAGCGAGCTCGAGCGCATGGGTGACCTGTCGGTGCACGTCGCCAAGATCGCCCGTCTCCGCGTGCCGGACATCGCCGTTCCCGAAGAGGCACGACCGACGATCTCGCGGATGGCCGAGGTCGCCGAGGACATGGTGCGACGGGTCGCGTCGGTGATCACCGACCGCGACGTCGAGGCCGCGATCGAGCTCGGTCGCGACGACGAGGAGATGGACCAGCTGCGCCGCAGCAGCTTCACCCAGCTGCTCGGCGACGACTGGCAGCACGGGGTCGAGTCCGCCGTCGACATCGCGCTGCTGGGCCGCTACTACGAGCGGATCGCCGACCACGCCGTCTCGGTCGCCAACCGGGTGATCTTCGTCGTGACCGGCCAGTACCCGGCGCCCCGTGAGGCGTCGGCCAGCTAGGGGTCTCTAACGGCCCTGGTTCGCCACCGCGGCGGCCGCTTCGGCGGCGGCCTCGGGGTCGAGGTAGCGCCCACCCTTCACCGTGGGCCGCAGCTGGTCGTCGAGCTCGTAGACCAGCGGCATCCCCGTCGGGATGTTGAGTCCGGCGATGTCGTCGTCACTGATCCCGTCGAGATGCTTGACGATCGCGCGCAGGCTGTTGCCGTGCGCCGCGACCAGGACCGTCTGGCCCGTGCGCAGATCATCGGCGAGCGGTCCGTCCCAGTAGGGGAGCAGCCGGGCGATGACGTCCTTCAGGCACTCCGTGCGCGGCAGGTCGGCACCGAGATCGGCGTACCTGAGGTCGTGGGCCTGGGAGAACTCGTCGTCGTCGTCCAGCGGCGGAGGTGGTACGTCGAACGAGCGGCGCCAGAGCATGAACTGCTCCTCGCCGTACTGCTCGAGCGTCTGCTTCTTGTTCTTCCCCTGCAGGGCGCCGTAGTGCCGCTCGTTGAGCCGCCAGCTGCGCCGCACGGGGATCCAGTGGCGGTCTGCGACGTCCAGGCTCATCGTCGCGGTGGTGATCGCCCGCCGCAGCAGCGACGTGTGGACGACGTCGGGGAGGATCCCGGCGTCCCGTAGCTGTTCCCCGCCTCGCAGGGCCTCGGCTCGGCCCTTCTCGGAGAGGTCGACGTCCACCCAGCCGGTGAAGAGGTTCTCGGCGTTCCAGAGGCTCTCGCCGTGGCGGAGCAGGACCAGCGTGTACGTCACGAGCGGCCCGGTCAGCTCGGCGACTCGGTCGGGCTCGCGCTGGGTGACGGGGTGGAGGTGTCCAGGCCGGTCCACTGCTCGCTGTCGGCCACCACAGGGACGTTCATGTTCACGGTCTCGCCGTCGTCGAACGAGAAGCTGATGTTCACGAACTGGCCGAGGGCGAACGTGCCGCTGACCGGAATGCCGCCCTCGGTGGCGAGGTTGCGCAGCGAGCCGGGCGCGAGCGAGAAGGTGGTCGGCTGCGCGTTCGAGATGGCGGTGTTGTCGCCGGTGACCGACTGGAGCGCGATGGTCTTCGAGGTGCTGCCGTTGACGAACGTGGCGATGAACGTGCCGGAGTTCGCCTCCTTGGCCACCACGGCGGCGTTCAGGATGTCGACGCTGCCGTCGCGGTAGCTGACCCCGGCGGTGATGTTGTTGATCCGGTCCGTCGGGTAGTCGAAACCGCAGGCCGTGAGGGTGGCGGCGGCGACCAGGCCGGCCGCACCGAGCGCCAGGGTGCGTCGCACGTTCACGGGCGACACATTAGCGGGAGGCTCGCGCCTGCCCACGGGGTGCTACTGCGACAACCCGACGGTGCCCCCGACGACCGCGACGACCGCGACGAGCAGTCCGCAGTAGAGGCAGGAGAGGACCAGGAGCCGCGGGGCTCCGAGGCGGAGGGCGAGCCGCAGCGGAACGTGTCGCCGGCCCGCACGGTTGTCCTCCACCAGCCCGCGCAACGCGACGAGGACATGGGCGCCGACCCCGAGGAACGCCGCGGCGACCGTCATCGCGATGGTCGGTGGCTGTCCCTCTGCACCGCCGCCCCACCCGCCGTAGGAGAGGTACGCCGGGTACAGCGCGAACGCGAGTGCCCAGGCCAGCCAGGAGAGCCGACCGTTCCGGAACAACCGGTTGCCCAGCACGCCCAAGGCGAGAGACATCAGGTAGGCCAGTCCGGCGTCGATCCCGCTGGACAACGACAGGGGAATGACGAGGAGGGCGGCGCAGGCGAGCCAGAAGGCGAGGGTCCCGCGGTCGAGGCCGCCGCCGACCAACGGCTTCCCGCTGCGCTCGTCCGCACGATCGGCCCGCTCGTCGACGAGGTCGTTGTCCCAGCCCAGGAGGGCCTGCCCTACGAGGACGGTCACCGCGACCAGGCCGACCTCACGGGGCGGCCGGCCGGACAGCACCGCCGCCAGAGCGAGCCCGGCGGCGGTCAGCAGCGCCTGCCGGGGATGGGCAGCGCGCACCAGCAGAAACGGGGTCAGCCCACCGAGCCGCCGGGGCACTGCCTCGGCGGTGGACTCGGACCCGGACATGGCCAGAAGTATCGGCCATGGCGTCGACGTCGGTCTCGGAGAGGGGCTGTCGAGCCACCGCAATGTCGGCGACCGGCCGGCAACCGATGGCCATCTCGGGACGCACATCGGCAAGCGATCTGTCAAGCCGGCAAACCCCGTCTGACCTGCGGAGACGCCAAAGGAGCCGAGCCGTGCCCGTGTTAGAATAGAGACCCAAGAAGGGTGGTACTGAAGAATATGTCTTTCACCGTGGGCGAAACGGTTGTGTATCCCAATCACGGGGCGGCTGTCATCGAAGACATCGAGATGCGCAAGATCAAGGGTGAGGACAAGGAGTACCTCGTCCTCCGGATCGTGGCTCAGCAGGACCTCGTCGTCCGCGTGCCTGCGTGCAACCTCGACCTCGTCGGCGTACGCGACGTCGTCGACAAAGAGGGTCTCGACCGCGTCTTCGACATTCTGCGAGCGGCACACGTCGAGGAGCCGACCAACTGGTCGCGGCGCTACAAGGCGAACCTCGAGAAGCTGCACAGCGGCGACGTGATGAAGGTGTCGGAGGTCGTCCGCGACCTGTGGCGTCGGGAGCGCGACCGCGGTCTGTCGGCCGGCGAGAAGCGGATGCTGGCGAAGGCTCGCCAGATCCTGGTCTCGGAGCTGGCGCTGGCCGAGAGCACCAACGAGGACAAGGCCGAGGCGATCCTCGATGAGGTCCTCGCATCCTGATTCGGTTTGAGAGCCGATTGACGAAGGCCCTGCTCCACTTCGGTGGGCGGGGCCTTCGCCATGTCCGGCGCTAGTGCTGGTCGAACACCACTAGCGTTCACTCCCATGGACGACCTGGAGCTCGGGCCCGTCGCCCTCGGCGTCGTGGTCGAGCGCGACCGTGGGTCCCTGCCCTTCGCGCTGCTCCACGGTGAGCCGTTGGTCGCCTGCGCCGCCTGGGCGATGGGTGAGGCGGCCATCCAGCTGCTGGACCTGACCACCCCGTGGTCGGCCGTGCGTGAGTCGGGGCTCCCGCTGGTCTGGCACGACGCACTCTGTCCGGCGGTGCCGCCGGCCTTCATCGCCGACTGCGTACGCCGATCCGTCGAGCGTGACGCCGTCGTGGCGGCCGTGCTCGGCGTCACCGACACCGTCAAGGAGCTGGTGCCGGGCGCCGACGGCCCGACGGTCGGCCGGACCCTCGACCGCGAGGGGCTGCGCCACCTGGTCTCCCCGCTGGTCCTGCCGGCCGGTGTGGTCGCGTCTCTCGCCGACTGGCCGGACGCGGACTTCCCCACGGCCCTGGCACACCTGCGGGCCGATCATCGCGTGGAGCTGGTCGATGCCCCGCGCTCAGCCGCGCGGGTCCACGACGCCGCCGACCTGGCCCACCTCGAGGCGCTCACCGCGCCCTGAGCGCCTCCGCCACCGCGAAGTCGTCGGCCACCGTCACCTTGAGGTTCCGCGTGTCCGACTCGACCCCTCCGATCACGACGTCCGCGTACGCCGCGAGGCAGCCCGCCGTGTCCGTCGCCTCGAATCCGTCGGTGGCAGCGGAGCGGTGTGCCGCGAGCAGGTCGGCGGCCCGGAAGGCCTGGGGGGTCTGCACGCCGACCAGGGCGGTCGGCAGTCGCGCCCCGTCCACGGCGATCAGGTCGGGCAACCGCGCCACCGGGATCGCGCCGCCGAGTCGCTCGGCGGTCGCGAGCACCGCCTCGTACAACGGCACGCCGGCCAGGGGCCGCGCGGCGTCGTGCATCGCCACGACATCGAGCTCTCCGGCCTCGATGGCCGGAGCCAGCAGCTCGAGGGCCGCCCACTCCGACAGATGGCGGGTCGCGCCACCCGCGACCATCGCCACCTCGGGGTGCGGGTCGGGGAGGTGCGGTTCGCACGCCTCGCGCACGGCGTCCTGCTCTCCGTCGCGCACGACCAGCACCACGCGTCGTACGCCGGGCACCTGGCAGGCGGTGCGCACCGAGCGGGCCACGACGGGAACGTCTCCGACCGGCAGCAGCACCTTGTTCACGTCCGCGCCGACCCGCGTCCCCGACCCTGCGGCGAGGACGACGACGGCCGCTCTCATCGGTGCACGAGCGCCGTCGCGATCGCTGCCAGGCCCTCGCCGCGGCCGGTGAGGCCGAGCCCGTCGGTCGTCGTGGCCGAGAGGGACACCGGTGCGCCGACGGCGTCGGCCAGCGCGGCGACCGCCTCGTCGCGACGGGGCCCGAGCCGTGGGTCGGTTGCCGATGACCTGGACCGCGACGTTCGCGATCTCGTAGCCGGCCCGGCGTACGCGCGCGGCGGTCTCCGTCAGAAGTGTCACCCCCGAGGCGCCGGCCCACTCCGGCTCGCTCGTGCCGAAGTTGGTGCCGAGATCGCCGAGTCCGGCCGCGGAGAGCAGCGCGTCGCACATGGCGTGCGCGCAGACGTCGCCGTCCGAGTGCCCCTCGAGCCCGTGCGGCTCGTCCGGCCAGTGCAAGCCGGCGAGGTGGAGCGGGACACCGTCGGCGAGGCGGTGGACGTCGACGCCGACACCCGTTCGCAATTCGAAAGGACTTCCGGCCACGGACCTGATCATGCACGAGCAACAATCGTCGTGTGCGGACGCGTGCGCCCTGGGCGCTGGCCGGTCTCCTGGCGGGGCTCGCCGGCTTGGCGACGGCGTACCTGACGGCGACCTGGCTGGGACTCCGCGGCAACCCGGTCACCGACGTCGCGGAGCTGGTGATCCGGTTGACGCCCGGGCCGGTCGCCGAGCACCTCATCCAGCTGGTCGGCCGGCACGACAAGCCGCTGCTCGTGACCGGCGTGCTGATCGTCCTGATGCTCCTGTTCGGGGGCCTCGGCCTCCTGGCCCGTCGGGCGTACGGCGTGGCGATCGGTGGCTTCGTCGCGCTCGGCGTCATCGGGCTCGTCGCCAACCAGTCCCAGTTCGCCGCGCCCGCGACCGGCATCCTCCCGAGCCTGGTCGGCGTCCTGACCTGGCTGGCCGTCCTCGGGCTTCTCTCGTCCGACCTGCGCCCGAAGCCGTACGCCGACGTCGACGACTCGCGCCGCTTCTTGCTGGTCGCCTCGGGTGTCGGACTCGGCAGCATCGTGGTCGGCCTGCTCGGGTGGCGGGTCGGCGGTCATCGCCGGGCGGTCGACGCTGCCCGTGACGCGCTCGATCTGCACGGTGTCACCAACCCGGGCCCGCCGGCCGGCGTCGACGCGGGGCTCGGCGGCATCGAGTCCTGGAAGACACCGGCGAACCGCTTCTACCGCATCGACACCGCCCTCGTGCCGCCCGCGATCGAACCGGGCGACTGGTCGCTGCGCATCCACGGCATGGTCGACCACGAGATCACGCTGTCGTACGACGACCTCCGCAAGCGCGCACCCCACGAGATCTGGATGACGCTCAACTGCGTGTCCAACCCGGTCGGCGGCGACCTGATCAGCAACGCCTGGTGGAGCGGCGCGCGCCTGCGCGACCTGCTCGAGGAGGCCGGCGTGCAGTCGGGCGCCGACGCCGTCAAGCAGACCTCCGAGGACGGCTGGACCTGCGGCACCCCGTTGTCGGCGGTGACCGACGACCGCGGAGCCATGCTGGCGTACGCGATGAACGGCGACCCGCTGCCGATCGAGCACGGCTTCCCGGTGCGGACGCTGGTCCCCGGGCTGTACGGCTACGTGTCGGCGTGCAAGTGGGTGCGGCAGATCGAGGTGACGACGTTCGACTCGTTCTCGGCGTACTGGACCGAGCGTGGGTGGTCGGCCCAGGGGCCGGTCAAGCTCGCCTCACGCATCGACGTACCCGGCGACGGGCACCACGTGAAGGCCGGCCGGGTGCGCGTCGGCGGGCTGGCGTGGCAGCAGGACCTCGGGATCTCCGCGGTGCAGGTGCAGCTGGACGGCGGCGGCTGGCAGCAGGCCACCTTGGCCCGGAAGGACTTGAAGGACTCGTGGCGTCAGTGGGTGGCGACCCTCGACGTCTCGCCGGGCCGGCACCGGCTGGCCTGCCGGGCCGTGAACGACGAGGGCCAGGTGCAGACCGCCGTACGTGCCGACCCGGTGCCCAACGGGGCGTCCGGGTGGCACACGGTCTCGTTCAGCGCGGACTGACGCTGCGCGCCGAGCGGGGGTCGATGTACGCGCGGTAGATCTGCGCCGAGAACCCCTTGCTCAGGTTCTTGGTGCCGGCGACCACCGCTCGGTAGTACGTGCCCCTGCCCCGGGTCGGCTGGACGAAGGCGGTCCAGTGACTCCGGCTGTTGGTCCGGACCACCTTGTAGCGCTTCCACGAGCCGTGCTTGGCCTGGATCAGGATCTTGTGGTGCTTGGCCGACGGGGCGAGCTTGCCGAAGATCTTGCACCTGGGCGCGCAGATGCCCTGGTCGTGGAGGTTCCACGTCGTGCGGACGATGACGACGTTCGAGAACGACGGGGAGTACGTCGTCGAGGTGCCGACGTCAGTGCCTCCGAGATAGTGGACGCGGTACTTCATGTTGGCCTTGGCCTTGCTGCCGTACTGCCCGAAGTCGACACCGTCGGACACGTTGTCGTCGGTCTTGACGGCCTCCCAGTCCTTCCCGGGCGCCTTCTGCTCGAGGTCGGCTGCGCCCGCGGTGACGAGATCGGTGCCGTCGGAGATCGTGGTGGAGAAGGTGCCGAGATAGGTGCCGTAGGGAGCCGTGAGCTTCCCGTAGCCGCCCAGGTTGACCGACGCCTGGGTGGCGGTGTCGGCCTCGGCCGGCCCGGCAGCGAGCAGGGTCGCCGTACCGGCGGTGATGGCGAGTGATGCCAGAGCGGCACCGAGCTTGGTCGTACGCATGCGAGTTCTCCCCCGAAACGTGGATGGTGGCGCGGATCCCGAGAGGCGAGATCCAGTTGGCTGTAGTCCTAACACGGAATTCCGACGGGCACCGGCGAAATTCCCGAATCTGCCGTCAGATCTCCGGCACGACCTGGTCGGGACGATGGATGACGTAGACGAGACCGCCCGACCCCTCGAGCCAGGCCCGCTCGAACTGCCCGCGGTCATAGGTGCGACGCACCCGCCGCTCGGTGGGCGACGCCGGGTCGTTGGTGACGACGGCACCGTCGGAGGTGAAGCCGCGGATCACGACCACGTGCCCCTCGGTGCCTCGGGTGGGAGCGCCGCGCAGGGCTCCCCGGGGGTAGGCCACGGAGGCGACCAACGGAATGCCGGCGTCGATGAAGCGCTCGGCGTCGCGCAGGTCGCGGAGCCGGGTGACGAAGGCGTGACCGGTGAGGGTCGCGGCCCAGGCAGTGTTGAAGGGCCAGTTGCCCGCGCCGTACGCCGGGTCGCGGACCTCGGCTGCCGCGCGAGCCACGTCGACGGTCCCGCTGTCGGTGGTGGGTGGCAGCGTGCCGGCATGGGACAGCACCATCGCGACCGACGTCGGCGAGCACCACCCGTCGCCACCGACCCCCTTCCACGTCATCTGAGACAGGCGAGGCACGTCGAGGATGCGCTCGGCCCTCGTGGTCGGTGAGGAGGTCGCCGTCGGCGCCTGTCCGGCGCTGACCACCGCGCCGACGCTGTGGACCGCCGGCGGCGAGGTGCCCGATCCGTGCCGGGTGACCCGGAGCCGATACGAGTCCACGCGGGCCCGTGGCCGCCAGACGTCGGTGTCGACCTCGGGGTCCCCGGTGACGCTGGTGCGATGTCGCGTCGTCCGCCCGGATGCCCAGCGGCCGAGGACGTGCCACCTGCGGTGCCCGCGTGCTTGGGCCGCGACCTCGATCCAGGTGCCCCGCGGCGTCGTCGCCGACCACGACGCGACCAGGTCGTCGAACGCGAAACCCGGCTCGCACCACGGCGTCGTCCAGCTCCGGCCGCCACCTGGCGACCACGCGTCGTACCTGATCCGGCGAGCCACTCGGCGACGATATCCACGCCCGCGCGAGGATGCTGGGGCGGATGGGCCGCCTCACTAGACTCGGCGGGTGACTCTCCGGCTCCACGACACCGCGACGCGTGAGGTGCGCGACTTCGTCCCCCTCGAGGCGGGCAAGGCGGGCATCTACGTCTGTGGTCTCACCGTGCAGAGCGAGCCGCATGTGGGACACGTCCGGTCGGCGGTGAACTTCGACGTGCTGCGTCGGTGGCTGACGACTTCGGGCTACGACGTGACGTTCATCCGCAACGTCACCGACATCGACGACAAGATCCTGGCCAAGGGTGAGGCGCAGGGTCGGCCGTGGTTCGAGATCGCCTACCGGATGGGCCGCGAGCTCGACAAGGCGCTGGACGCGATCAACGTGCTGCCACCGACGTACGAGCCGGCGGCGACCGGGCACGTGCCCGAGATCCTCGAGCTGATCGGGCAGCTGGTCGGGCGTGGCCACGCCTACGCGGCCGAGGACGGGTCGGGCGACGTCTACTTCGACGTGCGCTCGTGGTCGGCGTACGGCGAGCTGACCCGGCAGAAGGTCGACGACATGGAGCCGGCGGAGGACGCCGATCCGCGCGGCAAGCGCGACCCGCGTGACTTCGCCCTGTGGAAGGGCTGGAAGAAGGCGCTGGAGCCGGAGACGGCCGCGTGGCCCTCGCCGTACGGTCCCGGGCGGCCGGGATGGCACATCGAGTGCTCGGCGATGGCGGCGAAGTACCTCGGGTCGGCGTTCGACATCCACGGTGGTGGGGTCGACCTGCGCTTCCCCCACCACGAGAACGAGCTGGCGCAGTCGCGGGCGGCGGGGCAGCAGTTCGCGACGTACTGGCTGCACAACGCGTGGATCACCACGGCCGGCGAGAAGATGTCGAAGTCGCTCGGCAACTCCCTGCTGATCCCCGAGGTGCTGAAGCGGGTGCGCGGCATCGAGCTGCGCTACTACGTGGTCGCGGCCCACTACCGCTCGCACGTGGAGTTCTCGTTCGAGGCGCTGGACGACGCGGCTGCGGCGTTCCGGAGGATCGAGTCGTTCCTGGATCGCGTGGGCACCACGTCGGTCGAAGCCACGACCCTGCCCGCGGCGTTCGTCGCCGCGATGGACGACGACCTCGGCACACCCGCTGCCGTCGCGGTGATCCACGATCACGTCCGTGAGGGCAACCGGCTGCTGGGTGCGGGGGAGTCGGCGGACGAGGTCGCGGCCGCGGTCCGGGCGATGGCGGACGTGCTCGGCCTCGACCCGGCCGACCCGGCGTGGGGCTCGCTGGGCGGCTCCGACGACGCGAAGCTCTCAGCCGCCGTGGACGCGTTGGTCGCCGGTCTTCTGGACGAGCGGACCGCTGCCCGCGCCGAGAAGGACTGGGCGCGTGCCGACGCGATCCGGGACCGGATCGCCGCCGCGGGAATCGCCGTCGAGGACACCCCCGAGGGCCCGAAGTGGACCCTCGCCGAAACGGACGGAGGCTCTGTGATGCCCGGCAACAGCCAGCGCAAGGGCGCGATCCGGAAGTCGTCGAAGCGGCCCACCGCCGGCTCTGGCGGACGCGTCCGCCGCGGCCTCGAGGGCCGCGGCGCCACCCCGAAGGCCGCCGACCGGCCCAACCACAAGGCCTACAAGGCCAAGGCCAAGGCCAAGGCCGACGCCTCGCGACGGCCTCGGAAGAAGCCTGGCACCGACGACGAGTGGATCGCCGGTCGCAACGCGGTGGTCGAGGCGCTGCGGGCCGGCGTACCGGTGAGTGGGCTCTACGTCGCCGAGGGCTCGGAACGTGACGCCCGGCTGCGCGAGGCGTTCAAGATCGCCGCCGATGGTGGCATCTCACTGCTCGAGGTCACCCGCGCGGAGCTGGATCGGCGTACCGACGGGGCGGTCCACCAGGGCCTCGCTGCCCGGATCCCGGCCTACGAGTACGCGCACCCGCGAGACCTCCTCGCCGCCGCCGCCGAGCGCGGCGAGGCGCCGCTGATCGTCGCGCTCGACTCGGTCACCGACCCACGCAACCTGGGCGCCGTCGTACGGTCGGCCTCCGGCTTCGGTGCTCACGGGGTCGTGATCCCCGAGCGCCGGGCGGCGCGGATGACGGCCTCGGCCTGGAAGACCTCGGCCGGTGCTGCCGCGCGCATCCCGGTCGCGCAGGCGACCAACCTCGTGCGCACGCTCAAGGAGTTCCAGGACGCCGGTTGTCAGGTGGTGGGTCTTGCCGCCGACGGTGATCTCTCCCTGCCCGACCTGCTCGCCGACCCCGACCTCGCGGCCGGCCCGCTGGTCGTGGTGATCGGCTCGGAGGGCGACGGTCTCGGCCGCCTGGTCGGCGAGACCTGCGACCGGCTCGTCTCGATCCCCATGTCGTCGTCCCTCGAGTCGCTCAACGCAGGCGTCGCCGCCTCCATCACCCTCTACGCCCTCTCCCAGCACCGCTGACGCGAGCCCTCCGCCGAGTCGTCATATGACGACTCGGCGTGAATTCGGTGTCACTGTGCGCCGACTCGGCGTGTGACGGGTTGGCGCCGGATGGGGAGAACCTGTCACAGGATGGCATCATCGGCGGGGTGGGTACGACGGTCGATCGCTTGCTGCCGACAGACGACGACGGAGTCGCGGAGGCGCTGCTCGAGCTGACCCGAGAGATCGCCACCAAGGAGCTCGCACCGCAGGTGCACGAGGCCGAGGAGCGGGGCGAGTTCCCGCAGTCGGCGTACCGGTTGCTCGGGAAGTCGGGGCTGCTGAGCCTGCCGTTCCCGGAGGAGTACGGCGGTGGCGGGCAGCCGTACGAGGTGTATCTCCAGGTCATCGAGGAGATCGCGACGGCGTGGCCCAGCGTCGGCGTGGGCGTCAGCGTGCACGGCCTGACCGTGAACGTCGTCGCCTCCAACGGCAGCGACGCACTCAGGGAGGAGTGGCTGACCCGGCTGCTCACCGGCGACCTGCTCGGCGCCTACTGCCTCTCCGAGCCGCAGGCGGGCTCCGACGTCAGCGGGATCCGGACGCGGGCCACGCTGGACGGCGACGAGTACGTCGTCAACGGCACCAAGCAGTGGATCAGCAATGGCTCGTGCGCCGACTACTACATCCTGTTCGCGCGCACGGCCGACGACCCGAAGCGGGGGCTCTCGACGTTCCTGGTGCCGGCCGACACCGCAGGGATGACCTTCGGCCCCCCGGAGAAGAAGATGGGCCTGGCCTGCGACGTCACCACGCAGGTGGTCTTCGACGGCGCCCGGATCCCGGCCGCCCAGCTCGTCGGGATGGAGGGCGCGGGCATGCGGGTCGCCCTCTCGGCGCTCGACGCCGGCCGGCTCGGCATCGCGGCCGTGGCCACCGGCATCGCCCAGGCGGCGCTCGCCCATGCGGTCTCGTACGCCGGGGAGCGCGAGCAGTTCGGGAGGCCGATCGGCGAGCAGCAAGGCCTCCAGTTCCTCCTCGCCGACATGGCCGCGGACGTCGAGCGCGCCCGCGCGACGTACCTCCTCGCCGCGCGGCTCAAGGACGCCGGCCGCGCGTACAGCCGTCAGGCCAGCGTCGCCAAGCTGACCGCGACCGACGCCGCCATGCGGGTCACCACCGACGCGATCCAGGTGCTCGGGGGCAACGGCTACACGCGCGACTATCCGGTCGAGCGACTCTTCCGCGACGCCAAGGTCACCCAGATCTTCGAGGGCACCAACCAGATCCAGCGGATGGTGATCGGGCGCGACCTGCTGCGTTGACGACGGAGCTGGAGGACTAGAGGACGGACGCGTCCGGGTCCTCCTCCGGAGGAGAACTGCCGTCCGTCTCGTCGGCGGTGACCAGCTCGTCGGGCTTGGTGGTCAGGACGTGGTCGATGTAGTCGCGTGCGGTCTCGAAGATCCCGACCTCGTGCCCGGCCCGTTCGGAGAGGTACCACCGGTGCACGAGGATCTCGTGGAAGACCTCGGCCGGCTCGAGCTTGCCGCGTGCCTCGGCCGGGACCATGGCCGCGATCGGCTCGAAGATCTCGGTGAGCCAGCGGTTGGCGGCGATCGCGCGGTCCTCGCGACCGAGGTCGTAGTGGACGATGAACGCCGTCATGTCGTTGAGCAGCCGTCGGGCCTGAGCGTCCTCGACGTTCAACCCGGTCAGCGCCTGGAGCTCCCGGCAGTGGTGACCCAGCTCGACGACCTTGGGCTGGATCCGCACGCGGTCACCGTCGAAGTCGGTGACGATGTCGAGCTCCTCGACGTCGAAGCCGAGCTCGTTGAGACGCTCGATGCGCTGCTCGATCCGCCACATCTCGTCGGTGGTGAACTCCTCCTCCGCCGTCAGCTCCGACCACAGCTCGTCGTAGCGCTTCTGGATCATCGCCACGACCTCGTGGCCCCGGACGTTCCCGCTGATCCGACCACCCGCCTGGAGGTCGAGCAGCTCGGCGAAGACGTTCTCGCAGCCGACCTGTACGTCGTACTCCCGCATCTGGCGTGAGAGCGAGGGCCGGAGCTCGCCCGTCTCGGCGTCGACGAGGTACGCCGAGAAGCCGCCCGCGCTGCGCCGGAACAGGACGTTCGAGAGGGACACGTCGCCCCAGTAGAAGTCCGCGAGGTGGAGGCGGACCAGGAGCACCACGAGCGCGTCGACCAGGTTGGGCAGGCTCTCGGCCGTGGTCCCGTGGGCGAACAGAGCGCGGTAGGGCAGCGAGAAGGCGAGGTGCTCGGTCAGCAAGGCACATGGGAGCTCCTCGTCCGCGTCGTCCTCGCGGCCGGTCACCACGCCGACCGGTTTCACCGCCGGGAGGCCGATGCGTTGGAGGTCGCGGAGCAGCCGGTACTCGCGAAAGGCGATCTCCTCCTGCGTCTCCTTGATGGCGTACATGCGATCGCGGAGCCGGACGATCCGGACGATGTGGCGACTCAGGCCGCGGGGGAGCGGGACGACGTAGTCGTCGGTCCACTCCGCGAGCGGCGTCGACCACGGCAGCCCGACCAGTGCCGGGTCGGGCCGACTGGCGACGATGTGCAGCGCCATGCGCCTCAGGCTAGCGAGGCGCAGTCAGCGCCCCTCGAGGAAGACCGGCCCCGGTCCGCGGTCCGCCACGAGATCGCCGGGGTTGCTGAGGTTGCACCGTTTGAGGCTGAGGCAGCCGCAGCCGATGCACGAGTCGAGCGTGTCGCGCAGCCGTTCGAGCTGGGCGATCTGGCCGTCGAGCCGCGGCCGCCAGCCACGACTGAGCCGGGTCCAGTCGGCCTTGGTGGGTGTGCGGTTGCTCGGCAGCGTGCTGAGCGCCTCCTCGATCTCCTCCAGCGACAGCCCCACGTGCTGAGCGGTCCGGATGAAGGCGAGGCGCCGCAGCATCGGTCGCTCGTAGCGGCGCTGGTTGCCCGGCGTACGACGTGACCGGATCAGGCCGCGGTCCTCGTAGTAGCGGATGGCACTGGTCGCGATGCCCGACCGCTCGGACAGCTCGCCGATCGTGAGCTCGGTCATATCCCACAGCATGCCTTGACTTAAAGTTCACTTCAACTTGTGGAATGGTCTCGTGGACAACATCGAACGACTGCTGGGTCTGCTGACAGGGGATGAGAAGCACGACGTCGCGTCGTACTCCACCCTCCAGGTGCTCCGCGTGCTCTACGAGCGCGTCCTCGACGTCTCACCCGAGACCGTCGACGAGCCGCACCGCGACCGTTTCCTCCTCTCGAAGGGCCACGGGCCGATGGCGTACTACGCCGTGCTCTGCGACCGCGGCTTCTTCCCGGAGTCGTGGCTGGAGTCGTGGGCGACCTTCGACTCCGCGCTCGGGCATCACCCCGATCGCAACCTCGTGCCCGGCGTCGAGATCTCGTCCGGATCGCTGGGTCACGGGCTTCCGCTCGCGGTGGGCGTGGCCCTCGGGATGCGAGCCCAGGGGATCGACTCGCGCGTGGTCGTCCTGGTCGGTGACGCCGAGCTCGACGAAGGCTCCAACCACGAGGCTCTCGAGCTCGCGGCGGCGCTCGGTCTCGACGCACTCACCGTCGTCGTCGTCGACAACCGCTCGTCGTCGTACGCCGTGCCCGGCCGCATCGCGGAACGGTTCGCGACGGAGGGATGGCAGGTCGCGACCGTCGATGGGCGCGACGCTCAGGAGCTCGAGACGGCCCTGTCCGCGCGCGGCCTCGGTGTCCCGAACGCCGTGGTCGCCACCGTGCTCGACCCTTCGACAAGCTCAGGACGACGCCCGGAGGTAGCGGCATGACACTCACCCTCACCGACCAGCGCGTGCTCTCACGCGATCCGCGGACGCAGTTCGCCCGGACCGTGACCGATCTCCTCGACGAGGACTTCTCGACCGCGCTCGTGCTCGCCGAGATCTCGGCGAGGTTCTTCGGCCGTGCCCTCCGCAGCCATCCGGACCGGGTCATCAACGTCGGCATCCGCGAGCAGCTGCTGGTCAACGTCGGCGCCGGCTTCGCGCTGACCGGGATGCGGCCGATCGTGCACACCTTCGGCACGTTCCTGGTCGAGCGTGCCTTCGAGCAGGTCAAGCTCGGCTTCCCCCACCAGGGCGTCGGCGGCGTGCTGGTCGGGGGTGGCGGGTCGTTCGACGCCGCCGACTCCGGCCGGACCCACCAGGCGCCCGGCGACGTCGCGCTGCTGGACACGCTGCCCGACGTCGTGATCCACGCGCCCGGCACCGCGGTCGAGGCCGACGAGGTGCTCCGTCAGGCCGTGGCTGGGGAGGGTCTGCACTACGTGCGCATCGTCGAGCAGGTGAACTCCGAGTCGTTCGCTGGCTCGGGTCTGCACGTCGTACGCCGTGGCTCCGGGCCTACCGTGATCGCGCTCGGGCCCGTCCTGGACGAGGTGCTCGCGGCCACCGCCGACCGCGACGTCACGGTGCTCTACGCGCACAGCGTGCGACCGTTCGACGCCACGACGTTCCGGAGCCTGTTGACGACACCCGATGTCGTGCTCGTCGAGCCGTGGCTCGCCGGCACCTCGGCCCGCGTCGTCTCCGACGCCCTCCGTGACGTCCCCCACCGGCTGCTGTCCCTGGGCACGCGCCGGATGGAGCTGCGCCACTACGGCACCCCCGCCGAGCACCAGCGTGCCCACGGCCTCGATGCCGCCGGGATCCGGCGGTCGCTGGAGTCGTTCCTCGATGGGTGACCCGGCGCCGACCGTCGTTACGCTTGGCCGGCCGCTCGGCGTACTCGACGCGGCACGCCGGTGTAGCTCAGACGGTAGAGCGCCTCTCTTGTAAAGAGGATGTCGCGGGTTCGATTCCTGTCACCGGCTCACGGGGCGCCCCTGCCGCGATCCCCGGTTCGCCGGGTATCGCGTCGCTTGTCGGCCTTTGCAACCCCTGAGAAGCGCAGGGAGTGCCCGTCCGCTGGGACTGATGGTGCTGATGCTGCGCCGTGCGATCAGCGCACCTGCTCGACGACGAACTCGTCGGCCGGCGACGCGATGGCGTCCTGGCCGAGCACGATCTGGAGCTCCCGCTCGCCGGAGTCGATCGTGGCCTGCAGGACGCCGACCACCGACGAGGCGGTGAGGCCGAGCGCCCTGGCCGGGGAGCCCGTCGTACGCAGGTGGGCCGTGAAGAGGGCGGCGGTGAGGTCGCCCGAGCCGTTGGCCTTGATCGGCAGGTGCGGCGTGCGCACGCTCCAGGCGCCGTCAGCGGTGACCGCGAGCATCTCGATGGTGTCCTCGGGACGATCGGGTCGGAGCACCGACGTCACGAGCACGGTCGACGGGCCCATCGCCATGGCCGCGTCGGCCGACGCCAGCGTCGTCTCGAGGGTGTCCGGATCGGTGTCGGTCAGGAAGCCGAGCTCGAACTGGTTCGGCGTGATCACGTCGGCGTGGGGCACCACCTGCTCGCGGATGATCGGCGGGATCGCGGGGTCGACGAAGCAGCCGCTCGTGGCGTTGCCCATCACGGGGTCGCAGGTGTACGTCGCCTCCGGGTTGGCCTGCTTCACCCGCTCGACCGCGTCGACCACCACCTCGCAGATGCCAGGACCGCCGAGGTAGCCCGACAGCACGGCGTCGCAGGTGTCCAGCACGCCGCGCTCCTCGATGCCGGTCACGACCGCGCGTACGTCGTCCGGCGGGAGCAGCGGACCGCGCCACGCGCCGTACCCGGTGTGGTTGGAGAACACGACCGTCAGCACCGGCCACACCTCGTGCCCGAGCCGTTGCAGCGGGAACGTGGCCGCGGAGTTGCCGACGTGGCCGTACGCGACG
This sequence comes from uncultured Actinomycetota bacterium, assembly GCA_963759515.1. Classification (GTDB taxonomy): domain Bacteria; phylum Actinomycetota; class Actinomycetes; order Propionibacteriales; family Nocardioidaceae; genus Nocardioides. Next base: position 532,909 of record CAVWZR010000012.1, on the reverse strand, counting down.
AACGACTGGATCGACAGGAAGCGCATCCACCCATCCTGGCAGTCGGCACCGTCCCCTAGCGTGCGCCGCATGAAGAGGTTCGTCGACGAAGACCTGACCGGCACGGAGTTCCGCGAGTGCGACCTCAGCCGGTCGCGCCTGATCGGCGTCGTGATGGAGGACGCCGAGATCGACGGCTTGGTGACTCACCTCGTCGTGAACGGCGTGGAGGTGATGGCGTACGTCGAGGCCGAGCTCGACCGCCGCCACCCCGTGCGGCTGCTGATCAGGTCCGATGACCCGGCCGACCTGCTCGAGGCAGCGCGCGAGCTGCGCGCCGACTGGACCACCACCGTCGAGCGACTGCGCGCGACGCCCGGCATCGAGCACCGCAGCGTGAACGACGAGTGGTCGGCGGTGCAGACGATGCGGCACCTGGTCTTCGTGCACGACTCGTGGTTCCGGCGGTGCTGTCTCGGCTCGACCGCGCTGTTCACGCCGATGGGGATCGGGCCGGCCGTGGAGCCTTACCGAGAGGCGCACGGGCTGGACCTCTCGCTCGATCCGACCCTCGAGGAGGTCGTGGCCGTGCGTGAGCAGCAGGCCGCCGAGCTCGAGGCGCTGGCTCGGCGAGGTCGCGCCCGAGGTGCTGGCGGCGACGGCGCCGGTGCCCGACGACGACGTCTGGCCGCCGTACGCCCGCGGACGCTCGGTGCGCCGTTGCCTGGGCACGGTGCTGAACGAGACCTTCGAGCACCACGGTTTCTGCGTGCGAGACCTCGACCGGATCGAGCAGTCGGAGGCGGACTAGGGTCGATCGGGTGGAGATGAGCTACCGCCCGCTGGGCGACTCGGGACTCATGGTCAGCGCGGTCGGTGTCGGCTGCAACGCCTTCGGCCGCCGCATCGGGCTCGACGCCGTGCGCGGCATCGTCGACGCCGCCGACGAGACGGGCGTGACCTTCCTCGACACGTCCGACTCCTACGGCATCGGGCAGAGCGAGGAGATGATCGGCGTCGCGCTGGAGGGGCGTCGCGACCGCTTCGTCGTGGCGACCAAGTTCGGCAGCGACATGAAGGGCACCAACGGGGCCGACCAGGGCGCTCGCGGTGCGCGCCACTACGTGCGCCGCGCGGTCGAGGCCTCGCTGAGACGACTCCGCACCGACCGGATCGACCTCTACCAGCTCCACTTCCCCGACCCGATCACGCCGATCGAGGAGACCCTGTCGGTCCTCACCGACCTGGTGCGCGAGGGCAAGGTGCGCTACGTCGGCTCCTCCAACGTCGCCGCCTGGCAGATCGCCGACTGGGACTGGACGGCGCGCACCTCGGGCTTCGAGCGATTCGTCTCCGTGCAGAACCGCTACTCCTTGCTCGACCGCACGATCGAGGCCGAGGTCGTCCCGGCCGCGGAGCGCTTCGGGCTGGGTCTGCTGCCCTACTACCCGCTCGAGTGCGGCTTGCTGACCGGCAAGTACCACCGCGGCCAGGAGGCGCCGTACGGCTCACGCGCCCGTTCGGGTCCCTCGCCGTGGCTCGAGAACGCGGACTGGGACCGGATCGAGGCCCTCGCGAAGTACGCCGAGGCGCGCGACGTCTCGATCCTCGATGTCGCCGTCGCCGGACTCGCCGCCCAGCCCGCTGTCGCGTGCGTGATCTCCGGTGCGACCTCGGGTGACCAGGTGCGCCAGAACGCCGCAGCCCTGCGCTGGCAGCCGACGGTCGACGACCTCGCCGAGCTCGACGCACTCACCGAGGCCTGAACCCGCCGATCCCGGTCAGGCGTCGTCGTCGAGGGTCCCCGCGTCGAAGTCGAGCAGCGCGTGCTTGGCGGTGATCGAGTGCAGGTCGTAGGTCACCGGTGAGTCGCGGATCTCGCTCAGCACCGGGCGGGCACTCTCGGGATCCCAGAACAGCACCGCCGTGGCCGACCAGAGCCGGACCGCCGGCCGGGGGTCTGCCATCAGGGCGGTCATCGTCGCCCGACCGTCGTCGGTCTCGGCGAGCACGCGGCGGTCGGCCCGCCACTGGTCGAGCAGCCGGTTCCACCGGCGGGGGTTGTCGTGGTGGCCCCGGTCGCCGACCAGGTCGGCCATCTCCTCGAGGGTCTGCCGGAAGCGCTCAGCAGCGCCGGTCGTCGAGCTCTCCGTCACGCAGCGATCCTGGCAGACACCTGACGGCGGGGCACCCCGCGCCGCGGCGTACGACGCTCAGGCGACCTGGAGCGAGCGCTTCGACAGGCCCATCCAGAAGCCCTCGAAGAGCTGCTCACCCGGCTGCTCGGGGTCGCTGGAGGCGCCGAGGGTGACGAAGAGCGGTGTGTAGTGCTCCACGGTCGGGTGGGCGTAGGGCATGCCCGGCGCCTGCGAGCGGTACGACGCGAGCGCGTCCACGTCGCCGCGCGCGAGCGCCTCGGCGGCCCAGCTGTCGAAGTCCTGCGACCAGCCGGGAGCGTCCGCGTCGATGCGGAACTCGGTCAGGAAGGGCAGCCCGTGGGTGAGGAACCCGGAGCCGATGATCAGCACGCCCTCGTCGCGGAGCGGCCGCAGCCGCTCGCCCAGCGCCAGCAGGCGGGTCGGGTCCTGGGTGGGCAGGGACATCTGGAGCACCGGGATGTCGCCGTCGGGATACATGATCTTCAGCGGCACCCACGCACCGTGGTCGAGACCGCGGCTCGCGTGCTGGTGGACCGGCTCGTCGGCCGGCATCATCGCCGCGATCCGGTCGGCCAGCGCGGTGGCGGGCGGCGTCGCGTAGGTCATCCGGTAGTACCTCTCCGGAAACCCGCCGAAGTCGTAGACCAGGGGAGCGCCCTCGGCGCTCAGCATCACCGGAGCCGACTCCCAGTGGGCGCTGACGATCAGGATCGCCGTCGGGCGCGGCAGACCGGCGGCGAGGCCGGAGAGCTGGCTCGACCACAGCGGGTCGTCGAGCAGCGGCGGCGCGCCGTGGCCGATGTAGAGGGCAGGCATGCGATCGGTCATGTCCATCTAATAGTTTCACATTCAACTTTATTCCGCCAGGGGTAGCCGCTTGCAACACGCTGTTCGTGCGTCTTCCACGTCGTTCGAACGGCGTGGAAGGCGCATGGACGGCGTGTTACAGCGACGGCAGGGACCAGTCCACGGGCTGGCCGCCCTGGTCGGTGAGCAAACGGTTGACCCGCGAGAACGGCCGGGAGCCGAAGAAGCCCCGGGCGGCCGAGAGCGGGGACGGATGGGCCGACTCGACCCACGGGATCGACCCCAGGGCCGGGCGCAACGACTGGGCGTCGCGGCCCCAGAGGATCGCGGCGACCGGGCCCCCTCGGCGTACCAGCGCACCGATCGCGCAGTCGGTGACCTCCTCCCACCCGCGCCCGCGATGGGATGCCGACTCGCCGGGGCGGACGCTCAGGACCCGGTTGAGCAGCATCACGCCGCTGTCCGCCCACGCGGTCAGGTCACCGTGCGGCGCCGGGGGGATGCCGAGGTCGGTGGACAGCTCCTGGTAGATGTTGCGCAGCGAGCCCGGTAGCGGTCGTACGTCGGGAGCCACCGCGAACGACAGGCCGATCGGGTGGCCCGGTGTCGGGTAGGGGTCCTGCCCGACGATCAGGACCCGCACCTCGGCGAGCGGCCGGCGGAAGGCCTTGAACACGTCGTCGCCCGCGGGCAGGTAGTGCCGCCCCGCCGCCAGCTCGGCGCGCAGGAACTGACCCATCGCAGCGATCCGTTCGTCCACCGGGGCCAGTGCCTCGGCCCAGTCGGGGGCCATCAGGCCGCGGTCGACCAAGCCGCTCAGCGCACCCATGCGGCCACCGTAGCCAGGCCGCGCTGTGCCACAGTCGAGGGCGTGCCTCGCTCCCGCCACGCGACCGTCGCCGACCTGCGGGAGCTCGCGGGATCGATGCCCGGCGTGCGCGTCGAGCACGGGCCGAAGGGCAACGACATCTTCCAGGTGAGCCGCCGCAGCTTCGTGTTCTTCCGGACCCCGCGTCCGGATGCGGCCGACCCCGAGACGGGTGAGCGGTACGACGACGTGGTGATGCTCTGGGTCGAGTCGGAGGTCGAGAAGGAGGCCCTGGTCGCCGACCCGTCGACGCCGTTCTTCACGACGCCCCACTTCGACGGGCACCCGTCGGTGCTCCTGCGGACCTCGCGGATCGGGGAGCTGACGCGTGACGAGCTGGCCGAGGTCGTGTACGACGCGTGGCTGGCCCGGGCGTCGAAGACGGCTGCCAGGAGGTGGCTGGCCGAGCACGGTGTCGACTGAGCGTCGGCTGACCCCTGGACCTCGACGGTCCCGCGTGGTCGCATGGGCCTGTGGACGAGGACCTGGCCGCCCTGACCGTGGAGCAGCTGCGGGAGGAGGTCCGGCGCCTCCGGTCGGGGATCCGGGAGCATCGCGACTCCACCGGGCAGGATCTCTGCTGGCACCACCCCGACCTCTGGGCGCTCCTGCCCGAGCGCGCGGAGCCGTCGATCGAGGTGCCCGAGTGGCCGCAGTTCCTGCGCGGTTGCGTGGCCTACCGGCAGTCGTTGGACGCCCAGGCACCCGACGCCCCACGGGCCGATCGCGAGTACTCGGAGGATCCCCGCGCCCACCACGCCGGGCCGTGAGCGCACATCAGCTCGTCGTCGGCGACGCGACGCTCCGCGGTCGACCGGGCCGCTGGCAGATCGGCATCGACGACGGACGCATCGCATCCGTCACCCAGGACGTCATCGGCGGACGAGAGGAGGTCGATGCCGTGGGCGGCCTCGTCACCGAGAGCTTCGTCGACGGGCACCTGCACCTGGACAAGGTGCACACCCTGGACCGGGTCGGCGACGCCGCCCTCACGGCGTACACCGGGGACGGGATGGGCTCGGCCTTGCACGCGATCGAGCTCGCCTCGGCGGTGAAGGCCGACTACGACCGGTCGTGGATCGAGCCGAACGCGCGTCGCGCTGTGCTCGAGGCCGTGCGGTTCGGCGTACGACACGTGCTGGCGTTCGCCGATGTCGACACGAAGGCGCGGCTCGAGGGTGTGATCCCGCTGTTGGCGTTGCGGGACGAGTTCCGAGGCGTCGTCGACCTCCACGTCGTGGCGTTCCCGCAGGACGGGCTGCTGTGCGACCCGGGTGCGGAGGACCTCGTGCGCGAGGCCGTGGACCTCGGCGCCGACGTGGTCGGCGGCATCCCGTGGATCGAGGACAGCGACGCCGGCGCGCGCGAGCACGTACGCCGGATGTGCGCGCTGGCCGCCGCTCACGGGCGCCGCGTCGCGATGCTGGTCGACGACGCAGGCGACGCGTCCCTGCACACGACCGAGATGCTCGCCGAGGCGATGATCGAGCACGGACTCGTCGGCCGGGGTGTCGCCAACCACGCGCGCGCCGTGGGGCTGTACGCACGACCCGCAGTGGAGCGCCTGGCGCGGCTGGCCGCTCGTGCGGGGCTGGGCTTCGTCAGCGACCCGCACACCGGGCCCGTGCACCTGCCGGTGCTGGAGCTCGCCGCGATGGGCGTTCCTGTTGCGCTCGGTCAGGACGACATCGAGGACGCCTTCTACCCCTTCGGCCGGCACAACATGGCCGAGATCGCCTTCCTCGCGGCCCATGCCTTGGAGGCCGTCGACACGGCAGGCATCGACCTCGTCTACGACGCGGTGACGACCACGGCCGCCCGGGTCATGGGCGTGAACGGGCATCGGCTCGAGAAGGATGGGAACGCCGACCTGGTCGTCCACCACGAGTCATCGCTGCGCTCGGTGCTCGCCCACCACGACGCCCCGGCGTACGTCATCGCCTCGGGTCGTGTCGTCGCCACCTCGACGTCGTCGACGGAGCTACGGCTGCAGGTGTAGGTCAGCAGCCGGGCGTCATCGGAACTCCGGCGATGAGACGGAGGTGATGGGGTGGCGACCACGAACTTCGCCGCGGTTGAGCCACAGCTCCTCGACGGCGCCCGTCCCGAGAACCGAGTCGTGCCGTCAGAGCCTCAGCGAGGCAATGCCCGCCAACGCATGGCTGGCGGGCATTGATGCCCAGTCCCCGGCATAGGCATGGGGCACCTGCGGGGCTGGGGGGCTCCAGGCTTATGGGGGGACTGGAGCCTCACCCAAGGATCGTGCCCGTGAGACGAGCGTTCAAACGTGACAGGGCCCGTTGAGCGCTCGAGTTGCCCAGACCAGTATGAGATCACCGGGGCCTGGTCCCGCTCATCAACCACCGGAGTCGGCGATCAACGCGTCCCTCCGCTCGCGGAGGAGGCGGCGTTCCGCCCCGGTCGGTGCCTGTTCGATCGCTGTCGACAGGGCGTCAGCGGCGTCGGCGTGACGGCCGAGGCGGGTATAGAGGTCGGCCAGGGTCGCGGCGTACAGGTAGTAGTCGGCGAGGTCGTCGGCCAGCGCCTCGACGAGCGGCAGGGCGACGGCGGGTCCGCGGGACATGGAGACGGCGACCGCGCGGTTCAGCTCGATGACCGGCGTCGCCGGAAGGAGGGTGTAGAGCTCGGCGATGGCGTCCCAGTCGGTGTCCTCGGGGCGTGGGGCGGCGTCGTGGCAGAGCGCGATCCGCGCCTGGACGGCGTACGGACCCCACGGAGGATCGCCGTCGAGGAGCCGGGCACCCTCGGTGACGAGGTGGAGGTCCCAGAGCGAGCGGTCCTGCTCGCCGAGAGGTACGACGTGCCCGTCGCGGACGCGTGCGGGCCGACGGGCATCGGACAGCAGCATCAGCGCGAGCAGGCCGCGCACCTCTGGTTCGCCGGGCAGCAGGTCGCCCAACGACCGGGTCAGCCGGATCGCCTCGCCCGACACGTCGACGCGCAGGAGTGCCTCGCCCGAGGACGCGGCGTACCCCTCGTTGAACATCAGGTAGAGCACCGCGAGCACACCCTCGAGTCGTGCGGCCCAGAGGTCGGGCGGCGGGACGCGATAGGGGATGCCGGCGTTCTTGATCTTGGCGCGGGCTCGCACGAGCCGTTTCTCCATCGTCGGCTCGGTCACGAGGTAGGCCCGACCGATCTCCGCGGGCGTGAGCCCGCACAACGTCCGGAGGCTCAGCGCGACCCGCGCCGGCATCGGCAGGGCCGGGTGGCAGCAGGTGAAGATCAGCCGCAGCCGCTCGTCGGGGATGTCCTCCTCGTCGAGCACGACCTCGGTGGCGTCGGCGGAGGCGAGGGCCAGCTTCGCGTCCTCCGTGGTACGCCGCCTCATCCGGTCGCGGGCACGGTTGCGGGCGACGGTGGTCAGCCACGCCAGCGGCGAGTCCGGGACCCCGGACCGCTCCCACGCCGGGAGTGCCTCGGCGAACGCCTCGGCCGCACACTCCTCCGCGAGGTCCCAGTCGCCGCACCAGCCGATCAGGCCGGCGACGAGTCGCCCCCAGGTGTCGCTGAAGCTGAGGGCGACCGCGTCGCGGACCTCGCTCACGAGGCACTCACACGAGCACGGGCCGGAGCTCGAGGACCCCGCCGCCGGCCACCGGGTGGCCGGCCGCGACCGCGATCGCGTCGTCGAGATCGGTGCACTCGAGGAGGTCGAAACCGGCGACCTGCTCCTTGGTCTCGGCGAACGGCCCGTCGGTGGTGACGACCTGGCCGTCCACCCGGCGTACGGTCACCGCCTGGTCCGGGAACTGCAGGGCCCAGCCGTAGATGCGACGCGGCCCGGCGTCCGCGATCCAGCGGTCGACGTCGTCCTCCGCCTCGGGCTCCTCCGCCTCGGGCGGGTCCCAGAGGTCCGGGGAGGGCGCCTGGTCGCGGGTGGCGGCCATCGCCCGGCGCATGTCGGCGCAGACGAGCATGAGGTAGCGGCGCTTGCCCTCGGCCGTCGTCTCGGCGACGTCCGGGTCGGGCATGCCGTCGTGGAACGCGCGGACCTCGATCGCACCCACGTGCAGGGTCGGGTGGGCAGCGGCGACCGCGACCGCGGTGTCGAGGTCGGGGCAGTCGATGACGTCGTACCCCGCGATCTGCTCCTTGGTCTCCGCGAACGGCCCGTCGGTGACCTCGACCTTGCCGGCCGGCGCGCGCACGGTGGTGGCATCGCTGACCGGGTGCAGCCGCGCCCCGTCGAGCTCGACGCCGCGACCCACCATCTCCTCGACCCAGCCCGCGAGCTCGGTCTCGACCTGGGGGGGCAGGTCTCCGAGGCGCGCCTCGTCGACCGCGTGGATCAGCATGTACTTCATCGTGTCCTCCTGGGTTCGGTACGACGCGTCGGTGCGTCGTCACAGGGGGGACGAACGGGCGGGGGTCCGAGAGGACACCCGCCAGAGATTTCTTCGGACCGACTCACCGGCGCAGCGCGCGCGAGCTCGCGGAACGGCCGTGGCGACGGGCGGGGTCGGTGCCGATGGCCGGCTCGTCCTCGGCCGTGGTCCACTCGTCCACCCAGGAGTCGATCAGCGGCCAGGTGCCGGTGCGCGCGCCCCGTCCGGTCAGCATGCCCAGATGGCCACCCGGCACGATCTCGAACCGCGCGTCGCGAGCGCCCGCGAGCTGGGGGACCAGGGCCTTCACCGACCCGGTCGGCGCGATGCCGTCCTTCGCCCCGGCGAACACCAGCACCGGCACCCGGATGTCGGCCACGTCGAGGGTGCGATCGGCCAGGTCGAACGTGCCGTCGACGAGGGCGTTGCCCTTGAGCAACCGGTGGTAGAGCTGACCGAAGGTGCGTCCCGGGTAGGCGATCATGTTCGCCGCGAACCGGTCGACCGCCTCGAGCTGGGCCAGGTAGTCGGCATCGTCGAGGTTGCGCGCCACCGCCAACGGCTTGGTCACCAGCTTCTGGAACGACGACAGCTGGAAGGCCCAGCGCACCAACGGCCGGGGCGCCCCGCCGACGGCCTGGTAGAGCCGAGTGATCGCGCCGCGCCCGTCCGTGAGACTGAGCAACGGTCGTAGCGGTGCCACGAGGGGCACCTCACGGACGTCGAACGGCGAGCCGAGCACGGTGATCGAGGCGATCGGGAGCGCCAGGTCGGCGGCGGCCGCCAGCAGCGCGAAGGTGCCGCCGAGCGACCAGCCGACGAGGTGGACCGGCCGGCCGCCGGCGTGCGCCGACACCTCGCGGACGGCCACCGGGACGACCTCCTCGATCCAGTGCTCCATGCCGAGGTTGCGGTCCTGGAACGAGACCGCGCCGTACTCCACGAGGTACGTCGGGCGGCCGGCCTCGACGAGGTGCTCGACCAGTGAGCAACCGCGGCGCAGGTCGTAGCAGATCGCCGGCGCCGCCAGCGGGGTCACGAGCAGCACCGGCTCCCCGTGGTCGCGGACGTGGGCGGCGGGGCGGTAGTGGTAGACCTCGCGCAGCGTGCCCTCGTCGATCAGCGTGCGGGGCATCGGCCGGAGGTCGGCCAGGCCGCCGTACACGAGGCGGTGGGCGACGTTCCCGGCGGCGGACACGACCTGATCGGGCTTGGGGATCAGGTCCACGGCTCGAAACTACCCCGCCCGTCGGCGGACCGCGGACCGTGTGACAAGCAAACGAGCCGGCGCGGAGAAGATGCCCCGACCCGCGCCGGCTCTCGTGACGTTCGCGCGCCACTGCACACCCAAACGACGGGGCGGGGTGGTGGTTACGGGTGTGACGAAGGAGAACTCACGGGCACTCAGGACGCGGGCGTGGGCTTGAGCTTCTTGCCGTGCGGGGGGCGTACGTCGTCCAGCTCGTCGAGGAACGACGTCGCCCAGGCGGCCACGTCCGCCTGCCGCACGGTCTTGCGCATCGCCCGCATCCGGCGCTGCCGGTCCTTCGGCTCCGCGCGCGCGGCGTCGAGGAGGGCCGCCTTCATGCCGTTGAGGTCGTAGGGGTTCACCTGCCAGGCCTGGCGCAGCTCGGCCGCGCTGCCGGCGAACTCCGAGAGCACGAGCGCCCCGCCGTCGTCCCAGCGGCACGCGACGTACTCCTTCGCGACGAGGTTCATGCCGTCGCGGTACGGCGTCACCACCATCACGTCGGCTGCGCGGTACAGCGCCGCCATCTCCTCCCGGGGGTACGACGCGTGCAGGTAGCTGATCGCCGGGCGCCCGATCCGGCCGAGGTCGCCGTTGATGTGACCGACCAGGCGGTCGATCTCGTCGCGGAGGACGCGGTACTCCTCGACCTTCTCCCGCGAGGGCGTCGCGACCTGCACGAACACCGAGCTCTCGACGTCCAGCTCCCCGTCGCGGATCAGCTCGGCGAACGCCCGGAGCCGGGCGTAGATGCCCTTGGTGTAGTCGAGCCGGTCGACGCCGAGGAACACCACGTCGGGACCGCCGAGCGCCTCGCGGATGTCGGCCGAGCGCTGCTGGACCGACTCCGAGCGCGAGAGCTTCTCGAAGCTCTTGTAGTCGATCGAGATCGGGAACGCCTCGGCCCGGACGGTGCGGCCGTCGGGCAGGTAGACCAGGTCACGGTGGGTCTTGTGGCCGACCCGTTGCCGGACGAGCCGGACGAAGTTGGCCGCACCGCCCGGCAGCTGGAACCCGATCAGGTCGGCGCCGAGCAGCCCTTCGAGGACCTGACGACGCCACGGGAGCTGCTGGAAGAGCTCGGCCGGCGGGAACGGGATGTGCAGGAAGAACCCGATGCGCAGGTCGGGCCGCAGCTCCCGGAGCAGCTGCGGCACGAGCTGGAGCTGGTAGTCCTGCACCCACACGGTGGCGTTCTTCGCGGCCCGGTCGGCGGCGCGCTCGGCGAACCGGCGGTTCACGTCGACGTAGCTGTCCCACCACTCCCGGTGGAACTCCGGCTTGGCGACGAGGTCGTGGTACAGCGGCCAGATCGTGGCATTGCTGAAGCCCTCGTAGAAGCCCTCGATCTCGTCCGCCGACAGAGGGATCGGGTCGAGCGTCATCCCGTCGTGCTCGAACGGCTCCACGTCGACCTCCGTGCCACCGGGCCAGCCGATCCAGAGGCCCTCGTTGGCGCGCATGATCGGCTCGAGGGCGGTGACCAGACCGCCCGGTGAGACGCGCCAGCTGGTGGTGCCGTCGGACTGGGGGATGCGGTCCACGGGCAGGCGGTTCGCCACGATCACGAGCTCGGCCGAACCGGTCAAGGACACGCCTCGACCCTAGCCGCGGGGGCCAGGTCGGTGCTCACCCTGGTGGCTGGGTCAGGTGGAGTAGGCGACGCCGAGCTGGGCGCGCAGGTCGTCCATCACGCCGAGGACCTCGAGCGTCATGGACCGGGGGACGAGCGGACTCTCGGTGAGGCCCTCGCGCAGACACTCCTGCACGTGGATCGCCTCGTTGGCCAGTCCGGTCCCCAGGACCGGCGTCGGCGGCGCGATCCGCTGCGGCTCACCGCCGATCGGCGTCCAGAGGGCGTACGCCGGGTGGTGGAACTTCTCGGGCAGGTGCAGGAACCCCCGGTCGGTGCCGATGACGGCCGAGCCAGGAGTCGCGCAGGTCATGGAGGCGCTGAGGGCGGCCACCGCGCCGCTCTCGTGGCGGGTGGCCATCGCGACGTCCAGGTCGATGCCACTCTCCGCGAGATCCCCGGTGGCCACCACCGACGCGAAGGGGCCCAGCACGAGGCGGGCGAACCACAGCGCGTAGACCCCGAGGTCGAGCAGCGCCCCGGCGCCGAGGGCGGGTTCCCACATCCGCGCGCTGGCGTCGGTCGGGACGACCAGCCCGAAGTCGGCGTGCACCTGGTGCGGGGTGCCGAACTCGCCGGCCACGAGTCGTCGTCGTAGGTCCACGATCAAGGGGTGGCAGGCGGTCCACATCGCCTCCATGCAGAACAGGTCGCCGGCGGCCTCGAAGAGTGCTTCTCCCTGGGGCCGGGTGAGGGTCAACGGCTTCTCGCACAGCACCGGCTTTCCCGCGGCGAAGGCCAGGCGTGCGTGCTCGAGGTGGTGCGAGTGGGGACTCGCGACGTAGACCACGTCGACATCGGGATCGGACACGAGGTCGTCGTACGACGCGTGGGCGCGCGTGCTCTCGTCGCCCACCTCGCGGGCGAAGGCCTCGGCCGACTCGCGTGAGCGGGATCCGACCGCCGCGACGGTGGCGTCCGGGACGGCGGAGAGGTTGGTGGCGAAGGTGTGCGCGATCTTCCCGGTCGCGAGGATGCCCCATCGGGTCGTCATGCCCCCATCAGAACGGGAGCGCGCGACGCGCCGCAACTGAATGACATCGCTGTGATTCCTCGCGTAGACTCACGAAGCGTCACGCGGGTGTGGCTCGAACGACTGTTGCACCCACACCGACGCCACGAGGGGAGACACGCATGGACGCCGCCGCACAGCCGAGCCGCGAGAGCGCTGCCGGCCTGGGCGAGCGCGACCGCGAGATCCTCGAGTTCGAGCGTCAGTGGTGGAAGTACGCCGGAGCCAAGGAGACCGCGATCCGCGAGTCCTTCGACATGTCGGCCACCCGCTACTACCAGGTGCTGAACGCCCTCATCGACCGTCCCGAGGCCCTGGTCGAGGATCCGCTGCTGGTGCGTCGACTGCGCCGGATGCGTGCGGAGCGTCAGCGAGCCCGCTCGGCGCGGCGGCTGGGCTTCGAGGTCTGACATGGCGGGCGACACCTCGGCCCGTCGCCGACGCAACCAGCGGGGGATCGTCTTCCCTTCGCCGGTGATGATCCTGAGCATCGTGGCGGTCGCGATGGCCGGCGTGGCGTGGTTCGCGACCCGTCACCACGACGCCACCGAGCAGCAGGTGACCCCGTCGTCGTCGCAGCAGACCCCGGACTCCGGACCCTCCAACTACCACGCGCCCGAGCCGCAGCACCAGAAGCCGCAGAAGCCGGCGTTCGACCGCTCGACGTACCCCGTGTCGGTCTTCAACAACTCGACGATCCATGGACTCGCGGGCCGGGTCGCGACCCAGACCACCCACCTGGGCTGGCAGGTCGTCGGGGCCGACAACTGGTACGGCACGATCCCCGCCACGACGGTCTACTACCCGCCGCAGCTGGCGAAGGCCGGACACCAGCTGGCCCTCGACCTCGGCATCCACCGCACGATGCCGTCGGTCTCGCCGATGCGGCTCGACCGGCTGACGCTTGATCCTGACCGGCCCGCTGCCCGCGCACTGAGCCGCCGCTCGCGGCGTGACAGGGTGAGGCCGTGCGTTTCACGTCCAGCGAGGCCGAGGATCGGTACGCCGCGCTGGTCGCGGTCGTCGGGTCCGCGGTCGTGGGACTCGACTTCGACGGCACCCTCGCGCCCATCGTCGACGACCCGGACTCCGCGCACATCCACCCCGATGCACCGGGCGTCCTGCTCGAGCTGTCGTCGGTGGTCCGGGCGATCGCGGTCGTGACCGGTCGACCCGCCCGCAAGGTGCTCGCCCTCGGGGGGCTCGACGACGTCGGGCGGGAGATCGGGGAGAGCGGCCGGGAGCTGCTCGTGTTCGGTCAGTACGGCTTCGAGCGGTGGACGTCGTCCTCGCGCCGGGTGGTGTCGCCGCGGCCGCCGCAGGGGCTGTCGGGCTTCCTGCGCGAGCTCCCACAGGTGCTGCGGGACGCGGATGCGTCCGACGCCTTCGTGGAGGACAAGGGCCTGGCGATCGCGGTCCACACGAGACGGCTCGCCGACCCGACCGGGGCATTCGAGCGACTCGAGCCACGGCTCCGTGACCTCGCATCCCGACACGACATGGCGGTCGAGCCCGGTCGCAACGTGGTCGAGGCCCGGTCTCCGGGCATGGACAAGGGCACCGTCGTCCGCGACCTGGCGAAGGACCTCGAGGCCGGTGGCTTCCTGTTCGCCGGCGACGACCTCGGCGACGTCGAGGCGTTCGCCGCGGTCGAGGACCTCCGCGAGCAAGGACTCGCGACCTTGCTGGTCTGCTCCGCCTCCGACGAGGAGAGCGCGCTGGTCGATCGGTCGGACGTGGTCGTGAAGGGACCCGACGGCGTCCTGGAACTCCTCCGCCGCCTCGTGAGTGACGCGCAAGAGGGATAGTCCCTGACGTTCCCGTTCGGTTTCGCCCGACGATCGAACGGAAACGCCAGGAACCTCTGTCCAAGATGCAAGACGCACGACCAGAATGCGGACACAGCGTCCTGAGGTGATCCCGGCCCTCCTAGGGTGGAGCGCAGCTCATCGAGAGGGACTGAGGGAACGGCCCGTCGACGTCCCGGCAACCACCACGAGCCTCCCGCGGTACGCCGTACCGCGGTCGTGGGATCCGGTGCCACATCCGTCCCGTGGCGAGAGCCGCCGCGGGGAAGATGAGAAGGAGGAATCCGTGAGCACTGTGGTCGCCGAGACCCGTCCCACCACCGTGCGCGAGGGCGCGTTCGGCAACGCCCGCGCGCTGTCGTGCCGCGAGTGCGGGCACGAGGTCGCGCTGGGTCCCCACTACGCGTGTCCGGAGTGCTTCGGTCCGCTGGAGGTGGTCTACGACTTCCCGGTGGTCACCCGCGAGGAGATCGCGGCCGGGCCGCGCAACATCTGGCGCTACCAGCAGCTGCTGCCCGTGCCGACCGACATCACCGAGAGCCCCAACACCGAGCCCGGCTTCACCCGCCTGCTCCGGGCCGACAACCTCGCCCGCGAGATCGGTCTGGAGAAGCTCTGGGTCAAGGACGACTCGACCAACCCGACCAACTCCTTCAAGGACCGCGTCGTGGCCTGCGCCCTGAGCGCCGCCCGCGAGCTCGGCGCCAAGGTGTTCGCGTGCCCGAGCACCGGCAACCTGGCGAACGCCGTCGCCGCCGCCGGTGCCCGCGCCGGCATCAAGACCGTCGTGTTCATCCCGTCGGACCTCGAGCGGCCGAAGCAGGTCAACAGTGCCGTCTACACCGAGAACCTCGTCGCCGTGAACGGCACGTACGACGACGTCAACCGGCTCGCCTCGGAGATCGCGGGCGAGGAGGACGGCTGGGCGTTCGTGAACGTCAACGTGCGCCCGTTCTACGCCGAGGGCTCGAAGACACTCGGCTTCGAGATCGCCGAGCAGCTCGGCTGGCGACTGCCCGACCAGATCGTGATCCCGGTGGCCTCGGGGTCACAGCTGACCAAGGTCGACAAGGCGTTCCAGGAGCTGATCGCCCTGGGGCTGGTCGAGGAGAAGCCCTATCGCGTCTTCGGCGCCCAGGCGACCGGCTGCTCGCCGGTGAGCATCGCCTACAAGACCCAGTCGCCCACGGTCCGCCCGGTCAAGCCCGACACCATCGCCAAGAGCCTGGCCATCGGCAACCCGGCGGACGGCCTCTACGTGCTCGACATCTGCCGGCGTACCGGGGGAGCGGTCGAGGACGTCACCGACCACCAGATCCGCGAGGGCATCCTGCTGCTCGCGCGCACCGAGGGGATCTTCACCGAGACCGCCGGCGGCACGACGGTCGCCTGCCTGAAGAAGCTGGTGGAGTCCGGTCAGCTCGACCCCACGCGGGAGACGGTGGTGATCAACACCGGGATGGGCCTGAAGACCCTCGACGCCGTCGCCGACTCGGTCGGCCCCGCGGCCACCATCGACCCGTCGTACGCTGCTTTCACCGCCACCGGCCTCGCTGACCGCGCCTGAGAACAGGAGACTCCATGAGTGTGTCCGTCCGCATCCCGACCATCCTGCGCACCTACACCGGGGGCGAGTCCGAGGTCGCCGCGAACGGCGACACCCTGGCGGCGGTGCTCGACGACCTGGACAGCAACTACTCCGGGATCAAGGGGCGGATCGTCGACGAGCAGGGCGAGCTCCGCCGCTTCGTCAACGTGTACGTCGGCAACGACGACGTCCGCTTCCTCGAGAGCCTCGAGACGGAGACCCCCGAAGGCATCCAGATCTCGGTGATCCCGGCGGTCGCCGGCGGCTGACCCTCACCCCTCGGATCCTCCGGCACGACTCGCTTGGGGGCCTCGGTGAGACTGGGCAGGTGCTCGACTCGCTCGCGCCGGCACGTCGCCGCTTGGTGCTGGTCCTCCTCGCCCTCGTGTCGCTTGCGGCCGTCGTGGCGGCCGCGGCCGTTGTCCTACCGCGACTCGGTGGGTCGGGCGACCCGGTGCACCCGGTCCGGCAGAACGCCGAGCCACCGGTGCTGCTCGTGCCGGGCTACGGCGGGGGAACGGCCGGCCTCGAGGTGATGGCCCGCGCGCTGCGCGGCGAGGGCCGCGACGTGACCGTCGTACACCTCGCCGGTGACGGCACCGGAGACCTGAAGCAGCAGGCAGACGTGCTGCAGCAGGCGGTCCTGAGGACCGGCAGCCCGTCCGTCGACGTGGTCGGCTACTCCGCGGGCGGGGTGACCGTGCGGCTCTGGGTTCGTGCGTACGACGGCGGGTCGGTAGCGCGAAGCATCGTCACCCTTGGCTCGCCGCAGCACGGGACCGACCTGGCCGCGCTCGCGAACGACCTCGCTCCCGGCCGGTGCCCGGTGGCGTGCCGGCAGCTCGCCACCGACAGCGCCTTGCTCCGCGACCTCAACAGCGGCGACGAGACGCCGGACGGACCGGCCTGGGTCTCGATCTGGACCACCGACGACGCGATCTCGACCCCGCCCGACACCGCGTCCCTGGAGGGTGCCCTCGACTTCTCCGTGCAGCAGGTCTGCCCCAGCGCCCAGGTGAGCCACGGCCGGCTCCCGGTGAGCCCCGTGGTGATCGCGATGGTCGAGGCCCAGCTGCGGCGTACGGCACCGGCAGTGCCGGGTCGCGGACGTGTGCGCTAGTCCGTGATGTCCTTCGTCACGAAGTTGGCCCAGGCGGCCAGCAGGAAGACCACGACGTACCCGCCCTGCAGGATCACGCCTCGGACGACGTCGTGCCACAGGATCGGGTCGCGGAAGAGGTCGACGAAGGAGAGCCAGTAGCGGGTGACCAGGTAGGGCCGGAGGGCGTCCGCCGCGTCGAGCGTGAGCAGCAGGGACGACCCGATCAGCAGCGCCATCGTCCCCATGGTCGCGGCGAGCGGAGAGCGCACGACCGTCGACAGGAACAGCGCGACGGAGGCGACGCCCAGCATCGACAGCAGTGCGTAGACGAGGGCGAGCGCCGTACGCCCCGCCAGCTCGGTGCCGCTCAGGTCGGTCCCCGAGAAGGTCGTGGTCGTCTGCCCGGCGGTGGCGCCGCCGAGCAGCCAGGCGCCGAGCACGTACGCCGTCGCGGCGACCACCAGCAGTGCCAGCAGGGCGAACGCCATCGCCGCGATCAGCTTGGCGACGAGGAGCCGGGTGCGACCGACGGGCCGGACCAGGAGGTAGCGCAGCGTGCCCTGCTGGGCCTCGCCGGCGATCGAGTCACCCGCGGTCACCGCGACGGCGGTCGGCAGGAACAGCGGCAGGATCATCGCCACCGCGGCGAGGGGGTAGAGCGTCCCGTCGCGCAGCACCGCCGAGAGGAACGCCGGACCGGTGCCGGGCCGCGGGCCCACGTCGGTCGAGGACAGCAGGACCGCCACGAGCACCGGAAGGGCGTCGATCACCGCGATCGTCACCCAGGTACGCCGGCTGCGCACCAGCTTGGCCAGCTCGACGCCGATCATCGCGGCACCCGATCGTCACCGGCGCCGGTCGCCTCGAGCACGACGTCCTCCAGCGAACGGTGCTCCGGCACGAGCAGCTCGACGCGTACGCCGCCTTCGACCAGCAAGCGGTTCAGGCTCGCGGGGTCGTCGTGGCGCACGAGCAGCTCGTGGACGTCGACCTCCTCGATGCGACCGTCCAGCAGGCCGCGAGCCAGCTCGACGTCCGGTGTCCGCACGTGAAGCCGACCCGTGGGTCCGCGCAGAGCGTCCAGCCGGTCCTGCACGACCATCCGCCCGCGGTCGAGGACGCCCACCCGGTCGCAGAGCTGCTCCACCTCGGCGAGCAGGTGGGAGGAGAGGAAGACCGTGGTCCCCTCGCGGTTGAGGTCCGTGAGCAGGTCGCGGATCTCCCGGATGCCCTGCGGGTCCAGGCCGTTCGTGGGCTCGTCCAGCACCAGCAGGCGCGGTCGGCGGATCAGCGCCGCCGCCAGGCCGAGCCGTTGTCGCATGCCGAGCGAGTACGCCCGGGCCGGACGGCTGTCGACTCCGCCCAGACCCACCCGATCGAGGGCGTCGTCGACGCGTCCCGCTCGGTCCGAGCGGGCGCCTCGGGCACCTCGGGCACCCATCGCATCGAGGAGGGCGAGGTTGGCGCGCCCGGAGAGCCCGGGGTACGCCGCCGGTCCCTCCACGAGTGCCCCGACCTCGGGCAGCACGCGGCCGGCGTGCTTCGGCATCTCCTGCCCGAGCAGCTCGGCGGATCCGGACGTGGCCAGCACCAGTCCGAGCAGCATCCGCACGGTGGTGGTCTTGCCGGACCCGTTCGGGCCGAGGAAGCCGTAGACGTCGCCCTCCTCGACCGTCAGGTCGAGGTCGTCGACCGCGACGACCTGGCCGAAGCGCTTGGTGAGCCCGTGGGTCCGGATCACTGCTCCCTCGCCCCGGTTTCCAGGTCCGATGCGGCAGCCAGGAGCGCGTCGTCGGTCAACGTGCCGGCCAGCAGCCAGTGCGCCCAGAAGAGACGACCGGCGCCACGGGTCACCATCACACCCAGCGGTCCCACGCGAAGCAGGCGTTGCCCGTGGACCAGAGGCGCGCCCGACTCCGCCAGGCGGTGGGCGAGGTCGGCCGCCTCTCGGGGTGGCAGCGGCACGACCAGCAGCCGGGTCAGACCGCTGCCGTAGACCGATGCGGCCCGGCCCGCGGTCCGCGGAAACCCGGCCACCGTCGCCGGTGGGTCGATCGGTGCGAACTGGTTCGCGGCGTCCGCGATGTCGAGGACGTGGTCCTGGAGCACCGGGACGTCGCGACTCGGCCGGAAGCGGGTCACGTCGTCGTCCGGTGGGTGCTGCCGAGAACGTCGTGAACGTCGAGGTGAGGGCGGGTTGCGGGGTGTCGGCGTACACGTCGGCGGCCAACGCGATGCCCGACGCCGGGTCCACCCAGAGGTCGACCCGCCGCAGCGTGCTGCGATCGTCGCGGATGTGGATCCGGAGCCCGGCCGCGTCGACACCCGCGATCCGGCGCGGCGAGAGCCGGTCCACGTCGGAGGGGTCGACTCCGTCGAGCGCGTCCCGCGCCACCTCGGGAGGCAGCAGGTCGGAGTCGCGGGGCAGTCGGATCGAGGGGTCGATGGACGCTCGGGCGATGCCGCGCTCGTAGCTCCACTCGATGGTCTGCGGACCCTGGTGGAACAGGTCGATCTCACCGGTCTCGAGCAGCCGGTCCACCCGCCAGTCGCCGCTCCCGCGCCACCACACCCGGAGCCTGGTCGTGCCTCCGAACAGGTCGGCCAGGTCGGTGAACCGGTCTGCGATCGGCAGCCCGACTCGACCTTGCACCTCGACGGTGCCGGAATACGCCGTGTCCGCGGAGCCGCGGACCGCCGCGACCAGCCGGGCCGTGTCCGTCGCAGGAACGGACACCGGCCTGAGCCGACCGGCGTACGGCGTGAGCAGGATCAGCGCCGTTGCCACGGCGGCGGCCCCCCACCGGTGCGCCGGTCTCATGACCAGAACCTACGTGCCGACGGTTAACGCGGTTCGGTCACGAGGTGAGCGGATCAGGCGTAGCTGCTCGCCTGGATGGCGTAGAGCTCGGCGTACGTCCCTCGTCGGGCGATCAGCTCGTCGTGGCTGCCGACCTCGACGACCTGGGCTCCGTCGAGGACGACGATGAGGTCGGCCATCCGCACCGTCGAGAAGCGGTGGGACACCAGGACGGTCACCCGCCCGTTCGTGGTCTCCTCGCGCGCGCCGGCCGCGAAGCGCTCGAACAGCGCGTGCTCGGTCTCGGCGTCGAGGGCGGCGGTGGGCTCGTCGAGCATGAGGACCAGCGGCTCGGATCGCATGTAGCCGCGGGCCAGGGCGAGCTTCTGCCACTGGCCGAACGAGACGTCGACGCCGTCGTCCCACGAGGGACCTAGCTGGGTGTCGAGGCCGTGGCGGAGGTCGTCGACGACGGGGGTGGCACCGGCGCGGTCGACGGCGCCGCCCACGGCGACCCGATCGCCCTGACGAGGCTCGTCGCCGAGCCCGACCGTCGTGCCGGCGACGAACTCCAGCCGTGCGAAGTCCTGGAAGGCGCCGGCCAGGCGCCCGCGCCACTGCTCGATGTCGACGTGCCCGATGTCGACCCCGTCGGCGGTGATGCGCCCGGAGGTCGGTGCGTACATGCGCGCCAGCAGCTTGACCAGCGTCGACTTGCCGGCGCCGTTCTCGCCGACGACGGCCACGACGCTCCCCGCGGGAAGGGTCAGGTCGAGATCCTGGAGGACCTCGCGGTTGGTGCCGGGGTAGGCGAACGAGACGTGCTCGAACCGGATGCCCTCGTCGAGCCGCTCGGGGACGGTGGCGTCGACGCGGGCGTTCTGCGCGGCCGCGAAGTCCTCGAGCCAGGCCAGGCGCTGGGCGGAGTCGAGCCAGATGCCGCGGAGGAAGCCGAGCTCACCGACCGCGGAGCCGACGTACGCCGAGAGGCGGCCGCCGGCGGTGAGCACGAGGACCACGGCTCCCGGGCCGCGGTCGAGCCCGGTGACGACCCACACGACCGCCGCGACGAACGCCAGCGAGAACACGGCCCACGCGAGCGTGAGCCAGACGGCGCTGGCCAGGTTGGTCGCGCGGATCGGGCGGAACCACTGGCTCCACGAGGACGTGCGGCGCGTCGACCAGGTCGGTCTGGTTGCCGGTGACGCGCACCTCCTTGCCCGGCGGCGGAGTCGTGGCCAGGGAGAACAGGTGCCGAGCCAGACGGCCGTGGGACGCGACCGCCTCTTCCGTGCGCTTCTCGACCTTGGGTCTCCAGACGGCCACGAGGAGGAGCGGCAGGGCGCCCAGCGGCAGGAGGAGCAGGACCGGATGGATGGTGGCGAGCAGGATGCACACGAACGCCAGGCGGAGCAGCCAGCCGACCATGGTGAACATCGACCGGAACAGGTGGTCGAGCGCGAAGACGCCGGTGCGGAGCACGGCGATCCGGTCGAGGTAGACCGGCCGCTCGTGGTGCTCGACCGTGGCGACCTCGGCCTGGAGCTTGGCGACGTAGCCCTGGAACATGATGTTGAGCCGGTCACCGAGTCGGCGGGTCGTGCGGTCGAGCGTGACCGAGAGCAGCCACATCAGGGTCGCGGACGCGGCGAGGCCGGCGGCGCCGACGTACAGGCGGGTCTCGTGATGGTGGACGAGGCCGTCGGTGATCAGCGCGAGCCAGATGCCGACGAGGACGTCGGGGAGAGCCTCGAGCGTCGTCATCGCGAGGGAGGCCCAGAGCAGCCGTGGCTCGGCGCGATAGCCGTGCTTCACCACCCGGACCATCGACGGCACGGCCGGCGGCATCGCGCCCGCGGTGTCGTCGCCGTGACTCGCCGCCAGGCGCTCGTCCTCAAAGATGGTCATGGACGACCTCCTCGCCGTGCTCGTCGAGCTCGCGGTCGTCGGTGAAGCGGCTGGCCTGGAGGTCGTACATCGTGTGATAGCGCCCGCGCAGCGCGATCAGCTCGTCGTGACTTCCGAGCTCGAGCGCGCGGCCGTGCTCGACCACGCAGATCAGCTCGGCCTGGCGCACGGTGGAGAAGCGGTGGGACACCAGGATCGTGGTCGCGTCGCCGGTCGCCTCGAGCACGCGACGGAAGATCTCGGACTCACCGCGTACGTCGAGCATCGCCGTCGGCTCGTCCAGGAGGACGGCGTTGGCGCCGGTGCCGAGCTTGGCGATGGCTCTCGCCAGCGCGATCCGCTGCCACTGGCCGCCGGAGAGGTCGACACCACCGGCGTACCCCTTGGCCATCGGCGCGTCCAGACCGGCCAGGTCGAGCGCACCGGCGGCTCCGAGTGCGTGCTCGACGACGTCGTCGGGAGCGCCGAGCGGTGCGACGTTGTCGCGAAGCGTGAGCTCGTAGCGGACGAAGTCCTGGAACACGGCGGCCAGACGCGAGCGCCACGCCGCGAGGTCGAGGTCGCGGAGGTCGACGCCGTCGATCTCGATCGTCCCGGAGTCGGGGTCGTAGAGGCGGCACAGCAGCTTGGCGATGGTGGTCTTGCCGGCGCCGTTCTGCCCGACGATCGCCAGCGAGGCGCCCGCGGGGATCGTCAGGTCGAAGTGCTCGAGCACCGGCCGGCTGCCGGTCGGATAGGTGAACGTGACGTCGCGGAACCGGATCTCGGGAGCGGCGCCCGAGGGAGCGGCCGTGCCGCCCGTGCGTGACAACGCGCCGGCGGACGCCATCTCGGTCTCGAGCCGCTCGATCGAGACCACCGGGGCGGACGCGCCGTCGAGGGCCCAGCTCAGTCCGCCGAAGGCGATCGCGCTGGCCCCGAACGCGGCCCCGGCGTACGTCACGACCGCCTGCAGGTCGAGGGTGCCGGCGTACCCACGCCTGGCCAGGACGACGAACAGCACGGCGTTGGCGACGAGCACGATCAGCAGCGCGCCGGTCAGCGACTTCTCACGGAGCCGGGTGGCTTGGTACTGCAGGTCGTGGAGGTGGAGCCGGTGGCGGGTGAAGCGCTCCAGGAGCCAGGGCGCGAGGCCGAACAGCCGGACCTCCTTCGCGGCCGCCGGCTCGGTGGCGAGGTCGTAGGCGTAGTCGGTGTGGCGACGCGCGAGCTTGACCTCGTCGGTGTTGCGGTCGCGCCACACCCCGCTCTCGCGGAGGAGCCAGTGGGTCGAGCCCCAGGCGCCGAGCAGGAGCAGCGGCGCCCACCAGGTGAAGCCGAACAGGACGAGCGCGGAGGCGATCCCGCCGAGCAGCATCGCCAGACCCTGGGCGATGAAGTCCATGTTCATGAACATCGGCGGGCCGGTCCAGCCGAGGTCGAAGTCGCGTGCCGTGGTGAGGTCGTTGGTCAGGTCGCCGCGCTCGAGGTGACCGACGCCCTCGGGCCCCAGCGTGGCCGCCATCAGCCGGTCGTTGAGGATCGAGCTGACGTGGTGGCCGAGCAGGGCGCCCACGACCTGGTGCGCCGGCGGGCCGACCTGGGACAGCACGAACACGATCGCGAACGCCGTCAGCGGACCGGTCAGCGAGCCTCCGGACTGCACGCGCCCGACGAGGAGTCCGGTGGCGATGGCCAGACCCGCCGGCACCAGCGCGCGGACCAGGAGGAGCAGCCACCAGGCCGTCGCAAATCCTGGGACCGCCCGGGTGATCGTGAGGAAGAAACGTGTGGCCGGCCGCGCGCGCAGGTCGGAGATCATCCGAGAAGGAGACGTGGCCACGGCGTCACCCTAGGACGGGGTGCGGACAGTGGCTCCGGGGGCGGGCCTCCAACCTTTCGCGGCCCCCCAGCGTTTCTGAGAGCGTGTCGGCAACGTGGGAGGCGGACTGGCAGGTGGCCGAGGTCGAGCGGGACGCCGGAGACCGGGAGGAGTTCACCCGGTGGGCCCGCGCGCGTCAGCGGCACCTGCTCCGCGTCGCCCTGCTGATGACCGATGACCGCGGCCGGGCCGAGGACCTCGTGCAGGACGCGCTCACCGCCGTGGCGATGCGGTGGCCCAAGCTGCGCGAGTCGAGTCCGGACGCGTACGCCCGCACGGTGATCTACCACGGCAACGTCTCGTGGTGGCGCCGTCGGCGAGGGGAGGTCCTCACGGCGGAGCTCGTGGACCTACCGTCGCCGGGCCTGCCGGTCGAGCGGCGCCTCCTCGTACGCCGCGCGCTCGCCGCCCTCACGCCCCGCCAGCGCGCGGTCGTGGTGCTGCGCTACTTCGAGGACCTCACCGAGCGAGACGCCGCCGCAGTGCTCGGCGTCACCGTCGGCACCGTGAAGAGCCAGACCCACCTCGCCCTCCGACGCCTGCGCGAGGCCGCACCGGAGCTGGCCGAGCTTCTCCAGGAGGACCCCCGATGACCGAGACCCTGCGAGACCTGCTGCACGAGTCGGTGTCCGACGCGGACATGCCCGATGTCGCCGACGTGGCCTGGCGAGCCGGTGGCCGAGCGCGGCGTCGACGAGCAGCTTCGGCTGTGGCGGGGGTCGCGGCCGTGGCCCTCGTCGCAGGAGGCGTCGTCTGGGCGGTCGACCAGCGGGACGGACACCACGCGGCCGCTCCGGTGAAGTCGCCGACCTCGACCAGCACGCCGTACCGCGGCAGCAGCAAGCCGGACGGGACCTACCGGGGTACGTCGGTCTGGTGGGCGCCGAGCGTCGCGCAGGAGAGCTCGCTGGCGTACGGCGCGAACCCGTTCCCGACGACCATCGACCTGAGTGCTCCGGCGACCGCACTCGCGAACGCCCCGATCCCACGTGCGTACGCCGCGTTCGCCGTGGGGGACGACAGCGGGCCGTCCGAGGTGCTGGTGCTCGCGCCCGACGGCTCCCTCCGCTCCATCTCGCTCACCTCGGTGAGTCCGATGCGCGACCCGGAGGGCAACCTCCGCATCCGGGCAGGCGCATCCATGCTGTCGCCGTCGGGGGAGTACCTGATGTTCCCCCAGGACGGCTCGATCCAGCTCTTCCGGCTGAAGGACCAGCAGTGGTCGACGATCGACACCGGGAGCAGCCCGACCTGGGACGCGACGTGGGCCGACGGCGCATCCGATCGGATCGTGTTGCGGGATCCGGAGCGAGCCGACGAGACGTTCCCGGTGTTCGACGTGCACGGAGACCGGGTGGCGGGCGGAACCCGCGCGACCGACTTCCTGAGCCCTCGCTTCGACGACCGGATCTACGGGCTGCCGCATCGCTCACTCAACGGCTCGTTGGCGCAGAGCTACGGCGCCGGTGCCGACGTACCCCAGCCGCCGTCGCTGCACTTGTCCCCCGGGCAGTCCGACTGGATCGGGATCGCGTCGGCGCCCGACGCGATCCTCGTGCTGCCCCAGGAGCCGGCCCGTCAGAAGCAGTGCTGCCAGGTGGCGGGCTGGCTCGACTGGGACGTCCTGCTCTACGAGTCACGCTCGAGCGAGGGGCTCCGGCTCCTGGCCTGGCAGCAGGGGACAGGGAACTTCTGGCAGGTGTCCGATGTCGTCGGCTGGACCATGGGGGAGGAGAGCGTCGTCTCGTCGTACGCCCGCCTCCCGGTCACGGGGACCGTTGCCTCTCTCCTAGTGCGTCTTCTTGCCCGCGCGTAGACCGGTGACGGTCTTCTCGATCCGCGCCGCTCGGGTCTCCGGCTTCTTGGCCTCCTCGACCCAGCGCACCCACTCCTTGCGGTGGGAGTAGGACAGCCCGTCGTACGCCGCTCGTGCCTGGTCGTCCATCGCCGCGGCGAGGTCGTCGGGGATCGTGACCTCGCGCGGAGCGGTGTCGGCCTCGATGTCCACCGTGATGTCGTCACCCGCCGCGACTCCGGCCGCCTCGCGGTTCTCCGCACTCAGCGGCACGAAGAACTGACCGCCCATCCGCACGGCAGTGGTCCGGTAGGTGTAGCCGTTGATGGTGATCGTCACGGGCGGTCGCTTGCTCGACCCGAGCGACTCGATGACGGCGTCCGGGATCGGGATCCCCGTCGCCGTCTTCCCGCCCAGCTCGACGGTGCTCTCGAACCTCATCCCCGGATCCTGCCATCGGGTGAGTGGAGGGACTATCCCTGCAGAGCCGCCAACCGGGCGGCGAGGTGGGCGCGCTCGGGGTCGTTGTCGCAGAGCTCCACGGCGCGGGCGAGCTCGGTGCGGGCCTCGTCCGTGCGGCCGACCCGCGACAGCAGCTCGCCGCGTACGCCGGGAAGCCGGTGGCCGGGAAGCTCGAGGCCGTCGAGGGCACGGAGCCCGGCCAGCGGCCCGTCGGCCTCACTGATCGCCACGGCCCGGTTGAGCCGGACCACGGGCGTGTCCTCGAGCGCCACCAGCTCGTCGTACCGCTCGACGATGCGCGGCCAGTCCGTGGCATCGGGGTGCGGCGCGATCGCGTGCTCGGCGGCGATCAGCGCCTGCACGAGGTACGGCGTCGCCGGATCCAGCACGTGCGGAGTCAGGACGTCGAGCGCCTCGGTGATCTCCTCGGAGTGCCAGGCCGAGCGGTCCTGGTCGGGCAGCAGTACCAGCCGCCCGTCGCGCACCCGCGCGTCGCGTCGGGAGTGCTGGAGCAGCATCAGGCCGAGGAGTCCGTCGAGGTCGGCGCGCCCCGGGAGGAGCTCGCGCAGCAGTCGTGCCAGCCGGATCGCCTCGGCGGCGAGATCGGTGCGGACCAGATCGGCACCCGAGGGCGGCGTGTACCCGGCGGTGAACGCGAGATAGGCGACGTCCGCCGCCCGCCCGACGCGGTCCTTGAGGGCGGGGCCGAGCGGCACCTCGAAGCTCTCGCCCGCCAGGCTCTTGCGCGACCGCGTGAGCCGTGCCGCCATCGTCGCGGTCGGCACCAGGAACAGCCGCGCGATGTCCGCGGTGGAGACGCCGATCACCATGCGCAGCGTGAGCGCCGCGGCGTTCTCCCGTGAGAGCGCCGGGTGGGCGCAGAGCATCACCAGGCGGAGGCGCTCGTCGCGCACGGGCTCGCCGGAGTCGGCCATCACGCGCTGTGCCTCCTCCTGCAGCTCGGTCTCGACCGCGAGCACGGGCAGCCGCTTCGCCGCCACCGCCTCGGCCCGCAGCCGGTCGAGGATCCGGCGGCGGGCGCTGGTCAGCAGCCACGCCGGCGGGTTCGTCGGTACGCCGTCGCGCGGCCACGTGCGTGCAGCGGCCTCGAAGGCGTCGGCCAGGCCGTCCTCGGCCAGGTCGAGACGCCGGTACTGCGCGACCAGCAGGGCCGTCAGTCGACCCCACTGGTCACGCCACGCCGACTCGAGAGCGGACTCGAGCGCCTCCTCAGCCGTCATATCCCTCGATGTGGATGGCGGGGCGCACCTCGATCGTGTAGCCGTCGGGCAGGATCCGCACCAGGTCGAGTGCCGTGTCGACCGAGTCGACGTCGATCAGGTAGAAGCCGCCCAGCTGCTCGGCGACCTCGGCGTACGGACCTTCGGTGATCATGCGGTCCGGCCCCGTGCCCGGCCGCAGCGTCACCGCCTCCTTGGGCAGGGCGAGTGCCTCGCCGGCGACCATCTCGCCGCGCTCGCGCACGGCCTTGTCGAAGGTCCGGTGCCGGTCGAAGACCTCGTCGCGGTACTCCGGCGTCGCTCGGTCCCAGGCCTCCGGGTCCTCTTCGGCCATCAGGACGACGAACTTCACTCGGGGCCACCACCCCGGCACTCCCGGATCTCGATGGCGCGCTCGCCCTTGCCGAGGACCTTGCACACCTCGATCAGGTCGTCGACGTCGGCCGTCTCGACCACGTAGAAGCCGGTGAGCTGCTCGGCGGTCTCGGCGTACGGGCCCTGCGTGACGTTGTGCTCGCCCTCCTCGGACGTCCGCAGCACCTGCGCCTCGCGGCTGGGTGCCAGCTCGGCACCGCCGGTCACCTTGTGCCCGCGCTCGGCGAGGAGACGCGCGAACTCGGCGTGGATCGACGTACATCTCTTTCTTCAACGAGTCCGGGGCGGCCTCCCACATGGACTCGTCACCGGGCAGGAGTACGACGTAGCTGGTCATGGCTGTCCTCTCGGTTCGTCGGGCTGAGTGTTCCCTCTTGTCCCGATGACGCGCGAGAGGCGGCCGAATCGACAGGGCTCGACAGATCGTGGTCAGAGCCAGTCGAGGACGATCTTCCCGCACTCGCCGCGGGCGACGAGGTCGAACGCCTCCTCGTACTGCTCGGCCGGCAGCCGATGGGTGACGATGCCTCCCACGTCCAGCCCGCTCTGCAGCATCGCGGCCATCTTGTACCAGGTCTCGAAGATCCGGCGGCCGTAGATGCCCTGGATCTCGATGCCCTTGAAGATCAAGGCGTTCACGTCCAGCGTCATCGGGCCCGACGGGATGCCGAGGACCGCGACGCGGCCTCCGTGGTTCATCGAGTCGAGCATCTGGTTGAACGCCGCCTCGGCCCCGCTCATCTCCAGGCCGATGTCGAACCCCTCGGCCATGCCCAGGTCGGCCATCACGGACTCGAGGGCCTCCGTGCGTACGTCGACCACACGGGTCGCTCCGTGCTCGGCCGCCATCGCCAGCCGGTAGGGGTTCACGTCGGTGACCACCACGTGCCGGGCGCCGATGTGACGCACGATCGCAGCCGCCATCACGCCGATCGGGCCGGCGCCGGTGATGAGGACGTCCTCGCCCACGACGTCGAAACGCAGCGCGGTGTGAGTGGCGTTGCCCAGGGGGTCGAGCACGGCGGCGACGTCCGTCGAGATGTGGTCGGGCACCACGAAGACGTTCTGGGCCGGGATGACGACGTAGTCGGCGAAGGCACCGGCTCGAGTCACGCCGACGCCGGTGTGGTTGTGGCAGAACTCCCGACGTCCGCCCTTGCAGTTGCGGCAGTGGCCGCAGGTGACGTGACCCTCACCGGCGACGCGCTGGCCCACCTCCAGACCCTGGACGCCGGTGCCGACCGCAGTGATCTCGCCGGTGAACTCGTGGCCCACCACCATCGGCACCGGGATCGTCGCCCGCGCCCAGGCGTCCCAGTTGCGGATGTGCAGGTCGGTGCCGCAGATCGACGTCTTGTGCACCCGGATCAGCACCTCGCCGTCACCGGGCTCGGGGAGCGGCACGTCCTGCATCCACAGACCCGGCTCGGCCTTGGCCTTCACCAGCGCCCTCACTGCGGGACGCCGCCCATCTCCATGCCCATCTCGGCGGCGACCTCGGTGAACGCCGCGACCGCGCGGTCGATGTCCTCGTCGGTATGGGCCGCGGACATCTGCGTGCGGATGCGCGCCTTGCCCTGGGGTACGACGGGGAAGCTGAACGCGATCACGTAGATGCCCTTGGCCAGCAGGCGCTCGGCCATGTCGCCGGCGACCTTCGCGTCGCCGATCATCACCGGGATGATCGGGTGGCCGGCGCCGGCCAGCGTGAAACCGGCCGACTCCATGCCGACGCGGAACCTCGTGGCGTTGCGTTCGAGCTGCCGCTGGAGCTCGTCACCCGACTGCAGCATCTCCAGCACCCGCATCGTGGTGGCCGCGATCGTCGGCGCGAGGGAGTTGCTGAACAGGTAGGGGCGGGATCGCTGCCGCAACCAGTCGACGATCTCCTGGCGCCCGCTCGTGTACCCACCGCTGGCGCCGCCGAGCGCCTTGCCCAGGGTGCCGGTGACGATGTCGACCCGATCGGCCACACCGCAGTACTCCGGTGTGCCGCGACCGCCCGCCCCGACGAAGCCGACCGCGTGCGAGTCGTCCACCATGACCAGCGCGTCGTACTGCTCGGCGAGGTCGCAGATGGCGCCGAGGTCGGCGAGCACGCCGTCCATCGAGAACACGCCGTCGGTGGCGATCAGTCGGTAACGCGCATCGGCGGCGTCACGCAGGCACTGCTCCAGCTGGGCCATGTCGTTGTTGTCGTAGCGCATGCGCCGGGCCTTGCAGAGCCGGATGCCGTCGATGATCGACGCGTGGTTGAGCGCGTCGGAGATCACGCAGTCCTGGTCGTCGAGCAGGGTCTCGAACAGGCCTCCGTTGGCGTCGAAGCACGACGAGTAGAGGATCGTGTCGTCGGTCCCGAGGAACTCGCTGACGGCCTTCTCCAGCTCGGTGTGCACGGTCTGCGTGCCGCAGATGAAACGCACCGACGCCATGCCGTAGCCGTAGGTGTCCACCGCCTCGCGCGCCGCCTGCAGCAGCTGCGGATGGTCCGCCAGCCCCAGGTAGTTGTTGGCGCAGAGGTTGAGGACCTCGGTGCCGTCGGCGAGCGTGATGTGCGCCGTCTGGGGGGACGCGATGACGCGCTCGGCCTTGAAGAGGCCGTCGTCGCGCAGGCCGGCCGTGCGCTCGGCGAGGTCGGCGAGGAGTGCGGTTCGCATGGGCCGACCCTACGGTCACCCGCCGGCGCCGTGGATCAGTCGTCGCCCTGGCTCTCGATCGGCCGGATCTCGACGGCCGGGTGCGCACGGACGAGCACTTGCGCTGCCTCGAGGAGAGCCGCCTCGTCGTCGATGGAGACCACGTAGAAGCCGGACAGCTGCTCGGCGGACTCCGCGAACGGACCGTCGGTGACCAGGGCGGTCCCGTTCGGCCCTCGGCGGATGGCGTGCGCCAGCTTCCAGGTCGAGAGCTCGGCGCCACCGGTCATCCGTCCGCCACGCTGCTCGAGCAGGCGCCCGAACTCGTAGTCGTTCTCGTAGACGGCCTGGCGCTCCTCCTTGGTCTTGCCCTCCCACTGGTCCTCGCGGTCGGCGGGGAACAGGATCATGTAGCTGGTCATGAGCTTCCTCTCGGTGGTGGTGCTGTCACCGCGGTGACGACCGGGATGTCGTCAGTTCGACGTTCGCGCCGGAACCGGTGGTGGGAAGAGTGTGAGGAACCGGCGTACGACGGTGCGCAGGCCGTGCACGACCAGGGTGCCGTCCGCCTCGGCATCTGCCAGCGACCGCCCTCGCCACAGCACCTCCCGCAGGGTCGCGATCGAGGTCTCGATCCGGGCATCGGGCTGCTCGGCCTGGCCGCGGGTGACACCCAGCTGGTGGCCGTGGACATGTGCCACGATCCGGTCTCCCTCGAGGTCGAGGACCACCGTCGCGTCGAGGCCCCGAGCAGCCGCAGGATCGAACACCGTCGACAGGGCGACCGCGAAGGCGTCCACGGTCATCTCGTGCCGCGCCGCCTCGAAGCCTTCCTGGCTGCCCCAGCGCCCCAGCGCATGGAGCACGGGCTCGAGGTCGTGGCCACGCTCGGTGAGCTCGTACGCCCGCCCGGAGGCCGGGGGAGAGAGCGTGGTCGCCCGCAGGATGCCGGCCTGTTCGAGCTGACGCAGGCGTTGCGACAGGACGTCGGTCGCGATCCCGGGGAGATGGACCTTGAGATCGGTGAAGCGCTTCGGCCCGAGCACCAGCTCGCGGACCACGAGCAGGGCCCATCGCTCGCCGACGACGTCGAGGGCACGGGCGATGCCGCACGGGTCGCCGTACGAGCGCTTGCCTGCCACGGAACCAGCGTAGAGAAGCTAGAAGGAATTTCCAACTAGATACTTGGAAATTCCAACTAACCTCGCTACGGTCGTGATCGAGACCGAAGAAGGAGGAGCAGATGAGCGAGCGAGACACCTACCCCGCCGGCGTTCCGTGCTGGGTGACGAACCTGCAGCACGACGTTCCGACGGCGGCGACCTTCTACGAGGCGTTGTTCGGTTGGGAGACCGAGAGCGGCCCGGACGACCTGGCGCCGTACGCGCTCGGACGGCTGCGCGGCCGCGATGTCGCCGCGATCGGCACCATGCCCGTTCCAGGCGCGAAGCCGGCCTGGGTGATGGAGGTCCGGGTGGACGACCTCGAGGCCACGGTGGCGAAGGTCCGCGAGGCCGGCGGGACGGTCCTCCAGGAGAACGTCGACTTCACGCCGGTCGGCCGACTCGGTGTGTTCGAGGACCCGCAGGGTGCCGTCTTCTGCGCCTGGGAGGGTGGCGACCGCGAAGGCGCTCAGCTCGTCAACGAGCCCGGGGCCTGGTCGATGGGCGCACTGCAGACCGGCGACACGGACGACGCGGCGCGGTTCTACGGTGCGGTCTTCGGCTGGCAGACCGAAGCGTTCGGCCCGGCGACGATGTTCCGGCTGCCGGGGTACGTCGGCGGTGAGGAGTCCCAGCCGGTCCCGCGCGACGTGGTGGCCGTGATGGTCCCGGCGCAACCCGACACCGACGCCGCGTGGGGCGTGGACTTCTGGATCGATGACGTCGCGCGCGGCGTCGAGGTCGTGCGACGCCACGGTGGCGAGGTGTTGCAGGAGCCGTTCGAGGCGCCGCCGGCGTTCACGCAGGCGATCGTCAGCGACCCGGGCGGTGCGGTGCTCAGCATCAGCCAGCTCCACCCGGAGCTGCTGTCGCGCTAGCTGCCCGACCGATCGGCCAGGGCGCGGACCGAGGGCGGCACGTCGATGCCGTCGCGCAGGTCCGGGGCGGCCAGCGGCGCGCCGTACGACTCGTGGACGGGTACGACGCCCGCCCACGCCGGGCCGGCGACGTCGTCGTCCTCGTCCTCGGGCCAACCGGCCGAGATCTTCAGCGACCAGTCCTCGAGCGGCAGCGCCAGCACGAGGGTCGCCGCGAGCTCGGCCTTCGTCGGCCGGCGGACCTCGGTGCTGCGGCCGGGGATCAGCGCCTCGGTGACCAGGTCGAGGAACCGCTCCTTGTCGTCGGTGACGTGGAGGCACCGGCCGAAGACCACCGCGGATCGATAGCGGATCGAGGACTCGAAGGCGCTCCGCGCCACCACGACCCCGTCGTACGCCGTGACGCCCAGGGCCGTGGGCACGCCCGACGCGAGCCGGCGCATCCAGCGAGACCCGGTCGACCCGTGCGCCAGGACCCGGTCGCCGTCGCGCACCACCATCGTGGGGATCACGGCGGGCGTGCCGTCCTCGCCGACCACCGCGAAGTGCCCGACGCGGGCCGTGTCGAGCAGGGCGTCGAGCGCGGCCCGGTCGGTGGTGGCCTTCTCGGGCAGCCGGATCGGCGTGCGCGGGTCCTTCATGCGAGGACGGTAGCGGCTGGGGAGCCCGCTCTCGGCCCCGGACGCTGTTTGCACTCGGGGGGTGCGAGTGCTAAACATGACGCTGGCACTCTCGGGTAGAGAGTGACAACACATTCGACCGGTGAGCTGAGGTCAGAAGCGACGGCGGGAAGGGTCCGCCGGGCAGCCTGACCGTCCGTCGCGGGCAGCGCTCCGGCCGTCCAAGTCTGAGAAGGAATCGCTGACAGACATGCCGAAGCTGATTGCTTTCAACGAGGAGGCCCGCCGCGGTCTCGAGCGAGGGATGAACCAACTCGCCGACGCGGTGAAGGTCACGCTGGGTCCCAAGGGCCGCAACGTCGTCCTCGAGAAGAAGTGGGGCGCGCCCACCATCACCAACGATGGTGTGAGCATCGCCAAGGAGATCGAGCTCGAGGACCCCTACGAGAAGATCGGGGCCGAGCTCGTCAAGGAGGTCGCGAAGAAGACCGACGACGTGGCCGGTGACGGCACGACGACCGCGACCGTTCTGGCCCAGGCCATGGTTCGCGAGGGTCTGCGCAACGTCGCGGCCGGTGCCAACCCGATGAGTCTCAAGCGCGGCATCGAGAAGGCCGTCGAGGCCGTCTCGGAGCAGCTGACCGGGATGTCGAAGGACGTCGAGACCAAGGAGCAGATCGCCTCGGTGGCGGCCATCTCCGCCGGTGGCGACCAGAGCGTCGGCGACATCATCGCCGAGGCGATGGACAAGGTCGGCAAGGAAGGCGTCATCACCGTCGAGGAGTCGAACACGTTCGGCATCGACCTCGAGCTCACCGAGGGCATGCGGTTCGACAAGGGCTACATCTCGGCGTACTTCGCGACCGACATGGAGCGCATGGAGGCCGTCCTCGACGAGCCCTACATCCTGGTCGCCAACCAGAAGGTCTCCTCGGTCAAGGACCTGCTGCCGATCCTCGAGAAGGTCATGCAGGGCGGCAAGCCACTGCTGATCATCGCCGAGGACACCGACGGTGAGGCCCTGTCGACGCTGGTCGTCAACAAGATCCGCGGCACCTTCAAGTCCGTCGCCGTCAAGGCCCCGGGCTTCGGTGACCGCCGCAAGGCCATGCTGCAGGACATCGCGATCCTCACCGGTGGCCAGGTCATCTCCGAGGAGGTCGGCCTGAAGCTGGAGAACACCGGGCTCGAGCTGCTCGGCACCGCCCGCAAGGTCGTGATCACCAAGGACGAGACCACGATCGTCGAGGGCGGCGGCGACTCAGCCCAGATCGAGGGCCGGGTGAACCAGATCCGGGCCGAGATCGAGAAGAGCGACTCCGACTACGACCGCGAGAAGCTGCAGGAGCGCCTGGCCAAGCTGGCCGGCGGCGTTGCGGTGATCAAGGTCGGCGCGGCCACCGAGGTCGAGCTCAAGGAGCGCAAGCACCGCATCGAGGACGCCGTCCGTGCGGCCAAGGCTTCGGTCGAGGAGGGCATCGTCGCCGGTGGCGGCGTGGCGCTCATCCAGGCCGGCGCCCGTGCGTTCGACAAGCTCGACCTGACCGGCGACGAGGCCACGGGGATCAACATCGTCCGGGTCGCGCTCAGCGCCCCGGTCCGCCAGATCGCGCTGAACGCCGGTCTCGAGGGCGGCGTCGTGGCCGAGAAGGTCGCGGGTCTTCCCGAGGGCCACGGTCTCAACGCGGCGACCGGCGAGTACGGCGACATGCTGAAGGCCGGCGTCCCCGACCCGACCAAGGTCGTCCGCTCCGCCCTGCAGAACGCCGCGTCCATCGCCGCACTGTTCCTGACCACCGAGGCGGTCATCGCGGACAAGCCGGAGAAGGCCGCGGCGATGCCTGGCGGCGGCGACGGCGGCATGGGTGGCATGGACTTCTGAGCCGGCACCTCACCACCACAGAACATCACCACCGAAGGCCCCCGCTGCGGCGGGGGCCTTCGTGCGTCCGACGGACAACGCGTCGCCGCAGGTCGCGCGGGTCGGTGACGGTCGCCCTCGACCAGATGCTCGGCACCTGCAGCCCTGTGAGAGCGTGAGTGCGTGTCCTGGACGATCGGCCGACCGACCGCGGACGACCTGGACGAGATGGGACGCGTCCACGTCGAGGTCTGGCGGGAGGCGTACGCCGGGCTGCTGCCGGCCGACTACCTGGCCGGCCTCGACCCGACGCACGGGCCGACGATCTGGCGCGAGCGGTTCGGGGAGCACCCCGACCTCAACTGGTGGATCGCCCGTGACGACGAAGGCATCGTCGGGATGATCACGGCCGGGCCGCCGCGGGACGACGATGCGCCGGTGCCGCTCGAGCTCTACGCGATCAACCTCCTGCGGCGCACCCACGGGTCCGGCCTGGCCGACGAGCTGATGTCGCGCACGCTCGGCGACCGCCCGGCGTACCTCTGGGTCCTGGAGGGCAACGACCGTGCGATCGGGTTCTACCGCCGGCACGGCTTCACCGACGAAGGGGGCCGCAAACCCGAACCCGCGACGGGGGTGGTCGAGATCCGGATGGCCCGCGGGCACGCTGCCTCGTGAGTGACCGGTGAGCGGCACCGCCCTGGCGCTCGTCCTGGCCGCCGCGGTCCTGCACGCGACGTGGAACCTCGCGGTCAAGGGTGCGACGGGCGAGGACGGAGTGGCCTTCGTCTGGGTCTACGTCGTGCTGAGCGCGGCGATCTGGGTGCCCATCGGCGTCGTCTGGGTCGTGGTCGCCGGTGACCGGCCGACCTGGTCGTGGGTGATCGGTCCCGTGGGGACGGCCCTCCTGCACATCGCCTACCAGCTCGCCCTGCAACGCGGGTACGCCGAGGGCGACCTCAACCTGGTCTATCCACTGGCCCGGGGTGCCGGCCCGATGATCACGTTCGTCGTGGCGGTCACCGTGCTCGACCAACGCCCCGGTGTCGGTGAGGTGGTCGGTGTGGTGGCCGTGGTGGCAGGCGTGGTGCTGATCTCCTTCGCCGGCCGAGCGAGTCGGCTGGCGCAGGACCGCGCCGGGGTGGTGTGGGGCCTGACCACGGGTGCCGCGATCGCGGCGTACACACTCTGGGACAACCGCTCCGTCAACCACCTCGACGTGCCACCGGTGCCGTACTTCGTCCTCGGCCTCGTCCTCCAGCTTCCGTTCCTGGCCGTGCTGCTCGCCCGCCGCCGCAACCCGACGCCGGTGCGTGATGTCTGGGCCTCCGCGCGCATGCCGGCCCTTGCGGTCGCCGCCTTCTCTCCCTTGGCCTACATCCTCGTGCTTCGTGCGATGCAGCTCGCTCCGGTGGCCCTGGTCGCCGCGGCGCGTGAGTCGAGCATCGTGATCGGTGCGGTCTTCGGGTGGCTGGTGCTGAGGGAACCCCGGCCGGCGAGGCGGCTGGTCGGCGCTGTCGTCGTGCTGGTCGGCATCGGGCTGATCGCGGTCGGCTGAGCCGCTGGACGGTCTGACAGGCTGGCGGACGTGGAAGGTCTGCTCCTCGCTGCCGGGGCCGGTCGTCGGATGGGCATGCCGAAGGCGCTCGTCACCGACGACCGCGGGTCGTGGCTCGTGCGGGGTGTCGACCTCCTGCACGACGGCGGTTGCGAGCGCGTCACGGTCGTGCTCGGTGCCGAGGTCGCCCGCGCGGCTGCTCTGCTGGTCGACCTCGACGTGTCACTCGTCGTCGCAGAAGACTGGGCCGAGGGCATGGGGGCGTCCTTGCGCGCCGGACTTCGCGCGCTGGCGGACTCGACGGACGACGGCGCCGTGGTCTCGCTGGTCGACCTCCCGGATCTCGTCCCGGAGGTCGTCGGGCGCGTGATCGCGGTCGGCGACGGGACCGCGGCGCTGGCGCGCGCGACGTACGACGGGCGTCCGGGGCACCCGGTCCTCCTCGGCCGCGACCACTGGGCAGGGGTGATCGAGACCGCGGTCGGTGACCAGGGTGCGCGCCACTACCTCGCCGACCGCGACGTCATCCCCGTGGAGTGCGGCGACCTCGCCGGCGGCCGCGACGTCGACTCCCGCGGCTGATACCGCTCCGACGATCCACCCGTAGCCCAACCGGGCGCCAACGAGCCGGGAAGTAGCCTGGAGACATGGAGGTCACCTCTGCCGGCGACGTCGGGCGCCTGCTGGACTCGACGGGTTACCTCGCCGACGACGAGCTGGCGACCGTCACCTATCTCGCCCTGTCGATGCAGCGGCCGCTGCTCCTCGAGGGCGAGCCCGGCACCGGCAAGACCGCGCTCGCCGAGGCACTGGCCGAGTCTCTCGACCTGCCCCTGGTCCGGCTGCAGTGCTACGAGGGCATCGACGCGACCCAGGCGCTCTACGACTGGGACTTCCCGCGGCAGATCCTCCACCTGCGCGCGCTCGAGGCGGCCGGGGGAGGTGCCGACATCGAGGAGGCCGAGAAGAGCCTGTACGACGAGCGGTTCCTGCTCGCGCGGCCGGTGCTCGCCGCGCTGCAGCAGAGTCCCGCCGTACTCCTCGTCGACGAGGTGGACCGCGCGGACGACGAGTTCGAGGCGTTCCTGCTCGAGGTGCTGTCGACCTGGCAGGTCAGCATCCCGGAGCTCGGCACGGTCAAGGCCGCGACCCCGCCGGTCGTCGTCCTCACCTCCAACCGCACGCGTGAGCTCCACGACGCGCTGAAGCGGCGCTGCCTCTACCACTGGATCGAGCACCCAGGCCTCGAGCGCGAGCTCCAGATCGTCAGGTCACGGGCGCCCGAGGTCACCGAGGCGCTGGCTCGCCAGGTCGTCGAAGCCGTCCAGCAGGTGCGTGACATCGAGCTGACCAAGCCGCCCGGGGTCGCCGAGACCATCGACTGGGCTCGCTCGCTCCACCACCTCGGCACCACCGAGCTCGACCTGGAGTCGGCGGCGAGCACGTTGGGTGCGCTGGTGAAGTACCGCGAGGACTCCGATCGCGTGAAGCACGCGCTCGACCAGCTGCTGCGCACATGACCACCACCAGGGGCGGCGACGAGATCCTGCTCGCGTTCGCCCGGGCACTGCGGGCGGGCGGCGTCCCCGTGACGCAGGACCGCGCCCACGACTTCCTCGCGGCCGCAGCGAAGCTGGGCGTCGAGGATCCGGGGGCGGTCCGGATCGCCGGGCGGGCCACCCTGTGCGCCGGTCCCGACGACCTGACGCGCTTCGACCAGGTCTTCGAGGCGTTCTTCGACCACCGACACGGCCTCCCTCAGCCACGGCCCGCCAGGCGGCGTGAGCAGACCACGACCCAGCTCCCGCTGGACGACCGCGATGGCCAGGAGACCGAGTCGGTGGACGACGTCGTCCGAGCGGCGGCGAGCAGCACCGAGGTGCTGCGACATCGCGACGTCGCGTCCCTGAACGCCGCCGAGAAGCAGCGGCTCGCCGCGCTGTTCGCCACGCTCCGCCCGCGCGCGCCGCTCCGGCGTACGGCGCGCCACCAGCGCTGGCACCGTGGCCGGGTGGACGCGACGCGCACGTTGCGTTCGAGCCTGCGCCGGATGGGCGAGCCGGCCGAGATCGCCTGGCGTCGCCGGGCCGCGAAGCCGCGTCGCGTCGTGCTGCTCGTCGACGTCAGCGGCTCCATGACGTCGTACGCCGACGTCCTGCTCCGCCTCGCACACCGGCTGACGCAGGGCATCGCCCAGGGAAGGTCCAACGTCGAGACGTTCACGATCGGCACCCGCGTCACCCACGTGACGCGGGCCCTGCGGCTGCGTGATCCCGAGCGCGCGCTCGTCGCGGCCGGAGAGACGGTGCCGGACTGGTCGGGGGGCACGCGTCTCGGCGAGACACTGCGCTTCTTCCTGGACCGCTGGGGACAGCGTGGAATGGCCAGAGGTGCGGTCGTCGTTGTGTTCAGCGACGGATGGGAGCGGGGTGATGCGTCCGTGCTCGCCGAGCAGATGGCGCGCCTCGGCCGCATCGCACATCGCGTGGTGTGGGTGAACCCGCATCGCGGGAAGGACGGCTACGAAGCGGTCCAGACCGGCGTGCTGGCCGCCCTTCCGTTCTGTGACGAGTTCGTCGCCGGGCACTCCCTGGCGACGTACGCCGACCTGGTGGAGGTGCTGGCCGATGCGTGAGGTGCTGCCCGAGCTGCTCGAGTGGTGGCGGGCGGGGGAGGAGATCGGCGTCGGGACCGTGGTCGCGACCTTCCGATCGGCGCCACGACCGCCGGGCGCGAGCATGCTGGTCGGTCCGGACGAGACGGCGGTGGGATCGGTGTCCGGCGGCTGTGTCGAGGGCGCCGTCTACGAGCTCGGGCAGGAGGTCGTCGCATCCGGCGTCCCGGTGCTCCAGCGGTACGGCATCTCCGACGACGACGCGTTCGCCGTCGGGCTCACGTGTGGCGGGATCCTCGACGTGTACGTCGAGAAGGTCTCGCGGGAGACGTTCCCCGAGCTCGAGAGCCTCGCTGCCGACATCGAGTCCGGGCGACCGGTGGCGGTCGCCACCGTCATCGAGCACGAGGACCCGGAGTGGCTCGGCCGGCGGGTGGTCATCCACCCGGACACCGCCG
Organism: uncultured Actinomycetota bacterium; assembly: GCA_963759515.1. Classification (GTDB taxonomy): domain Bacteria; phylum Actinomycetota; class Actinomycetes; order Propionibacteriales; family Nocardioidaceae; genus Nocardioides. The sequence continues at coordinate 494,125 of CAVWZR010000012.1, read as the reverse complement.
AGGTCACCGGCACCATCGGCTCGTCCCGTGCCGACGACGCGGTTCGGGACGACGCCCTGGGCCTGCTCGCGAGCGGTGCCAACGCGACGTTGACGTACGGGCCCGACGGTGAGCGTCGCGGCGAGGGCATGCGGATCTTCGTGTGGGCGTTCGCGCCCAAGCCCCGGATGCTCGTCTTCGGCGCGATCGACTTCGCGGCCGCCGTCGCCCGGGTCGGCAGCTTCCTCGGGTACCACGTGACGGTCTGCGACGCCCGGCCTGTCTTCGCCACCGCGACCCGCTTCCCCGAGGCCGACGAGGTGGTCGTCGAGTGGCCGCACCGCTACCTCGAGAAGCAGCGCGACGCCGGCGCCATCGACCCCCGGACGGTGATCACGGTGCTCACCCACGACCCGAAGTTCGACGTACCCCTGCTCGAGGTCGCGCTGCGCCTCCCCGAGGTCGCGTACGTCGGGGCGATGGGTTCGCGGCGTACCCACGAGGACCGCGAGGACCGGCTGCGCGAGGCCGGACTGTCCGACGACGAGCTCAAGCGGCTGTCGAGCCCGATCGGCCTCGACCTCGGCGCCAGGACGCCCGAGGAGACCGCGATCTCGATCGCCGCCGAGATCATCGCCGGACGCTGGGGCGGGTCGGGCGGTCGGCTGGCCCAGCGTGACGGACGCATCCACCACGAATAGGTCCACGGATCCCGTTCGTGGACCCGCGCTACCGTGACCTGCGAACCCCGTCACACGTTGGATGGCCGATGACCACGAACGACCTCCAGGACCGCCGCCTCAGTGCGCTGCGCGCCTGGACGGCGTTCGTCGAGCACGGTGACGGGGTCGCCTCGATCGTGCGCCCGGAGATCCTCCGGAGCTGGCGGCGGTCGCAGCCCCACGTGTCGCCCGACGTGGTCGAGGCACCGCTGGACGACGAGGACGAGCTGCGTGCGTTCTGGCACGACTCGCCCCTGCAGCGCGCGGTGTCGAACGTCGAGGCCGAGCTCCGGCGTACCGCCGAGGACGGCGACCTCGTGCTCGCGGTCACCGACGAGCAGACCCGCATCCTCTGGACGTACGGCGGCCGGGTCATGCGCCGCAAGGCGGAGACGGTGAACTTCGTCCCGGCGGCGCGGTGGGACGACGAGTCGGTGGGCACCAACGCGCTCGACCTCGCCAACCGGATGCGTCGCCCGGCCATGGTGTTCAGCGCCGAGCACTACGCGCCGATCGTGCACAACTGGGTGTGCTGGGCGGCACCGGTCCACGATCCGGTGACGGGTGCTCAGCTCGGGGTCATCGACCTGTCGACGACCTGGGACCGCACCCACCCGATCGGACTGGCGACCGCCCGCGTGCTCGCACGCCTGATCGAGACCGCGATGCCGCTCTCCCACGACCATCCGATCGCCACTCCCACGTCAGGTCCGGTCGGGCTCCAGCTCCACCTGCTCGGCAACGCCGAGGCGACGCTCGACGGTGCCCGCCTGCTGCTCAACCGCCGCCAGACCGAGATCCTGGCGATCCTCGCGCTCCATCCCGACGGGCTCTCGCTCGACCGGCTCCATGCCCTCGTCTACGGCGACCACGCCGTCACGCTGTCGACCCTCAAGGCGGAGGTGTCGCACCTGCGCGCCGCGCTGGGTGGTCAGCTCGCGTCCCGTCCTTACCGCCTCACCCTGCCCATCGCGACGGACATCGAAGACGTGCTCGACGCTCTTCAGCGCGGTGAGCTGGCGGAGGCGATCTCGCACTACGGCGGCGACCTGCTGCCCGGCACCGAGTCGCCCGCCCTGGTCGAGCTCGGCGAGTATCTCGCGGTCTCGATGCGCGAGGCGCTCCTCGCCAACCCCGACCCGGCGGCGGTGATCCGCTACAGCGAGCTCGCGCCGTACGACGTGGAGGTGCTGGAGGTCTGTCTGAACGCCCTCGGCGACCGGCCCCACCCGGCCAAACCCCTGCTCAAGGGGCGCCTCGCCGTCGCCGGCGCGTAGGCGACGTCAGAAGAACTCGTCGAGCAGGCGGTAGAAGTCGATCCGCCACGGGTCGACCTCGCGGCCGTACGCCGTCACCAGCGCCCGCGCCGCCTCGGGTCCGAACCCCGGGTTGAGGTCGACGTCGGCGGTCGACCGGGTCGCCAGCGCCAGGTCGAGATGACGGTCGGCGACCCCCAGCCGGTGGACGTCGATCATCCCGGTCACCTCGAACGTCTCGGGGTCGACCAGGAAGTTCGGCAGGCAGGCGTCGCCGTGGCAGACCACCAGGTCGGCGGTCTCGAGCTTCTCGGCCTTCGGGCGTCCGTCGATCAGGTCGGTCAGGAGGTCGCGGGCGGACCTCTCGGCGCGCTCGGCGTCGAAGTCGGTCTCGTCGACGAGGCCCTCGTCGAGCCGGACCCGCGCGATCGGCACCGTCACGGCGAGCCAGCGCTCGAACGGGCACGACTCGCGAGGCGTGGCATGCAGCCGCGCGAGGAACCTCCCGAGGGACTCGATCGCGGGCGTCGCGTCCGGTCCGGACAGGTCGCTGATCGGGACGCCGGGGATGGTGCGGAGCGTCAGCGTCGCGGTCTCGTCGTCGTCCTCCCAGTCGAGGATCTCGGGCACCGGCAGGCGGGTGTGAGCCAGCCACTGCAGGCGCTCGCGCTCGGCCACCAGATCCCGGCGCAGGATCCCGCTACCGGTCTTCGCGTACGCATCGCCGGCCGGCGACCGTCGTACGTCGGCCCCGGACCTGCCGGTGCTGACCTGCTCCCAGTCGGAGATGTTCACGGTCACTTCCTCACCGACGCCGCCCCGCCCACGGGCTGCCCCGAGAGACAGAGTAGGCGCCCGGGCCGGCCGGTGCGTCCGGCGACGAGCAACCTTTCGCCAACCGAGGCGCTCTAGCGTGACGACGTCCCCGGCTTCCCCGCTCGGACATGCGCGAAAGGCAGGTCCTCGATGACCACGATCAGCTTGCGAGTCGACCAGGAGAACGTCTCCGACGAGGTCGAGCCGCGGATGCTGCTGGTGCAGTACCTCCGCGAGAAGCTCGGCAAGACCGGCACCGTGATCGGGTGTGACACCAGCAACTGCGGCGCCTGCACCGTGCTCCTGGACGGGCGGTCGGTGAAGTCGTGCAACGTGCTCGCGGTCCAGGCCGACGGCGCCACGGTCGACACCATCGAGCGGCTGGCCGCCGACGACGGGACGCTGCATCCGGTGCAGGAGGCGTTCCGCGAGTGTCACGGCCTCCAGTGCGGGTTCTGCACGCCCGGGATGATCATGCAGACCGTCGACCTCCTGAACGAGAACCCGAACCCCACGGAGGAGGAGGTCCGGGTCGGCCTCGAGGGCAACCTCTGCCGCTGCACCGGCTACCACAACATCGTCAAGGCCGTCCTGTACGCCGCGAAGCTCCAGCAGGGCACCGCCACGGAAGGGGCCAGCGCATGACCGCCGTGGACGAGCGCCCTGTCGCAAGCCCCGAGATCGGGAGGGACCGCCGCCGCAAGGAGGACCAGCGCCTGATCACCGGCCGCACGCGCTGGACCGACAACCTCTCGCTGCCGGGCATGCTGCACATGGCGATCGTGCGCAGCCCGCACGCCCACGCACGCATCCGGAGCATCGACCTCGAGGCCGCCGATCAGGCGATCAACATCTACGACGTCTTCGACGGCAAGAAGCTCCAGGACTCCATGGGCGTGATGATCAACGCCTGGCCGATCAGCCCGGACCAGAAGGCGCCGACGCACTACCCGCTGGCCGTCGACCGCGTGACGTTCGCCGGCGAGGCCGTCGCCGTCGTGGTGGCCCGCAGCGCCGCCGAGGCACGCGATGCGGCCGAGCTCGTCGACATCGACTACGACGTGCTGCCACCGGTCCTCGACATCAAGGAAGCGCTCAAGGACGAGGTGCTCGCGCATCCCGACCTCGGGACCAACAAGAGTGCCTTCTGGCAGTTCGACAGTGCGAACGCCGGCACCGGCGGCAACGTGGACGAGGCGATCGAGAAGGCCCGCGCCGACGGCATCGTGATCGAGCGCGAGCTGATCCAGCAGCGGCTCATCCCGGCGTTCATGGAGCCCCGTTCGGTGGTCGTGGATCCGATCGGCGAACAGATCACGATGTGGACCTCGACCCAGATCCCGCACATCGTGCGCTTCGCGCTCGCCGCCACGACCGGCGTGCCGGAGTCGAAGATCCGCGTGGTGGCTCCCGACGTGGGTGGTGGCTTCGGCGGCAAGCTGGCGGTCACGCCCGAGGAGTGGATCACGTTCGCGGTGGCCCGCTCCATCGGCAAGCCGATCAAGTACACCGAGACTCGCAGCGAGAGCCTGGCGACGGGCCACCACGGCCGCGCGCAGGTCCAGCACATCACCCTGGCGGCCGAGAAGGATGGCACGGTCACCGGTCTGAAGGTCCACCTGGACGCCGACCTCGGCTCGTACGTCGCGCTGCTCGGCGGCGGCACCCCGGTGCTGGGTGCGTTCATGTTCAACGCGATCTACAAGTTCCCGGCCTACCAGTTCAACTGCCAGACGGTGTTCACCAACCGCACCTGGACGGACGCCTATCGCGGCGCCGGCCGGCCCGAGGCGACGTTCGCGATCGAGCGGGTGATGGACGACCTCGCCGCGCACCTGGGGGTCGACCCCCTGGAGATTCGCGAGAAGAACTGGATCAAGAACACCGAGTTCCCGTTCACGACCGTCTCCGGCCTGCAGTACGACACCGGCAACTACGAGGTCGCCACGGCGAAGGCGAAGGAGGCGTTCGGGTACGACGCGCTCCGCGCCGAACAGAAGGAACGCCGTGATCGCGGAGACCGCGTCCAGCTCGGGATCGGGGTGTCGACGTTCACCGAGATGTGCGGACTGGCGCCCAGCCGGATCCTCGGGCAGCTGTCCTACGGCGCCGGCGGCTGGGAGCACGCCGAGATCCGGATGCTCGCGACCGGGAAGGTCGAGGTCGTCGTCGGTGTGAGCCCCCATGGGCAGGGCCACGAGACCGCCTTCAGCCAGATCGTGGCCGACCGGCTCGGCGTCCCGTTCGACGACGTCGAGGTGCTGCACGGCGACACGCAGGTGTCCGCCCGGGGTCTCGACACCTATGGCTCCCGGTCGCTGGTGCTCGGCGGTGAGGCGGTGGTCAGGGCGGCCGACAAGGTGATCGAGAAGGCCAGGACCCTCGCGGCGCATCTGCTCGAGGCCAACGTCGACGACGTGCAGTTCGCGAACGGCCGGTACACCGTCGCGGGCACCGACCAGGGCTTGGGCATCGCCGAGGTCGCGCTGGCGACGTTCACGGCGCACAACTTCCCGGAGGACTTCGAGCCGAACCTCGACTCGGAGGCGACGTTCGACGCGGTGACGTTCTCCTTCCCGCACGGCACGCACCTGTGCGCGACCGAGGTCGACACCGAGACCGGTCAGGTCACGCTGCGCAAGTACACCTGCGTCGACGACATCGGCACCGTCATCAACCCGTTGATCGCCGAGGGGCAGATGCACGGCGGCGTCGTACAGGGCATCTCCCAGGCTCTGTGGGAGGAGGCGGTGCACGACGAGGCGGGCACGCTCGTGAGCGGGTCGTTCGTCGACTACCTGCTGCCCACGGCCGCGGACACCATCAACCTCGACGTCGGTCACGCGGTCAACCCGTCCACGACGAACTCGCTGGGCACCAAGGGCGTCGGCGAGGCGGGCACCATCGCCTCGACCCCCGCAGTCGTCAACGCGGTGGTCGACGCCGTACGCCATCTGGGCATCACCGACATCGTGATGCCGATGACGCCCCAGCGGGTCTGGTCCGCGCTCCAGGGCGCCGGCGGCGGCCAGGAGACGGTCGAGAGCGCGATGCCACACTTCGAGGCCGAGGAGGGCCAGCAGTGATCCCCGCACGGTTCGACTACATCGCCCCCACCTCGGTCGAGGAGGCGCTCCAGGCGTTGTCGCAGAGCGACGACGCGAAGCTCTTAGCGGGCGGGCAGAGCCTGCTGCCGGTGCTGCGGATGCGGCTCAACGCCCCCGAGCTCGTCGTCGACATCGGCCGGATCGACGGCCTGCGCGGCGTTCGCGACGACGGCGATGCACTCGTGATCGGGGCGATGACCACCCACTCCGAGATGGTGACCAACGACCTGGTGCGCGAGCACGCGCTGCTGCTGTCGAAGGCGGCGGCGGAGGTCGCAGACAACCAGGTCCGGCACCGAGGAACGTTCGGCGGCTCGTGTGCCCACGCGGACCCGGCGGGCGACATGGGGTCGGCCGCGTTGGCCATGGACGCCGAGTTCGTGATCGCGGGCTCGGGTGGGACCCGCACGGTGGCCGCGACCGACTTCTTCGTCGGTCTCTTCGAGACCGCGATCGGAGAGGACGAGATCCTCACCGAGATCCGGGTCCCGAAGAAGACCGGATGGGGCGCCCACTACGAGAAGTTCGTTCGCGTCGCCCATCAGTGGCCGATCGTCGCCGTCGCGGCGTCGGTGAACGCCTCGGACGGCACGATCAGTGAGGCCACGGTCGCGCTCACCAACATGGGCTCGACCCCGCTCCGCGCCTCGGCGACCGAGGGCGCGCTCGCCGGAGCAGCCGCCACCGAGGACGGCGTACGTGCCGCCGCCGATCAGGCCGCGGAGGGCACCAACCCACCCAGCGACCTGAACGGCGCCGCCGACTACCGCCGCCATCTCGCGACGGTGCTCACCCGACGGGCGGTGCTCGCAGCCGCCGGCGCCTGACCCCCAGCCCCTGGGCCGTCCGGGGTCTTCGACCGCGGGCGGCCTAGGCTCGAACGCGCGCCCACTCACGCGAGGAGACATCACCGCACATGGAACTCGAGCACAGCTTCACCGTCCCGGTGGACGTCGACACGGCCTGGGCGGAGTTCCAGGACATCGGGTCGATCGCCGGGTGCTTCCCCGGTGCTCAGGTCACCAGTGTCGAGGGAGACACCTTCAACGGCTCGGTGAAGGTCAAGCTCGGGCCGATCGCACTCGTCTACAACGGCAGCGGCACGTTCACCGAGAAGGACGACACGGCCCGCCGGTTCGTGGTGGACGCGAAGGGCAAGGACAAGCGGGGCAACGGCACCGCGGGGGCCACGGTCACGCTCACGATGAACGGGTCCGCGGAGTCGACCGACGTCAAGGTCCACACCGACCTGGCCATCACCGGCAAGCCGGCGCAGTTCGGCCGAGGCGTGATGCAGGACGTGTCGGACAAGCTGCTCGGTCAGTTCGTGGCGTGCCTGCAGGAGCGGTTGCAGAGCGGCGTACCCGAGGAGGCTCCGGAGGAGGCTGCGGCTCCGGCCGAGCCGACCTCTTCGGAACCGGTGCCCGAGCCGGAGGCGACGCCGGTCGCCCCCGCCACGCCCCCGCCCGCTGCGACGCCGCGAGCGGCGACTCCCAGCACTTCCGCCGGCACGTCGGTCGGCTCGGACGACGCGTTGGACCTGGGGAAGACGGTGCTCCCGGTGCTGGCGCGCACCTATTGGAAGCAGGCGCTCGTCGTCCTCGTGGTGATCGTGGTGCTGGTCTGGCTCATCGCACGCTGACGACGTCGTCGTCGGCCTGTGACGTCAGGGGAACGCACCACGGTCCTCGATGGTTGAGAAGCGCTCTGCGAGCGTCTCGAAATCACCGAGTCGTGGCGCCGATCCGCAGTCGACTGGGGCTTCGTTCTTCTCGAGTTCCGGCGTCGCTGCGCTCCGCCGGAGCTCTCGGGAGCGAGCTCTGCGAGCGTCTCGAAACCACTGAGTCGTGGCGCCGATCCGCAGTCGACTGGGGCTTCGTTCTTCTCGAGTTCCGGCGTCGCTGCGCTCCGCCGGAGCTCTCGGGAGCGAGCTCTGCGAGCGTCTCGAAACCACTCCGCGCGGAAGGGGTGGTTTCGAGACAGGCCCCCAGGGGGCCTTCCTCAACCACCGGTCTTGCCTAGCGCGGCCCTCGGTTTTTGAGAAGCGAGCTCTGCGATCGTCCCGACGGCGATGTGTCAGTCGCCTGACAGACGAGCCGCCGGGGCGGCGAGAGAGTAGGCGACATCCCGGAACCCACCAGGGCTCCGAAGCAGAGAGGTCACGGACCTGGTCTTCTACCGCCCGGTCCGCCCCTTCTCGCAGCGCCAGCTCCACAGCAGGCTCGCGTTCCACCACTGAGCCCGAAGTGGACCAGAAGGGCGTCCGATCGGCCATGGGGTCGAACGGGCGCCCTTGGCGTGCCTCGCCGAGCAGGTGACAGACCATCGCGCGACGCTCTGGTACGTCGCGCAAACAACCTCTTCGGAATGCTCAGCGTCTGACCAGTGCGCGGTGTCGCGTGTGGGTCGAACAATTCGTGCTCGGTGGATGCGGAGGCAGTGAGTGGGGATGAGCCGGGTAGCGACCATCCTGCTGGGTGCGGCGATCGCTGTCGCGTTCCTGGCGGGGTGCGGGAGCGGCCATGCCGGTGGCACGCCGCGCGCCTCCTCGACCAACGACCACCCGACCTCCACTACCTCGGTGGACGATGCGACCGACGGGGTTCCACCGTTCCCGCCGGGAACGGCACCCCAGACGGCGGAGAAGTCGGGGACGTGGGACCTCGTGTTCAAGGACGTGCGCGTCGTCGAGCGCGAGGGCTTCGATCGGATCGAGCTGGAGTTCACGGGGGCCGGCGCGCCCGGCTGGGGCGTCGACTACGTCGACGAGGCTGTGCTGGAGGGGAGCGGCAAGCACGTCCGGCTCGACGGTGACGCGTTCCTGAACATCTCCGCCTCGGGCACCACGTGGCCCGCCCCGGGCTACTACGACGGCCCCACGCAGTTCGAACCCGAGAACGACGGCGGTGTCGCCGATGTCTACGTCGGAGGCACGTTCGAGGGCTACACCCAGGTGCTCGTCGGGATCGGCGGCGGCCGGGTGCCGTTCCGGGCCTTCGCGCTCACCGAGCCTTCCCGACTGGTGGTCGACGTCGTCGACGACGGAGCCGCCCACTGAGGCACGTGAGACACGTGAGGCACCATGACGGCATGGTCGAGCGGGCACTGAGCTTCGGGACCGTGGCGTCGGCGTACGAGCAGTTCCGGCTGGGCTATCCCGACGAGCTCGTGGACGAGGTGCTGGCGTACGCCGGCCGGCCGGTGCGAGCGGCGCTCGAGGTGGGCGCCGGGACGGGGAAGGCGACCCGGGCGTTCGCAGGTCGGGGCATCGCGGTCACGGCCACCGACCCGGACGCGGCCATGCTGGCCGAGCTGCGGCGACACGTGCCGGAGTCGGTGCAGACGGTGCGAGGTGCGTTCGAGGAGCTTCCACTCACCGCGACGTACGACCTGGTCTTTGCCGCGGCCTCCTTCCACTGGACGAAGTCCGAGGGGCGATGGGCCCGGGTGGCGGCACTCCTCGAGCCGGGTGGGGTCTTCGCGTCCTTCGGCGGGAACTCGTTCCTCGCCGACCCGCAGGTCGAGGAGCTGGTCCGGGCCACGCGGACGCCGTACCTGGCCGACGACGACGTCCCGTCGCCGGACGGTACGCCGGAGGATGCGCCGATGCAGTGGCCCGGCTCCGAGCTGGAACAGTCGGATCTGTTCGCCGACGTCCGGCAGGTGGAGATCGTGCGACGTCCCACGGTGTCGGCCGACTTCTACGTCGGCCACCTCGGGACGGTGTCGGCCTACCTCCAGCTGGACGCGCCCGCGCGCGAGGAGGTGTTCCGTCAGATCCGCGCCGTGCTGCCCCCGCAGGTGACCATCGCCGCCGACCTCACGCTGCACGTGGCCCGGCTGCGCTGAGGCCGAACGCCTCAGAGATGCTGGAGCAGGAACGGGTCCTGGCGGCCCTGGCCGTGCGAGCAGGCGTCACCCCAGGTCGGCACGACGTGGTTGTTGCACGCCACCCAGCCTGACTCGTAGTGGACGGCTCGACCGTTGACGCGGATGTCGAGCTCCTCGTCGTCCGCAGACAGTCCGTCGATCCGGTATCGGCCCGCGGGTCCCGTGACGTCGGAGCCGAGCAGCGTGTCGGTGTTGATCCGGAAAGCCTTCACCGTGACGCCCTTGATCGGCTTGTCGGTGGCCTGGTTCAGCACCTTGCCGGAGATGAAGCCGTCGTCGGTGCGAGCCGTTGCGGCGTGCGTCGGAGCCTGCATCGACGCCACCGGCAAGGCCAGCAAGGCGCCGGTGAGCAGGGCGGCTGCGCGCCGCGTCGTCTTGGTGACCACCGGTCGAGGATAGGGAGGCCGGGAGCCCGACGCGGGTGGTTTACCGGAAGTTTGACCCGGGGACGACAGGGTCGACGTGGTCCGGGCGGGTCATGGTGATCGGCCTCGCCGGACCCCTAGTCTCAGCGCTGTGAAACGGGTCCTCGTCACCGTCGTCCTGGCGGTGGCGTTGGGGATCGTGATCATCCTGCCGGCGCTGGGCATCCAGACCGACACGGCAGAAGAGTCCGAGGACACCACGATCACGCAGTACGACGCGGACTTCGTCGTGTCCGAGAACGGTGACCTGTCGGTCACCGAGACGCTCACCGTCGACTTCCCGGGCGTGGGGAAGCACGGCATCTTCCGGTTCTTCGACCGTTACGACCAGAGCGCCCCGCGCGCGCTGCGAACGCCGTACGACATCTCGGTCGCGATGGACGGTCATCCCGAGCCGTTCGAGCTCTCCCACCAGTCACACGACCGGTACGTCGTGGCCAAGATCGGCGACCCGAACGTCACGATCGGGCTCGCGAAACACACGTACGTGATCCGGTACCGGATCGACGGCGTGCTCGAGCCGGGCCACGACGCCGAGACGCAGTTCTACTGGAACCTCATCCCCGGCGGCTGGCGGCAGCCCATCGACGTCGTGCACCTCGTCGTGCACCTGCCCGCGGCGGCGACGAACGCGAGGTGCGTCGTGGGCGACGGCCCGCCACCCGGCTGCAAGGTCATCCATGCACGGTCGGACACGCTGACGATCGACGGCCGTGGCCTCTCGCCACGTACGCCGGTCACGCTGAAGACCGGGCTCCCGATCGCGACGCCACCGACCGGGGAGGAGCTTCCGTGGCCGGCGAAGTGGGAGCCGGTGCTCGGTGACTCGGTCGGGGGTCTGGTCACCGTGCTGATCCTCGCGCTGGCCGCCGCAGGGGCAGGCCTGTTCTTCGCCGGGAAGAGCTTCGAGCGGAAGCCGGCGTTCCCGTTGCAGTACGCACCACCGCCGGACGTCGGGCCCGCAGAGGCGGCGTACGTCGTGAGCGAGAAGGTCGACCAGCAGGCCTTCGTGGCGTCGATGCTCTGGGCGGCGCAGCAGGGAGCCGTCGAGCTGAAGCGCGACGAGGACTCGTGGACGCTCACGGACAAGGGCGGTCCCGAGGCCTGGGCCAAGCTCGACCGGGCGACCGTCGCGGTCGCACCGCTGCTCGGCGGCGCGGGCGGCACGTTCCGAGCCTCGAAGGACGTCGAGAGCGGGCGGATCCTGCAGAAGCGGATCGCGGCGTTCGAGCGCGAGACCAAGGACTGGGCGCAGGCCAACGGCTTCGTCTCGAAGACGGGACTCAGCGGGATCGGTGTGCTGCTGGTGATCGGGTCCGCGATCCTCGCCGGCTTCGCCGCGCTGGCGACCTGGTTCGGGATGAGCGTCACGGGGCTCGTGCCGGGCGCGTTCGCGATGGCCGCCTCGCCCCTGCTCGCGCCGGGTGCCGCCACGCGACGTACCGCCAAGGGGCGCGAGCTGTGGTCGCGTCTCGGTGGCTTCGAGCGGATGCTGTCCACCCCGTCGAGCAAGGAGCGCTTCGACTTCGCCGGGCGCCAGGACCTCTACACGGCGTACATCCCGTGGGCCGTCGCGTTCGGGTGTGCCGACGAGTGGGCGAAGAAGTACCGCACCGAGACGGGCACCGAGCCGCCGGTGCCGGCGTACTTCGGCGGTTACTACGCCGGCGCGCACACCGGCGACTACGTGAACTCGATGGTGCACGACTTCTCGTCGACGGTGTCGAGCTCCATCTCGGCGTACCAGGCGACCCAGTCACACAGCAGTGGCGGAGGAGGTGGCTTCTCCGGAGGCGGCGGTGGCGGCGGTGGTGGCGGGGGGTCGTGGTGACCGCCATGATGTGCACACGTACCGGGAAGGACCCACACACATGCCGCTCTGGATCATCCTCATCGTCCTCGTGGTGCTGCTCGTCGGCTTCGGTGTCGTCGGCTTCAACCGGCTGCGTTCGGCCGACGTCGGCGCCGAGGAGGCGCTCGGCGGCATCGATGTCCAGCTGACCCGTCGCGCCGACCTGATCCCGAACCTGGTCGAGACGGTCAAGGGGTACGCCGCGCACGAGAAGTCGGTGCTCGAGAACGTCACCGCGGCCCGTGCCCGGGTGCAGCAAGCCGCATCTGGGAGCGACGTGAAGGCCAAGGCCGAAGCGGATGCTGCTCTTCAGGGCGCGCTGATCAACCTGAACGCCGTCGCCGAGAACTACCCGGACCTCAAGGCGAACCAGAACTTCCTCAACCTGCAGAACCAGCTGGCCGAGACCGAGAACCAGATCAGCTTCGCGCGCCAGTACTACAACGACGCGGTCGCGACGCTGAACAAGCTGGTGCGGACGATTCCCTGGATGTTCTTCTCCGGCATGGCGAGTGTCGGGCGCCGCGAGTTCTACGACGCGCCCGCCGGCCAGGAGCAAGCACCGACCGTGCAGTTCTGACCGGTCACTTCCGAGACGAGGTCACCGAGAAACGGTCGACCTTGAACCGCTGGGTCGTGCCCTTCGTGGAGACCAGCTCGTAGCCGAAGCACACCTGGCCCAAGGTGGAGCCGTGCGGCAGGTAGCCGTGGGCGGCCAGGTAGGCGAAGCGCTCCAGCAGCGCGATCCGGCCGTGGCGGAGCGGACGGTCGGGCACGAAGGCGAGGTAGTGGTGGTCGCCGGTGGCCCAGAGCTTCCAGGTGCGATGGGAGAACGTGAGGTGTCGCTCGACGACCTTGCCGGCGGGAGTCTGGCGATGGTTGTCGGTCCAGATCATCAGCTCGGTCGAGCCGTGGTCGGCCACGCCGTTCAGCCAGATGTCGTAGGCGCCGTCGTACACCCCGACCTGCGGTGAGCGCGAGGCGAACGTGCTCGCGACCGACCGGAACGAGCTGAGCTTCGGCTCGTGACCGGTGCCCCAGTCGTGGTAGTCGCGGTGGACGTTCGGGTAGGTCTTGACGGCGCCGTCGTGCGCGCTGTCGTCGGCCTTGACGGCCACCGACCAGTTGCCGTGCGAGCACACGCGCATGGTCTGCGACACGTCGTACCCGTCGGCGTTCCACATGTCGCTGTCGGCGTAGTAGCGACCCAGCCCGTGACCTTCCCAGCTCGAGGTCACGAACACCGGGTGCCGGCAGGGGCGAGCGAGGCCGTGCGCCTGCGCGCCGGTCGTGCCGAGGCCGACCGCGGCCGCGACCAGTCCGAGGGCCGTCAGGACACGTCCGAGAACCGAGAGGAGTCGCATGGCGCCCCAGGGTAGGTCTCAGAACACGCCCCGGGGGCGGAACTGGACAGAGATCCGCGGCCCCGCCTGGGCGACCTTCGGGACGGCGTGCTCCCAGGTGCGCTGGCACGAGCCGCCCATCACGAGCAGGTCGCCGTGCCCCATCTCGAAGGAGACCGACTCGCCACCGCCACGCGGCCGGAGCGCGAGCCGGCGCGGGTCACCGAACGACACGATCGCGACCATGGTGTCGTGGGTGCGACCGCGCCCGAACCGGTCGCCGTGCCAGGCGACGCTGTCGCGACCGTCGCGGTAGTAGCAGCAGCCGGCCGTGAGGAACGGCTCGCCGAGCTCGGGGCGGTAGTGCTCCGAGAGCCTGTCGCGGGCCTCGTCCAGCAGCGGGTGGGGGAGTGTCTCGCCCTCGCCGTAGGTGTGCACGAGCCGGGGCACGTCGACCATCCGCTCGTACATCTGCCGACGCTCGGCTCGCCACGGCACGTCGGCGACGAGGCGCTCGAGCACGTCGTCCGCCCCGGACACGAACCCGCGGCGTACGTCGACCCAGGCTCCGCGGCTCAGTGGGTGGCGCTCCGCGTCCGTCAGCGAGCCCACACCGGGCGCCGGGGTCTCGAAGAGCGTGCTCTGGAAGTCCACGCTCCGACGGTAGCACGAGATCGAACACCTGTTCGATCAGGTGACGTCGGCACTTCGAAGACATTCGGCTGAGCGTACGTACGTTCAGCGGGATGAGCGGTACCCGCCGATGGCGTCAACCGCCGACATTCGCCTCGAAGACCATGACCGGTTGAGTGCCGTCGAACGGCGAGCCGTCCCAGTCGCCCCACACCCGCCGGAGAACGAAGTGTGCTTCGTCCAGCGCGGCGCGGACCTCGTCCTCGGTGCGGAACGTGAGCACCTGCTCGTCGATCACGTGCTCACCGCTGCTCTCGAACACGTTGTGGGCCGTGAGAACGACCCGCCCGCCCGCCAGTGTCGTCACATGTGCCCACTCGCGAAGCGGGCCGTGAGCTGTCTGACGAACCGAAGGGTCGCCCTGCTCCCACTGTTCCCACGCTCGTGCGGCGGCTGCCGTCTCGGCGCTGCGCAATCACGCGCCGACGTCGATGAGCAGGAGAGCGAATTGGGTGGCCGTCGCCCGGCGCCCTGGGTGAGGGTGGAGCCGTGACGAGCAGCGACCTGTGGGATGCGGAGACGGCGGAGCAGTACGACGAGGGCTCGGCGTTCATGTTCGACCCGGACGTGCTGGACCCGGCCGTGGACTTCCTGGCCGATCTCGCGGGGGAGGGCCCGGCCCTCGAGCTCGCGATCGGCACCGGCCGCGTCGCCATCCCCCTGACGGATCGCGGTGTCGCCGTGAGCGGCATCGAGCTGTCCCAGCCGATGGTCGACCAGCTCCATCGGAAGCGACCCGAGATCCCGGTGGTCGTCGGCGACATGGCGACCACCGTGGTGCCGGGCGAGTTCTCGCTCGTCTACCTCGTCTGGAACAGCCTCGGGAACCTCCGCACGCAGGCCGAGCAGGTCGCCTGCTTCCGCAATGCCGCACGTCATCTGCGGCCTGGCGGCCGCTTCGTGATCGAGCTCTGGATCCCGGGCATCCGCCGTTTCCCACCGGGCCAGAGCGCGGTGCCGTTCCACGTCGGCGAGCACCACGTCGGGTTCGACACCTACGACATGGCCACCCAGCAGGGCACGTCCCACCACTACACGACTCACGACGATGGCTCCATCACCTACGGCGCGAGCAACTTCCGCTACATCTGGCCGGCCGAGTGCGACCTGATGGCCCAGCTCGCCGGGATGGAGCTGGAGCGCCGGGTGGCGGACTGGCGGGGGACCGCCTTCACCGGTGACAGCGAGAGCCACGTGTCGGTCTGGCGCAAGCCCGCCTAGGTCGCCTGCACGGCGTACTGGAGATACACCGTCCCGCCGCTGAACCGTCGCTCGTCCAAGAGCTCCAGCTCCATGCGTACGCCGTGGGGCAACGCCCGCTTCCCACCACCGACGACGACCGGCACGACGACGAGGTGGAGCTCGTCCACCACCCCGGCGGCGAGGGCGACACCGGCGAGCTCGGGACCGCCGATGCCGAGATCACGCTCGGACGAGTCCCGCAGCCGAGCGACCTCCGCGGGGTCGAAGTCACGTTCGAGGACGGTACGTCCGCTCGAGACCTCGGCCAGCGTGCGGGAGTAGACGACCTTGTCGGCGGCCCGCCAGATCGCCGCGAAGTCTCGGCTGACCGGGTGGTCGTCGGGGCCGTCGCCCTCCGACTCCCAGTAGACCATCGTCTCGTACATCCGGCGCCCGTAGAGGTACGTGCCGATCGGCCGCTCGAGGTCGTTGACGAACGCGTGGACCTCCTCGTCGGGCGCGGCCCACCGGAAGTCGCCGGTCTGGTCCTCGGTGTAGCCGTCGAGGGACATGATCGCGGAGTAGATGAGCCGGGCCATGGCCGCCACCGTACGGGTCGCCGCACCGACGGTGACGATTCCACTCGAGACTTCGGCGTACGACGCTAGGGATGCGTCGGGTCGTCCTGCTCGAGCAGGCGGCGAAGCATCCGGCGCAGGTCGCGGTGACCACGCTCACCCAGAGTGGCCGTGATGTGGCTCTCGAGAGCGTGGATGGCATCGCCGCCCGCTTCGCCGCACCGCCTGCCGGCCTCGGTGAGGACGATCAGCTTGGCCCGCCGATCTCGTGGGTCGGGACGACGCTCGACGTACCCGAGCCCTTGGAGCTCATCGACCAGCTCGGACATCGCCTGCGGGCTCATCTGCGCGCCGCGTGCGAGCTCGGTGAGTCGTGCCCCGTCGGGGCCGAGCTGCGCGAACACCGCACCGTGCGACGGGCGCACGGGATGCCCGGCGGCAGCGACCTGATCGCTCACCCGACGGCTCACGAGGAGATGGGACAGCGAGATCAGGGTCGCGGTGTTCGCGTCGTCGGGGACGCGAGGCGGTTCGGGTCTGGACACGTGAGGAATCCTTCAGGTAACCTGATTATCAGGTTGACCTCATCAAACTACCTCGGGATTCCTACCCGCGCGGGAGACACGCCGCGCGAGCAGTGCCAGGAGGGCATCAATGGTGACCCAGCAGCTGACCGAACCGACGACGACGAGCCCGGCACTGGCACGAATCACCGGCGCCTGTGGCCTCACCACGTTGGTGCTGGTGCTCGGCGCGTCCTTGGCCAACGACTACCAGGGCATCGCGTTCACCGCCGACGCGGACGAGACCGTCGCGTTCTTCAGGTCGCTCGACGACTCGGTCGGCGCCACGAGCTCCTTCCTGACGACGGTCGGTCTGGTGGCGATGCTGTGGTTCACCCTCGGCCTCGCCCTCCTGCTGCGGCGGTACGACGGCGACCCGCCGTGGCGCACGACCTTCCTCGCCGGCGCCGGCGTGGTCAGCGTCGTGTCCGGTCAGATCGCGTCGTGGGACGCGGCGGCGTACCGCTCCGACGACCTCGACCCACAGGTGGCCAGGTACGCCTTCGACCTCGGCAACCTGTCCTTCGCCAACGGGTGGGTATCGAGCGGTGCGGTCGCCATCTGCGCCGGGTTGCTGTTCCTCGTCGCGCGCGAGCTGCCGAGCTGGCTCGGCTGGTGGGCCCTCGTCGCAGGGGTCGGCCAGGTGTTGGGCCGCGCCTTCTGGACTCACGGGTTCGCGTTCGCGCCGTTCACGCTCTTCTGGGTCTGGGTCGCCGTGGTGTCGGTGATGCTCCTCGCGGGGCGGCTGGCCATCGGCCGCTCCGCAACGTAGCCCGGACGCATGGCCCGGGTGATCTCAGGGAAATCCGGGGTAGGCGGATCTTGGTGACCGTTGGCAGGGTGGAGCCCGTGAGCGAGCCCGCGGCCAGGATCCGCGACCTGGTCAAGACCTACGGGTCCGGTGACGCGCTCGTCCGGGCACTCGACGGTGTGAGCATCGACCTCGAGGCGGGGCAGTTCACGGCGATCATGGGGCCGAGCGGGTCGGGCAAGTCGACGTTGATGCACTGCGCGGCCGCCCTCGACCGCGCTGACTCGGGCACCGTGCACATCGGCGACCAGGAGCTCGGCAGGCTCGGCGACCGGGCGCTGACCAGGCTCCGGCGTGACCGCATCGGGTTCGTCTTCCAGGCCTACAACCTGATCCCCACCCTGAACGCCGAGGAGAACATCCGACTGCCCCAGGCGATCGCCGGCCGCAAGCCCGACGCCCAGTGGTACGACGAGGTCATCGACACCGTGGGCCTTCGCGACCGGCTGACCCACAAGCCGCACGAGCTGTCCGGTGGTCAGCAACAGCGGGTGGCGGTCGCCCGCGCGCTGGTCGGCCGGCCGCAGATCGTGTTCGCCGACGAGCCGACCGGCAACCTCGACAGCAAGTCGGGCGCCGAGATCCTCGAGCTGCTCCGGCGCAGCGTCGACGACCACGAGCAGACCGTCGTGATGGTCACCCACGACCCCCTGGCTGCGGCGTACACCGACCGGGTCGTGTTCCTGTCCGACGGCCGTGTCGTCGACGAGATCCTCGACCCCGATCGCGACCAGGTGATCGCCTGGATGGCGGCCGCCGAGCCTTCGGCGACCTGATGATCCGCGCCGCCTGGAAGAGCCTGCTGGCCCGCAGGGTCCGGCTGCTGATGAGCACGTTCGCGATCGCGCTCGGCGTCGCGTTCGTGGTCGGATCGCTGGTGTTCTCGGCCGCACTGAGCGACGGCTTCAACCGGCTGTTCGGCTCGTCGGTCGGTGACGTCGTCGTCCGCCCCCAGGGCAGCGCGACCCTGAACGGCGACCCGTCGACGCGCACGGTCCCGGAGTCGTTGGTGAAGAAGCTGGCGCAGGTCCCCGGCGCTGCGCGCGCCGACGGCAACGTGCAGGCGGTGGGCGTGTTCGTCGTCGGACCGGATCGCAAGGTCCTCGGCGGCCTCGGCGCCCCGACGTACGGCATCAGCTACTCCGACGCCCCGGCCGGTCATGGGATCCCGGGCCTGACCCTTCTCGACGGCCACCCGCCGCACGGACCGCACCAGATCCTCCTCGACGAGCAGACGGCGAAGGACGGGGGTTACTCCATCGGCGACAAGGTCCCGATCGTCACCGCGACGCGGAAGGCCGCGCTCACCGAGACCCTCGTCGGGCTCGCCGGATACGCCGACAACACGTCGCTGGCCGGCGCAACCCTCACGATCTTCGACGTGCCGACGGCGCAGAGGCTCTTCCTGCGCGGGCAGGACGCGTTCACCAACATCTGGGTGACGGCCGGGCCCGGCGTCTCCCAGAGCGACCCTTCGCGACAACGTCGACGAGGCCATCCCGCGGGGCATCCGCGCGGTGACCGGCGACGACGCGGCGGAGGAGGGCGCGAGCGAGGTGCTGAAGGGCATCAGGTTCCTGCGCACGTTCCTGCTGATCTTCGCCGCGGTCGCCCTGGTGGTCGGCGCCTACCTGATCGTCAACACCTTCTCGATCCTGGTGGCCCAGCGGAGCCGGGAGCTCGCGCTGCTTCGCGCCATCGGGGCGTCGCGAAGACAGGTGTCGCGCAGCGTGCTCCTCGAGGCGCTGGTCCTGGGCCTCGTTCGGCGCCACGGTGGGGCTCGGTTTCGGATGGGGGCTCGCCTACGCCATCCGCTGGCTGATCGGACTCGTCGGCCTCGACCTCGGGAGCGAGCCGCTGGCGCTCACCAGCCAGGCCGTGCTTGCCGCCTACGGGACCGGGGTTGCGGTCACGATGGTCGCTGCGTGGCTGCCCGCGCGACGTACCGGCCGGATCATGCCCGTGGAGGCGCTGGGCGACGTGGTCGCACTCCCTGAGTCGTCGATCCGCTGGCGGTTCGTCTTCGGGATCGCGCTCAGCGCGGCCGGCGTCGGTGCGACGTGCGAAGGGCTCTTCGGCTCACTGCCGCACTCGGGCTACTGGGTGGGCGGCGGCATCCTCGCGATCCTGCTCGGCGTCACGGCCGCGGCACCGATCATCTGCCGACCTCTGCTCGTGCTCGCGCGCGCGGGGTACGCCGCCGTGTTCCGCGCCGTCGGCAACCTCGCCGGGCACAACTCCCTACGCAACCCACGGCGTACCACCGCGACCGCGTCGGCGCTGATGATCGGCATGGCGCTCGCCTGCACCATGTCGATCGTCGGCGCCTCGGCGAAGGCCAGTGTGGACCGGACGATCGAGGAGAACTTCGTCGGCAGCTACGTCGTCGGCAGCGCCTTGGGCCAGCCCTTCTCGCAGCAGGTCGCACACCGTATCGATCGCGTGCCGGGCGTGACCGAGGTCGTGCGCCAGCGCTACGCGTTCGTGGAGGCGGACCGCAGCCGCACCACGCTCACCGGTGTCGTCCCCTCGCAGGTGTCAGCGTTCCGGTTGGGGCTCGAACAGGGCACGGCCGATCTCGACGGACGCAGAGTTCTGGTGAACGAGCGGTATGCCGACGAGCACGACCTCGCGATCGGAGACCGGGTGGTGCTCGGGAAGCTGCCGGTCGGGGAGCGCACGTTCACCGTCGGTGGCACCTACGCCGACACCCCGCTGGTGTTCGACTTCGTCACCTCGATCCACAACCTGCAAGCGGCCGGCTTCGCCGACAGCGACAACTTCCTCATCGTGTTCACCGAACCGGACGCAGGAGCCCTCCTGCAGCGTCTGAAGGCGACCGTGGCCGATCTCCCCGTCGTCACCGTGCAGGACGAGCAGCGGTTCGCCGAGCAGCAACGCGCGCCGATCGACCAGCTGGTCCTGATGGTCGACGCCCTGCTCGGCCTCGCGCTCGTGATCGCCGTGCTCGGCATCGTGAACACCTTGGCGTTGTCGATCATCGAGCGCACCCGCGAGATCGGGTTGCTCCGGGCCATCGGCCTCGGGCGTGGTCAGCTCCGGCTGATGGTCACCCTCGAGTCGATCGTGATGGCCGTGCTGGGCGCCGTGCTCGGGGTCGTGCTCGGGGTCTGCTTCGGCGTCGCGATGATGTACGCCGTGAAGGACCAAGGGCTGGAGGTGATCGCGATCCCCTGGACGCAGCTCGTGATCTTCCTGGGCCTCGCCGTCGTGATCGGTGTGCTCGCCGCGGTGCTGCCGGCGCGTCGCGCGGCCCGGCTCGACGTACTCACCGCGATCTCGGCCACCTAGGGTCCGTACTGGTCCGAACAGGCCCCGAGGTCGAAGAGAATCGCCCGCCGTGCCACGGATTTCGAAGCAACGTCGGGTCCGGACGGCCTAGAATCGCGGCCGTGAATGAGGTGGCGCTGCCTCTCGGAACGATGTTGAAGCACGTCCAGGTGCGCGAGTACGTCCGCGACCTGATCCAAGATCTTCCGGAAGGCGCACCGGCGCCGTCCGAACGCGGTCTGATGCAGCAGTTCGGCGTGGCCCGCATGACCGTGCGCCAGGCGATCGACGCGCTGGTGTCGGAAGGGCTGCTCGAGCGAGCACCAGCACGCGGCACGTTCGTCTGCAAGAGCCCCCGACCCACCTCGCGGCCGTTGTCGTTCGCCGAGGACGCGCGTGCACGCGGATGGGCCGTCACGACGGAGACCCTGCAGCACGGTCTGGGCCAGGCCGGCCCCGGCGTCGCGAAGGCGCTCGGCATCACACCCGGCGACCCGGTGGTCCACTGGCGTCGCCGGCGACGGCACGACGACGTACCGCTGTGCTACCAGGACGTCTACCTCAACGAGGTGCTGCTGCCCGGCTTCCTGCAGGGCGACCTTCCGGAGAGCCTGTACTCCGTCCTGGCCGCCCGCGGCCTACGCCCGACCGCCGCGGAGGACCAGCTCACCGCGGATCTCGCGAACGCCGTCGACGCCGATCTGTTGGACGTGACGATCGGCGACCCGGTGCTGCGGCACTCACGACGTGGGCTCGTGGGCGACGTCGTCATCGAGCTGTCGCGGTCGGTGTACGCCGGTGCGCGGTTCACCTGGTGGACCCCGCTGGCCGTCACTCCGTGAGCTCGGCGCGGGCCCACGTCGCCGAGGTGTCCCAGGGCGGCGACCGTGCGCCCGGACTCCTCGCACACCCACTGCGGCGACGGACCGCCGATGTCGGGCTCGATGTAGAGCGAGTGCTCGGGATGCTCGGGGTCGCAGGACAGGCACATCGGCCAGCGCCCCATGGTCTCGAACAGCGCGTCCTGCACGTCCTGGGCGACCAGCCCGGCGACGTACACCCGACCCTCGGGCCACTGCTCGGCCCACCACCCCCGGTTGGCGCAGGCGTCCTCGAGGGCGTCCACGGCCTCGGGTGTCGCGCGGTGACGGGCCTCGAGGTCGGCCAGCACGAGCGCGCGCGCGGCCAGCAGGAGGGTGTCGTCCACGACTTCGATTGTGCACGCCACCTGAGCGAGGACCCGCCGACCCGGCGGAGCCGGGGCGGACGTCCGCAGCGAACGGCGACGCGTGCTCGCACGCGAGCGGAAATCGCAGCCCTAGGGTGAGCCCATGACGCATGTCGTGCTCGAGGTCGCGGTGAGCGACCCCCGCGACGTGCCGGGCGCTGCCGAGGGTGGTGCCGACCGACTGCATGCGATGGTCCCCGGCCCCACCTGCGGGCTCTCGCCCGAGCCCGCGTTGGTGAGCGCGATCTGCCGCGAGAGCGACCTACCGGTCTACGTGCTGCTGCGGCTCAACGACTCGTGGTCGACGACAGGCGGCGAGTTCGCCCGGCTGATCGGGCTGGGCGAGGACTACCTGGGCTGCGGGGCGACCGGGGTGGCGTTCGGGTTCTTGGACGCCGACCTCGAGATCGACACCGAGACCTGCCAGATGCTGCTGGACCGACTGCCGAACGTGCCGTGGACCTTCCATCGTGCGATCGACTCCTCGCTCGATCCCCGACGCTCGTGGCGACGGCTGCTACCACTTCCCCTGCTCGTCGCGGTGCGGACCGCGGGGTCGCCGCGCGGGATGTCGGCCGGCTTCGACGACCTGCTCGCAACGATCACGCCGGAGATCGCCCCGCTGGCGATGCCCGGGGGTGGACTGGCTGCCGAGCACGTGCCGTGGCTGATGAAGGCAGGCGTGCGCCAGCTCCACCTCGGCGAGCAGGTGCGCCCCGGCGGCTCGGCCAAGGCGTACGTCGACGCCGGTTACGTCCGCTCCTGGCGGTCGATGGTGGACGACCTGCCGGCCGACGGCCGGCCGGGTGACGGGGCATGATCCTGATCGACCCTCCGCTCGTGCCCTCGCGCGGCACCCTGTGGTCGCACCTCGCCAGCGACACGTCGTACGACGAGCTCCACGTGTTCGCCCGTGACCTCGGCATCCCGGAGCGTGGCTTCGACCGCGACCACTACGACGTCCCGCAGGAGTGGTACGACGGAGCCGTGGCTGCCGGCGCCGTGCCCGGTCACGTCGCGGGAGCTGATCATGCGCCTCGTCGCCGCCGGACTCCGACGGAGGAAGCGGTCGCGGGCAGCCGTCGTCGACGAGGAGGAGTGATGCGCGGACGCGAGAACAAGGGGCCCGAGACCGACCGCTGGGAGCGGAAGGACTGGTGGGGGGTCACGCTGGAGGCACCGGATCCCCATGCGCTGCTGGTGTTCTGGTCGGCGGTGCTGGACAAGCCGATCTGGCACGAGGAGGAGGACGGCGGGTCCCTCGACCTCGGTGAGGGCGTGGGCTCGCTGGGTGTCCAGCGAGCCCGGCGACTACGAGCCGCCGGTCTGGCCCCCGGAGCCTGGGAAGCCGGGCATGCAGCTGCATCTCGAGATCGAGGTCTCGGACCTGGCGGCCGCGGTCGAGCATGCCGTCGAGCTGGGCGCGACGGTGGCGGAGTTCCAGCCGCAGGACGACGTGCGCGTGATGCTGGACCCCGCCGGGCACCCGTTCTGCCTCTACACCTGAAGCTGCTCGAGCTCCTGTGCGAGGTTGGCCCGGGCGGCGGGCTCCCAGTGCTCGCGGCCGTACGTCGTGTGGAACAGCTGGTCGCGTCCGGCCAGGTCGTGGAGGACCGCCGCCCGCCCGGTGGCGAAGTCGGCGTCGCTGAGGTGGGCGTAGTCGCGCCGGACCCCCGCGACGTAGGCGTCGTACCGCTCCCGGGGCGCCGCCAGGATCGCGAGGTCGGCGTCGCAGAGCGCCTGACCGGCGAGGTCGTCGGCACCGGGGTCGTGGGTCTCGGTCAGGCGCACCAACCGCGCCACCTCGACGGCGTACGCCGTGCCCAGGAGCGCCTCCTCGGCCCACACCGCGCTGCGTTCCTCGGCGTCGCGCTCGCCGTCGTACACCGCGTCGTGGAACCACGCGGCCAGGGTCGCGACCGTCGAGTCGAACGAGACTCCGGCGCCGGTGAGCTCGTCGAGCCGGTCGAGCACCTCGGTCAGGTGGAGGATGTCGTGGTAGCCGCGGCCCACATCGGCGTACGCCGCGGCGAGCTCGTCACGAACGTCGTGCCGGTCGGCCAGCGGCCAGCGTTCGAGGGGGTCGGTCATCGGTTCTCCTTCAGCCCGGTGCGGCCGACGCATGGAGCTCGGCAGCAAGAGCCCGGTCGCTCGCCGTCGCCCATCGGACCGTGCGCGTGCCGACGTGGCCGAGGAGGTCGGCCACCCGGTCGTGGCCGACGGGAAGCCGCGGGAGCCGCAACGACTCGCGAGCCCAGGCGGGCATGAGTCCGACCGCCGACGCGACCAGCACCCAGTAGCCGGGGCGTGCGGCGTAGGGCAGCTCCGGATGCCGGATCAGGTACGCCGCCGCTTCCCGTGCATGGTCGGTCGCTCGCAGCTCGGGGCGGAACTCCGCGACGACGGCATGCAGCTCGGCCTCCGTCGTGGGTGGGTCGACGACGCCCAGCCGCGACGCGATCTGCGCGGCCTGGGCGACGTACTCGTCGTACCCGGCCTGGTCGAGCGGGTGCGCGCCGTACCGCCGGTGGGCGAGCAGGAAGCTCTGGATCTCGGCGACGTGCACCCAGGTGAGCAGATGCGGGTCGCTCGCGGCGTACGGCGTTCCGTCCGGCATCGTGCCGGTGACCCGGTCGTGGATCGCGCGCACGACGTCGACGGCCTGCTGCGCGTCGTCGGCGGTGCCGAACGTGGTGACCGCGAGGAACCTGCTCGTACGCGCGAGCCGTCCCCACATGTCGCCGCGGTAGCCCGAGTGCTCGGCGACGGCGGTCATCGCAGCGGGCTGCAGGGTCTGGAGCAGCACCGCGCGGATGCCACCGACGTACATGGCGGCGTCGCCGTGCACCCTCGTGATCGGGCTGCCCGGCTCGAACCACCTGGGACCGGGTGTCCCGTGGATCCGCTCACGGTGGCGCGGCCCGTCCGGACCGGCGACGCGCTCGAACAAAGCCTGGCCGAGCCGCTCCCGGATCCTCACCCCGCCGAGCCTACGGGCGGCCGCCGAACGACCGGGCATGTTGCACCATGGAGACGTGGAGCCGACCGTCGACACCTTCCGCGCTCTCGCGCGGAGCTCACCGTGGCGCTGGCGGACGCTGCACTTCACCCGGCGCAACGAACAGGGCGAGGTCGAGGCGTGGCTCCGGCGTCCGGGTGAGCTCGTCGTGCGGCCGGCGGGCGAACACGACGAGTACGTGACGGGCGTGCCGTACTCGTCGTCGACGATCATCGCGACGACGGGGGAGTCGGTGGACATCCCGGAGCCGAGCGGGCCGACCTTCCGTCCCGACGGCCTCGTGGCCGAGCGGCCTGAGGACTATCACTTCGAGCACGGCGACCCGATGTGGCAGAACTACACGTGGACGGCGATGCTCGATCCGGAGGAGCTGAGTCACCACGTCGACGTCGGGGATGTCACCGGCGGTGAGCTCCACGGGCGCGAGGTGGTGCGGGCTCGACTGCGGCCGCAGGAGGGCTACGAGCCCCGGTGCGGCTGCTGCGCGCTGCTGTGGTCGGAGGTCTCGGTGTCGGCTGAGTACGGCGACGAGCCGGACCGGCTGGCGCGCTTCCGCGCCGAGGGGTTCCCGGAGGCCTTCGACGTGGCGATCGACCTGCAGACCGGTGTCCTCGTGGCCCTCGAACCCCTGGGCCACGACCCGCACGACTCCGCGTTCGACCTGGAGATCCACGAGGTGGACACCGACCTGGACGCCGTCTTCGCGGGACGCCGAGCCGCTAGCCGCTGACCGATCCGACCGTGGCGACGATCCGGTCGACGTCGCTGAGCAGCAGTGGGGTGCCGAGGAACTCCTCGACCCCGGCCAGCGACCGCGCTCGTGCTTCCGCGTCGCGTGCTGAGGCCCACATCCGCAGGTGGCGGTGCCCGATGTGGTGGAGCTGGGCCACGGTGAGGGCCAGGTCCTCGCGGTCTCGCACCCGGCCGGGACCGCCGGCGGCGACGTACGCGTCGTACAGCCGTAGCTCGCGCACGGCGTCCCGCTGTCCGAACTCGAACAGCACCATCGCCACCTCGCGCGACGGGTCGGCCGGCCCGCAGTTGTCGAAGTCGATCACGCAGAGCCCGCCGTCGGGCGTGCGGCGCAGGTTGTCCGCCCAGAGGTCGAGGTGGCAGACCTGGACCGGTCGCATCGGAGTGAGGATCGACTCCACCTCGATCAGGGAGGGGAGCACCTCGGCCAGCCGATCGGCGTACGGCGCCCCCGCGGCGCGGGAGGCCTTCAGGACGCCCTTCCACTCGCGGTCGCCGATCGGCGCCTCGAACCACTCGTGCACGGCATCATCCGAATGGTGGCGTACGGCGTGCAGCCGGGCGACGAGCTCGCCGACGTCGGCCGGGTCGAGGCCGGTGTCGGGATCGGCGATGTCGACCCAGCTGTAGACGCGGACCAGCTCACCGGACACCTCGACCGAGAAGCGATCGCCGGTGCCTGCGACCGGGCGTGGTGACGGGACGCCCGCCTGCCAGCAGGCCAGGTGGAAGGCGCCTCCGTGCTCGGGGTCGTCGCCGTCGTCCCACGGCTCGAGCTCCTGCTTGACCGCCCAGGTGCCGCGGTCGGTCTCGAGCCTGCGGATCTCACCGATCTCACCGCGGGCCACCGGATCGGTCAGCGTCGACGCGCGACCGAGTCCGAAGGCGTCGGCGATCTCCTGGGCGTCCACCTGCCCAGCCTGCCCGACGTATTCGGTGCGCGCCCGCGAGTAACCACCCGAGATTGCTCATCAGGGGCCATCGAGCGGCTTGATCCGAACAATCTGGGGTGGTTACACACTCGCAGCTCAGTCGTCGGCGTCGCGGATGGAGTAGGCGTATCCCTGCTCGGCCAGGAAGCGCTGCCGGTTGGCGGCGAACTCGGCATCGACGGTGTCGCGCGACACGATCGTGTAGAAGTGCGCGGTCTTGCCCTCGGTCTTCGGCCGGAGCAGGCGGCCGAGCCGCTGGGCCTCCTCCTGGCGCGACCCGAACGACCCCGACACCTGGATCGCCACCTCCGCGGTCGGCAGGTCGATCGAGAAGTTGGCGACCTTCGAGACCACCAGCAGCCCGACCTCGCCGGCCCGGAAGGCCTCGAACAGCCGCTGCCGCTCCTTGACCGGGGTGGCCCCGGTGATGGTGGGTGCGTCGAGGGCGGTGGCGATCTCGTCGAGCTGGTCGAGGTACTGGCCGATCACCAGCGTCGGTTGGCCGGCGTGCTGGTCGAGGAGGCGGCGTACGACGTCGATCTTGTGGTGGGTGCACGACGCCAGCCGGTAGCGCTCCTCGGGCTCGGCCACGGCGTACGCCATCCGCTCGGCCGACGGCAGCGTCACCCGCACCTCGACGCAGTCGGCCGGGGCGATCCAGCCCTGCGCCTCGATGTCCTTCCAGGGCGCGTCGTACCGCTTGGGGCCGATCAGCGAGAACACGTCGCCCTCACGGCCGTCCTCGCGCACCAGCGTCGCGGTCAGCCCGAGCCGCCGCCGCGCCTGCAGGTCGGCCGTCATCCGGAAGATCGGGGCGGGCAGCAGGTGCACCTCGTCGTAGACGATCAGCCCCCAGTCGCGCGCGTCGAGCAGCTCGAGGTGGCTGTAGACGCCCTTCCGTCGCGTCGTCATCACCTGGTACGTCGCGATGGTGACCGGGCGGATCTCCTTGACCGAGCCGCTGTACTCGCCGATCTCCTCCTCCGTCAGCGACGTACGCCGGACGAGCTCGTCCTTCCACTGCCGCGCGGCCACCGTGTTGGTGACCAGGATCAGCGTGGTGGCCTTCGCGTGCGCCATCGCCGCCGCCCCGACCAGCGTCTTGCCCGCACCACACGGGAGCACGACGACGCCCGAGCCGCCGTGCCAGAACGACTCGGCCGCCTCCTTCTGGTAGGCGCGCAGCGTCCACTCGGTCTGGTCCAGCTCGATCTCGTGCGCCTCGCCGTCGACGTACCCCGCGAAGTCCTCGGCCGGCCACCCCAGCTTGAGCAGGGCCTGCTTGAGGTTGCCCCGCTCGCTCGGGTGGACGACGACCGTGTCGTCGTCGATCCGCGAGCCGAGCATGCCGGCGATCTTCTTGGCCCGCAGCACCTCCTCGAGCACCGGCCGGTCGTTGCTGACCAGCACGAGGCCGTGCACGGGGTGCTTCTCGAGCCGCAGCCGGCCGTAGCGCGCCATGGTCTCGGCGACGTCGACCAGCAGCGCATGCGGGACGGAGTACCGGCTGTACTCCAGCAGCGTGTCGACGACCTGCTCGGCGTCGTGCCCCGCCGCTCGCGCGTTCCACAGGCCGAGCGGCGTCAGCCGGTAGGTGTGGATGTGCTCGGGCGATCGCTCGAGCTCGGCGAACGGCGCGATCGCCTTGCGGCAGTCGCCGGCTTGCTCGTGGTCGACCTCGAGCAGCAGCGTCTTGTCGCTCTGCACGATCAGGGGCCCGGCCAGTGATCCGTCGGTCATAACCGGACAAGCCTACGGACGCGGCATATCCACGTGGTGGTGTACGCCGCTAGCGTGCGCCGCGTGAGTGCACAGCCTGACCGCGACGGCCTGACCGTCCTGTTCATGCCGGAGTCGGCGTACGGGCCTACGAACCAGTGCATCGGGCTGGGCAAGGTGCTGGTCGACAAGGGGCACACCGTCGTCTTCGCGGCCGAGTCGTCCTGGGCCGGGAAGCTCGAGCCCTACGGCTTCGTCGAGGACCTCGTCGACCTGGCGCCGCCCGACCCGGAGGCTGCCTCCGACGCAGCCGGGCAGTTCTGGATCGACTTCATCAACGAGACCGCGCCGGAGTTCGCCAAGCCGACCCGCGACCAGCTCGCGACGTTCGTGCAGCCGACGTACCAAGCCCTCATCGACGGCGCGATGTACTGCGAGCCCCAGCTCCGCGAGATCATCACGCGCCACCACCCCGACGTCCTGGTCGAGGACAACGTCGTGTCGTTCCCGGCGTTGACGACCGCGGAGGGCGCCTTCGTCCGGATCGTCTCGTGCAACCCTCTGGAGATCCGGGGCGACGACATCGCCCCGGTGTTCTCGGGGTACGCCGCCGACGATCGCTCGGAGTGGCCGGGCTTCCTCGCAGAGTTCGACCGGACGCACGCCGCCACGTGGAACGCGTTCAACGAATGGTGCCAGGCGCAGGGCACCTCGCCGCTGCCGCAGCGTGACTTCGTCCACACCTCGCCGCACGCGAACATCTACGTCTACCCGCGCGAGCTCGACTACACCGACGCGCGGCCGCTCGACGCCACCTGGCACCGGATCGACTCCAGCGTGCGCGAGACCGACGACCAGTACGTCGTGCCGGCGTCCGTGGCGGACCGCCCTGCGGACAGTGGGCTGATCTACCTGTCCCTCGGCTCGCTGGGCAGCGCCGACATCGGACTGATGCAGCGGCTGATCGACATCCTCGGCAGGACGCGACACCGGGTCATCGTCAGCATGGGTCCGCGCGCCGACGAGCTGCGGCTGGCCGACAACATGACCGGCGCAGCGACCCTGCCGCAGACCACGCTGATGCCGCAGGTCGACCTGGTGATCACGCACGGCGGCAACAACACGACGACGGAGGCGATGCACTTCGGGAAGCCGATGATCCTGCTGCCGCTGTTCTGGGACCAGTACGACAACGCTCAGCGCGTGCACGAGCTCGGCTTCGGCATCCGGCTCGCGACGTACGCCTTCGCCGACGGGGAGCTGACCGGGGCCGTCGACCGGTTGTTGGCCGACACCGTGCTGCGTGAGCGGATGACCGCGATCGGCCGCGACATCCGGGCCCGGGACGGGCTTCACCGGGGTGCCGAGATCATCGAGCAGGTAGGCCTCGGGCATCGTGGCCGTTGAGCTGCTTCAGCTCGACGGGACGCACGCGGTCCGCGTCGTCGCCACGGACTCGGGCCATCGTGCGGAGCCGGTGACGGCATCGGGTGACGACTGGGTGCGAGCGACCCCCGGCGACGGCGCGGGTCTCGCCGTCCTGCACCGCCTCCGCAACCGGATGGCGGTCGAGGAGGGCTTCCGGGTCACGGTGCACGCCTGGGTCCCCCCGGACGACGAGACCGAACAGGCCATGGGCGTCGACCAGCTGAACGAGTCCTGGGTCGTCGGCGGACGTCTCGTCGTCAAGTGGTTGACGGACGATCTCGACGGACCTCATCCGGCGGCCGATCGCCTGCGCCGCCTGGCCGAGGCGGGCTTCTCGCAGACGCCGGCGCTGGTGGGCCTCCTCGAGTGGCAGAACGGTCACGATGACTGGGCCCCGGTCGCCTTCGTGCAGGAGCACCTGGCCGGTGCCGAGGACGGCTGGACGTGGGCGGTGGCCGAGGCGCGGCGGGCGCTCGGGCTCGAGGACGGCGAGCCGCGTCCGTTCGCGCGGGATCTCGGCCGGCTGACCGCGCAGATGCACCTCGCTCTCGCCGGCGACGACCCGTCGCCGTTCACCCCGGAGGGCGCCGCGGCGGAGGCGGCCGACGCACAGGTCGCGCTGCAGGACGCCGTGCGCCTCACGTCGATCTCCGACCCCGCGTCCCACGCCCGGCTCGTCGCGCAGCGCGCCCGCATCGAGAGCGATCTGCATGTGCTCGACCGTCTCGCCGGGAGCCCGGCGGTCCCCATCCACGGCGACTTCCACGTGGGTCAGGTCCTGCGGACGCCCGACGGCACGCTGCACGTCATCGACTTCGACGGCAACCCCACGCGTCCCGCGGTGTTGCGAGCCGCGGCCGGCTCGGTCGCGCGGGACGTCGCCGGGATGCTGATGGCGCTCGAGAACGTCGCGCACGTCGTCCGCCACCACGCCCCCGAGGTCGACCTGGCCGTCGCCGAGGCGTGGGTCGCCGCGGTGCAGGGCGAGTTCTCGGCGGCGTACGTCGAGCGCTCTGGGGGATCGTCGAGACCTGTTCGACGAGGCGCTCCTGCCGGCGTTCGAGTGGGAGCAGCTGTGCCGCGAGTTCGTGTACGCCGCGCGCCATCTGCCTGGGTGGTACGCCCCGCGCGAGGCGCTCGCCCGTCGGGTGGAGGGCTGATGGATCCCGAGCTGTTCCTCGCCGACCTGGAGGAGAAGCCGGACCGTCTCCGCACACTGGCCGAGAGGCTCGAGTCGGACGACCCGTGGGCCTTCGTCGGCGACCTGGACTCTCCGGTCGTGCTGCTGGGCATGGGGTCGTCCCACTACGCGAACCAGGTCGCGGCCGCGCGCCTCCGGCACGCGGGCGTCCCCGCGGTGGCCGAGCTCGCCGCGACGAGTCTGCTGCCCCGTGTCCGTCCGGGCACGCTGGTGATCGCGGTCTCCGCGTCCGGCGGCTCGGCCGAGACCCTCAGCGCGGTGCGGCAGCTTCGACATCTCGGCACGGGTGCGCGGTTCGTCGCGATGACCAACCGTGGGGGCACCGAGCTCGAGGCGCTCTGCGACGTCACGGTGCAGCTGCACGCGGGGGACGAGCGGGGCGGCGTGGCCTGCCGGTCCTTCCAGCACACGCTCGCGCTGTTGCTGGCTCTGGAGCGCAGGACCGACGTCCCGCGGCTCCTCCTCCGGGTCGCCGAGGCTTCGGCGTACCTCCTCGACCGTCGTGCCGACTGGCTCTCCGCTGTGTCCGACGCCCTGATCGGCCCAGAGGGCACCCACGTCGTGGCCCCCGCCGGCCGGCTCAGCTCGGCCCTCCAGTCGGCGCTGATGCTGCGCGAAGGACCGCGCCTCCCGGCGTACGCCTGCGAGACGGCCGACTGGAGCCACGTCGACGTGTACCTGACCAAGACCACCGACTACCGGATGCTGCTCCTGGCCGGCTCACCCTGGGAGGCCGAGCTCCTCGGCTGGGTCCGCGAGCGTGGCTCGACGCTGGTCGCGGTGGGAGCCGAGATCGAGGGCGCCGCCTACGACCTGCGCTACCTGCACGACGAGGACGACGACGTGCGCCTCCTCACCGAGACCCTGGTCGCCGAGCTCGTCGCGGCCCGGGCGTGGGGGCTGGGTAACTAATTGGCATAAAGACCGGAGCCGAAGGGCGCCGCCAGGTCCGGTTTGTATGCCAGTTAGTCAGAAGCCCGGCCCGAAAGTCAGCCCGCGGCAGCCTTCTGCCGGGCCCGGAAGGCGGCGACGTTGGCGCGTGAGGAGCAGCGCTCGGAGCAGTAGCGGCGCGACTGGTTGGGCGAGGTGTCGACGTAGACGTTGGTGCAGGGGCTGGCCGCGCAGACGCCGAGGCGGGTAGGGCCGAGGTCGCAGACCAGGTTGGCCAGGCCGAGCAGCGACTCACCGATCAACAGGTCGGCGACGCTGGCGGCCTTGTTGGCGACGTGGATGTGCAGGCGCCCGAGGTCGCGGTCGGCGATGCGCGGCGTGATCGGGTGTCGCTCGAGCAGCGAGTTGAGGACGTCGACGACACCTTGCGCGTCGTCGGCCGCGGACGCCTCGAAGGCCTTGCGCAGCTCCTTCTGGAAGCGCCGGAGTACGACGGCGTCGCGGTCGTTCACCTGCGACTGGAGCCACGCGCGCTCAGCCAGGTGTGCGACCACGGAGTCACGGTCGGTCAGCGGTGCGTTGAGCAGCGCTGCCGACGACTCGGCGTACCGGACGAAATCCACACGGCCAAGTCTACGGAGCGCTGTCCACCGGATTGACGGTTCTGATCCGGTGGACGGCGAACTGGCGGACGTCGTCGGCCCGGTGGTCGCGGGCGGTCAGCCAGCCGCCGTCCACCCGGACGGGGTCGACGATCCGCTCGGAGGAGACGCCCTGGTTGTCGACGTATCCGATCAGCACGGTGCGCCCGGCCTCGACCGCTTCGCGCAGCGCCGCGAGCGAGCCGATCGGCGTGAGCTGGGGCGAGCTCGGCGGGCGGGTCTGCACGGCGCGGTCGCCCGCGCGGATCGCCCCGACGACCTGCACGAGTCGCGCCTCGAGGCGGGCGTCCTCGGTACGACGGGTGGTGCGGGGGCGTGCGCGTCGGCGGTCGGGCCGGGCGACGTGCACGCTGCCGTCGGCCGCCTCGACCAGCGGCGAGACGCCGAGCTCCCGCAGCCGGGGCAGGAGGATGTCGAGGGGGGTCGAGGTGACCAGCACCGTCGGCGCGATCCGGCGTAGCCCGAGCGAGGCGGCCCGCGGATGGTGGAGCACCTCGGTCAGCGCGGTCTCGTCGTCCGCCCGGAGAAACGCCTCGGCGCGACCGACCCGCACGGTGCCGAACGTCCGAGCCGCGTCGTCGACCAGGTACGACAGCGGCTGCGGCACCGGCGTCCGCGAGACCGCGTCCAGGAAGGCGTGCACCTCGTGCGCGGCCCAGCCCGCGTCGAACGCGCGGCGTACGGACGACGGGGTGAAGCGGTAGACCGTCGCCTGCCCGCGCGACTCCACGTCGGCGAGCAGATGGAGCTCGCGGGCTCGCTCGCGCGTCAGCGGCCCGGGCGCCACGGCCGTGAGGTCGGCCTGGATCAGGACCTCGTCGACCTCGTCCGGCAGCAGCGCGGTCAGCCCGTCGGTCGGGTCGTCTCCACGGGCCAGGGCCGCGGCGTACGACGCCACCCCGCCGAGTGCGACGAGTCCGAGCAGCGCCCCTTCGTCGAGTGCCGCGACCACCTGGTCGGCCCGAGACGGAGGACGCCGCGGGCGCTGCCAGGTCACGTGCGCGACCAGGGACGCGGGCCCCGTGCCGGTGGCCAGCACCTGGCCGACCGGCAGCTCGGCGAGTGCGGCGAGAGTCATCGCCCGGGTCTCGGGGGCGATCCGACTGGTGAGCTCGGGATCGAGGGCGTTGCGGGCCTTGCCACTCTCGTCGCGCGCGCCCACGAGCGACGGGAGCCGCTCGGTCTCCAGCCAGGCCGTCGCCAGCCGACACCACCGGGACGCGGCCGACTGGTCGCACCAGGAGTCGAAGGCGTCGGTCGGTGTCCAGGACGGGTTGCCGTCGGCGTCCGGCCAGGTCGCGACCAAGCCGGCCGCGGCGGCAACTTCGATCAGCAGGGCGGTCGCGGTCTCGTCCAGCTGGATGACCTCCGCGGCGCCCTTGAGATCGCGCACGGCCACGGCGCCGGTGCGCAAGGCGACCGGTGGAGCGGCGCCCCAGTGGTCGACGAGCAGCTCGACCCGGCGTACGACGTCGAAGGCCGCACCGGCCGCCGCCCGGTCCACGAGGTCGGCCGATCGCTCGGACGTCGCCACGTCCGGTGGTACGTCGATCCGCTGGCGCGTCGTCCGACCGCCACGGAGCGCCACCTGCACCTCTCCCGGGATGCGCACGAGTCCGGGGCGTCCCGGAACGAGCAGGCCACGAGCCAGCAGCTCCTCGGCGGGAGACTCCGCCTCCGCGGGCGTGATCGTGTGCCGGGCGGTCCCGGCGTCCGCCTCCCCGGAGCCCGCCTCGACGTGGTCGAGCATCGCGCGCGCCGCCGGCGACAGCTCCGCGAGCGTCGCCGTCACCAGTTCCGGCGTACGCCCACTCATGGGGTTGAGGCCGGACAGCGACCCGAGGGCGTCGGGGACGCCGGTGAGCGGGCGGAGGCCGGCCTCGCCCTCCCAGGCGAGCGCGAGGTCGACGACACGTCGGCACGCACTCTCGACAGCGCCCGCGTCCGCGTTCAGGATGTGGGCCAGGTCGGAGTCGGTGGTCGGGCGCCTCGACGACCCTGCCGTTGACGAGGTGGATGCGGTTGACGCCGATGACAGAGCCACGAGGGCATCAAGGACGGAGAGCTCGAGGCGCGTGAGCAGGTCGAGTGCACGAGTGAGCGACGACCGGGTCGCGGCCCGCGACGCGAGCTGCGCGCAGTCGGCCGGTGCGGGTGTGGCGAGGTCGGGTCGTTCGCGCAGCAACGTCATGAGCCGTTCGTCCGGCCAGCCACGCAGCTGGTCGGCGAGCGAGCGGTGTCCCCGCGCCGGGGACGGGGACGTGGTGCCCATCATCCCCACGCTAGCGGGGCGTCCCACCCGTGCGACCTCTCGCGAGCGAGCATGAGCGGCCCCACCGGTGTCGACCAGGTCGAGCTGCACTACGGCGTCGCCACCGACGTCGGGCTCGTCCGCGAGGTCAACGAGGACTCCCTGCTGGCGGAGCCTCCGATCTTCGTCGTGGCCGACGGGATGGGTGGTCACGACGGCGGTGAGATCGCCAGCCGGATCGTGGTCGAGGAGTTCGCTCGGCTCGCCGAGACCGGCTACGACCCGCACGAGGGGTCGGACGTCGTCATGGCCACCTTGCGGTCGGCCAAGCGTCGCCTGCGGGAGTACGGCGCGACCCACCGCGGCAGCGACGGGGGTGCGTGGCACGGCGGGACGACCGCGGTCGCGGCGATGCTGGTCGAGCAGGACGGCGGGGCCGAGTGGCTGCTGACCAACCTCGGCGACTCGCGGATCTACCGCTTCACCCGCGGCGAGCTGCTCCGGGTCAGCACCGACCACAGCGTCGTGCAGGAGCTGGTCGACGCCGGACGCATCAGCGAAGAGCAGGCCCTGACGCATCCGGAGCGTCATATCGTGACCCGCGCCCTCGGCGGCCCCGACCCGCTCGACCCCGACTTCTTCTCGCTCGCACTGGTCGAGGCCGAGCGCCTCCTGCTCTGCTCCGACGGGGTGACCGACCTGATCCGGGACGCCGAGCTGGCCGAGCTCCTCGGCGGCAGTCCCGACCCGCGCGACGCCGCCGACCACGTCGTCGAGGCAGCGCTGGCAGCGGGCGGGATCGACAACGCGACCGCCGTGGTCGTCGATGTGGTGGGATTGTCCGAGGATCTGACCTAGACGCACGCCGTCAGCGCGAGAGTCTGCGCGAGAAGCTGGGAGCCCTGCCATGACCGTGACCCGCACCGTGGTGCCGGGAGAGTGGTACGGCGTGCTCGGGGCGTCGGTGATCGTCCTGCTGCCCCCGTCGGCCAAGGCCCGCGTGGCCGGCCTGTGGGAGACCGTCGACGACGGCGCCGGCTTCGACGAGGTGCTCGACGCCCTCATCAGCGGCGGCCTGCGCGAGCTCCCGGCGTTCGTGCTCGTCAGCGGCGAAGGGCGCGAGGTCAAGGTCGTCATCCGGGGCGCGGGGCAGGCGGAGCTGCGCACTGCCGACGGACCCGTGACGGTCGCCGGGTCTCCGGACACGACCTGGGTCGA
The DNA here is from genome assembly GCA_963759515.1 of uncultured Actinomycetota bacterium. Taxonomy (GTDB): domain Bacteria; phylum Actinomycetota; class Actinomycetes; order Propionibacteriales; family Nocardioidaceae; genus Nocardioides. Next base: position 458,314 of record CAVWZR010000012.1, on the reverse strand, counting down.
GCAGAACGTCAGCGGGGTGACCGGCCTCCGGGTGCAGGTCGCCGACCGTGACGGCGCGGCGTACACGATCGACACGGGGCTGGTGCGGGTCGCCAGTGTCGAGCATCCCGCGGGTGGGGGACGTGGCCGGCGTACCCGACGCCGAGGCGGTCGCCGTGCCCGTGGCCTCGGCGCTGACACCACCGGTCGAGACGGAGAGGCCCCGCCGGATCCTGCCGCCCGACCCCCAGCTCGAGCACCCCGAGCCGCCCGTGCCCGATCCGGTCGCGCCGGAGCCCGCACCCGCGACCGTCTCGATCCCGCCCGTCGCGCCGATCCCCGGAGCCCCGGTTCCGGTGCCCGCGCCCACGCCCGCGGACAACCCGTCGTTCGACCCCCTGACCAGTCCCGAGCTGGCCGTCACCCCCGGTGACCAGGCCGACACCCTGGAGGGAGCGGCGGTCGCGCGTCTGATCTTCTCCAGCGGTGACGTGGTCGACGTCGACCGGGTGGTCGTGGTCGGACGCGCACCGGACGCGGGGCGGATCGGTGGGCAGGAGCAGGTGCGGCTCGTCACCGTCCCCAGCCCTCATCAGGAGATCTCGTCGACCCATCTGGAGATCCGACCCGGCGTCGGCGCCGATCAGGGATCGGCTGTCGTCACCGACCTGGGCTCGACGAACGGCACCGTGGTCGTGCAGCCGGGCCTTCCGGCCGAGGACCTCGGGCCGGGGATCGGCGTACAGCTCGTGCCCGGCGCCACCATCGACCTCGGGGAAGGGGTCACGATCCAGGTCACTCGAGTGTGAGCTCGTGACCACGACCTCGCTCTCGGGACCCTCGACACCCTCGATCGCAGCGTCGAGTGAGTTCGGTGACGGTCGGATCGCCGACCTCGACCGTCGTTTCTACGCGTTCGCCGTCGACCGGTTGATCGCCTGGTCGATCGACGCGGCCGTCGCGTGGGTCGTCGCGCTCACGCTCCTGGCCGACGACCACCCGCTCGTCGGCGTTGCCACGATCGTGGCCACCGTGCTCGTCGTGGGGTCGGCCTTCGCCCTGCTCCAAGGCGCAACCGGTCGGACGCCGGGCAAGTCGCTGACCGGGCTCCGTCTCGTCGACACGGGGTCCGAGCGTCCGATCGGGGCCCGCCGGGCGATCCTGCGAGCCGTGGTCCTCGGCGCCGCCGCCCTGCCGTTCGGCTTCGGGCTGGCTGCCCTCGCCTGGACCGCCGTCGCCGATCGCTCCCGTCTCCGGCGCGGCTGGCACGACCGACTGGTCTCCTCGATCGTCGTCGACGTACGCCCGGAGCCGGTGGTGGAGACCGCACCCGACGTGGGTCCGCGCCACGTCGTGAACCTCACCGCCCTGCGCCTCGCCCCGGCCCATCGGCTGGTCGGCACCATCGAGCGCCCTCCGGCCCCTGCCCGCCCACGGCACGCCGCCCCACGCTCGTGGGTGTCCTCCGAAGGCCCGTCGGCGGCCTGGGCGGTCAGCTTCGACAGCGGTGAGCGGGTCGCCGTGGACACCCTGCTCCTGATCGGCCGCAGCCCTGACCCGCGGCTGGGCGAGCAGGGAGCGCGGCTGGTCTCGCTGCCCTCGACGGATCTGTCGGTGTCGAAGACCCACCTCGAGGTCGTGATCGCCGCCGACGGCGCGCTGGTCGTGACCGACCGGGGATCCACCAACGGCTCGACCCTCGTGCGCCGAGGCACGCCCAGGCACCTGACCCCCGGGCGCGCCACCACCCTCCTCGAGGGCGACGTGGTGATCCTGGGTGACCGGACGATGCAAGTCTCCCGCGCGACTCCCTAGACGAGCAGCCGGATCGCCTCGTACGTCGCTCGGTCGGCGGCCGCGACGATGCCGCGCGGCGCGGCGCCGTCGACCTCGTGGTCGTCCGTCGGGCGGTACGGCCCGCCGTCGAAGGTCCCGAGGAAGCCGCCGGCCTCGGTCACGATCAGTCCGCCCGGCACGTGGTCCCACGGGTTGGCGCGGCCGTACACGACGTAGTCGGCGTCGCCCTCGGCGAGGTGCGGATAGTCGATGCCGCACGACACCCAGGTCAGCTCCATCGGGCGGAGGTCGTCGGCGAGGGCGCGCCCCAGCCACTTCCGGCGCGAGGTCACGCCGCGCCACTCGGCTCGCGGTGGCGCCGGCGGCCGCATGACCCGCTCGCCGTTGCGCCAGGCGCCGGAGCCCAGCTCCGCGACGTACGCCACGTCGTACTGCGGCTGCCAGATCCAGCCGCGCACGGCCTCGCCGCCCTTGACCTCGCCGATCATCATCGCGTGGTCGCGCGAGCCGTGGACGAAGTTCTTGGTGCCGTCGACCGGGTCGACCGTGAACGCGTGGTCGGCGGCCCAGAACTCCTGCATCAGCCCCTTCCGCCCGGCGTACGCCTCCTCGCCGAGGATCACCGCGTCGGGGTACGCCGATCGCAGCGCCGCCGTGATCAGCTCCTCGGCCTCACGGTCGGCGGCGGTGACCAGGTCACCGGGACCCTTCTCGTGGATCTCGCCGGACGACAGCGAGCGGAACCGCGGGTTCACGACCTCCTCGGCGACGTCCTGCAGCAGCCGCAGCACGGCCTCGGTGTCCACCCATCCACCCTAGAGCGCGCCCAACCAACGCCGAGTCGGCGCAAACGTGCATCGAAATCACGCCGAGTCGGCGCAAAGTGACGCCGAAAATACGCCGAGTCGTCATATGACGACTCGGCGAAAGGTCAGGAGTAACTTCCGTTGCATGGAGTCCTACGCGAAGGGTGAGACCGAGCCGGCCCTGCTGGAGGAGACCATCGGGGCGAACCTCGAGCGGACCGTGGCGGCCTTCCCCGACCGCGAGGCGATGGTGGAGTTCGCGACCGGGAAGCGCTGGACCTGGCAGGAGTTCTACCGCGACGTCGAGCTCCTGGCCCGCGGCCTGATCGCAGCGGGAGTCGAGAAGGGCGACCGCGTCGGCATCTGGGGACCCAACAGCGCCCGCTGGACGCTGACCCAGTACGCCGCGGCGAACATCGGCGCGATCCTGGTCAACGTCAACCCGGCGTACCGCACCCACGAGTTCTCCTACGCGATCAACCAGTCGGGCACCAAGCTCCTGGTGGCCGCGAGCAGCTTCAAGACCAGCGACTACCGGGGGATGGTCGAGGAGACCGCCGCGCAGAACCCGACGCTGGAACGCGTCGTCCACCTCGACACCGACGACTGGGACGAGCTCATCGCCGGCGGCGAGCACCTCGTCGCCGACGCCATGAACCAGCGCATGCACGCGCTCGAGCCCCATGAGCCGATCAACATCCAGTACACCTCGGGCACGACCGGCTACCCCAAGGGCGCCACGCTGAGCCATCACAACATCCTCAACAACGGCTTCATGGTCACCGAGCTGCTCGGCTTCACCGAGGAGGACCGGCTCTGCATCCCGGTGCCCTTCTACCACTGCTTCGGGATGGTGATGGCCAACCTCGGCTGCACCAGCCACGGCTCGACCATGGTGATCCCGGCACCCGGCTTCGACCCCGGGATCACGCTCGACGCCATCTCCTCGGAGCGGTGCACGGCGATGTACGGCGTGCCCACCATGTTCATCGCGATGCAGAACCACCCGAGCTTCGCCGAGCACGACCTGTCGAGCCTGCGCACCGGGATCATGGCCGGCTCGATCTGCCCGGTCGAGGTGATGAAGCGCTGCGTCAACGAGATGCACATGGAAGAGGCGTCGATCGCCTACGGCATGACCGAGACCAGCCCGGTGTCGTGCCAGACCCGGGTCGAGGACGATCTGGAGCGGCGTACGGCGTCCATCGGCCGCGTGCATCCGCACGTCGAGATCAAGATCGTCGACCCCCTCACCGGCGACACCGTCGAGCGCGGCGAGCCGGGGGAGTTCTGCACCCGCGGCTACTCGGTGATGCTCGGCTACTGGGACCCTTCGACAGGCTCAGGACAAGCGACGACGAAGGGCGAAGCGATCGACGATGACGGGTGGATGCACACCGGCGACCTCGCCGAGATGCGCGAGGACGGCTACTGCAACATCGTCGGCCGGATCAAGGACATGGTCATCCGCGGCGGCGAGAACATCTACCCGCGCGAGATCGAGGAGTTCCTCTACGGCCACCCGGACGTCGAGGACGTGCAGGTGATCGGCGTCCCCGACGAGAAGTACGGCGAGGAGCTCTGCGCCTGGATCCGGCTCCGCGAGGGCGCCGAGCCGTTGGACGCCGACCAGGTGCGGGAGTTCTGCTCCGGTCGGCTCGCGCACTACAAGATCCCGCGTTACGTGATGCTCGTCGACGAGTTCCCGATGACGGTCACCGGCAAGATCCGCAAGATCCAGATGCGTGAGGAGTCCGCCGCGAAGCTCGGGCTGGTCGGCACCGGCCACAGCCCCGCCGGAGGTTCCTGACCCGAAGTCCCACCCACCGACCCCTACCCGTGCGTCCATAGGGGTGTGGAGGGCTTCGAGGAGTGGGTCGCCGCGCGTCGCGGCGCGTTCTCCCGCACGGCGTACCTCCTCACCGGCGACATCCACCTCGCCGAGGACCTGGTCCAGGAGACCTTGGCCAGGGTCGCCCAGAAGTGGCGTCGCCTGGACCGACTGGACGCGCACGACGCGTATGCCCGCACCGTCATGCACCACCTCGCGATCGACCGCTGGCGCAGGCGCAGGGTGCGGCCGCCGGAGGTGCTCACGGACCATCACCCCGAGCTCGGTGGCGACGGCCCCGACGTCGAACGCCGGCTCGTGCTGCGCGACGCCCTCGCCCGGCTGACGCCGAAGCAGCGGGCGGTGCTGTCGCTGCGGTTCTACGACGACCTCACCGAGGCCCAGACCGCGCACGTGCTCGGGTGCTCGGTCAACACCGTGAAGTCCCAGTCGCGGGCTGCCCTGGAGCGGTTGCGCACGCTCGCCCCTGACCTGCTCGCGTCCCTGACCGAGGAGACGACGTCATGACCACACGACCTGCACGAACGCCTCGACGACCTGCTCATCGAGGTGCCGTCGCACGTCGGTGCCGATGCCACGGCGGCCTGGCGAGCGGGTGCTCGACGCCGGGTAGGTCGTCGGCTCGTCACGGGTGGGGCCGTGCTCGGCGTGCTGGCCCTGGTCGGCGTGGTCGGACTCGCGGTCCAACGAGTCACCGACCCGCCTCCGGCCGACGGTGGCGCCGCGCGGCCGTCGGCGTCGACGTACCCGTCACGCGTCGACGCGCCGCTGTTCCGCATGGGGGAGTTGCCCGATCGCCCCGGCCCGATCGCGGGCCTGATCCTGCGCAACCAGGGCTGGTTCGCCGTCGGAGAGCAGGGACAGGTGTGGCGGGTCCCCGGCGCCACTGGCGGCGAGTCCACTTCCATCTCGCCCGACGGCACGCGGATCGCGTACGTCGACTCCTCCCCCACCAGTCCGAGCTCGAGGTCCGCGACCTCGTCGACGGCCACGTGTTCACGACGGGCATCGACGGGACCGGCTCAGGTCTCGGCGGAGGGTGGGTGCTCCGCGGGCCAGGCGTGACGTTCTGGTCGCCGGACTCGGCCCGCCTGCTCGTGCCGGTGCGGGCCGGTCCGACGTACCGCGGCCCTCGAGTCGATGCCCTCGTGGTGGCCCCGGGCGAGGACTCGCTCGCGGTACGAGCGCCCACGGGTCGCTACGTCGAGCCGATCGGGTGGCTCGCTCCGGGGCGCCTCGGATGGATGCGCTGGAACGCCGACTCGCTGCACCCGGACGTCGCCGTCACCGGGGTCCGGGGCGGGCGCGTGCTGGCGTCAGCGCCGGTGCGGGGTCGGATCCCGTTCGGCCAGTGGGTCGGAGCGTCGGCGATGCCCAACGGTCCGAGCCCGGCCCACGTGATGTCGGTGAGCACGGCGACGCGACAGCTGTTGATCTCCAACCCGGGCCAGCAGGGCAACAGCGCCCTGGTGGCCTCACGCCCGCTGTCCCGCGACCGCACCCTGGCCTGTCCCGTCTCCTGGACCGACAGCTACCCGGTCTACCCGGTCGTCGCTGCACCGGCTTCCCACCTGCTCTCGACCGGCCCTCGCTCCTACCTCGTCCAGGTCGACCCGTCCCTCCAGCAGGTCGGCTGCTCGGTCTGGGCGTACGACGCACTGGCGGGTGGCGAGCACCACGGCCTGGGCGGCCGGCTGTTCGGTGACCGCGACTCGTGGCTGTCCTGGCACTGGCGACAGGTCGCGATCGGTGCGGCCACCGGCCTCGTCGTGCTCGCCGGCTACCGGCTCGTCCTCCTGCGCCGGCGCCGGAAGAGGCGCCTGACGACGTAGGAGGCCGATGGCTAGGTTGGTGGCCATCGACTTTCTCGCGGAAGGACCCCTGTGAGCGACGACCTGACCACCTTGGCCGACGAGTTCTGGGAGACGACGCTCCGCTTCCAGCCGACGTACCGGCACATGCTCGGCGACTACTCCGACGTGGGCAGCTGGGAGCACGTGAGCCGTGAGGCCCAGGACGCGTTCGTCGCCGACCTTCGCTCGTTGGTGTCCCGCGCGGAGATGGTCGATCCGGACGGGCTCGACGACGACCAGCGGCTGACCCGTGACGTGATGATCGCGTCGGCGACGACCACGGCTGACCTCACGGCTACGCCCTTGACCGGGCTCACGGCCAACCCGGTCAGCGGCCCCCAACGCCAGCTCGCGCTCGTGATGGGCCTGCTCTCGGTGCCCGACGAGACGGTCGCCGGGCAGCTGTCCGGCCAAGCTCGACTCCGTCGGCGAGTACCTCCAGGAGATGGCCGAGCGGACCCGTGCCGCGGCCGCCGACGGCTGGGTGTCGGCGGAGTTCGCGGTCCTCGACACGCTCGCCCAGCTCGACGCCCTGCTGTCCACGCCGGCCGACGCCGACCCGGTGGTGGCCGCGATCAAGCTCCCGGACGGAGTCGACGTCGACGCCCTTCGGGCGGACCTGCGGGCGGCCGTCGAGGGGTCGGTCCGGCCCGGGTTCGAAGCGTTTCGCGCGGCGCTGCGCGAGACCCTGCCCGACGCCAGGTCCGAGGAGCGCTGCGGATTGAGCTGGCTGGACGGCGGGGCGGAGGCGTACGCCGCGACGCTCCGCTACTTCACCACCACCGACAAGTCGGCCGAGGAGATCCACGAGATCGGTCTCGCCCAGGTCGCGAAGCTCGCGGACGAGTACCGCGCGCTCGGGCCGGAGGTCGTCGGCACCGACGACCTCGAGCAGATCTTCGACGCGATGCGGACCGACCCCAAGCTCCACTTCGAGCACGCCGACGAGCTCGTCGAGCAGTCGAAGGTCGCGCTCGCCCGGGCCGAGGCCGTGATGGGCGAGTGGTTCGAGGTCGTGCCGAAGGCGCCCTGCGCCGTCGAGGGCGTCACGGTCGGCGCCAAGGCGTTCTACTTCGCACCCGCGACCGACGGCTCGCGGGGCGGCACCTTCTTCGTCAACACCGAGGATCCCGAGACGTGGGGCCGGTTCGAGCTCGAGGCGATGGCCTTCCACGAGGGGGTGCCCGGCCACCATCTCCAGCTCGCGATCGCCTCCGAGCTGCCCGACTCCGTCCCGGAGTTCCGCAAGCACCTGCACAACTCGGCGTACGCCGAGGGCTGGGGGCTCTACAGCGAGCGGCTCTCCGACGAGATGGGGCTCTACTCGTCCTCCCTCGACCGGATGGGCATGTACAGCGCGGACTCCATGCGCGCCTGCCGGCTGGTCGTCGACACCGGCCTCCACGCGCTCGGCTGGAGCCGGCAGCAGGCGATCGACTTCATGGTCGCGAACTCTCCGCTGACCGAGGGCGTGTGCCGTCCCGAGGTCGACCGCTACATCTGCGTGCCGGGCCAGGCCACGTCGTACATGGTGGGCCGGCTCGAGATCGAGCGCGTCCGGCACGAGGCCGAGCAGCGCCAGGGCGATCGCTTCGACGTACGCCGCTTCCACTCGGCGGTGCTCGACAGCGGGTCGCTGCCCCTCGGAGTGCTGGATCGGGTGGTCGCAGGCCGGATGCCCTGACCCCGACCGATCCGTCGCCGACTATCGGTTGGCCCCCGCCTGGCGGCCCCGCCTAGGCTTGGTCGTCGCCCCGGGTCTCGGGGCCTCGTGGTGTGGAAGAGGATTGAACGTGCCGACTGGCAAGGTGAAGTGGTTCGACGCCGAGAAGGGTTTCGGCTTCCTGTCGCAGGACGACGGGCCGGACGTCTACGTGCGCTCCGAGGCGCTGCCCGACGGCACGACCGTGCTCAAGGCCGGCACCCGCGTCGAGTTCGGCATCGCCCAGGGCCGTCGCGGCGACCAGGCGCTCCAAGTACGCATCCTCGACCTGCCGGCGTCGGTGGTGCGCAACCAGTCGCACGCCAAGCGCAAGAAGCCCGAGGAGATGGTCCCGATCGTCGAGGACCTGATCCGACTGCTCGACGGGGTCGGCGAGGCCTACCGCCACGGTCGGCACCCCGAGCGGGCTCAGGCGCGCCCGACCGCGAAGCTCCTCCGCGCGCTCGCGGACGAGCTGGAGCTTTGATCGAGCGCTGATCCGGCGCGCAAGCGCGCGGGTCAGGAAGAGCGAGAGATTGAGGAGCGCTCGGCACCGACTGGAGCGAAGCGACAGGCGGTGCGACGCGTCTCGAAATCCCCGTGACGTAGGTGATCAGCCGGCGGGCGCAGCCGCGGGCTCCGGCGTACGCCGGCTCGGGTTGACGAGCACGAACAGCGACCACGCGACCAGCACGACCGCGGCGGTGATCATCCCCGCGCGCGGGTTGGCCGGGAGCGCGATCCCGACGAAGCCGCCGATCACCCAGGCGAGCTGGAGGGTCGTGTCGCTCCGGGCGAACGCACTCGTGCGCACGCGCTCCGGCACGTCGCGCTGGATCGTCGAGTCCAGCGACAGCTTGGCCAGGCACTGCGCGAGCCCCGCGACGAACCCGAGTAGGCACAGCGTGAGGAGCCCGTAGCTGAGCGCGGCGAAGATCGCAGCCGCGGCGTCGACCAGCATCGCGAGGACCACGGTGATCTTCGGGTTGACCCGTTTCATCAGCGACCCTGCGGCGATGCCGACGAAGTTGCCCAGCCCGGCGGCGCCGATGACGGCGCCGAGCAGGAACTGGGGCGAGTGCCCGGCGATCGGGTGGTCGCGGAGCAGGAACGCCATGAACAGCGTGAGGAAGCCGGACAGCCAGCGTGGCCCGCAGTTGGCCCGAAGGGCGAACGCCATCGAGCTGGGGATGCGGACCCTCCCGCGGCTACGACCGATCGCAGGAGCCTCGGCTTTCTCGCCCGAGAGGAACCCGAGGTCGTCCTCACCCTGCGTCGAGTCGACGCGGCTCGGGAGCCGGAGCGACATGACCGTGGCGACGACGAAGACGACGAAGGCGTAGCGCAGAGCCCAGGCAGGTCCGATCGCGGCCGCCCCGGCCGCGATCGGCGCGGAGATCGCGACGCCGACCATGCCGGCCATCGACGTGCGCGCGTTGGCGGTCACCAGGGTGAGTCCCTCGGGGAGGAGCCGCGGGAGGGCTGCCGCACGGGCAACGTTGTAGGCCTTGGATCCGACGAGGACGCCGAGAGCCGCCGGGAACAGCCAGAGCGAGTCGCTGTCGACGGATCCGGCCAGCGCCCAGACCAGGAAGGCGCGTGCGGCCATCGTCGCGGCGATCGCCCAGCGACGTCCGTGGCTGAACCGGTCGAGGATCGGCCCCAGGAGGGGCGCCACGATCGCGAAGGGCAGCAGCGTGATCCCGAGGAACAGGGAGACCTGACCGCGGGCCTCACCACTCGGGATCTGGAAGAACAAGGTGCCGGCGAGCGAGATCGCGACCGCGGCGTCCGCGGCGGCGTTCATCGCGCCGAGCTCGATCAGCCGGTTCAACCCGCTGGTGTCGGCTCCCTCGGCGGCCGCCGCACGCCGGGCCGACCGGAACGCGAACCGGCTGAACCGTCCTGTCCCGCGGGCCATGGAGGCCAACCCCCGCCCGGTGACCTTCGCCCCGGTGGACATGGAGTCCATGGCCGTCCGGTGTTCGGGGTCGTCAGGCATGGTCACGCCTCAACCCTAAGGCGGGATCTGACAGGGTCGCGCGAGATCAGTCATCATGGCGTCATGACCCCGAAGGCCGATGCCGTGCTGACCGCCGCCGCGGACGCGGCCCGCGAGGCGCTGCTGCTCGAGGTCGACGCCGACGACGTCGGGGAGCACCTCGCCGCCGAGCAGGAGGGCGACCGCGTGGTCACCCACCTGTTCGACTGCCGGAGGCCCGGATATCTCGGTTGGCGTTGGTCCGTGACCGTGGCCCGCGCGTCCCGGCAGAAGGGCGTCACCGTCGACGAGGTCGTGCTGATCCCGGGCGGCGACGCGATCGTGGCTCCCACGTGGGTGCCCTACCGCGAACGGATCAAGCCCGGCGACCTCTCGCCCGGCGACCTGCTGCCCGTGTCCGATGACGACCCGCGCCTCGTGCCGACGTACTCCTTCGGCGACGACGCGCTCGACGCCGACGCACGCGCGCAGATCCGGACCGTCGCCAAGGACCTCGGCATCGGGCGCATCCGCACCCTCTCGCCCGAGGGACACGAGTCGGCTGCTCAGCGGTGGTACGACGGCGACAGCGGTCCCGAGGCTCCGCTCGCGCAGTCCGCACCCGAGCCGTGCTCGACCTGCGGTTTCCTGGTCCGGATGTCCGGCTCGCTCGCCGAGACCTTCGGCGTCTGCGCCAACGGCGACGCGAACGACGACGGCCGAGTCGTCTCGTTCACCCACGGCTGTGGCGCGCACTCCGAGGTGCGGCTTGCGAAGCGCCACGAGCCCCAGCCGCTTCCCGAGCCCACCGTCGACGAGCTCGCCGACGATCTCGAGACCTTCTAGGTCTACGTCTCGGGCGCTAGTCGTCCGTGTCCCCGCGCAGCGCCGCACGGGCGCGCTTGCGCCGGCGGCAGTACTCCAGGCCGAGCAGCCCGAGGCCACACCCGGCGGCGCAGGTCCAGAGCATCCAGCCGTGCCCGGCGTCGCGGAGCCTGCCGTAGAACGGCAGCAGGGCGACGAAGCCCACCACCCACAGCGCGACCCCCACCTGGACCGTGCGGACACCGTCGACGTCGAGCGGCTCCACGTCGGCCACCAGGTAGGTGCGGTTGCCGATCTCGTGGGCCATCGGCTGGTCGTCGCGGAGCTCCACGTGGGTCACTCTAGGTCTACGCCTGGTCGGCGACACGTGGCCCGGTGTGACGGGTACCACACCGGCCGTGACTCTGGCATGCTGCCGCCGTGACGGACCAGCCTGAGGGCCAGCAGCCGACCAGTGAGCACGCGGACCGCACCAAGTCCGGGCCGACCCCCCGGCGGAACTCACCTCGTGGTGAACGCACCGCCCTCGACCGCTACTTCAAGATCGGCGAGCGTGGCTCCACGATCGAGCGCGAGGTCCGCGGTGGCGTCGTCACGTTCTTCACGATGGCCTACATCGTGGTGCTGAATCCCTTGATCCTGGGGTTCGCGCCCGACAAGAACGGTCACTTCCTCGGTGGCGGCGCGGGCGACGGGTCCAACCTCCCGGCGATCGCCGCGGGCACGGCGCTGGTCGCCGGCGTGATGACGATCCTGATGGGCGCGGTGGCCAACTACCCGCTGGCGTTGGCGACCGGGTTGGGCCTGAACGCGTTCGTGGCGGTCTCGATCGCGCGACAGATGAGCTGGTCGGCCGCGATGGGCCTGATCGTGCTCGAGGGCGTCGTGATCCTGATCCTCGTGCTGACCGGCTTCCGGACCGCGGTGTTCCACGCCATCCCGTCCCAGCTGAAGATCGCGATCTCGGTCGGGATCGGTCTGTTCATCGCGTTCATCGGCTTCGTGGACGCCGGCTTCACGCGTCGTATCCCCGACGTCGCCGGGACCACCGTGCCTGTGCAGGTGGGCAGCGACGGCTTCCTCTCCGGCTGGCCGGTCCTGGTCTTCCTGCTCGGCCTCGCACTGGTCATCACCTTGTGGGTGCGCAAGGTGCGGGGCGCGATCCTGCTCGCGATCCTCGGCACGACGATCCTGGCGATGATCGTCGAGGGGATCGGGAACATCGGCCCGATGTTCGGGGCGGACGGCAGCTTCAACCCGAAGGGCTGGGGGCTCACCGTGCCGTCGTGGCCCGACAAGGCCTTCGACACCCCGCACTTCGACACCTTGTTCCACGTCACCCTCGGTGCGTTCGGTGAGGTCGGCGTGGTGTCGGCGGTCCTGCTGGTCTTCACGCTGATGCTGGCCGACTTCTTCGACACGATGGGCACGATGACCGCGATCGGTGCCGAGGCCGGGCTGCTCGACGAGGACGGCACCCCGCCGAACACCCAGCAGATCCTGGTCGTCGACTCCATCGCCGCGATCGCCGGTGGCGCCGGCGGCGTCTCGTCCAACACGTCCTACATCGAGAGCGCCTCGGGCGTCGGTGAAGGGGCGCGCACCGGTCTCGCCTCCATCGTCACGGGCATCCTGTTCCTGATCTCGATGGTCTTCGCCCCGCTGGTACAGGTGATCCCGAGCGAGGCCGCCGTGCCGGCGCTGGTGCTCGTGGGCTTCTTGATGATGCAGCAGGTCAAGGGCATCAGCTGGGACGACGCGGAGATCGCCATCCCGGCGTTCCTGACGATCATCCTGATGCCGTTCACCTACTCGATCACGGTCGGCATCGGCGCGGGATTCGTCGCCTACGTGCTGATCAAGATCGTCCGCGGCAAGTCCGACCAGGTACACCCCCTGCTCTGGGTGGTCGGTGGCCTCTTCCTCGTCTACTTCGCGATCGACCCGATCACCAACATCTTCACCTGACGCCGAGTCGGCGCAAACAGACACCGGAATCGCGCCGAGTCGGCGCACAGTGACACGGAAAATACGCCGAGTCGTCATATGACGACTCGGCGTTCCGTGTCTTCGGGGGATGGGGGAATGGTTAGCGTAGGTAATGAGTTATGCTAACGACATGCCGACCGTGGAGATGGCGGTCCGGAGCGATGCCGGGCTGGCGAGCGAGCTGAGACTCAGCGTGATGCGGCTACGCCGCCGACTGAGCAACGAGCGTCACCCCGACAACCCGCTGAGCATGGGCGCGATGGCCGTGCTCGGCTGCCTGTTCCGCAACGGCGACCTGACCGTGGGCGAGCTGGCTGCCTGCGAACGAGTCCAGCCGCCGAGCATGACCCGGATCGTGAACGCTCTCGAGGACGGCGGCTACGTCGCTCGCCGTGCCCACGAGACGGACGGCCGGCAGGTCGTCGTGGCCCTCTCCGAGCAGGGGCGTACGACGCTCCTCGCCGACCGCGCCCGCCGCGACGCCTGGCTGGCGCGGCGCCTGCGCGAGCTCACCTCCGATGAGCGCGCGGTCCTGCGCCGGGCCGCGCCCCTCCTCGAACGGCTGGCCACCACCGACTGACCACACGACAGCACCACAACTGAAAGCAGATCTTGAGCCCCACCTTTCGTGCCCTGCACAACCCGAACTACCGGCGCTACGCACTCGGCAGCCTGATCTCCAACACCGGCACCTGGATGCAGCGCGTCGCCCAGGACTGGCTGGTCCTGCGCCTGACCGACGGCAGCGGCGCCGCCCTGGGCATCACGACGGGCCTCCAGTTCCTGCCGGTCCTGCTCCTCTCGCCGTACGCCGGCGTCATCGCCGACCGCTTCCCCAAGCGCCGGCTCCTCCAGCTGACCCAGCTCACGATGGCGGCCGCCTCGCTGGCGCTCGGCCTCCTCGCGGTCGCGGGGGTCGCCCAGGTCTGGCACGTCTACGTGATCGCCTTCCTGTTCGGCATCGGCTCGGCCTTCGACGCGCCGGCCCGTCAGTCCTTCGTCTCGGAGATGGTCGAGCCCGACGAGCTGACCAACGCCGTCGGCCTGAACTCCGCCACGTTCAACACGGCGCGGATCATCGGCCCGGCGATCGCGGGCCTGATGATCGGCGCCCTCGGCGGCGGCGCCTGGGCCACCGGTTGGGTGATCCTGATCAACGCCCTCTCGTACGGCGCGGTCATCTGGCAGCTCGAGCACATGGACACCACGCTGCTCCATTCGCCGCGACCGTCTGCCCGCACGCCGGGCATGCTGCTCGAAGGCGTCCGCTACATCCGCAGCCAGCCGAAGATGATGGCCATCTTGGTCATGGTGTTCTTCGCCGGCACCTTCGGGATGAACTTCCAGATCACCTCCGCCCTGATGGCGACCCACGTCTTCGGCAAGGGCGCCAGCGAGTTCGGCATCCTCGGCTCCGCGATGGCCGTCGGCTCGCTCGCCGGCGCACTGCTGGCCGCCCGCCGCACCGAGATCCGGCTCCGCCTCGTCGCCGGCGCCGCCGTCGGGTTCGGCATCGCCGAGATCGTGGCCGGCCTGATGCCGACGTACGTCGCGTTCGCGCTGATGTGCCCGGTCATCGGCGTCTGCACCCTGACCATGCTCAACTCCGCCAACGCGACCATGCAGCTGGAGTCCGAGCCGGCCCTGCGCGGCCGGGTGATGGCGCTCTACATGACCATCGTCATGGGTGGCACCCCGATCGGCTCGCCGATCATCGGCTGGGTGGGCCAGCAGTTCGGGCCACGGTGGACCCTGCTCGGTGGAGGCACGCTCGTGATCGTGGGCGTCGTCCTGGCGGTGGCGCTGCTCGCGCGGCTGAACCGAGACGACGCGGACCTCGAGGACGCCCGGTCGTTGGACGTTCAGGCGGCCTGACCTGCGGTTCTGCTGGCCTATCTCGTTTTGGCGCCTGCGCGCATGGCGAGTAGCCTTGAAAGTCGTGTCCGGCCTGTCCGGGCCGCTCCGCGTGCCCTCGTGGCCATTTCGGAGCAGAGTGAGGACACGCCATCACCACCAGGCACACCGCACCATGCAACTTCATCGTGCCCGGCAAGGCGCCGGATACAGAGGTAGGGACAGAAAGGGATCAACCGAGTGCCCACCATCAACCAACTGGTCCGCAACGGCAGGCGCGACAAGCCGTCGAAGACCAAGACGCCGGCCCTGAAGGGCTCACCGCAGCGCCGCGGCGTCTGCACCCGCGTCTACACGACCACCCCGAAGAAGCCGAACTCCGCCCTCCGCAAGGTCGCCCGCGTGCGCCTGTCGAGCGGCGTCGAGGTGACGGCCTACATCCCGGGCGTCGGGCACAACCTCCAGGAGCACTCGATCGTGCTCGTCCGCGGCGGCCGGGTGAAGGACCTCCCCGGTGTCCGCTACAAGATCATCCGCGGCACGCTCGACACCCAGGGCGTCAAGAACCGCAAGCAGGCACGGAGCCGCTACGGCGCGAAGAAGGAGAAGGGCTGATGCCACGCAAGGGCCCGGCCCCGAAGCGGCCGCTCGACGTCGACCCGGTCTTCGGGTCGCAGCTGGTGACCCAGCTGGTCTCCAAGGTGCTCAAGGACGGCAAGAAGCAGGTCGCCCAGCGCATCGTCTACACCGCCCTCGAGGGCTGCCGCGAGAAGACCGGCACCGACCCCGTGGTCACGCTCAAGCGCGCCATGGACAACGTGAAGCCGGCGATCGAGGTGAAGTCCCGCCGAGTCGGTGGTGCGACGTACCAGGTCCCGATCGAGGTCAAGGGAACACGCGGCACCACGCTCGCGTTGAGGTGGCTGGTCGGGTACGCCGCGGACCGTCGCGAGAAGACCATGTCCGAGCGCCTGATGAACGAGATCCTCGACGCCTCCAACGGCCTGGGTGCCGCTGTGAAGAAGCGCGAGGACACCCACAAGATGGCCGAGTCCAACAAGGCCTTCGCCCACTACCGCTGGTGACCCCGTCGTACGGCGATCCCGTACGACGCGACCGGCGGTCCCTTGAGACTGACCAGACCTAAGGAAACGAACCGACAGTGGCTGTCGACATCACCACGGACCTCCAGAAGGTCCGCAACATCGGCATCATGGCTCACATCGACGCCGGCAAGACCACCACGACCGAGCGCATCCTCTTCTACACGGGCATCACCTACAAGATCGGTGAGGTCCACGAGGGCGCGGCCGTCATGGACTGGATGGAGCAGGAGCAGGAGCGCGGCATCACGATCACGTCCGCCGCGACGACCTGCTGGTGGAAGGACCACCAGATCAACATCATCGACACGCCCGGCCACGTGGACTTCACCGCCGAGGTCGAGCGCTCGCTGCGCGTCCTCGACGGCGCGGTCGCCGTCTTCGACGGGGTCGCCGGAGTCGAGCCGCAGACGATGACGGTCTGGCGTCAGGCCAACAAGTACGCCGTGCCCCGGATGTGCTTCGTGAACAAGCTCGACCGCACCGGTGCGGACTTCTTCCGCTGCGTCGACATGATGATCGAGCGCCTGAACTCCACACCGCTCGTGCTCCAGCTCCCGATCGGCGCCGAGGCCGACTTCATCGGTGTCGTCGACCTGGTCGGCATGCGTGCCCTGACCTGGCGCGGTGAGACCAAGATGGGCGAGGACTACGACGTCGAGGAGATCCCGGAGTCGATGCAGGCCCAGGCCGACGAGTACCGCGAGAAGTTCCTCGAGACGCTCGCCGAGGCCGACGACGACATCATGGAGAAGTACCTCGAGGGCGAGGACCTCTCCGTCGCCGAGCTCGAGGACGGCATCCGTCGCGCCACGCTGGCCGACAAGGTCAACCCGGTGCTGTGCGGCACGGCGTTCAAGAACAAGGGCGTGCAGCCGCTGCTCGACGCGGTCGTGAAGTACCTCCCGAGCCCGCTCGACATCGACGCGATCGTCGGCCACAAGCCGAACGACGAGGACGAGAAGATCGAGCGCAAGCCCGCGGACGACCAGCCGTTCTCCGGCCTGGCCTACAAGATCGCCAGCGACCCGCACCTCGGGAAGCTGATCTACGTGCGCGTCTACTCCGGCAAGCTGGAGGCCGGCTCGACCGTCCTGAACTCCGTCACGGGGCGCAAGGAGCGGATCGGCAAGGTCTACCAGATGCACGCCAACAAGCGTGAGGAGATCGCCTCCGTCGGCGCCGGCCAGATCGTCGCGGTGATGGGTCTGAAGGACACCAAGACCGGTCACACGCTCAGCGACCTGGGCAAGCCGGTCGTCCTGGAGTCGATGTCGTTCCCGGCTCCGGTGATCGAGGTCGCGATCGAGCCCAAGACCAAGGGCGACCAGGAGAAGCTCGGCACCGCGATCCAGCGGCTCTCCGACGAGGACCCGACGTTCACGGTCAAGACCGACGAGGAGACCGGCCAGACGATCATCGCCGGCATGGGCGAGCTCCACCTGGAGATCCTCGTCGACCGGATGAAGCGCGAGTTCCGCGTCGAGGCGACCGTCGGCAAGCCGCAGGTGGCCTACCGCGAGACGCTGCGCAAGCCGATCCTGAACCACAGCTACACGCACAAGAAGCAGACCGGTGGTTCGGGCCAGTTCGCCAAGGTGGTCGTCTCGCTCGAGCCGAGCATCGACCCCGAGACCGGGCTGGGCGCCGGCTACGAGTTCATCAACAACGTCTCCGGTGGCCGCATCCCGCGCGAGTACATCCCGTCGGTCGACCAGGGCGGCCAGGACGCCATGGAGTTCGGCGTGCTCGCCGGCTACCCCATGGTCGACGTGAAGTTCACCCTCGAGGACGGCGCCTACCACGACGTCGACTCGTCGGAGCTCGCGTTCAAGATCGCCGGCAACCAGGCCTTCAAGGAGGCCGCGCGGATGGCCAAGCCCGTCCTGCTGGAGCCGATGTTCGCCGTCGAGGTCATCACCCCGGAGACGTTCCTGGGCACCGTGATCGGTGACATCAACAGCCGGCGGGGCCAGATCCAGGCACAGGAAGAGCGCCACGGTGACATGGTCATCAACGCGCTGGTCCCGCTCTCGGAGATGTTCGGGTACGTCGGCGACCTGAGGTCCAAGACCTCCGGTCAGGCGTCGTACTCGATGGAGTTCGACTCGTACGCCGAGGTCCCTTCGGGCATCGCCGACGAGATCGTCAAGAAGGTTCGCGGCGAGTAGCCGTCACCAGGTGCCCCGGGTCATTCCGGGGCCATTTGGCCGGACCCTCGGCATGCAGCAGAATCAACGAGTCACATGACAACAACAGGAGGAGCCCACAGTGGCTAAGGCGAAGTTCGAGCGGACCAAGCCGCACGTCAACATCGGCACGATCGGTCACATCGACCACGGCAAGACGACGCTCACCGCAGCGATCACCAAGGTCCTGCACAACGAGTTCCCGGACCTGAACGAGGACTACGCGTTCGACAAGATCGACTCCGCTCCGGAGGAGCGGCAGCGTGGTATCACGATCGCGATCGCCCACGTGGAGTACCAGACTGCGGCGCGCCACTACGCCCACGTCGACTGCCCGGGTCACGCCGACTACATCAAGAACATGATCACCGGCGCGGCTCAGATGGACGGCGCGATCCTCGTGGTCGCCGCCACCGACGGCCCGATGCCGCAGACGCGTGAGCACGTCCTCCTCGCCCGCCAGGTCGGCGTCCCCGCGATCGTCGTCGCGCTGAACAAGTGCGACATGGTCGACGACGACGAGCTGATCGAGCTGGTCGAGATGGAGGTCCGCGAGCTCCTCTCCGAGTACGAGTTCCCGGGTGACGACATCCCGGTCGTGCGTGTGGCCGCCTTCCCGGCGCTGAACGGCGACGAGAAGTGGATGCAGTCGGTCGTCGAGCTGATGTCCCAGGTCGACGAGTACATCCCGACCCCGGAGCGCGAGACCGACAAGCCGTTCCTGATGCCCGTCGAGGACGTCTTCACGATCACCGGTCGTGGCACGGTCATCACCGGTCGCATCGAGCGCGGGATCGTCAAGGTCAACGAGGAGGTCGAGATCGTCGGCATCCGCGAGGGCTCGCAGAAGACGGTCGTCACCGGCGTCGAGATGTTCCGCAAGCTGCTCGACGAGGGCCAGGCCGGCGAGAACGTCGGTCTGCTGCTCCGTGGCACCAAGCGCGAGGACGTCGAGCGCGGCATGGTCGTGATCAAGCCCGGCACGACGACCCCGCACACCAACTTCGACGCGAGCGTCTACATCCTGTCGAAGGAGGAGGGCGGCCGTCACACGCCGTTCTTCAACAACTACCGCCCGCAGTTCTACTTCCGTACGACGGACGTGACCGGCGTGGTGACCCTCCCCGAGGGCACCGAGATGGTCATGCCGGGTGACAACACCGAGATGTCGGTGGAGCTCATCCAGCCGATCGCCATGGACGAAGGCCTGCGGTTCGCCATCCGCGAGGGTGGCCGCACCGTCGGCGCCGGTCGGGTCACCAAGATCACCAAGTGATCCGCGGCGTCGCGTGATCTGACGCCTCACCAGAACGGCCCCGGACTCCGGTCCGGGGCCGTTCTGCGTCCCGGGTGGTGGTGGTCGGGATACCCGGTGAGCCGGGGATCCCGTCGCTTCTCGGCCTTTGCAACCCCTGACAAGCGACGGAAGTGCCTACGAGGTGGTGCGGATGTGGCAGGTGAGGTCACGCCGGTACGCCGGGTGAGCGGCGCCGCTCCAGCAGCACCAGCCCCGCGGAGCCGAGCAGGAGACACACCAGTGCGGCGAGGCCGGACGCCTCCGCCCCCACCACGATCAGCGCACCGAGCAGTACGCCGCCGAGGATCCGCGGCCACGCGCCGGCCAGGTGCAGGGTGAGCCGGAACAGCCCGAGCCCGACCCAGAACAGCCCGACGCCGACACACAGCTGACCGGCGTACTCCCAGGTGAGCTCCTCGGTCGGATGGACCAGCGCGTGGTGCAGCCCCGCCGCGGTGAGCACGATCCCGAAGAGGATCACCCAGAACGCATAGCCGTACGACGCGAGCCCGGCCGCCTGGGCACGTTCGGGCGGCATGGCGTCGAGCGCGGCTTCGGCGCGGTCGTCCTCGCCGACACCGAAGTAGGCCCAGTAGAGGGTCGCGGCCAGCAGCAGGCTGACGGCGGCGAAGGCGACCTGCTCGAGGCCGATCGCGTGGCTGCCGGTCCCGAGCCCGATGCCGATGGCCAGCACCGACTCGCCCAGGGCGATCAGCAGCATCAGGCCGTGCCGCTCCACGAAGTGCCCGGGCACGAGCTCGAACGACGGACCGCCGTCGTCCTCGGCCGCGTGCAGCGACGTGATCCGCACCAGCCGCGGCACGACCACCGCGATCACGAACGCCCCGAGCCACCACCACACCAGCACGTCCTCGAAGAACACCGCTCCGACCAGGCCGAGCGCCGCACCGAGCAGGTTCCATCCCAGCAGCTGGACGACCATGCCGCGGGTGATCCGGGCCGCCTCCGTCACGTACATCCCGGCATGCACGACGACGACCAGCGCGTAGCCGGTGGCGAAGACGACGCGGTCGGAGCCGTAGGCGTGCGGGATCGCCATCGCGGTGACGAAGTTGCCGATCATCCCGAGCACGAGCAGCGCACGGCGACGCGAGGTGACCGGCGGTGCGGCGTTGGTCAGCCACGCGTACCCGCCGTACATCCACCACAGGATCAGCAGTAGCAGCGCAGTCCGCCCCGTGACCTCCCAGCCGCCGGGCTGAACGGTCGCGGTGAGCTGGGTGATCGTGAAGACGAAGACCAGGTCGAAGAACAGCTCCAGCGACGTCACCTGACCGGCCACGGGCAGCGATACGCCGCGCCGACTCGGGTGTCGACGGGGCTGCATGCCGCGCACCCTACGGCTCGGCCACAGACGGCGGAAGAAGCCGAAAATGCGTGGCGCGACCTGATCGGTACGCCGTACCGTCGGCGCGACCGGACGGCCCGGCACCCAGATCCCGAGAGAGGCACTGACATGCGAGGAGCTCACGCGCTCGTCATGTTCCGCCACCTCGAAGGGATCACGCGTGCTCGCACATCCTCGCCCGTCACTGAACCTGGGCGTCCTCGCCCACGTCGACGCCGGTAAGACCACTCTCACCGAACGGCTCCTGCACCTCGCAGGAGTGATCGACGAGCCCGGGTCGGTCGACTCCGGCACCACCCAGACCGACAGCCTCGCGCTCGAGCGCCGTCGCGGCATCACGATCAAGGCCGCGGTCGTGTCGTTCGCCTGGGACGACGTCACCGTGAACGTCGTCGACACCCCGGGCCACCCCGACTTCATCGCCGAGGTCGAACGGGTCCTCGGCGTGCTCGACGGCGCGGTGCTCGTGCTGTCCGCGGTCGAGGGTGTCCAGCCGCAGACCCGGATCCTGATGCGTGCCCTGCAGCGGCTCCGGGTGCCGACGCTGGTGTTCGTCAACAAGATCGACCGCACCGGAGCCGACGTCGACGGGGTCCTCGACGCGATCCGTCGTCGACTGACCCCCGACATCCTGCCCATGGGCTCGGCCGTGGGCCTGGGCTCGCGGGCAGCGACGTTCGCGGCGTACCGCTCCGACGACCGCGGCTTCCGCGAGCGGGAGCTCGTGGCCCTTGCCGAGCACGACGACCGGCTCCTCACGGCGTACGTCGAGGGCGGCGAGCGTACGCCGGACCAGCTGCTCGCCGACATCGCCGCCCAGACGCGCCAGGGGCTCCTGCATCCGGTCTTCGCGGGCTCGGCCGTCACGGGAGCCGGTGTCCCGGAGCTGATGGCCGGCATCGCGAGCCTGTTGCCCACCGCCACGACCGACCCGTCGAGCGAGGCGTCCGGTCGCGTGTTCAAGGTGGAGCGGGGTGCGGCGGGGGAGAAGGTCGCCTACGTCCGGATGTTCGGTGGCTCGGTCCGGACGCGGCAGCGGCTCGACCTCCCGGACCGCCGAGTCGGCAAGGTCAGCGGCCTGCAGGTGTTCGAGAGCGGTCGGTGGGTGCGGGCCGACGAGGTCGGAGCCGGCCGGATCGGCCGACTGCACGGGCTCAACGCCGTGCGGGTGGGTGACGGGTTCGGCGAGGCGCTGAGGGCCGAGGAGCACCACTTCGCCCCGCCGACCCTCGAGGCGTCGGTCGAGGCGGTCGACCCCGCGCTGCGGCCGGCGTTGCGGGTGGCACTCGCCCACCTGGCCGACCAGGACCCGCTGATCGCCGCCCGGCTCGACGACGAGGGCCGGCCCACCGTGTCGCTGTACGGCAAGGTGCAGCAGGAGGTGCTCGGCGCGACGCTGGCCGAGGAGCACGGCATCGAGGTCGAGTTCTCCGACGCGAGCGTGCTGCACGTCGAGCGGCCGCGCGGCACGAGCCGAGGCGGTCATCCGGCTGAACACCGACGAGAATCCCTACCAGGCCACGATCGGGCTCCGGATCGAGCCGGGCGAGCCGGGCTCCGGGCTGACGTTCGTCACCGACGTCCCGGCCAAGGACATGCCGCTCTACCTGTTCCGCAGCGTCGAGGGCTTCTCGGCCGCGATCGAGAAGCACGTACGCCGCGAGCTGGCGCACGGGCCCTACGGCTGGGAGGTCACCGACTGCGTGGTGACGCTGGTGGAGGCGGCGTACAGCACCGCCGACGGTCCGCCGTCCAAGCGGGGCCCGACCAGCACCTCGTTCGACTACCGCAAGGTCACGCCCGTCGTCGTACGCCGTGTGGTCCAGCGGGCACGGACGCGGGTGTGCGAGCCCGTGCTGCGGGTGTTCCTCGAGGTACCCACGGGCGACGCCGCGACGTTGCAGCGGCTGCTCGCGCGCTGGGGGGCGGAGCTGGCCGGTCAGACGTCGGCGGGGGAGGACACCCGGCTCGAGGCGCGCCTGGTCGCCGCGCGGCTGCACGAGCTGCAGCACCAGCTGCCGGACCTGACCGGTGGCGAGGGCGTTCTCGAGACGCAGTTCGACGGCTACCAGCCGGTTCGCGGGCGGCCGCCCGTCCGGCTCGGCTGGACCGTTCGGCACGACGAGGCCGTGAAAGTCTGACGGCGTGCCCCGTTTCACCCGCGCCGAGCTCGAGTCGTTCCGCGGCGCCGAGGTGCCCGACCTGGTCGGGCCGGGCCTCCGGCTGGTGTTCGTGGGCATCAACCCCGGGCTGCTGACGGCCGCGACCCAGATCCACTTCGGCAACCCGGCGAACCGGTTCCGCCCGGCGCTGGTGGCGGCGGGCCTCCTGGATCCGCCGGCCGGCGGTGTGCCCGGCATGACGAAGGACGACCTGGCCACCCTGCTCGACCGAGGCGTGGGCATCACCAACCTGGTGCCCTTCGCCACCGCGCGCGCCGACGAGCTGACGCGCGAACAGCTGGTGGCGGGTCGGGCCGGCCTCGAGGAGTTCGTGGACGCACACCGTCCGCGCGTCGTCGCGGTGCTCGGCATCACGGCGTACCGCACGGCCTTCGGCCTACCTCGCGCCACGCCCGGTCGCCAGCCCGATCCGATCGGCGAAGCCGACCTCTGGGTCGTGCCCAACCCCAGTGGGCTCAACGCCCACGAGTCGGTCGCCAGCCTCGCGGCGGCGTACGCCGCACCCGCCCGAGCTGCCGGGGTCGAGCTGGGCCCTGGCATGCTCGCGGAATGACGCAGGTCGCAAGCGGAACGTTCGAGGTCACGATCACGCCGCTCGACTCCGACGACGGCATCGGTCACCTCTCGATCGCCAAGACCTGGTCCGGTGACCTCGCCGGCGCGGGTCACGGCCTCATGCTGTCCGCCGGCGACCCCACGCACGGGAGTGCCGGCTACGTCGCCCTCGAGCTCGTCGACGGTTCGGTGCACGGCCGCGCGGGCTCGTTCGCCCTCCAGCAACTCGGCGTGATGCACGACGGCGACCAGCGCCTCGACTACCTCGTCGTCCCCGGCTCCGGCAGCCGCGAGCTCGCCGGCATCACCGGCACGCTCGCCCTGACGATCGACGACCGCGGCCACAGCTACACGCTCACCTACAGTCTCGGCGACTGAGGCGGGGCGTCGACCCGGACGACGTGAAGGCTCAGTCCGCCAGGAGGGCGAGCTCTTCGTCGACGTAGGGATCGGCTTCGCCGACGGTGTCGAGCTCCTGCTTGAGCGCCCGCTGCATCGTCCGTGCCTCGTCGCGACGACCCAGGTTGCGCAAGGACCAGGCGACCATCCACCTCGCGACCCGGGTCCGGCCGGGGTCACCGATCCGTTCGCACGCCGCGAGTGCCTCCTGGAACGTCGTGAGGGCGTGCTCGAAGTCGTCGGCGTCGGCGTAGGTCATCCCGATGTTGTTGAGGAGCGACGCGTCCCAGTCGCGGGCACGCTGGTCGGACGACGCACGCGCCACCTCGAGGGCACGTCGGTTGAGCTCGTGCTGCTCCTCCGGTGGCGCGGCGATGGCCACCATGTGGAGGGCGTCCACGTGCAGCGCGTCGAGGCCCCCGGCCGCGGCCGTGCGCGCCGCGGACTCGAAGAGCGGCCGCGCCTGCTCGGGCCGGCCGGAGGAGTTCAGCACCCGGCCGCGCTCGAGGTCGAGGTACGTCGCCGTCTGCGGGTCGTCGGAGGTGAGCTGGTCGAGCACCTTGTGGGCGTCGTCGTAACGCTCCTGCAGCCCGAGCGCCCGCGCGTGCTGCGTGAGCCACGCAGTCCGATCCGGCTCGTCGGCGTGCTCTGCGACATCGAGGAAGCGGTCCCCCGACGCGGCGGGGTCGTCGAAGTCCCAGAGCGGTCGTGGGTCGATCATCCGGCGACCCTAGTGCCCCGACTTCCCCGGAGCACGGCGAGAATGGAGCCATGTCCGCGGAAGGCCCGACCCCGCCCGCGCGGCCGCACCACCGGTTCACCGAGGACGGTCGGCGGATCCGCGAGGTGCTGAGCTACTCGCGCCGCGGCAACCGCTTCACGCCCCAGCAGCGGCAGGCATGGGACGCCCACCACGAGCAGTGGGTGATCCCGGACGAGGCGGTCGACGATCCCGGGTTCCGCCTGGCCGACTGGTTCGGTCGAGAGGCACCGCTGATCGTCGAGGTCGGGTCGGGAGTGGGGGAGGCGACCGGCGTGCTCGCCGCCGCCCGGCCGGCGTACGACGTGCTGGCCCTGGAGGTGTGGCGTCCCGGCGTCGCCGCCTCGCTCGCACAGGTCGCCGCAGCGGGTGCGACGAACGTGCGCTTCTGCTCGATCGACGCGGTCTGGGTGCTCGAGACGCTGATCCCGCCGGATGGGTTGGCCGGGCTCTGGACCTTCTTCCCCGATCCCTGGCCGAAGACCCGCCACCACAAGCGGCGGCTGGTCGACGCACGCTTCGCCGAGCTGGTCGTCACCCGGATGACATCCGGCGGCACGTGGCGGCTCGCCACCGACTGGCAGGACTACGCCGAGCAGATGCGGTCCGTGCTCGATGCCGACCCGGCGCTCACCGGCGGCGTCGTACCACGGTGGGAGGAGCGTCCGGTGACCAAGTTCGAGCGCAAGGGCGTCGAGGCCGGCCGCTCGATCACCGACCTCTGCTACACGCGACGCTGAGACAACCGGTCAGGCGTGCCCGTCGAAGGCGACGCCGGCGCGTTCGAGCTCGGCCTCGGTGCGCAGCCGCTCACTCTCCCGCTCGAGGGTGTCGGTCATCCGGTCGAGATCCGTCGGTACGTCGAGGGCTCGGCAGGCATCCAGCAGCGCCTCGTCGTACGCCGCCGCGATCGCCTGCCGGCGCGCCATCGGCATGCCGGCCGCGGGCATCCGGGCCTGTGGCCGGATCCGGCGGAGGTCGGCCGCGATCCGCTCGATGGGCATCCCGGCCGGCGCCGGAGCAGGAGATTTCACGATTCTCAGGAACCGGGCCACGCGGTCGCCACGCTCCAGGATGTCGGCGATGTGCGCGAACACCCAGAGCACGACGCAGACGCCCACCGTGATCAGGGCGAGCTCCGTCAAGCCCCAGGCCTCGTCCGGCATGGTCCGACGGTAAGTCGGCGACACCGTCTCGGCAAGGCTTCTTCGAGCCGGAGGGCTGCCACAATGCCGCCCATGACGCAGCAGCCGCCTCCGGGATACGGCCCGCCCGGCTACCCGGTGTACCCCCGGCCTCCGAAGCACCCGCAGGCGGTGACCGTTCTGGTGCTCGGGATCCTGGGCATCGTCGTGTGCGGCCTGTGCGGTCCGTTCGCGTGGTCGATGGGCAACCGGGTCGTGGCCGAGATCGAGGCGTCCGGTGGTCGTTGGGACGGTCAGAGCGAGGCCACCATCGGCCGCATCCTCGGCATCGTGTCGACCGCGCTGCTCGCGCTCTCGGTGCTGCTCCTCCTGGGGGTCCTCGCCTTCGGCGGCGCGCTGTTCTTCTCCAGCCCCTGAGCTCAGCGTCGCCGCGCGACGAGCCGCGCTCTGAGCGTCTCGTCGCGGTGCAGCCGGGCGAGGTCCCGATCCCGGAGGGTGGCGCTGACGGCGGCGAGGAAGTCCCAGGGCTGCGATCCCGGAGGCGGCGGCGGGGCGACGTACGCCGACAGCCGGTCGGCGAGCAGCTCGCCCATGCGCTGGCGGGACGCCGGGTCGAGGGTGTGCAGGCGGCCGAGGTACTGACGGATGGCCAGGCCCAGCCCCACCGGCGGAGTCCGGACGTCGGCCGAGCCCGCCCAGTGCGCGAGCATCGGCGGCATCGGGATCGGCGGTTGGAGCGAGAGGCTGACCCGGTCACGGACGACGTACGTGCCGGCGGCGTAGTCGCCGAGCCGTTTGCCGCGTGAGCTCACCAGGCAGCTGAAGAAGGCCGGACCGCCGCTGAGTGCGTAGATCTCGGGGATCGCGACCAGGGCGCGGACGAACGCCTGCTGGGCCGTGACGGTCCCGCCGTCCTCGCGCACCACCCGCAGCCCGAGCGCCCACTTGCCGAACGACTTACCGCGGGTGAGTGTCTCGAGCGTCGTCGGGTAGACCAGGAAGACCGCCATCAGCGAGCAGATGACGGCCACGTGCTGGAGCGCGCCGTCCGCGTCGAAGCTGACCACCATCGCCAGGAAGAACACACAGACCGCGACGATCATCAGCGACAGCACGTCGAGCAGGCCGGACGCGATCCTGGCGGCCACCGAGGCGGGTGGCAGGTCGAGCGCGACCGCTTCGCCGGTGACCAGGTCGTCCGGCGAGAGCATCGCGAAGTCCGGAGATGACATCCCGGAGAGCATAGGTCGGCCTACAGTCCTCGCGTGGACCTTGACGCGTATGTGCTCGCGCACCACGCGGAGTGGGAGCGCCTCGAGGCCCTGACCCGCAAGCGGCGGCTGGACGGTCGCGAGAGCGACGAGCTCGTCGAGCGCTACCAGCGGGTCGCGACCCACCTCTCCGTCGTCCGCACGGCGTCGCCGGACGCCACGGTGATCACCTATCTCTCCCTGCTGCTGAGTCGCGCGCGCAACCGCGCCGGTGCGTCGCGGGGGAGCACCTGGCACGGCGTCGCGACCTTCGTCACCGAGCGATTCCCGGCCGCGCTCTACCGGCTCCGGTGGTGGTGGATCGGTACGACGCTGGGCAACATCGCCGCGACCGCCGTGATGATGGTGTGGCTGATCGACCACCCGAACGTCGAGCAGAGCCTGATCTCGCCGCGCGACGTCGACCGTCTGGTCAACCACGACTTCGCCGACTACTACAGCACGTACGCCGCCTCCCACTTCGCCGCGCAGGTCTGGACCAACAACGTCTGGGTGGCGGCGCTGTGCCTGGCGCTGGGGGCGTTCGGCCTCCCGGTGATCTACCTGCTGTTCCAGAACGTCGCGAACCTCGCGATCATCGGCTCGATCATGACCCGGCACGGACACGCCGCGCAGTTCTGGGGGCTGATCCTGCCCCACGGGATGCTCGAGCTGACCGCGGTCTTCGTCGCCGGCGGCGTCGGGCTCCGGCTGTTCTGGTCGTGGGTCGAGCCGGGCGACCAGACCCGAGCCGAGTCGTTCGCGCACGAGGGGCGGACCGCCGGCACCGTGGCCCTGGGGCTGGTCGGAGTGCTCGCGGTCAGCGGCTTGATCGAGGCCTTCGTGACCCCCAGCCCGCTGCCCACCTGGGCTCGGATCGCGATCGGCTTCCTGGCGGAGGCCACCTTCCTGGCCTACGTCTTCGTCCTCGGCCGCCGGGCCTTCGCCCGGGGCCACACCGGCGATCTCGACCCCCTCCTCCTCGAGGACCGCGTCGCGGCGCAGGGTTGATCAGAGGAGGCCTTGGGCCTTGAGCGAGAGGTAGTGGTCGGCCAGAGCCGGGGGCAGGTCGTCGGCCGGTACGTCGAGCACGTGGACGCCGAGGGTCTCGAGGAGGTCGGCCGTGGCGCGGCGGCGGGTGAGCGTCTGCTCGGCCGCGGCGGCGGCGTACACGTCGTCGAGTCCTTCGCGCGTCGCGGCCATCCGCCCCAGCTCCGGGTCACGCACCGACGCCAGCACCACGCGGTGGTGGGCGACGAGCACCGGGAGCACCGGGAGCAGGCCCTCCTCGACCGAGGACGGCTCGAGCGGGGTGAGCAGGCACACCAGTGCCCGCTGCCGGCCGAACGCCTGCACCGCGCCGGCCAGTGCCGTCCAGTCCGCCTCGGCGATCTCGGGATGCAGGCCGGAGAAGGCGTCCTCGAGCCGGCTGGTCGCGTCGCGCGCACCGGCGAGCCGTAGCCGCGTGCGGACGCGCCGGTCGCCGGCCACGACGTCGACCCGGTCTCCCGCTCGAGCGGCGAGCGCGGTGAGCAGCAGTGCGGCCTCCATCGCGGAGTCCAGGCGGGGTACGTCGTCGACGCGGCCGGCGGAGACCCGCGACGTGTCGAGCACCAGGACGACCCGCCGGTCACGCTCGGGCTGCCAGGTGCGGACCACGACGTTCCGGTTGCGCGCCGAGGCACGCCAGTCGATGGAGCGCACGTCGTCGCCACGGACGTACTCGCGCAGCGAGTCGAACTCCGTCCCCTGGCCGCGCACGCGTACGGCCGAGCGGCCGTCCAGGTCGCGCAGCCGCGCCAGCCGCGACGGCAGGTGCTTGCGCGACTCGAACGGCGGAAGAGCCCGCAGCGTGGTCGACACCGGGGAGGTCTGCTGCCGCGCCGCGATGCCGAGCGGGCCGTAGCTGCGCACCGTCACGCCGTACGACGTGAGCTCGCCGCGGCGCACCGGCTGCACCACGCTCGACAAGCACGACCCGGTCACCGCCGCCGAGGCGGAGCCGGTGTCGGTTGTCGCGGATGCCCGCGGACGGCTGCCAGGAGTCACGCACCAGGAGCGACGCCCGGCGGCGTACCCGGGTTGCCCACGGTGACCTCGCTGGCCGCTTCGTGACCCACGCGCACGCGGCCGGGTGACGCGCGCTCGACGGTCAGGGCTCTTCGGCGAGACGGCGAGCAGCACGTCGGCGCCGACGACAGCACCCACGACCACCAGCCAGAGCAGCACCGTGGTGCCCTGCGGACGCAGCAGGACCGCCACCAGCCCCAGCAGGAGCAGCAGCGGGACGCGTCCGGTGATCGCCATCAGGAGGTCTGCCGTCCGATCTGCCGAGGAGCGGGTGACATCAGCGGGGGACGGGCACGGAGCCGAGGGCGGAGGAGAGGACGGCACCCACGTCGACGCCCTCGAGCTCGGCCTCGGGGCGCAGGGAGAGCCGGTGGGCCAGCGTCGCCTGGGCGAGCGCCTTCACGTCGTCCGGCGTCACGAAGTCGCGCCCGGACAGCCAGGCCCAGGCCCGCGAGGTCCGCATGAGCGCCACGGCTCCGCGCGGGCTGGCGCCCAGCCCGAGCGAGGGCGCCTGACGGGTGGCGCGAGCGACGTCCACGACGTATCCCGCGACCTCGGGGGAGACCTGCACCTCCCGCACCGCACGTCGTCCCGCCTCGATGTCGGCCGAGCCGGCGACGGCGACGACCCCGGACGCGGCGACGTCCTGGGGGTCGAAGCCGGACGCGTGCCGGCTCACGATCTCGAGCTCCTGAGCGCGGTCGGGGACGGGCAGCACGACCTTGAGCAGGAACCGGTCGAGCTGGGCCTCGGGGAGGGGATAGGTGCCTTCGTACTCGACCGGGTTCTGCGTGGCGGCGACGAGGAACGGTCGTGGCAGCGCGTGGCTCACGCCGTCGACCGACACCTGGCCCTCCTCCATGGCCTCCAGCAGGGCGGACTGCGTCTTGGGCGGGGTCCGGTTGATCTCGTCGGCCAGCAGCAGGTTGGTGAAGACCGGCCCCTCGCGGAACGACAGCTCGCCGCGGCTGCTGTCGATCACCATCGAGCCGGTGATGTCGCCCGGCATCAGGTCCGGCGTGAACTGCACCCGACGGGTCTGCACGGACAGGGCGGCCGCCAGGCTGCGCACGAGCAGCGTCTTGGCGACGCCCGGCACGCCCTCCATGAGCACATGGCCGCCGCACAGGAGCGCGACGAGCAGGCCGGACACGGCGGCGTCCTGGCCGACCACGGCCTTGGCCACCTCGGTACGCACGGCGCCCAGGCGCTCACGGACGTCGTGGTCGTCGGGGCTGGTCGGTGTGGTCGTCATGGTCGGGACACCTCTCTGTCGAGCTCGGTCAGACGCCGGGCGAGGTCGGACAGGCCGCGGTCGTCGTGGGGTGCAGGGGCGTAGGGCCCGATCAGGACGTCGATCTCCTGGACCGGGTGACCGGTGCGCGCGGCGACGTCGGCCACGAGCCGGTCCGGAGCCACGCGTCGCGGTAGTCGGAGTCGCTCGGCCAGACGGGTGCGCGAGGCGGAGCGTAGGGCCTCAGCGGCATGGGCGCGGTCACCCGACCGACGGTAGAGGCGACCCAGGTTGCGGGTGGTCTCGACGGCCTTGACCGTCACCGGCAACGGCTCGTGCGCGAGCGGTCCGAGCCGACGTCCTCGCCACGCGACCAGGCCGACGCCGGCCAGGCCGAGGATCCACAGCGCCGGCCCGAGCCAGTCCGGCAGCAGGCTCCGTGCGGACACGCTGTCGGCGCCGCGGAGGTCCCTCAGCGAGGGGACGTACCAGACCAGTCGCTGCCGCTCGCCCAGCAGCCGGAGCGCCACGGCGGCGTTGTCACCCTCCAGCACCTGGTCGTTGGTGAGGATGTCGGCGGCACCCAGCAGGGTCAGTCCGCGTCGTGGCTCGGCGAGCAGGACGCCGTCGTCGTCGCGGAAGCACCCGTCCGTCTCGTAGGCCTGGGCGGCCTCCACCTTCACCCTCAGGTCGGCGTACGCCGAGCACGCGGCGGGCACCGGGTCGGGGGGCTCGGACCTGACCGGGAAGGAGCCGACGCCGAGCTGGCGCACCAGCTGGGGTCCGGGCGCGACGACCACGAGCTCGGCTCCGCGCTGGTGGCGCAGGAGTCGATGGGTGGTCGAGCGACCGAGGTCGCCGGTCGAGGTCACCACGATCGTCGTCGACGAGTCGGGAGCGGCGGAGTCCAGAGCCTCGGCCGACCGGACGACGTCCACCTCGACGCCCTGGTCGTCGAGCACGCGGGCGAGCGCCTGAGCGCCGGTCCCGTCGGGGTTCTGCGGGTCGAGGGTCGCGGCGTACGTGCGCGATCCGCGACCCACCCAGGCCGACAGCACGACCGCGACCACGACCGCCGCGCCGATCAGCACGGCGACCCGGTGGCGCGCGATCCACCTCATCGAGCACCGGCCAGGTTGTCGTCCAGCTCGAGAAGACCCGAGGCGTCCTCGTGGCTCGCCGGATGGTCGCCGTAGTACGTCGCGTCGAACAGGTCGGCTCCCCGGCCGACCCGTTCGCGATGGTCGGGGTACGCCGTGGACAGGGTGGTCGCGACCTCGTGGGCGGTGGTGCCGGGTTGGTCGGCCAGCCTGCCGCGCTCGACCTGGCGCACGGCCAGCGCCCGGAACGCGTCCACGACGGCGTCGGCGTGACGCCCGTCGACGAGAGCCGCCTCGGCGCGTCGTCGCAGCTCGGCTGCGGAGGGTCGATCGCTGGTCAGGACCGCAGCGGTCTGCTCGCGTGCACGGCGGTCGCGGCGAATGCGCGACAGCACGAACACGAGCCCGATCACGAGGAGGACCGCGACCAGCATGGTCACGAGCGTCGTGCCCCAGCCGGAACCCGAGGCCGCGCCGACGCCGCCCTGGAGGCGGCGCCAGATCCAGTCGACGATCCGCTCGAGCACGTCCTGGCGGTGGTACTCGCGATGCAGCAGCTCGTCGCGCAGCAGCCGGCGACCCTCGTCGCCGGAGGGTTGCAGGGGAGGAGATGGCGCGAGCATCAGGCGGGCAGGAACCCGGCCTGCGTCATCAGGTCGACGTCGTACGCCTCCTTGCGCATCCGCTGGTCGACGTAGAGCAGGGCGGACACCGCCGCCGAGAACGGCTGGAGCACCGCGGAGGAGATGACGTTGCCGACCGCGGTCATGAGCAGGTAGATCAGCAGACCCTGCGTGCTCTCGTCCGCAGTCGTCAGGAACACCTGGCCGCTGATCGTGAACGGCAGCTGCAGGATCGACCCCGCGACACCGACGACCAATGACGTGAGGAGCAGCAGCCCCAGCAGGCGCCAGAACTGAAGACGGGAGAGTCGTACGGCGCGCCCGAGGGCACCCCAGACCCCCACGGGCTCGAGCATGAGGGTCGGGACGGCGAGCGCGCGGACGCGCACCCAGAACCAGGCGAGGCCGACGATCAGGATCCCGGCGAGTCCCAGCCCGACGACGACGAGGTCCTCGAGCGGTGCGTCGAAGGCCACGACGCCGACGACGAGCACGCCGGCGGCGATGCCCAGGGCCACGACGACGACGAGGCCGAGCATGAAGGACATGCCGAGCAGCCGCCACCGCTTGCCCTTCGTGGCGGCCCAGGCCTCGCCGATCGTCAGCTTGCGCCCGACGGCCGCCGCGGAGCTCACGTGGGCGATCATCCCGGAGACGAAGAGCAGCCCGATGGACTGCAGCTGGGTGCCGGCGACGAAACCGCCGAGCGCGATCAGGAGGCTCAGGAGCTGGCTGTCGCTGAGGTCACCGGTGGCGGGGTCGGGCTGGAACCCGCCGGTGGACCCCGACAGGAGCCCGACGATCACCGGGACGGTCATCGCCACGGCCGACACGAGCAACGCGGCGCCGATGGTCGCCTTCGGGTTGTACCGGATGATGCGGAACGCCCCGTCGAAGATGTCGCTGAGCACGAGTGGCCGCAGGGGGATGGCACCGGGTTTGTGAGCCACCGGCATCCCCTGGGGGAACGGGTGGGCTGGCGGCGCGAAGCGCGGATCCCGCGCCTGGTCCGGTGGGGGAGTCCATCCGGGTGGCGGCGCCTGCTGCCCCCAGCGGGGCGCCGACGGCTCCGGGTCGGGCTGCCAACCGGGCGGGGGAGGCTGATCTCCGGACACGTCCGTCCTCCCGTCGTGGTGCCCCGGCGACCGGACCCGCCCCGGCTGCGCGAGCGCTCATCCTGTCAGGTCAGGCGGCGTTCTCAGGGCAAATCGCACCGAGCGACGGTTGTGGAGGAGCGAGCTCTGCCAGACCGGTGGTTGAGGAGCGAGCTCTGCCAGACCGGTGGTTGAGGAGCGAGCTCTGCGAGCGTCTCGAAACCACGGGCACGCCGGATGTTCCGGGCATGGGCACCGGGGTCTCGACCAGCTCATGCGACTTCGTTCCTCAGTCGCGTCGCTTGCTCGACCTGGCCGGCGCAGCCGCGCTCTCGTTCCTCGAGCACGGCTGCCCGGCTCAATTTTGCGGACGTGGGGGGCATCTGTCAGGATTGTTCGGTTGCTCCGGCGGGTTGCCGGGGTGCGTCGCACTTGACCACTGAATCGCGTCTCTCGCTGGTTCGCTGTCGCTGTGCGTCGCGCCGCACCTGGAGACCCGATGGCTCGGCCCCCACTGCGAAGTGGTGGCTGGGCGCCCACCAACACGATGCAGATTTCTCACCACGGGTGATCTGTGTGCCGCAAGCCGCGACACGCCCGACCTCGGGGGTCGGGAGATCAGGGCGGGACGAGCGCGCGAGACGGACCACCAGGCAGTACGACACGAAGGACGAGAGAGACCTATGGCGGGACAGAAGATCCGCATCAGGCTCAAGGCCTATGACCACGAGGTGATCGATACCTCGGCGCGCAAGATCGTGGACACCGTCACCCGCACGGGTGCCAAGGTCGCCGGCCCCGTGCCGCTGCCGACCGAGAAGAACGTGTACTGCGTCATCCGCTCGCCCCACAAGTACAAGGACTCCCGCGAGCACTTCGAGATGCGGACCCACAAGCGTCTGATCGACATCATCGACCCGACGCCGAAGACCGTGGACTCCCTGATGCGTCTCGACCTCCCTGCCGGCGTCGACATCGAGATCAAGCTCTGAGGCCTCTGATGACTGTTGAACGAAACGTGAAGGGCCTGCTGGGCACCAAGCTCGGCATGACCCAGATGTGGGACGACAACAACCTGATCGTCCCGGTCACCGTCGTGGCGGCGTCCACCAACGTCGTGACGCAGGTCCGCAAGCCCGAGGCCGACGGCTACAACGCCATCCAGGTCGCCTTCGGCGAGATCGACTCGCGCAAGGTCACCAAGCCCGAGGCGGGTCAGTTCGCGAAGGCCGGAGTGACCCCCCGCAAGCACGTCGCCGAGATCCGCACCGCCGACGCCGGCTCCTACACCGTCGGCCAGGAGCTCCCGGCCGACACCTTCGCGGCGGGCGACATCCTCGATGTCACCGGCACCACGAAGGGCAAGGGGTTCGCCGGCACCATGAAGCGACACGGCTTCCACGGCGTCGGCGCCTCGCACGGTGCTCACAAGAACCACCGCAAGCCCGGCTCGATCGGCGCCTGCGCGACCCCCGGTCGCGTCTTCAAGGGCGTTCGGATGTCCGGCCGCATGGGTAGCGACACCGTGACCACCCAGAACGTCGTCGTCCACGCGGTCGACACCGAGAAGGGCCTGATCCTGCTCAAGGGCGCCATCCCCGGCGCCAAGGGTGGTCTCGTCGTGCTCCGCTCGGCCGCCAAGCGCGCGCAGAAGGAGGCCTGAGCATGGCTACCGCCACGAAGAAGGCAGCCGCCAAGAAGTCGGCCGCGTCCTCCGGCGCCAAGGTCCTCAAGGTCGACCTGCCGGCCGAGATCTTCGACGTCGAGGTCAACATCCCGCTGATCCACCAGGTGGTCGTCGCCCAGCAGGCGGCGGCTCGCCAGGGCACCCACGCCACCAAGACCCGCGGCCGGGTCCGCGGTGGTGGCCGCAAGCCCTACCGGCAGAAGGGCACCGGCCGCGCCCGCCAGGGCTCGACCCGCGCGCCGCAGTTCGCCGGTGGTGGCGTGGTCCACGGCCCGCAGCCGCGCAACTACGCCCAGCGCACCCCCAAGAAGATGGTCGCCGCGGCTCTCCGCGGTGCGCTGTCCGACCGGGCGCGTGACGGCCGCATCCACGTCGTCGAGTCGTTGATCGCCGGTGACGCCCCGTCGACCAAGTCGGCGCTGGCCACCCTGCGCGGCGTTGTCGCCGAGCGGGCCAACTTCCTGGTCGTGCTCGAGCGCTCCGACGCGCTGACCTGGCTCTCGCTCCGCAACGCGGTCGAGGTGCACATCGTCGCCGTCGACCAGCTCAACACCTACGACGTGCTGGCCTCGGACGACGTCGTCTTCACCCAGGGCGCCTACGACGCGTTCGTCGGTGGTTCGGGCTCCGAGGGCGCTCCGGTGACGCTCGTGGAGGCCCCGGCCGACGAGAAGGCCGAGGAGAAGCCCGAGGAGAAGCCGGCCAAGAAGGCCGCAGCCAAGAAGGCCCCTGCCAAGAAGGCCTCGCCGCCAAGGCGACGCCGACGCTAAGGCCGACGAGGCCGTCGACGAGAAGCCGGTCCTACCCCAGGGTGCGAAGGCTCCGCTGAAGAGCGGCGGCAACCCGAAGGGCTACGAGGTCAAGGGCAACGCCGACTCGGGCCTGTACCACGAGCCGGACGGCCAGTGGTACGAGCAGACCGAGGCGGAGTTCTACTTCAAGTCGGCCGAGGACGCCGAGGCTGCGGGCTTCGCCCGCGCCGGCGGCGACACGGCTGCCAGCGAGGGGGAGGACGCGTGAGCGAGCTTGCGAGCGAACAATTCAGGGCAGTAGCTCGGCTCACGGAGCCGACGGAGGAGGCGCAGTGAGCACGCTGCACAAGGACCACCGCGACATCCTGCTCGCGCCGGTCGTGTCCGAGAAGAGCTACGGCCTCCTCGACGCCAACAAGTACACGTTCCTGGTGCACCCCGACGCCAACAAGACCGAGATCAAGATCGCGGTCGAGAAGGTCTTCGGCGTCAAGGTCACCTCGGTGAACACCATCAACCGCCAGGGCAAGACCCGTCGTACCCGGACCGGGCTCGGCCGGCGCAAGCAGACCAAGCGCGCCATCGTGAGCCTGGCCGAGGGTCACCGCATCGACATCTTCGGAGGTCCGGTCTCCTGACCGGGCTTGAGAGGTAACGAGACATGGCTATCCGCAAGTACAAGCCGACCACCCCGGGCCGCCGCGGCTCGTCGGTGGCCGACTTCGTCGAGATCACCCGGACCACGCCGGAGAAGTCGCTGACCCGTTCCCTGCCCAAGAAGGGCGGCCGGAACAACCAGGGTCGGATCACCACCCGTCACCAGGGCGGCGGTCACAAGCGCGCCTACCGGATGATCGACTTCCGTCGCTACGACAAGGACGGCGTCCCGGCCAAGGTCGCGCACATCGAGTACGACCCCAACCGCACCGCCCGGATCGCGCTGCTGCACTACGTCGACGGCGAGAAGCGCTACATCGTCGCGCCGAAGGACCTGCGGCAGGGCACGATGCTCGAGTCCGGCGCGAACGCCGACATCAAGGTGGGCAACAACCTCCCGCTGCGCAACATCCCGGTCGGTACGACGATCCACTGCATCGAGCTGCGTCCCGGCGGCGGGGCCAAGATCGCCCGCTCGGCCGGCAACTCCGCGCAGCTGGTCGCCAAGGAGGGCTCGCGAGCCACGCTCCGGCTGCCGTCCGGTGAGATGCGCTTCGTCGACGTGCGTTGCCGTGCCTCGATCGGCGAGGTGGGCAACGCCGAGCAGTCCAACATCAACTGGGGCAAGGCCGGCCGCATGCGGTGGAAGGGCAAGCGCCCGACCGTCCGCGGTGTCGTCATGAACCCCGTCGACCACCCGCACGGTGGTGGTGAGGGCAAGACCTCGGGTGGTCGTCACCCGGTCAGCCCCTGGGGCAAGTCCGAAGGTCGCACTCGCCGCAAGGGCAAGGCCAGCGACAAGCAGATCATCCGTCGTCGCCGTACCGGCAAGAAGCGCTGAGGAGCCTGAGCCATGCCACGCAGCCTGAAGAAGGGTCCCTTCGTGGACGACCACCTGATGAAGAAGGTGGACGTCGAGAACGACAAGGGCTCCCACAACGTGATCAAGACGTGGTCGCGACGTTCGATGATCGTCCCGGCCATGATCGGCCACACGATCGCCGTGCACGACGGCCACAAGCACGTGCCCGTCTTCGTGACCGACTCGATGGTCGGACACAAGCTCGGGGAGTTCGCTCCCACGCGCACCTACCGCGGACACGTCAAGGACGACCGGAAGGGGAGGCGTCGCTGATGCCGACCACTGACCGCCGCCGCACCAGCGCCCGCCGCGAGTCGCTGCTCGGCGACCAGCCGGGCTCCTTCGCGAGCGCGCGTTTCCAGCGGATCACGCCGATGAAGGCCCGCCGCGTGACGCAGATGATCCACGGCCTGCCCGTCGACGACGCCCTGGCGCTGCTGCAGTTCGCACCGCAGTCGGCCGCCAAGACCGTCTACAAGGTCCTCGAGAGCGCCATCGCGAACGCCGAGACCACCGAGGACCTCGACCGCGCCGACCTGGTCGTCAGCAACTGCCAGGTCGACGAGGGTCCGACGATGAAGCGCTGGCGCCCCCGTGCCCAGGGCCGCGCGACGCGGATCCTCAAGCGCACCAGCCACATCACCCTGGTCGTGACGCCCGTCGAGCAGGCGCCCGCGAAGCAGGACTCCAAGAACCGGAAGAAGGGGAAGGCCTGATGGGCCAGAAGATCAACCCGAACGGCTTCCGCCTCGGCATCTCCACCGACCACAAGTCGCGTTGGTACGCCGACAAGCTCTACAAGTCGTACGTCGGCGAGGACGTCGCCATCCGTCGTCTCCTGTCCAAGGGCATGGAGCGGGCCGGGATCGCCAAGGTCGAGATCGAGCGCACCCGTGACCGCGTGCGTGTGGACATCCACACCGCGCGTCCGGGCATCGTGATCGGCCGCCGTGGCGCCGAGGCCGACCGCATCCGCGGCGACCTGGAGAAGCTCACCGGCAAGCAGGTCCAGCTGAACATCCTCGAGGTGAAGAACCCCGAGGTCGACGCGCAGCTGGTCGCTCAGGGTGTCGCCGAGCAGCTCAGCGGCCGGGTGCAGTTCCGCCGCGCGATGCGCAAGGCGATGCAGACGACCATGCGGTCGGGCGCCAAGGGCATCCGCATCCAGTGCTCGGGCCGCCTCAACGGCGCCGAGATGTCGCGCACGGAGTTCTATCGCGAGGGTCGCGTCCCGCTGCACACGCTCCGCGCCGACATCGACTACGGCTTCTACGAGGCCAAGACCACCTTCGGCCGCATCGGCGTGAAGGTCTGGATCTACAAGGGCGAGGTCGCGGGCACCCGCGCCGAGCGTCAGGCCCAGGCCGCGGCTCGTGCCGGCGTACCTGGTCGCAGCGGTCGTCCGTCGCGAGGCGGCGAGCGCCCGAGCCGTGGCACCCGTCCCACCCGCGCAGACCGGGGCGGCGCCCCGACCGAGGCTGCGGCCGTCGCCGCGCCGACCGAGCAGGCCGCGCCCGCCGAGGCCGCCGCGCCGACGACCGGATCGGAGGCCTGAGCCATGTTGATGGCCCGTCGTTACAAGCACCGCAAGCAGCACCGCCCCACGCGGCGTGGTGCGGCCAAGGGCGGCACCCGCCTGGCGTTCGGCGACTTCGGGATCCAGGCGATCGAGGGTCACTACGTCACCAACCGGCAGATCGAGTCGGCCCGGATCGCGATGACCCGTCACATCAAGCGTGGCGGCAAGGTCTGGATCAACATCTTCCCGGACCGCCCGCTGACCAAGAAGCCCGCCGAGACCCGGATGGGCTCCGGCAAGGGCTCGCCGGAGTGGTACATCGCCAACGTCAAGCCCGGCCGTGTGCTCTTCGAGCTCTCGGGGGTCGACGAGGTGACGGCACGCGAGGCGATGCGCCGCGCGCAGCACAAGCTGCCGATGAAGACCCGTTTCATCTCCCGAGAGGCCGGTGAGTTCTGATGGCGAGCAGCCTGAAGGCCCACGAGCTGGACGACATGAACAACACCGACCTCGAGGCCCGTCTCCGCGAGGCCAAGGAGGAGCTGTTCAACCTGCGCTTCCAGGCGGCCACCGGCCAGCTGGAGAGCCACGGTCGGCTCCACACCGTGAAGAAGGACATCGCCCGGATCTACACCGTGGTGCGTGAGCGCGAGCTCGGCATCCGGTCCGCCCCGGGCACGGACGAGAACGAGAAGGCCGAGAAAGAGAGCGCCGACGCATGAGCGACACCGGAAGCGCAACCACCCGCAACACCCGCAAGGTGTTCGTGGGTCTGGTCGTCAGCGACAAGATGGACAAGACCGTCGTGGTCGAGGTCGAGGACCGCGTGAAGCACGCGCTCTACGGCAAGGTCCTGCGACGTACGTCGCGGCTCAAGGCCCACGACGAGAACAACGACTGCGGCATCGGCGACCGCGTGCAGCTGATGGAGACCCGTCCGCTGTCTGCGACCAAGCGCTGGCGCGTCG
This sequence comes from uncultured Actinomycetota bacterium, assembly GCA_963759515.1. GTDB lineage: Bacteria > Actinomycetota > Actinomycetes > Propionibacteriales > Nocardioidaceae > Nocardioides. The sequence goes on along the minus strand of CAVWZR010000012.1, from coordinate 418,860 downwards.
TGACGATCCTGGAGCGAGCGAAGTGATCCAGCAGGAGTCCCGGCTCAAGGTCGCCGACAACACCGGTGCGAAGGAAGTCCTCTGCATCCGCGTGCTCGGTGGCTCGGGCCGTCGCTACGCCGGCATCGGCGACGTGATCGTCTGCACGGTCAAGGACGCCATCCCCGGCGGCGGTGTGAAGAAGGGTGACGTCGTCAAGGCGGTCGTCGTCCGCACCACCAAGGAGCGCCGGCGTCCCGACGGCTCGTACATCAAGTTCGACGAGAACGCCGCGGTGATCCTGCGACAGGACGGCGAGCCGCGAGGCACGCGCATCTTCGGCCCGGTCGGCCGCGAGCTGCGCGACAAGCGGTTCATGAAGATCATCTCGCTCGCACCGGAGGTCCTCTGAGATGGGGAAGAACAGCATGAAGATCAAGAAGGGCGACACCGTCAAGGTGATCGCAGGCAAGGACAAGGGCGCCGAAGGCAAGGTGATCCAGGTGCTGCGCGAGCGGGAGCGGGTCGTCGTCGAGGGTGTCAACCGGATCAAGAAGCACACCAAGGTCGTCCAGCAGGGCGGTCGCGGTGGCACGACCGGCGGCATCATCACGACCGAGGCCCCGATCCACGTGTCCAACGTGATGCTCGTCGAGGGCGACGGCGTGACCCGCGTCGGCTTCCGTCGCGAGGAGGTCCTCAAGAGGCGTCCCGACGGCTCGACGTACGCCGGCACCCGCAGCGTCCGCATCTCGCGCACGACCGGGAAGGAGATCTGACATGACCGACACGACCGTCGAGAGCGATGTCGACCAGTCCGTCGACTCCGTCACGGAGAAGAAGGTCACCCCGCGTCTGAAGACCCGCTACCGCGAGGAGATCCTCCCTGCGCTGCGCACCGAGTTCGAGATCGGCAACGTCATGCAGGTGCCCGGGCTGACCAAGATCGTGGTCAACATGGGTGTCGGTGAGGCGGCGCGTGACTCGAAGCTGATCGAGGGCGCGATCCGCGACCTGACCGTCATCACCGGCCAGAAGCCGATGGTGACCCAGGCCCGCAAGTCCATCGCTCAGTTCAAGCTGCGCGAGGGCATGCCGATCGGTGCGCACGTGACGCTGCGCGGCAACCGGATGTGGGAGTTCCTCGACCGGCTGCTGTCGCTCGCGCTGCCGCGCATCCGCGACTTCCGGGGACTCAACCCCGGCCAGTTCGACGGCCAGGGCAACTACACCTTCGGCCTCACCGAGCAGGTGATGTTCCACGAGATCGACCAGGACCGCGTCGACCGCCCGCGCGGCATGGACATCACGATCGTGACCACCGCAACCGACGACGCGCAGGGGCGCGCGCTGCTGAAGCAGCTCGGCTTCCCGTTCAAGGAGAACTGACATGGCGAAGACCGCCCTCAGGGTGAAGGCCGCCCGCAAGCCGAAGTTCGCCGTCCGCGGCTACACCCGCTGCCAGCGCTGCGGCCGCCCCAAGGCCGTCTACCGCAAGTTCGGCCTGTGCCGGATCTGCCTGCGGGAGATGGCCCACCGCGGTGAGCTGCCCGGCGTCACCAAGTCCAGCTGGTAACAGCGAGCCCGACGAACGCTGCAGGTCCCGGCCACCGGCCGCGGAAACCACAACGAGAGAGAACGACACACACATGACGATGACCGACCCGATCGCAGACATGCTGACCCGTCTGCGCAACGCCAACCAGGCGTACCACGACGACGTGACGATGCCCTACAGCAAGCTGAAGGCCGGCGTCGCCGAGATCCTCAGGGCCGAGGGCTACATCACGTCGTTCGACGTCGCCGATGACCCCGAGGGCGGGGTCGCCCGGACCCTGACCATCACCCTCAAGTACGGCCGCAACCGTGAGCGCTCGATCGCCGGCGTACGCCGCATCAGCAAGCCCGGTCTGCGCGTCTACGCGAAGAGCACCGGTCTGCCGAAGGTGCTCGGCGGCCTGGGCGTCGCGATCATCTCGACCAGCCAGGGTCTGTTGACCGACCGCCAAGCGAACCAGAAGGGCGTGGGTGGGGAAGTCCTCGCCTACGTCTGGTGAGCCCGAGACCCGCGAAGGAGAACTGACATGTCGCGCATCGGACGAATGCCGATCGTTGTGCCCTCGGGTGTCGAGGTGTCGATCGACGGCAGCGAGGTCACGGTGAAGGGGCCGAAGGGCACCCTGAGCCACTCCGTGGTCTCGCCGATCACGGTCAGCAAGGCCGACGACGGCACGATCGCCGTCGACCGCCCCGACGACGAGCGGGACAGCCGCTCACGCCACGGCCTGACCCGCACGCTGGTCAACAACATGGTCGTCGGCGTCACCGAGGGCTACGAGAAGAAGCTCGAGATCCAGGGCGTGGGCTACCGCGTCCTGTCCAAGGGCCCCACGCAGCTGGAGTTCCAGCTCGGCTACAGCCACCCGATCACCTTCAACGCGCCGGATGGGATCACCTTCACGGTCGAGAACCCCACTCACCTGGGTGTCGTCGGGATCGACAAGCAGCTGGTCGGCGAGGTGGCCGCCAACATTCGCAAGCTGCGCAAGCCGGAGCCCTACAAGGGCAAGGGCGTCCGTTACTCCGGTGAGTACGTCCGCCGCAAGGTCGGAAAGGCTGGTAAGTGACCATGGCCATCTCCCTGTCCAAGCACAAGCACACCGCGCCGCGCACTCGTGCGCGCCTCCAGCGTCAGCTGCGGGGCCGCAAGAAGCTGTTCGGCACCTCGGAGCGGCCGCGTCTGGTCGTCACCCGCTCGTCGAAGCACATCGGCGTGCAGGTGGTCGACGACCTCGCCGGCCACACGCTCGTCGCCGCCTCGACCATGGAGGCCGACCTGCGTGGGTTCGAGGGCGACAAGACCGCCAGGGCCAAGAAGGTCGGCGAGCTCGTGGCCGAGCGCGCGAAGGCCGCCGGCATCGAGTCCGTGGTCTTCGACCGTGCGGGCCACCAGTACCACGGCCGCGTCGCGGCCCTCGCCCAAGCCGCCCGTGAGGGCGGCCTGACCTTCTAGCCGATGACCCAGCCCGACACGTCACGACACAGCGTCACAGCCACAAGGAAGAGGAACATCTCATGAGCGGAGCCCAGCGCGGACAGCGCGGAGGCGAGCGCGGGGGCCGTGGTCGCGACGACCGTCGCGGCGGCGGTGCCGAGAAGAGCCAGTACGTCGAGCGCGTCGTCGCGATCAACCGGGTCGCCAAGGTGGTCCAGGGTGGTCGTCGCTTCAGCTTCACCGCCCTCGTGGTCGTCGGCGACGGCGACGGGATGGTCGGCGTCGGCTACGGCAAGGCCAAGGAGGTGCCGGCCGCGATCGCCAAGGGCGTCGAGGAGGCCAAGAAGAACTTCTTCCGGGTCCCCCGGATCCAGGGCACGATCCCGCACCCGGTGCAGGGCGAGAAGGCCGCCGGCGTGGTCATGCTGCGTCCGGCCGCTCCCGGTACCGGCGTGATCGCCGGTGGTCCGGTGCGTGCGGTCCTGGAGTGTGCCGGGATCCACGACATCCTGAGCAAGTCGCTCGGCTCGTCCAACCAGATCAACATCGTCCACGCGACGGTCGAGGCTCTGCGGATGCTGGAGCAGCCGGAGACGGTGGCCGCGCGGCGCGGACTGCCCGTCGAGCAGGTGGCTCCGGCCGCCCTGCTGAAGGCCGCCCGTGAGAAGACCGAGCCGCCCGCGGAGGTGGGGCGCTGATGGCACAGCTCAAGGTCCAGCAGCACAAGAGCTCCATCGGCTGCAAGGCCAACCAGCGCGAGACCCTGCGCACGCTCGGTCTCAAGCGCATCGGCGATGTGGTCGTGAAAGAGGACCGCCCGGAGATCCGCGGCATGGTCCAGACCGTCCGTCACCTGGTGACGGTCGAGGAAGTCGAGTAAGACATGACGTTGAAACTGCACCACCTGCGTCCCGCTCCGGGGTCCAAGACAGCCAAGACCCGGGTCGGCCGCGGTGAGGGTTCCAAGGGCAAGACCGCGGGTCGCGGCACCAAGGGCACGAAGGCGCGCGGCAACGTGCCGGCGTACTTCGAAGGTGGCCAGCTGCCGCTGCACATGCGCCTGCCGAAGCTGAAGGGCTTCAAGAACCCCTTCCGCGTCGAGTTCCAGATCGTCAACCTCGACCGCCTCGGTGAGCTGTACCCCGAGGGCGGCGTGGTGACCGTCGACGACCTCGTCGCCAAGGGCGCGGTCCGCAAGCGGCTGCCGGTCAAGATCCTCGGCCAGGGCGACATCTCCGTCGCCTGCCAGGTGAGCGTCCAGGCGTTCTCGGCGTCCGCCAAGCAGAAGATCGAGGCAGCCGGCGGCACCACCTCGGTGGTCTGACGTGCGTACGGCGCGGACCGCGGGCAGCGTGCCCGGCGGCCCGCGCCTTCGCTCATCCAGGCCTCCGCGAGGACGGCTGACGTGAGGGCCTTTGTTAGGCTTCCGGCGGTCTCCGCGACGGTGTGCGTGGGCCCGATGTCGCCGCTCGGGTGGCGTCACCTACAGGTCGCAAGCCAGCGAGGCGAGACCCAGAAAGAGGACTTGAGGTCGTGCTAGGCGCCTACGTCAACGCGTTCCGGACCCCGGACCTGCGCAAGAAGCTCCTGTTCGTCCTGATGGTCATCGTGATCTTCAGGATCGGGTCGCAGATCCCCGCTCCCGGCGTCAACGTCCACAACGTGCACGAGTGCATCGGCGGCCTGGACAACACCGGCATCTACAACCTGATCAACGTCTTCTCCGGCGGCGCGCTGCTGCAGCTGACCGTCTTCGCGCTCGGGATCATGCCTTACATCACGGCGAGCATCATCCTGCAGCTGCTGGTCGTGGTCATCCCACGCCTCGAGGCCCTGAAGAAGGAGGGCCAGGCGGGACAGACCAAGATCACCCAGTACACCCGCTACCTCACCCTGGGCCTCGCGCTGCTGCAGGCGACCGGCATCGTCGCGCTGGCCCGCTCGGGCAACCTGCTGCAGGGCTGCGACAACACGCGTTTCCCGCTGCTCCACGACGACAGCACCTCGACCTTCCTGGTCATGGTGGTCACGATGACCGCCGGCACCGCCGTGATCATGTGGCTCGGCGAGCTGATCACCGACCGCGGCGTCGGCAACGGCATGTCCATCCTGATCTTCACCCAGGTCGTCGCCCGCTTCCCGACCTCGCTCTGGTCGGTCGGCAAGTCGCGCGGCTGGTGGATCTTCGCCGTCGTGATCGTGATCGGCCTGGTCATCATCGCCGCCGTCATCTTCATCGAGCAAGCACAGCGCCGTATCCCGGTGCAGTACGCCCGGCGGATGGTGGGCCGGAAGATGTTCGGCGGGTCGTCGACGTACATCCCGCTGAAGGTCAACCAGGCCGGCGTCATCCCGGTCATCTTCGCGTCGTCCCTCCTCTACCTGCCCGCCATGGCCTCGCAGTTCAACTCGGACCGGACCTCCGGCTGGTCGGTGTGGATCTCGCGCTACTTCGTGCGCGGCGACCATCCGCTCTACATGATCACGTTCTTCGCGATGATCGTGTTCTTCACCTACTTCTACGTGTCGATCACCTTCAACCCCGAAGAGGTGGCGGACAACATGAAGAAGTACGGCGGCTTCATCCCCGGGATCCGGGCGGGCAAGCCGACCGAGGACTACCTGTCCTACGTCCTGTCCCGCATCACGTTGCCAGGCTCGCTCTACCTCGGTTTCGTCGCCCTGATCCCGTTGATCGCGTTCGTCCTGATCGGCGCCGATCAGAACTTCCCGTTCGGGGGCACGTCCATCCTGATCATGGTCGGCGTCGCGCTCGACACGGTGAAACAGATCGAGAGCCAGCTCCAGCAGCGGAACTACGAAGGGTTCCTGCGCTAGCGATGAGGCTCATACTCCATCCCCACGACGTTCTCGGACTCCTCCGCTTCGCTCCCCCGGCCGACAACGCCGCGGGGGCCCCGAACACCGTGCTGGAGCTCTGAGCATGAGACTCATCCTGATGGGGCCGCCGGGGGCCGGAAAAGGCACTCAGGCCCGGGTGGTCGCCGATCACTTCGGCATCCCCGCGATCTCGACCGGCGACATCTTCCGGACCAACGTCTCCAACGGCACGCCGTTGGGCAAGAAGGCCCAGGAGTACATGGACCAGGGCGAGTACGTCCCGGACGAGGTCACCAACCTGATGGTGCGCGACCGGATCGACCAGGCCGACGCGGAGCCGGGCTTCCTCCTCGACGGGTACCCCCGCACCCTCGCCCAGGTCGAGGAGCTCGACGGGATGATCAAGCACACCGGGCACGCGCTCGACGCGGCAGTCGTGCTGACGGTGGACCCCGACGAGATCGTCGAGCGCCTGCTCCACCGCGCGCAGACCGAGGGCCGCACGGACGACACCGAGGAGGTCATCCGGCGCCGCCAGGAGGTCTACGGCGAGCAGACCGAGCCCCTCATCGAGGTCTACCGCGGGCGTGGCATCGTGCACGAGATCGACGGCATGGGTGTCGTCGAAGAGGTCACCAAGCGGATCTTCGACGCCCTCGACGTCGTACCCCAGTCCTGAGGTCCCGGCACTGATGGGCCTGCTCGACCGCTCGCTCGAGATCAAGACTCCCGAGCAGATCGACCTGATGAGGGTCGCCGGTCTGCTGGTGGGGGAGACCCTCGAGCTGCTGCGCCAGGCCGCGAAGGCCGGCGTCACGACCGGGGAGCTCGACGCCATCGCCGAGGACAACATCCGGTCGCACGGTGGCACCCCGTCGTTCCTGAACTATGGTCACCCGCCCTTCCCGGCCACCATCTGCGCGTCCGTGAACGACGAGGTCGTGCACGGCATCCCCGGCTCGCGCGAGCTCGCCGACGGCGACGTGATCTCCATCGACTGCGGGGCGATCGTCGACGGCTGGCACGGCGACGCGGCGATCACCGTGGCCGTCGGCGACGTGGCGCCCGAGGTGACCGAGCTGATGCGGGTCACCGAGGAGGCGCTGTGGGCCGGCATGGCCGCGGCGCGCCTGAGCGGGCGCGTCGGTGACATCTCGCGGGCCGTCGAGACCACCGTCCGCTCACAGGGTGACTACGGGATCCTCGAGGACTACGTCGGCCACGGCATCGGCACGCAGATGCACCTGCCTCCCAACGTGCCCAATGTCGCCCACCGGGGCGAGCGGGGTCCCAAGCTCGTGGCGGGCCTCGCGCTCGCCGTCGAGCCGATGGTGACGCTCGGCGGTGCCGACACCGAGATCCTCGACGACGACTGGACCGTGGTGACGGCCGACGGCTCCATCGCCGCGCACTTCGAGCACACCTTCACTCTCACGCCGAACGGCGCCTGGGTGCTCACCGCCTTGGACGGTGGGGAGGAGCGGCTCACCGCTTTGGGCGTTCCCTATGGTGGGAGATGATGAGTCCTCGCCGCGGGTCTCGAGACGCGTCACTCCGCCCCTCGTGCCTCGGGTCAGAGTCGACGCTCCTCGACCTCCCACCCCTTTCGTGCCCTTCGCAAGCTCAGGCCACGGGGCCGCGGGTCTCGAGACGCGTCACTCCGCCCCTCGTGCCTCGGGTCAGAGTCGGACGCTCCTCGACCTCCCACCCCTTTCGTGCCCTTCGCAAGCTCAGCCACGGGGCCGCGGGTCTCGAGACGCGTCACTCCGCCCCTCGTGCCTCGGGTCAGAGTCGACGCTCCTCGACCTCCCACCCCTTTCGTGCCCTTCGCAAGCTCAGCCACGGGGGTGTGACATGCACGTGACGCCCCTGGTCTGGTGGATCACCATCCTCGTGACGTCCGCGATCCTGATCGTCGATGTCTTCGTCATCGGCCGACGCCCTCACGAACCCAGCCGGCGCGAGACGATCGGTGCCCTCTCGCTCTTCGTCGGGCTCGCCGTCGTCTTCGGCATCGGCGTCTGGCTGGTCGCCGGCGGCGAGTACGGCGGCGAGTTCTTCGCCGGCTGGCTGACCGAGTACTCGCTGTCCATCGACAACCTGTTCATCTTCATCGTGATCATGAACAAGCTGAACGTCCCCCGCGAGCTCCAGCAGAGTGCGCTCCTGATCGGGATCGTGCTGGCCCTGGTGCTCCGGGGTGTCTTCATCGCCGTCGGGGCGGCGGCGATCCAGGAGTTCAGCTGGGTGTTCTACCTGTTCGGCCTCTTCCTGGTCATCACCGCGATCAACCTCGCCCGCGAGGGACACGAGGAGGAAGGCGGGTACGACGAGCCGAGGCTCGTCGGCTGGGCCCGCCGTCATCTGCGCGTCAGTGACGACTGGAACGGCGCGAAGCTCACGATCCGCGACGGCGGGGGCCGACTGTTCACCCCGATGTTCATGGTGATCCTGACTCTCGGCATGACCGACCTGCTCTTCGCCCTCGACTCCATCCCGGCCATCTACGGGCTCACCAACGAGGCCTACCTGGTGCTCACCGCGAACGTGTTCGCCCTGATGGGGCTCCGGCAGCTGTACTTCCTCATCGGCGACCTGCTCCAGCGCCTGGTCTTCTTGTCCTACGGCCTGGCGTTCCTGCTGCTCTTCATCGGCGTGAAGCTGGTCCTGCACGCGATGCACGAGAACACGCTGCCGTTCGTCAACGGCGGCGAGCACATCTCGTGGGCCCCCGACATCCCGATCTGGGTCTCGTTGCTGGTCATCATCGGCACCTTGGTCGTCACGACCGTGCTCAGCCTGGCCTCCGACCGGCGCCGTCCCGCCCACTGACAGGCATCCGGACGGCCCTTCGACGACGCCACCACGGCCCGCAGAACGGCCGAGGAATCGGTTACTCGTCGGTAACCGAGTCCGCCCCGTCGCAATTAGGGGTTGTGCCCATGCGCGGCCTAGACTGAGTGGTCGGCCCAACTTGGGTCTGTTTCGCGGTGCCTCGCGGCTGCCGGAAATCACTCGATTCGCGCTCAGCGAGCCGTGTGCGCCCGGGAAGAGGTCTGCGCGACAGGCTGCTTGAGGTCCACTCGGCGCCAGCGGGCGACTCGTCGCGCGCGGGGCCGGGAGGTTCCCGGGTCGACGGTAGACGAAGCGAACCGCAACCAGAAGTGAGGACATGCCCAAAAAAGAAGGTGTGATCGAGATCGAGGGCACCGTCGTCGAGGCTCTCCCGAACGCGATGTTCCGGGTCGAGCTGAGCAACGGTCACAAGGTCCTCGCCCACATCAGCGGCAAGATGCGCCAGCACTACATCCGGATCCTCCCCGAGGACCGCGTCGTGGTGGAGCTCTCGCCGTACGACCTCACCAGGGGTCGCATCGTCTACCGCTACAAGTGAGCGAGCGTTCGAGCTCGGTCAGCACAGTGCCGCCTATCAGCAGAAAGGGCTGACATGAAGGTCAACCCGAGCGTCAAGAGGATCTGTGACAAGTGCAAGGTGATTCGTCGCCACGGCCGCGTCATGGTCATCTGCGACAACCCGCGTCACAAGCAGCGCCAAGGTTGAGCACCGCCCTGGGAGATCGGACGGAGTCCGAGCATCCAGTCGGTGCGTACCCGAAGCGAGCTTGCTCGCGAGGGGCCGCAGAGCAACAACTGAACAACCACCACGTGATGGCTAGTCATCGAACCCGGTGACGAACTCACCTCCGGAGCAGTGGCCGGAGCACGGACGACGTCCGTGGCGCCTCACGACCGAAACCGCCGCGTACTACCCGAAGGGATCGCCATCTGATGGCACGCCTCCTTGGTGTGGACCTCCCGCGTGACAAGCGCATCGAGGTCGCACTCACCTACATCTACGGCATCGGCCGTACCCGCGCCCAGCAGGTCCTGACCGAGACCGGGGTCAACCCCGACCTCCGCGTGCACGAGCTGGGTGACGACGAGCTGGTCAAGCTCCGCGACGCCATCGAGACCAACGACGAGATCAAGATCGAGGGTGACCTCCGCCGTGAGGTCCAGGCCGACATCCGGCGCAAGATCGAGATCGGTAGCTACCAGGGCCGTCGTCACCGCCAGGGCCTTCCGGTCCGCGGTCAGCGCACCAAGACCAACGCCCGCACCCGCAAGGGTCCCAAGCGGACCGTCGCCGGCAAGAAGAAGGCCAAGTAACCCATGCCACCACGCAGCCGCCAGGCGGGGGCCAAGAAGGTCCGCCGCAAGGAGAAGAAGAACATTGCTCAGGGCGAGGCCCACATCAAGAGCACGTTCAACAACACCATCGTCACCATCACCGACCCGACCGGGGCGGTGATCTCGTGGGCCTCGGCCGGCACCGTCGGCTTCAAGGGCTCGCGCAAGTCCACGCCGTTCGCCGCGCAGATGGCCGCCGAGGCCGCAGGTCGTCGGGCGATGGACCACGGCATGAAGAAGATCGACGTGTTCGTCAAGGGTCCGGGCTCGGGCCGCGAGACGGCGATCCGTTCCCTGGGTGCGATCGGCCTCGAGGTCGGCACGATCCAGGACGTCACCCCCACGCCGCACAACGGCTGCCGTCCGCCGAAGCGCCGCCGCGTCTGACGCGCCCGACCTTTCTTCACCAAGGAGTTTCGAGAAATGGCCCGCTACACCGGCCCCATGACCAAGAAGTCGCGTCGACTCGGCCTCGACCTCGTCGGCGGCGACTCGGCGTACGAGCGTCGTCCCTACCCGCCCGGCCAGCACGGCCGCGGCCGGATCAAGGAGAGCGAGTATCTCCTCCAGCTGCGCGAGAAGCAGAAGGCCCGCTTCACCTACGGCGTCCTGGAGAAGCAGTTCCACAACTACTACACCGAGGCCTCGCGTCGACAGGGCAAGACGGGTGACAACCTGCTGCAGCTGCTCGAGTGCCGCCTCGACAACGTGGTCTACCGCGCCGGATTCGCACGCACCCGTCGTGCAGCCCGGCAGCTGGTCGTCCACGGTCACTTCCGGGTGAACGGCCGCAAGGTCGACATCCCGTCGTTCCAGGTCAGCCAGTACGACGTGATCGACGTGCGTGAGAAGTCGCTCGAGATGACCCCGTTCATCGTGGCTCGTGAGACCCACGGCGAACGCGTCGTTCCCGCGTGGCTCGAGGCGATCCCGACGCGGATGCGCATCCTCGTCCACCAGCTCCCGGTCCGGGCCCAGATCGACATCCCGGTCCAGGAGCAGCTGATCGTCGAGTACTACTCCAAGAAGTAACCGCTCCACCAACGCCCCACACACCACAGGAGTTCGAGCCCGTCATATAGCGGGTGGGCTCGGAAAGGAAAGAACAAGTGCTCATCGCACAGCGTCCGACCCTGTCGGAAGAAACCGTCGACGACTTCCGGTCGCGTTTCGTCATCGAGCCGCTCGAGCCCGGTTTCGGCTACACGCTCGGCAACTCGCTCCGTCGTACCCTGCTGTCGTCCATCCCGGGTGCCTCGGTGACGAGCATCAAGGTCGACACCGTCCTGCACGAGTTCTCGACGATCGAGGGCGTCAAGGAAGACGTCACCGAGATCATCTTGAACCTCAAGGGCCTGGTCGTGTCCTCGGAGCACGACGAGCCGGTGACCATGTACCTGCGCAAGTCCGGCGCGGGCGAGGTGACTGCCGGTGACATCCAGCCGCCGGCCGGCGTCGAGGTGCACAACCCCGACCTGAAGATCGCCACCCTGTCCGACAAGGGCAAGCTCGAGATGGAGCTCGTCGTCGAGCGCGGCCGCGGCTACGTCTCGGCCGTCCAGAACAAGGGCGCCGACAACGAGATCGGCCGGATGCCGGTCGACTCGATCTACAGCCCCGTCCTCAAGGTGACCTACAAGGTCGAGGCCACTCGTGTCGAGCAGCGCACCGACTTCGACAAGCTCGTCATCGACGTCGAGACCAAGTCGTCGATGAAGCCACGCGACGCGATCGCGTCGGCCGGCAAGACCCTGGTCGAGCTGTTCGGCCTGGCTCGCGAGCTGAACGTCGAGGCCGAGGGCATCGACATCGGCCCGTCGCCGGTCGACGAGCAGCTGGCTGCCGACCTCGCCCTCCCGGTCGAGGACCTCCAGCTGACCGTCCGGTCGTACAACTGCCTCAAGCGCGAGGGCATCCACACCGTGGGTGAGCTCATCAGCCGCTCGGAGCAGGACCTGCTCGACATCCGCAACTTCGGCGCCAAGTCGATCGACGAGGTCAAGGCGAAGCTGCACGAGATGGGTCTGTCGCTCAAGGACAGCGCGCCGGGCTTCGACCCGTCGGCCGCCCTCGCGGCGTACGGCGACGACGAGGACGACGCGTTCATCGAGGACGAGTCCTACTGACGTCACACGCTCGCGCGTGACGTCAGTCAGGACGAGGCGGGCCTGACACCAGTCCGAAGCACCATCTACTCCGGTACCTGACACGGCCGGTGAGAATCGAGAGAGAGCCATGCCCAAGCCCAAGAAGGGTCCCCGTCTCGGCGGCAGCCCGGCCCACCAGCGGCTGATCGTCGCCAACCTGGCCACCCAGCTGTTCGAGCACGGTCGGATCACCACCACCGAGGCCAAGGCCCGCGTGCTGCGTCCGGTCGCCGAGAAGCTGATCACCAAGGCCAAGCGCGGCGACCTGCACAACCGTCGCGAGGTGCTCAAGACGGTGCGCGACAAGTCCGTCGTGCACGAGCTGTTCACCGAGATCGCGCCGCGGTTCGCCGAGCGTCCGGGCGGCTACACCCGGATCACCAAGATCGGTCCGCGCAAGGGCGACAACGCCCCGATGGCGGTGATCGAGCTGGTGACCGAGGCCTACGAGCCCAAGGCCGCACCGGCGAAGAAGTCGGCGAAGAAGGCCACGGCGAAGAAGGCTGCGCCTGCCCACCGCGGCCGAGGAGACCCCGGCCGAGGAGGCTGTGGAGGAGACCAGCGACGAGGCCACCGAGGTGTCTGCCGAGGAAGCCCCCGAGGAGGTGTCCGACGAGGCTGCCGAGGACGCCCCGGCGGACGAGGCTGCAGCCGAGGAGTCCGACGAGGAGTCGGACAAGGCCTGACGGCCCTGAGAGTTCGAGTCGTCCGCCTGAGAGGGTGCGCTAGCACCCGCTCAGGCGGACGACCCCATTTCAGGAGGACGCCGGCTACGAGTCTCCAGCGCCCAGCCGGCGAGTACCGCCAGGACGAAGGGCGCGACGAAGACCAGCGCCTCGTACTGCCAGTGGTAGCCGGGCCCGGTGGCGACCACATGGTCGTGCCACCACGCCCACCGCAGCTGGAGCTCGCGCAGGACGGTGGCGACGACGGGACCGACCACCAGTCCGAGCAGCCAGCCACGACCGCTTCGCCGGGCCACTCCCCACGCCAAGGGCACCAGGACCGCCACGACGAGCAGGTAGGTCCACACGTACAGGCGTAGCGACGTCTGGGACGCAGATTGCTCGTCCCAGACGAGGTCCTGGAAGACCCGGTCCTGCCCCCAGATGTACAGCCCCGCGGCGACGGCGATGAGCGCGCCGGACGTCGAGCGGGTCAGTCCGCGGCCCCAGAGCAGCAGCGCCACGGCGTACGGGACGCACAGGGTCAGGGCCAGGACCAGCGAGTAGGCCCAGAGGTGCCCGTCGATCCCGGGCCACCGCCAGATGCGCTCGTACACGTGATGGGCCCAGTAGTGGCGGTAGAGGACCCAGCCGACTGTCACGGCGACGCCCACGAGCACGCAGAGTGCCACCGGCTGCCGGCGCGCCGAGGGAGCGAAGAACACGGCGTCCTCGGTCGTCGTCATGGCGGCCAGTGTGCACGGTGCCGGCCCGGTGCGTCAGGGTAGGGACATGGCAGGCGTGTTGGTGGTCGGTGAGGCCCTCATCGACGTGGTGCAGCGCCCGGACGGCACCACGGTCGAGCACGCCGGCGGCAGCGCCGCGAACGTCGCCGTCGCCCTGGCCAGGCTCGGCCGGCCGGTGCAGCTGCTCACGGCGTACGGCGACGACGAGCACGGCGCCGCATTGGCGCGCCACCTCAACCAGTCGGCGGTCGGGATCGCCGGCGATCCCCACGCGATCGACCACACCGCCACGGCACGGGCGACCCTGGCCGACGACGGCAGCGCGACGTACACCTTCGACATCGAGTGGCGGCTCAACCCGCTGCCGGACCTCGTTCCCGTCGCGGTTCATGCCTGCTCGATCGGTGCCGTGCTCGAGCCCGGCGCCACCGACGTACGCCGCCTCCTCGAGCAGCTGCGCCCGCACGCCACGGTCAGCTACGACGTCAACGCGCGGCCCGCGGTCACGGGCGTGGGTCCGGACGTCGTGCGGGCCGTCGAGGACGTCGTCGTGCTCTCCGACCTGGTCAAGGCGTCCGACGAGGACCTGCACACGCTGTATCCCGGCGAGCCGCTCGACCACGCCGCCGAGCGGTTGCTCGGACTCGGGCCCGAGGTCGTCGTGGTGACCCGCGGGCGGCACGGATCGACGTGGTACGCCGAGAGCGGTCGGGTCGACGTTCCGGCTGCCGAGGCGGAGGTCGCCGACACGATCGGCGCCGGCGACACGTTCGGCGCCGCCATCCTCGACGCACTGGGCGACATCGACGCCCTCGGCGGCCGGCTCACCGGGCTGGAGCGCGACGAGGTCGAGTTCGTCCTGCGCCACGCCGCCAGTGCCGCCGCGATCACCGTGTCCCGGCCGGGCGCGGACCCGCCGTACCGCCACGAGCTGCTCTGACCGAGCCTTTCAGGAGACCGCCATGCCGAGCACCGAGTTCACCGTCCACACCTCGCTCTCACCGAGCGACGTCCTCTCGTTCTTCACCGACTTCGGCCCGGATCGCGCGAAGCGTTGGCCCAACACGGACGCGGCGCACTTCAAGGTCCACGACCAGGGCCCGAACTGGGCCGAGGTCACCGAGGGCAACACGATGGGGTGGGAGCGCGAGAAGTACTCGTGGGACGCCGAAGCCGGCACCGTCACCATCGACACCCTGGACTCCAACCTGTGGGGTCCGGGCAGCGGCTGGCGCTACCAGCTGACCGAGGCGGACGGCGGGACAGACGTCCGCGTGTCACTGACGCGTGAGGGGAAAGGCATCCGGGGGAAGCTGATCGGTGCGCTCATCCCGATCGCCGGAGCGCGCGCGCTCGGCAAGCAGTTCCGGTCGGTGCTGCGCAAGGCCGAGTCGGCCTGAGGCGCGGACGCTAGCGGACCGCCGGCGCCCACCGGGGGTCGCGGCCGATGAAGCCGATGAGGCGGGTCTGCGGGTCGGCATCGGAGGGCACGGGGACCGCCGGTCCGTACTGCCCGGAGCTCCGGAGCAGCTCGTCGATCGGCTCCATGCCGGCGAGCATCTCCGCACACATCTCGGGGTCCAGGGTCTCGTCCTGCCCGGTGGCGCGGGCGAGGTCCCAGGTGTGCAGGAAGACGTCGGAGGTGTAGAAGCGGTCGATCGCCTCACCGAGGGGCATCGACCCGATGTGCGGGTTGGTGAACGCCGTGCCCGCCAGGTCTCGGTCGTCCAGCACGTCCTGGACGGCCTGACGGTGCAGCACCCAGGCGGCCGCGGGTTGCTCGTGCGGCGACGGGACGTCCGGAAGGCGTACGTCGGAGCCGCCGGCCACGAAGGCGCGCAACCACTCGACGAGGTGGGCGACCACGTCGTGGGCCGCCCACCCGGACACCGGTGCGGGCGCCGACCAGTCCGTGGTGCCGTGGACCCGGCGGGTGAAGTCGTCGGCGATCAGCCGGTGTCGTCGGGCCGGGTCGGCCGTGAGCAGCTCAGAGGGTGCCATCGGCCAGCATCCGGTCGATCGCGGCGTACCCGTCGTTCACGCCGACCTCCATGCCGCTGCGCAGCCAGCCGTCGCGGGCCTCGAAGCTGTCGCAGAGCGAGGTCGCGTGGAGACGGGTGCGGCCGTCGCCGAGGTCCTCGAAGGTCATCGTCTCGAGGGCGACGTCGTCGGGCATGGCCTCCCAGGTGAACGTCTGCACGATCCGCTCGGGCGACACGGTGTGGAAGCTGCCGCGGAAGTACTGCGGGTTGTCGTCACAGTCGCCGCCGAAGAAGCGAAACCTGCCGTTGTTGGTGGCGTCCCACTCCAGGATCGTCGAGTCCAGGCCCTCGGGGCCGACCCAGCGGGCGAACAGCTCGGGATCGGTGTGCGCGCGGAACAGCTGCGCGGGGGTGCCCACGAAGTCGCGCCAGATGTGGATCATCGGCAGGGTCTGCGTCGGCCTCGATCGCGGCCTGGTCGTAGCGGGTGTCGGTCGGTGCGGTGCTCATGATGCGGTCCCCTCCATGGGTCGTTTCTTCTCGGTCGGGTCGTCGTTCATCTCCGCCAACACGTCGTCCAGGCGCTGGAAGCGCTCCTCGGCGCGTTGGCGGTAGCGCTCGATCCACTTGGTCATCAGGTCGAACACCTCGGCTTCCAGATGCACCGGCCGGCGCTGCGCGTCACGACTGCGGGTCACCAGACCGGCCTCCTCGAGCACCTTGAGGTGCTTGGAGACCGCCTGGATGCTCACGGCGTACGGCGCAGCGAGGTCGCCGACGGTCGCGTCACCGTCGGTCAGCCGGGTCACCATGTCGCGGCGGGTCGGATCGGACAGAGCGGCGAAGACCCGGGAGAGCTGGTCGGTCATCTCGTCTCTTTTCTCAACCATTCGGTTGCAGACGAAGGTAGACCGCGGGTTCAGTCTTTGTCAACCATGAGGTTGAAAGACGCGTCAGCCGGTGCGGGCGTCGTTGGCGATGGCCTGCCTCAGGGCGGGCACGAGGCCGGCCTTGAAGGCGGGCTCGCCGTCGCCGTACACCGCGATCACGTGGCGCAGGATCGGGAAGGAGTTGCCGCCCTGCGCCTGGGTGTAGACCGGCTCGACGTAGAGCACCTTGCCGTCCAGAGGGATGGTCAGCAGGTTGCCCAGCACGACCTTGGAGTTGCCGCCGCGCTGCAGGGTGAGCGCCTTCGAGATCTTGGTGTCCGACTCGATGTCGTTCTGGATCGCCGCGGGCGACTCGAACTGCTCGCTGGAGGGGAACTGCAGCAGCGTGAACTTGCCGTAGTCCGGCCCCGGCACGGAGCCGACGCTGAGGAACGCGGCGAGATCGCGATAGTTCAAGGTCACCATCGGCGTCGACAAGGCGTACGACGCAGCTCCGTCACCCGTGGCGGACAGCGACATGTACACCGACGGCATCGTGGGGCTGCCGCCCTGCTTGACGGAGTTGAACTTGTTCGCAGCGGCGACGGTCGGGTCGTTGGGCACCTTCCAGAACGCGCTGCCGTTGTAGAAGTCGCGAGGATCGGTGACGTGGTACTGCGTGAGCAGCGACCGCTGCACGTCGAACAGGTCCTGGGGGTAGCGCAGGTGCGGCAGCAGGTCCTGCGGGATGTCCGACTCCGGCTTCACCAGCCCGGGGAAGGCGTTCTCCCAGGTCTTCAGCAACGGATCGGGCTGGTTGGCCTGGTTCCACTCGTAGAGGGAGACCTGGCCGGTGTAGGCGTTGACGACCGCTTTCACGGAGTTCTGCAGGTAGTTCACCGGGCGACTCGGCTGGGCCGTGCTCGAGCCCGACTTCGTCAACGAGCTGGTGGTGGCGGTGCGGAAGTTCACCTGCTGCGACTCGGGGTAGTTCGCGCTCGAGGTGTAGCCGTCGACCACCCACTCGACCTGTCCGTCGACGATCGTGGGATAGACCGTGCCGTCGAGAGTCAGCCACGGCGCGACCTTTGCGACGCGGGCGCTCGGGTCACGCACGGTCAGCAGCTTGGACGCACTGCCGACGTCGCTGGAGAAGAAGATGTTCGGGTCGTGCAGCTGAACGGCGTACAGGAACCGGTCGAACCGCGAGCCGATCGGCACGCCGCCACTGCCGGTGTACGTCGTGTGCACTCCCTGCGAGGTGCCGTTGGTGGTGGGGTAGTCGAACTCGATGTCCTTCGAGCTGCCCGGTGGCTCCCCGACGATGGAGTAGGACGGTGAGCTCTGGCCGAAGTAGATCCGTGGTTCGTCGATCGGGATGGCGTTCTCGGGCGGGATCCCACGGTTGATGAAGTCCGGAGTGCCCGTCTTCGGATCCACCCGGTTGGTCGGCGTGGCCACCACGCCGTACCCGTGGGTGTAGACGAGGTGCCGGTTGGTCCAGGTGCTGCGCGAGATGCCGGAGAGGTTGAGCTCACGCACGGCGATCGCGACGTCCTGGTCGCGGTCCTGGAGGGAGTAGTGGTCGATGTCCAGGGTGGACTTGAACTTGTAGTAGGCCTCGACCTGCTGCTTGAAGTTGAACGTCGGGCTCAGCTGGTTCGGGTCGAGGAGCCGGATCTGCGCCGTCTCCTGCGCCCGGGCGGCCGTCGGCGTCTGACTCACGCCGGTGCCGTAGGTCTTCGTGCTGACGTTGTCCTCGAGGCCGAACGCCCGGAGCGTCGCGGCCTGGTTGCGCTCGATCGTGCTGTGGTCGAGCGACGAGGCGCTCGGCTGCTCGCGGTACTTGTAGACCAGGGACGGCCACAGACTCCCCAGCACGAACGCCGCGACGTACATCACCGCGACGCCGAGGACGGCGTAGCGGATGCGGCCGAGGCGGGCGTTGGCGAAGAGCAGCAGTGCGCAGAGGACGGCGACCACCACGAGGATGGTGCGGGCCGGGAGTGCGGCATGGACGTCGGTGTAGGACAGCCCCGTCACCGGCCCGCGGTTGGACGTCGTGAGGCTGTAGCGGCCGAGCCAGTACGACGCGGCCTTGAGCAGCACGAAGACACCCAGCAGCACCGAGACCTGCGCCTTGAAGGCGGGCGTCGTACGCCGGGTGCGGCCGTGGGTGCGGAGCCGGACCGCGCCGTACAGGTAGCCGGTGACGAAGGTGACGACCAGGCAGACGACCACGATCGAGCTGAGGTAGCCGACGACCATCCGGTGGAACGGAAGCACCGAGACGTAGTAGGAGATGTCGCGGTGGAACTGGGGGTCGGTGCGGTGCCAGGGCTCGGCGTTGCGCCACATCACGTACGTCTGCCAGCGGTGGCTGGCGGCGGTGCCGGTGTGGACACCGACGTACAGCGCGATGAGCACGATCAGCCATGTCCGGAAGCGCTTCTCGTACCGCAGGTAGCGGTGCCGCCAGATCTCGCGGTTCGGGTCGGGGCGGTACCTCGGGCGCAGGCGGATCGCGAGGAACAGCGACGCGCCGACGGCGAGCGCCGCGAGGACGCCGAAGACGCAGAACAACAGGATCTGCGCGCGGACGATGGTGCCGTAGACGTCGTCGACATGGACCGACCGGAACCACAGCACGTTGGTGCGGATGCCGACGAACGCGAGGAACGCGTAGAGCAGCGCGACGAGCACGATCAGGCTCGCCACGAGCCGGGTCACGAGGCGCTTCCCCCGAGACGACGGGAGCGCGCGTATCCGCTCCGGGGAAGCCGCTGGCACGGTCCCGAACCCTACCAACGGGGCGGTTGCTGACCCGCTTCCTCGCGGGCGTTGCGGGCGTCACACGTGGCTACACCGGGGCGGGCACCGGCTCCAGCCACGAGTGAACGAGGGGAACGACCGACGCGCCTTCACCGCTGGCGCTGGCGACCCGCTTCATCGAGCCGGCGCGGATGTCACCGACCGCGAAGATCCCGGGCACCGTGGTCTCGAGGTTCTCGGGCGGGAGGCCGTCGCGCCAGGCCGTCGAGGGGACGTCACGGCCCGTGAGCACGAAGCCGTTGGGATCACGCGCGACCTCGTGCGGCAGCCAGTCGCAGTGGGCGACGGCGCCGAGCAGGAGGAACAACCCGCCGGCCTCCCGGTGGGTGCGATGCCCAGACGTCGTGTCCTCGACCTCGATCCACTCGAGACGGCCCTCACCGCCACCGTCGACCACCTCGCGGCAGCCTTCGATGGTGATGCGCGGGTTGAACTGGATCTCCCCGATCAGGTACGACGACATCGTCGCGCTCAGGTCGGGCCGGCGGACCAGGATCGTCACGCTGCGGGCGAAGCGCGAGAGATGGATGGCGGCCTGGCCGGCCGAGTTGCCGCCGCCCACGACGAAGACGTCGGCTCCCTCCATCTCCCGGGCGGCCGTCATCGCGGCTCCGTAGTTGACGCCACTGCCGACCATCCGGTCGATCGCCTCGACGCCGAGCTTGCGGTAGGTCACGCCCGAGGCGATGACCACGGCTCGCGCGCGCACGTCGCCACCGTCGGTGCGGACCACATGAGGAGCGCCGTCGCGGCCGAGCTCGAGGCCGGTCGCCGGCCAGCCGGTGAAGAACTGTGTGCCGAACCGGATGGCCTGGTTGCGCGCCCGCTGGGCCAGTCGCATCCCGGAGATGCCGCGCGGGAAGCCGAGGTAGTTGCGGATCATCGACGAGGTGCCCGCCTGGCCACCGATCGCCTCGGCCTCGACGGCCACCGTGCCGAGCCCCTCGGAGGCGGCGTACACCGAGGTGGCGAGGCCGGCCGGCCCGGCGCCGACGATCACCAGGTCTGCGACGCTGTCGACGTCGATCTGGTCGGGGCGCCCGTAGATGCTGATCGCGAGGTCGTGCACCGACGACACCGCGAACGGAAGGTCGTTGAACCGCTCGACCACCGGGTACGCCGCGGGCCCGTCGCCGTCGAGGCGGGCCAGGATCTCCTGGCCGACGTCGCTGTCGGGGTGGTGGACGAGGTGGGGGATGCCGACGCGGTCGAGGTAGTCGCGGATCGCGAGGGTCAGCCCGTCGCTGGTGGGCGACACGACGCGCAGCGCCTCGACCACCGGTGGGGCGACGGTCTGGTTCCAGTCCGACAGGAGCTCGCAGATCGCGGTGTGGAACTCCTCGTCGCGCTGGCCGCGCGGCATCAGCAGGTAGGCGTCGTACTTGCCCTTCGCGAGTCCGTGGCGGAGTCGCTCGGCGTCCTCGCGGAACCGGTCCCAGTGCGCAGCGACGACGCGTCGGCAGGTGGGGACGTACTTCCGCAGGTGGTGGAAGGTCTCGAGCACGTCCATGTCGGGGAGGACCGACTCGGTGACCACGAGCGCGAGCTGCTTGCCCGTCGGCAGCGACTTCACCACCTGGCCGGACTCGGCGGCACTGTGCGCGGCGCGGAGGTCGTAGTCACGGGCATAGCGGCCGAACTCGTCGAGCAGGTAGTCGGCGCGTTCTTCGGACACGAGCAGGATCACGGGGCGGTCGTCCACGCCCAGAGCCTAGAACGGCGCACACCCTAGAGTCGTGGCGTGCGGCTGCGGATCGACCTCGCCTACGACGGCGGCGCCTTCCACGGATGGGCCACCCAGCCCGAGCTGCGCACCGTGCAGGGCGAGCTCGAGTCCGCGCTGGCCACCGTGCTGCGCCTCGCTCACGCGACGACGGTCTGCGCGGGCAGGACCGACACCGGCGTCCACGCGCGCGGGCAGGTGGTCCACCTCGACCTCGACTCGGTCTCCGACGCCGACCTCGGCCGCCTCGGTCGTCGGCTGAACGGGGTGCTGCCACGGGACGTGCGGGTACGCCGCGTCGCGGTCGCCGCCGACGGGTTCGACGCCCGCTTCTCGCCGCTGTGGCGGCGCTACGCCTACCGCATCTGCGACGGCGTTCCCGATCCGCTCACCCGTGACCACGTGCTCGCCTGGCCCCGGCAGCTCGATCCCGACGCGATGAACGAAGCCTCGTCCGCGTTGCTCGGGCTCCACGACTTCGCGGCGTTCTGCAAGCAGCGCGAGGGAGCGACGACGGTGCGCACGCTGCTCGACCTTGCCTGGGTGCGGTCCGACGATGTGCTGACGGGGACGGTGCGGGCCGATGCGTTCTGTCACCACATGGTGCGCTCGCTGGTCGGGTCGCTGCTGGCCGTCGGCGAGGGGCGACGGCCCGTCGGATGGCCCGCGGAGGTGCTGTCGGCGGGTGCTCGCGACCCGGCGGTGACCGTCGTACCCGCGCACGGGCTGACCCTCGAGGAGGTCGGGTACCCGCCGGACGAGGAGCTCTCGACCCGCGCCGAGCAGGCCCGCACGAAGCGGGACGCGAGATGACGGCGCCCCCGGGCGAGGTCCTCGACAGCTTCGGTGCCCCGGGCGATCCGGTGCTGCTCGACGGCGGCATGCAGCGCACCTGGAGGGTCGGAGACGTGGTGCTCAAGCCGGTCGAGGACGTGGTCGAGCACGCCTGGGTGTGCGAGGTCTACGACGCCTGGTCGGAGGACGCCGTACGTGTGCCGCAGCCCTTGCGAGCGGCGGGCGACTGGTCGTACGCCGGCTGGGGGGCCCACGTCTTCGTGCCCGGGACCACCGCGCGCGTCGGTGACGACCCCGCGTGGTTCCGGGACGCGGCGGAGGCGTTCCACGGGGCCGTGCGAGACCTGCCGCGGCCGGCGTTCCTCGACGACCGGGACGACGCCTGGTCCTACGGCGACCGGGTCGCCTGGGACGACGAACCGCTGCGGGGTGCCCCGGCGACGGTCGCCCTGCTGGCGCGTGCACGGGAGATGTCCGTGCCCGTCGACGTGCCTGCACAGGTCGTCCACGGCGACCTCTGCGGCAACCTGCTCCGCGACGGCGCCACGCCCGGAGTGATCGACTGGCCGGCGTACCACCGGCCGCGGGCGTGGGCGTCGGCCGTCGTCGCCACCGATGCGATCCGGTGGGAGGGCGTCGACGTGTCGCTGCTCGACGACTGGCAGGACGGCCCGGACTGGCTGCAGCTGGTGCTCCGCGCTGTGGTGTACCGGCTTGCCACGCGCGCCTGGCTCGAGGCCGCCGGCACGGCGACGGGCGACGAGGACGGCTACTCGATCGGCAACGCCGAGCTGCTCGACCTGCTCGAGGAGCGCCTGCGATGAGCGGCGACCACTACTTCTCCGCGGACCCGTCGGTGCCGTTCGCGCGCGAGCCGTTCAGCTGTGAGGTGTGGGGGGAGCACCTCGACCTGGTCAGCGGGTCGGGCGTCTACAGCCGGGGCCGTCTGGACATCGGGACGTCGGTGCTGTTCCGCGAGACCGAGCCGCCCCCACCGGGACGCGTGCTCGACCTCGGCACGGGATACGGCGTGATCGGCCTGGCCGTCGCCGCCGCCTGGCGGGGCGCCGGGGTGCCCGTCGACGCGGGCGCGGTGACGGGCGTCGAGGTCAACCAGCGCGCCGTACTCCTGGCTCAGGAGAACGCCGACCGGCTCGGCCTCGCGGACCGGTTCCGCGCGGCTGTGCCGGAAGAGGTCCCCGGGGCCGCGACGTACGACGAGATCTGGTCCAACCCACCCATCCGGATCGGCAAGGAGGCGCTCCACGACCTCCTTCTGCACTGGTTCGCGCGGCTCGTCCCGAGTGGGCGGGCCGTGATGGTGGTCGGCAAGAACCTCGGCGGGGACTCGCTCCAGGCCTGGCTCACGGACCAGGGCTACCCGACGACGCGGCTCGCCAGCGCGAAGGGATTTCGGGTCCTGGAATCGCGGCCCGGGAGCTAGACCTCAGAGCTTGAGGGTCGCCAACGCGATCAGGTAGGTGCGGGACACGCCCTCGGGGTCGTGGAGGTCGCCCGGATCCTCGACCGTCGCCTCCGATCGGGCGCGCACCGCAGCCGCGGGATCCTCGGCCACGAGATCGAGGCACAACCCGTCGACGACGGAGCCGGCGTCGTGGTCGTCCAGACCGTCGAGCACCAGGCCGTTGTAGAGAAGCGTGGCCACCTCGTCGAACACCTCACGCGCCATCTCGAGGTCGACCTCCGGCCGCTCGCGCGCGACCGCCTCGGCGGTGGCGCGGAACCGGTCGTACGGCGGGTCCCAGGTGTCGGTGGTCACGCGGCGAGGGTCGCAGCACGCCGTGGGTCCGGCAATCGAATTGCCCTCACGACCGGGCCGGGAGGCGGCGTACGTCGTCCTCATCGGGGTACGGGGCGCCCATGGGCTTCTTGTTGTGGATCGCCGCCGTCATCCTCGTGATCGCCGGCATCGTCATGCTGTTCAAAGGCAGCATCATCCTGGGCATCGTGCTGATCGTCGTCGGCTGCGCCGTCGGGCCAGGGGGCTGGAGCGTCATCAAGCGCTGACCGGCACCCGCGCGCGAACGGCGACCGGAAACGTGACGCCCGTCAGTTGGCGCTGAGGTTGTGGAGCACCACATCGACCGCAACCAGCGCCGGCAGCTGAGTGCGTCTCTCCTCGGATGGCGCGCCGATGGCCCGGCCCGGTGGTGCCGGGTGGGTGTTTCGAGACGCTCGCAGAGCTCGCTCCTCAACCACCGGGGAGCGGAGTCGCTCCTCGACCACCGGGCGCAGAGCGACCTGCTCAACCACCGGGGAGCGGAGTCGCTCCTCGACCACCAGGCGCAGAGCGACCTGCTCAACCGGCGGAGCCCGGGATGAAAGGGTGCGCATGACAACCACGCCGGGGAGTGGCGCGTCAGACGGATAACCAGCTGGCGAGGCAGGGTAAGGAGCGCGCATGCAGCACGTCGCCGAGGACTCGACGCGGCGCGTCGGTGGCCTGTCCGTCAGCTGCCACGGACTGGTCCATCTCTACAAGACCTTCGAGGGACACGACGTCGTCGCTCTGCAAGGGGTGGACCTCAAGGTCCAGGCGGGAGAGCGGGTGGCGTTCCTGGGCCCCAGTGGCTCGGGCAAGTCGACGTTGCTGACCCTCTTCGGCGGCATCCAGCGTCCGAGCGCCGGCAAGATCTTCCTGGGCGAGGAGGAGATCTCCCGCATGAGTGAGCGGCAGCTGACCCGGGTCCGCGCGTCCAGGGTCAGCACCATGCTCCAAGGGGCCACCCGCAACCTGCTGCACTACGCCACGGCCAGGCAGAACCTCCGGTTCAGTCGCGCCGCCAGCGGCGACCCCGATCGCACGCTCGGTGACACCGAGCTGTTGCGCCGGGTCGGCCTCGAGAGCAAGGGCGACCAGGTCGTGTCGTCGATGTCCGGCGGTGAGCGGCAGCGGCTCGCGCTCGCGTGCAGCGTCACCAGCGCGCCCCAGCTCCTGCTCGCGGACGAGCCCACCAGCCAGCTGAGCCACGAGGACCGCGACCACATGCTCGAGCTCATCCACGGTCTCGGCAACGACTTCGGGACGACGATCCTGGTCGTCACGCACCAGCCCGAGGTGGCGGGCACCTTCCCGCGCACGGTCACCATGCGCGGTGGCCGGGTCGGCATGGAGGGCCGGGCCGGCGCTGAGTACGTCGTGGTCGGGGCCGAGGGCGTCGTCCACCTGCCGGCCCACATCGCCCGCGAGTGGCCGCAAGGGACGTTGGTGCGGATCGAACCCGAGCACGACGACCGCCTGATGCTCAGCCGTGGCGACCACGACGACGAGGACGAGGGCGAGGCGTCAGCATGAGCACCCTCGGCCGCCACGCCCTGGTCCCCGAGCGCGACCCGATCACCGCGGAGAGCGACCTCGACCTCGAGGACATCTCGCTCAACGTCGGTGGACGCTGGGCGCTGGAGCGGCTCAGCCTCGCCTTCCGTCCGGGAGAGGTGACGTCGCTGTCGGGTCCCTCCGGCTCCGGGAAGACCACGCTGCTGTCGATCGCGGGCGGCATCGTCAAACCCACGACCGGCTTCGCGTCGTACGGCGGGCAGCACATGTGGCAGGGCGACGGTGACCCGCGGCACGCCGTGGCGTTCGTGCTGCAGGTGTACGGCCTGGTGCCGATCCTGTCGGCCCGCGAGAACGTCGCGATCGCCCTGCGCGCCCGCGGTGTCTCGCCCTCCGAGGCCGACGAGCGCGCGGACGAGGAGCTCAGCCGCTTCCACATCGGCGACCTCGGCGCCCGCCAGGTGGAGGAGCTGTCGGGTGGTCAGATGCAGCGTGTCGCCTGCGCACGGGCTTTCGCGGTCTCGCCGGAGATCCTGCTGGCCGACGAGCCGACCAGCGAGCTCGACGAGGGCAACCGCGAGCACGTGATGGACCAGCTCCGGATGGAAGCCTCTCGTGGCGCCATCGTGGTCGTGGCGACGCACGACCCGGCCGTCGTCGACGCTGCCGACCGGAAGATCGTCCTCGACGAGGGCCGGCTGGTCCCGGTCGAGGACTCGGCGTACGTCGGCAGGCGGTAGCCGGCGTGCTCCTGCGCAGCATCCGGGCCCACCTGCTGCCCTCCCTGGCGACCATGGCCCTGGCGTTCGTCGTCTCGGCCGGAGCCGTCGGCGTGGTCGGCGCCTCACGCGTCGGCGCGACGCCGGGTGCGGTCGCCGCGATGCTCGCGTTGTACGGCGCGGTGGCGCTCGCCGAGCAGGCCGCCCGCTCGGTCGTCGACCGCAGCCACGACGTCGCCCTCGCCAGGTTGCGCGGCATGCGGGGAGGTCGCCTCGTCCTCTTCGCGGCCGGGCCGCTCCTCGCGGTGACCGTGACCGGCATCGCCGCGGGTTCTGTGGTCGGCACCTGGCTGGCGCGCCGGATCGCCGACGGGTGGGGCATCTCCTACAGCCTCGGCAGCCGTGAGGTGGTCGTGGCGGTGTCGGTGCTGGTCGGTGCGTGGATCACGGTCGCGCTGGTCGCGGGCGCGGTCATCCGCCGACCGCTCAACGACGCGTTGTCGGTGCACCCGCGCCGCCATCCTGCCTCGTGGATCACGACGTTCCTCGAGCTGCTGGTCGTGGTGGCCGCCTGCCTGGCCGTCTACGAGGCGCACCGGAGCGAGCAGAGCTGGGTGCCGACGATCGCGCCCGCTCTCGTCGCGCTCGGCGCAGGTCAGCTCGTGATGTGGGCACTGGCGTGGACCCCGCGTCTGGGCCGGCGCCTGGGCTTGTCGCTGGCCACCCGGAGGTTGCGGCGCGACCCGGATCCCGGCTCGGTGGTCCGCATCATGGTCGCGGCCGCCGTCCTGCTCGCGGTGACCCTGACCGGCGGGCGCACCGCCGCCGACTGGCGCGACGACGCCGGACGGCTCCGGGCCGGTGGCCCGATCGTGACGACCTTCGACGCCGGTGGGCTTCGCGCGTACGCCGCCGCCCGTGACGCCGATCCTCAGGGCACGTGGCTGATGGCGGCCGTGGCCGTCAACGACCTGGATCCGGACAACCGGCGGGTGTTCGTCGACGCGTCGCGCTGGAGCGCCGTCGTCGGCGACTTCCTCGGCGACACCAGCGTCGGCGGTGCGGCCTCTCACATCGCGACGCTCGCCGGCCAGGACGGACCGCAGCTGATGCGAGCCGACTCGGTCCAGGTCGACGTCGACTCCATCCGGGCCGGCGACACCGGAAGCGTCACCGTCAAGTACCTCAGCGATCGGGGCTACGCCCAGACCGCCCGCGTGCGGTTCGGCCACGTCGGCACCACCACGAACCGGCTCGCGTCCTGCGCGATCGGCTGTGCTCTGCTGTCGGTCGATGCCGCAGGTGCGCCCTTCTCGCTGACCGGGATCACCGCGGGCGGCGTCCGGCTCCTCGACGCCACGTCGTACGCCGGCGGCCAGGCGAAGCAGCTCGTCACGGTCGGGCCGACCTCGGAGCAGGCCGTCGCGCTGGCCACGGATCACCTCCAGACCGACGGCGTCACCGAGGGCATCGACGGCACGTCCCAGGCCGTGCGCCTCGCGGGATCGGTCGGCGCGGTGCCGTTCGTGGGCCGGGCCGGATCGCTCCTCGACCTCGGGCAGATCCTCCGTGGGGCCGTCGGCACGGTCGCGAGCGCGCAGTCGGTCGTCGTCGCCCGGGCCGACACCCCGGCTCCAGTCCTCGCCCAGCTGCGCAAGGACGGCGGTGGGAAGCCCACGACGTACGCCGCGATCGCCGAGCAGCTCGACGCGACCCCGGCGGCTCGTGCCGATGCGCTCGCGCTCCTCGTGGCGTGTGGTGTCGGACTCGTCGCCCTCACGCACCTGCTGGCCTGGCTCGCCGGGCAGCTCGGTCGACGCCGGGCCGAGGTGGCCGGGCTGCGCGCTGCCGGCATCGGCCCGCGAGCGGTGCGTCGCGCCTACGTCGTCGAGGCCGCGCTCCTCTCGCTCATCGTCCTGGTGACGGCCGCGATCGCTGCGGCCGCCACGACCGTGCCGCTGCTCACGCCCATCCAGCTGGCCGGTGGCTGGTCGCAGGCTCCCCGGCTCCACCTCGCCGTGCAGCCGGCCACGCTGGCCACCGTCGTGTTCGGCGTGGCGCTGTTCACCGCACTGTTGTGCGCTCTGGTCTTCACCCGCTTCGGCCGTGCCGCGCGCCCCGCCGCCCTGCGGTCGGCCGACCGGTGACGCGGTTCAGGTGGCTGCTCGCCACGAGCCTGCGCGGACTCCGGGCCCGCTGGGTGCTGAGCCTCGGCTCCTTGCTGCTGACCGTGATCGCCATCGCATCGGCGGTCGTCGGCCCGAGCTACCAGCAGAACGCCGCCAACTCGTTCGTGATCGCCCAGCTACGCGCGCAGCCACCCATCAACACCGGGCTCACCTACGACTATCGCCCCGGTGGCGGGATGGACGTCAACTCCGCTGTCGCGACGGCGGTCGAGGCGACCTCGCGCGAGTCCGGCACCGGCTTCGAACCCGGTCACCCGATCGTGTGGCAGCCGCTGCCCCAGGTGGCCCTGAAGGCGAGCAACGTGCCGTCGGAGCCGCGCATGATCTCCGTCCCGGGGGCCTGCGAGCACGTACATCTCGTCGGGCACTGTCCCACCAACCCGAACGAGATCGCCATGCTCCGGGTCGACGCGGAGAACAACGAGCTCGAGGTCGGCGACGAGTTCAACCCGTACGGCTACGCGACGCCGCTGCGCGTCGTCGGGGTCTACACGCCCACCGACGACCCGGCCGACGACGCGTTCTGGGGCGGCACCGGGCGGCTGCAGTCGACGCCCGGTTTCTCCCAGCCGTTGCCGCCGAAGCTGGTGCCTGCCCATCCGGCGCCCTGGATCACCACGCAGGCGGGCATCGAGCTGCGCCACCAGCGTTGGTACGTCACGGTCGACCAGCGACTGGCGACCCCGCCCGACATGACCGCGGCCGATCTCGCGCGGGTCGCTGCACGGGTGAAGGCCATCGGCGACGCCGACAAGAACGGTGGACTTCTCACCGGGCTGAGCGTCGAGTTCGGCAACACCCTGCCCGACACTTCTGCTCAGCTGATCAGCCGGCGCGGCGTCACGCGTTCGACCGTGGAGCCCGCCGTGCTCTCGTTGGTCCTGGTCGCGCTCGTCCTTCTCTCGCGGCTGCTCGCCGCCTCCATGACGTTGCGGCGTGGTGAGCTGGCGCTGGCGTCGCTCCGGGGGTACGGCCGGCGCCAGCTGTGGTTCCTGGGCATGCTCGAACCTCTGGTGATCCTCGCCCTGGCGACTCCGCTGGGCGTGCTGACGGGATACGTCGGCTCGCGTGAGCTCGCCCACCGATGGCTGATCTCCGACCTCCCGGTCCCGTTCATCCTGGGCAGCGCGTTGGCTGTCGTCGGCGTCGTCATCGTGACCGCGGTCGTGGCAGCCATCGTGGTCCGCGACGCCGTGAACGAGCCGCTGAGTGCCCAGATCGCCGGCGTACGCCGCCCCACCAAGTCGGGCCGCGCCGTGATCGTGATGCGGCTGGCGCTGATCGCGCTCGCTGCGGCAGCACTGGTGACCGCCGCCAGCCGGACGAAGCCGCAGAACCCCGACGCGACCGACCTCGCGCTCCCGATCCTCCTGGCCGTCGCGTCCGGCCTGCTCGTGGGCCTGGTCGTGCTGGGCGTCGCCGGCGCGTGGGTGCGCTGGTCGGCACGCCGCCGCGCGCTCTCGTCGTACATCGCCTCGCGGACCGTCCGGCGGCGGCGTGAGGGGACGATGGTGATTCTTCCGGTCACCGCCGCGCTCACGGTCGCGGTGTTCGCGATCGGGGTCTCGCTCGCGGCCTCGACCTGGCGGGCGAGTGCGGCGGCGACGCAGGTCGGTGCGCCGCTGTCCTACTCGACCAAGCTCACGCTGACGCGAGCGGTCGGGCTCACCCACGAGCTCGACCCGGACGGTCGCTGGCTGATGGCAGCCGGTCAGGACTTCCCGAACGCCGACGAGACCACGTCCATCGTGATGCCGCGCGTGATCGTCGACTCGACCCGTCTCGCCCGGGTCGCCTCCTGGCCCGAGCAGTGGACGCCCGGTCGGAGTGCATCCGACGTGGCGAGTGACATCGGACCGAGCCGTCCACCCATCCTCTTCCAGGGTTCGAAGCTGACGTTGACCGTCGACAACAACGTCGAAGGCACCTACGACCAGCTCGGGGTCACCGTGACCGTGCTGGACGACAACGGCGAGCTGAAGGACGTCAACGCCGGTCCGTTCGACCCCGGGAGGACCACCGTCACGACCCGCTTGCGCACCTGCCAGACCCGTTGCCAGGTGGAGAAGCTCAGCTTCGGCGGCCCATCGGCGTTGGTCGAGGCGATGCACGGCACCGCGACGATCGAGTCCTTCACCGTCGACGGCAAGCCCGTGCGAGGCGTGCTCGACGGAGGATGGCGGCCCCAGGCGTCACCGATCATCAACACCACCACCGCGGTCAGGAAGGTCGAGCGCCGGCAGGGTCGGTTGACCATGACGGTCCGCGCCGGGGGGCCCGACTCGTACGCCGGCATCAGCCCCCAGGACTTCCCTGCCGCCATTCCCGTGCTCTTCGGACGGCTCGCCGACGTGACGCCCGATCTGCCGACGGGCGCCTCGGGACTCTTCCGGGTGGCGCCCGCAGGAGCACTCGCCGAGTCGGTGCCGTTCCGTGGGCCGTCCGGCGTCCTCATCGACTTCACGGCCTTCGCCCGCAACGCCTCGCAGGGCAACACCGACACCCTCGTCTACATCTGGGCCCGCGCCGACACGCCGCAGCGGATCCTCGACGAGCTGGCCGCGCGCGGGATGACCAACCCCACGACCGAGGCCCAGACCAAGCGCGTGCTCGACCAGGACGCGTTCGCCCTCGCCCTACGCCTCTACATCGTGGTCACCGTCCTGGTGATCCTGCTCGCGCTGGCGGGACTGGCGGCGAACCTCGCCGTTCAGCTGCCGGCCAGGCGACGCGACGCCGCTTCGCTGCGCGTGGTCGGAGTCAAGCGTCGGGCGGTCATGGTCGGCGTGGTGGCGGAGTTCGTGGTCGTGCTCGGAGCCGCCGCCCTGGCCGGCGTGGCGGCCGGGGGAGTGGCGCAGTACGTCGTCGTCCGCACGGTCACGCTCGGCTTCGTCGACTCCAGCCTCGTGCCACGCGTGGTGCCGTCGTTCGACATCGCCTCGGCAGTCGGCCTGAGCGCCGTCGTACTCGCTGTTCTCGTCGTGTCCGCGTCGTGCTTCGCCTTCCTCACCGTGCGTGGGGCCCGCACCTCCTCGCTGCGCGAGAACGCCCGCTGAGGCGTCCGGTCTGAAAGGGAGATGCGCGAGGGCAGGCCCTCACGGACAATGACTCCTCGTGGGTCACGTGGACGTCGCCGGAGTGCGCTTCGACCTGCCCGACGGGCGGGTCCTGCTGGAGGACGTCTCGTTCCGGGTGGGTGACGGAGCGAAGGTCGCCCTGGTCGGTGCCAACGGCGCCGGCAAGACGACGCTGCTGCGCGTCATCACCGGTGATCTGGTCCCGCAGGAGGGCGTCGTCACCCGCACCGGCGGCCTCGGCGTGATGCGACAGATGGTCGGGCACGGCCTCGGCGACGACGCGACCGTCGCCGACCTCCTGCTCTCCGTCTCTCCTCCTCGGGTGCGCCAGGCCACGGCCGACGTCGAGCGCTGGGAGCTCGCGCTGATGGAGGCCGACGACGAGAAGACCCAGATGCGGTACGCCGAGTCGCTCGCGGAGTACGCCGATGCCGGTGGCTACGACATCGAGGTCGTCTGGGACGTCTGCACGGTGCGCGGGCTCGGCCTCCCGTACGACCGCGCCAAGTACCGAGCGCTGCGCACGCTGTCAGGCGGCGAGCAGAAGCGGCTGGTCCTCGAGTACCTCCTGGCCGGCCCCGACGAGGTGCTGCTGCTCGACGAGCCGGACAACTTCCTCGACGTACCCGGCAAGATGTGGCTGGAGGGGCGGATCCGCGAGTCCGACAAGACGATCCTGTTCATCAGCCACGATCGGGAGCTCCTCGACAACACCGCGACGCGCATCGTCACCGTCGAGCTCGGGTCGTCGGGTGGCGGCAACCTGGTGTGGACCCACCCCGGCGGCTTCGCGTCGTACCACGAGGCGCGGCGCGACCGCTTCGAGCGGTTCGAGGAGATGCGGCGCCGCTGGGACGAGGAGCACGCCAAGATCAAGGCGCTCGTGCTCCGGCTGAAGATCAAGGCCGAGTACAACGACGGCATGGCCTCGCAGTACAAGGCCGCGCAGACCCGGCTGCGCAAGTTCGAGGAGGCGGGGCCGCCCACCGAGCAGCCGCGCGAGCAGCAGGTCTCGATGCGGCTCAAGGGTGGCCGCACCGGCAAGCGGGCGGTCGTCTGCACGGACCTCGAGCTGACCGGGTTGATGAATCCGTTCGACCTCGAGGTCTGGTACGGCGAGCGGGTCGCGGTGCTCGGCAGCAACGGCTCGGGCAAGTCGCACTTCCTACGCCTGCTGGCCGTCGGCGGCTCGGACCCAGACGTCGAGCACCGTCCGGTCGACGACACGCCCGTCGACCTGGTGCGTCACACCGGCCAGGCGAAGCTCGGCGCGCGCGTGCGCCCGGGCTGGTTCGTGCAGACCCACGAGCACCCCGAGCTGGTCGGCCGCACCCTGCTGGAGATCCTCCACCGTGGCGACGGCCGGCCCGACGGCCGCGCCGGCATGGGCCGGGAGGCGGCGGCCCGCGTGCTCGATCGGTACGAGCTCGCCCACGCCTCGGAGCAGAAGTTCGAGTCGCTCTCGGGCGGTCAACAGGCCCGCTTCCAGATCCTGCTGCTCGAGCTGTCGGGCGCGACCCTGCTGCTGCTCGACGAGCCCACGGACAACCTCGACGTCCAGTCCGCCGAGGCGCTCGAGGACGGTCTCGAGGCGTTCGAGGGCACGGTCATCGCGGTGACCCACGACCGCTGGTTCGCCCGCGGCTTCGACCGTTACCTCGTCTACGGCGCCGACGGTGAGGTCTACGAGTCGGACGGCCCGGTCTGGGACGAGAGCCGCGTCAAGCGGGCACGCTGAACTTGGGCGTCGCGGATGGATCGAGCGGCTTGCGAGCAAGCTCGCGGCGCCGTTCACGTCGCGGTGAGGGGTGGACTTCGTCCGCACGCGTATGGATCGAGCGGCTTGCGAGCAAGCTCGCGGCGCCGTTCACGTCGGGGTGAGGCGCGGACTTCGTCCGCACGCGTATGGGTCGAGCGGCTTGCGAGCAAGCTCGCGGCGCCGTTCACGTCCCGGTGAGGGGTGGACTCCGTCCACCCCTCACCGAGGACGCTCAGGACCCAGGGGCGTCACCGGCGCTGTGGACGCTCATCCCGGGCCCCGAGATCAGGAGTTCTGGGTGGTGGCGTCGGAGTCGAGCGTGACGCGCACCGTGTGGGTGTCGCCGCCGCGCTGATAGGTGACGCTCACCTTGTCGCCGGGACGGTAGGACCGGATGATCGCGACCAGCCCGTCGGACGACGTGATCAGCTCGTTGTCGATCTTCGTGATCACGTCGCCGGACCTGAGCCCGGCGTTCGCGGCGGCTGAGCCGTTGTTGACCTGGCTGACCTTCGCGCCGTCGGTGATCTGGGCGCCGGCCCCGGACGCGGCGTCCTCGACGCCGATGCCCAGGCGGGCATGCGTCGGGGTCTGCCCCTTGATCATCTCCTGGACGATCGGCAGCACCTCGTCGATCGGGATCGCGAACCCGAGCCCGATCGAGCCGGGCTCGCCGCCGGTGGCCGTGTTGCTGGCGGTCTGGATCGCGGCGTCGATGCCGACGACCTCACCGGACAGGTTGACCAGCGGCCCACCGGAGTTGCCGGGGTTGATCGCCGCGTCGGTCTGGATCGCGGGGTAGACGGTGGAGTTGCCCTGGCTCACCTGGCCGACGTTCACCGGTCGGTTCAGGGCACTGACGATGCCGCTGGTCACGGTCGCGTCGAGCCCGAACGGCGAGCCGATGGCGACCACGCCCTGGCCGACCTGCAGGCTCGAGGAGTGTCCGAGCGTGGCGGGCGTCAGGTTGTTCACTCCCTGTGCCTGGATCACCGCGGTGTCGGTCAGCGGATCGGTGCCGAGGACCTTGGCCGGCGCGTGCGAACCGTCGTTGAACGAGACGCTGATCTGGCCGTCGTTGCCGGCGAGAGCGGCCACGTGGTTGTTGGTGAGGATCTTGCCGTCACCACTGAGGATGATCCCGGAGCCGGAGCCCTCGCCGGCCGGACCGGCGACGTCGATCATCACCACCGAGGGCAGTACGCCCTGGGCGACCTTCTCGATGGACCCCGTGGCAGCGGTCTGCGCGGTCGAGCTCCCGGTCTGCGTGAGCACGGGAGAGGACTGCACGTCGTCGTGCGTCGACGTCCAGATGGCAGCGCCGCCCACGCCGGCGGCACCACCGACGACCAGGCTGGCCGCCACCACGGCAGCGGCCAGCCTCCTGCCACGCAGCCCGGTCCGGGGACGCGACTCGGGTGGGAGAACCCGGGTGTCGACGCCCTGGCCGAGGGTGGGACGGCCATCGTCCGGGTGGGCTGCGTACCCGTACGGCGACCAGGTCGTGGGTGGCGCAGGCGGCTCCTGACCCCACTCACGTCGGTTGCCCGGCTCGGTGCCGTACGGGTCGTTCGTCATGTCCCAGAACTTGCCGGGCGAGTCTGGGAGGAGGCTGAAAGAGCCCTGGGGTGTCTTGAAGAAGCGTTCGGGTGGTCAGCCGAGTCGGCGTACGACGTCGCCGTGGCGGATCGCGCCGCCGTGCACGACGCGGGCGTTCAGTCCACGCAACCGCATCCGGCTGCCGACCTCGCTGTTCACGAACGCCAGCGCGTCCTCGCCGAAGCGCGCGAGGAACTTCTTGCAGCCGGCGTGCGGCTTGGCCGACACCTCGAGGACGGCGTCGTCGCCGATCGCGATCCGGGATCCGGCGGGGAGGTTGTCGTGGGACAGATCGAGGTCGACGTACAGCTGGTCACCGGCGAGTGCTCGGACGTCAGCCGTCTCGGCCAGCAGCCCGACCATGCGGGCGCTCATCACCGTGATCATCGCGTCGAGGTGGCGCCCTTCGGCGACCGCGCGTGAGGTGGCCCGGCTCAGCCAGTTGTCACCGAGGAGTCCGTCGGCCTCGTCGAGGAGGCCGTCCGCGACGACCTCGCGCACCCCCACCTCGGGTCGCCGGACGATCATCTCGAGCGTGCCGGTCTCGGTCGGAGCCGCTCGCAGGAGATCGAGGGAGGCTTCCAGGGATGCGGTGGTGGTCAGCGTGGGCACGGGTCGATCTTGCCAATCCTGGGACCCCGGGCGCGCTTCATTTCCGGAGTTCGGGATGAGGTGTCGGGCACACGTCGCCGGTGACGGTGCCCGGCACAGCCAGGTGACGTGGACGGGTTCCACCATGTGAAGGAGGCGAACCATCACTTCTCACGCTGTACTCACCATGAGAAGCGGCGGTTCAGCACCTTCTCATGATGAAGCCGTTGAAGAAGAAGCGGTCGGTCAGCTCCACCGCTCCGAGGCGGGCGTGAAGTCGAGGGTGCGCTGGCCGGTGTAGATCTGCTTCGGACGGGCGATCTTCTGCTCCTTGTCCTGCACGAGCTCGAGCCACTGCGCCAGCCAGCCCGGCGTACGCCCGATCGCGAACAGCACGGTGAACATCTCCGGCGGGAACTGGAACGCCTCGTAGATGAGACCGGAGTAGAAGTCGACGTTCGGGTAGAGCTTGCGCGAGACGAAGTACTCGTCCTCGAGCGCGATCTTCTCCAGCTCCATCGCGATCTCGAGCAGCGGGTTGACCCCGGTGACCTCGAAGACGTCGTCGCAGGCCTTCTTGATGATCTTCGCCCGCGGGTCGTAGTTCTTGTAGACGCGGTGGCCGAATCCCATCAGCCGCTCGTCGCCGTTCTTCACGCCGTCGATGAAGTCGGGGATGTTCTCCTTCTTCCCGATCCGGCGGAGCATCCGCAGCACGGCCTCGTTGGCGCCGCCGTGCAGGGGGCCGTAGAGCGCTCCGATGCCACCGGCGACCGCGGAGTACGGATCGACCTGCGACGAACCGATGGAGCGGACGGCGTTGGTCGAGCAGTTCTGCTCGTGGTCGGCGTGGAGGATGAACAACACGTCGAGCGCCTTGACCAACCGCTCGTCGGCCGCGAAGCGGTCCTCGCTCATCCGGAACAGCATCGAGAGGAAGTTCGCGGTGTAGCCGAGCTCGTTGTCGGGGTAGACGAACGGCTTGCCCTGCGCGTGACGGAACGACCAGGCGCCCAGCGTCGGCATCTTGGCGATCATCCGCACGATCTGGAGCCGGCGGATCTCGTCGTCGTCGATGTGGCGGGCGTCGGGATAGAACGTCGACAGCGCGCCGACGGAGGCCATCAGCATGCCCATCGGGTGGGCGTCGTAACGGAAGCCCTCCATGAACGTCTTGATGTTCTCGTGGACGAACGTGTGGTACGTGATGTCGTGCACCCAGTTCTCGTACTGGGTCTTCGTCGGCAGGTCACCGTGGACGAGCAGGTAGGCGACCTCGAGGAACGTCGACTTCTCGGCCAGCTGCTCGATCGGGTAGCCGCGGTACTCCAGGATGCCTTCGTCGCCGTCGATGTAGGTGACGCTGCTCTTGCAGGACGCGGTGTTCACGAAGCCGGGGTCGTACACGGCGAGAGGGGCGCCGTCACCGTCCTTGATCTGGCCGATGTCGGTGCCGTGGATCGTGCCGTTGTCGATCGGTACGTCGTACTCCTGGCCGGTGCGGTTGTCGCGGACGGTGAGGGAGTCGTTCACCCCTTCAACTTAGTCCGGGGTGTTGCGGAGGGCGAATCCGGTAGGAGCTCGAAAGCCCCCATCCGTCACTCCTGCATCAGGGCCAGCAAAGCTCCGTGTGTGGTCGCATCGCCGGCGGCGATCAGACCCGCCGCGACCCGAGCGAGCCGGGCCGGCCCCGGTGTCGACCGGCCCACCCTCGAGGTCCGTCACGACGCAGCCGGCCGCGCGGCACAGGCTGACGCCCGGGCGCGAAGTGCACGTTGTCGCGGAGATCGCCCTCGGTGACGTACGCCGCGTGCCGGCCGGCCGCGACCCACGCGAGGGCGAGCGTGCTCGAGGTGATCCGCGGCTGGTAGGTCTCGAAGAAGGCGGGGTCGGCCATCACGTCCGAGGCCCGCCGGCGTCCGGCGGCGTCGACCTCCAGGTTGAACGCGACCATCAGGTTCGCGACGTCCGGTCGGAGGAGGGCGTCGGCGCCCTCGCGGCGTACCCAGGCGCGGGTGCCGTCGGTCCAGTAGGTCTCCTCGCCCACGCACTCCGCCGACGCGGCGGCGGTCACCTCGCCCCTCTCGCTGAGCGCGACGTTGGTCGACATCAGGGGGAGGCCGGCCCCGAAGTTGCGTGTGCCGCACAGCGGGTCGACGAGCCATCGGCGGTGCGAGTCGGGACCGGACGCTCCGTGCTCCTCGCCGAGCTGGGAGTCACCCGGCCGGTGCTCGGAGAGAACGGCGCGGATCGCGGTCTCGGCGTCCAGGTCGGCGTCCGTCGCGAAGTCGGTGCCGACCTTGAGATGGTGGGCGACCGGGGTGCGGTACATCCGGCGTACGACGGCCGCACCGGCCTCCGCCGCCAGCAGCGCGACGTCCGCATCGGTGGGCTCCATGGGCGGAGGCTATCCGGACGCGGCGCCCGATTAGGGCGCTGACCTGGGCAGCCGGTAGATTGTGTGGTCGCGATCCCTGCCGTTCTGGCCCGCTGGTCGAGCTTGTCGAGACCACGAGCCAGGGCAGACCCGGACGAAGCGGAGCCGGGCAGAGGACTTCCATCCGAGGAAGCGTTCGTCAGAGGTCGTGGCAGCACCCCGGTGGGCGGCCGTCCACCGGAACCATACGAACGAGAAGGGCCTGCGCGTGCGCACCTACAGCCCCAAGCCCGGCGACGTCCACCGCGAGTGGCACGTCATCGACGCGAACGACGTCATCCTCGGCAAGCTCGCGGTCCAGGTCGCGACCCTGCTGCGCGGCAAGCACAAGCCGACCTTCGCACCGCACGCCGACATGGGTGACTTCGTGATCGTCGTGAACGCGGAGAAGGTCGCCCTGACCGGCGACAAGCTGAACAGCAAGCTCCTGTACCGCCACTCCGGCTACCCGGGCGGCCTCACCGCCGTGCCCGTGGGCCAGCAGCTGGAGAAGGACGCCCGCAAGGTCGTCGAGCGGGCCGTGTGGGGGATGCTTCCCAAGAACAAGCTCGGTCGCCAGGTGCTGAAGAAGCTCAAGGTGTACACCGGCCCGAACCACCCCCACCAGGCCCAACAGGCCAAGCCGTTCGAGATCACGCAGGTCACCCAGTGACCCCGCCGACCACCCCGACTCCTGCCGAGCCGAGAAACGAAGGAACCTCCGTGGCTGACGAGACCACCACCGACGCGCCGGCTGAGGCCACCACCGAAGCCGGCGTGGCCGAGACGTTCACCGCCGACGAGCAGGGCGTCGCCTACACGTCCGAGAGCTCGGCGGCCGCCGACGCGGCCCGCCCGGCGACGATCGCCCCCGCGGCCGCCACCGGTCGCCGCAAGGAGGCGGTCGCCCGGGTGCGCATCCTCCCGGGTACCGGCGTGTGGACCATCAACGGCCGCGCGCTCGACTCCTACTTCCCGAACAAGCTCCACCAGCAGGTGGTGAACGAGCCGTTCGCCGCGCTTCAGCTCGACGGCCGGTTCGACGTCATCGCCCGCATCCACGGCGGTGGCATCACCGGCCAGGCCGGCGCGCTCCGGCTCGGTGTGGCGCGTGCCCTCAACGCGATCGACGTGGAGGCCAACCGTCCGACCTTGAAGAAGGCCGGTCTGTTGACCCGCGACGCGCGCGTCATCGAGCGCAAGAAGGCCGGTCTGAAGAAGGCCCGCAAGGCTCCGCAGTACAGCAAGCGCTGATCCTCGGCAGTCTGCCTGCGATGATCGGGCGATGACGCAGCGGATCTTCGGCACCGACGGTGTCCGCGGGCTCGCGAACGGTGTGATCACCGCCGAGCTCGCGGTCGACCTCGGCGCGGCTGCGGCCCGGGTGCTCGTCGACCACGGCGGCTTCAGCGGGCAGCGCCCGGTCGCGGTCGTCGGCCGTGACACGCGGATCTCGGGACAGTTCCTCGAGCACGCGGTCGTGGCGGGTCTGGCGTCCGCCGGGGTCGACGTGATCCGGCTGCGGGTGCTGCCCACCCCGGGTGTCGCCTACCTGACCGACGCCCTGGGCGCGGATGTCGGCGTGGTGATCAGCGCCTCGCACAACCCGATGCCCGACAACGGCATCAAGTTCCTGGCCCGGGGCGGGGTCAAGCTCGATGATGCCCTCGAGCGCGAGATCGAGGCCCTGGTCAGTGAGCCGTGGGACCGCCCGATCGGCGGCGACGTCGGGCGAGTCACGCCGTACGCCCGCTCGGTCGAGGAGTACTCCGACCACCTTGTCGGCACGCTCGACCACCCGCTGACCGAGCTCCGGGTCGTCCTCGACTGTGCCAACGGCGCCGCCTCCGTGGTCGGGCCGCACACGCTGCGCTCCGCCGGCGCTGACGTGATCGCGCTCAACGACGACCCCGACGGGCTCAACATCAACGAGCGATGTGGGTCGACGCACCTGGAGATGCTCCGCGAGGCGGTGCTCGCGCGTGGCGCCGACCTGGGATTCGCCCTCGACGGCGACGCCGATCGCTGCCTGGCGGTCGACCACACCGGCGCAAGCGTGGACGGCGACCAGCTGATGGCCCTGCTCGCCCTCGACCTGCACGAGCGCCACCACCTGGCCCACGACACGATCGTGGCGACGGTGATGAGCAACCTCGGTCTCGTGCAGGCCATGCGCAAGGCCGGGATCACCGTCGAGCAGACCGCCGTCGGCGACCGCTACGTGCTCGAGGCGATGCGTGCGGGCGGGTTCTCGCTCGGGGGCGAGCAGTCGGGTCACATCATCATGCGGGAGCACGCCACCACCGGTGACGGCATCCTGACGGCCCTGCACGTGCTGCAGCGGATGACCACGACCGCGTCGTCCCTGCGCGACCTGGCGTCGGTCGTGAACCGCCTGCCGCAGGTGCTGCTCAACGTCACCGGCGTCGACCGGGACGGCACCGAGGACCCCGAGCTGGTCGAGGCGGTCGCCCGCGAGCAGGAGAAGCTCGGAGACACCGGCCGGGTCCTGCTGCGGCCCTCTGGCACCGAACAGCTCGTGCGGGTGATGGTCGAGGCCGCGACCTCGGAGGAGGCCCACGAGGTCGCCGAGCGGCTGGCCGACGTCGTACGCCGTCGTCTGGCCGTGTGACCCGAAAAGGCAGTGCCGGGCCGCGGCCCATCACCTAGCGTGCACGCGTGCTCGAGATCCGTGACGTCGACGCCACCGACGAAGCCCAGCTGCGCCGCTGGTACGACGTCTGGCGCGCCGCGCAACCCCATCGCCGGCCCGACCTGATCCCGTCGTGGGAGGCCGCCGGACGCCCTCTCTCGTCGACCCCGCCCGGATTCGACCTCCAGCTCCACGGAGCGTTCGACGGTGCCGCGCTCGTGGGCGTGAGCCTGGCCAACATCCCGCTCGACGACAACCCCACAGTGGTGTACGCCGACGTGATGACCCACCCGGACCACCGGCGTCGTGGCGTCGGCACCAGGCTTCTCGGGGAGCTGGAACGACGCACCGTCGAGATCGGCCGGGACCGGGTGCTGACGGAGGTGTTCGTGACCCCGGGAGGTGTCAGCGGCGGCTCGTCCTTCGCCGAGGCCATGGGGTACGCCGAGGCCAACCGCGAAGGGGTCAAGGCGATCGACCTCGATGGCGCCGAGCCCGGGTGGCCCGTGCTCGAGGCCGAGGTGCAATCCGCGATCGGCGACTATCGGGTCGAGACGTGGCGCGACGCCTGTCCCGACGAGTACGTCGAGAGCTTCGGCGAGGCGCTGAGCCGGGTGATGAGCCTGATCCCGCAGGG
Source organism: uncultured Actinomycetota bacterium (assembly GCA_963759515.1). Classification (GTDB taxonomy): domain Bacteria; phylum Actinomycetota; class Actinomycetes; order Propionibacteriales; family Nocardioidaceae; genus Nocardioides. Next base: position 378,157 of record CAVWZR010000012.1, on the reverse strand, counting down.
CGACCTCGACCTCGAGGACCGCGACTGGACCGTCGACCGCGTGCGGGCAGCCGAGCGTCGCCGCGTCGAGGTCGGGCTCGCCACGTTCGAGTCCGCTGCGCTGGCTCCGGACGGTGTCGTGGTCGGCCTGACCGGCGTGCGGGTCAGCACCCACGATCCCGTCCGCGCACACATCGGGGTCACGATGGTGCTGCCCGAGCACCGTGGCCACCGCTTGGGACTCGCCACGAAGCTGGCCAGCCACCGCGCCATGCGGGCGGCGTTCCCGGGCTGCCGGCTGGTCGTGACCAGCAACGCGGAGGTCAACACGCACATGAACGCGATCAACGAGGCGCTGGGCTACCGCCTGGTCGAGACGCTGGTGGAGTTCCACAAGCGCCTCTGAGTCAGGTGAGGACCACCAGCTGCTGGGTCGCCCGCGTCATGGCGACGTACCGGTCGACCGCCCCTTCGACGCCGTCGCCGAACGACTCCGGATCCACGAGGACGACCAGGTCGAACTCGAGGCCCTTCGACAGCTCGGGCCGCAATGACCGAACTCGCCCTCGCGACTCGAAGTCCGCAGCGCCGATGACGCAGGCGATCCCCTCGGGGTTCTCGTCGAGCCAGGTGTCCACCACCGAGTCGAGCTCGGCCACGGCGCCGTGGACGACGGGGACCCCGGTGCTCCTGACCGACGTCGGCACGTTCGCGTCCGGGATCACCGCGCGGATGACCGGCTCGGCCTCCGCCATCACCTCCTCCGGTGTCCGGTAGTTGATGGTGAGCGACGCCTGGCTGACCTGGTCGAGGCCTGCTCTCTCGAGCCGTGACTCCCATGGCTCGGCGAACCCGTGTCGTGCCTGTGCGCGGTCGCCGACGACCGTGAAGCTGCGGGACGGGCAGCGCTGGAGCAACATCTGCCACTCGGCTTCGGTCAGCTCCTGCGCCTCGTCCACGACCACGTGCGCGAACGGCCCCGCCAGCAGGTCGCGTTCGGGGCTGGGGACGGCGTCCTGGTCGACCAACGCCTCGCGCAGATCGTCGCCGCGCAGCATCGACATCACCTTCAGCTCGGAGCCGTCGGTCGCGATCAGCTGGTCGACGACGCGGGTCCGCTCGTCCTGCTCGGCCGCGAGTGCCGCCGCGCGTCGGCGGTTGCGGCGTGAGGCCCGGGGGTCGCCGAGCCGCAGCCGCGCGGCGTCGAGCAGCGGCAGGTCGGCGGCGGTCCAGGCCCGCGGATCCGCTCGCTGCAGCAGCGTCACCTCGTCCGCACCGAGCCAGGGCGCGCACATCCGGAGGTACGCCGGCACCGACCACAGGTCGCCGACGAGGTCGGCGGGGTCGATCAGCGGCCAGGCCTTTCCGAAGGCCTCGACCAGCTCGTCGTTCTGCGCGAGCGAACGACGTACCACTTCCTCCGACACGTCCGGGTCCTCCGGGTCGCCGGTGTCGGTCTCGTGCTGGTCGACCAGGATCGTGAGCAGCGCCTCCCAGACCTGGTCACGGCCTTCGTTGTGGGAGGTCCCGGGCTCCAGCGACTCGAACGCCTCGACCCAGTCGTGGGGGCTGACCCAGACGTCGGCCCACGGGGTCGAGACCTCCAGGCCCTCCGTCGGCGGCTCCTCGTAGAGGCGGACGGCCGGCTCGATGGCGCCGACCATCGCGGCCGACGCCTTCAGCCAGGCCACCTGGGGGTCGGGCTCCTCTGGTGCCGTGGCGCCCTCGGGCAGGAGGTCGCGCAACGTGCACGTCTGGACGCCCTCCTCTCCGAGGCTGGGCAGCACGTCGGCGACATAGGCGAGGTAGGGCCGGCTCGGGCCGACGAAGAGGATGCCGCCGCGACCCTCGCCGAGCCGGGGGTCGGCGTACAGCAGGTAGGCCGCGCGGTGCAGCGCCACGACCGTCTTGCCGGTGCCCGGACCGCCGTCGACCACGAGCGTGCCCCGCGACCCGGCCCGGATGATCGCGTCCTGGTCCGCCTGGATCGTGGACAGCACGTCACGCATCTGCTCCGACCGGCTGCTGCCGAGGCTGGCGATGAACGCCGACTGGTCGTCGAGGGCGGCGTGGCCCTCGAGGCCGTCCGGCGTGAACACCTCGTCCCAATAGTCGGTCACCGTGCCGCGCGTCCACCGGTATCGCCGGCGGCTGGCGAGGCCCATCGGGTTGCCGTGGGTGGCGCCGAAGAACGGCTCGGCGGCGGGGGAGCGCCAGTCGACCAGGAGCCGGTTGCCGGCACCGTCGGTGAGACCGAGCCGCCCGATGTAGACGGCCTCCCCGCCCTCGGTGACGATGCGGCCCAGGCACAGGTCGAGGCTGAACCGCCGCAGGACCCGCAGACGTGCGGTCAGGCGGTGGATCTCCTGATCTCGCTCGAGTGCCTCGGTGCTCGACTCGCCTTCGCTCCGGCGGGTCGCCACGAGCCGATCGGTCAGGTCGGCGACCGAGCGCTCGAGGCTCTCGGCCATGGCGGCGAAGTGCTGCTCGTCCGGGCTGATCAGGGCGGGATCGGCCTTGGCGGCGAGGTGGTCGGGAAGGTCGAAAGCGCAGGTGGACACCGAGGTCACGCGATCAGCTCCAGGGACGAGAGGCGGGGCGGATCGGTGATTCTGCGGCACGACCGGGGTCTTGCGGCAAGCCCCCGGGTGCGTTATAAGTTGATAGTGGCGAGGGGTTGTCCCTCGCCTTTCGTGTGCCCGCAGACGCCGCCCGGGATCACCCGCGCTGCGCCTGGTACGCCGCGCTCATCTCCTTCAGCTGCGCATGGGCGCCGGCGTACGCCCCATCGGCGGAGAGCCGCGGCAGGTAGGACTTCCGCACCTTCGCCACGACCGTGTAGTTGGGGTCGCAGACGTTCGCGATCGGGGACTCGCTGACCTGGGTGACCAGCTGGTAGGCGTCGAGCGGGTCGAGACCGCACTCGCCGCCGATCCAGCTCACGAGGTCGTGCTGGGCGATCCGGAAGGCGTCCTCGAGCGGGCGGGCCGAGCCGGTGCTCATCAGGTAGCCGTCGGACTCGAGACGCGGCCAGGGCGTGGGCACGCCCTTGATCACGTCGACGATGACCGTGGTGTCCATCGCCGCCTCGACCGCGACCCCGCAGGTCTCACCCTCGCCCTGGCGGCAGTGCCCGTCGCCGAGCGCGAACAGCGCGCCCTCGACGTTGACGCCGAGGAAGCAGGTCACGCCGGCCCGCATCTCGGGGGTGTCCATGTTGCCGCCGTGCGCGTCGGGCACCAGGGACGAGCGGGCCTCGAAGCTGGCAGGGGCGACCCCGACGGTGCCGTGCATGGGGTCCAGCGGCAGCTCGACCCGGTCGTCGCTGAAGTGGGCCTCGAACGAGACCGTGCGGGCGACCGTGTCGACGTCGTACATCCAGATCACCTCGGGCAACGGCTCCTGGAGGCCGGCCGTGGTGTGCGTGCTCGTCAGCGCTCCGAACAGCGGGATGGTCGTGGACGCCGCCCAGTCGCGGGACGGCTCGATGGAGACGAAGTGCACCGCGAGGGTGTCGCCGGGCTCGGCGCCCTCGACGTGGAACGGGCCGGTCAACGGGTTCACGAACGGGAACTCGATCACTCGCGAGACCAGGTCGTCGACGCCGCGCACCTTGCCCGCGAACGCGTCCTCGCTCCAGAGCTCCAGAACCGTTCCGGGCTGCACGCGTCGTACGGGTGGTACGCCGCCGAAGGTCCAGGCCAGCTCGTGTGCCTCGGGGCGGTAGCTGAGGACGTCCATGCGGCAGCTCTCACTCCTCGTCGAACACGCGCTTGGTCTCCAGGATGCGCTGGGGTCGGGTGACGCTGAGCACCACCAGGTACACGAGACCGATCACCATCCAGGCGGCAGCGACGGGGCCGGCGTACGAGAGCGGCTTCGGGAGCGAGCTGATGAAGTCGAACGCCGGGATCCCGGCGCCGGCACAGAACGCCGGGATGAACGCCAGCGCGCCGAGGATCGGCAGGATGCCGTGCCGGATGACGTTGAACTCGTCGCGCCGGACCCGCAGGAAGTAGAACAGGCAGGCGAGGTTCAGCAGGATGTACATCGGCGCGAAGATGTCCACCAGGATCGTCGCGGTCAGCGCGAAGCCGGTGTACGGGTCGTAGTGGTAGCCGAGGTACAGCGCGACGGCCAACGACACCACGAGCTGCGCCACCATCGCGACCAGGGGCGAGCCGAACGGGTTGAGCCGCCCGAAGCCCTCGGGCAGCAACCGGATGCGCCCCATCGCGAACATGGTGCGGGTCGACGAGTTGTTGGCGGCGTTCTGGTTGGCGATGATCGAGTTGATCAGCGCCACGAAGATCAGGAAGAAGCCGAACCAGCCCCACGCGTCGCGGCCGAGGATGTTCTGCCAGGGGTTGCTGTCGTCGGCGGTGAAGTTGATCATGTCGGACGGGCCGAAGGAGACGGCGCTGGCGTAGGTGTTGAGCAGGTAGAACGCGCCGATCAGCAGGCACGACACGAACATCGCGCGCGGGACGGTCCGCCGCGGTTCGTGTGCCTCCTCGGCGATCGGCGCCGCCTGCTCGAAGCCGATGAACGCCAAGATCGTGAACACCGACCCCGCGATCACTCCCGAGAACCCCTTGAAGTCGGGGTTGTTCGCGTAGTGGGTGCCGAAGACCTGCAGGGTGTTGTCGCCGCCGGCCTTCACGATCAGGGTGAGCGAGATGGCGGCGAACACCAGGATCTCGAAGGCCCCCAGCACCAGGCCGGCCCGGGTCGAGCCGGTGATGCCGCGGTAGCCGAGCGCGAACACGATGAGGCAGACCAGCACGGTCCAGATCACCCAGGTGTCGTTCGACCAGCCCCATTCGGAGTTCAGGGTGCCGGCGACGACGAAGCCCATCTGGAGTGCCAGGAAGGGGCCGCCGACGATGACACCGAGCAGGAAGCCCCAGGCGACCAGGAACCCGACCTTCGGGTGGATGCCGTGGCTGACGAACGTGTAGAAGGACCCTGCCGACGGCAGGTGCCGCGACAGCTCACCGATCGAGTTCGCCGCGATCAGGCAGGCCACCAGGGCGAGGATCACCGAGAGCGGGGCCGCGCCGCCGCTGAACCCGATGCCGGCCGGGATCGACAGCGCCGTCGCGATGGCGGGCGCCATGAACGTGATCGACTGGAACAGGACCCCGCTGAAGCTGACCGCGCCCCGTTTCAGGGTGGGCTCTCCTCCGGAGGGGGCGGTGGGTACGTCGGTGGTCATGGCCTTGCTCCTCCCGCGGTGGGACGGACTGAACCCCGAGTCAACGAATCCAACCAGCCAATCTAGGACGGCTCCGGACGCCGCGACAACGCATGCGGTTGTACGAAATCAAGGACAATCCGGCTCTCGACTCACCTGGGCCGGAGCACGTGGATGCGGGACTCCCACGCCCGGAGGTCGAGCCCGTGGGGCGGCGCGTGCGTCGGCAGCAGCACGTCGCTGCCGTCGAGCTCCGGCAGGTCGCCCTGCCCGAGGGTCACCGGCTCGCCTGAGAGGTTCGCGACCACGAGCAGCGTCACCTCGCCGAGTGTGCGGGTGAACGCCCATACGGCGGGGTGCTCGGGCAGCAGGAGCGCGAAACGTCCGTCCACCACGACCGCGCTCGTGTGGCGCAGCTCGATCAGCCGCCGGTAGTGGTGGAACACCGAGTCGGGGTCGGCCACCTCGGCCTCGGCGTTGACGACCTCACGGTTCGCGTGGACGGGGAGCCACGGCGTACCGGTGGTGAAGCCGGCGTGCTCGCCGGCGTCCCACTGCATGGGGGTCCGCGCGTTGTCACGGCTCTTGACCGCCAAGGAGCGCAGCACCGCTTCCTCGGGTACGCCGCGCGTTCGCGCCTCGTCGGCCCAGTTGAGGGACTCGAGGTCGGCGTACTGCTCGATCGCGGTGAAGCCGGCGTTCGTCATCCCGAGCTCCTCGCCCTGGTAGACGTACGGCGTTCCGCGGTGCAGGTGCAGCACGGTCGCGAGTGTCTTGGCCGAGGTGGCGCGGTGCTCGTCGGAGTCGTCCCCGAAGCGCGACACGACCCGCGGCTGGTCGTGGTTGTCCCAGTAGAGCGAGTTCCAGCCCGTGTCCGCGAGACCCGTCTGCCAGCGCTCGAAGACGGCCTTGAGGTCGGGCAGATGAAGCGGTCTGAGGTCGAACTTGGTCGCGCCCGGGACCTGGTCCTGCCAGACGTGCTCGAAGCTGAACAGCATGTCGAGCTGACGTCGTTCGGGATCCGTCACGTGCCGGGCCTGCTCGATCGTGGCCATCCCCATCTCGCCGACCGTGAGGAGGTGCTCGTCGGCGATGCCGACCTCGCGGTTCATCTCCGTGAGGTACTCGTCGAGGCGGGGACCGAACGCGACGCCCACCGGGAACGCGAGGTCGCGACCCTCGGCCGGGACCCCGTCGCGCAGCACCGTGTCCTTCGAGATCAGCTCGATGACGTCCATCCGGAACCCGTCCACGCCGCGCTCGACCCAGCGCCGCATCATCGCGTAGACCGCTTCCCGGACCTCGGGGTTCTCCCAGTTCAGGTCGGGCTGCTTGCGGCTGAAGACGTGGAGGTAGAACTCGCCGCTGGACTCGTCGTACGCCCAGGCGGAGCCGCCGAAGAGCGACTCCCAGTTGGTGGGTGGGCGGCCGTCGTCGCGTGGTGGTCGCCACCAGTACCAGTCGCGCTTGGGGGACGACGGGTCGCGCGACTCGATGAACCACGGATGCTCGTCGGAGGTGTGGTTGACCACGAGGTCCATCACGACCCGGATCCCGCGGTCGTGGCAGCCGGCGATCAGGGCGTCGAGGTCGGCCAGCGATCCGAAGAGCGGGTCGACGTCCTCGTAGTCGCTGATGTCGTAGCCGTTGTCGTCCATCGGTGACCGGTAGACGGGCGAGAGCCAGAGCACATCGACGCCGAGCAGCGCCAGATGGTCGAGCCGCGAGGTGATGCCGGGGAGGTCGCCTACTCCGTCGCCGTCGGAGTCCTGGAAGGAGCGCGGGTAGACCTGGTAGACGACGGCGTTCCTCCACCAGTCGGGAGCACGGAGCGGTGAGGGCATGGTCAGTCCTCGGCCACGTCCACGGCCCGGCGCAGCGCGCGGTGCGACGCGACCAGGGCACGCCGCTCCCGTGCCAACGACTGCACGAGCGCGTCCGCCGAGACGTCGGGGTCGAACGACCGTGGTGCCCGGTCGGGCATCAGATCTTCCTCAACCTCACGTACCGGACCGAGTGGTCCCGGTCCTTGCGCAGCACCAGCGTGGCGCGCGAGCGGGTGGGCAGGATGTTCTGCTCCAGGTTGGGCCCGTTGATCTCGTCCCAGATCTGGAGGGCCGTCTGGCGCGCCTGATCGGCCGAGAGCTCGGCGTACCGGCGGAAGTACGACGCCGGGTCGGCGAAGGCCGTGTCGCGCAGCCGCAGGAACCGGTCGACGTACCACGACCGGACGTCGTGGGTGGCGGCGTCGACGTAGATGCCGAAGTCGAAGTAGTCGCTCAGGGCCAGCACGGTGCGCGCGTCGTCGCGCACCCGGGCCGGCTGAAGGACGTTCAGCCCCTCGAGGATCACGATGTCCGGCTGCCGCACCACCACCGTCTCGCCGGGGACGCGGTCATAGGTCAGGTGGGAGTAGACCGGGGCCTCGACCTGGTCCTTGCCGGACTTGATGTCGACCACGAACCTCAGGAGTGCCCGGCGGTCGTAGGACTCCGGGAAGCCCTTGCGCGACAGGAGCCCCCGCTGCTCGAGCTCGGCCGTCGGGTGCAGGAAGCCATCGGTGGTGATCAGGGCGACGTTCGGATGCTCGGGCCAGTGGGCGAGCAGCTGCTGGAGCACGCGCGCCGTCGTCGACTTGCCGACCGCAACCGAGCCGGCGAGGCCGATCACGAACGGGGTGCGTGGCGGCTGTGGCTGGTGCAGGAACTCCTCCTGCGCGTGGTGGAGGCGGCGCGCCGCCTCGACGCGCATGCTGAGCAGTCTCGACAGGGGGAGGTAGACCTGCTGCACCTCGTCGAGGTCGAGGTGGTCGCCCAAGCCACGCAGGCGGGTGATCTCCTCGGTCGAGAGCGGCTGCTGGAAGCGCGCACCGAGCTCGGCCCAGGCCTCGCGGTCGAGCTCGACGTACGGCGTCGCCTCGCCGTTGCCGCCGTGCGGCGATCCCTGGGCCATGGCGGGCATTGTGGCAGCCGGGTTCTCCGGCGTACCCGGAGCGGGTGTCCCCGGTCCAGGACCGGGTCGCCCCTAGAATCGCGGCTATGTGCGGCATCGTGGGCTACGTCGGCGAGAAGCAGGCGCAGGACGTCGTCATCGAGGGGCTGCGGCGACTCGAGTACCGCGGCTACGACTCGGCCGGGGTCGCCCTGGTCAGCGGCCACGCGATCGCGTGGGCCAAGAAGGCCGGCAAGCTCGCGAACCTGGAGAAGGTGCTCGTCGAGTCGCCCTTGCCTCCCGCCACGACCGGCATCGGCCACACCCGCTGGGCCACGCACGGCGCTCCCAACGACACCAACGCGCACCCGCACCTCGGCAACGCGGGACGCGTGGCGCTCGTGCACAACGGCATCATCGAGAACTTCGCCGAGCTCCGGAGCGAGGTCGAGGCAGCGGGGGACGACCTCCGCTCGGAGACCGACACCGAGATCGTCGCCCACCTCGTCGAGAGCGCACTCGCGGCGGGCGGCACGCTGACCGACGCGATGCGGCAGGTGTGCACCCGGCTCGAAGGGGCGTTCACGCTCGTGGCCGTCGACGCCGAGGACGCATCCCGGGTGGTGGCTGCGCGACGCAGCTCGCCACTCGTGGTCGGGATCGGCGAGGGCGAGAACTTCGTCGGCAGTGACGTCGCGGCGTTCATCGAGCACACGCGGGAAGCGCTGGAGCTCGGGCAGGACCAGATCGTCACGATCACGCGCGACAGTGTCGAGGTGATGGGCTTCGACGGAGTGCCTGCCGAAGGGCGGCGCTACCACGTCGACTGGGACCTCTCGGCGGCCGAGAAGGACGGCTACGACTGGTTCATGCGCAAGGAGATCTTCGAGCAGCCCCGGGCCATCGCCGACGCGCTGCTCGGGCGTCACGACGCGGCCGGACGGCTGCAGCTCGACGAGGTCCGCATCTCCGACGACGAGCTGCGCGAGGTCGACAAGATCATCGTGATCGCCGCCGGCACGTCGTTCTACGCCGGTTTGGTGGCGAAGTACGCCATCGAGCACTGGTGCCGGGTGCCGGTGGAGGTCGAGCTGAGCTCGGAGTTCCGCTACCGCGACCCGATCCTGACCCGCTCGACCCTGGTGGTCGCGATCAGCCAGTCGGGCGAGACCGCGGACACCTTGCAGGCCATCCGGCACGCCCGCACCCAGCGCTCGAAGGTCCTCGCGATCTGCAACACCAACGGCTCGACGATCCCGCGCGAGTCGGACGCGGTGATCTACACCCACGCCGGCCCGGAGATCGGGGTCGCGTCGACCAAGGGCTTCGTCACCCAGGTGATCGCGACGTACGTGCTCGGTCTCTACCTCGCCCAGGTCAAGGGCACGTCGTACGCCGACGAGATCGCGCGGGTGGTCGCCGAGCTCCACGACATGCCGGGTCACGTGCAGCGGCTGCTCGACGGAGCCGACGATCTCTATGCGCTGGCCGAGGAGCTGCAGGACGCGAAGTCGGTGCTGTTCCTGGGGCGGCACGTCGGCTTCCCGATCGCCCTCGAGGGCGCGCTGAAGCTCAAGGAGCTGGCCTATCTCCACGCCGAGGGCTTCGCCGCGGGCGAGCTCAAGCACGGGCCGATCGCGCTGATCGAGGACGGCCTGCCGGTGTTCTGCGTCGTACCTCCACAGGGTCGCGACCAGCTCCACGGCAAGATGGTGAGCGCGATCCAGGAGATCCGGGCCCGGGGGGCGCGGACCATCGTGCTGGCCGAGGACGACGACACGGGGATCGAGGAGTTCGCCCACACCGTCATCCGGCTGCCGCGCGTGCCGACGCTGCTCCAGCCGGTGCTGGCGGTGGTCCCGCTGCAGCTCTTCGCGTGCGAGCTGGCGACGCGGCTGGGGCACGACGTCGACCAGCCGCGCAACCTGGCCAAGTCCGTCACGGTCGAGTAGGACGCGACTCGTGACGATCGTCGGCGTCGGCATCGACGTGGTCGACATCTCGCGCTTCGACGACGCCCTGCGTCGTACGCCGGGGATGGTGAGCCGGCTCTTCACGCCGGCGGAGGCGACCCGACCGCTCGCCTCGCTGGCGGCGCGCTTCGCGGCCAAGGAGGCCCTGGCCAAGGCGCTCGGAGCTCCCGGAAACCTGGACTGGCACGACGCGGAGGTGGTCTCGGAGACGTCGGGCAGACCGTTGTTCACGCTGCGCGGCACGGTCGCGGCCCGGGCCGCCGAGCTGGGTGCCACCACGGTCCACCTCTCCCTCTCCCACGACGCGGGCATCGCCTCGGCCGTGGTGGTGCTGGAGTCATGAGGTCCGCCCACACCGTCGAGCAGGTGCGGGCGGCGGAGGCCGAGCTGATGGCGACCCTGCCGGACGGGGCGCTGATGCAGCGGGCGGCGGCCGGGCTGGCGGCGTCGGTGATCGACCTGCTGGGTGGGGCGTACGGGCGGAAGGTCCTGCTCCTCGTCGGCTCCGGGGACAACGGCGGCGACGCGCTGTACGCCGGCGCGATGCTCGCGCGTCGCGGAGCACGGGTCGACGTGCGGCTCGTCTCCGACTCGGTGCACGAGGCTGGTGCCGCTCGCCCTCCGTGCCGTCGGCGGCCGACGCGTCGGACTCGCCGAGATCACCCGTCCGGATGTCGTCATCGACGGCATCGTCGGGATCGGTGGACGTCCCGGGCTGCGCGACGAGGCGGCCGCGGCCGTGCGGGCCGTCGCTGGCGTACCCGTCGTCGCGGTCGACGTCCCGAGCGGCGTGGACGTCGACACCGGACGCCTGGACGGCGACCACGTCACCGCCGACGTGACCGTCACGTTCGGCACCCACAAGGTCTGCCACCTCGTCGAGCCCGCGGCGTCCGCATGCGGCGTGGTCCAGCTCGTCGACCTCGGGCTCGACCTGCCCGAGGCCGCGGTCACGGCGTTCCAGAGCCGCGACGTCGCCGCGTTGCTTCCCAGGCCGGAGGGTGAGACCCAGAAGTACGCCCGCGGTGTGGTGGGCATTCGCGCCGGCTCGGAGCGCTATCCGGGCGCGGGCGTGTTGTCGACCTCGGGTGCGTCGAGCGGACTGTGCGGCATGGTCCGGTACGCCGGCGGCGCCCCCGACGCGGTTCTCGCCGCGCATCCCGAGGTGGTCGTGGGTGAGGGGCGCGTGCAGGCGTGGGTCGTCGGGTCGGGCGGCGATGCGGACTCGCGCGAAGCGCTCGCCGCGGCCTTGGACACCGGCGTACCAGTGGTCGTCGACGCCGACGCCCTTCAGCACGTGGAACGGCCGGTCGGACCGCCGGCGCTCCTGACGCCGCACGCCGGCGAGCTGGCCGGCATGCTCGGTGTCGAGCGAGCCGAGGTGGAGGCCGAGCAGCTCGCCTTCGCCCGGAGAGCCGCGCAGGAGTACTCCGCCACGGTGCTCCTCAAGGGACATCACACGCTGATCGCCGCCCCCGACGGCCGGGTCCGGGTCACCACGTCGGGGACGCCGTGGCTCGCGGTCGCCGGCGCCGGTGACGTGCTGGGCGGGCTGTGCGGTGCCCTGCTCGCGGCCGGACTCTCGCCGTACGACGCCGGTGCCGTCGGCTCCTGGCTCCATGGTGCAGCCGCCACCCTCGCGTCGCGCGGCGGCCCCATCTCGGCCCCCGACGTCGCCCGCGCGATCCCGCAGGTGGTCGCCGCCCTGCTCCGATAGCTCGCAGCAGTACGCACCCGGAACCACCACCAGAAGGTGCCGAACGCTGCGAAGTATCGAGACGGGGCGCCGGGCTGGGGCATGCCCGATGGAAGGATGGAGGACATGAGCGCCGAGGTCCGTCGACCGGAGATCGTGGTCGACCTGGCCGCCATCCGGCGCAACGTCGGCATCCTGCGTGACCTGGTCGCTCCGGACGGCTCGGACGTGATGGTCGTGGTCAAGGCGGACGGGTACGGCCACGGGATGGTCGAGGCCGCCCGGGCCGCGCGCGAGGCCGGGGCGCCCTGGCTCGGCGTCGCGACGATCGAGGAGGCGATCCGGCTGCGCGACGCCGGTGACACCGGTCGTCTGCTGTGCTGGCTGACCGTCCCGGGCGACGACTGGGCCGCGGCGATCGAACGCGACGTGGACGTGACGGCGTACACCGTGGCCGAGCTCGGCGAGATCCGCGCTGCGGTCCGGGGTACGCCGGCCCGCGTCCAGCTCAAGATCGACACCGGGCTCTCGCGTGGCGGTGCGACCGCCGACCTCTGGCCCGACGTCCTGGCTGCCGCACGTGCCGGCGAGGCCGACGGCGTGTGGACGGTCACCGGCATCTGGTCGCACTTCGCCTGCAGTGACGAGCCCGAGCACCCGGCGAACGCTGCGCAGGAGAAGGCCTTCCGCGACGCGCTCGCCGGCGCGGAGCAGGCCGGGCTGCGTCCCGAGGTGCGGCACCTCGCCAACTCCGCCGGGGCGATCCTGCGCCCGTCGAGCCGGTTCGACCTGGTCCGGTGCGGGATCGCGTCGTACGGGCTCGATCCCGCGCCCGGCGTCTCGCCCGACCTCGGCCTCGAGCCCGCGATGACCGTGACGGCGCCGCTGGCCCTGACCAAGGACCTGGCCGCGGGATCCTCCATCTCCTACGGCCACACCTGGACGGCCCCGGGTGCCACCCGCGTCGGGCTCGTCCCGCTGGGGTACGGCGACGGAGTGCCGCGCCACGCCGGCAACACCGCCGAGGTCTGGGTCGACGGCAAGCGACGCGCGATCCGCGGGCGCATCTGCATGGACCAGTTCGTGGTCGACCTCGGCGACCACCGACGGTGGGGAGGCGGAGCCCGGCGACGAGGTCGTGCTCTTCGGGCCGGGCACCGCGGGGGAGCCGACGGCCGACGACTGGGCGCGAGCGTGCGGCACGATCCACTACGAGATCGTCACGCGCGTGGGCGGGCGGCTGAGCCGCCGCTACACGGAGGGCGCTCGGTGAGCACCACGCGCAAGGCCCTGTCGGTTGCGGGCGGGCTCGCCGCCGGCGCGGCCGCGGCGGCCGCGGCCGGCACGGCGTACCGCGTCGCCCGACGCCGCCAGGTCATCAGCCGACGCGGGGAAGGGGACAGCACGCCGTTCGGCTCGCTGCGGTCGTCTCCGATCACGGTCGTCACCGACGACGGCGTCGATCTCCACGTCGAGGTCGACGAGTACGCCGCTGAGGGACGCCGGCGCGCGGCGCCCGAGCTCACGGTCGTGTTCGTCCACGGCTACTCCCTCAGTCTCGACTCGTGGCACTTCCAGCGCGCGGCCTACCGCGGCCGCGTGCGCGCGGTGTTCTACGACCAGCGCTCGCACGGCCGGTCGGGTCGCTCGACGCCCGGTCACGCGACGATCGAGCAGCTCGGGCAGGACCTGCTGACGGTCCTCGACACGGTCGTTCCACGCGGGCCGGTCGTGCTGGTCGGCCACTCCATGGGCGGGATGACGATCGCGGCGCTCGCCGAGGAGCATCCCGAGCTGTTCGGCGACCGGGTCGTCGGCGTCGGCCTGATCTCGACCACGGCCGGTGGTCTCGAGGTGCACCGGATGTTCATCCCGGCCCTCCCGTCCAACGTCGGTGGGCAGATGGCCCAGCGCCTGGTCGCCGTGTTGGCCCGCGGACACCGCGCCGTCGACGGGCTCCGTCGCGTCGGCCGTTCCGTCGCCCTCGTCGCGACCGACGAGCTCGCGTTCGGTGGCGACGTGCCCGCGTCGTACGTCGAGTTCGTCGACACCATGCTGTCGGCGACGCCGTTCGAGGTGGTGGCGGAGTTCTTCCCGAACTTCTCCGCGCTCGACAAGTTCGAGACCGTCAAGGCGCTGTCGGTCGTGCCGACGGCGATCATCTGCGGCACCGAGGACAGGCTCACCTCGATCGACCACAGTCGCAAGCTGCACGCCCACATCGCCGGCTCGTCGCTGCTCGAGTGCGACGGAGCGGGACACATGGTGATCATGGAGCGGCACGACGAGGTGAACGACGAGCTCGACCGCCTGCTGGCCGCGGCCGGCGAGAAGGCCGACGAGGTCGGCCGGCGGTGACCGACGTCCGTCTGGTCGGGCCCGAGGCGGCACCGACCGTCCTCCGGATCGTGCGCGCGGCGTTCTCGACGCGGCCGGTGCTCGACCCACCCGCCGACGCGCTCGGCCGAGACGGAGGAGTCGATCGCCGCCGCGCTCGCCCACGGCGGTCTGGTGGCGGCGTACGACGACGGACCCGAGCACGGTCACGAGGTCGGTGCCCTGGTGCTCGACCCGCAGGGGTCGACCCTGTGGCTGCGCCGCGTCGGCGTCCTGCCCGAGGTGCGCGACCACGGCGTCGCCACCGCGCTGGTGGAGGAGGCACTCACCCGCGCCACCGAGTACGCCGACCTCGCGGTGCTGGCACGGGAGGAGCTGCCGCAGACCAGCAGGTTCTGGCGGGAGCACGGCTTCGTCCCGGTCGGCGGCACCTCGCCGTACGTCGAGCTCCGGCGACCGGCGCCGCGCACCTACGACGCCCCCGACGCCGACTCGATGCGGAGCCTCGGCGCGCGCCTGGCGTCCGGTCTCCGGGCGGGGGACGTCGTGGTGCTCTCCGGCGAGCTCGGGGCCGGGAAGACGACGTTCACCCAGGGCCTCGGCGCCGGCCTCGGAGTACGGGGTGACGTGACGTCCCCGACGTTCGTGATCTCCCGCGTGCACCCGTCTCTCGGCGACGGTCCGCCGCTGGTGCACGTCGACGCGTACCGGCTCGGCGGTGTCGCCGAGCTCGACGACCTCGACCTCGACACCTCCCTGGAGGAGGCGGTGACGGTCGTCGAGTGGGGCGAGGGCATCGCCGAGGGACTGGCCGACGACCGGGTGGAGGTGCGGATCGAGCGAGCCCTCGCCGACGAGGCGGCGTCGATGAAGGCCGTCGGACGCGCCGAGGCGCCGGGTCCGGATCGCGCCCGTCGGCCGACGCGTGGCTCGGCGACGCGTAGCCGGCTCGCGGCGGGTCGGCAGCGCGGCTCGCCCACCTCTGACGGCGGCGACCGTGCCAGGCTGGCCGCATGTTCGTGGTGGCGCACGTCAGTGACACTCATTTCGGCAACGACGTCCAGGACCCGACCGCGCGGGCCGCGGCCGTCATGGACCACCTGCTGGCCATGGATCCCCGCCCCGACCTCCTCGTGGTCACCGGCGATGTCGCGGACCACGGCCTCGCCGCGGAGTACGCCGAGGCACGCGCCTGGCTCGAGCGCTGGCCGGGCCCGATCGCCGTGTGCCCGGGCAACCACGACGTGCGCGCGGCCTACGTCGAGGGGCTCGGCGTCGAGGCCCGGATGGTCGCAGCGTCCGACGGCTTCCGCTTCGTGATGCTGGACTCGCTTGATCGACGCCGTCGCGGGGGAGCGGGTCGACGAGGGACGGCTCGGGGCGGACCAGCTCGGCATGGCTGGATCGTCGGCTCGGCGCTTCGGACGATCCGACGTTCGTCTGCCTCCACCACCCGCCGAGCACGATCGGGCTCGAGCTGATGGACCCGATCCGGCTGATGGACGGCGATGACCTGGCAGCGGTGCTCGACCACCACCCGCACGTCGTCGCGATCCTGGTCGGGCACGCACACACGATGGGCGCCACGACGTTCGCCGGGCGCCCGTTGCTGATCGGTGGTGGCGTCGTCTCGACCGTGACCGCAGCCGCTGAGCAGGTCGACACCGTCTGGTACGCCGCCCCGCCGAGCTTCGCCCTCCACCTCGTCGACGACTCGGAGCAGCCGCCGCGGGTGACCACGCACTGGCGTGCGTTGCCGCCGCTCAGTCACGCCCTCGAAGCCCGAGTGCTCCTCGCCTTCGACACGGCCACGCCGTTCGTGACCGTCGCTCTCCATGACGGAGACCTCGAGGGTCGGCAGAGCGTGGTGGTCGAGCGGCGGTCGGAGCAACGGATGAAGCACGGCGAGCAGCTCGCGCCGCTGATCGACGCAGCCCTCCGCGACGCCGGGATCGTCCGCCAGGACCTGACCGCGATCGCGGTCGGTGTCGGGCCCGGCCCGTTCACGGGGCTCCGGGTCGGGCTGGTGACGGCCCGCACGCTCGGCTTCGTCCTGGAGATCCCGGTGTACGGCGTGTGCTCGCTCGACGTGATCGCGGTCGAGGCGGCGCTCGGTGCGATCCCGGTCGACACCGACTTCGTCGTGGCGACCGACGCGCGGCGCAAGGAGGTCTACCTCGCGACGTACGACGACCAGGGTCGCCGTCTCGCCGGCCCCGACGTCGTCCGCCCTGCCGACGCCGCCACCGGATCAGCCCGTCGCGGGCGAGGGTCCGCGCTGCTCTACCCGGAGGCGTTCCCGAGCGCGCGTGAGCCCGCTCTGCCGAGTGCCGGCTGGCTCGCCCGGACCGTCGCCGAGGAGCTGGCCGAGCTCCACGATCCCGAGCCGATGTACCTCCGCCGCCCCGACGCGGTCGCGCCGGGCGCCCCGAAGCGGGTGTCGTGATCCGCGAGGCCCAGCCCGAGGACGGCCCGGCGATCGCCGCCCTGGAGCAGGCGACCTTCGGATCCGACGCCTGGTCGGACGGGCTGGTGAGAGAGGGGCTGTCGGGCACCATCCCCGGCGCCCTGTACCTCGTGGCCGCGACCGACGAAGAGCCCGATCGTGGGCTACGTCGCCGCCAGCCTGTTCGCCGACGTCTCCGAGCTCCAGCGGATCACGGTTGCGGCCTCGCCACCGGCGGAGCGGGGTCGCCTCCGGCCTGCTCGAGCGCGTGGAGCAGGAGGCGCGCCTGCGGTACTCCGACGCGGCTGCTGTTGGAGGTCCGCGAGGACAACACCGCCGCGTGCGGCTTCTATGCTGCCCGGGGATTCGTGGAGATCAACCGCCGTACGCGCTACTACTCGGACGGCACCACGGCCGTCGTCCTGGCCAAGGAGCTCTGAGCGACCATGACCGACGAGCCCCTCGTCCTCGGCATCGAGACCTCGTGCGACGAGACCGGAGTCGGGATCGTCCGCGGGCAACACCCTGCTCGCCGACGCCGTCGCCAGCAGCGTCGACGAGCACGCACGTTTCGGCGGCGTCGTCCCCGAGGTCGCGAGCCGGGCGCACCTCGAGGCGATGGTGCCGACCCTCGAGCGGGCGTGCGAGACCGCAGGCATCCGGTTGTACGACGTCGACGCGATCGCCGTGACCAGCGGTCCCGGGTTGGCAGGGGCACTCCTGGTGGGGGTCGCCGCCGCGAAGGCACTCGCGATCGGCCTCGGCAAGCCGATCTACGGCGTCAACCACCTGGCGGCGCACGTCGCGGTCGACCAGCTCGAGCACGGGCCTTTGCCGGAGCCGTGCCTGGCCCTGCTGGTGAGCGGTGGGCACTCCAGCCTGATCCGGGTCGAGGACGTCACCAGCGGGGTGGAGCCGCTCGGGTCGACGATCGACGACGCGGCAGGGGAGGCGTTCGACAAGGTGGCCCGGCTGCTCGGTCTGCCGTTCCCGGGTGGGCCACACATCGACCGGGCAGCCCGCGAGGGTCAGGTGACGATCGACTTCCCGCGCGGACTCACCAGCCGGCGCGACCTCGAACGCCACCGCTTCGACTTCTCGTTCTCCGGCCTCAAGACCGCCGTGGCCCGCTGGGTCGAGACCCAGCAACGCGACGGCGTCACCATCGACGTCGGCGACGTGGCGGCGAGCTTCCAGGAGGCGGTCTGCGACGTCCTGGTGCGCAAGGCGATCGACGCCGCCACCGACCAGGGCATCGAGGACATCCTGATCGGAGGGGGCGTCGCCGCGAACTCGCGCCTGCGGGCCATGGCCACCGAGCGGGCCGAGCCGAAGGGCATCAGGGTCCGGGTCCCGAGACCCGGGCTCTGCACCGACAACGGCGCCATGGTCGCCGCGCTGGGCTCCGAGCTGGTCGGTCGAGGACGGACACCGTCCGCCCTCGACCTGCCCGCCGATTCGTCCCAGCCACTGACCCAGGTCGTGGCGTAGTCCCTGTCGTGCTCTCGAGTCGGTCGCAGAGCGAGCTCCTCGCCCACCGACGAGCTCAGTCGCCGATCGGTTGGCCACCACCCGTGGGCATCACGTAGGGGTTGTCCACGTCGTTGCCCGGGACGGGTGTCGCGGCGTACTCCATCGAGCCGTCGGAGGCGAACCGGACGATGGACCACTTTCCGTCCTGGAAGGCCGGCGCCAGCACGTGGGTGCCGTCCTCCCACTGCGCCTCGGGGTAGAACGCCTGAGCCTTCGCGGTGCTGTGCCGCTCCCACAGCACGTTCCCGTCGATGTCGTACATGCCGATCACGCCGTTCCCGATGCCGTCGTGGTACGCCGGGTCGGCCAGGATCAGCCTTCCGTCCGGGGAGAACGACACGAGCGTGTGCTTGCAGGTGTGGAAACCCTGGAACTCGCCCCCTCCGAGCAGGACCGAGCAGGAGCCGGAGTCGGTGAGCGACCGGTACCCGATGCCGAGCCCGCCCTCGGTGGCGTCCGCGAGGACCAGGTACGTGCCGTCGAGGTAGGGCGCTGTGTCGTTCACGTCGACCAGCCACGGCTGCCACCCGGTCTTCGGATCTGAGACGTTCACGTAGACCTCGCAGGAGTCCTCCGGGGCACCGCAGTGATCACCGAGCACCGGTCCCATGCGCATGTCGTCCGTGGCCGTGACCGGCCCTTCGTACTCCAGCGGCTCCGTCGCACCGACGTTCCACACCATCACCTGGCCGTCCGGGCGCACCCAGGCGCCGACCGTGTGACTGTTGTTGACGCTCAGGTCCCATCCGCTGCGGATCGGCGCCTGGAAGTTGCCCTCGACGTCCTGGACCTCGACGTAGGGCGTGCCGTCGTCGGCGGTCAGCCACAGGTGCGTCCCGTCGGTGAGCACGGCGTACGAGACGACCGGGTACTGCGTGCCGATCTCGACCGTGCTGCCATCGAGCCGGTGCAGGGTCGTGCCGTCGGTGACGTACTCCATCTGCGGGGCACTACCGGTCGGCAGGTCCGACACGTCGAGAACGCCCGGCGCCGGCTGGTGGCCCGTGTCGCTCGCGGTCTGCGTCGGCGACGTCACCGGAGGCGGCTCGCTCTTGGTCTTTCCTGCGTGGCTGGCGAGCGCCACCGTCGGCACGATCAGTGCCACGGCGGCGGCGACACCGGCCACCGCGGTCGCCGTACGCCGGCGCCGGATCGAACGGGCCTTGCCCTGGACGTCGGCCAGGTGCAGGACCGACCCGTCCATCTCGTGGGCGCGGTCGTCCAGCTCCCGCGACAGGGTGCGGGTCAGGTCGTCGTGGTCGTTCATCGGTCGTCCTCCTCGCTAGCGCGGGGGTTCAGGGTCTGGGGCGCGCGTGTGCGCAGGGCGGCCAGCGCTCGGCTGGTCTGGGACTTGACGGTGCCGACGGAGATCCCGAGCACGGCCGCGGTCTCGGCCTCGCTCATCTCCTCGTAGTACCGGAGCACGACGACCGCGCGGGCCTTGCGTGGAAGCGTCTCGACGACCTCCCAGAGCGCGGCACCGACGCCGTCGTCGTGCGCGTCGTGATGGGGCTTGTCGAGCGCGTGCAGGACGGCGTCGTCGGCCGTGCGCTCGCGCCGCTTCCAGGCACGTCGCCACAGCGAGTTGTGCTCGTTGACCAGGATCCGGCGGACGTAGCCGTCCATGGATCCCGTGTCGCGCACCTTGTCCCACGACAGGTAGAGCTTGGCGAAGGCGGTCTGGACGAGGTCCTCGGCGTCGTGCCGGTTCCCCGTCAGCAGGTACGCCGTGCGCATCAGGCTCGGCTGGCGCGCGGCCAGGTACGCCGCGAAGTCGGCGTCCCGCGTGTCACGTGCATGTCCTCGGTCGGCCACCACGGTTGTCCCCGTCTGTTCGTCGGGCGGTCGTTCCATGTCCCCTCCTCACGTCGCCACCAAGACGCGACGCGGGGGAGGAAGGTTGCAATCCTCGCAGAGGAGACCGCTCAGAACCCGTCAGCGCACGGGCAGGTTGAACGGCGTGAACTCGTCGGTCACCGCGACCGTGGGGCCGGCGTACTCCACTGAGCCGTCCGTGCCGATCCGGACGATCCCCCACTGCCCGTGGGCCATCAGGACGCCGAGCAGGTGGTGCGAGTCCTCCCAGGTGAGCTGGTTCAGGCTGCGGTGGACGGACGCGTCGAACGTCCAGGACGAGACGACGTGCCCGTCCTGGCCGAGGATCGCGAACCGGCGCACGCTCCAGAACTGGCTCTTCGACCGCTCGGCCAGGATGCGGTGGCCGTCCGGCGAGAAGGCGTCGAGGTAGTAGTCGCAGGTCTTGAACGTCCGGTTCCCACTGGGCTTGAAGACACCCCAGCACTCGCGGCGGTCCGCGGTACGCCGGGAGGCCAGACCGATGACCCGGCCCTGCTGGTTGACGTCGGACACGCGCAGCATCGGGCCGACGCGGTCCACGATGCCGTGGGAGGTGGAGACCCAGACGTGCCGCCCGCGCTGGACGAAGATCGTGCAGCCGCCGCCCTCGGGCGCTTGCTCCTGGCAGGTCTCCTCGCCAGCGATCGCCGAGATCCTCGAGCCGTGGGCGACCCTCGGCATCGCGAAGTGGCGGGATCCGCCGCCTTCGAGCACGTGGGCGCGGCCGTGATCCCCGAGCCAGCCGACGATCTCGTGGTCGGGTGACACCTCGATCCCGAAGTGGTTCACCATCCGGTTGCTCACCGCGCCGGTGTCGGAGACGCGTTGCATCTCCGGCCCGGCCTCGGTGCCGGCCATGCCGATGGCACCGTCGCCGATCGGGGCCCACGCGGACCAGGTGAGCCGCGGCAGCTTCAACGACGTACCGTCCGGGCGGCGGAGCCGCCAGTTGCCCTCGCCGAACTCCGGCTTCGAGGCGGAGGCGTAGGGGATCGCAGGCGGATCGCCGATCGTGAGTCCCGAGGTCGGGAAGGGAGTGGTCTCGCGGACCGCTCGGGTATGTGCCACCAGGTCGTCGTGGGTGTGCGGTCGCACGGCGGCGTACGACGCGGCCGGGGCGCACAGCAAGGCGGCGGCCACCGCAGCGGCGGACCACGGGCGGGACCTGAGCGACTTCATGGTGCTGAGACCCCGCCCGGCGGTTGAAAGTTGTCGTTCCTGGCCCGGGCCGGGCTCGCGGCCCTCAGGGCGTTGCTCATAGGCTGCCTGCACCGTCGTTCAAGAGGAGATCACCGCATGCAGCAGGTCCAGGGAGTCGTCGCTCGCGCCAAGGGTGAGCCGGTCAGCATCGAGACGATCAACGTCCCCGACCCCGGCCCCGGCGAGGCGCTGGTGCAGGTCCAGGCGTGCGGGGTCTGCCACACCGACCTGCACTACCGCGAGGGCGGGATCAACGACGACTTCCCCTTCCTGCTCGGGCACGAGGCGGCGGGCGTGGTCGAGGCCGTCGGCGACGACGTCACGTCGGTGGCCCCGGGCGACTTCGTGATCCTCAACTGGCGCGCTGTGTGCGGCAACTGCCGTGCGTGCAACCGCGGCGAGCCCTGGTACTGCTTCGCCACCCACAACGCGACCCAGAAGATGACGCTGGCCGACGGCACCGAGCTGTCGCCCGCACTCGGCATCGGATCCTTCGCCGAGAAGACACTGGTCGCGGCGGGTCAGTGCACCAAGGTCGACCCGTCGGCTCGCGCGGCCGCCGTCGGGCTGCTCGGCTGCGGCGTGATGGCCGGGTTGGGTGCTGCGCTCAACACCGGCAACGTCTCGCGCGGCAAGAGCGTCGCGGTGATCGGATGCGGTGGCGTGGGCGCGGCCGCGATCGCCGGGTCGGTGCTCGCAGGTGCGGACACGATCATCGCGGTCGACATCGACGACCGGAAGCTCGAGGGCGCCCGCAAGATGGGCGCGACGCACACCATCAACAGCTCGGACGTCGATCCCGTGACGGCGATCCAGGAGCTGACCGACGGCAACGGCGCCGACGTGGTCATCGACGCCGTCGGCCGGCCCGAGACCTGGAAGCAGGCGTTCTACGCCCGCGACCTGGCCGGGACCGTCGTCCTCGTCGGTGTCCCGACGCCGGACATGCGCATCCCCGACATCCCGCTGATCGACGTGTTCGGACGCGGGCGGCGCGCTCAAGTCGTCGTGGTACGGCGACTGCCTGCCCACGCGCGACTTCCCGATGCTGGTGTCGCTCTACCAGCAGGGCCGGCTCGACCTCGACGCGTTCGTGTCCGAGGAGATCGGCCTCGGCGACGTGGAGGCGGCGTTCGAGAAGATGCACCACGGCGACGTGCTCCGCAGCGTCGTGATCTTCTGATGCGGCTGGACCACGCGGTCAGCAGCGGCACCTTCAGCCTCGACGGATCGACGTACGACGTCGACAACAACCTCTGGGTGGTCGGGGACGACGACGAGTGTGTGGTGATCGACGCGCCGCACTCGGTGGACGACATCCTGGCCCTCGTCGCGGGTCGCCGGGTCCGGTCGATCGTGTGCACCCACGCGCACGACGACCACGTGCGCGTCGCGCCCGCGCTGCGGGAGGCGGTGCAGGCACCGATCCTGCTGCACCCCGACGACCGGCCTTTGTGGGAGCTGACCCACCCGGACCTGCTCTGGGACGTCGACCTGTCCGACGGGTTCGAGGTGCCGGTGGCCGGCTCGTCGCTGACCGTGCTCCACACACCCGGTCACTCACCGGGGTCGGTGTGCCTGCTCTCGACGGACCTCGACTGCGTCTTCACCGGCGACACGCTCTTCCAGGGCGGGCCCGGCGCCACCGGTCGGTCCTACAGCGACGCCGACCTGATCGTCGAGTCGATTCGTACGCGACTGCTCACGCTGCCCGATGACACGGTCGTCCACACCGGCCACGGCGACGACACGACCATCGCGGCGGAACGCGCCGGCTTGGGTTGAGGCCGGGGCATGTCGTGAACGGTTTCATCATGTGAAGGTGCTGAACCGTCGCTTCCCACGGTGAGCTCGCCATGTGAAGCGGCGGTTCACCTGCATCACATGATGAAACGGTGCAACCCCCAACCTTCAGACCCGCTCCTGCGATCTGACCCTCGCCGCGCCGAGGAGCAGGTAGCCGACGAAGCCGAGCACCAACGCGAGGGGTACGCCGAGGCTGGCGAAGGCCCAGTCGCCCGTCTTGCCACCGAAGCCCAGTGGGTCGAGGAGGTAGCCGAGCCAGCCCAGACCCTTCGCGCCGAACGGCTCGGTGACCAGACCCCAGCCCACGACCGTGGCCACCGCCATGATCAGCACGGCCGGCCAGCCGACAGCGCCGTAGCGCCCGCTCGCGGTGTACAGCGCGGGCTCGTCGTAGTCGCGCTTGCGCACGAGCAGGTCGGCCAGGAAGACGCCGCACCAAGCGGCCATCGGCACGCCGAGCGTGATCAGGAAGCCCTGGAAGATGCCGAGGAAGTCGTCGGCGGCGACCCAGACGATGTAGATCGTGCCGAGGATCATCAGCACGCCGTCGATGCCCGCCGCGACGTACCGCGGCGTCTTCAGGCCGAGGCTGAGCAGGGTCAGGCCCGAGGAGTAGAGGTCCAGGACCGCGCCGCTGATCAGTCCCGCGACCGCCACCAGCACGAACGGCACCAGGAACCAGTCCGGCAGCACGGTCGCCAGGCCACCGATCGGGTCTCCGCTGACGGCCGAGTTGAGCGACGAGTTCGACGCGCAGAGCAGGAGGCCGTACCCGACGAGGACCAGCACCGGCAGCGAGCCGCCGAACGTCGGCCAGAACACGACACCTCCGGGACGGCGTGCTGCGCGGCAGGTAGCGCGAGTAGTCGGCGGCGGTGTTGACCCAGCCGAGCCCGAAACCGGTCAGCACCAGGATGCCCGCTCCGACAACGCCGGCGGTGGTGCCGCTGGGCAGGTCGGTCGCCCGGCTCCAGTGGATCTCGTCGACGGTCAGGGCGATGTAGACCGCGGTCACGATCACCATCGCGATCGTCAGCCAGCGCTGGAGCTTCATGATCGTGTCGAAGCCGAGGATGCCCGCACCGACGATCGCGGCCGCCACGACGATGAACGCGATGATCTTGACCCCGTCGCCGCTGCTCCAGCCCAGCTGCTTGAACACCGTCGCCACGGCCTTGGTCGACAGCGCGACGAGCACGGTCTCCCAGCCGACGAGCAGGCAGTACGAGACCACACCGGGCAGGCTGTTGCCGTAGCGGCCGAACGGCGCCCGGGACAGGATCAGGGTCGGCGCCGAGCCGCGCTTGCCGGCGATCGAGACCAGGCCGACCAGCAGGAACCCGCCGATGATGCCGATGACACCCGCCAGGATCGCCTGGCCGAAGCTGACGCCGTAGCTGAGCACGAAGGAGCCGTAGGCCACCGCGAACACCGAGATGTTCGAGGCGCACCAGGGCCAGAACAGGCTGGCCGAGGTGCCCTTGCGCTCGGACTCGTCGATGACGTTGATGCCGTTGGCCTCGATGGCGCCCGGCGCCGGCGGGGCACTGCGGATCGCCGACTCGTCGATGCTCATGCATTTCCCTTTCTCACGAGGTCCGCGAGCAGCGGGCCCATCCGTGCGGCCGTGCGTTCCGCGACGGCCACCACCTCGCTGGGGTCGATGCCCGAGTCCTGACCCTCGACGGCCGTGACCGTCGACAGTCCGAGCACCTCCAGTCCGCATTCTCTTCCCGCGATGGCCTCCGGCACGGTCGACATCCCGATGACGTCGCCGCCGATCCGGCGTACCCACTCGGCCTCGGCGAGCGTCTCGTAGTGCGGCCCCGGCAGCCAGGCGTACGTCGCCTCTCGCAGCGTCGGGTCCAGCTCGCGCGCCAGGGCACGGAGCCGGGGCGACCAGCAGTCGGTGAGGTCGACGAAGTGCGCGCCCTCGAGCGGCGACGTGCCGGTGAGGTTCAGGTGGTCGCGCACCAGCACGGGCTGGCCGATCTCGACGTCGGCCAGCAGCGAGCCGTTCGCGTTGGTCAGCAGCGCGGTCGAGCAACCGGCAGCCGCGGCCGTCCGGATGCCGTGCACGACCGGCCGGAGTCCGTGCCCCTCGTAGAGGTGGGTCCGTCCACTCAGGACCAGCGTCGCGACGCCGTCCACGTCGTACGACGCGATCGTGCCGACGTGGCCCTCGGCTGTCGGCATCAGGAAGCCGGGTACGTCGGACATCGCGACCTGTGCGACCGGATCGCCGAAGGCGTCGGTGGCCGGTCCCCAGCCGGAGCCCAGGACGACCACGACCCGATGACTCGCGACACCGCTGAGGACGGCGATGGTCTCCGCTGCCTGCGCGGCCACCGTGCGCGCGTCCGCCTCGCTCACGGCGCTCAACCTAACCCTCGGCAGCAGACGCGTCGCCGCCCGGCCCGCACCAGGTCCTGCACGCCGATCCCCACCGCGAGCACGACGAAGACCAAGGCGGCGACGACGGCGTTCCGCAGGGCGTCGGAGTACGACGCGTGACCGGCGCCGGAGAGCGAGCTGAAGAACACCGCGCCGATCACGGCCTGGCCGATCGCGAGGCCGATCCGCTGCCCGGTCTGGAGCACGCCACCCGCCGTGCTCCCCATGGTCGGGTCGACGTCCATCAGCGCCAGGGTCTGGTTGGGCGTGACCAGCGCGCCCTGCCCGCAGCCCATCACGAAGAGCGGGATGGCGAGGAAGCGACCGGCGTGCTCCGGCGGCACGTGCGGCGCGATCGCGGCGAGACCGATGGCGCCGATGCCGAACATCACCGCACCACCGACGACCAGGGAACGCCCGATCCGGGTGACGAACCGCCCGCAGATCGGGGCGGATACCCCCGCGCCCACGGCGTACGCGGTGACGCCGAGAGCGGACTGTAGGGCGGAGTAGCCGAGGCCCTGCTGGTAGAAGATCGCGAGCACCAGGGGCAGGCCGGCCATCGCCGGGAAGAAGGTCAGCGCCAGCGTGATCCCGGAGACGTACGACGGCCGGCGGAACAGCCGGAAGTCCACGAGCGGCTCGCTGTCCCGGTCGGTCAACCGGCGCTCGCGGCCGTAGAACAGGACGCCGAGGACGAGCGCGGGAACGGCCAGCCAGGCCAGGCGGGTGTCCTGGCTGGCGTCGTACTGCACGCACGCGAACAGGACGCAGAACGTCGCGCCACCGAGGATGACCGCGCCGAGGATGTCGAGCCGGTGCTGGGTGCTCTCCGTCGGGGGCGGCAGGAGGCGACGGGCCAGGAAGATCACGAGGATCCCGATCGGGATGTTCACGAAGAAGACCAGCCGCCAGCCGAGGCCGGGCCCGCCGAGGGCGATCAGGGCCCCACCGACGAGGGGGCCGATGGCGGTCCCGACGCCGACGGTGGTCCCGAGCACGCCGAACGCGCGTCCCCGCTCGGCACCGCGGAACATCTGCTGGACGAGCCCCGAGACCTGCGGGTTGACCAGGCCGCCGGCGAGACCCTGCAGCACTCGGGCGCCGATCAGGACGTGAGCGTTCGGCGCGAGGCCGGAGAGCAGGGACGTCACCGCGAAACCACCGACGCCGACCTGGAACATCAGCCGGCGCCCGTGGTCGTCGCCGAGCTTCCCGCCGAGCACCGGCACCAGTCCGAAGGCCAGCGTGTAGCCGGACACGATCCACTGCAGCTCCGCGGGACCGGCGCCCGTGTCCTGGGCGATCGAGGGCAGGGCGACGTTGGTGACGCTCACGTCGAGGAGCGTCATGAAGAGGGCACTGCAACAGACGATCAGCGCGACCCAACGGCCGCGCTGATCGTCCGGGGTCACCGCCCGATCCTGCCAGAGCAGGGGGGGCGAACCCGGTGGGGTACGCCGGCGCCCGCCGGCCGGCGTACCCCCGCTTGTCGGTCCTTCCGATCGGGGCGTCAGCGGACGCCGACCACCTCCGGCTCGGGCTCGACCACCGCACCTTGCGGGCGGACGATCCGGCCCGGCCACCAGGCCTTGCGGCCGAGCAGCACCAGGGCCGCGGGCAGGACCACGAGCCGGATCAGCGTCGCGTCGATCAGGATCGACGCGGCCAGGGCGACGCCCATCATCTTCATCTCGAGCATGCTCAGCGTGATGAAGATGGAGAACACCGACACCATCACCGCCGCGGCGCTGGTGATCACGCCGGCCGTCTCCGTGATGCCGCGCTCGACCGCCAGCCTGGGCGGCAGTCCGCGGACGGCGTGCTCGCGGATGCGGGCCAGGACGAACACGTTGTAGTCCATCGAGAGCCCGACCAGGATCACCATCACGAACAGCGGGAGCCAGTCGATGACGAACCCGGGGCTGGTGAAGCCGAGAGGCCCGGCGAACCAGCCGTGCTGGAAGACCAGCGTCAGGATCCCGAACGCGACCCCGACCGACAGCAGGTTGAGTGCCGACGACAGCAACGCCACGACCAGGCTGCGGAAGGCGACGGTCATCATCACCAGGGTGAGCAGCAGCACGAAGCCGATCACGAACGGCAAGCGGTCGGACTGCTGCGTCGCGAAGTCGACGGACTCGGCGACGTCGCCACCCACGGCGTGCTGTACGTGCATCCCCGTGAACGCAGTCGGCACGAAACGGTCGCGCAGCTGCTGCACGGCCTCACCCGACCGGTCGTCGGATGCCGAGTAGGGGATCGGCAGCGTGAGCCGGACGGTCTCGCCGTCCGGAGCGGTCTCGATCGCGTCGGGACCGGCCGGCTTGAACGACGCCGTCGAGGCCGCCGACGTCTCGAGCTGACGCATCGCCTGGACCACCTGCTCGTGCTGAGCCGCGGTGCCGTGCACGATGACGGTCGCGGTCGCCCCCTCGCTCGGGAACTCGTCGGCCACCGCGTGCAGCGTCTGCACCTGGGGGATCGACGCGGGCAGGGTGTCGAGGTTGGCGTCGTGGATCTTCATGCCCAGGGCTGGTGCCGCCAGGGCCCCCAGGGCGGCCACGGACACGACCAGGGCCGCGACGGGACGGCGTACGACGGGGGCCAGGATGTGCCGGCTGATCCCGCCCTGACCGATCCGACGGTTGACCCGCCACAGCAGCGGGATCCGGGGACGGTCCACCCAGCGACCGAGCTTGACCAGCAGCGCCGGCAGGACCGTGACCGAGCCGATCACGGCGACCGCGACGACGACGATCGAACCCGAGGCGAGCGAGGCGAACGTCGCGCTACCGGCGATGAAGAGGCCGGCCATGGAGGCGATGACGGCTGCGCCCGAGACCAGGATCGAGTGGCCTGACGTGGCCGCAGCGATCTCGACCGCGTCGCGCGTGGAGTGCCCCTTGGCTCGCTCCTCGCGCTCGCGCTTGAGGTAGAACAGCGAGTAGTCGACGCCCACGGCCATGCCGATCAGCACGATCAGGCTGTTCACCGTCGGCTCGGCGTGGACCAGGTGCGACATGGGGGCGGCGATGCCCATGGTCGCCGCGACCGAAGTGATCGCCAGCAGCACCGGGACGCCGGCCGCGATCAGCGCGCCGAACGCGAGCAGCATGAGCAGCAGCGTGATCGGCAGGCTGATCCCCTCGGCGGAGCCGAGGTCCTCGGCGACCCGGTCGTTGATGGCCGTGTCGACCGAGACGTCACCCGCCTCGCGCACCCGGAGCTCGGCGTGCGCTCGCGCGATCTGCGCGGTGCGCGCCTGGATCTGGCCGGCGTCGTCGACACTGCTCTTCAGGTGGACGTCGATCAGCGCGGCGCTGCGGTCGGCGTTCCACTGCGGCGTCGTCACCTGCGTGACGCCGTGGACGCCGGCGAGGTCGGTCTTGAGCTGCCGGCCGATCTGCGCGACCTCGGTCGGCGCAGGTGCGCCGCCGTCGCGCGACTGGATCAGCACGCTCTCGACCTGGTCGTCGGCGAAGTGGCCGGCCGCGGCCATGGCGTCGGCACGGCCGGACTCACCGAGCCGGTAGTCGGCGTCGGATGTCTCTCTCGTCGGGATCAGGGCCGCGAGGGCCACGGCGACCGCGACGAACGCGAACCAGGCGCCGATCGCGCGCCAGGGGTGGGTCGCGCTCCAGCGCGCGGCCTTGAGTGGAACCCGGGCAACGAGGCCGGGGCGATGCAGATGGGGTGACATGGCGGGCTTTCCCTCTCGTCGAGTCGTGGTGTTGCGGACTCGTCCAGCCTCGGGAAGTTCGTGCCGTCGATCAGGAGTGGCAGGACCCGGATCGGAGGTAGGCCTAGGCCCACTGTCCGTCGCCGCTTCATCAGCGAGACTGGAGCCATGACGAACGTCGGCCGCCTGCGCATGACGGGGTACGCCGCCCTGCAGCTGCTGCTGGCGGTCCCCGCGCTGCTGCTGTTCGTGCTCGACGTCGTGGGTGGGGCGGTCGCGCTGATCGT
Source organism: uncultured Actinomycetota bacterium (assembly GCA_963759515.1). Classification (GTDB taxonomy): domain Bacteria; phylum Actinomycetota; class Actinomycetes; order Propionibacteriales; family Nocardioidaceae; genus Nocardioides. The sequence goes on along the minus strand of CAVWZR010000012.1, from coordinate 348,839 downwards.
GGTGGGTCTCGGGATCCTGCTGCTCACGCTGCCCGCGACGAGGTGGTTGGCCGGCGTTCACCGGACCATGGCCGAGGGCGTGCTGGGCTCACCGGTCCCCGCGTCGTACCGGCCGACGGACGGTGTGTCCGCGCTCGCCCGACTGCGCATCCGCGCTGCCGACCCGATGACCTGGCGCGACCTGGCGTGGCTGCCCGCCACGTTCGTGCTCTCGCTGACGATGTCGCTGGTCGTGCTGATCCTGTTCGTCGCGGTGGTGACCGGCATCGCCTGGTTCTACGGCGTGGGTCCGATCATGACCATGCGGTGCCGGATCGACCGCTGGTTCCTGAGCCCTGGCACAGCCGAGCGGCTCGAGCAGCGGGTGGAGGTGCTGACCGAGACGCGCGCCGAGTCGCTGGACCACTCGGCGGCCGAGCTGCGCCGGATCGAGCGCGATCTCCACGACGGCGCCCAGGCACGGCTGGCCAGTCTCGGAATGACGCTCGGGATGGCCGCCGAGCTCGTCGAGCGCGATCCCGAGAGTGCCCGGCAGATGCTGACCGAGGCGCGGCAGACCAGCACGGCCGCGCTGGGCGACCTGCGCGACGTCGTGCACGGCATCCATCCGCCGGTGCTCGCCGACCGGGGGCTGAAGGCCGCCATCGAGTCGCTCGCGCTCGACCTGGCCATCCCGGTCGAGGTCACCGGTGACACCCCCACCGGGCTGCCCGCGCCGGTCGAGTCCGCGGCGTACTTCACGGTCGCGGAGTGCCTCGCCAACATCGCGAAGCACGCGCGCGCGTCGCGGGCCTGGGTCGAGCTCACGATCGGCAGCGAACGACTCAGCATCGTGGTCGGCGACGACGGCCGCGGCGGCGCCGACCCCACCTCCGGGTCGGGGATGCGGGGGGTCGCGCGACGGCTGGCGGCCTTCGACGGCACGATGAGCGTGTCGAGCCCGAAGGGCGGGCCGACCCTCGTCACGCTGGAGGTGCCGTGCGACTCGTCCTCGCCGAGGACCACGCCCTCCTCCGGGACGGCCTGATCCGGATCCTCGAGGCCCACGGCCACGAGATCGCGGCGGCGGTCGAGCACGCCGACGACCTGGGCGCGGCACTGGCCGATCCGTCCGCCGACGCCGCCGTGCTCGACGTACGCCTGCCGCCGACCCACACCGACGAGGGCCTCCAGGCCGCCGTCGCCGTGCGGTCGGCGCGACCGGGCTTCCCGGTGATGGTGCTGTCGCAGTACGTCGAGCGCATCTACGCGCGCGAGCTCCTGGCCAGTGGTGAGGGCGGCATCGGCTACCTGCTCAAGGACCGGGTGGGTGACGTCGGTGAGTTCATCGACGCGCTCGGAAGGGTCGCGACGGGTGGCACCGTGCTCGACCCGCAGGTCGTCTCGGCGGTGATGGCCCGTCAGGCTCCCGTCGAGCGGCTGACCGCACGCGAGCGCGACGTCCTGGGTCTCATGGCCGAGGGTCGATCCAATGCCGCCATCGCCGCCGCCCTGGTCGTCACCGAGAAGGCGGTCGGCAAGCACGTGAACAACATCTTCACCAAGCTCGACCTGCCGATGGCTCCCGACGACAACCGCCGGGTGCTGGCGGTGCTCGCCTGGCTCGGGGTGTGACCCGCTCGACGGGTCCCGTCAGATCGGCTCGACCAGGAGGGCCGTGCCCTCGCCGGCGACCCGGGTGAGCACGATCGTGGCGGCTTCGTCGCCCTGCAGCGCGAGGCGCTGGCGGAGCTGTTCGGGGGAGACGTCGACGCCGCGCTTCTTGATGGTCAGACTGCCGATGTTCCGGTCGCGCAGGGCAGCACGCAGCTGCTTCTCCCGATAGGGCAGCTCCTCGACGACGCGGTAGCTGCGGGCGAACGGCGTGTGGAACGCCGCGTCGCCGGTGACGTAGGCGATCTTCCGGTCGACCAGGTGAGCGTGGACGCCGGCAGCCACCGCGGTCACGAGGCCGGCCCGGATCACGGCACCGTCGGGCTCGTAGAGGAACTCGCCGACCCCACCCACCTCGGCGCCGCTGTCGTCCTCGTCGGTGAGCGTGGCGAGCCCACCACGGCCGATCACGGTCGCCCGTCGCGTCACGGTCGCGAGCGCGGGGGACCAGAGCACGGCCTCCTTCACCTCACCGCCGTCGCTCACCCACTCGGCCTCCACGCGGTCCGGGATCAGTGAGTGGGGGAGTCCGGGCGCTGCCTTCACACAGGCGCGCCCGGTGAGCAGCGACTCGACGAACGTCCAGGGCGGCGTCCAGTCGTCGGCCCGGAACGTCCGGCCGCGGACGCCGCGCCGGGCGGGGTCGGCGTACGCCGTGGCGAAGGGCGCGACGTCGAGCCCGAGCGCGTCACCGACCTCGACCGCGCCACCGAGGCCGAGTGCGGCGAGGTTCGCGCGCGCCATCTCGACCCGGAGCGGGTCGAGGTCGATCCCGGCCGACGTGAGTCCGGCCCGAGCGAAAGCCACGAGGTCGCCGCCGATGCCGCAGGTGAGGTCGACCACGCTCGGCCCGACCAGGGCGACCCGCGACGCGCGATGCCGCGCGACGGCCGCACGGGTGGCCTGCTCGAGCCCGTCCCTGGTGAAGTACATCCCCGCGGCGTCCTCGCCGAGCTTCGCGGCGGCTCGTTGCCGGAGCTCGACCTGACCGAGCGCCGCCGCCACCTGCTCGGGCGTGGCCGTGGCGCGCAGCTGCTTCTGGACCTGGAGCGCGGTCCCCTCGGCCGCGGTCGCGGCGCCCAGCAACGCCTGGCCGTCGTCGGTCAGCAGCCACCGGAAGGTCTCGAGGTCCACGCGGTCATCCTGTCAGCGGACGGGTCAGTGGCCGCGGAACGCTTCCTCCAGCCACCAGGAAGGCTCCTGATCGGCCACCTTCGCGTCGACCAGCATCGGCCGGGGACGACCCGCGTCCAGCCAGGCGCGAACGGCGTCGAGGTCTGCCGGGCTGCGGACGGTGACGCCGTCGAGGCCGAACCCCCGTCCGATCGCCGCGATGTCGGTGTCGGGGAAGACGACCGTGTCGAGGGGCGCGCCGTCGGGGGCGAAGTGGTGCACCTCGGCGCCGTACGCGTGGTCGTCGTAGACCACGACCAGCAGGTCGAGCCCGAGCCGGACGACGGTCTCGAGCTCCATCGCGGACATGAGAGCACCGCCGTCTCCGAGTGCCGCGACGGTCAGCCGGCCGGGGCTGGCCACCGCCGCGCCGATCGCGGTCGCCAGGCCGAGCCCGATCGACTGGAACGCCTGGGTGAAGCAGAAGGAGTGGTGGTCTCGGACGCCCAGGTACGCCGCCGGATAGCCCATGAAGTTCCCGGAGTCGACCGCGACGACCCGGTCGTCGGGCAGGAGGACGTCGAGGTCGCGGCTGAGGGTCCGCGGGTCGATCTTTCCGCCGCCGGTGAGGTCGTCGTACGGCTCGGTCGCCCAGCCGATGCCGGCGTCGAGGCGACGGCGTACGTCGTCCGTGCGGTAGCCCGTGCGCCCGCCGCCCAGCGCTGCGCTGAGCTCGCGGGCGGTGTCCTCGACGTCTCCGAGGACGCCGAACGTCAGCTCGCGGTGGGCGCCGAGCGCCTCGGGGGTGTCGTCGACCTGGACGACGGTGGCGTCGGGCGCGATCAGCTTCCCGTGGCGCATCGTCCACATGTTCAGGGCACAGCCCCAGCCGACGATGAGGTCGGCCCGGGAGATGAGCTCGGCGGCGGCGGGGGAGGCGAAGCCGCCGGAGACCCCGAGCGACCAGGGATGGCCGGCAAACAGTCCCTTCGCCACCGCGGACTCCGCGAGCAGGGCCCCGGATGCTTCGGCTGCGGCGTCGACGGCCGGACCCGCCTCTCGCGCGCCACGCCCGGCCACGAACACCGGGCGCTCCGCACGGCGGACAGCCTGGACCAGGCGCGCGAGCTCGGTCGGCGTCACGGCTGCACGCCCGGGTCGGGTGAAGCCCGCAGAGACCGACGGCCCAGGGGCTGGGACGGGTTGCGCCAGGACGGACAGCGGCAGGTTGAGCAGGACCGTACGTCGCTCCCGCACCGCCGCGCCCACGGCCTCGGCAGCCACCTCGGCCGCGCTCGCCGGATCGTCGACCCGGATCGGCACCGCGCCGACAGCACGGGCGAGGGACTCCTGGTCGACGAAGAAGTTGGATCGCGGCTCGGTCACCTCGGCCGCGACGACCACCAGCGGCGTGCGGCTCTTGGCAGCCTCTGTGATGCCCGTCATCGCGTTGGTGAGCCCGGGGCCCTGGTGCACGGTGACGGCGGCCGGCCGACCCGTGGTCCGCGCATAGGCGTCGGCCATCGTCGCGGCACCGCCCTCGTGGCGCGCCGCGACGAACCGCGCGCCCGCCGCCACCATCGCGTTGGTGACGTGGAAGTTCCCCGAGCCGACCACACCGAACACGTGGTCGACGCCGGTCTCCACCAACGCGCGGCCCACGGCCTCTGCGACGGTGCTCATCGACCCACGATCAGCGCTCGACGAGCGCGACCGCGCGTGCCGGCGCGCCGGAGCCGGTGACGATCGGCAGGGGACCGACCACGAGCACGGCGCCGGTGGGCGGCAGGGAGGCGAGGTTCTGCAGCTGGGTCAGGCCGTACTTGCCGCTCCCCATCAGGAACGAGTGGCACGGGAACGCCGGGTCGAAGGAGTGTGCTGCACCGGCGTCCGTGCCGACGGTCTCGACACCGACCCCGATCACCGGCGACTCCTGCGCGACCCACTGCGCGCACTCGGGGCTCATGCCCGGCGTGTGCGGACCGGTCTCGTCGGCGTTGATGAACCGCTCCTGGGAGTCGGAGCGGGCGTCCCATCCGGTGCGGTAGAGCAGCCAGCCCGCGTCAGGCAGCGGCTCGTGCTCCTGCTCCCAGGTCGTGATGTCGTCCACCTCGAGCAGGAAGTCGGGGTTCTCGGCGCACTGGGCGCTGAAGTCCAGCACGACCGCGGGTCGGATCAGGTGCCCCACCGGCACGCTTGCGACGTCGAGCCCGCCCTGACCGGTCGCCCAGTGGTTGGGGGCGTCGAAGTGCGTGCCGGTGTGCTCGCCGCTGCGGAAGTTGTTCCAGTACCACGCGGGCCCGCGATCGTCGTACCGGCTGATCTCCTCGAGCTCGAAGCGCGCCGTCTGCCCGAACTCGGGCGGCAGCTGGATCACCGGCGTGCCGGAGCTGAGGGGAGCCGTCAGGTCGACCACCTCGACGGATCCGTCGGCGAGAGCAGCGGCGAGCGCGGACAGCACGGTGCGCGTCGGAAGCGACATGGCAGCAACCTACGCCGCTGCCGGGCCCCGTTGGCACTCGTTGTCGGTGAGTGCTAGTTTCGGCATTGGCACTCTCGACCCGAGAATGCCAATGCTTGCCACGACGCACGACCCCCGCGACGGCGTACGTCAACGGCAGGCTCCAACGTCCGGGAGCAACGGCTCCCCGGACTCGTGCAGAGTCCGAACACAGTGGAGAAAGTGGAGGTCGGCTTTCACATGTCGGTCAACATCAAGCCTCTCGAGGACCGGATCGTCGTCAAGCCGCTCGAGGCGGAGCAGACCACGGCGTCCGGCCTGGTCATCCCCGACACGGCCAAGGAGAAGCCCCAGGAGGGCGAGGTCCAGGCCATCGGCCCCGGCCGCATCGACGACAACGGCAACCGCGTCCCGCTCGACGTCGCGGTGGGCGACAAGGTCATCTACAGCAAGTACGGCGGCACCGAGGTGAAGTACGGCGGCGACGAGTACCTCATCCTCTCGGCGCGCGACGTCCTCGCAGTCGTTTCCTGACGCACCTGGCACCCCGGCCGGCGGCGTTGTCGTCGGTCTGCGACCGCTCCACTCTGGCAGGTCGCCTGCCCTCCTCCGCCTTGCCGGCCGGGCGCCAGGCACGTCACGCATCCATCGCTCAGCTAGGGAGAAACTGAATGCCCAAGATCCTCTCGTTCGACGAGAACGCGCGGCGTTCGCTGGAGCGCGGCGTCGATGCGCTCGCCAACGCCGTCAAGGTCACGCTCGGCCCCAAGGGCCGCTACGTCGTCCTCGACAAGAAGTGGGGCGCACCCACCATCACCAACGACGGCGTCACGGTCGCCCGCGAAGTGGAGCTCGACGACCCGTTCGAGAACCTCGGCGCGCAGCTGACCAAAGAGGTCGCCACCAAGACCAACGACATCGCCGGCGACGGCACCACGACCGCGACGGTCCTCGCCCAGGCGATGGTCCACGAAGGTCTGCGTGCGGTGGCCGCCGGTGCCAACCCGATGGCTCTCAAGCGCGGCATGGACGCCGCCTCCGAGGCAGTCGGTGACGCCCTGCGCGACGCCGCCCGCGAGGTCGACTCCAAGGAGGACATGGCCTCGGTCGCCACGATCTCCAGTCGCGACGCCCACATCGGTGAGCTGATCGCCGAGTCCTTCGACAAGGTCGGCAAGGACGGCGTGATCACCGTCGAGGAGTCCAACACCATGGGCACCGAGCTGGAGTTCACCGAGGGCATGCAGTTCGACAAGGGCTACATCTCGGCGTACTTCGTGTCCGACCCGGAGCGCATGGAGGCCGTCCTCGACGACCCCTACATCCTCCTGCACCAGGGGAAGATCTCGGCGATCGCCGACCTGCTCCCGCTGCTGGAGAAGGTCATCGCCGCCGGCAAGCCGCTGTTCATCCTGGCCGAGGACGTCGAGGGCGAGGCGCTGTCGACTCTGGTGGTCAACAAGATCCGCGGCACGTTCAACGCGGTTGCCGTGAAGAGCCCGGCGTTCGGTGACCGGCGCAAGTCGATCATGCAGGACATCGCGACGCTGACCGGCGGTCAGGTGGTGGCGCCCGAGGTCGGCCTCAAGCTCGACCAGGTCGATCTCGACGTGCTCGGCACCGCCCGCCGCATCGTGATCACCAAGGACAACACCACGATCATCGAAGGTGGTGGCGACGCCACCGAGGTCGAGGGCCGGATCAACCAGATCAAGGCCGAGATCGAGAACACCGACTCCGACTGGGACCGCGAGAAGCTCCAGGAGCGCCTCGCGAAGCTCGCCGGCGGCGTGTGCGTGATCAAGGTCGGCGCAGCCACCGAGGTGGAGCTGAAGGAGAAGAAGCACCGCATCGAGGACGCCGTCTCGGCGACGCGCGCCGCGATCGAGGAGGGCATCGTCCCCGGCGGTGGCTCTGCGCTCATCCACGCGGTGTCCGTGCTCGACGGCGACCTGGGCCTCACCGGTGACGAGGCGGCGGGCATCCGCGTCGTACGCCGCGCAGCCGACGAGCCCTTGCGCTGGATCGCCGAGAACGGCGGCGAGAACGGCTACGTCATCGTCGCCCGGGTTCGCGAGGGCAAGGTGGGCGAGGGCTACAACGCCGCCACCAGTGAGTACGGCGACCTGGTCGCCCAGGGCGTCCTCGACCCGGTCAAGGTCACCCGCTCCGCGCTCGTCAACGCCACCTCGATCGCCGGCATGCTGCTGACGACCGAGACGCTGATCGTCGACAAGCCCGAGGAGGAGGAGCCGCCCGCGGCCGGTCACGGTCACGGCCACGGTCACTGACCTCAGCTCGAAAGCGCGCCGAGTCGTCACGTGACGACTCGGCGCGTTTTTCATGTCACTTTGCGCCGACTCGGCGTGATGTCGATGTCACTTTGCGCCGACTCGGCGCGCCCGTGGCCTGACGAGACCAGCGAGTGCGCCGCCGGTAGGCTGTGGGAGTGGAGCGCGAGCCCGATTCAGACCACTCGGTCCTGCCCGAGAAGTTCGCCCCGATGGGGCTCACCTACGACGACGTCCTGCTGCTGCCCGGCTTCTCCGAGCTGGCGCCGGGCGACATCGACACCACCACCCGCCTGACGCGTGAGATCGAGCTGAAGGCGCCGCTGATCAGTGCCGCGATGGACACGGTCACCGAGAGCCGGATGGCGATCGCGATGGCGCGCGAGGGTGGCATCGGCGTGCTCCACCGCAACCTGTCGATCGACGACCAGGCCTACCAGGTCGACATGGTCAAGCGGACCCAGACCGGCATCATCTCCAACCCGGTCACGATCGGTCCCGACCAGACGCTCGAGGACCTCGACACCATCTGTGGTCAGTACCGCGTGTCCGGCCTCCCCGTCGTCGACACCGACAACCGCCTCCTCGGCATCATCACCAACCGCGACCTGCGCTTCACGCCTGTCGCCGAGTGGGCGACCACCAAGGTCGACGAGGTCATGACCCCGATGCCGCTCGTCACGGGCCCGATCGGCATCACCCGCGACGAGGCCACCCGCCTGCTGCGCCAGCACAAGCGCGAGCGGCTGCCGCTCATCGACGAGGGCGGTCATCTGGGCGGACTGATCACGGTCAAGGACTTCGTCAAGGGCGAGCAGTTCCCGGACGCGTCGTACGACGCCCACGGACGCCTGCTCGTCGGTGCCGCGATCGGCTACTTCGGTGACGCGTGGCAGCGCGCCACCACCCTGATCGAGGCGGGTGTCGACGTGCTGGTCGCCGACACCGCCCACGGTCACGTGCGGATGCTGCTGGAGATGGTCGAGCGGCTGAAGTCCGACCCGGCCACGAAGAGCGTCCAGGTGATCGGCGGCAACGTCGCCACCCGCGAGGGCGCGCAGGCGTTCGTCGACGCGGGCGCCGACGCGGTCAAGGTCGGCGTCGGACCGGGCGCGATCTGCACGACGCGTGTCGTCACCGGCGTCGGCGTACCCCAGGTCTCCGCGGTGTACGAGGCCGCCGAGGCCTGCCGTCCCGCCGGAGTCCCGGTGATCGCCGACGGCGGCATCAAGTACTCCGGCGAGATCGCGAAGGCGCTGGTCGCCGGCGCCGACACCGTGATGGTCGGCTCGCTGCTCGCCGGTTGCGAGGAGTCGCCGGGTGAGCTGGTGTTCGTCAACGGCAAGCAGTACAAGGCCTACCGCGGCATGGGCTCGCTGGCGGCGATGTCGAGCCGAGGCAAGAAGTCCTACTCGAAGGACCGCTACTTCCAGGCCGAGGTCACCAGCGACGACAAGATCGTCCCCGAGGGCATCGAGGGCCAGGTGGCCTATCGCGGCCCGCTCTCGGCCGTCGCCCACCAGCTCCTCGGAGGTCTCAACCAGTCGATGTTCTACGTCGGCGCGCGGACCATCCCGGAGCTGAAGGAGAAGGGGCGGTTCGTGCGGATCACCCAGGCGTCGCTCGCCGAGTCGCACCCGCACGACGTGCAGATGACCGTCGAGGCGCCGAACTACACCGGCCGTTAGACGCGGTCAGGTCGACGCGAGGAACGCCAGCGCAGCCCGGGCGTACGCCGCGTCCACGTCGATGTCGACGAACCGCTCCTCGGAGTCGCCGAGCAGCATCGACACGGCGTACCCGGGTGTCTCGCCGGGGATGTACTCGAGTCCGATGAAGGCCTCGCCGAGGACCTCCCGCAGCTGGTCCTCGCGCGGCAGCCACAGCGCCTCCGATGCGGCCAACGTGTCCATCGCCCACTCGGTGGTGCCGTTGAACGCCAACAGCTGCCGGTCGAAGGCCATCCGTCTGGTCTCGACCACCATGTCGCTGACCACGAACTCGAGCTCGTCCAGCCCGTGGTCCGGGATCACGAACCAGTCACCCTTGGCCGGCGCCCAGGCGAGCCCGGCATCGCGCAGGTCCGTCGCCAGCTGTTGCGAGATCACCCGTTCAGTGTGCGCGACGGCGCCACGTATCCCGGGACCCTTGCCCTAGGGTCGAGCGCGTGCCACGGCTTCACGAGATCCGTCGCTACCCGGTGAAGGCCATGGGTGGCGAGGCCCTGGAGTCCGTCGAGATCGACACTCGCGGGCTGGCCGGTGACCGTGCCTTCGCCGTGGTCGACCGCGACGGGAAGCTCGCCACGGGCAAGCACTCGAAGCGCTTCCGCCGCCGCGACGAGGTGTTCGAGTTCGCGTCGAGCACGACCGCGGACGGTGTTCGCGTGACGGGCCGCGGCGGTGACTGGGCGGTGCCGGGCGACGACCTCGACCGCGTGCTGAGCGACGCCATGGGCGACGCGGTGCGTGTGTTGCCGGAGACGACCACGCCGTACTTCGACGCCGGTCACGTCTCCATCGTCGGTACGGCGTCACTCGCCTGGTGCGCCGAGCACCTCGGCGTCGACGCGGACCGCCGGCGCATCCGCCCCAACCTCGTCGTCGAGACGGACGAGCCGTTCGTCGAGGAGACCTGGCAGGGCGCGGTCGGCATCGGCGGCGTGGTCCTGACGCCGGTCGAGCGGATCGAGCGCTGCCGGATGATCGACATCGCCCAGGAGGGACTGCCCCGCGAGGGCCGTTGGCTGAAGGCGCTGACGGAGGCGCGCGAGATGTCCCTGGGGATCTACCTGGACGTCGCGCGACCCGGGATCGTCAGCCTGGGCGACGACGTGGTCGTCAGGACCTGAACGCCAACTTGCCAGATTGGAAAGTACGACGCATACTTTCTGACATGGAAAGTTCACGTGACGAAGCCGCCGCCCAGCTCGCTGCCGCCGACCGGGTGCGCGAGAGCTTCGCCTCCGACCTGCGGTTGCCGGCCGGCTTCCACGCCCTCCTCGGCGTTGCCACCGCGACCCTGACCGCGTCGATCGCGTTCAACGCCGGCAGCGGAGCCAGCCGGACCGCGGCGGTGACCGGCATCGTCGGCATCGTGGTGTTCCTGGCGACGGCGAGCTATCTGGTGTGGCGGTTCCGTGCCATCAACGGTGCGCAGGTGGACGGGCTGCTCGCCCGCGCGATCTTCGGGTCCACCTGGGAGGCTTCCACCGCCTTCTGCCTTCCGCTGGCCCTCGCCACCTGGGCCGCGATCGCCGATCGTGCGTGGCTGGCCGGGCTGCTGTGCATCGTCGGCGGCATCGCCTACGCCGCCTGTGCCCAGCGGTGGTGGGTGGCGTACCGCCGTGACCCGGTCGCCCGCACCGAGCGCGAGTCGACCCTCGTCCTGACCCTGGTCCTGGTGGGCCTCGCCGTCGCCGGCATCGTCCTGGTGGCGGTGTCGTCCCGCTGATGCCGACCATCGACCCTCATATCCACCCGCCCGCGCGGCTGCAGCTGCTGACGACGCTGACGGCCGTGTCCGAGGCGGAGTTCGTGACCCTGCGCGATGCGATCGGCGTGAGTGACTCCGTGCTCTCCAAGCACGTCTCCGCACTCGCGGCCGAGGGCTACGTGCGCAGTCGCAAAGGCGTGCACGACGGGCGGCGTACGACGTGGATCGGACTCACCGGACCCGGCCGGAAGGCGCTCCGGGCTCACGTCGCGGCGTTGCGCGCGATGATCGACGCCGTCGATCCGGTCTGACCAGGTGCGTCAGAGGTAGCGACTGATCGAGAAGCCGCCGCCGTGCGGGCCGTGGGCGGCCGGGAGCTGCTCGACCGGACCGAGCGGGCGGCGCCAGAGCGTGCGGCCGTGCCGTTCGACGCCGACCAGCACACCGTTCACCGAGGTGGTCAGCGCGGGGCTGTCCGTCTCGGAGTCGGGAACGACCGGAAGCCCGCGCGAGGCCTTCCAGTGCCGGCTGTCCGCCGGCAGGGAGCTCACGGCCAGCTGACCGTCGGCGGTGACCGACGCGAGCCAGGTGCGCGCGCTGCGGTCGAGCGCCAGCGACGGTGACGAGTACGGCGACCACTGCCCGGGCAGCTGATCCGGTCGTTGCCAGCGCGCGGCTCCGGCCTGTGTGTGCCGCACGAACAGGCTGCCGTGGTCGCCGACCGAGGCCAGCCACACCCGTCCGTCCTGCTCAGCGGCGAGCGCCGGCGTCGATGTACCGGACCAGGTCCGGTGGTCCACCCGGTGCATCCCGGACCAGTGCCGGCCGCCGCGAGTGGTGTGCTGGGTCACGAGCACGCCACGCTTGGTGACGGCGGCGACCCAGGTGCTGCCGGCAGTGTCGGCCACGACCGACGGCGCGGCGTGGGTCGACCATGACCCGGGCACGCCCATCCGGTGCGGGTGGCTCCAGCGGTCGGAGCGGGCGCCGGGGGTGTGCCGCTCCACCAGCGTCCCCTTCGCCGTGGTCGCGAAGATGCGCATCCGACCCTGGCCGTCGACCACCAGCGCGGGCGAGGCCGTCCGCGCGCTCGACAGCACCGGTCGGAGACGGGAGAAGAGCACCGATCCGGGCGCGGTGCGGGCCGTGAGCACCCGACCGGCCGCCGTCACTCCGGCGACCCAGATCCGGCCCTGGGCGTCGGTGACGACCGACGGGGCGGCGTACGGCGACCACTGGCCGCGATCGCCGAGTCGTACCGTCCGCCCGGACGGGCGGTGGACCGTGAGGTCGCCGGCGTCGGAGACACGCGTCGACCAGGTGCCCTCGAGTGCGTCGTTGGTGGCCACGCCCGCACGTGTCGAGCCGAGGTACGGCGAGGGCGCGGTGTCGGCGAGGTGGAGGTACCGGAAGTCCGACGTCGGGACCGTGCGGACGCCGTAGCCGCCCGCCACGCCGTGGTTGTACTCCTCGACGGTGACCGTCCCGTCGCCGATGGCCGACACCCAGGCGACGTGGCCGACGCGGCCGTCGCTTGTCTGCGCGACCGCGCCCAGTGCCGGCACGTCGTCGACGAGGTAGCCGAGCGAAGCCGCCGCCTCGTCCCAGTGCTCGGCGTTGCCCCAGTGGACACCGCCGAAGTGGTTCTCGAAGTCGTCCATGCCGTTGGTCATCCGCAGCCGCCAGGCCACGAAGCTCGTGCAGTTGCGCAGCGCGAATCCCCAGGGGTCGCCGTAGCTGCCGTTGTAGAACCAGATGTGCTTGGCGCACTCACGCGGCGGCGGAGGCTTCGGTACGTCGGTGCCGGGCTTCCCGGGCGCGTGCGGACCGCCGGCCGGCCGGCCCGGCGTCGCCGGGTGACCGGGAGTGCCCGGACGCACCGGACCGCCGGGCTTGGCCGGCGTATGGGTGGCGGGAGGCTTGGGCGGCAGCGGGACGAGCGGACACTGGCCGAGACCCCGGTAGGGGTAGTCGTCACCGCTGGCGTGTGCGGGCACGGCAAGACCGACGAACGACAAGATGGTGGCAACCGAGAGCACCCACCCGACGCCTCGATGGCCTCGCCGCCCTCGGGGTTGGGACGGCAAAGGAAAAGCTCCGATCGCGTGTGGTTCAACCAGGGTCGCCGAGCGCGGTCGGAGCCGCTGGCGAACGTCGCGACTTTTACCTTCGGATCCGGACCTCGGGACCAAGGTCCCGCGTCGATAGGCTGCTCGGGTGACCGAGATCGAGATCGGCCGCGCCAAGCGCGGGCGCCGCGCGTACTCCTTCGACGACATCGCGATCGTCCCGAGCCGCCGCACACGCGACCCCGAAGAGGTCAGCACCGCCTGGCAGATCGACGCCTACCGGTTCGAGCTGCCGATCGTGGCCGCCCCGATGGACTCGGTGATGTCGCCGGAGACCGCGGTGGCGCTCGGACGTCACGGTGGCCTCGGCGTCCTCAACCTGGAAGGACTCTGGACGAGGTACGACGACCCGGCCGACGTGCTGGGCGAGATCGCCTCGCTCGACGCCGCGACCGCCGTACGCCGGATGCAGGAGATGTACGCCGAGCCGGTCAGGGCCGAGCTGATCACCGCGCGTCTGCAGCAGATGCGGCAAGCGGGCGTGACCGTCGCGGGGTCGCTGAGCCCCCAACGCACCAAGGAGTTCGCGAAGACGGTCGTCGACGCGGGCGTCGACATGTTCGTGATCCGCGGCACGACCGTGAGCGCCGAGCACGTGAGCGGCCAGGCGGAGCCGCTCAACCTCAAGGAGTTCATCTACGAGCTCGACGTCCCGGTGATCGTCGGCGGCTGCGCGACGTACCAAGCGGCGCTGCACCTGATGCGCACCGGCGCGGCCGGGGTGCTCGTCGGGTTCGGCGGTGGCGCCGCGCACACGACGCGCACCGTGCTGGGTGTCTCGGTGCCGATGGCGAGCGCCGTCGCCGACGTGGCCGGCGCCCGCCGCGACTACATGGACGAGTCAGGGGGACGTTACGTCCACGTCATCGCCGACGGCTCGATCGGTCGCAGTGGCGACATCGCGAAGGCGATCGCGTGTGGGGCCGACGCGGTGATGATCGGCTCACCCTTCGCCCGCGCCAGCGACGCGCCGGGTCGCGGCTTCCACTGGGGGGCCGAGGCTCACCACGCCGAGCTGCCCCGGGGTGAGCGCGTCGAGATCGGCAGCGTGGGCACGCTGGCGGAGATCCTGTTCGGCCCCTCGCGCGTGGCCGACGGGACCATGAACCTGATCGGCGCGCTGCGCCGGGCGATGGCGACGACGGGATACACCGAGCTCAAGGAGTTCCAGCGGATCGAGGTCGTCGTCTCCTAGTCCGGCACGAGTGTCCCGGGCAATTCGGGAATTCTGGCCCTAGCAGGTACGTGGCCAGAAGTTCCACCCTCCTGGGGGTTGTGTCGGGCGCGCATCTGACGCAACCTGCGATGATCATGTGCGCGTCCTTCCGGGGGGACTGCTCGTGACCGCAGCGGTCACACAGGGGGGAGAGACCATGGCGATTGCTGCTGCAGCGCCACACACCAGCGACGAACGGTGGGGACAACGCACACCGCTCACACTTCACCTCGACCACCTCGCGATCGAGGGGCTCATGTCGGCGCTCGGACGCCGTCCCGAAGGTGCGGTGGCCCGGGCCCTGCCCGACGAGCTGAAGCGGCTCACCGACCGTGAGCTCACGGTGCTCCGGGCCATGGCGACCGGGGCCACGAACGCCGAGATCGCCGCCGAGCTCTACCTGTCCATCGCGACGGTCAAGACGCACGTCGCGCGGGTCCTGGCCAAGCTCGGGCTCCGCGACCGGGTACAGGCCGTGGTGTTCGCCTACGAGTCCCGGCTGGTCATTCCTCACTGACGACGGTGTGCCGCGGCGGAGCCGCGACACAGCATCGTCAGTCGCGGGAACAGCCTCACTCACGCATACCCGCGCGCCTGGAGCGCGTACAGCTGTGCGTAGCTCCCACCTCGTGCCATCAGGTCGGCGTGGGCGCCGACCTCGCTGACCCGGCCATCGGCCAGGACGACGACGAGGTCGGCCGCGGCCACCGTCGAGAAGCGGTGGGTGACCAACACCGTGACCGCTCCCAGGCGACCGGCTCGGCGAGCGGCGTCGGCGTACCCCTCGAAGAGCGCGTGCTCGGTGGCCGGGTCGAGGGCCGAGGTCGGCTCGTCGAGCACCAGCAGCAGCGGGTCGCCGCGCATCATCCCGCGGGCGATCGCCAGCCGCTGCCACTGGCCCCCGGACAGCTCGGTGCCGTCGTCCCAGCTGCTGCCGAGCTGCGTCGCGAGACCGCCCGGCAGAGCCACGAGTACGTCGCTCGCCGCGGCGTCGTCGAGCGCCTGCAGCGCGCGTTCGTCGCTGTCCAGGGCGGGCAGGTCGCCGGTGGTGACGGCCTCGCGGGCGAGGAGCTCGAGGTGCACGTGATCCTGGAACGCGCCGGCACAACGCGCGCGCCAGGCGGTGCCGCTCAGCGTGCTCAGGTCGACCCCGTCGACCAGGACCTGACCCACGGTGGGTCGGTAGAGGCCGGTGAGGAGCTTGACGAGGGTCGACTTCCCGGCGCCGTTCTCGCCGACGATCGCCACCACCGAGCCGGCCGGGAGGTCCAGGTCGACGTCGACCAGCGACGGTGTGTCCTGACCGGGATACGTGAAGCCCAGGCCGCGCATCGCGAGGCCCGACCGCAACGTCGCCGGCGGCGTGCCGGTGCCCTCGCTGGCCTGAGCGGCGGCGACGCCGTCCTCCAGCATCCGGTAGCGGCCGACGGTTCGGACGACCTGCGCGAGCATCTGGAAGCTGAACCGCAGCGACGAGACGACGTTCTGGAGCTGGCCGATCACGAGCACCGAGGTCGCGACGGCACCGACCGGCACGCGACCGTCGGCGGCGTCCCGGGCGATCAGTGTCAGGACCGCTCCCGCGGCGACGAGGTAGAACAGGCCGCAGCCGGTAGCTGCGAGGTTCTTGAGCACGTCGGCGCGCACGTGCGGACGTCGCCAGGCAGCGCCTGCGGTGTGAAGCTTGTGCGCCACCACCGCGCGAGCTCCGAGCACGCGCAGCTCCGACGCCGGGTCGGGCTCCATGGCGAGACTGACGAGGTGCTGGGTCAGGCGACCGGGCTCGGCACCGTCGTCCTCGGCCTGACGGTCCCACCGGACCAGCCAACGCCCGAGCAGGAGGCTCGGCAGCGACGCCGGGAGCAGCCAGAGCAGCCGGGCGTCCGCGCCGATCGCGACTGCGAGGGCCACGACCGGCATGGTCAGGTTGCGGATGGCGTTGACCATGCTGTTGTAGGCACCGCCGAGGGCACCTTGTCGCTCCCGCACGATCTGAGCCTGGTCACGGAACGCCGGTGACTCGAGGTGGTCGAGGGTGGGCACCGCCGCCATCAGCTCGGCGACCCGACGGTCGAACTCGTGGCCGACCGACTCGTTGAGGCGGAGTCTCGCTTCGACCCCGATGGTCGTGAAGACCGGGACGACGCCGAACCCGACCGCGGCCAGGGCTGCGCCGACGACCAGGGTGGACTCGGACCGGGTCACCACTCCGGTGACCATCAACCCGAACGCCAACGGCAGCAGGTTGCTCAGGATCGCGCCGAGCACCTCGAGGAACGCCAGCAGCGCGGCTCGGCGATCGAGCCGGAAGGCCGCCGCCAGCGGCAGCCAGAGGTGGCGGAGCGTGGTCACGAGACGTCACCGCCTGCCATCGCGAACCGCTCGGCCTGCAGCGAGAACATCCGGGCGTACCCGTTCCCGGCGGCGACCAGGTCGCCATGCGTCCCGTCCTCGACGATGCGCCCGCCGTCCAGGACGACGATGCGGTCCGCGTGCCGCACGCTGGAGAGCCGATGGCTGACCAGGATCGTGGTGAGCCCTCGGGTGACGGTGAGGAAGTTGTCGAAGAGCTCCGCCTCCGCGCGTACGTCGAGCGCGGCCGTGGGTTCGTCGAGCACGAGGACGCCGGCACCCGCGTCGATCGCCGCCAGGGCACGGGCCAGCGCGACCCGCTGCCACTGGCCGCCCGAGAGATCCGTTCCGCCGGCGTACTCACCGCTGAGGACGCGGTCCCAGCCGCCCACGCGCCGGAGCACCGAGTCACCGGTCGCGTCGTGCAGGGCCCGTCGCACGACGGCCTCGACGTCGTCCGGTCGATGCTCGGCGAGCATCGCCATGCCGACGTTCTCGCGCAGGGTGAGGTGGTAGCGCACGAACTCCTGGAAGATCACCGCAACGCGTCGCCGCAGGTGGTCGTCCTCGCCGGGATCGCCACCGTCGACGCGGACGCCACCCGTGTCGGGCCGGTACAGCCCGCACAGCAGCTTGATCAGCGTCGACTTGCCCGCGCCGTTCGCGCCGACCACGGCGACGCTGCTGCCGGGGTCGATCTCGAGGCTGAGCCCGTCGAAGGTCGGCGAGGGCCGTCCCGGGTAGGTGAACCTCACGTCGCGGAACGCCACGGCGCTCGCCGTCCCCGTGGGGCGGGTCGGGGTGGCCTCCGGTGTCGATGCGGGCAGTCGGTCGGAGAGGTCCTCGAGGTCGAGCAGCAACGTCTGCTGGCGGATCACCATGGTCTGCATGTCGCCGAGCATCCCGAGGCCCTCGACCTGGATCAGTGCCTGCGCGGAGGCGAGCAGGGTGGCCGTTCCGACGGCGCCGGTCCAGGCGCCGTGACCGAGTGTCGCCAGGGCGACGGCGTACGCCGCGAGGATCGCGACGTTCGCGAGCACGATGGGGCGTCGCTTCTCCCGCCGGCCCTGCCACAGATCCGCGATGGCGCTGTGCCACGTGGCGGTGAAGCGGTCGATGCCGAAGGCCGTGAGCCCGAAGAGGCGGACCTCCTTGGCGTTGTCCTGGTCGATCAGCAGGCTGCGGTACCACCGTGCTCGACGCCGCCGCCGGTCGCGGAAGATCTGCTCGAAGATCTGCTGGGAGTACGCCGACCACGTGAGGTTCAGGGCCAGCGTCGTCACCAGCACCATCGCCGCGACCCACCAGGACCAGGTCGCCAGCACGACCAGGGCGGCGACGCCCCAGAGGCGATAGCCCAGCACCTGCCAGGTGCTCTGCACGCCGAGGAAGTACTGCTGGTTGATCTCCTCGACCGACCCGTCGATCGACTGCCGGACCTCGGCGTTCTCGAGGTGCTCGATGCCGTGCGGCCGCGAGCACAGCGACGACACCCGCTCGAGCAGGAGTGGGGTCGCGCGACCTTGCTCGACGGTGCCGACGATGTCGACGACCGCGGTCAGGATGGGCTGGGCGACCAGCGAGCCGAGCGCCACGACCAGCCAGGTCCGGTCGACCCGTCCGTCGACGAGGCCTCCGACCAGCTGTCCGGACCCGATCATCACGCCCGCGGCCGCGACCGCCTGGGCGACAGCCGCGACCAGGCCGATCGTGGTCAGGGTGGGGGAGCACTCCCACAGCAGCCGGGCGAGGAGCACCTGTCCTCGCAGCACGCGCCGGATCCGAGCACCCGTGTTCGCCATGTGGGCACTCTGACATCAATTTGATGTCCTGGCAATGTCATTGCAATGTCGTCAAGCCGTCTTCTTGACGTCAAGCAGGTCGACGATGGCGTTGAGTCCGCTGGTCACGAACGCCGGCCCGCCCGGACCCTGCCCCCACAGCGCCTCGTACCAGGGCCCGAGCTTGTGCCAGTCCAACGCCCGGCTGAGCTCGTCGTCACTCACGCCGTACGCCGCCGCGACGGCCTCGGCGAACGCCTCCGGCGCTCCGTAGAGCGGCCAGGCGAGGTCGACCGCCGGATCGGCCACACGGGCGTCCTTCCAGTCGAGGACCGCCTCGATGCCGTCGGGTCCCGAGGCGATGTGATGGGCGGCCAGGTCTCCGTGGACGAGGGTCGTCGGCGAGCGGAGTGCGACGCGGCGCAGCAGGGCCTTGCCCGCCTCCTGGTGCTCCTCCGGCACCAGCGGCAGCACCCGGTGCAGCATCCGCTCGAGGGTGGCCAGGAGCTCGGCGCGGGCCTCGGTCTGCCCGGGGATGCCGGACTCGACGTAGATGTTGACCGGCATGTCGTGGAGGGCGCGGAGGAACTCCCCGAACCGGCGCCCGTCATCTCGGGTCAGCGGCGTACGGGCGGCGAGCTCGCCCGGGAGGAGCCGGTGCCGCACGCGCAGCGGCCAGTCGTCCAGCACGATCGGGACCGGGACCTGCAGCGGCAGCAGGGGAGCCAGCCGCGGCATGAGCCGGACCTCGTTGCGCAAGGGGACCTCGACGTCGGGGAAGCGCGGCACCCGGTCCAGCCAGGTCCGCTCGACCACGGTGGCCACGGTGTCCCAGCCCTCGTGCGGCTCGCCGTGGTCCTGCGCGCGCTCGCGCAGCCAGTCGCCGAAGAGCGCCCGGGAGTCCGGCATGAACGGCACGTCCGGCTCGGCCATCCGCTCGAGCAGCCGCTCGAGGCTGAGCCACCCGCCGTACGCGACCTCCTCGGGCTGCGGGGTGATCGGGCCGTCCCATGTCGTCACGTAGCGGAATGCGTGGTACCTCGTGTGTTCGTCGGCGTAGTCGCTCTCGCCGAGTGACTCGAGCTCGCTCGTGACGCCGAGCTCCTCCTCCAGCTCGCGCCGCGCGCCCTCGAACGGGTCCTCGCCGTCGAGGACGACTCCGCCGGCGGTGAAGTCCCAGTGCGCGGGATACACGTCCTTGGTGGGGGTGCGGCGATGCACGTAGACGCGTCCATAGGGATCGCGGACCACGACCCCGGTCGCGGCGTGGCGCAGGTTCTGGGCGCGCATGACGGAACGAGGGGCGTTCCCGTGGGGACGTCCCCCGTCGTCGTACAGCGCGACGACCTCCTCGTCCACGGCTCTATGTAACCCCGGAAAGGCCCTCAGCGCTCACGAAGGCCGCGAGGCGTGTCGCCGCGCGGATCGACGCCGCCGACCGCCAGGCGCGTCATCTGCTGAGCCTCGAGGAGTCGAGCGCGGTCCGCGACGCCGTGCCGCAACGCGCTCACGACGGGCCGGACGCGGATCGGGTGACCGGGCGTGTAGTGGTTCCACCACGTCGGGATGTACGCCGCGCGGGTGACCCGGAAGCCGTGACCCGTCTCCCGGAACGTGAAGCGGACGCTGATGCCTTCGTAGGCACGTGGGTACGCCGTGTCGCTCTGGCCGACCATGTTCCCCATGCCGTAGACGACCCACTTCCCGTTGACCTTCGTGATCGGCTGCACCACGTGCGCGTGCTCGGCGAACACGAGGTCGACTGCCGGGCTGGCCGTGAGCCGGCGTACCAACGCGACCTGCTGGGCGTTCGGGAGTCGGGAGTACTCGTCGCCGCCGTGGTACTGCACGAGCACGATGTCGGCGCCCGCCGCCTTCGCAGCCTTCGCCTGCGCGATCAGGTTGTCCGCGTTCCACATGGAGACGGCCCACCGCTGGTCGGGCGGAAGGGTGAAGCCGTTGAGCGAGTAGGTGCCGCCGACGATGCCGACCTTCACGCCCTGCTTGCTGGTCAGGATCACCGGCTTGCGGCGTTCCGCGGGCGTCCGGAAGGTGCCGACGTGGCGCACCCCGGCCTTCTCGAGGAGGTTCGCGGTGCGGATCAGGCCGGCGACCCCCTGGTCGATGCTGTGGTTGGAGTCGGTGGTGCACGCGTCCCAGCCCATGGACGCGATCCAGCGGGCGATCTCCGGTGGCGCGGCGAAGACCGGGTAGCTCGAGAGGTGCTCGTCGTCCGAGGCGAACGGCACCTCCTCGTGGCAGATCGCGAGGTCTGCGCTCTCCACCATCGGCTTCATCGCCGCGAACATCGTGTCGAAGTCGAAGCGCTGACGCTCACCCCGGCGTACGGCGTCCTCGTGGGCGCTCTCCCAGACGGTGTCGTGCCAGAGCAGGTCGCCGCTCATCAGCACCGTCACGCGGCGCCGGCGGTCGCGGTGGTCGCCCTCGTCCTCGGTGGGCAGCGAGGTGGTCGGGCTCGTGGGGACCACCGGGTCGCTCGGTGCGTCGGTCGGCGACGACGGCGAGGGGGACGCGGAGACCGAGATCGCGAAATGTGCCTGGTCGTCCGCGCTCCGGCCCTCGTGCGCGAACAGCGACAGCGCGAGTGCGACCGACATGAACACGCAGACCGCGGCGACCCGGGTGAGTGTCCGCACGCGC
Organism: uncultured Actinomycetota bacterium; assembly: GCA_963759515.1. Taxonomy (GTDB): domain Bacteria; phylum Actinomycetota; class Actinomycetes; order Propionibacteriales; family Nocardioidaceae; genus Nocardioides. The sequence goes on along the minus strand of CAVWZR010000012.1, from coordinate 327,747 downwards.
TCTCCGTCCTCGGCTCGATGGTGTGCAGTGCTGGGCTTGTGGGCGTCCTCGTCGTACGACGTCCCAACCCGCGTCGTGGTTGCCCCGACACCAGGTCTGGTTGAGAGAGGATCGTCCCGTGGCGGCCCAGTCAAGTGCTCTCGGCCCAGCGGCGCGAACAGGCGCGCTGGCGGACCTGGCTGCGACGACCGCTTCGTCGGGTGAGCACGAGCCCCTCGACGTGCTCGTGGTCGGAGGCGGCATCGTCGGCACCGGCGCGGCTCTGGACGCCGTCTCGCGCGGCCTGACCGTCGGCCTCCTCGAGCAGCGCGACCTCGCCAGCGGCACGTCGTCCCGCTCGAGCAAGCTCGTGCACGGCGGGCTGCGGTATCTCGAGATGTTCGACTTCGGTCTGGTCCGGGAGGCGCTGGCCGAGCGAGGTCTGCTCCTCACCCGGCTCGCACCGCACCTCGTGCGACCGGTGCCCTTCCTCTATCCGCTGCACCGCACGATCGAGCGGCCGTACGTCGGCGCCGGTCTGGCGTTGTACGACGCACTGGCCATGGCGGGCAAGTACGAGATGGGCGTGCCGCGTCACCGGCACCTGTTCCGCAAGCAGGTGGCGCGCATCGCCCCGGACCTCCGCACCGACCGGCTCACCGGCGCCGTGCGCTACTACGACTGCCAGGTCGACGACGCGCGGCTCGTCGTCACCCTCGCGCGCACTGCTGCTCACCACGGCTGCCTCGTCGCGACGCGCACGCGGGTGACCGGCTTCCTCCGCGACGGTCCGAGGGTCGTCGGTGTCCGGGCGACGGATCTCGAGTCCGGTGCCGACGTGGAGATCCGTGCTCGCGTGGTCGTCAACGCGACCGGGGTCTGGACCGACGACGTGGAGGGCCTGCTCGGCGGAGAGCCGTCCCTCGACGTCGAGGCCAGCAAGGGCATCCATCTCGTGGTGCCGCGCGACCGCATCCGGTCCGAGTGCGGCTTCATCACCCGCACCGAGAAGTCGGTGCTGTTCGTGATCCCCTGGGGCCGGCACTGGATCATCGGCACCACCGACACGGCCTGGGATCTCGACCTCGCCCACCCGGCCGCGTCGCGCACCGACATCGACTACCTGCTCGAGCACGTGAACAAGCTGCTCGTGGTCCCGCTCGACCACCGCGACGTCGAGGGGGTGTACGCCGGCCTGCGGCCCCTGCTCGCCGGCAAGCCGGGTCGCGGCGTCGGCTCGGCGGGCGAAGGAGAGGTCGCCACCACCAAGGTCTCGCGCGAGCACACGGTCGTCAGCCCCACTCCGGGCCTGGTGCTGATCGCCGGCGGCAAGCTCACGACGTACCGGCTGATGGCGCGGGACGCTGTTGACCTCGCCGTGCGCGGCTGGCCCGGCGTCGCGCCGTCGCAGACCGAGCGGGTGCCCCTGCTCGGCGCCGACGGGTTCCTCACGCGCACCAACCAGCGCGTCGCGTTGAGCCGACGTACGGGGCTGGAGGTCGGGCAGATCGACCACCTCCTGGGTCGGTTCGGCGGGATGATCGACGAGGTGCTCGCGCTGATCACGGCCCGGCCCGAGCTGGCCGAGCCACTGCCCGGCACCGAGGACTACCTGTCGGCCGAGGTCGTGTACGCCGTCACCCACGAGGGCGCACGCCATCTCGACGACGTCCTCGCCCGGCGTACCCGGATCTCGATCGAGACCTTCGATCGCGGCACGCTGGCCGTCACCGAGGCCGCCGACCTGATGGCCGCCGAGCTCGGCTGGGACCAGGCCCGCCGCGACGACGAGGTCGACCACTACCTCCGCCGGGTCGAGGCCGAGCGCCAGTCCCAGGAGCAGCTGACCGACCACGAGGCGGATGAAGCCCGCGTCAGCGCTCCCGACATCGTGTGAGGCTTGTTACCGAAAGGTAGTAACCCGGAGCCAGGGGACATACCCTCGGTACATGAGTGACCGGCACCCCTCATCCGGACCTCTCGTCGAAGGCCCTCACGATCCTGAGCACGACCCGAGGGCGTCCTACGCCCTCGATCGCGGGTACGTGTGGACGCTCACCCAGCGCCTGGCCGCGACGTCGGGCGAGACCGTCGAGCTGCGATCGCCGATCGGCGACCAACCGCTCGCTCACATTCCGCAGTCGACGGAGGCCGACGTCGAGGAGGCGTTCCGGCGGGCGCGGACGGCGCAGGAGGCCTGGGCGCGCACGCCGATCGACGAGCGTGCCGAGTGCCTGCTCCGGCTGCACGACCTGGTGCTCGACCACCAGCAGGAGATCATCGACCTGATCTGCCTCGAGTCCGGCAAGGCCCGCAAGCACGCCTTCGACGAGCCCATGCACATCGCGCTGACGGCGCGTTACTACGCGCGCACGGCCCACGATCACCTCGACACCCGACGCGTCCGAGGGTTGGTCCCGGTGCTCACCCGGGTGGACGTCAACCGCGTGCCGAAGGGTGTCGTCGCCGTCATCTCGCCGTGGAACTACCCGTTCACGATGGCGCTCTGTGACGGGCTCCCGGCCCTGCTCGCCGGCAACGCCGTCGTGGCGAAGCCCGACGCACAGACGATGCTCTCGGGGCTGCTCGCGTCGCAGCTGCTCGAGAAGGCCGGCTTCCCGCCGGACCTGTGGCAGGTCGTCGCGGGGCCCGGTCCCGAGATCGGCCCCGCCCTCGTGGGCCGCGCCGACTATGTCTGCTTCACCGGGTCGACCGCGACGGGACGGCTCATCGCCCAAGGCTGTGCCGAGCGCCTGATCGGCTGCTCGCTCGAGCTCGGCGGCAAGAACCCGATCCTCGTGCTGCGTGACGCCGACGTCGAGAAGGCCGCCGAAGGGGCCGTGCGTGCGGCGTTCTCGAACGCCGGCCAGCTGTGCGTCTCGATGGAGCGGCTGTTCGTCGCCGACCAGGTCTACGACCGGTTCCTCGAGCGGTTCGTCGCCCGCACCGAGGCGATGACCCTCGGCTCGACGCTCGACTGGGGCAACGACATGGGCTCGTTGATCAGCCGCCGCCAGCTCGAGACCGTGACGGCGCACGTCGACGACGCCGTTGCGAAGGGCGCCCGGGTGGTCACCGGCGGTCGTGCGCGCCCCGACCTCGGCCCCTTCTACTACGAGCCGACGATCCTCGAGGGCGTCACGCCCGACATGACGTGCTTCGGTCACGAGACCTTCGGTCCTGTGGTGGCGGCGTACCGCTTCCACGACGAGGCCGACGCGATCGCTCGCGCCAACGAGGGCGACTACGGTCTGAACGCCTCGATCTACAGCCAGGACGGTCCGCGTGCCCGCGTCATCGCCCGACAGATCCGGTGCGGCACGGTCAACATCAACGAGGGTTTCAACGCGTCGTTCGGCAGCATCGAGGCGCCGATGGGCGGCATGCGCTCGTCCGGGCTCGGCCGGCGCCAAGGTAGCGAGGGCGTGCTGCGCTTCACCGAGACGCAGTCGGTCGCGACCCAGCGGGTGACCCCGGTCGCGCCGCGCTTCGGCGTCTCGGACGAGAGGTACGCGAAGGCGATGACGTTGGCGCTGCGGGTCATGAACAAGCTCGGCAGGGCATGAGCAGGACATGAAGTCGCACCGCAAGGCGGACTACGACGTCCTCGTCGTCGGGTCGGGGTTCGGCGGCTCGGTCGCGGCGCTCCGGCTCACCGAGAAGGGCTACCGCGTCGGGGTCCTCGAGGCGGGCGCTCGGTTCGAGGACGACGACTTCGCGAAGACGTCCTTCGACACCCGCCGCTTCCTGTTCCGTCCCGAGCTCGGCTGCTACGGCATCCAGCGCATCGACGCGCTCAAGGACTGCCTGATCCTCTCCGGGGCTGGCGTGGGCGGGGGCTCGCTGGTGTACGCGAACACGCTCTACGAGCCGCTCGGCCAGTTCTACGACGACCCTTCGTGGAAGGACATCTCCGACTGGCGAGCCGAGCTCGCGCCGTACTACGACCAGGCGAAGCGGATGCTCGGCGTCGCGGAGTACCCCCGGACCACGCCGTCCGACGAGGTCATGAAGCAGGTGGCCGACCACCTCGGTGTCGGTGACACGTTCCACCCGACGCCGGTCGGTGTGTTCTTCGGCGGACCCGGCCAGCAGCCGTCGGAATCGGTCGTCGACCCCTACTTCGGTGGCGCCGGCCCCGATCGCAACCCCTGCCGTCACTGCGGCGAGTGCATGACCGGCTGCCGCCACAACGCCAAGAACACGTTGGTCAAGAACTACCTCTACCTCGCCGAGCAGAACGGCGCCCGCGTGCTGCCGCTGACGACGGTCACCCGGATCCAGCCGAGTCAGGGCGGGGGGTACGACGTCCACGTCCGCTTCACCAAGGCCAAGGTGAACCGGCCGGGCTCGACCAAGGTGCTGACCGCCGACCAGGTGGTGCTCGCGGCGTCCGCGCTGGGGACCCAGCGGCTGCTCCACCGGATGAAGGACGAGGGACATCTCCCCGGTCTCTCCGACCGTCTCGGCCATCTCTCACGCACGAACTCCGAGTCGATCCTGGGCGCCATCGCTCCCGACGCGAAGGTCGACTACACGCAAGGAGTCGCGATCACGTCGTCGTTCCATCCCGACGAGCACACCCACATCGAGCCGGTGCGCTACGGCAAGGGCAGCAACGCGATGTCGCTGCTCCAGACCGTGCTCACCGACGGTGACCTCGGGCCGCGATGGCGCACGTGGCTGAAGGAGATGTGGGCGCAGAAGTCCCGCGTGCTCGACCTCTACGACATGCGCCACTGGTCCGAGCGCACGGTCATCGCGTTGGTGATGCAGAGCCGCGACAACTCGATCACCGTCTTCACCAAGGCCGGTCGCTTCGGGCGCCGCGTGCTCACGTCGCGGCAGGGCCACGGCGAGCCCAACCCGACGTGGATCCCGGTCGCCAACCAGGCCGCCCGCCGGATGGCGGAGATCATGGGCGGTACGCCGGGCGGGTCGATCGGCGAGCCGTTCAACATGCCGTTGACCGCGCACTTCATCGGCGGCTGCACGATCGGCGACTCCCCGGAGACCGGGGTCGTCGACGCCTACCAGCGCGTCTACGGCCACCCCGGCCTGCACGTCGCGGACGGCTCGGCGATCTCGGCCAACCTGGGCGTCAACCCGTCCCTCACGATCACCGCGCAGGCCGAGCGGGCGATGGCGCTGTGGCCGAACCAGGGCGACGACGACCCGCGGCCCGCGCTCGGCGCGGCGTACCGGCCGCTCGCCGCGGTGGCGCCGCGCCACCCCGCCGTCCCGGATGACGCGCCGGCCGCCCTGCGCCTGCCGATCGTCGCGGTCTCCTGAGTGGGCCTCGCCCCTGCCCGGGGGAAATCGCGGATCTCGGCGTAACCCCGCGCCCAGGGCGTCGTTGAGCGGTCGGGTCCCGCCGCCGAACTCCCTCCCTTGGTGGGGCCTACCTGTTCGGGGACGTGCATGCGGGTCCCGGACAACCAGAGCCCGGCCTCGCTCCCTGACCGCCGGGCTCTGGCGCGTCCGGGGGCGGGTGGCCGAGACCTCGCCGATAGGCTTCGGTCATGTCGGAGCACGACACCCATGACGGTCACGATCTGGTCCTCGTGGTCGACTTCGGCGCCCAGTACGCCCAGCTGATCGCCCGGCGGGTGCGCGAGGCGCGGGTCTACTCCGAGATCGTGCCGCACTCGATGCCGGTCGCCGAGATGCTCGAGCGGAAGCCGGCGGCGATCATCCTGTCCGGTGGCCCGTCCTCGGTGTACGCCGACGAGGCGCCGGGCATCGACACGTCCGTCTTCACGGCCGGTGTCCCCGTCTTCGGGATGTGTTACGGGTTCCAGCTGATGGCCCAGGGCCTCGGCGGAGCCGTCTCACCGACCGGTGCCCGCGAGTACGGCCGTACGCCGGTCAAGGTCGACCGCGCCGGGGTCCTGCTCGCCGACCTCCCCGCCGACCACACGGTCTGGATGTCCCACGGCGACTCGGTCATTGCGGCGCCACCGGGCTTCGACGTGCTCGCGTCGACGCGGGTCACACCGGTCGCGGCGTTCGAGGACACCGACCGCCGGATCGCCGGTGTCCAGTGGCACCCCGAGGTGCTGCACACCGAGCACGGCCAGCAGGTGCTCGAGCACTTCCTCCACGAGATCGCGGGCTGCCGTCCCACCTGGACGATGGTCAACATCGTCGACGAGCAGGTCGAAGGCATCCGCCGGCAGATCGGCGACGGCCGCGCGATCTGCGCGCTCTCCGGCGGCGTGGACTCGGCGGTCGCGGCCGCGATCGTGCAGCGGGCGATCGGTGACCGCCTCACCTGCGTGTACGTCGACCACGGGATGATGCGCTCGGGCGAGACCGAGCAGGTACGCCGCGACTTCGAGGCTGTCTTCGACTCGCTCGACGTGGTCGACGCCGGCGACCAGTTCCTCGGCGCTCTGGAGGGGATCCACGATCCCGAGGAGAAGCGGAAGATCATCGGCCGGGAGTTCATCCGGACCTTCGAGACGGCCGAGGCGCGGATCCTCGGCGGCGACGTCGGCGCCGGCGACACGGCGTACCTCGTCCAGGGCACGCTCTATCCCGATGTCGTGGAGTCCGGCGGGGGTGCCGGCACGTCGACGATCAAGTCCCACCACAACGTCGGTGGGCTGCCCGACGACCTGCAGTTCGAGCTGGTCGAGCCTTTGCGGACGTTGTTCAAGGACGAGGTGCGCCAGGTCGGTGAGCAGCTCGGCCTACCGCCGACGATGGTCTGGCGCCAGCCCTTCCCCGGCCCCGGACTCGGCATCCGGATCATCGGCGAGGTCACCCGTGAGCGGCTCGACATCCTGCGGCAAGCCGACCTGATCGCCCGCGAGGAGCTCACCGCTGCCGGCCTCGACCGCGACATCTGGCAGTTCCCGGTGGTGCTGCTCGCCGACGTCCGCTCCGTCGGTGTCCAGGGCGACGGCCGCACGTACGGCCACCCGATCGTCCTGCGTCCAGTCACCTCAGAGGACGCGATGACCGCCGACTGGGCCCGCCTGCCCTTCGACCTGCTCGAGAAGATCTCCACGCGGATCACCAACGAGGTCGCCGAGGTCAACCGGGTCACCCTCGACATCACCTCGAAGCCGCCGGGCACCATCGAATGGGAGTGAGCCACGTCCGTGGTGTCTCATCCGCAGGTCCGGCTCGTCCCGGCAACGGTGGCGTTGCTGACTGCCCTGACCGAGGACCGCAGCCTGTTCGGTGAGCTGATCGGCTCCCCGGTCCCGGACGGGTGGCCGGAGTTCCCCGAGGCCATCGGCTTCACCCTGGAGCATCTCCAGACCGCGCCGGAGGCCGACCACGGGTGGTCGATGCAGTTCTTCGTCGACCAGACGAGCAACCGCCTGGTCGGCTCAGGCGGCTTCGCCGCCCCGCCCGTCGAGCGCACGGTCGAGATCGGCTACGAGGTCGCTCCGGAGTTCCGAGGTCAGGCGTACGGGACCGCCGCTGCTCGGGCTCTGGCCGAGCGCGCTGTGGCCAGCGGTGAGGTCGACCACGTCATCGCACACACGCTGCCTGGTCCGAACCCGTCCACGGGCGTGCTCGTCTCACTGGGTTTCGAGCACATCGCCGACCGGGAAGACCGCGAGGCAGGCACGGTCTGGGAGTGGAGGTGGACCCGGCCGCTGGCCGGGTAGCCGGGCCAGGTGGTCACGTGCTCGGCCGACCACCGAGGCGTCTCTCGATGCCGTCGAGCACGAGTTCGAGCCCGAAGGTGAACTCGTCGGCGAAGTCGTAGCCCGGCTGCAGGTAGTACGACGTCGCCATGTCCACGAGTGAGGGGTACTCGCCGGACGTCATCAGCTCCATGATCGGCCCCGCGACCTCACCGACGCTGTCCGGTCCTTCGAACGGGAGGGCGGCCTCCTGGAGCGCGAAACCGTAGACGTAGCTGTCGAGCAGCGCGTACGCATGGGCGGTCATCTCTGCGGAGAAGCCGGCCTGGCGGAGCGTCGCGATGACGGTGTCGTGGTGGCGGAGGTTGGCCGGACCGGGAGAGAGACGCGACTCCAGCAGACCGATGGCCCACCGATGCTGCGCGAGCACCGTCCGAGCAGAGTGGGCCCGGCGTTCCATCTCGGCGCGCCAGTCACCGCCAGGGGTCGGCAGCTCGATCTCACTGAAGACGATGTCGACCAAGGCGTCGAGGATCTCGCCTTTGTTGGCGACGTGGTAATAGACCGACATCGGCTTGACGTCGAGTTGCCGGGCCAGAGAACGGATCGTCAGCGAGACCAACCCGCCCGCATCGGCCACGACCAGGGCGGCCTTGAGCACCCGCTCCCGCGTGAGCCGCTCCCTCGAGGAGCCGCCCGGTTTGCGTGAATCCTCGACCATCGAGCCCCACTCCGTCCTCGGCTAGTGCTTTCGTACTTTGTACGGTACCGTAGTCGTACTTAGTACGAAATCACTCGAGCCAGGACGGCCAACCCCATGACGACCCCGACCAGCACCACCTCCGAGACCACCATGCGAGCCATCACGCAGAGCACCTACGGAACGTCGGAGGTTCTTCAGCTGACGCGGGTGGAGCGACCGACGATCGGCCCGGACGAGGTCCTGGTACAGGTGCACGCGGCCGGACTCGACCGTGGCACCGAGCACCTGATGACGGGCAAGCCCTACGCGATGCGGTTGGGGTTCGGACTGCGGAGGCCGAAGAACCCGGTCTCCGGTCGTGACGTGGCCGGCACCGTGGCGCAGGTCGGGACCTCGGTGACGCGGTTTCGGATCGGGGACGACGTCTATGGCGTTGCCCCTGGATCGTTCGCCGAGTACGCCGTGGCCAAGGAGGGCAAGCTCGCCCGCAAGCCGGCGAACCTGACCTTCGCCCAAGCTGCCGTCGTACCCGTCTCGGGCGCCACGGCGCTGCGGGCAGTCCAGGATGTCGGGCGAGCCGAGCAGGGACAGTCGGTGCTGGTGCTCGGCGCTTCCGGCGGTGTGGGCACCTACGCCGTCCAGCTGGCCAAGGCCCTCGGCGCCGAGGTCACCGGGGTGTGCAGCACCGCGAAGCTCGATGTCGTATCCGCACTCGGGGCCGACCACGTCCTCGACTACAGCCACCAGGACTTCGCCGATGGGACCCGGCAGTACGACCTCATCCTCGACATCGGCGGCAGCCCGTCCCTGAACCGGTTGCGGCGAGCACTCAAGCCCGGAGGGACCGCCGTGTTCGTGGGCAGCGAGGACGCCGGGAACCTGATCGGGATGGGCAGGCAGCTGCGCGGCCTGCTGGTCTCGCCGTTCCTGCGCCGGCGCCTGACGCTGCTGGCGTCGAAGGAGCAGGCGGCCGACTACGAGCGGCTGACCGCGCTCATCGAGGACGGCCAGGTGACGCCGGTCCTGGACCGCACCTATCCGCTCGAGGAGGCACCCGAAGCCATGCGGCTGCTCGAGACCGGCCAGGTCCGGGGGAAGATCGCCATCACCATCTGACCAGCGTCTCCGCAACGGATCGGGCTGGCGAGAGGGTCTCTTGGTCCGAGTGTTGGAGACGGCCGACGCCGATCTCGTCCGTCTCGTCGGTCTCGAGCCGGCGCACGTGAGAAATCTGCGCGTACTGTCGAGGACGACGGAACGTGCCTCAAGTGCAGATGACTGTGCTCGCGCTGCGCCACCTGCGCGAGGAGCTCCGTTTCATGGCCACCACGCCCACCACCCCCGTTGACACCGGCCCGCTCCGTCACGACGCCCCGGATCCGCCCCGCGGGGGACCGATCGGCTGGATCGTGGTCGGCTCGCTGGCCGCCGGGCTCCTCGCCGCTCTGCTCTTGGTCACCGCCCCCTTCATCCAGGTACAGGAGGACGACATCACCGGCGCGGTGTTGTTGGGGTTCGCCCTGGGCTGGGCGATGTTGGCCCTGCTCTCGGTGCGGCTCACCGACCAACCGCAACGCTGGGCCATCGGGCCGGCGGTGTTCCTGGGCGCGTCGGCACTTCTCCTCCTGGCGTTCGACTCCGACACCATCGACGTGCTGCGCTGGGTGTGGCCGCCGGCATTGCTCGCGCTGACGGTCTGGATGGCCGTTCAGGCCCACCGGAAGCTACGTAGCCACGCCCGCCGCTTGCTGCTGTACCCGGTGCTCGCGGTGATGGTTCTTGCCTCGGTGGGCGGAGGCTACGAGACCGAGCGCGAGCACCTGGATGCCAGCGCGTACCCCGCTTCCGGTCAGTTGATCGACGTCGGCGGACACAGGCTGCACCTGCAGTGCACTGGCTCGGGGAGCCCTACCGTGGTGCTGCAGCCTGGGGGTGGCGACATGTCGTCTGCCATGGGATGGATAGCGCCTGCGGTCGCCGATCACACCCGCGTCTGCGTCTATGACTCCGCCGGTCGCGGGTGGAGCGACCCGTCCGACGTCACCCAGGACGGGGCGCAGATGATGGCCGACCTGCACACGTTGCTCCACCGCGCACATGTACCGGGTCCCTATGTGTTGGCTGGGCACTCCTTCGGTGGCCTGTATGTGCGCATCTTTGCAGCCCGCTATCCCGATGAGGTCGCCGGAATGGTGCTGATCGACTCGACGGGAGCATCGTTGCCGGCATCGACAACCGCTCAGAGCTGGGGCCCGGACAACATCCTGGCTCGCGCTTCGGTGCTGGCATCGACCTCCGCGCGACTGGGGGTGGGGCGCCTGTTCGGCCTCGGCTACGGCAGCCTGCCAGCACGATCCGGGAACGAGGTGGCCGCAAGGATCGCCACCTCGACCAGTCTTCGCAGCACCATCGACGAGTTCCTCCAAGCCAACGCCTCAGAACACGAGGCTGCATCTCTCGTCGACTTCGGTGACAAGCCCCTGGTTGTCCTGACAGCCGGCAGCGGGAGTGACGCCGACTGGATGAAGGCGCAGAGGCAGACAGTCACGTTGTCGACCAACAGCGTGCACCGAACAGTCGAGGGAGCCGTCCATGCGGACCTGATCCTGAAGCAGGCAGACGCCGCAGTCACCGCGCAGGCCATCAACGATGTCGTCTCATCGGTCCGGACCAGCGAGCCGCTCGTGGATTGATGCGCTGCGATCGCTTGCAGAGGTGCTGGACTCGCCCGTCGGGTCCTCACCGAACCGTGCGCGATTCTTGATCGCTCTCCGGGCCGGAGGACTGCATGGAGGGCGCGCGCGGTGGGTACGTCCGGCCCGGAGAATTCGTCGCCGACCGGGAAGCAGGCACCGACGTGGTCGAGGCTCGCGGGAGGCTGTCCACGCTCCAGGCGGACGACGGGGTGCCGCTGGCCGAGAGCCGGCACACCCCTGCCATCTGGGTACGGCGCGGTGCCCTGACCGTGCTCGCGCTCGTGGTGGCCGTCGGCCTGAGCACCTACCTCGGTGTGCACACGGGTACCGCTTCGGCCGACCACGGCACGTGGGGCCTGAGCCTGGACTACCCACAGGTGGCGCGTCCCGGGCTCGACGTGCGGTGGCAGGCCACGGTCACCCATCCCGGCGGCTTCGACCAGGAGGTCACCCTCGCCATCAGTGGTGACTACTTCGACATCTTCGAGACGCAGGGGTTCCATCCGGAGCCCAGCGACGAGACCCGCGACGGCCGGATGCTGTACCTGACTTTCTCCGCACCGCCGGGCGACACCTTCGTGGTCGACTTCGACACCTACGTCCAGCCTGCGAGCCAGTCCGGGAGGTCCGGGACCCTGGCCGTCGTCGACAACCAGACGCTCGCCCCGCTGACCTCGGTCGACTTCCGTACTCGAGTCATGCCGTGACCTCGCGATCCGACAAGGAGGGTTCGCCATGGAGATCGTGATCCGGGCAGCTGTGATGTTCCTCTTCCTCTGGGCCGTCACCCGGGCTGTCGGCCGCACGACCCTGGGTGAGCTGAGCACGTTCGAGCTGCTCATGTACGTGACGATGGGAGACCTGGTCCAGCAGTCCGTCACGCAGCAGGACTACTCCCTGACGTCGGGTGTCCTCACGATCTCGGTCTTCGCCCTCTTCACCACGGCCCTGTCCTGGACCCAGTGGCGGTTTCCGCGCACCCGGTCGCTGATCAACGGCAAGCCGGTCGTGATCGTCCGAGGCGGCGAGCCACTCGCGACGGCGCTGCGCCAACAGCGGATGTCGACCTCCGACCTGATGGCTGCCGCCCGCCAGCAGGGCATCCGCGACCTCGGCGACGTCGACCTCGCCATCTTGGAGAACGACGGCAGGATCTCGTTCTTCACCGTGACCCACGGCGGTGGCGGGGCTCCGGCAACCGCCGGCAGTCAGTGATTCGGCTCAGTGATCGCGGAGGGCGTCGACCAGCTCCGACTTCGACATCGAGGAGCGGCCGTCGATGTCGAGCTCCCGGGCACGCTTCTGGAGGTCGTCCTTCGTCCATTCGTCGTACGACGGTGACGTGCCGCCCTTCTTGCCGACGGCACGACGGGACGAGTTGGCGGCGGCGTTGGCGATGCGCGCCGACTTCTCCTTGCTGTTGCCCTCGTCGCGGAGCTTCTCGTAGACCTCGTCGTCCTTGACCGAAGGACCGGGCTTCTTGGATCCGGGCACGTTCTCTCCTCTCGACGGGGGTCGATGACGTACCCCGGCACCCGCTCCCACATGCCTCCGGCTCTCATGGCGACGCGGTCTCGGCCAGGATGGCTGCATGACCTTCACCTCGCCGCTGGAACGTGTCACCAAGCCCGACATCGCTCCCGAGCTGACGGCTCTGAACGCCGAGCTGGACTACCAGCGCGCGACGCTCCTGGGCAGGATCGATGGGCTCACCGACGAGCAGGCGGGGCAGCGGACGGTCGGGTCCGAGACGACGCTGCACGGGTTGGTGCGGCACCTCACCACGATCGAGCAGTACTGGTTCGTGGAGGGGATCGCCGGTCTGGACGAGCCCTACCCCTACGTCGACGGCGACGAGGAGGACTGGGACTGGGAGCTCGACCGCAGCGACGGTTTGCAGCCCGACGTCGACCGGTACGTCGCGCTGGTCGAGCGCACCCGGCAGATCACGGCCGATCTCGACCTCGACGCGACGATCACCACGAAGCACGGGCGGACCCTGAGCCACCGGCGGGTGCTGCTCGGACTGGTCGCGGAGTACGCCCGCCACAACGGCCACGCCGACGTCGTACGCGAGCTGATCGACGGCGTCACGGGGGACTGAGAAAGCTGCGGGCTCGGCCACGGGGGTGAGTCGGGTCCGACGGGGTGGGTGGTAGACCGGTCGCGTGCTCAAGTTCTTCGTCCTCGGGCTGCTGCTCGTCCTGGGAGCTCTGACCACGCTCGCGGCCGCGATCGGCGGCTGGGGCTGGTGGGTGCTGCTCGGTCTGCTCGCCGGACTGCTGCTCCTGGCGGTGTACGACGTGCTCCAGACCAGGCACTCGATCCTGCGGAACTATCCGGTGCTGGGTCACCTCCGCTTCCTGATGGAGGGCGTGCGGCCCGAGCTCCAGCAGTACTTCATCGAGCGCAACTGGGACGGCCGCCCCTACGACCGCGACACCCGCTCGTCGATCTACCAGCGCGCGAAGAACCTCAAGGAGGAGCAGCCGTTCGGCACCGAGCGTGACGTCGACCAGCCCGGATATGAGTACCTCGTCCACTCCACGAAGCCGGTGGACCCGCTCGACCACGCGCCGCGGGTCAGGATCGGCGGACCGGACTGCACCCAGCCCTACGACATGGCCCTGCTCAACGTCTCGGCGATGAGCTTCGGGGCACTGAGCGCGAACGCGATCACCGCGCTGAACAGAGGTGCGGCCAAGGGTGGCTTCGCCCACGACACGGGCGAGGGTGGGCTCAGCCGGTACCACCGCAACGGCGGTGACCTCGTGTGGGAGATCGGCTCCGGCTACTTCGGCGCGCGCACCGAGGACGGTGACTTCGACCCGGTGAAGTTCCGGGACACCGCGGCCGATCCGCAGGTCAAGATGACCTCCCTGAAGCTCAGTCAGGGCGCCAAGCCCGGCATCGGCGGGGTCCTGCCCGGCGCGAAGGTCACTCACGAGATCGCCGAGGCACGCGGCGTACCGCAGGGTCAGAAGTGCGTCTCGCCCAGCTATCACCGCGTCTTCTCCACACCTCGCGAGCTGGTGCTCTTCATGGCGCGGATGCGTGAGCTGACCGGTGGGAAGCCGGCGGGCTTCAAGCTCTGCCTCGGCTCACGCGCCGACTTCCTGGCGATCTGCAAGGCGATGGTCGCCGAGGGTGTGACGCCCGACTTCGTGATCGTCGACGGCGGCGAGGGTGGCACGGGCGCGGCACCGCTGGAGTACGAGGACCACGTCGGTACGCCGCTCACCGAGGGGCTGCTCGCCGTGCACAACTGCCTGGTCGGTGTGGGGCTGCGTGAGCAGGTCAAGGTCGGGGCGAGCGGCAAGGTGGCCAGCGGGATCGACATCGTCAAGCGCCTCGTGCAGGGCGCCGACTACACGAACGCGGCCCGGTCGATGATGATGGCGGTCGGCTGCATCCAGGCTCAGACGTGCCACACCAACACCTGCCCGGTCGGCGTCGCCACCCAGGACCGCCGGCGTCAGCGCGCGCTGAACGTGCCGGACAAGACCGAGCGGGTCTTCCACTACCAGGAGCAGTGCGTGCAGCAGGCCCTGCAGGTGATGGCCTCCCTGGGCGTCGCGCGGCCCGAGGATCTCCGCCCGCACATGCTGCGCCGCCGGGTCGGGTACGACGAGGTCGCGTCGTACGCCGAGATCTACGACCACCTCGACCCCGGACAGCTGTTGAGCGACCCCCCGGACGGCGGGTGGGCCCGCGACTGGGCGCTGGCCGACCCGGACCGGTTCACCGTCTGAGAGGACCTCCATGAGCAGCATCACCGTCGCCGACCTCCTGATCACCGCGCTCGCCGACCACGGCGTCACCCAGGTGTGGGGCGTCGTGGGCGACGCCCTGAACCCGGTGACCGACGCGATCCGCCGCGAGGACCGGGTCGAGTGGGTCGGCGTACGCCACGAGGAGGTCGGGGCCTTCGCCGCCGGAGCCCAGGCGCAGCTCACCGGCCGGCTCGGCGTGTGCATGGGCACCGTCGGGCCGGGCGCCATTCATCTCCTCAACGGCCTGTACGACGCCAAGAAGAGCCACGCCCCGGTGCTGGCGATCACCGGACAGGTGCCGCGCGAGGACATCGGCAGCGACTTCTTCCAGGAGGTCGACAACGACGCGCTGTTCGCCGACGTGTCGGTCTTCTGCCAGACGGTCACCAGCGTCGACCAGATCCCGTCGTTGGTCGAGCAGGCGGTCAACACCGCGCTCCAGGAGCAGGGTGTCGCCGTGCTGACCCTGCCGGGCGACGTCGGTGGCCTCGACCTGCCGAAGCACACCGCGATCCCACGGTTCGTCGATGCCGTCCCGGCGTCCGCACCCGCCGACGTGTCACTGCGGGCCGCGGCCGAGGCGATCAACGCCGGTGGTCCGGTCACGCTGCTGGTCGGGCAGGGCGCACGCCACGCGCGCGCCGAGGTGATGGCGCTGGCGGAGCGGCTGACCGCTCCGATGGTGGTCACCCTCAAGGCCAAGGAGGGGTTCGACGACGACAACCCGTACGACGTGGGTCAGTCCGGCCTGATCGGCAACCACGCCACCGCGATCGCGTTCAGCGAGTGCGACACCTTGGTCATGCTCGGGACCGACTTCCCCTACCGGGACTTCCTGCCCGAGGGCAAGACCGTCGTCCAGCTCGACGTGCGCGGCGCGCACATCGGACGGCGAGCGGTGGTCGACCACGCGCTCGTCGGGGACGCGCAGGCGGGGCTCGCGGCGTTGCTCCCACTCGTCGACGCGAAGCCCGACTCAGGGCATCTGGAGAAGTGCCGCTCGTCGTACCACCGCTGGCAGCGACGCCAGCTCGAGCTCGCCGACCCGGCGTACGAGAGCAAGCCGAAGGGACTGCTGCGTCGCAAGGTCGACAACCCCGACCACCGCATCCGCCCCGAGCTGGTGGCGGCGACCGTCGACCGGCTCGCCGACTCGGACGCGATCTTCACCAGCGACACCGGCATGGCCACGGTCTGGCTGTCGCGCTTCGTGCGGATGAGCGGGCAGCGCCGCCTGATCGGCTCGTACAACCTCGGCTCGATGGCGAACGCCATGCCGCAGGCTCTCGGGGCACAGAGCCTGGACCGGAGCCGTCAGGTCGTCGCGTTCTGCGGGGACGGCGGGCTGTCGATGCTGATGGGCGACCTGATCACCGCGGTCAGCCACGACCTGCCGGTCAAGCTGGTGGTGTTCGACAACGGCCGGCTCGGGATGGTCAAGCTCGAGATGGAGCAGGTGGGCCTGCCGGAGTTCGGGACCGTGCTGCACAACCCGGACTTCGCCCGCGTGGCCGAGGCGTGCGGGCTGCGCGGCTTCCGCGCCGAGCGTCCCGACGAGGTCGAGGCCGCGGTCAAGGCGGCGCTCGCGTACGACGGGCCGGCGCTGGTGGACTGCGTGACCAACCCCGACGAGGTCGCCGTACCACCGAAGCCGACGTTCGAGCAGATGCGCGGGTTCGCGATCGCGAAGACCCGTGAGTTCCTCGACAGCCCCGAGTAGCGCGGCTACTCCTGAGCCAGCGCGGACAGCGTCGCCGGTTGCGCGTCGGCCGAGTGGCCGAGGCAGACGATCATCTCCGGGGACAGGCCGGGGCGCAGACCCAGGATCCGGGCGGCCGCGGTGCGGCTGAAGGACGTCACCGGGCAGGCGCCGACGCCGAGGCTGTGGGCGGCCAGGAGCAGCGTGGCGGCGGTGGTGCCGATGTCGACGTACAGACCCCGGTGGCCGGGCTGGAAGCCGAACTCCTCGGCGCGGGCGGTGTCGAGGCAGATCACGATGGCGGCCTGGGGTCGGGGGACCATCCCGGGCGAGACCGCGCGGAGGAGACGCAGCGTCACCGGGTCGGTGACGGCCTGGACGGGCTGGAGGCGGCGGTTGCCGGCGTTCGGTGCCCACCGTGCCGCTTGCAGCACGGTGTCGACCAGCGCAGGGTCGAGCGGCTCGGCGCTCATGGCGCGAGTGACACGGCGGGTGCGGATGGCGTCGTACACCGGGTTCATGCCCGGCCCTCCTGCGCCAGCAGGGTGTCGGCGACGCGTTCGCAGAGCACGTCGAGCGACGCGAGGTAGGCCTCGCGGTCGCGGGTCGGCGTACGCACGGGCTCGAGCGCCGCGACCGCGTCCACCAGGGCACGCAGCGTGGGGTCCTCACCGACGTGCGGCGCCATGCCCTGGGCCAGGGCGCGGGCGCCCATCAGCAGCCGCATCGGCCCGTACTCCGCGGCCTCCTCGGTCTGCGTCCTGGCGGCGGTCACCAGGAAGGCGAGCACCTCGAGGGCGGACTCCCGCGACAGGACGGGCTCACCGGCGTTCGTGGTCATGGCCACAGCCTGACAGGCTGGCCGCATGAGCTGGCTGGGCGACCTCGGGGCGACAAGCCCCGTGGTGGCGGCCCCCCTGGCCGGCGGTCCGACGACCTCGGCGTTGGTCCTCGCGGCCGCGTCCACCGGGTCGCTCGGCTTCCTCGCGGGCGGCTACCTGTCCGCGGAGGCCCTCGGTGAGCACCTCGTCGCCGTCCGCAGCCAGACGAGCCTGTTCGGCGTGAACCTGTTCGCGCCGAACCCCGTGCCGGTCGACCGCGAGGAGTACGACGACTACCGCTACCGCATCTGGCCGGAGGCGACGCGCTACGGCGTCGAGCTGCCCGCCGAGCCCGTCGAGGACGACGACGCCTGGCGCGACAAGCTCGCGCTGCTGGTGCGGCAGCCGGTGCCGGTGGTGTCGTTCACGTTCGGCATCCCCGACGCCGAGTCCGTGGCCGCGCTCCGGGCCGTCGGCAGCCGCCTCGTGCAGACGGTGACCAGCGTCGAGGAGGCGCGCCTGGCGGTCGACGCCGGCGTCGACGCACTCGCGGTCCAGGCGAGCGCCGCGGGCGGTCACTCGGGAACGCTCACGCCCGAGGTGATCCCACCCGATCGACCCCTTGCCGACCTCGTGGCAGATGTCCGTGCCGCCGTGGCCCTGCCGCTGCTCGGGGCAGGAGGCATCGCCTCGGCCGACGACGTACGACGGACGCTTGCGGCCGGGGCCGAGGGAGCGGTCGTCGGCACGGCACTCCTCCTGGCCCACGAGGCCGGCACGTCCGAGGCCTACCGGACGGGAGTGCTGGACCACGACCGCAAGACCGCCGTGATGCGGGCGTGGACGGGTCGCCCGGCGCGAGGTCTCCGCAACGCCTTCTCCGACGCCTACGACGCCGGCGCGCCGGGCGGCTACCCGGCCATCCACCACCTGACCCGCCCGATCCGGCGGGCGGCCGCCGCGAACGCCGATCCCGAGCGGGTGAACCTCTGGGCCGGCACCGGCTACCGCGCGGCCCGAGAGGCTCCCGCAGCCGACATCCTGCGCAGCCTGGCCTGACCGCACCGGGCGTGGCCTCTCAGCATCCTCACGGTCATCACCCGTAACCTATGGGCCGTGCCGCTGCTCGAAACCGTCAAGGGAGCCGTCCGCCGCCGCCTCGTGGCGCGGGCCGGCGGCATCGACCTGACCCAGATGCACCGCGTGCCCGAGCGGCTCAGCTGGCCGCTCGACCGGCACCTGGCCGACCCGGTCCCTCGCCTCGGCGAGCTCCGGGCGCAGGACCCCGTCTCCAAGCTGATCACCTTCATGGGCATGGAGGTCTGGCTGGTCACCGGTGACGCGGAAGCCCGTGAGGTGCTCGGCGACCTCACGTCGTACTCCACGGACGTGCGGCCCTACTACGGCAAGTCCGGGGCCGAGAACGGCGACATCGGTGGCCTCGGCTTCACCGACCCGCCGGAGCACACCCGCCTTCGCAAGCTGCTCACGCCCGAGTTCACGATGCGTCGGCTCGCGCGGCTCAAGCCGGCGATCGACCGGATCATCGAGCACCAGCTCGACGAGACCGAGCAGGTCGCTGCGGAGAACGACGGCCTCGTCGACCTGGCGAAGACCTTCGCGTTCCCGATCCCGTTCAGTGTGATCTGCGAGCTGCTCGGCCTGCGCGACGAGGACCGCGAGACCTTCCGGGCGCTGGGTTCGGCCCGGTTCGACGTGACCATCGGCGGTGCCGCGATCATGGGCGCAGTCGGCGCCTCCCGTGACTTCCTCTTCGCCGAGTGCGAGCGGCAGCGGTCCGATCCCGGTCCCGGCCTGATCGGCCAGATCATCCGCGAGCACGGCGACGAGATCACCGACTTCGACCTCGGTGGGTTGGCCGACGGCGCCTTCACCGGCGGGCTCGAGACATCGGCGTCGATGCTGGCGCTCGGCACCGTCGTGCTGCTCGGCCATCCCGAGCTGTACGCCGGCATGGCCAGCGACCCGGCGTCCGTCACCCCGACCGTCGAAGAGCTGCTGCGTCACCTCTCGGTGGTGCAGGTGGCCTTCCCGCGCTTCGCCAAGGACGACGTGGTCGTCGGCGGGCACAAGGTCCGCAAGGGGTCCTGCGTGATGGTGCACCTCCCGGGAGCCGATCGCGACCCGCGGGCCTACCCAGCGGGCGACCGGTTCGACCCTTCACGCGCCACGTCGTCCCACCTCGCGTTCGGTTATGGCTTCCACCGGTGCGTCGGGGCCGAGCTGGCCCGGATGGAGCTGCGAGCGGCGTACCCCGCCCTCGCGCGCCGCTTCCCCGACCTGAAGCTCGCGACACCGGCCGAGGACCTCGCCTACCACGCCAAGTCGATCGTGTACGGCGTCCAGTCGGTCCCGGTCCGGTTGGGTTAGGCCTCCCGGAAGGCGGGTTGGGGGCGGAGGTCGCGGACGCCACGTGAGGACGCCGGCGCCGCTCCTCGCTCGGCTCCTAGGAGCACCAGCCACAGGTGCTTGCCTCGCGGAGCAGTCCGGGGACGACGAAGCTCCCACCGAATGACGGGGCTAGCGGGGCCGGCGAATCTTTCGCATCACGATCCTCACCACGGAGGCGATCCCCAGGACGATGCCGAGGATCAGGGCCGAGGCGACGAGGAGAGCCAGGCCGGCGATCACGGGCCGACCTTAGTCTTCGCCGGGCTTGCGACGTCGCACATCACCCTGGCCCGGACCACCTCACCCCGTCGCCCGGGTCGCCTGGGAGCCTCCCCCAGGCGACCGCGGACGGCCAACCAAATCCCTCAGTCCATCGCGTCGACCTGCTCGGCCGCCTCGACCGGGCTCGGCTCCGCGCCACGGTCGAGCTTGCTCGGCCACCAGATCTTGCTGCCGACGTCGAGGTTGATCGCGGTGACCAGGACGGAGCGCACGATCATGCTGTCGAGCAGCACGCCCAGAGCGACGGCGAACCCGATCTCCGCGAACGCCACCAGCGGCAGCGTCGCCAGCACCGAGAACGTCGCAGCCAGGACGAGTCCGGCCGAGGTGATCACGCCTCCGGTGGCCCCCAGCGCGATCAGGGACGCCCGCCTGGTGCCGTGCTGCGGCGTCTCCTCCCGGACCCGGGTCATCAAGAAGATGTTGTAGTCGATCCCCAGGGCCACCAGGAACACGAACACGAACAGCGGCAACGAAGCATCGGCCCCGGCGAACCCGAAGACCTGACGGAAGATGAGCGAGCTCAGCCCCAGGGAGGCACCGAACGACAGCACCACCGTCGCCACCAGGATCAGCGGCGCGAGCAAGGCCCGCAGCAGCACCATCAGGATGAGCATCACCACGATCAGCACGAGCGGGATGATCACCTTGTTGTCGTGCGACGACGCCTGCTCGATGTCGGTGCTGATCGCCGAGCCGCCACCCACCAGGGCATCGGCGTCCGGCACCTCGTGCACCGCATCGCGGACCCGCTCCACCGTGGCGAACGCATCCTTCGAGTACGGATCCGACGAGATGTTGGCCTGGATCAGCGCGGTGCCGCCCTTCACGATCGGCGGAGCCGGCTGGGCGATCCCCTCGATCCCGTCCATCGCCCGCGTGACCGCCTGTGCCTCGTCGGCGTTCGCGACCACCTGCACCGGAGTCGAGGTGTCACCGAGCTGGTGGTCGATCAGGACCTGCTGTCCGGTGACGGAGTCGAAGTCCTTGGTGTAGGAGTCCGCCGTCGCCAGGCCGTGGGCGTTGAGCTGCAGGATCCCGAGGCTGCACACGCCGAGGACGACCGCGGTGACGACCCAGACGAGCCGGGGCCGCGGCGCGATCCGCGCGCCGACGCGCGCCCAGAAGCCGGTGGCGCTGGGCTCGAGGGTGTCGTACGTCGGGCGGCGAGGCCAGAAGATCCAACGACCGAAGATCACCAGGAACGCCGGCAGCAGCGTGATCATCACGAGCAGGCCGACGCCGATGCCGATCGCGGCCACCGGGCCGAGACCGGCCGTGGAGTTCATGTCCGCGAACAACAGGCACAGCATGCCGAGCACGACAGTGAGCGCGCTGGCGATGATGGCCGGCGTCGCGCGGTGCAAGGCGAAGGCCATCGCCTCGTGTCGATCCTCGTGGCGATGCAGCTCCTCTCGATATCGAGCGACCAGGAGCAGCGCGTAGTCGGTGCCCGCGCCGAAGACCAAGACGGTCAGGATGCCCGCACTCTGGCCGTTGACCGTGAGGTCGGCGTGCTTGGCGAGCAGGTAGATCACGGCTTGGGCGCACGTCAGCGCCACACCGGCGGAGATGACCGGGAGCAGCCACAGCACCGGGCTCCGGTAGGTGAGGAGCAGGATCACCATGACCACCAGGACGGTGATCCAGAACAGCTTGCCGTCGATGCCGGAGAAGGCCGCGGCCGAGTCTGCCGCCTGACCGCCCGGCCCAGCGACATAGACGTCGGCCCCGTCGAGGTGCGCGACCTTCTCGATGTCGTCCTTGACGTCCGGGAGCTGGTTCCAGCCGTCCTGCCCGAAGTTGAACGTCACCATCCCTTGGGCGACCTGCCCGTCCTTCGACACCTGGATCGCCTGGCTCGGCTGGATCTCGTTGCCGTCAGGCCCCTTCGCCGGGACGGCGCCCTTCATCGCCTGGATCTGGTCCAGCTGCCGCCCGATCTGGGTGAGGTCTGCCTTGGACAGGCCCGACTCCTTCTCGTAGACCAAGACCGTCGGGATGTCGTTCTCGTTCTGGAAGGGCGCCAGCTTGTCCAGCGCCTTGGTGGATTCAGCGCTCGCCGGGAGCCAGGACGACGTCTGGTTGTCCTGGACGTCCCCGAGCTTGCTGGCGACCGACCCGGCCGCGACGACGATGATGATCCACATCGCGAGCACGATCCATTTCGTGACTCGCCCCGTGAGCTTCCCCGCTATCTGTCTGTGCATGTCCCCGAGTCCAGCAGAGTCGGACGACCCGCGTCATCGGGGTTTTCCCCGAGTTCGCCGGGTGTTGTCGGATCGTGACCGAAACGTGAGGTACCTCGGGCCGAGCCCTCCGGTGTCAGGTCACACCAGGTCGCTCTCGCCGGCCCTCGTGGCTCCCGGAACCGTCATCAGCGACGCGTCGTGCGACACCGACGAGGCCGTCGCCTTCTTCCTCAGGGTCGCCACCGAGACGTGTGGCCAGCTCAGACCGTTGAAGTCGAGGATCACGGTCTGGGTGTACTGCAGCTGCAGGAAGTGGCCGCCGCCGGGCTTCTTCACCGTCTCGATCCAGAACGTCGCGGTGACGATGTCGGCGCTGGCGTTCTTGCCGAGGAAGAACGTGTTGGCGGTGCCGACGTTCTTGGGCCGGGTGTTCTTCGCCTTCACGCGGAGGACCACGGTGTTGACGATGTCCTGGCCGGCGATGGCGTCGGTCAGCACGAGGTTGGGGTTCTTGAGCATGGCCTGGGTGATGCCGGGGACCGTCGAGGCGTCCGCGGGCAGCCGGAACTTCGTCTTCTTCGAGAGCCTCAGCTCCGGGAAGGACAGCTGCGCGTCGTGGAACGAGCCCTTCGTGCCGGGCGCGCCGATGCCGAACGGGATGATGTCGGTCGGCTCGATGAGCGGCGGTCCGGCGATCACCGATGCCTGACCCTGCGCGAGGATCGCCGTCCCGTGCGGGATCGAGGCCATCCGGACGACGGTCGGCGGCTTCTTGGGCGCGGTGGTCCTCGGCACCGTGGCCCAGATGCCCGGCTCGAGATGGATGCCCGCGTCCAGGGTGCTGTCGGAGATCTGCTGCAGGTAGTGGACGCCGAACATGTTGATGTCCTTCATGAGCAGTCCACGGTTGGGGATCTCGCCCGGGATCTCCTCGAACTCGAGCGTCTCCTGGGTGAGGTTGAGCTCGAGGAAGCGGTCCTGCACCTGGTGGTGCGGGCGCCAGATCGTGTTGAAACCGTGACCTCTCCAGGTGCCGGGGAACGCTGCGAGCGGCCCCAGCGGATCGTCGATCTCGGTGAACGGGTGGGTGACGGCGTCCTCGATCGCCGGCACCGGCTTGAACGTGAAGCTGCGTTCGAGCTGCATGGGGCTCCTGTCCTCGTGATGTGTGTGAGGGCGCGCCCGATCTCGTGATGGGGCGCTCTCATGAGACGAGCGTGCTGGCACGCCGGTTGTACGTCCGACCGTTCGGGAGCGACCTGAGTGCGCCGACCCGATACCGAAGGCGGTGGTTGGGGCGAGTTGCACGTGCTCGGCTGGAGGCATGAACGCTCGGGCCTGGGTGCGCCCCGCACCCGCGATCCTGCTGCTCGCGCCGTTCTTCGGGGAGGGGCTCTCCGGCGCGACGCCGCCGCTCGATCTGGTCCTGCCCTGGCGACTGGGCCTGATGATGGCGCTGTACGGCTGCGGTGCCCTGGTCTGCCGTGAGGTGGCGCGTCGCTTCGGCTTGGGTCTTCCCGGGCTGTGCCTGCTCGGGGCGGCGTACGGCGTGTACGAGGAGGCGCTGGTCGACCGGTACTGGTTCTACCCGACCTTCTGGCACGACTCCGGCGTGGGCACCTACAGCGTGGTCTGGCACACCAACGTGATGCTGGCGGTGCACCTGACCGCGTTCCACACCGCGGTCAGCATCGGCTCGTCGGTGGTCGTGGTCGAGCAGCTCGTTCCCGTCCGCCCGTGGCCGCGCGTGGTGCGGCCGGATCGGCCTCGCGATCGCCGGGACCGCCCTCGCCCTGGTGCCGTTGGTGTACGGCGAGTTCGACCGTCGTCCGCCGTTCCCCGTGCTCGGCGCGGCCGCAGGGCTCTGCGTCCTCCTGATCGCCGGCGCGTTCTGGGTGGGCCGTCGCGCGCCCGGCTCGGCGGCAGGAGCGAGCCGGCCCCGCCGACCGCGCCGTGGGCTGGGTCTCGCGGCATTCACCTGCACGGCCGCCCACTACGTCGCGGTGTACAGCCTGCCGTCGAGCGGCCTGCCGTGGCCGTGGGGCGTGGGGATCGCCGCGGCGCCCCTCGTCATCGGCGTGCTCGTGGTCCCACGGCTGGCGACCACGGGTCCCTACGGGCGTGACGGGCTCCGCGTGGTGATCGGGATCGTCTGGTTCCTCGTCCTGATCGACGTCTTCGTCGGGCTGGCGGGCCGCTACGACCTCGCGCTCGGCGCTCTCGTCACGGCGTACGCCCTGCACCGGATGCTCCGGGGCGGCCGCGCGCCCGAGGTCACAGCCCCAGCGACCGGCCGATGATCTCCTTCTGGATCTCGGTGGTCCCGCCGTAGATCGTCCCGACGCGCGAGTTCACGAAGGCACGGGCGACGGGGTACTCGGCCATGTAGCCGTAGCCGCCGTGCAGCTGGAGGGCGCGGTCGACGATCTTGTTCTGCAGCTCGGTGGTCCACCACTTGGCCATCGACGCGGTCTTGGCGTCGAGCTCGCCGCGCACGTGCCGGGCCAGGCAGTCGTCGATGAACACGCGTGCGATGTGAGCCTCGGTCGCCATCTCGGCGATCGTGAAGCGGGTGTTCTGGAACTTCCCGATCGGTCGGCCGAACGCCGTGCGCTCCTTCACGTAGGCCAGCGACGACTCCACCAGCGACTCACACGCCGTCGCCGCGCTGACCGCCATCGAGAGCCGCTCCTGGGCGAGGTTGGTCATCAGCTGGGCGAACCCGGACCCCTCGGCGCCGAGCAGGTTCGCCTTCGGGACGCGCACGTGGTCGAAGAACAGCTCGGCGGTGTCCTGGGCGTGCTGGCCGATCTTCTCCAGGTTGCGGCCGCGCTCGAAGCCGTCCATCCCGCGCTCGACGACGAGCAGCGAGATGCCCTCGTGGCCGGCGTCCGGATCGGTGCGCGCGACGACGACGACCAGGTCGGCCAGGATGCCGTTGGAGATGAAGGTCTTCTGACCGGTCAGGACGAAGTGGTCACCCTCGTCGACCGCGCGGGTCGTGATGCCCTGCAGGTCGGAGCCCGCGCCCGGCTCGGTCATCGCGATCGCCGCGATCGTCGTGCCGGCGCAGAGCCCGGGGAACCACCGCTCCTGCTGCTCGGCCGTCGCGCTCGCCACGAGGTACGGCGCGATCATGTCGTTGAAGAGCGTGAACGCACAGCCGTAGATGCCGCGCTTCGTCATCTCCTCGCCGACCACGGCGTTGTAGCGGAAGTCGGGCGTGCCCCCGCCGCCGTACTCCTCGGGGAGCGGGAGCCCGAGCAGCCCCTGTGCGCCGGCCTTCGTCCAGACCTCGCGGTCGACGATGCCGTCCTTCTCCCACTGCTCGTGGTGTGGCGCGGCCTCCTTGTCGAGGAACGTGCCGACGGTCTCGCGGAACGCCTCGTGCTCGGGCTCGAAGATCGCTCGCGTCATCGCTCCACTGTGACAGTGGAACTGTCAGCGGGCAACGGCCGGGAACCCCATCCCCAGCTGGTCGAAGAGGAAGGCGTAGATGTCCGTCGACTCCTCGACCTGCTGGTCGAGCGAGCCGTCGAGATGCCCACCGGCCTCCATCCGCAGCAGGATCGGGGTGCTCCGACCGGGTCGCGGCCTGCAGGCGCGCCGTCATCTTCTTGGCGTGCCACGCGTCGACCCGGGTGTCGTGCTCACCGGCGGTGAGCAGCACGGCCGGGTAGCTGGTCTGGTCCGCCACGTGGTGGTACGGCGAGTAGGCCATCAGGGCGGCGAACTGCTCGGGGTCGGAGACGGTGCCGAACTCGGTGATGTTGTAGACGCCGTTCGTGCTCGTCTCGGAGCGCAGTGAGTCGAGCACGGGGACGGCGGCCACGACGGCGCGGGCGAGGTCGGGACGCTGAGTGAGCACGCCGCCCATCAGCAGTCCGCCGTTCGAGCCGCCGAGGATCGCGAGTCGGTCCTGGCTGGTGTAGCCGGAGGACGCGAGGTGCTCGGCGCAGGCGA
This sequence comes from uncultured Actinomycetota bacterium, assembly GCA_963759515.1. Lineage (GTDB taxonomy): Bacteria > Actinomycetota > Actinomycetes > Propionibacteriales > Nocardioidaceae > Nocardioides. The sequence continues at coordinate 301,620 of CAVWZR010000012.1, read as the reverse complement.
TGAAGTCGTCGAAGCAGTTCTGCTTCGTGGTCAGCCGCCCGCCCTGGTGCCACTCCTCGCCGTACTCACCTCCGCCTCGGATGTTGGCGATCGCGTAGACGCCACCCTGCTCCAACCAGAGCAGCCGCTCGGGGTTGAAGGTCGGCACCAGGGAGATGCTGTAGCCGCCGTACGCGACCAGCAGCGCGGGGGCCGAGCCGTCTCGGGGCGTGTCCGGGGCGGAGATGACCGAGATCGGGACCAGGGTGCCGTCCTTGGAGGTCGCCATCTCGCGGGTCACGACGTACGTCGAGAGGTCGACCGAGGTCGTGGTCCGCAGTCCGGTCGGTGTCGGGTCACCTCCGTCGCCCGACACCCACCAGGCGGCCGGGTCGGTGTACGACGCGCCCATCCAGGCGACCAGGCCGGGCCCGAGGCGTGTCAAGCGGGCGCCGTACGACGACACGGAGCTCACCGCCGGGATCACGACCGGGCCCAGCGCGCGGCCGGCTGTGTCGAACCGGCGCAGCTGTTGAGGACCTCCATCCATGTCGACGACCCAGATGGTGCCGTCGGTCACGGCGACGTCGTCGATGGTCAGGTCGCCTGTGGGCACGACCGTCTCGGCGTCGTCCACCGTCACACCCTCGGCCAACGGCAGCCTGAGCACGTGCCCGCGCGGGGCGCCGAGTCGGGAGAGCAGGAACAACGCTCCCTCACCGAGGACCGCGAGCACACAGCGGTCGGCGATCTGCGCGGCCTGCCACCACGCCGAGCCAGGTTCCTGAGCGCGCACGAAGATCTGCCACTCACCCCCGTCGCCCTTCTGCACCCGGTCCAGCACCCATCGGCCGTCGGGCGACGACGACAAGAAGTTCTCGGAGATCTTCGGGTCGGCGAACGGGCCTTCGAGGTCGAGGGTGTCCGTCCCGGCCTCGAGGTCGCGGAACCAGACCTGCTGCCGGAAGCCGATGTCGGCGGGCAGGGTGTACCAGAGGGCGGCGCTGTCGTGGCGCCAGGTCATCGAGCCGCCCATCACGTTCACGTGGGGGATCGGATCTCCGACGTGCTCGCCGTTCGACACGTCGTACACATGCAGCGTGCCGTCCTCGTCGCCGTGCTCGGACAGGGAGACGGCGACGCGGCTCCCGTCGGGCGAGGGCACGAACCAGTCGATGTTCGTCTCGCCGGACGGGTCGACCACCATCGGGTCCAGGACGATGCGCTCGGTCACGAGGTCGTCGAGGTCGGTCAGCGACACGAGGATCGGCCGCTGCCGGGGCCGCTGCTCCTTGAGAGCGAAGAACAGGTCCCCGCCCGAGCTGAGCAGCAGGTACGACGTCGAGTCGTCGCGCAGCAGGTCCTCGACGCGGGATCGCAGAGCGGACCGCCAGGGGATCGCGTCGAGATAGGCACGGGTGCGTGCCTGCTGGGCATCGGTCCACGCCTTCGTCTCGGCGGAGGAGGCGTCCTCGAGCCAGCGGTAGTCCTCGGTCACCTCGACCCCGTGGTACGTCGTCGTCACGGGGACGCGTGGGGCGGGGACCGTCGGGAGTGCGGTCATGGGGGCAGTCAACACCGGGCTCCGGGGCCCGGCAACGGACGTGGGGGGTTGACGGAGAGGCCGCCTCGTCTGATACTTCACTATATGGTGAAGTATCAGTTGGACGCGGTGGCGACGGCCGTCGCGTCCGCTCCGCGGCGCTCGATCATCGAGCGGCTGGGGGAGGGCGACGCGTCGATGAGCGACCTGGCCGACCGGCTCGAGATCACCCTGCCGGCCGTCGACAAGCACCTGCGGGTGCTCCTCGGGGCCGGCGTCGTCACCAAGGCGAAGGCGGGACGGACGACATCCGTACGGCTCGTGCCCGGAAGCCTGGAGGAGCTGGCCACCTGGGCCATGAGCACCCGGTTGATGTGGTCGCACGCCCTCGACCGACTGGAGCAGCACGTGGCCGGCGACCCGGAGGAGGGCCGATGAGCGAGAGCACCATCACGATCACGCGGACGGTGGGGGCGTCGCCGGACCGCGTCTTCGAGGCCTGGACCGACGTCGCCCAGCTGGCGGCCTGGTGGTGGCCGCAGCTCGCCGGCACGACGTACGACGTGGATGCGCGCCTCGGCGGGCGCTTCCGGATCTCGAGTCCGGCGATCGGAGCGACGGTGTCCGGCGTCTACACCGAGGTCGACCCGCCCCGACCGGCTGGGCTTCACGTGGAGCTGGGAGGACGACGGCGAGCCCGAGGCGGTCGTCGAGGACACGGTCGTGGTGACCTTCGTGCCGGAGGCCCAGGGCACGGTCGTGACCGTCGCCCACACGTCCGTCGCGCACGAGCCCGAAGGGGGCGCCGAGCAAGGGCTGGAACGACGTGCTCGACCGTCTCGTCGGGCTGTGTGCACGGTGATCAGTCGACGAGCTCGCGCAGCTGACGGATCGTGGCCGCGGGGTCGTCGCTGGCCGGGCATCACCTGCAGGTTGGTCACGCCGGCCTCGGCGAAGGCCGCGATCCGCTCCCTCACGTACGACGCGGGGCCGACCAGGCTGCTGAGCTCGAGGATCTCGGCGGGGACCACCTTCTCGGCGTCGCGCTTGTTGCCGCCGAGGTAGAGGTCCTGGATCTCCTTGGCCTCCTTCTCGTAGCCGTACTGGCACATGAGGTCGTTGTAGAAGTTCTTGCCGCGTGCGCCCATGCCGCCGACGTACAACGCGACGGTCGGGCGGACGAAGTCGAGCAGGGCCTTGGTCTCGGGTCCCTCGCCGATGGCGACCATGCCCCCCGCCGAGACCTCGAGCGGCCCGAGGTCCTCGTGTCGCTTGGCCTTGCCGCGCGCGAGCGCCTCGCCCCACACGTCGCCGGCCTTCTCGGGCACGAAGAGGAACGGCAGCCAGCCGTCGGCGTACTCCGCGACACCCTCGACGTTCTTCGGGCCGAGCGCGGCGACGTAGATCGGGACCGACGGGCGTTCGGGCTTGTTCAGCAGCTTGAGGGGCTTGCCCAGACCGAGACCCTGGTCCGCGGGGAGCGGCAGCGTGAAGATCCCGTCGTGCACCAGCGTCTCGCGCCGCATCCCACGGCGGAGCAGGTCGATGATCTCGCGGGTGCGGCCCAGCGGCTTGTCGTACGGCACGCCGTGGAAGCCCTCGATCACCTGCGGTCCGCTCGCGCCGAGGCCGATGACCGCCCGGCCCTGGCTGACGTTGTCGAGCCCGGCGGCCGTCTGCAGCAGGGCGCCGGGGGTGCGGGAGTAGATGTTGAGGATCGCGCTGCCGATCTCGATCCGCTCGGTCTTGGCGGCGAGGTAGCCCATCATCGTGGGGGAGTCGTAGCCGTAGGCCTCGGCCACCCAGATCGTGTCGAGCCCGGCGTCCTCGAGGGCCTTGACCTGGTCGGCCGCCTCGCGGGGGTTGCCGGCGTACATCAGCTGGGTCGAGAGCTTCACGCTGCCGACTGTGACAGAACCGCTGTCACGGTCGCAAGGTCGCGATCAGCGGAGGGCAGCCTGGGCGAGCCGCTCGAACATCCGTCGCGTCGCGGGCAGCTCACGGACGTCCGTCATGCGGAACGTCCCCGGCACGGTCAAGGGGTACGCCTGGCAGTAGGCATGTACGTCGACGGTGTCGCCCCAGCGATCGACGCCGACGACTTCGTAGCCGAAGCGCAGCGTCCGGCTGCACGTGTTCGGCCGGATCGGACTGCTCTGGCGCCGGCCCTTGGACGTCGCGACGTCGTGCCGGAGGATCGTCAGGTCGCGGCTCGTCATCGTCGTGCCGCGCGGGTCCTTCGAGCTCAGACAGAACCTCGCGTGGGTGAGCGTGCCCACCTCAGCCAGGGGAGTGAAGGCCACGCGGTCCTGTCCGGTGGGGCAGAGGACGGGCGTGCTCGACACATGGTGCGGTCGCGCGTGCTCGCGTTGCCGGGACAGGAGCCGGAAGTACGCACGCCACACCTTCCGTCCACCCTCCTTGTCGTGCCTGCCCACCCGGACCTCACGGCACCCCGCGGTGTCCCCGCTGATGATGCGGGTGCCGTCCGGGTAGTCGAGCAGGATGCGGTACGCCGGCCCCGCGTCGTCGTTGCAGCCGTCGGTTGACGGATAGACCTGCTGGCGGTTCACGAGAGCGACGAGGCCGGTGACGCCGCGCGTGAGCGGCTCGCGCGGCGGCTGCCACTCCACCGGCATGTCCGCCGAGTAGCAGATGCGTGCGGCCAGTGCGCCGCCCGGCAGTGTGTCCCCGGGTGTCGGGTCCACCGTCGCCTTCGGGTCGGGGCAGGCGAAGCTGTGCATGCCCGGTCCCTGGGCGTCGGGCGGCGGCGACGAGTCGTCGCCGCACCCCGAGAGCACGAGCACGGCGGCGACCATCACCGCCACGAGTCGCGCCATGCCTGCAGCGTGAGACCGTCGTCACGAGCGCACAAGCGCCGAGACCGAATCGTTGCTCGGGACGTCATACGTTCTGGTCGCTAGAACGACCACTTCGTATGACGTCCGGCGGTTCTCACTGGCCGAGGTCGGCGAGCACCTCGGCGCGGGGAAGCTGTGCGAGCAGATGGCCCGGCACCAGCAGCTTCGACCGGCGTACGCCGGAGCCGATCACGGCGGCGGGGATGTCGAGGCACGCCTCGTCGACCAGGACCCGCCAACCTTCGGGGAGGCCGACGGGGGTGATGCCGCCGTACTCCATCCCCGACTCGTCGACCGCCCGGTCCATCGACAGGAACGACGCCTTGCGGACGTCGAGGGTGCGCTTGACCAGGTTGTTCACGTCGGCGCGGGTGTCGGCGCGGACCAGGCAGGCCGCGACACGTTCCGCGCCCTCGCGCTTGCCCATCACCACCACGCAGTTCGCGCCGTCGGCCATGGGGACGCCGTACTTCTCGCTCATCGCCGCGGTGTCGGCGTACTCCGGGTCGATCTCGACGACCGCGACCTCGCTCGCGCCCGGCCACGACCGGAGCGCCTCGTGGACCGACGGCGCCAGCAGCTCGGGATGGTCCAGCGCGGGCAGTGACTCGAGTGAACCGATGTGGGGCAGCGGCATGGCGCCACTGTTCCACGCGGTCAGTCGCGGCTGCCGCGGAGGCGCGGAGCGCTGGCGATGATGCCGGCGGCACCGGCCGCGACCCACGGGATCGGCAGCAGCCAGCGCAGGTCGTGGGCCTCCAGGGTGCTCGACTGGATCAGCGCCCAGTTCACGAAGAAGCCGAGGAACGCGACGCCCATCACGAGGTGGCCGATGTTCACCGGGTGCAGACCCGCCGCGAAGCTGCGCGGCGCCTGCTCCTCGAGTGGCTGCGTCTGGTCGGTCTGGTGCTCACTCATCGGAAGTTCCTCTCGGCGTGCACGTCGATGCCTCCGACGTGCAACTCGGTGTCGATGATCAGGTGGGCGGACTTGGGTCCGGCGTCGTGCACGGCGTCCACGGAGGTGTCGACGCCACCGCTGTCACGCCCGAAGGCGTTGATGCCGCCGATGCCGGTGACGTGGGAGGTCGCCTCGACGGTCAGTCCGTTCGGGACGATCACCTCGAGGTGGCCGACGTTGCCGGTCACGCGGATCGTGCGGCCGTCCAGGGCCTCGGGGTCGCGGAGGTCGGTCAGGTCGAGCTTGATCTCGCCGACGTCCATCGAGTACTCCGACTTGACCTGGGCCGAGGTCGTCGGGACCACCGTCTCGCTGTGGGGGTCCCACTTGTCGGCGATCGTCGTACCGACCGTCACTGCCATGGCCACCAGCCCGACCAGGATCAGCCCGCCCGCTCGGCCGAAGAACGAGCCGAGCAGCAGGAACGCCGCGGTGATGCCGAGCGCCGTCGCTGGGTACGCCGACGGCGCGACGTCCGCGCCGGCCAGGTCGGCGATGCCGAGGCCGCCGAGCGCGACGGCGATCACGGCGAGCGCCAGCCAGAACAGGATCGGGCCCTTCTTCCGCGGGTTCACCGGGCGCGGCTCCTCGGGCACGACGTACGACGGCGCGTAGCCGGTGGGGTAGGCCGTGGTGGTCTCGGCGGTGGAGGCGTCCGTCGACGTGGCCGAATCGGCGACCTGCTCGGCGCCGGGACCCGTCGGAGCGCCGTACGTCGTGTGCGGCGGCCGGCCGCGGTTCGGCAGGGCGTTGACGATCACGGCGATCACGCCGACCACCACGAGGCAGAAGAAGAGCAGACCGGGATCGCCCCACCACCCGTGCGAGACCAGCAGGAGGAGCGCCAAGGCCCCGACCAGGACCAGGGCGACGGTGCGGCTCCGCCGGTCGAGCTTGACCTTGGCCCAGTCATGGCCGTCCTCGGGGAGGAGCAGCCAGAGGGCGATGTAGAGCAGGAGCCCGACGCCTCCGAAGAACGTGAGGACCACGAACGCCACCCGCAGGATGACGGGGTCGATGTCGAGATGACGACCGAGCCCGCCGGCCACACCGGCGACCTTGCGGTCGGACCGGCTCCGCCGGATCCGGGCGAGGTCGCGGATGTCGTCCCAGCCCACGCGCGGGCCGGAGTCCGGTGCCGGGCCCGGCGGCTGCGGGGAGGTGTCGGGTGGTGTCGTGGTCATGTCATCAAAGGTGCGCCAACGGCGCGGCGTACACCATCGGGGGAACCCCTGATCGCGCCCGCGCCCCGGGGGTCGTGGCTCAGGGTACGACCGGGGATCGTCCTCGTGGTTCGGGCCTCGCCGACCTGCGACGATGGGTGAACCATGACCACCACTGCGCCGACGACAGGGCACCCTGCGCCCGCTGCCGCGCGCAAGGCCACGCGCGACACCCGCCACCCGATCATCGGCGGCGTCGCCGCGGGCCTCGCGCGCCACCTCGGCCTGCCCGTGGTGTGGGTGCGGGCCGCCTTCCTGGTGGCCGCGGCCCTCGGGGGCAGCGGCATCCTGTTCTACGCCGGTCTCTGGCTGGTGCTGCCCGGCGAGTCGCTCTACGACCGCAGCGCGCCCGGCCTGGAGAGCGCGTCCCGGCAGGGTCGCCGTCCGGGCCGGATCCGACGGCTGGCCGACTCGGGCCCCGCGATCGCGCTGGTCGCCCTGGGTCTGGGGATGGTGCTGACCGCGGAAGCGATCTTCGGCAACGGCCTCGTGATCTGGGCCGTCGTCCTCGCCGTGCTCGGCTTCGGCCTGCTGTGGCGCCAGGCCGACGAGGCCCAACGGTCACGCTGGCTCGACCAGTCGGAGCGCCTCAACCCGGTCCGCGCAGTCTTCGGCAACGGGGGCTGGGCGTCGTACCTCCGGGTCGGAGCAGGATTCGTCTTCGTCGTGGCGGCGGTGGCGCTGTTCGCGGTCCGCCACGGCCGGGTGTCCGACGTGTACGACGTGCTGATCTCGGCCGCGCTCGGCGTGGTCGGCCTCGGCGTCACCCTGGGTCCGTGGATCTGGCGGCTCACCAACGACCTGTCCGCCGAGCGTGCCGAGCGGGTGCGCACCCAGGAGCGCGCCGACCTCGCCGCACATCTGCACGACTCGGTCCTGCAGACCCTCGCCCTGATCCAGAAGAACGCCGCCGACGGGGCGACGGTCGCCCGTCTCGCGCGGTCGCAGGAGCGCGACCTGCGCGCGTGGCTCTTCGAGAGCACGCCGGTCGACGACCGCAGCCTCGCCGGGCGCCCTGCGCGAGGTCGTGCGCGAGATCGAGGACACCTACGGCGTCGACGTGGAGCTGGTGACCGTCGGCGACGTCGGCCTCGACGAGCCCTTGCGCCCGATCGTCGCCGCCGCCCGCGAGGCCGCCACGAACGCCGCCAAGCACGCCGGCACCCCGGTCGTCGACATCTACGCCGAGGTCTCCCCCGACCGGGTGGAGGTGTTCGTCCGTGACCGCGGACGCGGCTTCGACCCGGAGACCGTTCCGAGTGACCGGCAGGGCGTGCGCAACTCCATCCTGGATCGGATGAGCCGGCACGGCGGCACGGCCGAGATCCGATCCACGCCCGAGACCGGTACCGAGGTGCGGCTGAAGCTGCCGCGACAGGAGAGCGACACGTGAGCCAGAGCAGTGCTGTCAAGGTCCTGATCGTCGACGACCACGCCATGTTCCGCGCGGGCGTCCGCGCCGAGCTCGGCACGTCTGTCGACGTGGTGGCCGAGGCCGCCGACGTCGACGAGGCCCTCGCCGCGATCGCCGAGCACCACCCGGACGTCGTACTCCTCGACGTGCACCTGCCCGGGGGCGGTGGGGTCGAGGTGATGCGACGCCTGTCGCCGGCCATGGCCGCGGACGGCCCGCGCTTCCTGGCGTTGTCGGTGTCCGACGCCGCGGAGGACGTGATCGGCACGATCCGCGGCGGAGCGCGCGGCTACGTCACCAAGACCATCACCGGCCCGGAGCTGGTCGACGCGATCCGCCGGGTCTCCGAGGGCGATGCGGTCTTCTCGCCGCGCCTGGCGGGCTTCGTGCTCGACGCGTTCGCCGGCACGATCGAGATCTCGGCCGTCGACGAGGACCTCGACCGCCTGACCGAGCGCGAGCGTGAGGTGATGCGGCTGATCGCCCGCGGGCTACGCCTACAAAGAGGTCGCCAAGGAGCTGTTCATCTCGATCAAGACCGTCGAGACCCACATGTCGAGCGTGCTCCGCAAGCTCCAGCTCTCGTCGCGGCACGAGCTCACCCGCTGGGCGAACGACCGCCGCCTGCTCTGAGCGTCGGCAGGGGACCGGCCACGGGCCATGTAACACGCTGTCCATGCGACTTCCACGCCGTTCAAACGGTCCTTCAGATGTACGGACGGCGTGTTACAGCCGACTGACGGCACGTCCGGAGAACCCCGGGCGGCTCAGGCTGCTCGAGGGCGCTTGCGACGGACGCGGTACGACGACAGATCATCGACCGAGGTCCCGAACCTGGCCACGGTGTCGAGGTACTCGCGCTCCAGCCGTCGGAGCGTGACGCGGCGGCGGTCCCCCCACAGCTCGTCCCACACGATGCGCGACATGCCGAGCTTGAAGCCGCACACCCAGTCCTGACGGTTCTTCTCGTACCAGACGACGTCGTCGGGATCGACCTGTGCCACCCCACCGTCCTCGGTCCGTCGGTACTTGAGGCGTCCGTCGAACTCGAAGACATGACGCCCCAGCCGGAGGTCGCACCACGCCGTACGGTTCCCGTCGGTCAGACCGAACTGCGTCTCCGGGCGCCCGAACCCCAGCTCCTCGACCAGACCACGCGCGAGAGTCTCTCCCACCGAGTCGGAGCCTGGGTCGGACGCGTCGCACGCCGCGCGGGCCACGGTGACCTCAGGCCAGCACTCCATTGCGAGGAGTGCGCGTGCTGCATCTTGCGGAGATGCACCGACGCGGTAGGCGGAGTCGAAGGCGACGGTCCCGGCGAGCATGCCGTGTTCGCGAGCGATGTCAGCAGCCGTCCGTGCCGCGTCGAGGACTCTCCGGCCGTGCACTTCGGCCATCTGGTGGTCGTCGAACGGTGCGAGGTGATGCTTCACGCCGTGCCGCAGGTGGGACCCCACGACGCCGGGGCGAGTGACATGGGTGAAGGAGACGGACGGGCGCAGGATGGCCATGCCGAGCTCCAACGCCGAAGACTCGTGACTCATCACGTGCGGCATCGAGATGCGGAGGCTCGCGGCTCGGTCGCGAAGGAGCTGCCGATCCTCCCACCGCTCGGCAGCCCGCCATGTAGTTGCTGCGGCATAAACGCCGCGCCGCACGAGGACCCAGTCTCCGGTCCGAACGAGACGGACGATCATCAACGGCGTCACCCCGGCAGCGATTGCCTGAGGGCGCGTGACGAGTCCCCATTGGCGGTTCATTCGGCCCAGCACAAGGGACGTCATCCCGCGATGGTTCTGCGCGGCGGGATGACTCGTTTCCCCGTTGCCACCTCCTGTGAAGCACCGCGTCTGAAACTGAGATGTGCGGGGGATCCGGGCCGGCTATGAGATGTAACAGGCTGTTCGTTCGCCTTCCACGCTGTTGCAACGGCGTGCTACTCGAGCCAACAGCGTGTTACAAGCGCACACCGCGCCGAGGGCGTCACCGGCAGGGGGTGGCGGACCGTAGGCTGGGCGGGAGATGAGCGACACCCTTCCGGTCATCGGGCAGGGCCTGCCCGACGGCGAGACCCACTCCGACAAGCGGGCCCCAGGTCCCCACGCCGACGACCTCCTCGCCGGGCTGAACGAGCCCCAGCGTGCAGCGGTCGTCCACGAGGGCGCACCCCTGCTGGTCGTCGCGGGCGCCGGGTCGGGCAAGACCCGGGTCCTCACCCGCCGTATCGCCTGGATCGTCTCCCAGCGCAAGGCACACCCGGGCTCGATCCTGGCGATCACGTTCACCAACAAGGCCGCCGCCGAGATGAAGGAGCGGGTGGAGGCGCTGGTCGGTCCCCGCGCGCGGTTGATGTGGGTCTCGACGTTCCACTCCGCCTGCGTCCGCATCCTGCGCAAGGAGATCGACAAGCTCGGGTTCAAGTCCAGCTTCACCATCTACGACGCCGCCGACTCCAAGCGGCTGATGACGATGGTGATCAACGACCTCGACCTCGATCCGCGGCGCTACCAGCCGGGCGCCGTCCTGCACTGGGTGTCCTCCCACAAGAACGAGCTGCGCGGCCCGGAAGAGGTCACGGCCGACACCCGCAACAAGTTCGAGGAGGCGTACGCCGCGGCGTACTCCCGCTACCAGCAGCGGCTCCGCGAGGCCAACGCCCTCGACTTCGACGACATCCTCACGTTCACCGTCGACCTGTTCGCGACGTACCCCGAGGTGCGTGAGACCTACCGCCGTCGCTTCCGCTACGTGCTGGTCGACGAGTACCAAGACACCAACCACGCGCAGTACGCCCTGATCCACCAGCTCTGCGCCGACTCCCTGGAGGAGACGCTCGACGAGACGGCGGCCGAGCGGGTGCCGCCGGCCGAGCTGATGGTGGTCGGCGACGCCGACCAGTCGATCTACGCGTTCCGCGGCGCGAACATCCGCAACATCCTCGACTTCGAGCAGGACTTCCCCGACGCGACCTCGATCCTGCTCGAGCAGAACTACCGCTCCACGCAGACGATCCTCAACGCCGCCAACTCCGTGATCGGGCACAACCGCGGCCGCAAGCCGAAGAACCTCTGGTCCGACGCGGGCAACGGCGCGAAGATCATCGGCTACGTCGCGGACGACGAGCGCGACGAGGCCAGGTTCGTGTCCGGGGAGATCGACACCCTGACCGATGGCGGCTCGAGGCCGGGCGACGTCGCCGTCTTCTACCGCACCAACGCCCAGTCCCGTGTCTTCGAGGAAGTGTTCATCCGACTGGGCATGCCCTATCGCGTCGTCGGCGGCGTGCGGTTCTACGAACGCCGCGAAGTCCGCGACGCGCTCGCCTACCTGCGGATGCTGGTCAACGCCGACGACGAGGTGTCGCTCCGGCGGATCGTGAACACCCCGAAGCGCGGCATCGGCGACCGAGCGCTCGAGTGCGTCACGTCGTACGCCCAGCGCGAGCGGGTCACGTTCTGGGAGGGCCTCCGGCGAGCGGACGAGGCACCCGGCCTCGTCACCCGCTCGCTCGTCGCCATCCAGGGCTTCGTCGCCCTCGTCGAGGAGCTCCAGTCGATGGTCGACGCCGGTGAGCGTGCCGACGTGATCCTCGAGTCCGTGCTCGCCCGGTCCGGCTACCTCGACGAGCTCGAAGCCTCCGACGACCCTCAGGACGGCACCCGCCTGGAGAACCTCGCCGAGCTGGTCGCGGTCGCGCGGGAGTTCGCCGACGACCCACAGGCCGGTCCGTCCGCCGACCCGGCCGACGTCGACGCGGGCGCGGTGACGCCCGGGCTGTCGGACTTCCTCGAGCGGGTCGCGCTGGTCGCCGACACCGACCAGATCCCCGATGCTCCCGGTGAGGACGACGGGGGCATGGTCACCCTGATGACGCTGCACACTGCCAAGGGCCTGGAGTTCCCGACCGTCTTCCTGACCGGGCTCGAGGACGGCGTCTTCCCCCACTCCCGCAGCCTCGACGACGGCGGTGAGCTCGAGGAAGAACGCCGGCTCGCGTACGTCGGTGTCACCCGCGCCCGCGAGCGCCTCTATGTCTCGCGCGCACTGATGCGGTCGGCGTGGGGAGCACCCGCGCACAACCCCGCCTCACGCTTCCTCGGCGAGGTGCCCGACGAGCTGGTCGACTGGCGCCGCACCGAGGCCGACCAGGTCCACTGGCAGCGACCCGACCTGTCGCGCACCACCGGCTTCGGCCAACCCACCGCCGCGGGGCGCCGCAACTTCAGCGCCGCCGCCGCCCGAGCCGACGTGGCAGCGAAGTCCAAGCCCGCCCGTGAGGTGCCGTCGCTCTCGCCCGGCGACCGGGTCAACCACGACACCTTCGGGGTCGGGACGGTGGTCACGGTCGAGGGTGTCGCCGAGAAGGCCGTGGCCTCGATCGACTTCGGCTCCGAGGGAGTCAAGAGGTTGCTGCTCAGGTATGCGCCTGTCGAGAAGATCTAGCCGGGATCCGAGCGGAGCGAAGGAGCTCAGCGAGGTCTTCTGATGGTCGTCGAGCGAGCCGCGCGACCGAGGGACGAGGTCGCGACCGGCGTGTCGAGACCCGGTGACGCCCGCGCCGACGGTGACTCAGGGATTCAGACCGTGGACCTGCAGCGCCGTGTAGGGGTCGACCGGGTCGCCGCCGCCGGGGTGGACCTCGAGGTGGAGGTGAGGGCCGGTCACGTTGCCCGTGGAGCCGACGTATCCGATGACCTGACCGGGCTTGACGACGTCGCCGACGGCGGTGCCGAACTCGTTCTGGTGGCAGTACCAGAGCTCGGTGCCGTCGGGGAGGGTCTCGATGGTGCGGTTGCCGTAGGCGCCGGAGTAGCCGGTCTCGGTGATGGTGCCACCGGCCACGGCCATGATCGGGGTGCCGGTGTCGGCGGCGAAGTCGAGGCCGGTGTGGAAGTGCGACCACAGCGAGCTGTAGTCACCGAAGCGGGCGGTCAGGTGGTAGACGCCCGGGGCCACCGGGAGCACCCACTGGTGGAGCTTGATCTGCGCGGCCCGCTTCTGGGCTTGGCTGGCGTACACCGACAGCGCCGCGTCACGCTCCTTGGCCTGGGCGTCGGCGGCCGCCTGGAGGCTGTCGCTGCCGTCGGTGCGGTCGGAGCTGCGGCTGACGGAGGTGCCGCGACCGCCGAGCAGGCTGGCCGACCCGACCGCGCTGCTCCCGGAGAGTGCGCTGGCGGGGGAGATGCGGCCGTTGGCGTCGGCGCCGGCGAGACCCGGGTGAACGGCCTGGAGGGCGCCGCCTGCGGAGATCGCGAGCACGGCGACCCCGGCCAGCAGCGGAAGGCTCGGAACGCGGGTACGGCGCGAGGAGGCGCGGCGGCCGCCCGGGCGCGTGCGCTTCGCGGCGGCGGTCCGAGCCGGCGGGGTCTCCACGATGAGCTCCGGGTGAACCGCCAGCACCGGCTCGACGAGCTCGGCCGCGTCGAGCACGACCGGCTCGTCGAGGGCGAGCTCCTCGGCTGCCAGAACTACGGGGGCCGGCGCTTCGGCGAGCAGGTCCTCGACGAGAACGGACTCCGCGACGACGGGGGCGTCGATGACCGGGGCGTCGATGACCGGAGGGTCGACCACGGGCGTGACGAGCTGGACCGGCTCCGGGACCAGTGTGTGGTCGGCGACCTCGACCACCGGCGTGATGAGGACCGGCTTGACGACGATCGGCTCGGTGATCAGCTCGGTGACCAGCTCGGTGATCGGCTGGGCGTGGCGGGCGATCCGGCGTCCGGCGTAGCTCTCGAGCGTGGGCGCGGCCGTGGGCCGCAACAGGTGGCCGACCACGTCTTCGGCGTCGCTCGCATGACCGCCGAGCTCGGCGTCCAGCGCAATCCGGCGACCGACCGGTGCGACCGGCGTCGGCTCGGTGCAGGTGACCGGCATGCGTCCGGCGACCCGGCGGCCGGCGTACGGCAAGGACTCGGTGACGCTCACCTCGTCCTTCGGCGGCGACGCGACCTGGGCGACACGACGGCCGGCGTACGGCGGCGACGTGCGCTGCTCCTGGGAATGCCGCGCGGCGCGGCGGCCGGAGGGGTCACCTGGTCCGGGTGACGTCGCCGAAGGTGCTTCGGCGAGCGTGGTGGCATCCGTGCCGGACACACCGGCGCGGTGGTCACCCATATAGAGGCTCCAGGACGATCGAGGGATTCGGGGCAAGGCGAGACTCGACAGTAACGGAAAGGTCACAGGGGGTGAAATCCCCCTCCTTTCGGGCTGCACGTACCGGATACCCCGTGCAGCCACGAGTCAAACGCGGACCGCGCGACGGAGATCCACAGGCTCCGACCTCTCGGTTAGTCTGCGCGCATGGCGTCCGCTCCCTCACGGCTCCGGATCGTCGTCGCCAAGCCCGGCCTCGACGGTCACGACCGCGGCGCCAAGATCGTGGCGCGCGCCCTCCGCGACGCCGGCCACGAGGTCATCTACACGGGCCTGCACCAGACGCCCGAGCAGATCGTCGAGACCGCGATCCAGGAGGACGCCGACCTGATCGGTCTCTCGGTCCTGTCCGGTGCCCACATGACGCTGTTCCGTCGACTGATCGAGCTGCTCGCGGAGCGCGACGCCTCCGACATCCGCGTCTTCGGCGGCGGGATCATCCCGGACGAGGACATCCCGGTGCTCGAGGAGCTCGGGGTGGCCAAGGTCTTCACGCCCGGTGCCACGACCGGTGAGATCACCGGTTGGGTCGCCGGCGCGTTCGCCGAGCCCGCCTGACCGTCGCCTCAGCCCGGTCGCTCCACGTCGAGCACGATCCGCACCCGCTGGCCGCTCTGGTATGCCTCGCGGAACGTCATGCGCTCCGAGGTGATCCGACGCGGCAGCAGCGGTCGTCCGGCTCCGAGGGTCACCGGCGTCATCCCGAGATGGATCTCGTCGAGCAGGCCGGCGTCGTCGAACTGACCCACCAGGTCACCGCCGCCGACGATCCACAGGTCCTTGCCGTCCGCGGCCGCGACCAGCTCGTCGTACACCGGCGCGACGTCGCCCTGGACGAAGTGGACGTCGACACCCGGGATGTCGGGGAGGTCGCGGTGGGTGAACACCCAGACCGGGCGATCGTCGTAGAACTCCTGCCACTGCTCGGGGTGCTCGGCGTAGTGCCGCTCGTGCGCCCAGAGGTACGTCGTCGTCCCCATCACCAGTGGTCCGATGCGGCCGATGAACGCGTCCCAGCCGCCATCGTCGCTCTGCTCATCACTGGCGTGTGGCACCTCGAACAGCCAGTCCAGCGAGTCGTGCTCGTCGGCGATGAAGCCGTCGAGCGTGCAGGCGGTGAAGTAGACGACGCGGGTCATGCGGACCGACCGTAGGCGATGCCGAGGACGGCGGCTTGACCGTGCTTGCCCGTGCTCGCACCAGGCAGGTCGTGGCGTCCGCCTGTGCGGCACGTCACCGCGACCCGGCTTCGCAGGCGTGCGCTGCGCGGGACTAGGGTTCGAGAGGCTTCCGGCCGCGTCGACGGTCGTGACCCTTGTCGTGGCTCGGTCTCTCAGGAGTTGGTGGAACGTGGATCTGATGGAGTACCAGGCGAAGGAGCTCTTCGCGAAGCACGGCGTGAAAACCACGCTCGGTGTCGTCGTCACCACCGCCGACGACGCGCGGGCCGCGGCGGAGAAGATCGGACCCTGCGTCGTCAAGGCGCAGGTCAAGGCGGGTGGCCGCGGCAAGGCCGGCGGCGTGAAGCTCGCCAAGACCGCCGACGAGGCCTTCGAGCATGCGTCGGCCATTCTCGGCATGACGATCAAGGACCTCGTCGTACGCCGGGTCCTGGTCACGCCGGCCACCCCGCCCCAGGAGGAGTACTACTTCTCCTTCCTGCTCGACCGCGCCAACCGGCAGTACCTCTGCATCGCCAGCGTCGAGGGCGGCGTCGAGATCGAGGAGGTCGCCAAGACCAACCCCGACGCCGTGAAGCAGATCCCGATCGACCCGGGCTCCGGTGTCGACGAGGAGAAGGCGCGCGCGATCGTCGCGGAGGCAGGCTTCCCCGCCGCGCTCGTCGACCAGGCCGTCACCCTGGTCCAGGCTCTGTGGCGGGTCTTCGTCGAGGAGGACGCGACGCTGGTCGAGGTGAACCCGCTGGCGCGCCTCGAGGGCGACGTCCTCGAGGCCCTGGACGGCAAGGTCTCCCTCGACGACAACGCCGACTTCCGTCACGAGGACCATGCGGCGTTCGAGATCCGCGAGGAGACCGACCCGCTCGAGGCCAAGGCCAAGGAGAAGGGCCTCAACTACGTCAAGCTCGACGGTGCTGTCGGCATCATCGGCAACGGCGCCGGTCTCGTCATGTCGACGCTCGACGTCGTGGCGTACGCCGGCGAGAAGCACGGCGGTGTGAAGCCGGCGAACTTCCTCGACATCGGCGGTGGCGCCAACGCGCAGGTGATGGCCGACGGCCTCGACGTGATCCTCGGCGACGCTCAGGTGAAGGCGGTCTTCGTGAACGTCTTCGGCGGCATCACCGCGTGCGACGAGGTCGCCAACGGCATCAAGGGTGCGCTGGAGATCCTCGGCGACCACGCCACCAAGCAGCTGGTCGTCCGCCTCGACGGCAACAACGTCGACAAGGGCCGGGCGATCCTCGAGGAGCTGAACCACCCGTTGGTCACCCAGGTCGACACCATGGACGGCGCGGCCGACAAGGCCGCCGAGCTCGCACACGCGGCCGGCTGAGCCACCCGAGAACGACGAGGACACGAGATGTCGATCTACCTCAACCAGGACTCCCGGATCATCGTGCAGGGCATGACCGGCGGGATGGGTTCCAAGCACACCACCCTCATGCTCGACGCGGGCAGCACGATCGTCGGCGGGGTCAACGCACGCAAGGCCGGCACCACCGTCGAGCTCGGCGGCCAGAAGCTGCCGGTCTTCGGCAACGTCAAGGAGGCGATGGCCGAGACCGGCGCCGACGTGTCGGTCGTCTTCGTGCCGCCGGCGTTCACCAAGGACGCCTGCCTCGAGGCCATCGATGCCGGCATCGGTCTGCTGGTCGTCATCACCGAGGGCGTGCCGGTCCAGGACACCGCCGAGGTGTGGGCCTACCTCCAGGGCAAGTCCACCCGGATGATCGGCCCGAACTGCCCGGGCGTCATCACGCCCGGAGAGTCGCTGGCGGGGATCACGCCCCACACGATCGCGGGCAAGGGTCCGATCGGACTGGTCTCGAAGTCCGGGACGCTGACCTACCAGATGATGTACGAGCTGAAGGACTTCGGCTTCTCGACCGCGATCGGCATCGGCGGCGACCCGATCGTGGGGACGACGCACATCGACGCCCTCGCGGCGTTCGAGGCAGACCCCGAGACCGAGGCGATCGTGATGATCGGCGAGATCGGCGGTGACGCCGAGGAGCGGGCCGCGGCGTACATCAAGGAGCACGTCACCAAGCCGGTCGTCGGGTACGTCGCGGGCTTCACGGCGCCCGAGGGCAAGACCATGGGTCACGCCGGCGCCATCGTCTCCGGATCGTCCGGCACCGCTGCGGCGAAGCAGGAGGCGCTCGAGGCGGTCGGCGTCAAGGTCGGCAAGACGCCCTCGGAGACCGCCCAGCTGATGCGCGAGATCCTCGGCGCCTGAGGGGGTCCGGAGCTCGCGCATGCGGTCGATCAGCGCACGTTCCTCCCGGACGGACCGGGCGATCGACTGCAGGCGGCTCGCGGGCGAGCCGTTGCCCTCGCCGTACTCGTAGGCGAGCAGGACGGTCCGCCCGACGCGGACCACCTCGTAGACCACCAGTCCGGTGTCGTGCTGCTGCTCGCCGTCGTGGACGGAGTAGAAGGTGTCCGTCCAGACGAGGGACTGTGCACCGAGGGGCCTGTCGACCACGGTGTGCGTGGTGCCCTGGCCCTTGCCGTCCGGCTCGTCGGGACAGGCGGCGACTGCCGTCCTGGCCGCCGTCACCGCGGCGGTGGCCGCGTGGGAGTTCGCGTACAGCACGAGGGTGCGGCCCCGGAAGTACTCGGCCTCACCACGGAACTCCACCCCGAGGACGTCGGTGGACCGATTCGCCGGATCCCACACGGACCGACCGCACACCGCGAAGGTGCGCGTCGCCGGTGTGGCGGTGATCTCGACCGGACTCCCGTCGTCCCCGTTCTTATCGGGGTAGCCGAGGTCGAGCGGGAAGCCGGCCAAGGGGCCGGTCACGGCCGGCGAGGTGGAGACGGACGGTTCCGAGGCCGGCGAGTGCTGTGTCGGCGCAGGCGATGCGTCTACGTCGGAGACGGACAGCCCCTGGCGGTCGCCGCACCCGATGAGCACCGTGGCCGCGAGCACGAGCGGCAGCAGAGGAGGCGAGAGACGACGCATGTCCCTGAGATCCGGCAGCGACCCGGAAGGTTGTCGGCAGGCCAGGGTCGGTCGTCCGCCTGAGAAGAACCCCTAGCACCCGGTGAAGCGGACGACCTCACCCGGGCATCGTGGTGAGCCGCTCACCCGCACGTCGTACCAGCGCGACGAACTGGGCTTCGGTCATCGTGTGGCGCCCGTCGGGGACGAACCCGACCTGTGCCACCGCGCCACCGGAGCGAGCGACGCCCATCAGGAACGTGACCGTCTCCTTGTCGGAGACCTGGGTGCGGACCCGCCAGGCGGTCATCGCCGGACCGTGAGAGATGCGGACCACGTCGGTGCCGAGCTGCCGGTCGTGGCACGACGCCAGCTTGGAGCTCACGCCGTTGACGAACGTCTCCGCCTGGGGGATCGGGAGACGCCCGACCGTCTCGGTGATCCCGAACGCCGGCGACACCTGGCCGCCGGGCACCAGGAAGGAGCGGGTGGCGGCATGCTTCCAGCCCCCGCCATGGAAGCTGCTCTGGTCGCAACCGGTGGCCGCCAGGTTGCGGATCGCCTGTTTCGGCGTGGTGCCCACCCACGGCCGGACCACGCCCGCGGCCGGGGGCAGGTCGAACTCGCTGAGCATCATCGGCAGCGTCCCCGCGCGCGGCGCCGGGACGGTCTTCGCCTCTGGCATGGCCGAGCAGTGCCCACCCAGCGTGGTGGGGCACAGGTCGTCGACGGCGGCGACGAGGAACCGGAGGTTGGCCGCCAGGTCGGGACGCCCCACTCCGGACGTGCGGGTCAGCGTCACGGTGGTGATGCGCCCGGTGCGCGCGGTGCCGACCACGAACGTCGCCGCTGGTCCGCCCCAGGCTCGGAGGACGTACTGCTCGGCCTCGTCGCCGAGCTTGCTGACCTTGCGGACGGTCACCAGCTGCATCCGCGGGACCTCGCAGGCAGCGAACCACGAGCCGGCTGTCTCGAACCCGCGGCGGGCTCGGTCGACGTCCGCGGAGAGCTCCATGGTCTGTACGGCGGCCAGCTGCGGCTGCTTCCGCTCGTGACGGGCGGTGAAGTTCCGGACCAGGGCCGTCGACGCCTGGGGGTCGGCGTACGCCCGCCGCTGGCACGGGAGCGTCGCCTCCTGCTTCGGGTCGGTGCCGGTGACCTGCCACACGCGTCCGGGCAGCGCGCGTCCGAGCTGCGCCTTGCTGACCATCGCCGCCGGGGTGATGCCCTGCGCATCTGGCTCGGGCGGTTGGACCTCCGTGCCGGCGGACGGCACGGACGTCAGTCGGTCGCCGGCCGCCGACAGTGTCGGATGCACGCCGTGGTCGTCGGCGACGAGGAAGCCGCTTCCGGCGAGCGCACCGACGACCAGGCACACCCCGACCAACGCGTGGGAGCGTCGCCGGGCGGTGCCGGCACGGCGCACGATGGTCGCTCGCGGCCAACGCTGACCCGCGCACTGCGCAGTCAGCCGGCGTAGCAGCCCGGGGACGTCGGACGTCGCCACCTCACGCTGCGCCGCGACCTGCACCGTCGCCGCATCGAGGCGCGCCTCGGCATCGCCCAGGGAGAGCCCTACCTCGCGGGCCGCCTCCTGGTCCGAGGCGTGGGTCAGATGGCGGAGCAGCAATGTCTTGCGCGCCGGCAGGGGCAGCTTGGCGAGCGCATCGAGGGTGGCGCGGACATCCGGGTCGAGCTTGCGGTCACGGTGCCAGATGCGCGCGGTGTGGCGGCGCTGGGCGTGGCTCCAGGCGTGAGGGCGTACCCAGGTCTCCGGATCGTCGAGCCGCTTGAGCTTGGACCAGTGATGCCAGGCCGCGATGTAGGCGTCGCGGACGGCGCCGCGCGATGCCGGGAGGTCGCCGGTCAACGCGTAGGCGAGGACCAGCAGCCGGTCGCGGCTCTCGGCGTAGAAAGCATCGAACCGCTCGGCATCGGACATGGCGCCGACCACGGTACGAGGCCACTGTTCGGGCCGCCAATCCGCGGTCGGCCGGACCCGCGGGCCCCGGCGTGGCAGCGCCGCCGGGTCGGGTGACGCGGGTGATGATGAACGCACCATGACCTCGCTCCTCCCGGCCCCGCGTCGTACCCGGACGCCCGCCGGCGACCGGACAGACGCAGCCCACCGTCGACCCCTCGTGCTGCTCGCGGGATTGGCCGGGGTCGGAGCAGCCATCGCGACCCTGGTCGTGTGTCTGGCCGGCGGGGTCGCGGGCTGGTTCATGACCGATGCCGGTGCGCACGGCGCGCCGCGCGACGGTCTGCGCGTCGGTGCGCTCGGGTGGCTGATGGCGCACGGCTCCGGCGTGCACGTCGAGGGCACCGCGATCACCGCGATGCCGTTGGCCCTGACGCTGCTCGCCGCCGTGGTCGTCTGGCGGCTGGGGCTCAGGCTCGGCGACTCCGTCTCGGGTCACGGGCCCGACGCGGACGCCATCGCCGACGGGATGCGTGACTGGACGGTGCCCGCTGCCGCGGCGGTCTTCTCGCTCGGGTACGCCGCGGTCGCGGTCGTGACCCACCACCTGGCGACCACGCCGGCGACCGCTCCGTCGCTGCCGCGCACGCTCGCCTGGACGATCCTGCTCTGCGGCCTCCTCGGCGGCAGCGCGATCGCCGTGGGCTCGGGGCGTGCGGCGATCTGGGCGTCGTTCCTCCCCATCTCCCTGCGCGCCGCGGCGACCGCCGCCCGCCGCGCCCTGCTCTGGTACGCCGTGGCGTCGGCGGTGGTTCTCGGCATCTCACTCGTCATCGACTGGGACGGCGCGGTCAACGTGATGTCACAGCTGCACACGAGTCCCGGGGCAGCGACCCTCCTCGTCGGCCTGTGCGTGCTGGTCACACCCAACGCTGCCCTGTTCAGCGGGTCCTACCTGCTGGGGCCCGGGTTCGCCGTCGGGACGCACTCCGTCGTGACACCGACCGCGGTCGTCCTCGGGCCCTTGCCGATGTTCCCACTGCTGGCCGCCCTGCCGGACGACGGTCCGACGCCGGGCTGGGCCGTCGCGCTCCTGGCCATCCCACCCCTCGTGGCCGCGGTCGCCGTCTTCCGGGCCCTCGGTCGCTATCCCACCGACCGGTGGGACGAGGCAGCAGTGCGCGGCGTCGGGGCGGGCCTGCTGTGTGCGGTCGCCTTCGCTGTCCTGGCCGCGGTATCGGGCGGTGCGGTCGGGCCTGGGCGGATGACCGACGTCGGGCCGTCGGCATTCCCCGTTCTGCTGCACGGCATCGCGACGTTCGGCGTCGGAGGCCTGCTCGGGTCGCTCGCGGCGACCGTCCGGCACCGACGTCACGTCTGACGCCGGCACCGGCCATCAGCCCCGGTCAGCCCCCAGGCAGGTCCTGTGTGTGGTCACCGCTGTGACGCATGCGCCCGGCATCACTCGGGGAAGCGGACGAGAACGGGGCGATAGCCGACCTTCAGCGTCGAGGTCCGCGTGGTCGCCCGCGGCCGTCCGCGCTCGTCGCTCGTCACTCGACCGGACACCTGGACCCTGACCTTGTGTACCGGGTTCCACAGGATCGTCCGGGTGCCGCCGTGGTACCGCACGATGCAGCTGTAGGTGCCCCGTGCGTCACGTGCGCAGGGCCGCCGACCGTCGGTGCCCACCAGTCGTCCCTGTAGCCACCGCTCGACGGTGGTCAGGGCCTGACCGGCCGGGGTCACGACCGCGTGGTCGGCCGGGTCGGAGAGCAGGGTGTTGCCGAGCGTGCCTCCGCCCGACGCCGCCGGGAGCTCGTTCCAGTCGTAGCGGTACCAGTAGACCCGCGAGATCCCGGCCGCGGCCGCGAGCAGGTAGGTGCGGACCACGTTGGCGGCCTGCCGGTCCTGCGAGATCGGTGCGGCGGCCAGGTGGCCCGGGGGCGCTCCGCTCGGTAGCCCGTAGTTGATCTCCGTCGCCCACAGCGGGACCGAGGCCGGAACGTGCGCACGAGCGAGTCGGTGGCGTACGTCGCCGAGCATGGCGACCGCGTCCTCGGGACCGCCGGTGCGGTCGCCGTACGTCGCCATCGGGTAGAGGCTCAGCGCGTTCACGTCGTAGGAGCGCCAGACCGGGCGGCCCGCGACCGTCTCGGAGGAGTACCGCGAGAACCAGCGGCGTTGACTCTCCAGCCGCACCGCGAACGAGGGCGCGACGACGGTGGCCTCGGGATCCACCTGGTCACGCACGTCGTCGACGATCCGGGTGAGGTCGGCGAGCTGATGCGGCGTACCGGTCCAGAACGTCTTGACGTTTCCTTCGTTCCAGACCTGGTAGTCGATGATCCCGCGGCGCCCCTCGAAGGAGCGATAGCGCGTCATCACGGCTTGCACGTAGTCGCGGTAGTGACCGAGGTCGTCGGGCGGCAGTGAGCGTGCAGGTGCGTAGAACGCCGGTGTCATCGCCAGCACCAAGGTGACCTGGGTCTGATGCTCCTGGGCCGACCGGACGAGAGTGTCGAGTCGCTTCCAGTCGTAGACGCCGGGGGAGGTCTCGATGTCGGACCAGGTGACCTGCGCGTCCCAGAGGCGGATGGACCCGAAGCCCACGCGTCCGTACGCGAGACCGGAGCCGTCGTGGATGCCGAAGAAACGGTCCGAGACGTGGATGCGCGTGGGGGGAGCGGAGGCGGCCGACGCAGCTGTCTGGCTGCCGAACGCCACGAGAGCGGCGAGGGTGAGGATCGTGCCGAGAACCCTGCGCACCGGGGGTGGACCTTCCTGTTCGCCCCCCGAGCTGTGGCGAATGCGGTCTCCCCCGAGACCATCTTGACTCTCAGTTAACGATCGAAAGGCTAGGTAGTGACGCGGTCCGTGTCCTGGGAATGAGTAAAATCCGCGGCGTGCCCCTGCGCGTGGTCGTGCTCGTGTCCGGCTCGGGCACCAACCTCCAAGCCCTGCTCGATGCGGCGAGCGACCCGGCGTACGGCGCCGAGGTGGTCGCGGTCGGCGCCGACCGAAGAGGGATCGAAGGCCTGGCCAGAGCGGAGCGGGCGGGAGTTCCGACGTTCGTGGACCGGCTGCGCGACTTCGGGAGTCGCGAGGAGTGGGACACCGCATTGACAGCCTCCGTCACCAGGTACGAGCCCGGCCTGGTGGTGTCAGCCGGGTTCTTGAAGCTGGTGGGAGTGACCTTCCTGGGAGTGTACGCCGGGAGGTTTCTCAACAGCCATCCCGCGCTCTCCCCGTCGTTCCCCGGGATGACGGCACCCGCGGACGCGCTCGCGTACGGCGTGAAGGTGACCGGCTGCACGCTCTTCGTCGGGGACGCCGGCGTCGACACCGGCCCGATCGTGGCGCAGGTGGCGGTGCCGGTCCTCGACGACGACACCGCCGAGTCGTTGCACGAGCGGATCAAGGTCGAGGAGCGCCGGATGCTGGTCGAGTCGGTCGGCCGGATCGCCCGCGAGGGCCTCACGGTGGAGGGCCGCACGGTCCGGTTCGGACGCTGACCGCCCGTTCCGGGTCGGTAGGGTGTGGCCACACGACTGGCGCGGGTGGGCAACCACCAGGGAGTGACGTGACCGAGCATCGACCGCCTGGGTGCCCGGCACAGGAGTCCGTCCCACGAGGGACCGAGCGCAGGAGTGTGACTTCATGATCGACCGCATCCCGATCAGGCGAGCCCTGGTCTCCGTCTACGACAAGTCGGGTCTCGACGAGCTCGTGCAGGGCCTCGGCGCTGCCGGTGTCGAGCTCGTCTCCACCGGCGGCTCCGCCGCGCGGATCGCCTCGCTCGGGCTCCCGGTCACGAAGGTCGAGGACCTCACCGGCTTCCCGGAGTGCCTCGACGGCCGCGTGAAGACGCTGCACCCGAAGGTGCATGCGGGGATCCTCGCGGACCGCCGGCTCGAGTCACACGTCCAACAGCTGTCCGACCTCGGGATCGAGCCGTTCGACCTGGTCGTCTCCAACCTCTACCCGTTCGTCCAGACCGTCACCTCCGGTGCCACACCCGACGAGTGCGTCGAGCAGATCGACATCGGTGGGCCGTCGATGGTCCGCGCCGCCGCCAAGAACCATCCCTCGGTCGCCATCGTGACCTCGCCGGACCGCTATCCCGACGTGCTCGCTGCGGTCGAGGCGGGAGGATTCACCCTCGAGCAACGCCGGCGCCTCGCCGTCGAGGCCTTCGCCCACACCGCGGCGTACGACGTGCAGGTGGCGTCGTGGATGGGCAACGTCCTGACCGACACCAGCGACGGCACCGGCTTCCCGGCGTTCACCGGCGCGACCTGGCAGCGTCGGGCCGGGCTGAGGTACGGCGAGAACCCGCACCAGGCCGCGGCGCTCTACGCACACTGGCGCGGCGGCCTGGCCGCGGCCGAGCAGCTGCACGGCAAGGAGATGTCCTACAACAACTACGTCGACACCGACGCCGCTCGACGGGCCGCGAACGACTTCGCCGAGCCGGCGGTGACGATCATCAAGCACGCCAACCCCTGCGGCATCGCGACCGGTGCCGATGTCGCCGACGCGCACCAAAAGGCCCACGCGTGCGACCCGGTGTCGGCGTTCGGCGGCGTGATCGCGGTCAACCGGCCGGTCTCCGTGGCGATGGCCGAGCAGGTGGCCGAGGTGTTCACCGAGGTGATCGTCGCGCCCGACTACGACGACGGCGCCATCGACGTCCTGCAGCAGAAGAAGAACATCCGGATCCTGCGCTGCGCGACGGACGAGCATCCGGACCCTGTCGAGTTCCGGGGGATCTCCGGCGGCGTACTCGTGCAACGGGTCGACCACGTCGACGCACCCGGCGACGACCCCGCGACGTGGACGCTCGTGGCCGGTGAACCCGCATCGGACGACGTGCTCTCCGACCTCGCGTTCGCCTGGCGCGCGTGCCGGGCCGTGAAGTCGAACGCGATCCTGCTCGCCCGCGACGGCGCGTCCGTGGGCGTGGGGATGGGTCAGGTCAACCGGGTGGACTCGTGTCGGCTCGCCGTCTCCCGCGCCGGGGAGCGGGCGTCGGGGTCGGTCGCGGCGTCGGATGCGTTCTTCCCGTTCGAGGACGGGCCGCAGATCTTGATCGAAGCCGGCGTTCGCGCCATCGTGCAGCCGGGTGGATCGGTCCGTGACGAGCTGACCGTGCAGGCCTGTCACGACGCCGGCGTCACCATGTACGTCACCGGCACCCGGCACTTTGCGCACTGATCGCTGCGGCGAAGCCGAAGCGATCGTCGGTGGTCGAGCAGCGACCGCGACCGAGCTTGCGAGGTCGCGACGGAGCGTGTCGAGACCCGGTGAGACCCGAGCAGACCTACTGACAGGATCAGCCCATGACCGCACGCATCCTCGACGGCACCGCCACGCTGCGCACGATCAAGGCCGAGCTCGCCGAGCGCGTCGCCAAGCTCACCGAACGCGGGATCACCCCGGGTCTGGGCACGGTGCTCGTGGGCGACGACCCCGGCTCGCACTGGTACGTCGGCGCCAAGCACAAGGACTGTGCCTCGATCGGCATCAACTCGATCCGGCGTGACCTGCCGGCGACCTCGACGCAAGCCGAGGTCGAGGCGGTCATCGACGAGCTGAACGCCGACCCGGCGTGCACCGGGTTCATCGTGCAGCAGCCGACCGGACTGGACGAGTTCGCCCTGCTGTCGCGGGTCGACCCGGAGAAGGACGTCGACGGGTTGCATCCGACCAACCTCGGCAAGCTCGTCCTCGGCAAGGGTGGGCCGGTGCCGTGCACCCCGGTCGGGGTGATCGAGCTGCTGCGTCGTCATGGCGTCGAGATCGCCGGGGCCGAGGTCGTCGTGGTCGGTCGTGGGATCACGGTCGGTCGTCCGCTCGGCCTCCTGCTCACACGGCGTACCGAGAACGCGACCGTGACGTTGTGCCACACCGGCACCCGCGACCTCGCCGCGCACACCCGTGAGGCCGACATCGTGGTCGCTGCCGCCGGCGTGCCCGACATCATCACCGCGGACATGGTCAAGCCCGGCGCCGCTGTACTCGATGTCGGCGTCTCGCGGCGTGACGGGAAGATCGCGGGCGACGTCGCCGCGGACGTGGCGGACGTGGCCGGCTGGGTCTCGCCCAACCCCGGAGGTGTCGGACCCATGACCCGTGCCATGCTGCTCAGCAACGTCGTCACGATCGCGGAGGAGGCGGCATCCTAGCCAGGGAGGTGGACGTGGAGCTGCGCGATCCCGACGCCACCGCCGGACAGAACGGCGGTGAGAGCGGCGGTGACCCTCGGCGCGAACCAGACCTCGATCCTCCCGTCGACGACATCCCTCCGGAGTCGGCGGAGCCCGAGGGACGGCGCTACCCGTCCACGATCGGCGGGATGTTCTACCTGGTGGTGCTCGGCGTCTCGGCGGTCGGCCTCGGCATCGTCAGCGAGGGGGACTGGCGGCTCGGGGTGAAGTGGATCTCCGGGGCCCTGGTCGTCGCGGCGCTGGTGCGGCTCGTCATCCCCGCGCCCCAGGCCGGCATGCTGGCCGTTCGCCGCCGCAGCGTCGACGTCGTGATCCTGGCCGCCCTCGGCATCGCCCTCTGGTTCCTCTCCACGAGCATCCCCAACCAGCCCGTCCTCTGATTTTCGCTGGTCGAGCCGGCCGAGCCCCTGGGCAAGGCCGAGTCGAGACCCCAACCCCTGACGCGTGCAGACGCGCTCGTGCGACTTCGTTCCTCAGTCGCGTCGCTTGCTCGACCTGGCCGCGCCCACGCGGCGCGCTCGTTCCTCACGCGTCGCTGCGCGTCTCAAGTCTCGACGCGCTCGTGCGACTTCGTTCCTCAGTCGCGTCGCTTGCTCGACCTGGCCGCGCCCACGCGGCGCGCTCGTTCCTCATGCGACGCTGCGCGTCTCAAATCAGGCCGAGCTGGGTGACGGCGTCCTTCTCGTCGGCGAGCTCGGCGACAGTGGCATCGATCCGGCCACGTGAGAAGTCGTCGATCTCGAGGCCCGGCACGATCGACCAGTCGCCGTTCGACGTGGTCACCGGGAAGGACGAGATCAGGCCCTCCGGCACGCCGTAGGAGCCGTCGGAACGGACCGCCATCGAGACCCAGTCACCCTCCGGTGAGCCGTGGAGCCAGTCGCGCGCCGCGTCGATGGTGGCCGACGCGGCGGACGCCGCCGACGACGAGCCGCGCGCGTCGATGATCGCCGCTCCGCGCTTGGCGACGGTCGGGATGAAGGTGCTCTCGATCCAGTCCTGGTCGTCGACCACGTCCGCGGCGATGCGACCGCCGATCTCGGCGTGGAACACGTCGGGGTACTGCGTGGCCGAGTGGTTGCCCCAGATCGTCATCTTCTTGATGTCGGTCACCGCGGCACCGGTCTTCTGCGCCAGCTGAGAGATCGCGCGGTTGTGGTCCAGCCGCGTGAGGGCCGAGAAGCGCGCCTGGGGGATGTCGGGTGCATTCGTCATCGCGATCAGCGCGTTGGTGTTGGCGGGGTTGCCGGTGACGCCGATCCGCACGTCGTCGGCGGCCACGGCGTTCAGCGCCTTGCCCTGCGCGGTGAAGATCGCGCCGTTCGCCTCGAGCAGGTCGCCGCGTTCCATCCCCGGACCACGCGGGCGGGCGCCCACGAGCAGGGCGAGGTTCACACCGTCGAAGAGCTGGTTCGGGTCGGCCCCGATCTCGACGCCGGCCAGCGTCGAGAAGGCACAGTCGTCGAGCTCCATGACGACGCCTTCGAGGGCCTTGAGAGCGGGCTCGATCTCCAGCAGGCGCAGCTCGATCGGGCGATCGGTCCCGAGCAGCGACCCACTCGCGAGGCGGAACAGCAGGCTGTACCCGATCTGACCGGCGGCGCCGGTGACAGCGACCTTGAGTGGAGCTGGGGTCACGGAGAACTCCTCGACACGACGGACTCGACACGACGGGACTGGCACGGTCGGACACCGGGTCCGACGTCTGCGACGCTAGCAGCGGAACGCCGGTCGCCTTCAGCCGGGCTGGCATGCTGCTGGCATGACGCGCGCGGCAGCCTGGGCGGTCCGCGCAGCGGCCCTGATGATGGGTGCGACGATGACGTCGGCCGCCCTCACCGGGTGTGGTGCCTCGCCGTCGAAGCTCGGGCCGACCGGCGTCGACGAGCTCACGATCCCGACTCCGACACCCGATCCGGCCGACTTCTCCGACCACGCCGCCAACCCCTGGTTTCCCCTGGTCGCCGGCACCCGCTGGACCTACCGGGATGACACCGTCACGTCCAGCACGCCCGTCACCGCGGAGGTGCTGCCCGGGACGCGCGAGATCGCCGGGGTGGCGACCACGGCCGTGCGCTGGTGGATCGGCAAGCACGCGACACAGCGCGTCGCCGTCACCCGGTGGTACGCCGTCGACACGGCCGGCAACGTCTGGTGGTTCGGTCAGCAGGTCGTTCCCGACAGTCCACCGCTGGACTTTCTCGCGCGGCGCTCCTTCCAGGCCGGCCGCGACGGTGCCGAGGCGGGGCTCCTGGTGCCGGCGCACCCGCGCATGGGCGATGGCTTCCTCAACGCCCAGCAGTCCGGTGTCGTGCAACGTCGCTCCACCGTGCTCTCGCTCAAGGCGACGGTGGCCACGACGACGCGGACCTTCCGCGACGCGCTCGTGACCCGCGACCTGAGCTCCCTCGAGCCGGTCCACACCGTGCAGACCTACTTCGCACGCGGCATCGGGATGGTCGCCCAGCAGGACACCACCTCCACGTCGACGTCGCTCACGCTCGTGCGGGTACGCCGCCCCTGATCGGGCTGCGTCGGTTTGCCTGACCTCGACGCGCCTGACTAGCGTCGCAAGCGTGCCACCCCAGAGCGAGCAGAGCAGCGACCGGTCCGCGATCATCTACACCCACACCGACGAGGCGCCCCTGCTCGCGACGTACTCCTTCCTGCCGATCATCTCGGCGTACGCCGGACAGGCCGGCGTCGCGGTCGACACCCGCGACATCTCGCTCGCGGGCCGCATCATCGCCAAGTTCCCCGAGCGGCTGACCGACGAGCAGCGCCTCGACGACGCGCTCGCCGAGCTCGGCCAGCTCGCGAAGCGGCCCGAGGCGAACATCATCAAGCTGCCCAACATCTCCGCCTCGATCCCGCAGCTCAAGGCCGCGATCGCGGAGCTGCAGGAGCAGGGCTTCGACCTACCGGACTACCCCGACAACGCGACCACCGACGAGGAGAAGGACGTCCGCTCGCGCTACGACAAGGTCTTGGGCAGCGCGGTCAACCCCGTCCTGCGCGAGGGCAACTCCGACCGCCGCGCGCCCGAGTCGGTCAAGGGCTACGCCCGCGCCCATCCCCACTCGATGGGGGCGTGGAGTCCCGACTCCCGCACCAACGTCGCGCACATGACCGCCGACGACTTCCGCTCGAGCGAGAAGTCCGTGGTCGTCGAGAAGGCCGGTGAGCTCCGCATCGAGCTGGCCGCCGACGACGGCACCACGACGGTGCTGCGTGAGTCGATCCCCGTGCAGGAGGGCGAGGTCGTCGACGCCACCGTCATGCGCGTGGCCGTGCTGCGCGAGTTCCTCACCGACCAGATCCAGCGAGCCCAGGACGACGACGTCCTGTTCTCGGTCCACCTCAAGGCCACGATGATGAAGGTCTCCGACCCGATCATCTTCGGCCACGTCGTCCGTGCCTTCTTCCCCCAGCTCTTCGCCGAGTACGGCGAGCAGCTCGCCGCCGCGGGCCTCTCGCCCAACGACGGGCTCGGCGGCATCCTCAAGGGCGTCGACGCGATGGACGACGGCGACGTCAAGGACGGCATCAAGGCCTCGATCCAGGCAGCCTTCGAGAGCGGCCCGCGGCTCGCCATGGTCGACTCCGACCGCGGCATCACCAACCTCCACGTCCCGAGCGACGTGATCGTCGACGCCTCGATGCCGGCGATGATCCGCACCAGCGGTCACATGTGGGGCCCCGACGGCCAGGAGGCCGACACGCTGGCGGTGATCCCGGACTCGTCGTACGCCGGGATCTACCAGGTCGTGATCGACGACTGCCGCGCCCATGGCGCCTTCGATCCCGCCACGATGGGCTCGGTCCCCAACGTCGGGCTGATGGCCCAGGCGGCGGAGGAGTACGGCTCGCACGACAAGACCTTCGAGATCCCGGCCACCGGTCAGGTGCGGGTCCTCGACCAGGACGGCGCCGTCCTGATCGAGCATGCCGTCGCCGCCGGTGACATCTGGCGCGCCTGCCAGACCAAGGACGTCCCGGTGCGCGACTGGGTGCGCCTGGCCGTCGAGCGCGCCCGCGCCTCCGGCACCCCTGCCGTCTTCTGGCTCGACGAGGATCGCGCCCACGACGCGAACCTGATCGACAAGGTGCGGACCTACCTGTCCGACCACGACGCCGGGCCCGACAGTGACCTGCAGATCGAGATCATGAAGCCGACCGACGCCATCGCGTTCTCCCTGGAGCGCATCCGTCGCGGCGAGGACACCATCTCGGTGACCGGCAACGTGCTGCGCGACTACCTGACCGACCTCTTCCCGATCCTCGAGCTCGGCACCAGCGCGAAGATGCTCTCGATCGTGCCGCTGATCAACGGCGGCGGCCTCTTCGAGACCGGCGCCGGCGGGTCGGCGCCCAAGCACGTGCAGCAGCTCGTCCAGGAGAACTACCTCCGCTGGGACAGCCTCGGTGAGTTCCTGGCCCTGGCCGCGTCGTTCGCCAAGTACGCCGTCGCCCACGACAACCCGCACGCGCGGATCCTGGGCGAGACCCTCGACCGCGCCACCGGGACGTTCCTCCACGAGAACAGGTCGCCCGCCCGCAAGGTCGGCTCGATCGACAACCGCGGCTCGCACTTCTACCTCGCGATGTACTGGGCCCAGGAGCTGGCACGGCAGGACGACGACCCCGAGCTCGCGGCCGCGTTCAAGGGCCTGGCCGAGACGCTCACCGAGAACGAGCAGACGATCAACGACGAGCTGATCGCGGTCCAGGGCCACCCGGTCGACCTCGGTGGCTACTACCGCCCGGACTCCGCGAAGGTCTCGGCGGTGATGCGTCCGTCACGCACCTTCAACGACGCCCTGGCCGCGCTCGGCTGATTGCTGGGCTGAACCCTGACGACGCAGGCCAGTCCCGGCGGCCGCACCACGAGCTTCACCCTCTCGCTCCTCGCCCTCGCCATGGGTGGCTTCGCGATCGGCACCACCGAGTTCATGGCGATGGGCCTGCTGCCGCAGATCGCCGACGGGGTGGACGTCTCGATCCCGACCGCCGGCCACCTGATCTCGGCGTACGCCGTCGGGGTCGTCGTCGGCGCCCCCGTGCTGGCGTTCCTGGGAGCCCGGCTACCGCGCCGCGGCCTGCTCCTCGCCCTGATGGCGGCGTACGCCGGCGGCAACGCGCTCAGCGCCTTCGCCGGTAGCTACGGGCTGCTCCTGCTCGCACGTTTCCTGTGCGGCGTACCCCACGGCGCGTACTTCGGCGTCGCCTCCCTCGTGGCCGCCGAGCTCGCTCCCCGCGGCCGTGAGGGTCGAGCCGTGGCCATGGTGATGATCGGTCTCTCCGTCGCCAACGTCGTCGGCGTTCCGGGCGTGACCTGGATGGGCCAGCACCTGGGCTGGCGCTCGGCGTTCTGGGCGGCCGCCGCCCTGGCGGTCCTCACCGCAGCGCTCGTGACCAGCTTCGTGCCGAGCGCCCCCGGCAACTCCGAGGCCACCGGTCGTCGCGAGCTGAGCCTGTTCGCCGAGCCGCAGGCCTGGCTCACGCTGCTCGCCGGGGCGATCGGGTTCGGCGGCATGTTCGCGCTGTACTCCTACATCGCCGAGGTGGTCACCAAGGTCGGCGACCTGCCGGAGGGCGCGGTCCCGGTCTTCCTGCTGGCGTTCGGCGTGGGCATGGTCGCCGGCACCTACGTCGCCGGCCCTCTGGCCGACTGGTCGGTGTTCCGCTCGCTGCTCGCGTCCTCCTTCGCCATGGCGCTGATCCTGCTGCTGTTCGCCGCCCTGGCACCGGCGGGCTGGTGGGCACTGGTCCCGGCGTTCCTGACCTCGGTCGCCGCTTCCGTCCTGGTCGTGAACCTCCAGCTCCGCCTGATGTCGGTGGCCGGCGAGGCGCAGACGCTCGGCGCGGCGATGAACCACTCGTCACTCAACATCGGCAACGCACTCGGAGCCTGGCTCGGCGGACTCGTGATCGCCGCGGGCTGGGGCTACCGCGCCCCGGCGCTCGTCGGTGTGGTGCTCGCCCTGGCCGGCCTCGCCGTGCTGCTGCTCTCGGCGGCCGTGCACCGTCGCAGCGTGTCGACAGCCTGACGCACGTCGCGCGTGGGGCCGCACTCCGTCATACGCATCGTGCGATGACCTGCCACACGTGTGATCGGGACCGTGTGACTCGCAACGAACCGGGGCCGTGAGTGCGGCGCCGGTCACCCGATCTCACGAAGGAACCACCACCATGTCCGCAACAAGCGAACCCTATGCACGACGCTGGCAGGCGTTGCTCGTCCTGTCCGCGAGCCTGCTCATCATCACCATCGACAACACCATCCTGAACGTCGCCCTGCCGTCGATCCGCTCCGGCGCTCGAGGTCAACTCCAGTCAGGCCCAATGGATCGTGGACAGCTACCTCCTGGTCTTCGCCGGGCTGCTCCTCGTGGGCGGCACGCTCGGAGACCGCTTCGGCCGGCGGAAGTTCCTCTTCCTCGGCCTGCTGACCTTCGCCGGAGGCTTCGCTGCTCGCGTCGTTCTCCGGCAGCGCGCACGAGCTCATCGCCGCTCGGGCCTTGATGGGCGTCGGAGCGGCGGCGATCATGCCCGCCACCCTGTCGATCCTGACCAACATCTTTCCCGAGGAGGAGCGTCCGAAGGCGATCGCCGCCTGGGCCGGGATCTCCGGTCTGGGCGTGGCGCTCGGCCCCGTGCTCGGTGGTCTGCTGCTCGAGCAGTTCGAGCTGGACCAGCGTCTTCCTGGTCAACCTCCCGATCGTCGTCCGCCGCTCTGATCGCCGGAAGATCCTGATCCCCGAGTCGAAGGACCCCGCGAAGCCCCTCGGGTCGACGTCGTGGGTGCCGTCCTCTCGATCGTCGGCCTCACCTCGGTCGTGTGGGGTCTGATCGAGGCCTCGGAGCGTGGCTGGACCGACTCGACGATCCTCGGTGCCTTCGCCCTCGGTGGTGCGGTCATCGCGGCGTTCCTCGCCTGGGAGCGCAAGGTCGAGCAGCCGATGCTCGAGATCGAGATCTTCCGCAACCTCCGGTTCAGCGCGGCGAGCCTCTCGGTGATGCTGGTGTTCTTCGGCCTGATGGGCACCGATCTTCATGCTGACGACGTACCTGCAGACCGTGCTCGGTTACAGCGCGCTCGACGCCGGTCGTTCGGATGCTCCCGGTCGCCGTCGGCCTGATCATCGGGTCACGCCTCGCGGTCACGCTGGCTGAGCGGCTCGGCTCGAAGATCGCCGTCGCGGGTGGTCTTGGTCATCGTCGCCGGCGGCCTGCGAGATCCTCTCCCAGGCCGACATGCGACTCGGGCTACCGCCTGGTCGCGACGGCGCTCTGTCGTCCTGGGGCTCGGCATGGCCCTGGCGATGACGCCCGTCCACCGAGGCGATCATGGGCGCGCTGCCCAAGGAGAAGGCGGGTGTCGGCTCGGCCATGAACGACGTCCTCCGTGAGCTCGGTGGCACCCTCGGGGTGGCCGTCCTCGGCACGCTCCTCGCCAACAAGTACGCCGACGGCGATGGACGGATCGCGTCTCCGGGCGTCCCGGACCCGGTGGCGAACGCCTACGCTCGACAGCGTGGACGCTGCTCACGTCGCGGCGGCTCAGGTCGGTGGTGACACCGCCACCAGCCTGCTCGCCTCCGCGGACCAGGCGTTCGTCACGGCGATGGGCTCGACGACCGACATCGCAGCGGCCGTCGCGCTGGGAGGCGCGCTGCTCGCGCTGCTGTTCCTCCCGTCCCGCGGGAAGCGCGCCGACGCGGTCGTGGTCGAGGCGGACCTCGAGCTCGACCAGGTCGAGCCAGGATGCCGAAGCCGTTCCGGCCGAGCCCGTCCTGGTGTGAGCGATGGCTGGGCCGGGCACGCGCCCGGCCCAGCCATTTCGTCGTTGCTGCCGACCTTCCGGCCGCACTAGCGTCTCTTCCACCCTGACTAGGGGGCGACATGTCGACCACCCAGAGCGCTCGTCCCGGAGTACTCGAAGCGGCCGGATGAGGCTCGGTCGTCCGGCCTGGTCGCTCGCGCGCGGCTCTTCGAGATGCTCGACGCGCGGGATCGGAGGCGCCGTCACGCTCGTGTCGGCCCCGGCCGGGCAGTGGCAAGACCACGCCTGCTGCGATCGTGGCTCGCCGACGAGAACGTCGACCGCGACCGTGGCCTGGGTCGACGTACGGCCGCGACGAGTCGGACGACGCGCACTTCTGGGGCGAGGTCCTCGATGCCATCCGGGCCTCGGGTGCCATCTCCCCGGACTCCCCGCTGGCCACCCTCGTCCCCACACCTCAGGCCGAGCGCGCGGAGCTGGTGGGTCACCTGGTGGCGGGTCTGCGGCACCTCGACGAGCCCGCTCCTGCTCGTGGTCGACGACGTCCACCATCTCCGCTCCGAGCCGGCACTCGCAGATCTCCAGTCGTTGATGGCGGAGTCGCTCCCGCGTCTGCACGTCGTCCTCGTCTCACGCCGGGACCCGAAGCTCCGCCTGCATCGCGCTGCGGCTGTCCGGCTCAGCTCATCGGAGATCCGGTCCGCCGACCTCGAGTTCACGCGCCGCGGAGGCCGGCGAGCTTCTGGAGGGAGCCGGCGTCGTGCGTCGGCGACGACCAGGTCGCCAGCCTGCACGCGCGGACGGAGGGCTGGGCAGCCGGACTCCGGCTCGCTGCGATGTCGCTGGCACGGCACGACTCACCCGCGCGAGTTCGTCGCCGAGTTCGCCGGCAGCGAGCGCACGGTGGCGGACTATCTCCTGGGCGAGGTCCTGCACTCAGCCAGCCGCCGGAGGTCCGTGACCTGTTGCTGCGGACCTGCATCCTCGACCGGGTCACCGGCGAGCTCGCCGACCTGCTCACCGGACGGAGCGAGGCGAGCGGCTGCTGCACGAGCTCGCCGAGGCCAACGCCCTGGTGGTCGCCGTCGGACGTCGCTCGTACCTCGTTCCGCTACCACCAGCTGCTCGCTCGACCTGCTGCGTCTCGAGCTGCGCCGCGAGCTACCCGGCGAGATCGAATCGCTGCACCGGCTGGCGGCCACGGTGGTACGCCGACCACGGCCAGGCCGTCGACGCGCATCCGGCACGCCCGCGCTCGCCGGTGACTGGGCGCTGGCCTGCGAGCTGCTCGGCCGGCACTGGGTGCAGCTGCTGCTCGACGGCGAGGAGACGACCCTGAGCCGGTCTGCTCGACGGCGTCCCGCGGATCTTGTCGACGCCGACGCCGAGGTCGCCACGATGCTGGCCGCCGATCGGCTGCGGCATCGGCCGCTGGGCCGAGGCGGACGCGCTGCTCGACGCGGCCCGGCGCGACCATCGACGCCGTTCCTGCCGTCGCGCCGGAGCCGCGCGCGAGACCGCGCTGGCGACCGTGCAGCTGTTCCGCGCCCGCCAGTTCGGCGGGATCGAGGAGGTCGTCGACGCGGCGCACAGCGCGGTCGAGCGCTACCTCGGAGACGGCCGAGCAGGGGGCGCCGATCTCGGCGGCCTGGCGCTCCTCAACCTCGGCGTCGCCAAAGCGTGGACCTTCCGCTTCGCCGAGGCCGAGCGCGACCTCGAGCGCGGACTGGCCCTCGGTCGCACGATCGGCCGGCCCGTACGTCGAGATCGGCTGCCTGACCGGCGCTCGGCAACGTCGCGCACCCTCACCGAGCGGATCGAGCGTGGGCGAGCAGCTGCTGCGCGACGCGATCGCCGTCGCGGAGCGCGTGGGCTGGACCACTCACCCGCTCATCGGCGTGCGCCTACATGGGTCTCGCTGCGACGCTGGTCGACCGCGGGCATGCTGGTCGAGGGCGAGCAGTGGCTCGAGCGCGCCGACCCGATCCTGGCCCGGCGCCGGAGCCGTCGGCCAGCGTCGGCCTCCGTCACGTCCAGGGGATGCTCGCCATGGCCGCGGGCAGTACGACGACGCCGCTCGCCGCCTTCCGCGACGGCCGAGCGTCTGGTCGAGGTCCTGCACGCGCCCGCACGTGCTCGCGCGACCTCGAACGGCCGTGGCAGCTCCGCGCCCGGCTCGGCCTCGGCGAGTCTCGACGCCGTCCGCGAGGCGCTCGTCGACGCGCCGGCCACGGCGTCGTGGTGCCAACCTCGCCGCCCGCCTCCACCTCGCCGAGGACGACGCCCGCAGGACGCGCTCGCCGCGCGTCGCGCCGGTGCACTGACGCGGCGACGTTCCGGCGTTCCACGTCAACTTGCTGATCGAGGCGCTCGCTGCTCGACGCGCTCGCCCACCGCGCCCTCGGTGACCGCCGAGGCCGCCGAGCGCAGCACCGAGCAGGCGCTCGCCCTGTCCGAGCCGCGACGGCCGCGTCGGCATGTTCGCTGACCATTGCCCGGCGTGCGCGGACCTGCTGCGCGAGCACCCGTCCCACCGCACCGCGCACGGCGCCCACCTCCAGGCTCCTGTGCGACCTGCTCGCCGGCGGTGGAGCCCGCGCACGGCGGCGGCGCCCGCGACGCTCGAGGAGCCGCTGAAGGAGCGCGAGCTCGCCGTGCTGCGCTTCCTGTCCACCAACCTCACCGCGCCGAGATCGGCGACGAGCTGTTCCTGTCGGTGCACACGGTCAAGACCCACATGCGCAAGCTCTACGCCAAGCTCGACGTCCACACCCGGGCCGAGGCGGTCCAGCAAGGGCCGCGCCCTCGGGCTGCTGGCGCCCGCGCGCCGCAGCCACTGAGCGTCTCCCCGGCTCGTCACCCGCATCGTGCGATGACCTCGTCATACGGGTCTCGCGGACGCTGAGCGGCATGAAACCAACGAACTACGAGATCACCGTCCACGGCCGGGTCGGCCCTGCCCTGGTCGAAGCCTTCGAAGGCCTGACGCGTGTCCGTTCGAGCGACCGAACAGTCACTCCGAGGCCGGATCGTCGACCAGGCCGCTCTCCACGGCCTGCTCGAGCTCATCGAGTCGCTGGGACTCGAGCTGCTCGACGTACGACCGCGACCGACCTCCACCACCTGACCACTCTCCACCCTCATCGAAAGGCACCACCATGTCCACGTTCCTCCACCGCCTCGCTGTGTTCTCAGCCCGCCACCGAGCCCTGGTCATCGGGACCTGGCTCGTCGCTCCTCGTCGCGCTCCTGTTCGTCAGCCACCAGGCGGGCACGAAGTACAGCAGCTCGGCCACGGTCACCGGCTCCGACAGCGCCGCGGCCACCGACTGTCATGGCGCGCTCGTTCTCGGCCGAGCTGGCCGACACCAGCCCGATCGTGTTCCACACCGACGAGGGCTCCGTGACCGATCCGGCGAACCGCGCCGCGATCGATGCCTCCGCTGCGGCGCCTTGTCGCAGCACCCCGCCGTCGCCTCCGTCGACCGACCCGTTCGCCGAGGGCAGCACGACGGTCTCCGCCGACGGCAAGACCGCCTACGCCAACATCGTACCCGCCGAGCCGCTCGGCGACCTCAGCGTCGAGGAGGCCGAGGCGATCCTCGACACCGCGACCGAGCCCACCGAGGGCACCGCCGTCGACGTCGCCGCCGGCGGCCAGCTCGGCACGAAGGTCTCCAAGCCCGAGACCACAGACCAGCGAGCTCGTCGGCATCCTCGCCGCCATGCTCATCCTGATGCTGGTGTTCGGCACCGTCACCGCGATGGCGCTCCCGATCGTGAGTTGCGATCGTCGGCCTGCTGACCGGCTCAGCATCGTCTCGCTGCTCGGTCACACCGCTCGTCGATACCCGACGTGGCGCCGACCATCGCGACGATGATCGGACTCGGCGTCGGCATCGACTACGCGCTCTTCATCGTCACCCGGCGCGGTCCGCCCGCCACGACGGGCGGAGCGTCCACGACGCCATCGGTCATGCTGCCGCCACGTCCGGCAGCGCCGTCGCGTTCGCCGGCGGCACCGTCGTCATCGCCCTGCTCTCCCTCGCCGTGTCCGGCCTCTCGCTGATCACCGATGCTCGGCCAGGCGGCCGCCATCGTGGTCGTCGTCGCCGTGCTGGCGTCGATGACCCTCCTGCCCGCGCTGCTCAGCCTCTGCGGTGACGGCATCGAGCGGCTGCGCATCGGCCGCGACCGCCGTCCGACGCTCGGGTCACAGCGCGTGTCTGGCAGTCGCTGGGGCGAGCGTCTCGCTCGGCGTCCCGGGCTCTTCGCTACCGCCTCGGTCGCTCGTGCTGGTCGCTCTCAGCGTCCCGGTCGCTCAACCTCGGGCTCGGTCTCACCGACCAGTCCAGCGCGCCGGAGTCGACCAGCTCCCGCCAGGCCTACGACCAGCTGACTGACGGCGTTCGGTGCCGGCGCCAACGCGCCCGCTGATCGTGACTGCCGACCTCGGCTCCGAGCCGGCCACCGGCGCCGAACGACGCGCGGCTCGTCGCGCGCTGCACCAAGGTCTCTCCGCCACCGACGGCGTGCAGGTCGTCGGCTGCCGCAGGTGTCGCAGGACGGCACCGCTGCGCTGATCAACGTCATCCCCGCCGGTCGCCGACCTCGGACGTCACCAAGGACCTCGTCGACGAGGTCACGGCGACACCACGATCCCGGCCAGTCCGGGTCGAGCGCACGTCGGTGGATCGACCGCGCAGCAGCTCGATCTCGCCCAGCTGATCGGTGACCGGCTGCCGCTGATCATCGGCGTCGTGGTCGCGCTCAGCATGCTGCTGCTGATGCTGGCGTTCCGCACCGTGATCGCACCGCTCCAGGCCGCTCTGGTCAACCTGCTCGCGGTGGGCGCGGCGTACGGCATCGTGACCGCGGTCTTCCAAGAAGGCTCGGGCGTGACCGCGCATCGGCCTGGACGGCGCGATCCCGATCGTCTCCTACGTCCCGATGATGATGTTCGCCATCCTCTTCGGGCTGTCGATGGACTACCAGGTGTTCCTGCTCAGCCGCGTGCGCGAGGAGGTCACGCCGGGAAGTCTCCCGTCATGCCGTCATCGACGGGCTCGCCGGCACCGGCAAGGTCATCGCCTCCGCCGGAGCCATCATGGTCGCGGTGTTCGCCAGCTTCGTCCTCAACGGCGACCCCACCGTCAAGGAGTTCGGCGTCGGGTTGGCCTCGGCGATCCTGATCGCCGTCGGCGATGGTCTTCATCCTGCTGCCCGCGGTGATGCTGCTCATGGGCAAGCGCACCTGGTGGCTGCCGAGTGGCTCGACCGGGTCCTGCCTCATGTCGACGTCGAAGGGACGAGCCCGCCCCGGTGGTGGAGAAGGAGCCGGCGATGGTGTGACCCACCTCGCATCGTGCGGATCGCGACCCCTGGCCCGGCGAGCCGGGGTCCGGCGTATGGCGAGGGGCTAGTCGCCCGCGTTGCGGCAGGTCCCGCCGCGGTGCTGGCCGTCCGGCAGTACGTCGAAGTCGGAGGTCAGCACGTAGGTGCCCTGCCGGCGGGCGTGGAGCGTCGTCCACTCCCCGGTCTTGGACAGGCAGCCATGGGCGCGCACGCCCTCCGCGACGCGTAGCTGCCGTCGAGGACCGCGAGGTGTTCCGACCACCGGATCTGGATGGGCACCCGTGCGCGATGGTCCACCCAGAGCCGCAGCTGGTTGCCCTCCATCGAGATCACCTGCGCGTGGCGCACCAGGGGGGCCGAGTCGTTGACCTCGTAGAGCGTCCAGTCGGGGTTGTGCCACACCTGGCGGAGGTAGGGGAGCCCGCCCTCGATCAGCTTCGCCTCGTCGACCGAGGCGAAGTCGAGACGGGTGTCCGGCACCGCGACGTACGCGACCGACAGCTGATCGAGCCAGGTGCGGTACGACGCGGCGTCCAGCGGATGCTCGTCGTCCTCGTAGAAGAGCGGGTTGTCCGTCCGGTCCGCCTGCCGCTCCCAGCCCCGGGCCATCGGCATCGTCTCGCCGACGTATCTCGCGGCGCCCTTCGTCAGCGGCTCCACGACCTCGACGCGCTGGCCCAGCCGGGCATCGGTGTTCATGTAGTGGTCCAGCTTGGTCAGCAGAGGGGCGTAGTAGGACTGCGACGCCGATGGCGAGTCCGCCTCGGCGAGCTGCACGGAGACGTCGACCGACGGGAAGACCAGAGCCAGCCCGGTGAAGGCGACCACGTGGCGGTCGGGCCGGTGGCCGTAACCCACGATCAGTGGCGCGGCGAGCAGCCAGACCATCCGCGTGAGGTTCAGCCCGACGCTGTTCGGCACGACCATGCACGCCACCAGGCCGATCGCGACGATGACGGCGCCGACCCGGATCGTGGGCTCACGACAGGCGATCACGACCAGCGCCAGGCCGAGCAGCGCGAGGAACATCTGCCCGGGTGGTGACCCCATCACGCCGGGGTTGTCGAAGAGCAGCGCCAAGGTGCCGAGCGAGCCGGCCGTGGCGATCCCGGTCATCATCGCCTCACGTCGGCGGCTGGGGTCGGTGAGCAGCACGGCCGCAGCGACGATGCCGGTGAACAGCCCGGCGAGCGGGCTGCCGAGGACGCTCACCACCGTCGCCACCCCGGCCAGCCACGGGTGTCGGCGGGCCAGCGCGAGCACGGCGAGCATCGCCGGCGCCAGCCCCACGAGGAACGTGATGCGTCCGCCGAAGAGGTTGATCAGCACGCTCGCGGCGAAGACCACGCTCGCCGCTCGCGGACGGGCCGACGTACGCAGGAGCTGGTGGGCGACCCACATGCAGATCGCCGAGGCGAGCGCGCCGGTGGTGGCGACGCCGATGGTGGCCATCAGCCCCGGGGCGATGACGGAGTACGTCGGGAGCTCGAGGCCGCCGTACCACCCGGGCCACCAGGTGACGTTGCCGAGCTTGTCGAAGATCTCCGCACGCGTGGCCTGCGCCGCGAAGTCCGGCACCTGCGGGACCAGGATGAGGTACAGCGCCAGCCCGACAGCGGGTACGAACCACGTCAGCATGCGTCGCGTCCGCAACGACGAGAGCGCGCGCGACATGCTCACGGTTCCTCCTCCCAGGCTTGGTGACATTGTGCCAAGTCGCTCCGACCGCCCACGAATTCGAAGCGGCAGGCGCGCCTCAACGTGGCCGAGACGTACGCCACTCGTCGAGCAACAGGTCGAACCAGACCAGGTCGGCGCGTCCACCGTGGATCTCGGTCCCGAGACGCTCGGTACCCCAGCGCCGCAGGCCGCACGACTCGATCACGTGGAGGGACGCGGCGTTCTCGACGGCGGCCGCGGCGGTCACCCGGCGTACGCCGAGATCCTCGAAGCAGTAGCGGACGACCTCACGCATCGCGCGGGTGACGACGCCCCGGCCGCGGGCGTCCGGGTGGGCCCAGTACCCGATCTCGCACTCGGCCTCCGCGGAGTAGTCGAAGAAGTTGATGGAGGCCAGTGACGTCTCGTCGTCGGCGGGATCCACGACCGCCCAGCAGACGCTGCGTCCGCTCGCTCGCGCTCTCGACCTGCGCCTCGAGGTACGCGCGAGCCTGGCCCTCGCCGTACGGATCCGGCAGGAGCGGCAGCCACTGCCTCGTCCTCGGGTCGTTGCAGGCTTCGACGATGCGCGGCACGTCCGAGTCACGCCAGGCCCGCAGGCGCAGCCCCTCCGCCTCGAGTGTCGGTACGTCGAGCCAGGTGCCCTTCGGGGCGCGGTCGTCGTCGGGGAGCAGCGTTGCCACCCAGCCGTCCCGGAGCTCGCCGCGGTGGGGGAGCGACGCGCGCACCGTGCCCTCGAAGCGGAACCCGAGCCGCCACGCCAGCTTGCGCGACGGCCAGTTGCCGGTGTTGGCGCGCCAGACGATCACTCGTGCCTGCCGTTCCGCGAAGCCCCAGTCGACGAGCAGGCGCACGGCCCGTTCCATCGCGCCCCGGCCGCGCACCCACGGGTGTGAGCCGTAGGCGACTTCGAGCCGGCCCGCGCCCTCGTCGCGGAGCTCGACCGTGCCGGCGTACCGACCGTCGACCTCGACGGCGAAGCCGAAGCTCTTCTCGTCCGCCCAGCCGGCGGGCATCGTCTCGGTCACGAAGGTCCGGCCGTCCTCGAGCGAGTACGGCACGGGCACGGTCGTCCACTCCTGGCTGACCGGATCCTGGCACTGCTCGAAGACACCCTGCGCGTCCTCCTCGCGATGGCCGCGCAAGGTGACGGTTCCGTCGCTGAGGGTGGGGGCCGGGACCATGCGGGCACCCTGCCAAGCGCGTCGTGCGCCCGGCAACCTGGTATCGCCCCGGACCCACGGGTGACCCCCTCCGCTCGGGCTCGTTGTGCAGACATGCGGGTTGTCACGTACGGCGTCGTGCTCGCCGTATGGCTCTCCCTCGCGCCGGCTTTCCTGGCACAGGCGCCGTCCGGACCGACGCGTCCGGCTCCGCGCGGTACGCAGCTGGACCTGCCTTCCGGGGGCCGCGGCGCGACCCGTGGTCCGGCACCGACGCCGACGTCGGGCCTGACACAATGCGCCCCATGCCCAGCGTCGCCACCTCACCGGAGCTGACCGCCCCCGAGGTGACGTCGGGCGCCCGCCCGCGCGTGCTGTCCGGCATCCAGCCGACCGCCGACTCGTTCCATTTCGGGAACTATCTCGGCGCGACCCGGCAGTGGGTGGACCTCCAGCGGGAGTACCAGCCGTTCTTCTTCATCGCCGACCTGCACGCGATCACGGTCGAGCAGGACCCACGCGTCCTGCGCGAGCGCACGCTGCGGGCGGCGGCTCAGCTCGTCGCCATGGGCATCGACCCGGAGCGCTCGGCGATCTTCGTGCAGAGCCAGATCCCGGCCCATGCCCAGCTCGGCTGGGTCCTCCAGTGCCTCACCGGCTTCGGCGAGGCCCGGCGGATGACCCAGTTCAAGGACAAGTCGGCCAAGGGTGGTGAGGGCGCGGCCAGTGTCGGCCTCTTCACCTACCCGATCCTCCAGGCGGCCGACATCCTGCTCTACCGCCCGCACTACGTGCCCGTGGGTGAGGACCAGCGTCAGCACCTCGAGCTGACGCGTGACCTCGCGCAGCGCTTCAACCATCGTTACAAGAGGACGTTCCGTCTCCCGGAGCCCTACATCCTCAAGGCGACCGCGAAGATCGGTGACCTCCAGGAGCCGACCGCGAAGATGTCGAAGTCGTCGTCGGGCCCGGCCGGCATCATCGAGCTCCTCGACGACCCGCGCGTGAGTGCCAAGAAGATCCGGTCCGCCGTCACCGACTCCGGCACCGACATCCGCTTCGACCCCGACGAGAAACCCGGCATCTCGAACCTGCTCACGATCTACGCCGCCCTGAGCGACCGCAACGTCAGCGACATCGAGGAGCAGTACGCCGGCCGTGGGTACGGCGACCTCAAGAAGGACCTCGCCGAGCTGGTCGTGGACTTCGTGACCCCGTTCCGTGACCGCACCCTCGAGCTCCTCGAGGACCAGCAGCACCTCCTCGACATCCTCGAGCAGGGCCGTCAGCAGGCCTCGGCCATCGCCGAGGCGACGCTGCGCGACGTCTTCCAGCGGGTGGGCTTCGCGGCCCGGGCCCAGGGCAAGTAGGAGACTCGACCTGTGCCGACCATCGGCGTCTCGCTCGCCGTCCCGGAGCCGTGGGGCGGCCACCTGCAGGAGTTCCGCGTCGTCAACGGCGACGCGCAGGGCGCGACGATCCCGACGCACATCACCTTGGTGCCGCCGGTCGAGGTCGATCCGCAGCTCCTGGGTGAGGTCGAGCGACACCTGGCGATGGTGGCCGCCGCGGCGCGGGCGTACGACGTGCACCTCCGTGGCTCCGG
Organism: uncultured Actinomycetota bacterium; assembly: GCA_963759515.1. GTDB lineage: Bacteria > Actinomycetota > Actinomycetes > Propionibacteriales > Nocardioidaceae > Nocardioides. The sequence goes on along the minus strand of CAVWZR010000012.1, from coordinate 257,609 downwards.
CACCTTCCGCCCCGTCTCGCCCGTCGTCTTCGTGAACCTCGTCGAGGGGATCTCCCAGACCGAGCAGCTCGCCAAGGACTGCCGACGCGGTCCTCTGGAGCTCCAGCTCGACTTCCCCTACCACCCGCACGTGACCGTTGCCCACGTCGAGGACGACGATCTGCTCGACCGTGCCTTCGTCGAGCTCGCGGCGTTCGACTGCACCTTCACCGTCGACGCCTTCCACCTCTACGTGCATGACCCCGACCTCGGCTGGAAGGCCACCCGCGACTACGCGCTCACGGGCCTGGCCGTCTGATGGTGGACTGATGGCCACGCCGCTGGCGCGGGGGCGGGCGGCCGTCGACGACCTGCGCGGGCGGAACCGGCTCTTCGACCACGCCGTCCGGACGCTGGAGCACTACTCCCTCGTGAACGGCAACGGTCTTGCCGGGTCTGTCACCTACTACGCGTTCCTGTCCTTCTTCCCGATCCTGGCGATCGCCTTCTTCGTGATCGGCTTCGTCTCGAAGCTGTACCCCGACGCACGCGACAACCTCACCTCGGCGATCGGGGTTCTGCTGCCCCACATCCTCGGCCCCGGCGACGGCCAGATCCGGCTCTCCTCGATCCAGAACGCCGCCGCGACAGCCGGGCTGTTCGGTGCGCTCGGCCTCCTGTACTCCGGCCTGGGATGGCTGTCCGGGATGCGGCGTGCTCTCGAGATCGTCTTCGAGATGCCGCGCAGCGAGTACCCGAGCTACGTCTCCGGCAAGCTCCGCGATCTCGCGTCCCTGATGATCATCGGGATGACGCTGTTGTTGACGGTGGGGGTCACCGGTGTCATCACCGGTTCGTCGACCTGGGTGCTCGACCTGGTCGGGCTCGGTCACAACCTGGCGTGGCTCGTGCGGTGCGTCGGTGCGCTGGTGGCCGTCGTCGCCAACACGCTGCTCTTCTACATCCTGTTCCGCCTGCTCGCCCGGCCGCGCACCCCGCGCAGCGCACTGTGGGAGGGCGCACTCCTGGGTGCACTCGGCTTCGAGGCGCTCAAGCTGGGCTCGACCCTGCTGCTCGCATCGACTCGCGGCCGGCCCGCCTTCCAGGCGCTGGGCATCGCGCTGATCCTGCTGATCTGGATCAACTACTTCTCGCGCATCGTCGTGTACGCCGCCGCGTGGGCGCACACGTCGCCCGCGGCGCGCGCTGCCCGTGAGCAGGAGACCGGCCAGCCGTCGGCGGACGCGCTCGCCCTCCGGGCCCGGGTCATGGCGGCGCGTGCCGGCGTACCGGCACTCGACCATTCCTCACCTCCGGGCCGCTCGCGGGTGAAGCAGCTCGACCCGCGTGTCGCGTTCGGCGCCGGTGCCGCGGCGACGCTCGGACTGGTCGCTCTGCTCCGCCGTCGACGCGACTGAAATCTCACACGACCCGGGTTCGGTGACGGTGCAGACCCCGCGATAAGTTCTTGTGTCGCCCGCGCCCCTCGGCGCACGGGCGTGCGGGACCACGCCGGACACGGTGCCCCGCAGTGGGTCAGAGAGGACGTCGATGACAACCGGAGTGCACGGCCCCACCAGGGCCCGCATCGAAGCCAAGACGCTGCGGACCGACCGGTGGTGGTTGTACCCACTCACCACGTTCGTCGTCTTCTTCGGATTCGTCATCTACGCGACCATCCGCGCGTTCCAGGGCAGCCACTACTACAGCGAGCCCTACCTCTCGCCGTTCTACTCGCCGTGCCTGGGCGACTGCGTCAAGGGCAGCTCCGACTTCGGCCAGCCGTTCGGCTGGTGGCCGCTCTCGGCGGCGCTGATCGTCCTGATCTTCCCGCTCGGCTTCCGGCTCACCTGCTACTACTACCGCAAGGCGTACTTCCGGTCGTTCTGGCTGAGCCCGCCGGCCTGCGCGGTCGCCGAGCCCCACAAGAGCTACTCCGGCGAGACCAAGCTGCCGCTGATCCTCAACAACATCCACCGCTACTTCTGGTACGCCGCCGTCGGCGTCGCGCTGGTCCTGACCTGGGACACGATCCTCGCCTTCGGCCCGGCCGAAGGTGAGTCGAGCGGCATCCACATGGGCCTCGGCACCCTGGTGTTCCTCGCCAACATCATCCTGATCTGGCTGTACACGTTGTCGTGCCACTCGTGCCGCCACATCGTCGGCGGCAAGCTACGTCACTTCAGCAAGCACCCGGTGCGCTACCGGATGTGGACCTGGGTCTCGAAGCTCAACGGCAACCACGCGCGCTACGCCTGGCTCTCCTTGTTCTCCGTCGCCATCGCCGACCTCTACGTGCTGCTGATCTCCTCCGGCGCCTTCAACGACCCGAGGTTCTTCTGAGATGTCCGCCACCTCCTCTGAGACGACCACTCCCGTGGGCGACGTCGAGAAGCACCAGTACGACGTCGTCGTGATCGGCGCCGGCGGCTCCGGCCTCCGCGCCGCGATCGCGGCCCAGGAGGCCGGCGCGAAGGTCGCCGTCGTCTGCAAGTCGCTGCTCGGCAAGGCGCACACCGTGATGGCCGAGGGTGGCGCGGCCGCGGCTCTCGGCAACCTGTGGCCCGACGACAGCTGGCAGGTCCACTTCCGCGACACCATGCGCGGCGGCAAGATGCTGAACAACTGGCGGATGGCCCAGCTCCACGCCCAGGAGGCACCGGAGCGGGTCCTCGAGCTCGAGGACTGGGGCGCGCTGTTCGACCGCACCAAGGACGGCCTGATCTCGCAGCGCGACTTCGGCGGGCACCGCTACGCCCGCCTCGCGCACGTGGGCGACCGCACCGGCCTGGAGATGATCCGCACCCTGCAGCAGCGCACCGTCCAGCTCGGCATCGACGTGTTCATGGAGTGCACGATCACCGACCTGATGAAGGACCCTTCGACAGGCTCAGGACAAGCGGCGCGCATCTCCGGCGCCTTCGGCTACTGGCGCGAGACCGGGTCGTTCATCGCCTTCGAGGCCCCTTCGATCGTGCTGGCCACCGGCGGCATCGGGAAGAGCTTCAAGGTCACCTCGAACTCCTGGGAGTACACCGGCGACGGCCACGCGATGGCCCTGCGGGCCGGCGCGAAGCTGATCAACATGGAGTTCGTCCAGTTCCACCCCACCGGCATGGTGTGGCCGCCGTCGGTGAAGGGTCTGCTGGTCACCGAGTCGGTCCGCGGCGACGGCGGCATCCTGAAGAACTCCGACGGCAAGCGGTTCATGTTCGACTACATCCCCGAGTTCTTCAAGGCGGAGACGGCCGACAACGAGGAGGAGGCCGACCGCTGGTACGAGGACAAGAAGAACAACCGGCGTCCTCCCGAGCTGCTTCCCCGTGACGAGGTCGCCCGCGCGATCAACTCGGAGATCAAGGCCGGCCGCGGCTCCGAGCACGGCGGCGTCTACCTCGACATCGCGTCACGCCGTACGCCGGAGTTCATCCGCAAGCGGCTGCCGTCGATGTACCACCAGTTCAAGGAGCTGGCCGACGTCGACATCACCGCGGAGCCGATGGAGATCGGCCCGACCTGCCACTACGTGATGGGCGGCGTCGAGGTCGAGCCCGACACCGAGATGAGCGGCCTCGAGGGCCTGTACGCCGTGGGCGAGTGCTCCGGCGGCATGCACGGGTCGAACCGCCTCGGCGGCAACTCGCTGTCCGACCTGCTGGTCTTCGGCAAGCGCGCCGGCGACGCGGCCGCGGCGTACGCCACGGGTCTCGGCAGCCGTCCCGCTCTCTCCGACGACGACATGACGAGCGCCCAGGCGCTCGCGCTCTCGCCGTTCGACGGCTCGGGCTCGGGCACCGAGAACCCCTACACGATCCAGCACGAGCTCCAGGACACGATGAACGACCTCGTCGGCATCATCCGCACCCGCGAGGAGCTGGCGAAGTCGCTCGGCGAGATCGAGAAGCTCAAGGAGCGCGCCAAGCATCTGTTGGTCGAGGGCGACCGTCGGTACAACCCCGGCTGGCACCTCGCGATCGACCTGCGCAACATGCTGCTGGTCTCGGAGTGCATCGCGAAGGCCGCGCTCGAGCGTGAGGAGTCCCGCGGCGGTCACACCCGAGACGACCACCCCGGCTTCGACGAGCGGTGGGGCACGCTCAACATCGCGCTCTCGATCAACGCCGCGGGCGACGGCGTGGACCTCGCCACCCAGCCGCTCCCGGTGATGCCGGACGACCTGGCCGCGTTCTTCGAGGAAGGGCACTGATCCGACATGGCCTACACGCTGAAGATGAAGCTCTGGCGCGGCGACCGGTCGGGCGGCGAGCTCCAGGACTACGACGTCGAGGTCGAGAGCGGCGAGGTCGTGCTCGACGCGATCCACCGCGTCCAGGCCACCCAGGCCGGCGACCTGGCCGTCCGGTGGAACTGCAAGGCCGGCAAGTGCGGCTCCTGCAGCGCTGAGGTCAACGGTCGACCCAAGCTGATGTGCATGTGCCGGCTGTCCGACTACGACGAGTCCGAGACGATCACCGTCACGCCGATGCGCGCCTTCCCGGTGATCCGCGACCTGGTCACCGACGTCTCGTACAACTACGAGAAGGCCCAGGAGCTGCCGTACGCCGAGCTGCCGCCCCGCGACGCGGACGGCAAGCGCCGGATGATGCAGGAGGACGTCGAGCGCGGTCAGGAGTTCCGCAAGTGCATCGAGTGCTTCCTCTGCCAGGACACCTGTCACGTCGTCCGTGACCACGAGGACAACAAGCCCGCCTTCGCCGGTCCCCGGTTCTTCCTGCGGTACGCCGAGCTCGACATGCACCCGCTCGACACCGTCGACCGGCGCAAGGTCACCCGCGAGCAGGCGGGCCTCGGCTACTGCAACATCACCAAGTGCTGCACCGAGGTCTGCCCCGAGGGCATCCACATCACCGACAACGCGATCATCCCGATGAAGGAGCGCGTGGCCGACCGCACCTACGACCCACTGGTCTGGCTCGGGAACAAGATCGGCATCCGCGACAAGGACCGCGACTCCCGCGCCGAGCTCTGACGCGTGTCACTGATGAGGTAAAACCTGCGTCGACCAGGCCCGCGTACTCACGCGGCGCTGTGACGTCCGCCTCGACCATGGTGGGCATGGACACACGAGCAGCCAAGACCGACGTACGCCGTGCCGTGCTGGCGGTGACGATCTCCTCGTTCAGCATCGCGGCCCTGATGGGGATCGGCGCACTGCTGGGTGCCGGCGACTTCGGCGAGACCAGTGTGCGCGTGCTCGTGACCACGGTGGTCGTCGGGTGCGCCAGCGTCATCACGCTGTGCTGCCTGGTCGCGGTCGGCGGGCGCTTCCAGGTCGTAGGCGTGTCGGGCGTCCTGCTCGCGCTCGCCACCGCTGCCCTCGGGCTGCTGATGATCTGGAGTCCGTCGGAGGACGTGATCGACAGCCTTCTGCAGACGTTCGGCGTCGCGGTGGCCGCATCGGTGACGATGGCCCAGGTCTGCCTGTTGCTCGGCCTCGCCGGTGCCCGACGTTCGCTCGCGCCGGTGATGTGGGCGACCGTGTCTCTCGCACTGGTGGTCTTCTGCATGGTCAGCACCCTGATCACCGGGTACGACGACCCGGCCGACGGCTTCTTCCGCACCCTCGGGATCGTCGGGATCCTCGACGTTCTCGGAACCCTGGTGACGATCGCGGTCGGTGTCTTCGGCCGGAGTGACGACCGGGCTCTCACCTTCACGATCCCGCCGGCCGTCGTGGCTCGCGTGCAGGCCGAGAGCGCGGCGACCGGCCGCCCGGTCCGCGACGTGGTCGACCAGGCGCTCGCCCGCTACTTCGACGTGTCGGTCGACTGATCCTGTGCTCGCGCGTGCTCGACGAGCCGCGCCGCCCGTTCGAGCGCCGCGTGCTCCGCGTCGAGGATCTTGGAGTGCACCTGTGCGACCTGCTCGGCGGTGGGCCGCCCCTCCGGGTGGTGTCGATGGCAGACCACCCAGCTGGTGCCGACCACTTGCTGCTTGGCGATCCGCCAGCAGCCGTGCACGTGGCAGTTGTGCTTGCGGTAGAGACCGATGGCCGCTCCGATGAACGCGAAGCCGCCGATGTCGGCGCCGATCCCGGACCAGAAGTTGTAGAACTCCTGACCGTCGGTTCCGAAGAAGTGCCCGAGGTCCATCACCATCACAAGCCTCGATGGTGCCAGCGCGCCGGCCACCGCAGCGGCAGGCGCGACGGGCAACGTGTTCAGCGGGCGGAGTACGCCGGTGCGAGACGCGCCAGGGCCAGGGCGGCGAGCAGCAGCCCGAAGTCGCGCAGGGCGACGTCGCCGTACCCGCCCAGCAGGAGCAGGTTCGCGATGATGCCCGCGAGCCACAGGGCGACGACGTACGCCCCGATCCGGGGCCGCCACAGGACCAGCAGCCCGGCCACGACCTCGATGACGCCGACCGCCAGCATCGCCTGGTGAGCGCTGCCGGGGACCAGGTCGTCGAACTGGCCGGCGAGGTACTTCGGCCAGTCGGTCATCACGTTCGCGAACTTGTCGAGCCCGAACAGGATCGGGGCGACGGTGAAGGCGGTCCGCAGGATCAGGAACGCCTCGCGTCCGGAGCGGTCGGTGCCGACCGTGGTGGACGTCTGGGAGGGAACGGTCGAGGAGGCCATGACCGCGTCCTTTCTAAAGGAGATAGGTATCTCTATTAGAGGACTTCGATCTGTCTAACGTCAAGAGTTCTCTCATTTAGAAATTCATCCCGCGGGTCGGATAGTTCACACGCCCTGGCTCGCCACGGAGACCCGCTCCTAACCTTGCGAGCATGACGGACGACGTGGCCGGAGGGCTCGACGAGCCCGACCAGCTCCAGCCGGAGCAGGGCGCGCTGGCGCTCGCGTCGCCCGACGACGCCTGGTCGCGTGCCGACTGGGAGCGGGCCGCGGCCGGGGTTCTCCGGAAGTCGGGGCGCCTGGCACCCGACGAGCCGGACGACGCGGTGTGGGCGGCGCTCACGCGCACGACGTACGACGGTGTCGAGATCCCGCCGCTCGGAACCGCCGACCTCACGCCGCGCGGCCGGTCCGCGACCGACCCGCCCCGGCGGCTGGGACGTCCGCGTCCGAGCCGGCACCGACAACGCCAGGATCCTCGCGGAGCTGGCGTCCGGCGCCACCAGTCTCTGGATGCTCACCGAGGACGTGCCGACCGACCAGCTCGGGGCACTGCTGGACGGCGTGCTGCTCGATCTCGCCCCGGTCGTCCTCGAGACGCCCACGCTCGCCCATGCCGAGGCGCTGGTCTCCCTGGGCGCCCTCCACCCCGACACGAACCTGGGTGCCTCGGCCGATGACGACCTCGTCGCCATTCGCCCGGCTGGCGGTGAACGCCGGCGTACGCGGCGTCGTGGTCGACGCGGTCGCGGTGCACGAGCAAGGGGCCTCTGACGCCCAGGAGCTGGGCTGGCTCCTCGCCCGCGGGGCGCAGGTCCTGCGGGTCCTCGAGCAGGACGGCATCGACCCCGAGCAGGCGTTCCCCCTGATCGAGCTGCGGGTCGCCGTCACCGACGAGCAGCTCCCCGGCATCGCCAAGCTCCGCGCGCTCCGGGTCCTCTGGGCGCGTCTCGCCGAGCTCTGCGGCGTGGCGGACCACGCACGCGCGTGCATGCGGTGACCAGCCGCCCCATGACCAGTGCGTACGACGTCCACGTCAACCTGCTGCGCTCGACGGTGGCGACGTTCGCGGCGGGGGTCGGTGGCGCCGATGCGATCACGACGGTGCCCTTCGACGAGCCCACCGGTGAGATCTCGACCCGAGCCCGGCGGCTGGCCCGCAACATCTCGGCGCTCCTGGTCGACGAGTCGCACGTGGCGCGCGTGGCCGACCCCGCGGGCGGCGCCTACGTCGTCGAGCGCCTGACCGACGACCTGTGCCGAGGCGGCGTGGGCCGAGCTCGGCCGGATCGAAACCGAGGGTGAGGAGGCGTTCCTCGCCCGGGTCGCCGAGGTGCGAGCGCGGCGAGAGGACGACGTGGCACACCGACGTCGAGCCGTGACCGGTCTCAGCGAGTTCGCCAACCTCACGGATCCGCTACCCCGCGCGACGCAACCCCTCCTACCGGTACGGCGCGGCGTTCGAGAGGTTCCGGCGGAGCCTCCCGCGCAGCACGTCTTCCTCGCGACCCTCGGTGCGGTCGCCCAGCACACGATGCGCGCCCAGTTCGCCACGAACCTGCTGGCGGCGGGCGGCATCGCCGTCGACGTGGCCGGCGCGACCGAGGGTGTCGAGGATGTGGTCGCGGCCCATGCCGGCCAGTCCGTCGTCTGCCTCGCCGGCACCGACACGGCGTACGCCGAGCTGGGGGAGCCAGGCCGCCGAAGCCCTGCGATCGGCCGGCGCGGAGCACGTCGTGGTGGCAGGCGACGCCGCGGACTGGGCCGACGACAGCTGTGCCGCGGGGCTCGACGCGGTCGCGTTCCTGACGCGCATCCGGGAGGTGCTGCGATGAGCGTCCCGAAGAGCTTCGCGGAGCTGCCGCTCGAGGGTGGTTTCGAGACGCTCGCAGAGCTCGCTCCTCAACCACCGGGACGGCGCGGAGCGCTCGCTCAACCACAGGATGGCCGAGCGCTCGCAGAGCTCGCTCCTCAACCACCGGGTGGTTGGCACAGCCCCGAGGGCATCGAGATCAAGCCGCGGTACGACGCCGACGACCTCGAGGGCCTCGACGCGCTCGACACCTGGCCCGGCCTCACGCCGTACCTCCGGGGGCCCTACCCGACGATGTACACGACCCAGCCGTGGACGATCCGGCAGTACGCCGGGTTCTCGACCGCCGAGGAGTCCAACGCGTTCTACCGGCGCAACCTCGCGGCCGGACAGAAGGGTCTCAGCGTCGCCTTCGACCTGGCGACCCACCGCGGCTACGACTCCGACCACCCGCGGGTGCGAGGTGACGTCGGGATGGCCGGGGTCGCGATCGACTCGATCTACGACGCGCGGACGCTGTTCGAGGGCATCCCGCTGGACCAGATGTCGGTGAGCATGACCATGAACGGTGCGGTGCTGCCGGTGATGGCCCTCTACATCGCGGCCGCCGAGGAGCAGGGCGTCAAGCCCGAGCAGCTGTCGGGGACCATCCAGAACGACATCCTCAAGGAGTTCATGGTCCGCAACACCTACATCTACCCGCCCGAGCCGAGCATGCGGATCGTCGGCGACATCTTCAGCTACACCGCCGAGCACATGCCGCGGTTCAACTCGATCTCGATCTCCGGCTACCACATGCAGGAGGCCGGGGCGACCGCCGATCTCGAGCTCGCCTACACGCTCGCCGACGGCGTCGAGTACCTGCGTACCGGGGTCGCGGCCGGGCTGGACGTCGACCGCTTCGCGCCGAGGCTGAGCTTCTTCTGGGCCATCGGGATGAACTTCTTCATGGAGGTCGCCAAGCTGCGAGCGGCCCGAGCCCTGTGGGCGCGGCTGGTGCGCGACTTCGGCCCGAGCGACCCGCGCAGCCTCAGCCTGCGCACGCACTGCCAGACCAGCGGCTGGAGCCTGACCGCCCAGGACGCCTTCAACAACGTGGCGCGCACCTGCATCGAGGCGATGGCCGCGACCCAGGGCCACACCCAGAGCCTGCACACCAACGCCCTCGACGAGGCGATCGCGCTGCCGAGCGACTTCAGCGCCCGCATCGCTCGCAACACCCAGCTGCTGCTCCAGCAGGAGACGGGCACGACCTGGACCATCGATCCCTGGGCCGGCAGCTACTACGTCGAGCGACTCACCCACGACCTGGCCGAACGCGCCTGGGCCCACATCCAGGAGGTCGAGCTGGCGGGCGGCATGGCCAAGGCGATCGAGGAGGGCATCCCGAAGCTGCGGATCGAGGAGGCGGCCGCGCGCACGCAGGCCCGGATCGACTCCGGGACGCAGGCGGTGATCGGCGTCAACACCTACCGGGTCGACGACGAGGAGCCGCTCGACGTCCTCAAGGTCGCGGGCGACGAGGTGTACCGGCAGCAGGTCGCGAAGCTCGAGCGCCTCCGCGCCGAGCGTGACGACGACGAGGTACGCCGTACCCTCGGCGCCCTGACCAGGGCGGCCGAGAGCGACGACAACCTGCTGGCGGCAGCTGTCGACGCGGCACGGGCGAAGGCGTCGGTCGGCGAGATCAGCGGCGCCCTCGAGCAGGTGTGGGGCCGCCACCGCGCCCAGATCCGTACGATCTCCGGTGTGTTCAGGGACGAGGCCGGCTCGGCCGGCGACGGGCTCGTCCAGGAGGTGCTCGACGCGACCGCGGCGTTCGAGGAGGCCGAGGGCCGACGTCCCCGGATCCTGATCGCCAAGATGGGTCAGGACGGCCACGACCGCGGACAGAAGGTCATCGTCAGCGCCTTCGCGGACATGGGCTTCGACGTCGACGTCGGCCCGTTGTTCTCGACGCCGGAGGAGGTGGCACAGCAGGCGGTCGACGCGGATGCGCACATCGTCGGCGTGAGCAGCCTCGCCGCCGGACACCTCACGCTCGTGCCGGCCCTCAAGAACGCGCTGGCCGAGCACGGGCGCGACGACATCATGGTCGTGGTCGGCGGCGTGATCCCTCCCGGCGACCTGCCGGCGCTGGAGGAGATGGGTGCGGCCGCGGTGTTCCTGCCGGGCACCGTGATCGCCCGGTCCGCGCTCGACCTGCTGGCCAGGCTGCGCGCCCAGCTGGACCACTGATGAGCGACGCTCCGGCCGGCGCCCTGGCCGACGACGTCGTGGCCGGACGCCGCGCGGCGGTCAGCCGGGCGATCACCCTGGTCGAGTCGAGTCGTCCCGAGCACCGGGTGCAGGCGCGCGAGCTGCTCGCGGCGCTGCCGGCCCCGGAGACCGCGGCGGTGCGTGTGGGGATCTCGGGGGTGCCCGGAGTCGGGAAGTCGACGTTCATCGAAGCGCTGGGCGGTCGGCTCACCGGTGCCGGCCACCGCGTCGGGGTGCTCGCGGTCGACCCGAGCAGCCGCCGGACGGGCGGTTCGGTGCTGGGCGACAAGACGCGGATGCCGGAGCTCGCGGCCGACGAGCGTGCCTACATCCGGGCCAGCCCGAGCGCCGGGACGCTCGGTGGCGTCGCCCGGGCCACCAGCCAGGCGATGCTCGTGCTCGAGGCCGCGGCGTACGACGTCGTGCTGGTCGAGACGGTCGGGGTCGGACAGTCCGAGACGACGGTCGCGGGGATGGTCGACACCTTCCTCTTCCTGACCCTGGCGCGCACCGGCGACCAGCTCCAGGGGATCAAGCGCGGCATCCTCGAGCTCGCCGACGTGATCGCGGTGAACAAGGCGGACGGCGACCGCGAGGCCGAGGCGCGTTCGGCGGCCCGCGAGCTCGCGGGAGCGCTGCGGATGGTGCACGGCCGCGGCAGCGCCCCCTCGGTCGTCACCTGCTCGGGACTGACCGGCGTCGGCGTCGACGAGGTGTGGGAGCAGGTGCTCGCGCACCGCTCGCACCTCGGCGACGAAGGGCTGGTGGCCAAGCGGGCGGACCAGCAGCAGGAGTTCGCCTGGGCCCTGGTGCGCGACGAGCTCGATCACCGCCTGCGCAGCTCGAAGGGGGTACGCCGGGTCCGCGCCGACGTGATGCGACTCGTCCTGACGGGCGAGCTGCCCGCCGTCGACGCGGCCGACCAGATCCTCGCGGCCTACGACGAGGGACGTGTGGATTCCCTGGCCGATTCCGTGGCGACGTACCCCGTGAACTAACCTCGGACGGTCATGTCCAGGGATGAGGCGCTCGCGATCGTCGAGACGGTGGTCGACAAGCGTGAGGACGACCTGATCGACCTACGACGCGACCTCCACGCCCATCCCGAGCTGTCCTGGGAGGAGCGCCGGACCACCGACCTGGTCAGCCACCATCTCGACGAGCTGGGCTGGCAGGTGACCCGCACCGGCGAGTCAGGCCTGATCGCCGATCTCGGTCCCGGCGACGGTCCTCGAGTGGCCCTGCGCGCCGATCTCGACGCCCTCCCCGTCAACGACACGTCGGATGAGCCGTGGCAGAGCCGCGTGGCCGGGGTCGCCCATGCCTGCGGGCACGACGTCCACACCACGGCCCTGCTCGGCGCCGGGATGGCGCTGGCCGAGGCCCAGGCGGCGGGGCTGCTCCCGGGTCGCGTGCGCCTGCTGTTCCAGCCGGCCGAGGAGGTCATGCCCGGCGGCGCGACCCGGTTGATGGAGCTCGGGGCGCTCGACGAGGTCACCCGGATCTTCTGCCTGCACTGCGACCCCAGCCTCGACGTCGGCAAGGTCGGCCTGCGCGACGGCCCGATCACCGGGGCCGCCGACAGCCTGCAGATCCGGCTCACGGGGAACGGCGGCCACACCAGCCGTCCGCACCTGACCGAGGACCTCACCTTCGCGCTCGGCAAGATCGTCACCGAGCTGCCCGCGGTGCTCTCGCGGCGGCTGGACCCGCGGACCGGGGTCAGCGTCGTCTGGGGGCGGCTCGAAGCCGGCCGCGCGGTGAACGTGATCCCCGAGACGGGCACGCTGGCCGGCACCGTGCGGATGCTGGATGCGGTCGCCTGGAGCGACATGGAGGAGCGCATCCGCCGGCACGTCGGCGAGATCGTGGCGCCGTACGGCGTCGAGGCCGTCGTCGACTACCACCGCGGCGTGCCTCCCGTGGTCAACGACGTCGCGTCGGCGGCCCTGCTCGGGCGCGCGGTCGACACGGTGCTCGGCACCGGGGGCCGGGCTCCGACCTCGCAGAGCCTCGGCGGCGAGGACTTCGCGTGGTACCTCACCCGGGTCTCCGGGGCCATGGGCCGCCTCGGCACGCGCACGCCGGGCGGTGCGACGTACGACATCCACCAGGGGAACCTGCGCGTCGACGAGCGCGCGACGGCCATCGGCGCGAAGATCCTGGCGACCGCGGCCCTGGGCGCGCTGTAGTCCCTGCGGTCGGGTTTCATGGTCACAAGTCGATGACGCGCCCCCCGGTTGACGACAACGAGGGGTACCCGCCGTTAGGGTGACCCCCAATCCTCAGCCGCCCCTGGTTGAGGTCCGAATCAAGGAGGAAGCATCTTGCGTCGTACGACCAGGATTGCTGCAGTGGCCGTGGTCGCGACGCTCGCGCTCACCGGTTGTGGCAAAAAGAGCGATTCGAGCACGGCGACCGGCACGGGGTCGTCCGATGACGTGTGCCAGACCGCGAAGGGTGACGGGCCGAAGATCGGGCTGGCCTACGACGTGGGCGGCCGGGGTGACCAGTCGTTCAACGACTCGGCGTACGCCGGCGTCTCGAAGGCCGTGACCGAGTTCAAGGGCAGCTGCCTCGAGGGCGAGGCCCAGGACGGCGAGGCGGAGTCGGCCCGCGAGGAGCGGCTGTCCGGGATGGCCGACCAGGGTGCGACCGCGATCATCGGCGTCGGCTTCGCCTACAGCGACGCTGTCAACGCCGTCGCGCCGAACTACCCGAAGGTGAGCTTCGCCGTGGTCGACGGCTTCGACCCCGACAAGAAGGTCAACAAGAACGTCGCGTACTTCTCCTTCGCCGCGAACGAGTCGTCGTTCCTCGTCGGTGTGGCCGCCGCACAGGCGACCAAGTCGAAGGAGGTCGGCTTCGTGGGAGGTGTCCACAACGACCTGATCAAGGCGTTCGAGGCCGGCTACACCGCCGGTGTGAAGGCCGTCGACCCGAGCATCAAGGTCGACATCGCCTACATCCAGGAGAGCAACCTGTCCGGCTTCAACGACCCGGCGGGCGGCAAGACCGCGGCTGCCGGTGAGTTCGACGAGGGTGCCGACGTGGTCTACCACGCCGCGGGTGCCTCCGGTAGCGGCATCTTCGACGCGGCGGTCGAGGCCGGTGACGGCAAGTGGGCGATCGGTGTGGACTCCGACCAGTACCTCACGGCGACCGCCGACCAGAAGAAGCACATCCTGACCTCCGCCCTCAAGCGGGTCGACATCGCGTGCTACGACTGGATCAAGACGGTCAACGACGGCAGCCCGGCCACGAGCTACGTGACGTACGACCTGAAGAACGGTGGCGTCGGTTACGCCACCTCGAACCCGGCGATCGACCCGTACAAGGCGAAGATCGACGAGTTCGCGGACAAGATCAAGAACGGCGAGATCAAGGTCCCGACCGCTCCGTGATCCCGGCGCGGCGGCCTCGGGTCCTGTGACCCGGAGCCACCGCACCGCCTCGGACAAGCGCGTCCGGCCCGGGAGTAGCCTGCTCCCGGGCCGGACGCATGTCAGGCCCAGTCGCACCCGTCCGACGACTACGGAGGTTCCACGTGGCCGCCGCCGCACCAGCCGCGGAGCAGGGCGTCTCCGCTCCCGAGGTCAAGCTCGTCGGGATCGGGAAGCGGTTCCCCGGCGTGATCGCGAACCACGACGTCGAGGTGACGATCCGCCCGTCCACCGTCCATGCCCTGGTCGGCGAGAACGGTGCCGGCAAGTCGACGCTGATGAAGATCCTGTACGGCGTCCAGAAGCCCGACGAGGGCGAGATCCTGGTCGGTGGTGAGCCGCGGGTCTTCAAGTCCCCGAGCGACGCGATCGCGGTCGGCATCGGCATGGTCTTCCAGCACTTCATGCTCGCCGACAACCTCACCGCCCTCGAGAACGTCGTGCTGGGCGCGGAGAAGCTGCACGGCATCGGTGACGACGCCGGCCGTGAGTTCACCGCGATCTCAGACCGCTACGGCTTCGGCCTGCGCCCCGACGTGCTGGTCGAGCGCCTCGGCGTCGCCGACCGGCAGCGGCTGGAGATCCTCAAGGTCCTCTACCGCGGGGCGCACGTGATCATCCTGGACGAGCCGACCGCGGTGCTCGTCCCGCAGGAGGTCGACGCGCTGTTCGAGAACCTCCGCGACCTGCGCAAGCACGGCCACTCCGTGCTGTTCATCTCCCACAAGCTCGACGAGGTGCTCGCCATCGCCGACGACATCACCGTCATGCGCCGCGGCACGACCGTGGGTGAGGCCGAGCCCGGCAAGGTGACCAAGCGTCAGCTCGCCGAGATGATGGTCGGCTCCGAGCTGCCGTCGCCCGAGGCGACGGAGAGCACCGTGACCGACGTCGTCCAGCTCTCGTTGCAGGGCGTGACGCTGACCGACGAGTTCGGCCGCGACCTGCTCACCGACATCACGTTCGACATCCACCGGGGTGAGGTGCTCGGCATCGCCGGCGTCGAGGGCAACGGCCAGGCCGAGCTCGTCGAGACCGTGATGGGCATGCGCGACGCCAGCGCCGGCGCCATCCACCTGGGAGACCGCGACGTCACCGAGTGGGACACCCGCCGCCTCCGCGAGGCCGGCATCGCCTACATCCCGGAGGACCGCCACCGCCACGGGCTGCTGCTCGACTCGCCGCTCTGGGAGAACCGCATCCTGGGCCACCAGACCCAGGCCCCGAGTGCCTCCGGCCCCTGGATCGACCGGGGAGGTGCGCGCGAGGACACCGACCGCATCGTCCGCGAGTACGACGTACGCGCACCGGGCATCGACACGCTCGCCCGGGCACTGTCCGGCGGCAACCAGCAGAAGCTCATCGTCGGCCGGGAGATGAGCGGCGATCCGGTGCTTCTGATCGCCTCCCATCCCACACGCGGGGTCGACGTCGGGGCGCAGGCCGCCATCTGGGAGCACATCAAGCGCGCCCGGCACGACGGGCTGGCGGTGCTGCTGATCTCCGCCGACCTCGACGAGCTGATCGGCCTGTCCGACCGGATCGAGGTCATCCTCCGAGGTCGCCTGGTCGGGACCTTCGATCCGGCGAAGGTCACCCCGCAGGATCTCGGCTCGGCGATGACGGGTGGTGGCGAGGAATGAACGTCCTGCGCCGGATCGGCTTCGCCCTGCTCGCACCGGTGATCGCGGTCGTGATCGCGATGGCCGTCACCAGCCTGGTCATCGTCGCGACCGGGAGCCAGTCGGGTGTCGGCGACTTCTGGAACATCATCTTGTCGAAGCCGAACGACCGGATCCTGATCGACATCGTGAACCAGACCGGGATGATCTACCTCTCGGCCGTCGCGGCCGCGATCGGCTTCCGGATGGGGCTTTTCAACATCGGCGTCGAGGGCCAGTACCAAGTGGGCTCGTTCGCCGCGGCCTCGTTCGCCGGGGCGGCGTTCCTCCCGGGCTTCCTCAACGTCTTCGTCAGCCTGCTGGTCGCCGTCACTGTGGGTGCCTTGTGGGCCGGCATCGCCGGCATCCTGCGCACCACGCGCGGCGTCAGTGAGGTCATCTCCACGATCATGCTGAACGCGATCGCCGGGATCCTGGTCGGCTACCTGATCGACAAGTACGGCATCCACGGCGGCAACTCCGTGCGGACCAAGGTCATCCCGGAGAGCTCCCAGGTCGGTGGGATCACGCCGTTCGACAAGGCGTCGGGCGAGATCTGGACGCTCGGTCTGCTCGCCGTGCTGGTCGGGGTCGGCTTCTGGGTCCTGCTGAACCGCACCAGGTTCGGGTTCGACCTGCGCGCGACCGGTGCCTCCCAGACGGCGGCCGTCGCGAGCGGGATCAAGGTGAACCGGATGGTGCTCGCCTCGATGCTCCTGTCCGGCGGCGTGGCCGGCCTGATCTGGATGCCGGCGTTCTTCGGCGACGCCTACTCCTACGGCACGACGTTCCAGGCCAGCCTCGGCTTCACCGGCATCGCCGTGGCGCTCCTCGGTCGCAACCAGCCGCTCGGGATGGTGTTCGGTGCGCTGCTGTTCGCCTTCCTGGCCGCGCAGTCGAACTCCCTCCAGCTGCTGACAGACATCTCGCCGAGCGTCGTCCAGATCACCCAGGGCGTCGCGGTGCTCGCGGTCGTGGTCGCCTACGAGCTGGTCCGGCGCGCCCGCGTCCGGCTCGAGCAGCGAGCGGTCGCGGACACGTCCTTCGTCCAGGCCGAGGAGGTGTCCGCATGAGCACCGCCGTACGCGATGTCGCGAGCACGCCGACGCCTCCGCCGCCGCGGGGTCGGGCCTACGAGCGTTTCCGCAGCCGCACCTGGCTGATCGTCCTGGGCGCGATCGTCGTGGTCTCGGCGGTCCGCATGGTCACCAACGCCGACGACATCACGTCGGCCAACACCATCCGCGCCGCCATCTTGTCGGCCTGCCCGATCCTGCTGGCCGGCATGGGGGGACTCTGGTCGGAGCGCGCGGGCGTCGTCAACATCGGCCTCGAGGGCCAGATCCTGCTCGGCACCTGGGGCGCGGCGTACTTCACCTACTGGTACGGCCCCTGGGCGGGCCTCGCGGGCGCCGCGGCCTTCGGCGCGATCGGCGGACTCCTGCACGGCCTCGCGACGATCACCTTCGGCGTCGACCACATCGTGTCCGGTGTCGCGATCAACATCATCGGGCTCGGAGCCACGCAGTTCCTGGCCGAGGCGTACTTCACCGACCTGCAGAACGGCGGTCCACGCCAGCTGACCGGCCTCGATCCCTTGCCGTACCTGACGTTCTCGAACCTCTCCGACTGGTTGGTGGACCTCAACGGCAAGCACTGGTTCGTGATCTCCGACATCGCAGGCTTCCTCGGGGCGCTCACCGCCCGCGTCTCGGTGCTGACCGTGATCATCGCCGGCATCGTGGTGCTCACCGCGTGGGTGCTGTGGCACACCTCGTTCGGCCTCCGGCTCCGCTCGTGCGGCGAGAGCCCGGCCGCCGCCGAGTCCCTCGGCGTGAACGTCTACCGCTACAAGTACATCGCCGTCACGATCTCGGGCGCGCTCGCCGGGCTGGGCGGCGCGTTCCTGGCGCTGGTCGCCTCCAGCGGCTTCGTCACCAACCAGAGCGGCGGGCGCGGCTACATCGGCCTGGCGGCGATGATCTTCGGCAACTGGCAGCCGACGGGAACCGTCGGCGCCTCGCTGTTGTTCGGCTACACGGACGCGCTGCGCCTGCGGACGCCGTCCGCGGTCCATGCCCTGCTGCTGCTCGTGGCGCTGTTCCTCATTGCCTACGCGATCTGGCGCTTCGTCAAGGGCGCCCGACGCACCGGCGTCGTGCTCGGCGTGCTCGGGGTCGGGTTCCTGCTCTGGTACCTGCTGACCGACACCGTGCCGCGCGAGTTCACCGGCATGACCCCCTACGTCGTCACGTTGCTGGTCCTGTCGCTGGCCAGCCAGCGGCTGCGGATGCCGGCCGCGGACGGACAGGTGTACCGGAAGGGATCCGCGGGGTGAACGACTCCGGCTTCGACTGGGCGGCGCTGCAAGAGGCGGCTGTCGCGGCGATGGGCCACGCGTATGCGCCGTACTCGCACTACCCGGTCGGTGCCGCGGGGCGGGTCGAGGACGGCCGGGTCGTCAGCGGGTGCAACGTCGAGAACGCCGCGTACGGCGTCGCTCTGTGCGCCGAGTGCGGCATGGTGTCGCAGCTGCACATCACCGGCGGCGGCCGGCTGACCCACGTCGTCTGCGTCGACGGGTCGGGTTCGGTGATCATGCCGTGCGGGCGGTGCCGCCAGCTGCTGTTCGAGAACGGTGGCCCGGAGATGGAGCTGATGACCGGGTCCGGCGTACGACGGATGGACGAGGTGCTCCCGGATGCGTTCGGTCCCGACAACCTCGCTTGACCTCCAGGACCCGGACTTCGTCGCCGACCCCTATCCCTACTTCGCCGAGGAGCGCCGCCGCCACGCGGTGGCCTGGCACGAGCAGTCGGGGTCGTACCTGACGTTCGCGCATGCGACCGTCTCGGCGGTGCAGCGCAACCGTGACCTGGGCCGGATCTGGCACGACCGCGAGCCCGCGTCGTACCTCGAGCCGTTCAACGTGCTGCATCGCAACCAGATGATGGAGCACGAGCCGCCGGAGCACACCCGGCTACGCCGCCCCGTCGCTGCCGCGTTCAGCCGCGGCCACGTCGAGCGGCTGCGGCCGCGCGTGCGCGAGCTGGCGGCCGAGCTGCTCGAGGCTGTCGACCCGGCGTCCTTCGACGCGGTGGGTGACTTTGCCGAGCCCTTGCCGGTCCTGGTGATCTCCGAGCTGCTCGGGGTGCCACGGTCCCACGCGCCGCAGCTGCGGGCGTGGTCGCAGGCGATCGTGCGGATGTACGAACCCTCTCCCTCGGGCGAGGTGGTCGACGCCGCCGTGGCTGCGGCCGGTGACTTCGCCGCCTTGCTCCGTGACCTCGCCGACCAGCGTCGAGCGACACCGACCGACGACCTGATCACCGACCTGGTCGCCACCGACCTGTCGGCGGACGAGGTGGTGGCCTCGGCCGTCCTGCTGCTCAACGCGGGGCACGAGGCGTCGGTCAACGTGTTCGGCAACGGCCTGGTCGCGCTGCTCGAGCGGGGCCTGCGTCCCGCGGACGACGTCGCGCTGACTGTCGAGGAGATGCTCCGCTTCGACTCGGCGCTGCAGCTGTTCGAGCGGACGGCGACCGCCCCCGTCAGCGTCGGGGACGTCGTGGTCGAGCCCGGACAGAGGATCGCCGCTCTGCTGGGTGCGGCGAACCGCGACCCGGAGGTCTTCGCCGACGCCGACTCCGTCGACGTACGCCGCGATCCGAACCCGCACCTCGCGTTCGGGGTCGGTGTGCACTTCTGCCTCGGAGCGCCCCTGGCCCGGATGGAGCTGGCCGAGTCGCTGGCGGCCCTGTTCGCGACGTACCCCGACCTGCATCTCGCCGGCCGGCCGGAGTCCCGCGGGACGTTCGTGCTCCGCGGCTTCCGGGCCGTCCCGGTCGCCGCGAGCGGCTCGGTCACCGGTGGATAAGGTGCCGGGCATGTCTCATGACGCGGTCGAGGTGATCGGCGCCAAACGCGACCGCCAGGAGCTGTCGGACAGCCAGATCGACTGGGTCGTCGACGCCTACACGCGAGGGGCCGTCGCCGACGAGCAGATGGCCGCGCTGGCGATGGCGATCCTGCTCAACGGGATGAGCCGGCGCGAGATCGGGCGCTGGACCGACGCCATGATCGCCTCGGGGGAGCGGATGGACTTCTCGTCCCTGTCGCGACCCACCGCCGACAAGCACTCGACCGGTGGCGTCGGTGACAAGATCACGCTCCCGCTGGCGCCGCTGGTGGCGGCGTGCGGGGTCGCCGTACCCCAGCTCAGCGGCCGCGGTCTCGGGCACACGGGCGGGACGCTCGACAAGCTCGAGTCGATCCCGGGCTGGCGGGCAGCGCTGACGAACGACGAGATGCTCGCCCAGCTCGAGTCCGTCGGTGCCGTGATCTGCGCGGCCGGGGACGGGCTCGCGCCGGCGGACAAGAAGCTGTACGCGCTCCGGGACGTGACCGGGACGGTGCCGGCGATCCCGCTGATCGCGACGTCGATCATGTCGAAGAAGATCGCCGAGGGCACGGGTGCGCTCGTGCTGGACGTGAAGGTCGGCTCGGGTGCGTTCATGGAGACCGTCGAGGACGCCCACGAGCTCGCGACCACGATGGTGGCGCTCGGTCAGGACGCCGGCGTCCACACGGTCGCGTTGCTCACGGACATGTCGACCCCGCTGGGTCTCACCGCCGGAAACGCCGTCGAGGTGCAGGAGTCGCTCGACGTCCTGGCCGGAGGCGGTCCGGCCGACGTGGTCGAGCTGACCCTTGCGCTCGCCCGCGAGATGCTGGCCGGCGCGGGGCGCGACTCGGTCGACCCGGCCGACAAGCTCGCCGACGGGTCGGCCATGGACGTCTGGCGGCAGATGATCTCCGCCCAGGGCGGTGACCCGTCGGCACCGCTGCCGACCGCCCGCGAGACGCACGTCGTCCCGGCACGTTCGTCCGGCACGCTCACGCGGCTCGACGCCCTCGCGGTCGGCCTGGCCTCCTGGCGCCTCGGTGCCGGCCGTGCCCGGAAGGAGGACGACGTCCAGGCAGGTGCCGGGGTCGTCTGGCACGCGAGGCCCGGCGACGCCGTGAGCGAGGGGCAGCCGTTGTTCACGCTGCACTCCGACGAGCCGGAGCGGTTCGAGCGCGCGCTGGCGTCGTTGGAGGGTGGTTACGACATCGGCGACTCGGCGTCGTACACCGCGTCGCCGTTGGTCATCGAGCGGGTCAGCTAGTCCCGTCTCGCAGGAAATAGGTCCGCGCCGGACCGAACCGCTCCGGTCGCGGCGGCATCAGACGGAGTGCTCCACTTTTCCGCATTGCTCGTCGTCGACAGCTCGGGCGACGGCCACCAGGGAGGTTCCGATGTCCGCACGACGTGCACGCATGCTCGGGTCCGCGCTCTCCGTGCTCATCGGGGTGAGCGCGACGTTCGCGATGGCCCCGTCCGCATGGGCGGCTGCCCCGTCCAACGACAACCGGGCCGACGCCACCCTGGTGCATCCCCCGCAGTCAGTCACCGGGACGGTGGTCGAGGCCACGTTGGAGCCCACCAACGACGTGAGCAGCTGCGCAGCCACCGACGGCTCGGTCTGGTACCACTTCACCGCCCCGGCGCGTGGTGCCGCCGTCGTCCAGCTGGATGCCGGCGGTGAGATGGACGCGACCGTCGACCTCTACAAGCAGGTGCGATCCAGGCTGACCTTCGTCGACTGCCGGAGCACGGACGCGAACGGCAACGCCACGCTCGACGAGGACGGGCTGGACGCGGGAGCCGACTACGCGATCCGGGTCGGGAACCAGACCGGCTCGGTGGCGGACACGTTCACGCTGCGCGTGCTGGTCCCGACGGCGCCTCCCGAGCCTCCCGGCCGCCACCTGCCGCGTGCCGGCGTCCGCAACCACGTGGACCGGGTCCTGAACCCAGGGGACGCGTACTGGACCAAGATGCGCGCGGGCCACACGATGCGACTCAGCCTTCGGACCCAGCACTGCACCTCTCTGGAGGTCTTCGGTCCCGGCACCCGGAGCTTCACCAACGAGACGCCCGACCGACGACTCCCGTGCGGTGGGTTCCGGCTGTACACGCCCACGGAGTCGGGCCGGCACTTCCTGGTGGTGCGCGCAGCCCGCGATCGGGACGTGCAGCACTATCGCCTGCAGGTAGCCCCCGCCGGCCGTGACGACACCACCCCAGGTGTCAGGTTGCACAACCACGCCCACATCAAGGGCAAGGTGAACACCGGCCTCGACACGCGTGACCTCTACAGCTTCGACGCCACTCGCCACAGTGCCCTGGCACTGAACGTGTCGGGTGCGGTGACGATGACGCTGCTGCGTGACGACGGGACACGCATCAGTCAGGGGGAGCAGATCAAGCGACGTGTCCGGGCGGGCCGCTACTACGTCGCGGTCTCGGGCTCCGGTCGGTACACGCTGGGGCTCGCCCTGCGGACGATCACCCACGCAGCGCTCCTCGTCAACGGTCGCCACGTCGCGACGATCGGTCCGGAGTCGACAGCCCGGTTCTCGCTCCGGGTGCGTCCCGGGGTAGCCGGTCCGAGCCTGATCACGGTCGAGCGACTGGACCCCGTCGAGGGCTGGCAGTTCCTGCGCGAGTACCACCCCCACGTGGTCAAGGGGTCGGCGACCGTGCAGTTCCACCCGCCGTCGGTCGGACGCTACCGGGCGCGTGCGGAGTACCGGGGCTCCCGCGATGCCGCTGCTTGCAGCACCGGTCTCGCGCGGTTGCTGGTGCAGCGACCGTTGGGCCCGTAGCGGTCGGGCGTGGTTTCGAGACGCTCGCAGGGCTCGCTCCTCAACCACCGATGAGACGCTCGCAGGGCTCGCTCCTCAACCACCGATGAGACGCTCGCAGGGCCTCGCTCCTCAACCACCGATGAGACGCTCGCAGGGCTCGCTCCTCAACCACCGAGGACAGCGAGTTCCTCAACCGCTGATGAGCAGGACGACGGTCTCGGCGACGCAGGCCGGCTTCTCCCCACCCTCGATCTCGATCGTGTGGCGCAAGGTGAGCTGCTTGCCGGCCGGCAGGTCGGTGACCTCGCCCATCACCACGCGGCTACGGATGCGTGAACCGACCAGGAGGGGGCTCGGGAAGCGCACCTTGTTCACGCCGTAGTTGAGCTTGGCGCCGGGGGTCTCCAACGAGAACACCTGGCTGCCGAGGAACGGGATCAGCGACAGCGTCAGGTAGCCGTGCGCGATCGTCCCGCCGAAGGGTCCGGCGGCCGCTCGCTCGACGTCGACGTGGATCCACTGGTGGTCGCCGGTCGCGGACGCGAACGCGTTCACGCGGTCCTGGTCGATCTCGAGCCAGTCGCTGGTACCGAGCTCCTCGCCCTTCAGATCAGCCAGGGTGTCGAGGTCGTCCAGGATGCGCATCGGTGCTCCTGCTCTGAGAGGCTGTGTGGAGAAAAGGAGGGACCGTGTCCGAACCTACCCGCGAGCAGATCCGCCAGGCGCCCAAGGTCTTGCTCCACGACCACCTGGACGGCGGCCTCCGTCCGCAGACCGTGCTCGAGCTCGCCGAGAAGGTCGGGCACCAGCTCCCGACCCACGACCAGGAGGAGCTGGGTCACTGGTTCTCCGAGTCGGCCAACTCGGGGTCGCTGGTCCGCTACCTCGAGACGTTCGACCACACCGTCGGCGTCATGCAGACCGAGGAAGCTCTCGAGCGGGTCGCCCGCGAGTGCGTGGTCGACCTGGCGGACGACGGCGTCGTCTACGCCGAGGTCCGCTATGCGCCCGAGCAGCACGTCGGCCAGGATCTGACCCTCGACCAGGTGGTCGGCGCCGTGCGCTCGGGGTTCGAGGCGGGCATGGCCGAGACCGGCGGCCGGATCGTGGTCCGGCAGCTGCTCACCGCCATGCGCCACCAGGCGCGGTCGCGCGAGATCGCCGAGCTCGCGGTCACGTGGCGCGACGCCGGCGTCGTCGGGTTCGACATCGCCGGGGCCGAGGCCGGCTTTCCCCCGACCCGCCACCTCGACGCGTTCGAGTACCTCCAGCGCCAGAACTCCCACTTCACGATCCACGCCGGCGAGGCGTTCGGTTTGCCGTCGATCTGGGAGGCGATCCAGTGGTGTGGCGCCGACCGCCTCGGCCACGGTGTCCGCATCGTCGACGACATCTCGGTCGACGACGACGGCGTGGCTCACCTGGGCCGGCTCGCGGCGTACGTCCGGGACAAGCGCATCCCCCTCGAGATGGCTCCCACCTCCAACGTCCAGACCGGGGCGGCCGCCTCGATGGCCGAGCATCCGATCGGGCTGCTCACCCAGCTGCGCTTCCGGGTCACGGTCAACACCGACAACCGGCTGATGAGCGAGACGTCGATGACCGACGAGATGGCCGCCCTCGTCGAGGCGTTCGGCTACGACCTGGCTCGCCTACGGTGGTTCACCATCAACGCGATGAAGTCCGCGTTCCTGCCGTTCGACGAGCGGCTGTCCATCATCGAGGAGATCGTCAAGCCGGGGTACGCCGCGCTCGGCGCCGGCTGAGGCCCGGCCCTCGACCAGATCGACGAGCACTGGCTCAATGAGCACAGGTGTGCTCATTGAGCCAGTGCCCGACACCCAGCCTGGGTGGGTCTCGGTCGTCCACAGAGCTGCCTGCACGTCGACCGGGGAAGTGGGCGACGCCCTAGCGTCGGGACATGCTCATCTCGGGGCGCGAGGCCGTTCGGATCCTCCTCACCCGCGGCGCGATGACCGGCGAGGCCCAGGCTCGCGCTCTTCTCCGCTCGGGCGCTGCCGGGCCCGGGATCGTCACCGGCCCGGGAGTGCTCTTCGACCAGGACCACGTTCGCGCCCTGGCCGATCGGCCGTGGCTGGACGCCTCGGCCCAGGAGGACGCGTGTCCGCAGGGGGTCTACCTCGCCCGGATCTCACGCACGGCACTGATCGACCTCACGCGCCCCTGGCCCGACGTCGCCGCCCAGCTGGATCACGTACCGCCGATGCCGGTGATGACGACGGCTCTCCTCGAGCTGAGGGTGCGGGCCTCGGCGCGGTTTCCCTGGGTTGCGACCATGCACGGGTTCGTCGTCTTCGGCGCAGACCTGACGGGCTTGGAGACCCTCGAGGCTGGTGGCCTCAGGTTCTGCCTCGAGCCGCCGGGGGAGTGGTTCGCGTCCTGGCGTGGACGTCGGTTGGAGAGCCCTCGCGGCGGCCGACCCTGGGTCATCCAGCGTGGCGTGATCAGACCCGCACGAGTGTCCTGATCCGCGTCAGGGCCTCGTCCACGGACACCACCTCGCAGCCCAGCGCTTCCGCGTCGGCGATGACCCGCCCCTGCGCGCGCATCAGGGCCCAGCCGCGCCGGATCAGCATCAGCGGCGGCTTGCGACGCTCGCGCAGGTCTCGGGTCAGCCGCCGCCAGAAGGTGACCAGGGGGTGCTGTCGCAGGCACAGCGCGGCGGCCAGGACACCGTGGGCGCGGCAGGCCCGGACGACCTCCTGGGCGAAGATCCCCTCGGCCACGAACAACGCGTGCCCGTTGAGGTCCACCTCGTGGGTCCCGGAGGGTCCGTTCCGGGCGATGTCGTAGACCGGCGCCACCGTCCGGCCGGTGGCCGCCAGCTCGCAGATCGCGCGCACGGCTTCGTCGTGGTGCCACGAACCAGGGGCGTCCCAGTCGACGAGGCCGGCATTGGCACCGTGGGCGATGCGGGGGAGGTCCGGGTCGTCCCCCTTGCGGTAGTAGTCGTCGAGCCGGAGCACCGGCAGCCCGGTGTGGGCGGCGAGCCGCGACTTCCCGACCCCCGACGGCCCCGCCAGGATCACGACCTGCGCCGACGCGATCGGTCGCTCCGAGTTGGGCACCGCGACATTCTGCCGGACCGCACCGAGTCGGGACGACTGGTCGGCTCGGACCGGGTCGGCCGACCGATCGGATGAGACTTTGCGATTCCGCCCTCCCGGAACGTAAAAGAACTGAGACTGACCAGTGGCTCTCACACCACCCACCTGTCCCGACGTCACGGAGTTCCATCGATGGCTGTGCCCTCCGCCGGCGGCGCCGGTCGCTCCCGGCTGCTCGTCGCGACCGTATTGACCGCCTCCGTGGTCGTCGTCGCGACGTACGCCACCCCGAAGGCCTCGGCGGAGCTGCCCGTCGAGCGTGTCCACCCCGGCGGCACGGCCCAGACGAACGCCCAGGCCCAGACCAGGGCGAAGGCGGCCAAGGCCAAGGCCAAGGCCAAGAAGGTGAAGGTCGACCCGAAGCTGTTCGGCGTCCACGACTACCACGCCAACTCGCTGCACCGAGCCGGTACCGGGTCGATCCGGCTCTGGGACGCCGGAGTGCAGTGGAAGGACATCTTCCCGACCGAGCTCGGAGCCCCCCAGTGGACCCGTCTGGACGACCTGGTGACGCAGGCGCACGAGAACGGAACCGAGGTCACCCTGGTGCTGGGCCTGACCCCGTCGTACGCCGGAGCGACCCCGACGTCGATGCCGGACCTCGGCATGTACCAGAGCTACGTCCACGACGTGATGGAGCGGTACAGCCCGGCCAACTGGCAGGACGACGAGGGACATCACTACCGCGGGATCGCGGCGTACCAGGTGTGGAACGAGTCCAACATCGAGACGTTCTGGACCGGGGGCTACGACGGTCTCGGTCAGCTGGTCAAGACCGTGCACGACGTGCGGGACGCGGTCGACACCGGCGCGAAGGTGGTCGCGCCGGCGATGGTCACCCGGCTCGGCTACCAGCAGAAGGGCCTCAAGACGTTCTACAAGACCACCGTCGACGGCATCCCGGTCTGGAAGTACGTCGACGCCATCTCGCTGAATCTCTACCCGCTCGACGTCTACCCGAACCCGAACCCGACGCGCGCCGGCACCCCCGAGGACTCGATGGGATTGCTGCAGACCGTGCGCGGCATCCTGGCCGACGACGGCGTTCCCTCCTCGAAGCCCATCTGGAACACCGAGATCAACTACGGACTGAGGTTCGGCGCGAACGGCGGTCAGCCGGCGTCACCCATCCCGGAGAGCCGTCAGGTCGCCTACGTGATCCGCACCTTCCTGCTGAACGCCGCGCAAGGCGTCAAGCGGGTCGACTGGTACGCCTACGACATGGACGCGCGTGGGGCGCTCGGCCCGCTCGGCAACACGCTCCTCACCGACCCGGTCGACCGCGCCGCCGGCACCCTGCTGGCACCTGGCCGCGCGTTCACCCGCGTCCAGGGCTGGATGAAGGGCACCCTGATCGGCACCGCCTCGAAGCGCCCCTGCATCCGGGACAAGCACGGGACGTACACGTGCACCGTCACGTACTCCTCGGGCATGGGTCGGATCTACTGGAACCCGTACACGAGCGCCAAGGTCAAGCTCGTCGCGAGCGCCAAGAAGAAGGTCGACGAGTACGGCGTGACGAGCAAGGCCAAGGGCGGCACGAAGCTCAAGGTGAACTACAAGCCGGTCCTGGTGAAGTCCACGAGGTGAGTGGCCCCTGCTGGTGTGGCCCACTTGTTAGCATGCGTGGTCCAGTCGATGGGGGAGACGCATTGGTCCGACTGCACGAATCCGCCGCGCGCCGGCGCGGAGGTCTCGCCACCGCGTTCGTCGCGGCCCCGGTCATCGCTCTCGTCGTCGCGTTGGTCGTCGCCCTGGCGCCGACGTCGGTCGGTCCGGCTTCGGCCGCGGACGTGCGCGTACGACACACGCTGTTCGGGATGCACGAGGCCGGGCGGGCGTCGTACGCCGCCGTCCACGAGGGTGCCGTCCGGCTGTGGGACGTGGGCACTCAGTGGCAGCAGGTCGAGACCCATCAGAACGGCCAGAAGTACGACTGGACGCGACTCGACAGTCTGGTGACCGACGCGCAGGAGGCGCATGCCGAGGTCACGATGGTGGTGGCGGGCACGCCGCACTTCTACAGCACGACCCCGTGGAACCTGCCGGTGCGCAGGATCCCGGCGTACAAGGCCTTCGTGCGGGCGCTGATGAAGCGCTACCGGAACTTCCACGGCACCCGCGGCATCGCGGCGTACGAGGTCTGGAACGAGTCCAACATCGACACCTTCTGGACCGGCTCGGTCGGCGAGATGGCCCGCCTCACCAAGGCCATGCACGACGTGCGCGACAGGTTCGACAAGCACGCGCTGGTGATCGCGCCGCCGATGGTGACCCGGCTCGACTACCAGCTGAAGGGGCTCTCGGAGTACTACCACCGACGCGTGGACGGGCGGCCCGTCTGGAGGTACGTCGACGCCGTCGCTCTCAGCCTCTACCCCCTTCCGAAGTACGGCCGCCGCACGGGTGTCCCGGAGGACTCCGTGCGCCAGCTGGGTGTGGTCAAGCGGCTGCTGCACCGGGCGGGCGTCCCAGGGGCGAAGCCGATCTGGGCCACCGAGATCAACTACGGGCTCCAGAGCGGTGACCGCGGCGGGACCAGGTCGGCGCCGATCTCCGACGCCCGGCAGGCGGCGAACGTCATGCGCAGCTACGCGCTCACCGCCGCGAACGGCGTGAAGCGCGTGTTCTGGTACCGCTACAACTGGCCGCACCTGCCCACGGGCGGCAACATGGCCAACACCCAGCTGTCCGACCCCACGGACCCCACGTCGGTGACGCCGGCGGGTCTCGCGTACGCGCGCGCCCAGGAGTGGCTGCACGGCACGCTCCTCGGCAGGCACGGGGACCGGCCCTGCGAAACCGATCGGCACGGCACGTATCGGTGCGTGGTGCGCGACGGATCAGGTAAGCGCTACATCTACTGGAACCCGTTCAAGACCGCCAGGGTGCAGCTCCCCCCGCGTGTGCACCAGCGTCAGGGCGTGCTCGGGGCGACCTCCTCGGTGAAGCCGCGGTCGATGCTCAAGGTGGGCTACAAGCCGGTCCTGGTCTCTCACTGACCCGCCACCTGCGTTGCGTGGTTTCGAGACGCTCGCAGAGCTCGCTCCTCAACCACCGACGCGCTGACGGTCACGTCGGTGGTTGAGGAGGCGCGCTAGCGCCGTCTCGAAACCACCACCTGCGTTGGGTGGTTTCGAGACGCTCGCAGAGCTCGCTCCTCCACCACCGAGGGCGATCAGACTCCGATCGGGTGCCAGACGGTCTTGGTCTCGAGGACGCCGGTCATCCGGTCCAGGCCCGGATCGACGGTCCAGTCGGGCTCGGCGGCCGGCGCGCGGCGTACGCGCTTGAGGTTCTCCGCCGCCTCGACCTCCAGGGCCGTGGCCTGCTCCGCGTCGCCGGCGAGGCCGGTCAGGTCGATCGCGTTGACGTCCATGTGGGAGGCCAACGTCGCAGCGGTGCGGTCGAGGGTGCCGGTGAGGATGTTCACCACGCCGGCCGGGACGTCGGAGGTCGCCAGGACCTCGGCGAAGGTGACGGCCGCCAGTGGGCGCTCGGCCGACGACGTGACGACCACGGTGTTGCCGCTGATCACCACGGGCGCGACGACGCTGACCAGCCCGAGCAGGCTGGACTCCTGCGGGGCGAGCACCGCGACGACCCCGGTGGGCTCGGGCGTCGAGAGGTTGAAGAACGGGCCGGCGACGGGGTTGGCGTTGCCGACCACCTGCGTCAGCTTGTCGGCCCACCCGGCGTACCAGACCAATCGGTCGATCGAGGCGTCGAGCACCCTGCCGGCAGCGGCGGCAGTGCCACCCTCGCCCTGGCGCAGCGCCTCGACGAACTGGGCCCGACGGTCCTCCATCACCTCGGCCACCCGGTAGACCACCTGGCCGCGGTTGTACGCCGTACGCCCCGACCAGCCCGGGAACGCCTTGCGCGCGGCCCCGACCGCGTCGCGCGCGTCCTTGCGGGAGGCCAGGGCGGCGTTCGCCACGAACCGTCCGCGGACGTCGTGCACCGGATAGGAGTGGCCCGACTCCGAGCGCGGGAACTCGCCGCCGATGTAGAGCTTGTAGGTCTTCCGGACGTCGATCCTGCTCATTTGGTGTACGCCTCCAGGCCGTGGCGACCGCCCTCGCGACCGTAGCCCGACTCCTGGTAGCCGCCGAACGGGCTGGTCGGGTCGAACTTGTTGAACGTGTTGGCCCACACGACCCCGGCCTGGAGCGCGTTGGCCATCTTCAGGATCCGCGAGCCCTTGTCGGTCCAGACCCCGGCCGACAGTCCGTACGGCGTGTTGTTGGCCTTCTCGATCGCCTCCGCCGGAGTGCGGAACGTCAGCACCGAGAGGACCGGTCCGAAGATCTCCTCACGGGCGATCCGGTGCGCCTGGCTGACCCCGGTGAAGATCGTCGGTGGGAACCAGAAGCCGTGGTCGGGGAGCTCGCACGGCGGCGACCACCGACCGGCCCCCTCCTGCTCGCCGATGTCGGAGAGCTCACGGATCTTGGCCAGCTGCTCGGCGGAGTTGATCGCGCCGATGTCGGTGTTCTTGTCCAGCGGGTCGCCGATGCGCAGCGTGGACATCCTTCGCTTGAGCCGGGCCAGCACGTCGTCGGCGACACTCTCCTGCACGAGGAGCCGTGAGCCCGCGCAGCAGACGTGACCCTGGTTGAAGAAGATGCCGTTGACGATCCCCTCGACCGCCTGGTCGAGCGGAGCGTCGTCGAAGACGATGTTCGCGGCCTTGCCGCCGAGCTCCAGGGTCACCCGCTTCTGGGTGCCCGCCACCGCGCGGGCGATGGCCTTGCCGACCTCGGTCGAGCCGGTGAACGCGACCTTGTCGACGTCCGGGTGGGAGACCAGCGCACGGCCGGTGTCGCCCGCGCCGGTGATGATGTTGACGACGCCGGCCGGGAGGTCCGCCTGCTGGCAGATCTCGGCGAACAGCAGCGCGGTCAGCGGGGTCGTCTCCGCCGGCTTCAGCACCACGGTGTTGCCGCAGGCCAGGGCCGGCGCGATCTTCCAGGCCAGCATCAGCAGCGGGAAGTTCCACGGGATCACCTGACCCGCGACCCCGAGCGACTCGGTGCCGTGCCCTCCGTACTCCAGCTTGTCGGCCCAGCCGGCGTAGTAGAAGAAGTGCGCCGCGGCGATCGGTACGTCGACGTCGCGGGTCTCCTTGATCGGCTTGCCGTTGTCGATCGACTCCAGGACGGCGAGCTCGCGGCCGCGCTCCTGGATGATCCGCGCGATCCGGAACAGGTACTTGGCGCGCTCCTTGCCGGGCATCCGGCCCCAGACGCGGCTGTGCGCGCGGCGGGCGGCCTTCACGGCCAGGTCGACGTCCGCCTCGTCGGCCTCGGCCACCTCGGCGAGCACCTCCTCGGTCGAGGGGCTGATCGTCTTGAAGCTGCGGCCGCGGCCGTCCACGAACTCGCCGCCGATGAAGAGGCCGTACGACGGCTTGATGTCGACGATCGACCGGGACTCCGGAGCCGGTGCGTACTCGAACACGTTCTTGGCCATGTCGCTCAGTCCAGGGTGAAGTAGTCGGGACCGGAGTAGCGCCCGGTCGTGAGCTTGGTGCGCTGCATCAGCAGGTCGTTGAGCAGGGTGGACGCTCCGAAGCGGAACCAGTCGGGGTCGAGCCAGTCGGGACCCGCGATCTCGTTGACCATCACGAGGTACTTGATCGCGTCCTTGGCCGTCCGGATGCCACCGGCCGGCTTCACGCCGATCATCTGCCCGGTCTGCTCGCGGTAGTCGCGGACGGCCTCGAGCATGACCAGGGTGACCGGCAGGGTCGCCGCAGGTTGGATCTTGCCGGTGGAGGTCTTGATGAAGTGGGCGCCGGCCATCATCGCCAGCCAGCTGGCGCGGCGTACGTTGTCGTAGGTCTGGAGCTCGCCGGTCTCGAGGATCACCTTGAGATGGGCCGGGCCGCTCGCGACACGAATGGCCGCGATCTCCTCGAACACCTCGAGGTAGTGGCCGGACAGGAACGCGCCGCGGTCGATCACCATGTCGACCTCGTCGGCCCCTGCCTCGACGGCGTCGCGGGTGTCCGCGAGCTTGACGTCCATCGCCGATCGCCCGCTCGGGAAGGCGGTGGCCACCGACGCGACGTGGACGCCGCTGCTCCCCAGGGCCGCCTTGGCGGTGGCGACCAGGTCGGGGTAGACGCAGACGGCGGCGGTCGCGGGGCAGGTGGGGTCGGACGGGTCGGGGCGCATCGCCTTGGCGCACAGCGCGCGCACCTTGCCGTGGGTGTCCTGGCCCTCGAGCGTGGTCAGGTCGACCATCGTGATCGCGAGGTCGATGGCGTAGGCCTTCGCGGTGGTCTTGATCGAGCGGGTGCCGAGACCGGCCGCCCGCTGCTCCGCGCCGACCTGGTCGACCCCGGGGAGCCCGTGCAGGAACCGTCGCAGCGACGTCTCGGACGCGGTGACGTCGGCCCAATCGTGACCTGGACCGGCGGTCGGGGTGGCTGTGCTCGTCACCCACCCAGCATAGAGTTGACCGTCCAGCGCCGGTATTCGAGCGAACAGCGGAGTGCGGCACCGGCAGTACCAGGAGACGACATGGCCGACCAGGCGACCGCCGAGACCCAGCGGTTCCGCCCGAACAACGGGCGCATCGTCGGCACCATCGGGCTGCTCCTGTCCGCCGCCGTGGCCGTCGTGCTGGTGGTGACCGAGTCGGCCGGCGTCGCCGTACCCGGCGTGATCGGGTGCCTGTTCGTGGCCGGACTGGTGTGGATGGCGCTGCTCCGGCCGAGCGTGACGGTCACCGGGTCGGACCTGCACCTGCGCACGATGTTCGAGGCGATCCGCATCCCGCTCGCCTCCATCGACACCGTGCTGGTCCGCCGCTACCTGTTGGTGCGTGCGGGTGGCCAGCGCTTCATCTGTCCCGCGATCAGCCGGCCGCTACGCAAGACACTCCGCGCGGAGATGAAGTGGAGCGGTCAGAGCGCCATGCAGCCCGGTCTCTCGCTGGACCGACTGAGCCAGGCGACCGGGGAGAGCCTGCAGACCGACATCAAGAACGAGCAGGACCTCGCCTACGCCGACTTCGTCGAGCAGCGGATCGCCGCCCTCGCGGCCGACGACCGCGCCGCCCGCGGGATCGAGGAGCGGTCCGAGGAGGAGTACGAGCTCGGGTCGCAGGTGGTACGCCGTACGGCCTGGCCCGAGATCGCCGTCCTGGCCGCGCTGGCGGTGGCGACGCTGCTCACCTGGATGCTCTGACCGAACTCACGGTGGTTTCGAGACGCTCGCAGAGCTCGCTCCTCAACCACCGGCACGGGCGGTGGTTTCGAGACGCTCGCAGAGCTCGCTCCTCAAGCACCGGAGGACCACCGATCAGCCGAAGGCAGCTGCCCGGATGTCGTCGCGGAGCGCGTCCAGGCGCGCGGCGGCCGAGATGCGGGCGGCATCGACACCGGCCTCGGCATCGACCGGGACCACGACCTCGAGGTAGCACTTGAGCTTCGGTTCGGTGCCACTGGGCCGCACGATCACCCGTCCGCCGTCGGCCAGGCGGTAGCGCAGCCCGTCGGTCGGCGGGAGGCCTCCGTCGCCCTGGGCGAGGTCGTCGACGCTGTGCACCGCGAGCCCCCCGAGCGACGTGGGGGAGGTGGCGCGTAGGCGTTCCATCGCGGCGCCGATCTCGGCGAGGTCGGTGACCCGTACGGACAGCTGGTCGGTGGCATGGAGCCCGTGGGCGAGCGCCAGGTCGTCGAGGACGTCGACCAGCGAGCGCCCCTGCGCCTTCTCGGCGGCCGCGAGCTCACACAGCAGGAGCAGCGCCGAGACTCCGTCCTTGTCCTTCACGTGCTCGGGATCGACGCAGTAGCCGAGCGCCTCCTCGTAACCGAAGACGAGGCCGTCGACCTTGCTGATCCACTTGAACCCGGTCAACGTCTCCGCGAACCGTTGCCCGGCGGCCGAGGCCATCTTCCCCAGCAGGCTGGACGACACGATCGAGCAGGCGTAGGTGCCGGTCCGCCCGCCGGCGAGCAGATGATGGGCGAGCAGCGCGCCGACCTCGTCACCGCGCAGCATCCGCCACCCGTGTGCGTCGGGGACCGCGGCCGCGCACCGGTCGGCGTCCGGGTCGTTGGCGACCACCAGGTCGACCCCTCGCTCCGTCGCCAGGGCCGTCGCCAGGTCCATGGCACCCGGCTCTTCGGGGTTGGGAAAGGCGACCGTCGGGAAGTCGGCGTCCGGCTGCTCCTGCTGGGCGACGACGTACGGCGCGTCGAAGCCGGCGGTCTCCAGCACCTGGACCACCGAGGTGCCACCGACGCCGTGGAGCGGGGTGTAGACCAGCCGGAGGTCGCGCGGGCCGTCGCCGGCGAGGCCGGCGACGGTGTCGAGGTAGGCGTCCACGACGCTGTCGCCCAGGACCGTCCAGCCGTCACCGCGCGGCACGTCGGCGAGGGGGCCGACGGCCTCGATGTGGGCGGCGATCTGAGCATCCGCGGGCGGGACGATCTGGCTGCCGTCGCCGAGATAGACCTTGTACCCGTTGTCCCGCGGCGGGTTGTGGCTCGCCGTCACCATCACCCCGGCCACGCACCCCAGCTCACGGATGGCGTAGGCGAGCAACGGCGTCGGCAGCGGGCGGGGGAGCACCAGGGCACGGAGCCCGGCCCCGGTGATCACCTCGGCGGTGTCGCGCGCGAACACGTCGGAGTTGTGTCGGGCGTCGTACCCGATCACCACGGAGGCGTCCCGCGCGACCCTCTGCTCCTTCAGGTAGGCGGCGAGGCCGGCGGCGGCTCGGGTCACGACGACCCGGTTCATCCGGTTCGGGCCGGCTCCGAGCTCGCCGCGCAGCCCGGCGGTCCCGAACTCCAAGGTGCCGTCGAACCGGTCGGCCAGCTCGGCCGACTCGCCCTGCTCGAGGAGGGCCTCGAGCTCGGCGCGGGTGGTGGGGTCGGGGTCCTCGGCGGCCCAGGCCCGGGCCCGGGCGCTGAGGTCATCCGCGTGGCGATCACTCACCCTGCGCAGGCTAGTGCTGTTCAGCACCGGTCGTCGGCGGCGCCGGGCATGATCGGTGGGGTGAGCAGCCTGCCGCCACCCGCACCCGGCGATCGCTCGGTCGGCGCGCGCATCCAGGAGCTGGATGCGCTGGTGGGGAGGGCCAGGTTCGTCGAGGTGTGCCTCGACCTGCTCACCGGCGCCGACCGCACGGCGTACCTGCCGGAGCTGCGCTACCTCACCGGTCACTCCTGGGAGCCGGATGACCTCGTCCTGGACCGGGAGGCATGGAAGGACTACTGGGTGCGCACCTGGGGGGCGCGGGGGCTCCTGTACTGCTGGCACGACTCGGCGACCGGACCGGTGGTGACGGGGCTGGACGACGAGCACTACCGTCCGGCCGAGATGTGTCTGAAGGTCTCCGCCAAGCACGAGGTCGCCGGCTCCGGACCGGGGGCGGCTCGCCTGACCCGCCACGAGCTGCCACGTGTCCGGGCCAACGCCGTACGGACGCTCGGTGTCGTCGGTGACACCGAGCACGCGGACGACGTGCTCGCGGTGCTCGACGACCCCGAGGAGTGGGTGCGCGAGCACGCCGCCCGGGCCTACGCGCGGATGGCCCGCCGCCTCGATCTCCCTCCGCTCGACGAGGCGCTCGCGGGCGCCGGGCTCGGATGAGGTGGGCGTGAGGCGCGGATATCAGTTCTCGGGCACCTGGACGGTCGATGCTCCGCCGCCGCCGGTGCAGGCGGTGCTGGTCGACCTGGAGCACTACCCGGAGTGGTGGCCCCAGGTGAGGGCCGTGGCTTCGCTCGGCACGCACGATGCGCGGGTGCTGTGCCGTTCGGCCCTTCCCTACACGCTCGACCTCCATCTGCACGCCGTACGCCGTGAGCCGTCGCGACTCGAGGTCGCCATCTCCGGTGATCTCGACGGCCTGGCGACGTGGCGACTCACCGACCTCGGTGGTCGGACCGGGCTGGACTTCCACCAGGAGGTCACCGTCGGCGGCTGGTTGGCGGCCGTGTCGCCCCTGCTGGGTCCGGTGCTGCGGTGGAACCACGCGCGGATGATGGCGGGGTGCCTGGACGGACTGCGGCACCGAGTGGTGTCGGCTGAGCGGTCCGGTGGTTGAGGAAGGCCCCCTGGGGGCCTGTCTCGAAACCACCACTGCGTGGTCCAGTGCGGTGGTTTCGAGACCTTCGGCAGGTGGTTTCGAGACGCTCGCAGAGCTCGCTCCTCAACCACCGAGAAGCGGGGCTCGCTCCTCAACCACCGCCCGGTCAGAGGCGGGGGACGATCCGGGTGAGGAGGTCACCCATCCGCGACGCGGCGGCGCGGCCGGCCTCGAGCACCTCGGCGTGGTCGAGGGGCTCGCCGGAGATCCCGGCGGCGAGGTTGGTGACCAGCGAGATGCCGAGGACCTCCATCCCGGCCTCACGAGCGGCGATCGCCTCGAGAGTCGTGCTCATGCCGACCAGGTCGCCGCCGATCCGCCGCACCATCTCGATCTCGGCCGGGGTCTCGTAGTGGGGGCCCGGCATCTGGACGTAGACGCCCTCGTCGAGGGTCGGGTCGAGCCGGCGGCACATCTCGCGGAGCCGCGAGGAGTAGAGGTCGGTGAGGTCGACGAAGTGGGCGCCCTCGATCGGGGAGCGCGCGGTCAGGTTGATGTGGTCGCGGATCAGGACCGGCGTACCCGGGCGCCACGCCTCGTTCAGACCCCCGCAGCCGTTGGTGAGCACGATCGTGCGGCATCCCGCCGCGGCGGCGGTGCGTACCGGGTGGACGACGGCAGCGACGCCCTTGCCCTCGTAGTAGTGGGTGCGGGTCCCGAAGAGCAACAGCCGCTGCTCGCCGAGCCGGACGCTGCGGATCGTGCCGGAGTGCCCGGCGACAGCGGGTGCGGAGAAGCCGGGCAGGTCCGTGGTCGCGATCTCGGCGACCGTCGCGCCGCCGCTGCCGTCGGTCAGGGACGAGGCGGCCGGCAGCCAGCCCGATCCCAGCACCAGGGCGACATCGTGCTGCTCCACGCCGGTCAGGCGGGCGAGGGTGTCGGCGGCCTCACGAGCCTGCTCCTGCGCGGTCACGGCAGTGGAGCCTAGAGCACCGCTGACCCCCGGCCACCCCAGGCGCCCCTGGTCCTCTGGGGCCACAAGATGGCCCATCAAGAGGATTGCCCCCGGGGTACGACGTGGCGCACTCTGGTCGCGGTCAAACTGGGGGGTGTGACCGGGGGGTCCGCGACACGTCGCGTTCGTGCGTGCCACTGCCGTTCTGGCCGGTGGCAGCTGCGGCCGCGGCCCCCCTCACCCCGGATCTGACGCCCGCGCGGTCGCGGGCGGGTGGTGCTCAGAGGCCGTTCGACCGGCAGGGGCGCAGCCGGAGCGCGGAGACGTAGTCGATGGGTGCGTCCGCGGCCTCGGCCGCGTCGGCGATGACTCCGAGGTACGACGCGCTGGGCAGGCCGCCCTCGAACGCGTCGAGCACGTAGGTCCAGGCGAGCAGCTCGCCGGTCATCGTGGACACCCGCACCTTGACCTTGCGGTAGAGCCCCGTGTCGGTCGACTCCCAGCCGTCGAGGTTCGCCTCGTCCTCGCGCGACACGTCGTACACGGCGACGAAGACCTGGTCGATCGGATCCTCGACGATCGTCGACAGCGCGCCGTCCCACCCGAGGTCCTCACCGCCGAAGGTCAGCCGCCAGCCGAGCAGCCAGCCCGTGGTCTGGAGGGGGGAGTGTGGGCACCGCTGGCCCATCCGCCGCGGGTCCAGGTTGGACGCGTAGGCGGCGTACAGGGGCACGCGGAGAGCGTAATGGCTGGGCTCACTAGGCTGGCGATCGTGAGCGAGCAGGCCAGTTCCCCTCAGCATTTCGACGTGATCGTCCTCGGGGCCGGACCCGGCGGGTACGTCGCCGCCATCCGCGCCGCCCAGCTCGGCAAGTCGGTCGCGGTGATCGAGAAGAAGTACTGGGGCGGCGTGTGCCTGAACGTCGGCTGCATCCCCTCCAAGGCGCTGCTGCGCAACGCCGAGCTGGCCCACGTGCTCACCCACGAGAAGGACGTCTTCGGCATCACCGGCGATGCCTCGATGGCGTTCGAGCCGACCCACGCGCGCTCCCGGAAGGTGAGCGCGGGCATCGTGCGCGGCGTCCACTTCCTGATGAAGAAGAACAAGATCACCGAGATCGACGGGTGGGGAACGCTCCAGCCCGTCCAGCAGGGTGCGCCCGGCTCCATCGAGGTCGCCCTGAACGACGACACCACCGCGACGTACACCTATGGCGACCTGATCATCGGCACCGGCGCCACCACGCGGCTGATCCCCGGGACGTCCCTGTCCGAGCGCGTCGTGACCTACGAGGAGCAGATCCTCGACCCGGAGCTGCCCGGGTCGGTCATCATCGCGGGCTCGGGCGCGATCGGGGTGGAGTTCGCCTACGTGTTGGCGAACTTCGGTGTCGACGTGACGATCGTCGAGTTCCTCGACCGGATGGTCCCGACCGAGGACGCCGACGTCTCCAAGGAGCTGCTCAAGCACTACAAGAAGCTCGGCGTGAAGGTGCTGCTCGGTACGAAGGTCGAGTCGATCTCCGACGCCGGCGCCGAGTCGGGCCAGAAGGTCCAGGTGACGGTCTCGAAGGCCTCGACAGGCTCGACCACCGACGCGGAGTCCGAGGTGCTCGAGGCCGACAAGGTCCTGCAGGCGATCGGCTTCGCCCCTCGGATCGAGGGCTACGGACTGGAGTCGCTCGGCGTGGCGACCGAGCGCGGCGCCATCGTCGTCGACGACTACTGCCGGACCAACGTCGATCACGTGTACGCGATCGGCGACGTCACCGGCAAGCTCATGCTCGCGCACGTGGCGGAGGCGATGGGCGTGGTCGCCGCCGAGACGATCGGCGGGGCCGAGACGATGCCGGTCTCCTACGACTTCGTCCCGCGCGCGACGTACTGCCAGCCCCAGATCGGCTCGTTCGGCTACAGCGAGGAGCAGGCGCGGGAGAAGGGCTACGACGTCAAGACGGCGACCTTCCCGTTCTCGGCCAACGGCAAGGCCCAGGGTCTCGGCGAGGCGGTCGGGTTCGTGAAGCTGGTCGCCGACGCGACGTACAACGAGATCCTCGGCGCCCACATGATCGGGCCCGACGTCACCGAGCTGCTGCCCGTCCTGACCCTCGCTCAGCGCTGGGACCTCACGGCCGACGAGGTCGCCCGCAACGTTTTCGCCCACCCGACGCTGTCCGAGGCGATCAAGGAGACGGTCCACGGCATCGCCGGGCACATGATCAACCTGTGAGGCTCAGCCGGGCTCGGTGAGGTGTGCCCGAGCCCGGGCGATCAGCTCCGGCGGGCCGATCACGACGACGAACCGGCCCTCCCATCCGTGGCGCTCCGGGGCGAGGAGGGTGTCGACCGCATAGTCGACGGCGTCCTCGAGCCGCGGCACCGTGAACACGAAGTCCTGACCGAAGCCGAGCTCTCCGAGCGCGCGCCAGGCAAGGTCGTCGCCGGTCAGCGAGGGCGTGACGACCGAGTTGCAGCAGATGATCTCCTGCAACGCCGGTCGCAGGGCCGAGAGCACCTCCGGAAGCTCTGGCCCCAGGTCCGGGGACACGACCGCGACATAGGGGATGTCGCGACCGATGTCGCCCGCAGCCGATACCTCGGCGAGCAGCACCTGGCACCACCGGGAGCCTCGCTCGACGTCCACGACCTCGAGCTCGGGATTGCCCACCTGCCGACTCTAGGGCGTAGACCCGGGCGCCTGGTACGGCGAGCTGGACCGTCGCTGCTTCGGCTCCGGCCGTGGTCGCCACTGGTTCTTCTGTGACCCTCTCCGACTGCAACAATGAGCGCATGTCACCGTCCTCCTCCCGCGTCGTCATCGTGGGCGGCGGACCGGGCGGATACGAGGCGGGCCTGGTGGCGGCCCAGCTCGGCGCCCAGGTCACGCTCGTGGACTCCGACGGTGTCGGTGGCTCGGCGGTGCTCACCGACTGCGTGCCGAGCAAGACCTTGATCGCGACCGCCGAGCTGATGACCGATGTCGAGGGCGCGACCGAGCTCGGAGTGGAGCTGGCCGACGGTGAGATGTCGGTTCGCGTGGACCTGGCCCGGGTGAACGGGAGGGTCAAGCAGCTCGCCCTGAGCCAGAGCGGCGACATCGGACGCCGGCTCGAGAAGGAGGGCGTGAGGATCCTCCCCGGACGCGGTCGGCTCGACGGGGCGGACACCGTCGTGGTCGACACCGAGGACGGCGAGGAGCGCCTGGCCGCGGACGCCGTCCTGCTCGCCACCGGCGCCTGTCCACGGACGACGCCGGAGGCTCAGCCCGACGGTGAACGGATCCTCACGTGGGAGCAGGTCTACGACCTCGACGAGCTGCCCGAGCACCTGATCGTCGTCGGGTCCGGCGTGACGGGTGCGGAGTTCGCCAGCGGCTACCTCGCGCTGGGTGGCCGGGTGAGCCTGGTATCGAGCCGCGACCGGGTGCTCCCGGGCGAGGACGCAGCCGCCGCCGCCGTCCTCGAGGACGTGCTCACCCGGCGAGGGATGAACCTGCTCGAGCAGTCGCGCATGGAGTCGGTGACCCGCGACGGCGACACCGTCACGGTGACGCTCACCGACGGCCGGACCGTCGAGGGCTCCCATTGCATCCTCGCCGTGGGCTCGGTCCCCAACACCCGTGACCTCGGGCTCGAGACGGCGGGCGTCGGCGTCGACGACCGAGGCTTCATCGTCGTGGACCGGGTCTCCCGCACCAGTGCTCGCGGGGTGTACGCCGCGGGCGACTGCACCGGGGTCCTGATGCTGGCGAGCGTGGCCGCGATGCAGGGCCGGATCGCGATGTGGCACTTCCTCGGCGACGCTGTCTCGCCGCTCGACCTCAAGCAGGTCTCGTCGAACGTCTTCACCTACCCCGAGATCGCCACCGTCGGCTGGTCCCAGCAGGCGGTCGACCGCGGTGAGATCCAGGTCAACTCCTACGTGCTCCCGCTGGCCGGCAACGCCCGCGCCAAGATGCAGGGCGTCCACGACGGCTTCGTGAAGCTGTTCTGCCGCGTGGGCACCGGGACCGTGGTCGGCGGCGTCGTGGTCGCACCCCGCGCGAGCGAGCTGATCCATCCGGTCGCGATCGCGGTCGCCGAGGGTCTCACCGCCGACCAGCTGGCCCACGCCTTCACCGTCTACCCGTCGATGAGCGGCTCCGTCGCCGAGGCGGCTCGCAGGTTGCATCGCGTCTGACCTCGTGTTCCCCTTGACCCCACCATGCGCATCCGTCACTCCAGTTCCGTCCTCGCCGTCGCCCTCGCCGTCGCTTCCCTGACCCTCGCCGGCGGCGTCCCGACCGCGACCGCGACGCCCCGCGCGGGCGAGCGGATCGACGTACCGGACCACGCGACGCTCACCATCCACGGCCGTGGGTACGGCCACGGCCACGGCATGAGCCAATGGGGTGCCCAGGGTGCGGCGACGAAGGGCAGGTCGGCGCGACAGATCGTGGAGTTCTACTACCCCCACACCAAGGCCGGACGCGTCGGCGGCGACGTGAAGGTGCTGGTCTGCGCGGACTCGGACAACAACACCACGGTGGTGAACCGCTCGGGGCTCCAGGTCCGCGACCTCGCCAACGGCACGACCACGACCCTGCCCAGGGCGGGCGCGGCCGGACACGCCTCGCGCTGGCGCCTGTCGCCGGGCGGCGGCGACACGACCAAGGTGTCGTTCCTGAACGACGGCTGGCACGTCTGGAAGAACCTGGCCGGCGACGCGGAGTTCCGCGCGCCGAAGCCGATCACCCTCCTGGTGGGTTCCGGTCGGGTCACCTATCGCGGCGTGCTCCAGTCCCGTACGCCTCGGTTGGCTGAGTCGCGGTGTGACGTGGGGCCGCGACGGGTGACGGTGAACAAGACGTCGCTGGAGGCCTACGTGCAGGGCGTGATCCCCCGGGAGGCCTTCCCGTCGTGGAAGCCGGCCGCGCTCCAGGCCCAGGCGATCGCGGCTCGCTCCTACGCGGCGTTCGAGGAAGCCGACTCGACCAACCCGGTGTACCAGCTCTGCGACACGACCTCCTGCCAGGTGTACGGCGGGAAGTCGGCCGAGGTCGCGAGCACGAACCGGGCGACGGTCAAGACCAAGGGTCAGGTCCGTACCTTCCACGGCAAGCCGGCGTTCACCCAGTTCTCCGCCAGCAACGGCGGCTGGCTCGCCAAGGGCAGCCAGCCCTACCTCGTGGCGAAGCCGGACCCGTACGACGGGATCAAGGACAACCCGAACCACACCTGGACCACCCACCGGTCCGCCGGCGAGATCGAGAACGCGTACCCGGCGATCGGCAACCTGAAGAAGATCACGGTCCTCCAGCGCGACGGTCACGGGCAGTGGAACGGGCGGATCGAGAGCCTGAGGCTCGTGGGCGGCAAGGGCTCCACCACGATCTCCGGCGACGAGTTCCGCGGCGACCTGGGACTGATGTCCACCTGGATCAACATCTCCGTCGGTGGATGAGGAGCGACGGAACCCGGTGGTTGAGGAGCGAGCTCTGCGAGCGTCTCGAAACCACCCTCGCGGACGGGTGGTTTCGAGACGGCGCTAGCGCGCCTCCTCAACCACCGAGGGGCTCGCGCTAGCGCGCCTCCTCAACCACCGAGGGGCTCGCGCTAGCGCGCCTCCTCAACCACCGGGTCCCTAGCCACTGAATCGCCGTTCAGGTTAGGGTGGCGACGCCATGTTGATGAAGACGACGCCCTTCTACGCGCGCCTCAACGAGCTCAACCAGACCGGCCTCTACGGCCACTGGGCGGGCTACTTGTCGGCGCCGCGCTACGACCTCGCCTCGAAGCACGAGTACTTCGCGGTGCGCAACTCCGCCGGATACTTCGACTCCTCGCCGCTGTACAAGTACCGGATCACCGGTCCCGACTCCGAGAAGCTGCTCGCGTCGATGATGACCCGCGACGTACGCCGCTGTCGTCCCGGTCAGGCGATGTACACCGTGTGGAGCGATGACGCCGGCTACCTGCTGGAGGACGGCGTGGTGTTCCGCGACGCCGAGGACGACTTCCTGCTGACCGCCGCCGACGCCAACCTGGGCTACCTCGAGAGCCTCCGCGGCCGGCTGCGGGTCGAGATCGAGGACGTCAGCGAGAACTACGGCATCCTCGCCGTCCAGGGCCCGCGCTCGCGCGAGATCCTCGCCTCGCTCGCTCCCGAGGTGAACGACCTGGCGTTCTTCGGGCTCACGCCCGCCAAGATCGGCGGCGCACCCGTCACCATCTCCCGCACCGGATACACCGGCGACCTCGGCTTCGAGGTGTTCGTGGACGCCGACGACGCGCTCGGCGTGCTCGACAAGATCATCCAGGCGGGCGAGGGCAACGGCCTCCGCCCGTTCGGCGAGAACGCCCTCAACGCCCTGCGCGTGGAGGCCGGCCTGTCGCTGATCAACGTGGAGTTCTCCTCCGCCCGCTACGCGTTCACCGACGCCGAGCGGTTCACCGCCAAGGAGCTCGGCTTCGGCTGGATGATCGGCAAGGACGGCGCCGCGCTCGGCGAGGACCGGCCGTTCGTGGGCCGCCGGGCCATCGAGCGCGAGCTGCGGGACAGCACCTCGCGCTGGGCCACCGTCGGGCTGTGGGTCGACTGGCAGGAGTACGCCGCGCTGCACACCGACCGCGGACTGCTGGTGCCCAAGGACGAGAACCCGATGCCCTGGGAGCTCATGCTCTACGGCACCCCCGATCGTGACTCGTACGTCGGCTACGCGACCAGCTTCATGTACTCACCGATGCTGCAGCGGCACATCGCCATCGCCCGGGTGCTCCCCGAGCTGGCCGCGAAGGGCTCGACGGTCCACGTCGAGATGACCGTCGACCACGAGTACCTCTCCGTGCCGGCCACCACAGCGCGGCTCCCGCTCTACAACCCGCCCCGCAAGACCAGCTCGACGCCCCGCGAGCTGGCCACGATCTCGAACCGGATGGAGTCCTGATGGCGCCGGGAGCCCAGGCGAACAGCTATGACGCCATCGTCGTCGGTGGCGGTCACAACGGCCTGATCAACGCGTGCTACCTCGCCAAGAACGGGCTGAACGTCCTCGTCCTCGAACGTCGTTCGTTCGTCGGTGGTGCCGCGATCACCGAAGAGCTCCACCCGGGTTTCTCCTTCACGACGTTCTCCTACGCGCTCAGCCTGCTACGACCGGAGATCATCCAGGAGCTCAACCTGGTCGAGCACGGCTTCATGCCGCTGCTGATGCCGACGTCGTTCTCGCCGATGGAGAACGGGGACTACCTGCTCTACACCGAGGACGCGCAGTTCAACGACCAGGAGATCGCGCGCCACAGCAAGAAGGACGTCGACGCCTACCACCGCTGGGGCCACGACACGAACAAGATCATCCAGCTGGCCAAGCCCCTGTTCGACGCGGCTCCGCCGGACGTCTTCAGCGACGACCCGTCCGACGC
Organism: uncultured Actinomycetota bacterium; assembly: GCA_963759515.1. Taxonomy (GTDB): domain Bacteria; phylum Actinomycetota; class Actinomycetes; order Propionibacteriales; family Nocardioidaceae; genus Nocardioides. Next base: position 213,624 of record CAVWZR010000012.1, on the reverse strand, counting down.
GGCCGACGTCGCCTGGATGCTCAAGCACCTCAAGGGCGCCGACCGCAAGACGCTCCACGACCTGGTCAGGTTCCTGACCGGCAGCGCCGCCGACCTCCTCGACGACTACTTCGAGTCCGACATCATCAAGGCCTCGATCGCGTCGTCGGGAATCATCGGCAACAAGCTCGGCCCGATGTCCCAGGGCTCCGGCCTGGTGATGCTGTACCACATGATGGGGGAGCAGGACGGTCACCACGGGGTGTGGGGCTTGCACAAGGGCGGCAACGGCGGCTTCACCCAGGTGATGCAGCGCGCGGCCCAGGCGTACGGCGCCACCATCCGGCTCGACTCGCACGTCGACCACGTGATCACCAAGGACGGCAAGGCCACCGGCGTCGCGCTGGCCGACGGCACGGAGTTCACCGCGCCGATCGTGGTCAGCGCGCTCGACCCCCGGCGTACCTTCACCGAGATCGTCGACCCCGCCGAGCTGCCCAGCGACTTCAACGACGCGATCGCCCGCTACCGCTTCCAGGGGACCTCCGCCAAGGTCAACTTCGCCCTCGACGACCTGCCGGTCTTCCCGACGCTCAAGGGGCGGATCGACCACTTCGGTGGCTTCATCAACATCGCCCCCTCGATGGAGTACCTCGAGCGCGCGTACGACGACGCGAAGTACGGCTGGTACTCCCAGCGGCCCTACATCGATGGCTCGATCCAGTCGGTGATCGATCCCGACATGGCGCCTGCCGGCAAGCACGTGATGAGCTGCTTCATCCAGTACGCGCCGTACGAGCTCAAGGGCGGCGACTGGGACACCGAGCGCCAGCCCTTCGGCGACACGGTGCAGGCCGTGCTCGAGTCGCACTTCCCGGGCTTCGGCGACCTGGTGCTGCACCGCGAGGTGGTCACGCCGGTCGACATCGAGCAGGTCGCGGGCCTGACCGAGGGCAACATCTTCCACGGCGAGTTCCTGGCGCCGCAGATGTACTTCATGCGACCGGCGCCCGGCTACGCGCGGTACAACAGCCCGATCGAGGGCTACTACCAGTGCGGGTCGGGCACCCATCCCGGCGGTTGCGTCACCGGTGGTCCCGGCAAGCTCGCGGCCATGCGGATCCTGGGAGACCGAGCGAAGCAGGCATGACCTGGCTGTTCCTCGCCACGGCCATCGTGTGCGAGGTCACGGCCACGCTCGCGCTCAAGCGGGCCCTCGACCACCCGGCGCTGTACGCCGCGGTGGCGACCGGCTACGTCGCCGCCTTCGTCCTGCTGACGCTGACCCTGAAGCAGGGGCTCGGGATCGGGGTCGCCTACGGCATCTGGGCCGCCTGCGGGGTGGCGCTGACGGCCGTGGCCTCGAAGGTGTTCTTCGACGAGCCCCTGACGAACCTGATGCTGGTCGGGATCGCCTTCATCATCGCCGGCGTCCTGCTGGTGGAGACGGGCGCCTCGCACTGAGGCGCCCGCCCGGTCCGGTCGGTGGTTTCGAGACGCTCGCAGGGCTCGCTCCTCAACCACCAAAACCGGGGCTCGCTCCTCAACCACCGATCCGGGTCAGGGGGCGGTGAAGCCGCTCGTCCCGTTGCGCAGGAGGTTGCCGCGGCCGGTGGACCACGGCACGCACCCGGTGCCGGAGCCCGGGACGGTGTAGACGTCGATGCCGTGGTCGAACGTGGTGAGCACGATCTCCAGGGTGCCGTTGCCGGTGAGATCGCCGATCGACGGCGCTGCCGGGACCCCGATGCCGTTGCCGTCCTGGCCCTGGTGGCGCAACCGGGTGACCGACAGCTTGTGCCCGCCGGCCGAGAGCACGAACAGGCGACCGGCCTTGCGATGCAGTGCGTAGGTGCCGAACACCAGCTCCGGTCGGCCGTCCTTGTTCAGGTCGGCGGCGACGACCTCGGATGCGAAGGTCTTCGACGTGCGCGGTGCGTACGTCGTCGTCCAGAGCCGGTGCCCGCCCGGCCCGACGGCGTACACCTTGCCGCCGGGGAGCGCAGAGACGATCTCCGGTCGCGAGTCGCCGGTGAGGTCGACCATCGTGGGGGCGGGGATCCCGGAGGGTGGGTACCAGTCACCCGAGGGCCGGTATCGCGGGTGGTTGGACATGGGGAGGGTCCCGAAGCCGGCGTGCCGGCGCGCCGAGCGGTGCCCGTCGCCGTACGCCCCGTCCAGCGCCATGAACGCGAACCCCTGGGTGCGGTAGGGGATGTGGCGCTCGACGTTGGGGATGCCGATCACCTCGTTGCGGCCGTCGCCGTCGAGGTCGGCCACGTTCGGTGGTGAGTCGGTCCACTGCAGCCAGGCCTGGTGCGCCGGGCTCGGCCACGCGCCCACGTGCCGGTGGTAGTGCCGCTTCTCCACGCGGGGCGAGGCCCAGCGGATGAACTGGCCCCAGCCCATCCGGCGACCCGCGGCGTTCGACTCACGGTTGGTGAACCACTTCGAGGCGAGGACCGAGGTGCCGTCGTCGTTGAACGCGTTGATCTGGTGGTTGTCGAACGTCGTGATGATCTCGAGGTCGCGGTCGTCGTCGATGTTGCCGATGCCGACGTTCTCGCCGTAGGCGCCGTAGCCGTGGTTGCCCACCTTGTTGAAGTGCAGGTCGTTGCCCTTGCCCGAGAGCCGGTTGTAGCGCGGCCAGGCGGGGTGGTGACCATGCTTCGGCTGGAACCGCTTGCCGTGGGTGTTGAAGACGAAGACCTGCGCACCCGTCGGCGAGGTGTTGGTCGTGGTGGCCACGACCTCAACCAAGCCGTCGTGGTTCAGGTCGGCGGCGGCCATCCCGCGCACCTCCGGCGTCTGGCCACCACTGCGGACGGACGCGGGCCAGCCCTTCTTCAGGTGCAGCCCGCCGTGCCGGAACTGGTACGCCGCCACGCTGCCGGTCCCGCCGACCACGATGTCCGGCACTCCGTCACCCTCGAGGTCGGTGACGACCTCGGGAGCGTAGACACGACCCGCGGTCGCGGTCTTCCGGGCCAGCTGGTGGCCCTTCGCGTCGAAGACGAACGTCGAGTAGAACGGCGCCACGATCTCCAGCTTGCCGTCGCCGTTCAGGTCGGCGAGACCGGGCGAGGAGAACCAGCCGGTCTCACCGGTGGCGATGTTGCGCACGAGGTGCGGGCGTCGTACCGGATGCGGCGCGGGTGTGCGCGTGCAGGAGGAGGCGAGCGGGACGGTCGCCCGGGCACGTGCGTCGGGAGCATCGACCCGGGCAGTCGCGCCGGAGACCACGCCGACTGCCAGGAGGCCGCCGAGACCGGCGATGAGGGGCATCGACCATCGCATCCTCGGACCCTACCGACACAGGGGCATTGGCTAGGGTCCGCCGGGTGACGAGAGGATCATCGGTGGGCTTCGCGGCGTCGGTGGGAGGCCTGGCCGGCGCGTCACTCGCCGGGCATCGCGGGGTGCGGTCCGCGCTGGGCTCCGCCGTGGTGGGCGCGGTCGGCCTCGGCGCCTCGGAGGCCGTCGCCCGAGCTCTCCAGAAGGAGGGCGAGATCCCGGCCCTCTGGCAGCGGATCGCGGTGAGCACGGCGCTGGCCGCACCGCTCGGCTGGGCTGCCGGGAGGATCCCCGGCGTGGGACCTCGAGCGGTGGGCCTGGCGACGGGAGGCCTGGTCGGTGGGATGGGCCTGCGGCCGCAGAAGGTGGCCATGGGACCGCTGGTCGGGCTCGCGGTCGGGCAGGCGCTCACGCGTGGCACGGCGCCGGCTGCAGTCGTCGCGAGCTGTACCGTCCTGGCCTACCGAAGCCTGTCGGCGTTGATCTTCCGCGACGCCCAGGTCAGCCTGCTCGCGGAGAGAGTGCGGGCCGCCGACCTGCCGTTCGTGGTCCCGCGACCGGCTCGATCGGCGTACGTCGGCACCGGCTACATCCGAGACCTCGCCGAGGAGCTCGGCGGCACCTACACGGCCGACGCGCAGGACACCGGGATCGTGGGATCGCTCGACACGCTGCGAGGACCGGACTTCGACCCGAGCGGGGTGGACCCGCTGGTCCGCGAGTTCTACGAGCACACCACGCGGTTCGCGCTCGACATCGTGCCGGAGTGGCGCACGTGGGTGCGGCCGGGCTACCTGCTCTACCGCACCGTCGTCGCGCGGCCGCTCGGGCAGGCCAGCCTCCCGATGAACCAGCGCGAGGCCCAACGCGGCATCCGTAGTCGCATCGACACGATCACCGACGTCGACGGCGTGGTCTCCGTGCGCGGATGGGTCCGGTCCTTCGCCGACGACGACGAGCCGATCATGCTCGGGATCTACACGACGTACTCGCACGACCAGCAGGGCTACGTCAGTGTCGGCTTCCCCGTCCCGGAGGGCAGCTTCACCGCCACGCTCCGCCCGCAGCCGCGGAAGGATGGTGGGCTGAGGCTGACCAGCCGCGTTCCGGACGGTCAGGCGGGGCACTACCTGACCTACGTCGACACGGTCGCGGACGAGCTGACCGCACTGGCCGTGCAGGGCTTCGCGGAGCAGCTCGACGTGTTCGTCGAGGACGGCGTCCTGCGGGCCGAGCACGCGTTCTGGGTCTTCGGCTTCCCGTTCCTGGTCCTGCACTACCGGATCGCCCGCAAACCCTGTGGCTTGGCGGCATGAACGTCGCCGACCTGCTCCCGGCTCCCATCGAGACCGAGCGGCTCGTCCTCACCCCGCTCCGCGAGGACGATGCCGACGAGATGGTCGGCGTCCTCGCGAGCCCGACCCTGTACGCCTTCACCGGAGGAGAGCCGCCGACCCGGTCGGACCTGCGCCGCCGGTACGCCGCGATGGCCGTGGGCCACTCTCCGGACCACACCCAGGAGTGGCTCAACTGGATCGTCCGGCTGAGGGATCATGCCGGTACGGCGGTCGGCACCGTGCAGGCGACCGTCGACCTGGAGGGACGTCGCGCCGAGGTCGCCTGGGTCATCGGCGCCGAGGGACAGGGACGCGGTTATGCCACCGAGTCGGCGGCGGCCCTGGTCCACGCGCTGGTCGACGCAGGTGTGTCGAGCGTGGTCGCCCACGTCCATCCCGACCACGCGGCCTCCGAGGCCGTCGCGCGTCGCTGCGGTCTGACGCCGACCGGGAGCTGCACGACGGCGAGCGTCGCTGGGAGCTCACGCCAGGAACTGCTCCAGCAGAGCGGGTGTCGCCGTCGCCGCGAGCGCCGTAGCACTCGCCTCGTCGAGGTCGATCACCTCGACCTGCTGGCGCCCACCGGCCGTCGTGGCGACCAGGTCGGTGAGACCGGCACGACGCTGGAACCATGTGGCGCGGAGGTTCCAGCCGATCACCGACGGGATGTGCAGTGCCTCGCGTCGACGATCGAGGCTGCCCGATCGGGCGACCAGGTGGCCGTCGAGGAGGGCGTGACCCAGCCCGAGCCACCGGTCGTGGGCGAGGACGGCACCGAGGGTGAGGGCGAGCAGCGCGAGGCTCACGAACCACCACGACACGGCGTACGCCGCGACCAGTGCCGCGATGGCGACGACTCCGCTCGGCAGCATCGCCCGCGTCCAGCGCCGGCGCTGCGCCCGCGGGCCGTGCCTGACCAGCGGCGCGGTCACGGGGCCGGGGACGCCGACCACCTCGATCGCCACCCGGTCGACCTCGCGACGCGGCGCCGGCGGGACGAGCACCGAGCTGCCCTGCTGCTTCTTGTCGAGACCGGTCACGATCGCCGCCAGCCGTGCGCCCCCGGCCAGCCGGAGCCCGAGCGGCTCGCCGATGCTGACTCCGCTGACCCGCGCGTCGTCGAGCGTCGTCTCCCGGGTCGTCAGGAGTCCGCGGCGCATGTGCCACGCCCCGTCCGCGCCGGTGTGGGTGAGGTGGAACCCGAAGTTCGTCAGCAGGTAGCCGACCACCGCGAGCACGCAGATGGTGAGGACGATCCCGACGAAGCCGAGCACGAGCAGCAGGGCGAGGCCGACGCGGGCGATGCGGTCCAGGTCGATCGACGGCGCCAGCTCGAGCGTGTGGATGCTCTGGGCCAGCACACCGAGGGCGGCCCCGGCGATCACGATGCCGGACGTCGTCAGCGGCGCGAACCGAACCCAGGCGAGGTCGAGCATCAGGACGTCACGGGCCGGGTGCGGTGCCGGTACGCCGTCCGGGCCCGGGGCGGGGGACTGGTGGAGCAGTCGCTCGCGCAGAGCAGTGGCAGCCGGAACGGCGAGGCCGTCGAGGGCGAGACGCTCCTCGCCCTTGGACGCGCTCTGACCGGTCCCGATGCGCAGCGTCACCAAGCCGAGCACGCGGTGGATGGGGGACGCGGTGAGGTCGACGGTGCGGACGCGGTCGAGTGGTGCGGAGAGGACGCGTTTGTTCAAGAACCCGTGGCGCACCTCGACGCGGGATGCGGTGATCCGGTAGCTCGTCGTGAGGTAGCGCAGGAGGCCGAGCGTGATGGGGACGGCGACTCCGATCAGCCCCCACCAGCCGCCGTCGGACGACCGGCCGAAGATCAGGATGCCGATCACGGCGGGAAGGAACCGGACGAAGTCGCGGACCGGGTGGACCAGCAGCATCCGCGGGTCGAGCCGCTGCCAACCCTGCCCGACGTCGAAGGCATCCATGCGTGCGCCGCCTACGTCGCGTCGCCGGGCACCGTGGCGGCGATCCTGGTCAGGTCGTCCACGAGGTTCAGCGCCTGGAGCTGGTCGAGACCCTCGATGGTCAGGGCACCGGCCGACGAGGCCGTGGTGATGCGCACGGTGGCGAGTCCGAAGATCCTCTCGATCGCTCCGTTGCGGTGGTCGACGGTCTGCACCCGCGACATCGGGGCGATCCTCCGCTCGCGGGCCCACCAGCCGGTCTGGGTGTAGACCGCGGTCTCGGTCACCTCCCAGCGGTGCACGTGGTAGCGCCACTGCGGCACCAGCACGACGTACGCCAGCAGGACGACGGCGACGACCACCCAGAGCCAGAGCGGCATCTCGAACCAGTTCCACGGGCCGCTGAACAGCAACAGCACGACGACGATCGGCACGCAGCGGAGCGCGTCGGTGCACGTCCACATCCATCGAGCCCGCGGATCGACCCGCTCCGAGGGCGGCCGGAGGTCCATCAGTCCTTGAGCTCGCAGATCACCGCGCCGTTGGTCACGGTCGCTCCGACCTCGGCCTGGAGCCCGGTCACGGTCCCGGCCTTGTGCGCTTTGAGCGGTTGCTCCATCTTCATCGCCTCGAGGACCACGATCACGTCACCCTCGGCGACCTGCTGGCCGTCGTCGACCGAGACCTTGACGATGGTGCCCTGCATCGGGCTGGTGACGGCGTCGCCACTGACAGAGGCACCGGACTTCTTGCCCGTCGCCCGCTTGGGCTTCTTGGCGCCACCGGCCCCGGCCGCGCCGACCGAGGCGAGACCTCCGGGCAGGCTGACCTCGAGCCGGCGCCCGCCGACCTCGACCACGACGTGCTGCCGCTCGCCGGCCTCCTCGGCCTCGGCCACGTCACCGGCGTACGGCGGGATCTGGTTGTCGAAGTCCGTCTCGATCCACTGGGTGTAGACGTCGAACGAGCCCTGGCCGGAAGGGTTGGAGGCGCCGACGTACGCCGGGTCGTCGACGACGGCGCGGTGGAAGGGGATGACCGTCGGCATGCCGTCGACGACGAACTCGGCCAGGGCCCGGCGCGAGCGCTCCAGCGCCTGGGTGCGGTCGCGACCGGTGACGATCAGCTTGGCGATCAGGGAGTCGAACGAGCCGGGGACCGTCTCGCCGTTCTCGTAGCCGCCGTCGATGCGGATCCCCGGGCCCTGCGGGGGCTGCCAGGCCGAGAGGGTGCCGGGCGCCGGCATGAAGTTGCGGCCGCCGTCCTCGGCGTTGATCCGGAACTCGATGGAGTGGCCCCGGATCTCCGGGTCGTCGTAGCCGAGCTCCTCGCCGGCGGCGATGCGGAACATCTCACGCACCAGGTCGATGCCGGTGACCTCCTCGGACACACAGTGCTCGACCTGGAGCCGCGTGTTGACCTCGAGGAAGGAGATGGTGCCGTCCTGGGCCACGAGGAACTCGCAGGTGCCGGCGCCGTAGTAGCCGGCCTCCTGGAGGATGCGCTTGGACGACTCGTAGAGCTCGGTCATCTGGGCCTCGGTGAGGAACGGCGCCGGCGCCTCCTCGACGAGCTTCTGGTTGCGGCGCTGCAGGGAGCAGTCGCGCGTGGAGACGACGACGACGTTGCCGTGCTGGTCGGCGAGGCACTGGGTCTCGACGTGGCGCGGCTTGTCGAGGAACTTCTCGACCAGGCACTCGCCGCGGCCGAACGCCGTGACGGCCTCGCGGACGGCCGACTCGAACGCCTCCGGGATCTCCTCGATCGTGCGGGCCACCTTGAGCCCGCGACCGCCACCGCCGAAGACGGCCTTGATCGCGACCGGCAACCCGTTCGCCTGGGCGAACGCCACGACCTCGTCGGCGTCCGCGACGGGGTCCTTGGTGCCGGGGGCCAGCGGGGCGTTCGCCTTGTCGGCGATGTGCTTGGCCTTGGCCTTGTCTCCCAACGCGTCGATCGCCGCCGGGGGAGGTCCGATCCACGTCAACCCGGCGTCGATCACCGCCTGCGCGAAGCCGGCGTTCTCCGCGAGGAAGCCATAGCCCGGGTGCACCGAGTCGGCACCCGACTTCTCGGCGACCGCGATGATCTTGCCGATGTCGAGGTAGGAGTCGGCCGGCGTCGCACCACCCAGGCTGTGGGCCTCGTCGGCCAGTCGCACGAAGAGTGCGTCGCGGTCGGGCTCGGCGTACACGGCGACGCTGCCGATCCCGGCGTCCTTGCAGGCGCGGATGACGCGCACGGCGATCTCGCCCCGGTTGGCGATGAGGACCTTCTGCAGGGGTCTCACGTCTGGCAAGGCGCTCTCCTGGCTGGCTACGGGCAGTCGTCGTGGTCCGCCGTGCACACTATCGCCGTCGTACGGCGCCGGACATGGCGGCGGTGGGCGGCGCAACGCCCGCCCGGCCGCGGCGGGGCGACATGGTTGCATGACCTCATGGGTGTCTCCGTCGCCACACTCGAGGAGCTCCGGTCCGCGCTGCCGGGCGATGTCGTCGTCACCGACGCGGACGCGGTGGAGAAGTACCGCTTCGACTGGTCGCGCGACCCGTCTGCGGGCACACCGGTCGCGGTCGTCCGAGCGACGAACGCCGAGCACGTGCAGACGGCGGTCCGCTGGGCGGCGCAGCACCACGTGCCGGTCGTCCCCCGAGGTGCGGGCAGCGGCCTCTCGGGCGGCTCGAGCGCGGTCGACGACGGCATCGTGGTCAGCCTGGAGCGGATGACGGCGGTCCAGGTCGACCCGCTCTCCCAGGTCGCCGTCGTCGAGCCGGGCGCGTTCAACCAGGACGTGAAGGCGGCGGCCGCGAAGGAAGGGCTGTGGTACCCGCCCGACCCCTCGTCGTTCGAGATCTGCTCGATCGGAGGGAACGTCGCGACCAACGCCGGTGGGCTCTGCTGCGTGAAGTACGGCGTGACCACCGACTACGTCCTCGGCCTCGACGTGGTCCTGGCGGACGGCACCCTGGTCACACTCGGTGGCAAGCGGATCAAGGACGTCGCCGGGCTGTCGCTGGTCAAGCTCTTCGTCGGCAGCGAAGGAACGCTCGGGATCGTGACCCGGGCGATCCTGCGGCTGGTCCCCGCCCAAGGGGCACGTTCCACGATGGTGGCGACGTTCGACACGGTCACCGCGGCGGCCGAGGCGGTGGTCGCGATCCGCACCACGATGCGCCCGTGCCTGCTCGAGCTGATGGACCGCGCCACGATCAACGCCGTCGAGGACTTCCGGCCGATGGGGCTCGACCGCACGGTCGGCGCGCTGTTGATCGGGCAGTCGGACGCACCCGGAGACGTGCGGTCCGGCGAGATCGCCGCCATGCAGACGGCGTGCCAGGCCGCGGGAGCGGGGGAGTGCTTCGTCACCGACGATGCCGAGGAGGGCGAGATGTTCGTCCAGGCGCGCCGAGTGTCGTTCCACGCACTCGAGGTGCGCGGGGCACTGCTGCTCGAGGACGTCGGCGTCCCCATCCCGTTGCTGCCGGACCTGCTGACCCGGATCGTGGCCATCTCCAGGGCGCACGACGTCGAGATCCCCACCGTGGCCCATGCCGGCGACGGCAACACGCACCCCTTGATCGTCTACGCCCCCGACGACCCGGAGGCCGAGCGCCGGGCGCGCACCGCGTTCGGTGAGGTGATGGCGGCCGCGATCGAGCTCGGCGGCACGATCACCGGTGAGCACGGCGTCGGACGAGCCAAGGCCTCGGCCCTGCCGGACCAGCTCGGACCCGACGTGATGGCGTTGACGCGCCGGATCAAGGACGCCCTCGACCCCGACGGCATCCTCAACCCGGGCGCGATCCTGTCCCGCTGAGTGCCGTCGCCTCGGCGACGATCTCGGCCAGCTCGGAGCCGTTCGGCCCCGGGGAGTACGCCGGACGCCAGCCGCCGGCGTACACCTCACGTGCGATCGGCTCAGCTCCGCGCAAGGTCGACGGCAGACCGGCCATCGAGAGGTAGCCGCCCGCGGCCGCCATGATCTCGGGGCGCACCTGGGCCGCGTGGAGGATCAGGTCCGACGGGAGTGGCGCGTCGAGGTCGACGTCGCGTCCCGACCAGCGCGCGACGAGGTCGCCGTCGATGTGCATGTGGTCCTCGACCCAGGGCCGCATCAGGTCGGCGCCCCAGGCGTCCAGGGCCATCCCGAGGCCCACCAGGTCATCCGTGTCGTGGTCGAGGAGGCTGAGCAGGGCTTCGCACTGCCACAGCGTGGTCGTGATCCCGCGGCCGAACGCGGGCGTCGTCGTGGCCACGCTGTCGCCGACGAACACCAGCCCCGGCAGCACGAGGTCGCCGTCCTCGGTGCACTGGCCGCGGTAGACGTTGAGCAACGGGCCGCCGGGGAGCACGTCGGTGACCGGCTCGGCGCGTGTGGGGTCGGTCCACTCGGCCAGGCCCGGGATGGCGCGAGTGGCGGCGGTGAACGCCGCCTCGTGCCGGAGGTCGCGGAGCCCCGGGTCGTCGGTGGCCCGGACGATCACCACGGAGAACAGCCCACGCTCGTGCCGGAAGAGCAGGCAGAGGTAGCCGTCACAGTCGGCCTGCCAGGCGATCGGGTTGGACATCGGCCCGGGTTCGGCACCGGGTCGCAGTCGGTAGACGCGGTCGACGTACGCCTGCCCGCACGGACCGCCGATCCCGGCGCGCTCGCCGAGCTGCCGGGTCACCCGGCCGTTGCGTCCGGAGCAGTCGACGACGAGGTCGGCGTCGTACGTCGCGCCGTCGACGACGACGCCGGCGGCACGGCCGCCGGCTTCGACCACCGAGTCGACATGCCCCTGGCGGAGCGTGAAGCCGGGTGCCGCGCACGCGGCCTCACGCAACGCTCGCTCGAAGGTCTCGCGCATCGATCGGTGACCCATCGGTCCTTCGGGTGCGCCGGGCATCCCGCCGCTGATGGGCTCGGCACCCAGCCCGAGCCAGCCCGCCAACGCGTCGGGCACCTCGCGGGCCAGGGCGTCGGCGACCGTCTGCCGGAACGCGTGGGCGTGGTGGAACTGCATGACTCCGCGACGCTCCCAGCGTGCGTCGCCGGCAGGTCCCGGGTCGCGGTCGACCGCAGTCACGGCGTGGCCGCGTCGCGCCAGGGCGGCGCCGAGGAAGAGCCCCGCCGGTCCTGCTCCGATGATCGCTACCCGCACGTTCTCCTCCGTCCGCCGAGAGTCCATGCCCCCGCAGTGTCTCGGGACGTCGAGGCGACGTCCACGGGATAAGGAGAACGAAACGGTGACGTACGGACATGAGCGTCCTGAATAAGGTGGCGCCGTGGCGGAGACCAGGTGGGAGCAGGCGCGCGCGCACGAGCGCGCGGAAGGACAAGGTGGGTACGGCGCCCACTTCGCGCGCCTGATCGCCGATGGCGTCGACATCGAGGGTGAGGCGCGTCTGGCCGACGCGCTCGCGCCCCGCGCTGCGGACATCCTCGATGCCGGCTCGGGCATGGGCCGGGTCGGTGCGGCGCTCGTCGCGCGCGGGCACCGGGTGGTCGGTGTCGACTTCGACCCCGAGATCCTCGACCAGTCCCGACGGACGTTCCCCGAGCTCCCGCTGGTGGACTCCCGTCTCGACGAGCTCACGCCGCAGAAGCTGTCCGACGCGGGGCTCCCGACGGCGTACGACCTCGTCGTGTGCGTCGGCAACGTGATGATCCTGCTCGCACCCGACACCGAGCGGACGGTCCTGGGCAACCTCGCCGCGCTGCTGGCCGCCGACGGCCGACTGCTGATCGGCTTCGCCCTGTCGGGCGCACCGTCGGGCTTCTCGAGGACCTATGCCCTGGCGGAGTTCGTCGCGGACTACGAGGCGGTGGGACTCGAGCTCGTGCACCGGTTCGCGACGTACGACCTCCAGCCGTTCGCCGACGACAGCACGTACGTCGTCCACGTGCTGCGCCGCGCCTGAGTCGCGGCCGGCTCAGCCTCCGGGCTGGTAGACCATCAGCACGACGATCACGGCGTAGATCAGCCCGATCACGCCGCCGGCCGCTGCGACCCGCCCGACCAGGGCCGATGCGGATCCGCTGCTGCCGATCTCGGCCGCCGCCTTCGTCAGCGACGGTGCCAGGATCCCGAGCGAGACGGCCATCGCCGCGACCCAGAGGAGCAACGAGAGCCAGATCCAGGTGTCGCCGATCTGCCCCACCTCCTCGGAGGAGTTCCAGGGGGCCTGCTGGGACATCAGACCCATCCCGAGGATCACCACGACCACCGAGACGTAGCTGTACAGCCGGATCATCCGGGCTGCCGAGGTCGCGGCCGCGGCGTCAGACGTGCGGAGCGCGCGCGAAGCCGTCGTCGCCGCCCCCACGAGCGGGCCGACGGCGAAGATCGCGGCCAGGAGGTGCAGGAACAGGAGGAGTTTGAACACGTCACGAACCTAGCGACCCACGGGTGCGGTAGAGATCGCGCAGGAGGCAGATCTCCGCGCCGTGATGAATGACCTCGAGGTTGGTGTAGAGGACGAGCCGTGCCATCGGTGCTTCGGCGAACTCGGCCGGCTGGCTCGGCCCCTGGGCGCGAGAGAGCCCGGCACCGCCGAGCCGGCGTACTCCCTCGAGCCATACGTCGTGCGTCTCGTCGAGCTGACGCAACGCCTCGTCGGCGGAGCCCGCGTAGACGAACGTCGTGGGGCTCGCCGGTGGTGCTCCGAAGTGGGTCCCGTTGGTCTCGGCGAAGCCCACGATCAGGTGGGCGAGCCGCCAGGCGATGGTGGTGACGGGCTCCCGATCCTGCGATGGCTCGCCGACGTCCATCGTGAACTCACCCGCACCCCACGAGATCGGCGCTGTGCTCGCACCGCGGCGGCTGATCGTCCAGCAGTCGGGGACGGGCTGCCAGAAGTACTCGTCGTCGGTCAGTCCGCTCAGCCGGGGGCGCAGCTGGACGCGCCAGTGCGCGTCGAGCTGCTCGACGAGCTCGAGGTTCCAGTCGACGTCCACGTCAGAACCGTAGGTGGAGAGCGACGGCACCGAGGTCAGGTGGGCCCGCGGCCAGGCTCCAGCCTCACCACGAGGGACTTCGAGACGGGGGTGTTCGACTCGTCGGCGGTCGCGTCCAGGGGGACCAGCACGTTCGCCTCCGGGTAGTACGTCGCGGCACATCCGATGCTCGTGGGGTAGGCCACCGCGAGCAGTCCGGACAGCCGCCGCTCACCGTCGTCGGCGACGGAGACCAGATCGACGAGGTCACCGTCCGCGAAGCCGAGTGCGGCCAAGTCGTCGGGATTGACGAACACCACGTTGCGTCCGTGCTTGATGCCGCGGTAGCGGTCGTCGTATCCGTAGATGGTGGTGTTGAACTGGTCGTGGGAACGCAGGCTCTGGAGCAGCAGATGCCCTGCGGGTACGTCGACCGCCGTCAGAGGGTTGGCCGTGACGTGCGCCTTCCCCGTCGACGTCTCGAACTCGCGTGAGTCACGTGCGGTGTTCGGAAGCTGGAACCCGCCGGGGTGCGCGACGCGGTCCTCGAAGGCGTGGAAACCGGGTACGACGTGGGAGATGTGGCGCCTGATGACGGTGTAGTCCTCGGCCATGCGGCGCCAGTCGATCGCGGACGACGAGCCGAACAGGGCATCAGCGATCCCGCACACGATCTGGACCTCGCTGCGCTGGAGCGGCGAACCAGGGAGCAGCCTCCCGCGCGACGAGTGGACCATGCTCATGGAGTCCTCGACGGTGACGAACTGCTCGCCCGCCGACGTGATGTCGCGCTCGGTCCTGCCCAGGCACGGCAGGATCAGTGCCTCGCGGCCGTGATGCAGGTGCGAACGGTTGAGCTTGGTCTGAACACCGACGGTCAGCCCGACGTTCTCCATGGCTGCCGTGGCCACGGCGGTGTCGGGGGTGGCGACCGCGAAGTTGCCACCCAGGCCGACGAAGACGTCGACCTTCCCGTCGCGCATCGCGCGCAGCGCCGCCACGGTGTCTGTGCCGTGCTCGCGCGGCGGCTCGAAGTCGAACTCGTCCCGGATCGCGTCCAGGAAGTCGTCGGACATCTGCTCCCAGATGCCCATCGTCCGGTCGCCCTGGACGTTGCTGTGCCCACGGATGGGAGCAGCGCCGGCGCCCGGCCGCCCGATGTTGCCACGAAGCAGGAGGAAGCTGACGATCTCGCGGATGGTCGCGACGGCGTTCTTGTGCTGCGTCAGGCCCATCGCCCAGCACACGATGACCCGGTCGTGGGCCTGGACGTCGTCCGCCAGCGACTCGATCTCGCCTCGCGTCAGACCACTGTGAGCCTCGATCGTGGTCCAGTCGAGGGACGCCCACGACCTGGCCGCCACGTCGTACCCGTCGGTGTAGTGCGCGAGGAAGTCTCGGTCGACTGCACCGCGCTCGGTCAGGAGCTTGTTGAGTCCTGCGAAGAGGGCGAGGTCGCCGTTGAGCCGGACCGAGAGATGGGAGTCAGCGATCTTGGTGCCGACGCCGGAGACGCCGCGCGCCGACTGCGGGTTGCGGAACCTGATCAGTCCCGCCTCGGGGAGCGGGTTGATCGCCACGATCCTGGCGCCGCGCCGCTTGGCGTCCTCCAGGGCCGTGAGCATCCGCGGGTGGTTGGTTCCGGGATTCTGGCCGGCGATCAGGATCAGACCCGACTCGAACGCGATGTCGTCGTAGGTGACGGTCCCCTTGCCTTCGCCCAACATCTCGGTGAGGGCGGTGCCGCTGGACTCGTGGCACATGTTGGAGCAGTCCGGGAGGTTGTTGGTGCCCAGACGGCGAGCCAGGAGCTGGTACACGAACGCCGCTTCGTTGGAGGCGCGGCCGGATGTGTAGAACACCGCTCGGTCCGGCGAGGCGAGAGCGTCGAGGCGATCGGCGACGAGCTGGTACGCCGCCTCCCACGTGATCGGCTCGTAGTGGGTGCCGCCCGGTGCGACGTACATCGGCTCGGTCAGCCGGCCCTGGCGTTCGAGCCAGTGGTCGTCATGCTCGAGTAGGTCCGCGACCGAGTGCTGGACGAAGAACTCGGCACCCACCCGCTTGCGTGTCGCCTCCCAGGCCACCGCCTTGGCGCCGTTCTCGCAGAACTCGGCGGCCCTGCGTCGATCGGGGTCGGGCCACGCGCACGACGGGCAGTCGAACCCGTCGACGTGGTTCATCTTCAGCAGGGTCTGCGCGGCACGCTTCGGACCCATCTCGCTCATCGCGTACTTCATCGACCAGTAGATGCCCGGCAGACCCACGGCGGCATGCTCCGGCTGGGACACGGTCGGCCGGTCCTCGGCGCTCTGATCTGACATGCGTCATCCGTAACCGAACTCCCGCTACTCATGCACCGGAGGTCGCTCGCGCCTGCGAGGCTCTCCTGCCGATCCCGCCTCGATGGGCAGTGCCGACAGTGGTTAGCGATCGTTAACCTCGACCGCTACCATGTGCGCCATGACGTTCGAGCTGTCGCGTGAGCACGAGGAGTTCCGGCGCGTGGTCCGCGAGTTCGCGGAGAGCGAGATCGCGCCGCACGCCGCGCGATGGGATCGGGAGCACCACTTCCCGACCGACGTCGTGCAGCAGATGGGCAAGCTCGGGCTGATGGGCCTCACCGCGCCGGAGGAGTACGGCGGCGCCGGCGAAGACGGCGACTTCACCAGCCTGTGCGTCGCGATCGAGGAGCTCGGCCGGGTCGACCAGTCGATGGGGATCACCCTCGAGGCGGCCGTGGGGCTCGGTATCAACCCGATCCTCACCTACGGCAACGCCGAGCAGAAGGAGCAGTGGCTCCCCGACCTCGTCGCCGGAGAGGCGCTGGCCGGCTTCGGCCTCACCGAGCCGGGTGCCGGCTCCGACGCGCGCGCGACGCGCACCAAGGCCGACCTGGTCGACGGTGAGTGGGTCGTCAACGGCGCCAAGCAGTTCATCACCAACTCCGGCTCCGACATCACCTCGTGCGTGACCGTCACCGCCCGCAGCGGCGAGGACGCGGACGGCAGGCCGGAGATCTCGGCGTTCATCGTGCCGACGAGTGCGCCCGGGTTCACCGCGGAGCCGGCGTACGACAAGCTCGGCTGGCACGCCTCCGACACCCACGCGATCACGCTCGAGGACGTGCGACTGCCCGAGGGCAACCTGCTGGGCGAGCGAGGTCGTGGCTATGCGCAGTTCCTGGCCACCCTCGACGACGGCCGGATCGCGATCGCGGCGCTCGCGGTCGGCTGCATCCAGGCGTGTCTCGACGCTTCCCTGCAGTACGCCGGCGAGAGGCAGTCGTTCGGCGTCCCGATCGGACGCAAGCAGGGCGTGGCCTTCCAGATCGCCGACCTCGAGGTGATGCTCCAGGCGAGCCGCCTGCTGGTCTACAAGGCCGCCGCGATCAAGGACGCCATGCACGACGGCTCCGGCCCGAAGCCGAGTGAGCTCAAGCAGGCAGCGTCGGTGGCGAAGCTCTACGCCACCGAGTCGGCCGTGACCGCGACCCGGATCGCGACCCAGGTCTTCGGGGGGTACGGGTTCATGGAGGAGTACCCCGTGGCACGCTTCTACCGTGACGCGAAGGTCCTCGAGATCGGTGAAGGCACCTCGGAGGTGCAGCGGATGCTGATCGCGCGCGGACTCGGTCTCCCGGTGGAGTAGTGCGCCTCTTCCGCGACCTCCCGCCCGAGGTGCGGGCGCTGACCGGTGTCGGCTTCATGGTCGCGTTGGGATTCGGGCTGGTCGCGCCCGCGCTCCCGCTGTTCGCCCGCGACTTCGGGGTCGGCAAGACCGAGGCAGGCGCGGTGGTGGCCGTCTTCGCGCTGATGCGGCTCGTGATGGCGCCGTTCGTGGGCCGGATGGTCAACGCGGTCGGTGAACGGCTGCTGCTGGCGACCGGGATCGGCGTCGTCGCGGTGAGCAGCGCGCTGGCCGGGCTTGTCCCAGTCCTACTGGCAGCTCCTGGTCCTGCGCGGCGCGGGTGGCATCGGCTCGATCATGTTCAGCGTCAGCGCGGCGAGCCTCCTCGTCCGGGTGACGCCGAGCCATCTGCGTGGCCGCGCCCAAGGCGTCTGGGCCGGGTCGTTCCTGATCGGACTCGTGTGCGGTCCGGCGGTCGGCACGGTCGCGACCTTCTCCCTCCGGCTCCCGTTCTTCCTGTACGCCGGCACGCTCGTGGTCGCGGGCCTGATCGGCCTCGGGGCACTGCGCAACAGCGAGCTGGCGGCCCGCGACTCGGCGCGCTCCGAGCCGATGGCGCTCCGCCTGGCCCTCGGGCAACGGGCCTACCTGGCGGCCCTGGTCGCGGCGTTCGCCGGCGACTTCGCGCTGGTGGGCGCGCGTTCGGCGATGCTGCCGTTGTACGTCCGAGATGATCTCGACCTCTCGTCCAGCTGGGTCTACGCCGCCTTCCTCATCGTCAGCTTCGTCAGCGGAGCGCTGCTGCTGCCCATGGGCAAGGTCGCCGACACCATCGGGCGGCGGCCGGTGATCGCGTTCGGCCTGGCCATCGGAGCGGTGGCCTTCCTGGTGCTCCCGACCGTCCCCGCGATCGCGGGGCTGGTCATCGCGACGGTGCTGATCGGAGTGGCGGCCGCGTCTGACTCCGTGGCGCCCGGAGCGGTCATGGGCGACGTCGTGGCAGGACGTGGTGGCACCGTGGTCGCGGTCTTCCAGATGGCCGGTGACCTCGGGACGGTGCTGGGGCCCGTCGTGACCGGGTTCGTGGCCGATCAGGCGGGGTACTCGCCGGCCTTCGTGCTGTGCGCGGTGGTGTGCGCCGTCCCGCTCCTCGTCGTGCTCGCCGCCCCGGAGACCTTGCAGCGCCAGCACGACGTGTCGGCCGAGGAGCTCCAGGATTCGGCGCAGGACAGGGCGGCGGACGCCACGTGACGCCACGGCTTCCTTAGACTGCCCCCGTGCCGAAGCGACTGCCCCACATCTTCGTGGAGATCGGACGCTTCATGGTCACCGGTGGGCTGGCGACGCTGACGTCGTTCCTGGCGTTCAACTTCCTCGCCCACGGCCTGTACCTCACCGGAGATCCGTGGCTCGAGTCCCAGCCGATCGTGGCGTTCATCATCGGCAACGTCGTCGGCATGCTGTCAGCTATCGGCTGAGCCGGCACTGGACGTTCCGCCATCGGCCGCCGGTGCACGCGGACGGTGGCCGCACGGCGTTCTTCGCGATCAACCTGATCACGATGCCGCTCGCGATCGCGTGTCTCTGGATCAGCCGGCACGTGTTCGGACTCACCGACCCGCTGTCGGACAACATCGCGGGCACCGTGGTCGGTCAGCTGCTCGGTCAGGTCGCGAGGTTCTACCTGTTCCGGAAGTACGTGTTCCGCAAGCCGGTCACGGCCAGCGACATCGCCCATCACCCGGTCTCGCTGCTCGGCCCCGCGCATCGACTGGTGGATCCCGGACCGAGCCACCCAGGATCGGACCGACCGGGTCTAGCGGCGACTCCAGAGGTCGGTCCAGGCGTGCCCGAGCTCGGCGACCAGGTCGCGCAGCAGGGGGAGGCTGAGCCCGACGACGTTGTGGTGGTCGCCCTCGATGCGGGTCACGAACGCCCCGCCGAGGCCGTCGATGGTGAACGCCCCGGCGACGTGCAGCGGCTCGCCGGAGTCGACGTACGCCGCGATCTCGTCGTCGGTGACGTCGGCGAAGTGGACCACGGTCGATCCGGTCGCCTCCGCCTGTCTGCCTGACGACGTGTCACGCAGGCAGTGTCCGGTGTGCAGGACGCCGGACCGCGCCCGCGCATCGCGCGCCAGCGTTGACCGCCTCCGCCGCGTCCGCGGGCTTGCCCAGCGCCTCCCCGTCGAGCTCGAGGACGGAGTCGCAGCCGAGGACCAGCCGGTCACCGCTCACCTCGGTGGCGACGGCCGCGCACTTGAGCTGAGCCAGCCGTTGGGCCAGCTCGGCGGGCGCGAGTCCGATCACCTGCGACTCGTCGACGCCCGACACCACGACGGACGGCTCGATCCCGGCCGCCTTGAGCGTCGCGAGCCGGGCGGGTGAGGCCGAGGCCAGCACGAGCGAGGTCACGGACGGACAGTAACGAGCGAGGACCGGAGCGGGGTCAGCCCCTCGCCCCCGCAGCGTCGCGACCGTGTGGTCGTCCTCGTCGGTGAACACCAGGCGCTGGGACTTCCCGTGGTCCTCGACGGCGACCTGGGTGGCCTTGGCGAGCTGCGGCTTGAGCTTCCGCCCGGGACAGCCCGGCGCGACCGCGAGCGGCCGCCTGCGTGAACGTGAAGGCAGTGGTTCACCGCCACGCGTGTAGGTGCCCAACGCTCGCCTGGCAGCGGGCCGTGGTCACCGAGCCGCCCTGGAAGCTGACCCGGTCGGCGCGCTGCGACTTCCCGTGCTTCACCGGCGCCCACGGGTGCGCCTCGACCTTGCCGGGCAGGGCCGTGTCGAACGAGTCGTGGAGGAGGTCCTCACCCTTGCCTCGCAACCAGTTGGTGCCGAGCGCGGCGAGCACCGCGACAACGGCCAGGCCGATGATCACCTTCACCCCGAGTACCTCCGTCAGATCCATCCGCGTCCGATGGAATCGCGACGAGGTTAGATCAGCGGATGGCCGGGCGTACGCCGTTCGAGGCGATCCGTGACCGCCGATCCGTCGCGCGGAATGGTCTCAGCGAGCTCCGGAGCCGTCGACCCGGTGGCGCGGAGCGTAGGCCGGCACGTCGTCCCGCTTCCTCGCCAGACGGCTGAGCACGCGGAATCCCGCGCCTCGTGGGTGGACCGACGACACGTGGTCGTCGTGACGCACGGCGTCGTCGCGCTCGTGCTCGACAGTGCTCGAAACACTCGACTCTGGGCTCATCTCGAATCCCCCCGGATCCCTTGGTGGCCACCCCCGCGGCCACGGCAATCACCACGGTAGGTCGGGTGACCGACCGATGTCCGCCGACTGGCGAATTCTTTACTGGCTGACCGGCGCGGACGCCGGTCTGCGTCGGCTCGGATCAGCTGGCGAGAGCGGCTCGGACGTCGAGGTCCAGGGACACGTCACGTCGGTGACGCGGCGCGTAGCCGTCGTCGTCCGACTGCGTGCGCGCGATCCGGCTCAGCACGCGGAACCCATGACCTCGCGGATGCGTACGTCCCACGCCGGCGTCGAACACCGTCACGGTGCTGGCCGTGGTGGCTGACCGTACGAAGGTCCATCATCAAAGCGCTCATCACGATCCCCCCTGGAATCGGTCGGCGTCCCCCAGTGGCCGCCTTCGGTGCCGAAGCACCTGGAAGAAAGGTAAGCCGCCCGCGTGGGCACGTCCGGCGATTCGTGGGATTTTACCGAGGGCCACGACGCATCCAGTCGTGGGCGGGTGCTCGAACCACCGTTTCCGTCGTCAACGGGGCAGGCCCGACGCCCGCCAACCCCCGGGGCCGTGGTGCTGTGGCATCCGGTGCAGGCGCCGCGGCGCGTTCCAGTCCGGCGTACGCCGAGGGGCGGGGGCCGGTGGGCCACCGAGGGAGGCGACCACGGCGACGAGCGCAGCCAGCTCCTCCGGAGACGGGTCGCCCTTGACGACGCGGAGCAGGGGAGTGGTGGTTTCGAGACGGGCCCCCAGGGGGCCCTCCTCAACCACCGAGGTGTCGTCGGTCATCAGAGCGGGATGTTCCCGTGCTTCTTGCTCGGCAGGACCTCCCGCTTGGACGCCAGCAGACGCAGGGCCTTGACGACCTCGATCCGGGTCTCGTGGGGTGGGATGACCCCGTCGACGTACCCACGCTCGGCGGCGAGGTAGGGGTTGGCGAGCGTGTCCTCGTACTCCGTGACCAGCTGCGCCCGCGTCGTCTCCGGGTCGGCGGCGTCCTTGAGCTCCTTGCGGTACAGGATGTTCACCGCGCCCTGCGCGCCCATCACCGCGATCTGGGCGGTCGGCCAGGCGAGGTTGATGTCCGCACCGAGGTGCTTGGACCCCATCACGTCGTACGCGCCGCCGTAGGCCTTGCGCGTGATCACCGTGACCAGCGGCACCGTCGCCTCGGCGTAGGCATAGATCAGCTTGGCTCCCCGGCGGATGATGCCGTTCCACTCCTGGTCGGTGCCCGGCAGGAAGCCCGGCACGTCGACGAAGGTCAGCACGGGGATGTTGAACGCGTCGCAGGTGCGCACGAACCGCGCGGCCTTCTCCGACGCGTCGATGTCGAGCGTCCCCGCGAACTGCATCGGCTGGTTGGCCACGACGCCCACCGACCGGCCCTCGACGCGACCGAAGCCGACGATGATGTTCGGCGCGAACAGCGCCATCACCTCGAGGAACTCCTCGTCATCGAGAACCGCCGTGATGGCCTCGTGCATGTCGTAGGGCTGGTTGGCGCCGTCGGGGATCAGGGTGTCGAGCGTCCGGTCCAGCTCGGTGACGTCCAGCTCCGCCGGTGCGTCGTACGTCGGAGAAGGATCCAGGTTGTTCTGCGGGAGATACGAGAGCAGCGCCTTGACGTACTCGATCGCGTCCTCCTCGTCGGCGCCCATGTAGTGGGCGTTGCCGGACTTGGTGTTGTGGGTGCGCGCGCCGCCGAGCTCCTCCATCGTGACGTCCTCGCCGGTCACGGTCTTGATGACGTCGGGCCCGGTGATGAACATGTTCGACGTGCCGTCGACCATCACCGTGAAGTCGGTGACGGCCGGCGAGTAGACGTGTCCGCCGGCGCAGGAGCCCATGATCATGCTGATCTGAGGGATCACGCCGGACGCGTGCACGTTGCGGCGGAAGATCTCGCCGTACAGGCCGAGCGAGACCACGCCCTCCTGGATGCGTGCGCCCGCGCCCTCGTTGATGCCGATGATGGGACAGCCGGTCTTGATGGCGAGGTCCATCACCTTGCAGATCTTCTCGCCGTACACCTGACCCAGCGAGCCGCCGAAGATCGTGAAGTCCTGGCTGAAGACGCACACCTGCCGGCCGTCGACCGTGCCGTAGCCGGTGACGACGCCGTCGCCGTAGGGGCGGCGCTTCTCGAGCCCGAACGCCGTCGAACGGTGGCGCGCCAGCTCGTCGAGCTCGACGAACGAGCCCTCGTCGAACAGCAGCGCGATGCGCTCGCGGGCCGTGCCCCGACCCTTGGCGTGCTGCTTCTCGACGGCCTTCTCCGAAGCGGCGTGCACGGCTTCGTCGAGCCGGCGGTCGAGATCGTCGAGCTTGCCGGCCGTGGTGTGGATGTCGATGCCCGTCTCGGGCGCCGGGACGTCGGTGCCCTCGCCGGGTGGTGTCGGCTGGTTCGTCGCTGGGGCGCTCACGTGCCCGACACTAGTGCTCGTGAACGTCGGCTCTCCACGCGCTGCCCTCGACCTCCGCGCGCTCCGCGACGTGGCCGGACCTCAGTGGGAGGTGCGCCTGTACGCCGAGGCGGGGTCCACCAACCAGCTGGCCGTCGCCGACCCCGTGCGCCACCGAGTCGTGGTGGCCGACCACCAGCAAGGCGGCCGCGGTCGGCTGGATCGCGCGTGGGTCACGCCGCCCGGAGCGGCCCTGACGTTCTCGGCCGTCTTCGACCCCGTCGTCGACCCCGAGTGGTGGCCGGTGATCCCGCTCGTGGCGGGGTACGCCGTCGCTCGGGCGCTCGGGGACTTCGCCACGCTCAAGTGGCCCAACGACGTCCTGGTCGACGGGCGCAAGGTGTCGGGGATCCTCGTGGAGCGGGTGAACACCCGACCGCCGATGGTGGTGATCGGGATCGGGATCAACGTCGACCAGTCGGCGGACGAGCTGCCGGTCCCCACCGCCACGTCGCTGGCCCTGGCGGGGCACCCGGTCGACCGGACGGCGCTGTTCGGCGACGTGCTCCACCACCTGCGGATCTGGCTGGGCAGGTTCGCCCGGTCGCCGAACACGTTCCTGAACCTGTACCGGGGGCGCAGCGCCACGCTCGACCGGGACGTCCGGGTCGAGCTACCGGGAGATCGGACGGTCGAGGGCAGGGTGTCCGACTTCGACGCCTACGGCCGCGTGCTGCTCGACACGGCCGACGGGCCGCTCACGCTCAGCGCCGGCGATGTCGTTCACCTGCGGGCCTCCGAGTGACACACTCACCTCCGTGGGCATCTCACCGAAGCTGCTGACCGACGGCGAGTCGGTCATCGTCGACACCCGGACCCATCCGAAGGCCTTGATCGTGCCGGGCCTGGTCCTGGTCATCACGCTGGCAGTGGCGATCTTCCTCGACCGGCTGGTCGACAACGGTCTCGTCAGCCTCCTCGTATGGATCCTCGCCGCGATCGTGATCCTGTGGTGGGTCGTCCGGCCGTTCCTCGACTGGCTGACCTCGACGTACACGATCACCAGCCGGCGCCTGATCACCCGTGAGGGGATCATCGCCCGCAAGGGCCACGACATCCCGCTGATGCGGATCAGCGACGTGGCCTACGACATGGGCATCATCGACCGCATGCTCGGCTGCGGCACGTTGGTGATCAGCGACGCCAGCACGCACGGCTCGGTCCGGTTGCACGACATCCCGCAGGTCGAGCAGGTCCAGCGCCAGCTCACCGAGCTCCTCGGCAGCGGCACCGGGTCGTCCGACCGACGGGACGATGACGGAACCTGACCAGACGCCGGGCCAGCAGCTCGAGCACGCCATCTTGGGCGACGAGGTCGTCTTCAACGCCCTCGAGGTGGCCGCCGAGACCGGCGCCACCATCGAGCAGGCGCAACGTCTCTGGCGGGCCCTGGGGTTTCCCGACCGCGGCAGCGAGCGGGCGTTCACCCAGGCCGACGCGGACGCCGTCTCCACGCTGCTCCAGCTGGTGCGTGACGACGCGATCGACTTCGACATGGCGGTCGATCTCACCCGTGCGGTCGGTCAGACCATGGCTCGGCTGGCCGACTGGGAGGTCGCGACCCTGGTGCACCGGGTGCAGGAGCTGGCAGCGGACGACCGGGCGGACGGGGCCAACGGCTCACGCGCGACCGCCGCGCTTCGGCTGGTCGAGTCGCTCAACGAGCCGTTCGAGGGCCTGCTCGTCTACGTCTGGCGACGCCACCTCGCGGCGGCGGCCGCGCGCGTCGAGGCGCTCGGGGCCGACGACGCCGACCTGCACACCACCCAGGTGACCGTCGGCTTCGCCGACATCGTCCAGTTCACGGCCCTCACCAACCGGCTCGACCACGACCGGATCGGCGACCTGGTGGAGATCTTCGAGTCACGCTGCGCAGACGTGGTCGCCGGCCAGCGCGGGCGCGTGATCAAGAGTCTCGGAGACGCCGTGCTGTTCGTGAACGAGGACCCGATCCGCGCCTACGACACCGCCGAGGGGATCATCGCGGTGATCGGGCGTGACCAGCGGATGCCCGACGTACGGGTGGGACTGTCCACCGGCTCCGTGGTGACCCGGCTGGGAGACGTCTTCGGGCCCCCGGTGAACCTCGCCGCCCGCCTGACCGCCGTGGCGCGGCGTAACCGGATCATCGTGGACGCCGCGACGGCGGAGCGGCTGCCGGAGGACCAATTCGAGGCTCGACCGCTGCCGGCACGCCCCGTCCGCGGCTTCGGAGTGGTCGAACCAGTAGCCGTTCGGCGTCATTGAGGCATGACCCAGAAGGCCTAGTCAGGGTGGTGCGGCCCGACGATTTTACCGTCGTAGGGCGGCGAGTTGCTCGATTCCCCGGCGGGAGAGGGTCCCAGGTACCTATTTTCAACACGTGCTCAAGGTCCAGGACGTCGTCGTGGACCCGGTTACCCGCCGGGTCTGGCGAGATGAACGCGAGATCGTTTTCTCGCGCAAGGAGTTCGACCTGCTGCATTTCTTGATGCAGCGGGCCGGTTCTGTCGTGTCCCGCGACGAACTGATGCTGACGGTGTGGAACACCACCTTCTGGACGTCATCGAAGACGATCGACGTGCATCTCGGCTGGGTCCGCCGCAAGCTGGGTGACGACCCGAGCCGCCCGAACCTGATCACCACCGTGCGTGGTCACGGGCTCCGTTTCGAGCTGGATGCGCCGGGCTCGTCCGACGTCCTGCGTTCCGTCGAGCAGGCCGAGGCACGCACCGCCTGACGACCGGCTCCGAGGCTTCCCTACGCTGCTGCGAGTGAGCCACGGCGAGTCCCGTGCGTCGTACGACGCCCCGACAGGTTCCGCGCCCGTCGTCGCCGTGGTCGGCGGCGGTCAGCTGGCCCGGATGCTGGCCGAGCCCGCTGCGGCTCTCGGCGTCCCGCTGCGCCTCCTCGCGGAGGCGCCCGGAGTGTCCGCCGCCCAGGTGATCCCCGACCACGTGGTGGGGGACTACCGCGATCTCGGCACCCTCGAGCGTCTCGTCGCGGGTTGCCAGGTCGTGACGTTCGACCACGAGCACGTCCCGACAGACCACCTGCACGCGCTCGAGGAGGCCGGCGTCGCCGTGCGGCCCGGGCCCGGCGCCCTGGTCCACGCCCAGGACAAGGTGGTCATGCGCGAGCGGCTGACCGCGCTGGACGCGCCCATGCCCCGCCACCGCGTCGTCGCCGATGCCGCCGAGGTGGCCGACTTCGGGTTCCCGTGCGTCCTGAAGACCGCTCGGGGCGGATACGACGGCAAGGGTGTCTGGGCCGTGCACACCCCGGACGACTGTGCGCCGGTGTTCCAGGCCGCCGCCGCGACCGGCGTACCCATCCTCGCCGAGGAGCTGGTCGACTTCCGGCGGGAGCTGTCCGCGCTGGCGGTGCGGAGCCCGAGCGGCCAGGCGGCGGCGTACCCCGTCGTCGAGTCGGTGCAACGCGACGGCGTCTGCGCCGAGGTCGTCGCTCCGGCACCGGGCCTGGCGGACGGGCCGGCCACGCAGGCGCAGGAGCTGGCCCTACGGATCGCGCGCGAGCTGGACGTCACCGGCGTGCTGGCCGTGGAGCTGTTCGAGACGACCGACGGCCGGATCCTCGTCAACGAGCTGGCGATGCGACCGCACAACACCGGCCACTGGACCCAGGACGGCGCGGTCACCTCGCAGTTCGAGAACCACCTGCGCGCGGTGCTCGACCTGCCGCTGGGATCGCCGGTCGCGCGGGCGCCCTGGACGGTGATGGTCAACATCCTGGGTGGGCCGACCGACTCCGGTGGCCGGCTGTACGACGGGTACCCGCACGCCCTCGCCCGCGACCCGCGACTTCGGGTGCATCTGTACGGCAAGGAGCCGCGCCCCGGGCGCAAGGTCGGACACGTCAACGCCTACGGCGACGACCTGCAAGAGTGTCTGGACCGCGCTCGCCACGCGGCCGCGTGGTTCGCCGGAGAGTTGGGAGACGAGAGTGAGTGACGCACCCCGGGTCGGCATCGTCATGGGCTCGGACTCCGACTGGCCGGTGATGGAAAGGGCCGCGGAGGCACTCAAGGAGTTCGATGTCGGCTACGAGGCCGACGTGGTCTCGGCCCACCGGATGCCCGACGAGATGCTCGCCTACGGTCGCGAGGCCGCCGACCGTGGCCTCTCGGTGATCATCGCCGGAGCCGGGGGAGCGGCCCACCTGCCCGGCATGCTCGCCGCGGTCACGCCGCTGCCCGTGATCGGGGTGCCCGTGCCGCTCAAGCACCTCGACGGGATGGACTCGCTGCTGTCGATCGTGCAGATGCCTTCGGGAGTGCCGGTCGCGACGGTGGCCGTGGGCAACGCCCGCAACGCCGGCCTGCTGGCCGTCCGCATCCTGGCCGCCTCGGACGCCGACCTCCGGCAACGGATGCTCGACTTCCAGGCAGACCTTCGCCAGACCGCCCAGGAGAAGGGCAAGAAGGTCCGCTCGGCGTCGGGTCGCAAGCTCGGGTTCTGAGAAAGCGCCCCGCGTCTGACCGGCTGGTCCAGGTCGTGTGCCCGAGAACGAGCCATAGACCGTTCTCAGGCACACGACCTCATCGAAGCAGTGCGTCTCTGTGCACCGCACTGGCCATCGGCATGTGCGCCCGGTCAGCGGCATGTGAGTGCGTTTGGTCATGCGCCGACTCACGGTCACGATCGCCGCACGTGGCCCGGACCGTGCGGTAGGAGCACAGGTGTCGGTCACACGGATGGCCGTTGGTCGCTGGTCCGGCGACAGCGCGTTTGACGGCTCGCGTCCGAGTCGGCGCGACGCTGCCTCGTTCGCTGCGGCACGATCGTGACCCCGGAAGACGTGTCCGCCGTATGCGCGACGTGGAGACCCGAGGCGAGACGTGGCTGTTGAGAGTCACCGGACGTGATCCTGCGTGGCGGCGCACGCTTGCTGCCCGCAGACCTTCGTGTCGACGGTTGCGGCCTCCCGTGCACCCGACTGTGGTCGTGCGCGGGTCGGCATCATCAGTGGCGTGCCTGACACGCGAGAGCGACGTGGCCTCGACGCCGTCGGCGAGCGCCACTGCCACCGATGCTCATGCTGGGACGTCCTCCTCGAGCGGACTCGACGACTACAGTCGATGTTGACGCGAGGACCGTGGAAGCCGAGCACACTCACATCGGCATGAGCGCGCACTGGACCGCGGCATGAGTGCACACGGCGTCGCTCTTTCGGGGTATGACGTGACCTCACGGTCGTGCCTACGCTGGGAGGGCTCTCGATAGGAGACGCACCGTGGCCCACTTCAGCGAGCGTGCTGGCGCAACTCTGGAACGGTGCACGCGACCACTGTCGTTGGTGGTCGGTGTCCTGCTGGTTGTCAGCGGGTTCTGGATTCACAGCGCTCAGGCGAGAGACTTGCGCGACGGCTACTACGGGTGTCACACGAACAACAGCACGGTCACGGGTGCCCGCAGCTTCTGGGTCGCAACGGTCAAGGACGGCCGCCTCGTGGCGATGGAGCCCGATGCTGGAAGTCCAGGGACGAAGACGTTCGCGATCGATCCCGATCATGGGTCCGGTGCCTTCAACGTCACCGTCAACGACCACATCACGGCAACGTGCGAGTCCGACGACTAGCGACCGCTCATCGGCAGATGAGTGCGTCTACCGACTCCGAGTTCGGCGACCAGGAGTCGGACCTCCGGGCTGAGGCGGTCAGCCGCCCACGAGCCCGTGCTCGTGGGCGAACACCACGATCTGGACCCGGTCGCGCAGGCCGAGCTTGCGCAGGATCGCGCCGACGTGGGTCTTGACCGTCGACTCGCTGGCGAAGATCTGGGCCCCGATCTCGCTGTTGGACAACCCCTGGGCGACCGCGCCGAACACCTCGCGCTCCTTCTCGGTCAGCTCGAGGTACGACGCGGGCGGGGGCGTGCGGGTCTGGAACTGACCGTCGAGCAGGGTCGCGAGGTCCTGCGGTGCGAGAACGGCGTTGCCGGCGTACACCGTCCGGATCGCGTCGCTGAGCATGACCGGCGTCGTGCCCTTGAGCAGGAAGCCGCTCGCCCCGTGCCGGATCGCGGTCGCGGCCCGGTCGTCGAGGTTGAAGGTGGTCAGGACGATCACGCGGACCGGCTTCTCGCGACGCGCGACCCGGTCGGGCAGGAAGATCTGGCGCGTCGCCTCCACCCCGTCCATCTCCGGCATCCGGACGTCCATCAGCACCACGTCGGGAGCCAGCTCGTCGACGAGCCGCACCGCCTCGACCCCGTCGCCCGCGGAGCCGACGACCTCCAACCCCTCCTGGGCGTCGACGATGACCCGGACGCCTTCCCGGAAGAGGTCCTGGTCGTCGACCAGGAGCACCGTGATCGCATCGGTCGGATCTGTCACGAGAGCACTCTGACGGGTACCCAGGCCGTCGCGGTGAAGGTCGGGGGATCGGTGCGTCGGCGTACGTCGAGCCGGCCGCCGACCGCCTCGAGCCGGCGACGCATCCCGTCGAGTCCTTGACCGATCTGCTCCGACGGCACAGGTACGCCGCTGATCGGTTGCGTCTCGTCCAGTGGCCGCTCGTCGGGCGGCACCGCGTTCTGCACCTCGATCCGCAGGTCGCTGTCCCAGTGTCGCTCGACGTGCACGGGTTGGTCGCGGCGCCCGTGCTTGATCGCGTTGGTCAGCATCTCCTGGAGCACCCGGAACGCCACTACCTCGAGCTCGGGAGGCATCGGCTGCGGAGTCCCGACCACGGTCGACTCCACGGTGTGCCCACTGGCGCGGACGCCGTCGAGCAGACTCTCCAGGTCCGGCTGCGCGGTGGGCGCGACGGGACCGCCCTGGGTGGTCGCGAGCACGCTCCGGACGTCGTCGAGCGAGCCTCGGGCCGTGACCGCGATGTTGGTCATCGTCTGCTTGAGCGCGGCGGGGTCGGTGTCGTCGAGGTACTGAGCCGACTCGGCCTGCGCCAGGATCACCGCCAGAGAATGTCCGACGACGTCATGCACGTCGCGGGCGAGCCGGGCCTGCTCCTCGCGGAGTCGCGCGATCTCGGCGGCCTGGTCGCGTTCGGCCTCCGCTGCCACCTGCGAGGCTCGCGACGCATCGGACCGGGCCGAGAAGCGCAGGGCGAGACCGAGCAACCAGGGCGCCATGAGCAAGCCGGCGCCCATCAACCCGGCGGTGACGCGCCAGCTGTTGCCGCCGTAGTACGCACGCTCGGCCAGCCCGCGGACGCCGGCGACGCGCAGCGAGTCGTAGAAGACCGTCGGGTCGAGCCACGCCACGGCCACGGCGGCGCCGAGCGGGATCGAGATCCCGCTGAGCCAGACCACCAGGTTGCTTCCCCAGCGCGCACATCCGAAGGCAACGGCCGCGAGCAGGACCTCGCTGACCAGTGGCTGCACGCCCGTCGCGAGGTGCACGAAGCCCAGGCACCACGAGGCCGTCAACGCGGCTGACGGCGCCTGTCGGGACAGGCCGACGGCGACGGCGAGGAGGAGCGCGACGAGGTACGCACTCGCGCCGCCCGTGACGCCCGAGGAGTCGTGCGTCACCTCCCAGATCGCGAGCAGGAACGCCGCCACTCCCGCCATCGCGTCGGGGAGCCAGGGGCGCGCGCGCTGCCAAGGGTCGGGCAGCGTCGTCATGCCCGCCATCGAACCATCACCGGTGGGCGCCTCGCACGAGCATGTCGAGGAGGTCGGCGTAGGACAGCCCGGCCGCGGCGAACATCCGGGGCACCTGCGAGTGCTCGGTCATGCCCGGAGCGGTGTTCACCTCGTTGAGCACCGGGCCGTCCGCGGTCATGAAGAAGTCCACGCGAGCCACGCCGGCACAGCCCAGGGCGTCGTACGCCGCGACCGCGGCGTCCTCGAGCGCCTTGCGCTCCGGCTCGGTCAGTGAAGCCGGGACCCGGAGGTCGGCGTGGCCGCCGTACTTGGCGTCGTAGTCGAAGACACCGTCGCCCACGATCTCCAGCGCGGGTGGCACCATCAGCGACCCGTCGGCGCGACGGAGCACGGCCACGTCGACCTCGCGGCCCGTGACCACCTGCTCGACCAGGACCCGGGAGTCGATCGCGAGTGCTGACCGGAGAGCACCGGCAAGCTCCTCGGGCTCGGTGACCAGGGAGACGCCTCGACTCGAGCCCGCGGCGACCGGCTTGACGACGACGGGCCCGGTCCAGGGACAGAGGTCGGCCGTCGCGGCCGTCACCAGGCGTCCGGCTGCCGTGGCGATCCCGAGCGAATCCGCGATCAGCTTCGTGGCTGCCTTGTCCATCGCCAGCGCACCGGCGGCGACTCCGGACCCGACGTACGGCAGGCCCGCGAGCTCACAGAGGGCGGCCAGCGTGCCGTCCTCACCGCGCGGTCCGTGCACCATCGGGAAGGCGACGTCGCACCCGCGGAGGATCTGCGCGGCGCCGGCCAAGGTCATGGGACGTGCGCCACGGTCTCGCCAGGTGCCGTCGCGGCCGATCGTCAGCGGCACGACCGTGTACGCCGTGGGGTCGAGGCCCGCCGCCACGCTCGCGGCCGAGGCCAGCGAGACCTCGTGCTCGCAGTTCCGCCCGCCCCCGATGACGGCCACCCGGGTGTTCATCCGACGCTCCGCAGGTGGCTGACCGGCCGAGTACGCCGCGGCACGCGCGACCCGATGCCGGTCACGATCTCGTGCGGCAGGGTCTCCGACCAGGCGGCCCACTCGGCGACCGTCGGCTCGTCCGCGTCGCCCGGCCCGAACACCGTGGTCAGGTCGCCGACCTCGGCCCCCGTCATGCCGAGGTCGACGACCAGCTGGTCCATCGAGATCCGCCCGACGACCGGCACTCGCCGTCCGGCGAGCCACAGCGCAGCCCGCCCGGATGCGGTCCGCGGCAGGCCGTCGGCGTACCCGAGGGGGACCAGGCCCAGGTGGGTCGTCTCGCCCGTCACGAACGAGTGGCCGTAGCCGACCTGGGTGCCCGCACGGACCCGGCGTACCGAGACCAGCGGGGCGGACATCGTCAGGGCCGAGCGCAGGCGGGTGGTGCCGGTGGGGTCGATCCCGACCAGGCCCGCGCCGACCCGGCTCATCGTGTGGTGGCTCAACGGATCGGTCAACGTGGCAGCCGTGGCGGCGAGGTGCCGATGGCGCGGACGCAAGCCGCAGGCGCGTGCGACCTCGAGGCCCCAGGCGAACCTGGTCCGTCCCCGCGCGTTGCACGCGTCCGCGGGGTCATCGGCGCAGCCGAGGTGACCCATGACCCCGACCACCTCGATCTGACCCCGCCGCTCGGCCAGGCGCGCGACCCGGCACAGCCGTGGCCAGTCCGCCGGCGCTGCGCCGTCCCGCGCCATCCCGGTGTCGAGGTGCAGGTGGACCCGTGCTCGACCCGGCACCGCAGCGATGGCGGCCACGTGCTCGAGCCCCGGGACGGCTACGTCGATGCGCCGGGCCACGGCCGTCGCGAAGTCGGCATCGATCGGGTTCAGCCAGCTCAGGATCGGGGCGTCGAGACCGGCGTCACGCAGCGGCCACGCCTCGGCCAGCGACGTGACACCCAACGACGTCGCGCCGTGGGCGAGCGCGGTCCGTGCCACGTCGACGGCGCCGTGACCGAAGCCGTCGGCCTTCACGACCGCCATCACCTCGCCGGTGGTACGGGCGGCGATCAGTGCGGTGTTGGCCGCCACGGCCGACAGGTCGATCGACAACAAGGGCCCGCCCGCGGCGACCGCCCGAGCCGCCACCGCCGCCCGCGGGACGCCGGTCATGCCGCGCTCGCTTCCGGGACCGGTCCGTACGTCGCGTGCGGCGCGCCCATGACCAGGGCCCAGTAGCGGTCGCCGAAGCTCCAGTGCCACCACTCGGTCGGGTAGTTGACCAGGCCCTGGGCGGTCAGCACCCGTTGCAGGAGCTCGCGGTGGGCGCGGGCGTCGGCACCGATGCCGTCCGCGGCGAACCAGCAGCGCCCGTCACTCTCCTCGGGCGTCGCGTCGATCGGCGTGCCGAGGTCGAGTGCCTCGCCGCAGACGTCCACGAGGGTCAGGTCGACGGCGGCGCCCGCGACGTGCGGCGCGACGTCGACGGGTGAGACGAAGCGGCTGGTCAGTCGCTCGAGCTCGAGTCCTTCGGCTCCCGGATGCGCCAGCCGCACCTGGGCGGCGTACGACGTGATGATCGCGCGCTGGGCGGCGACCGTGCGATGTCCCTCGACCACGCTGAGCCGGACGCCGGCGGGGAGGGCGAGGTCGGCGGCCATCAGCCGGTGGGCCAGCCCGGAGCGGACGTGCGCACCACCGGGTGACATCGCCCGTGGCAGCTGGACGACGGGCTCGCCGCACTCGAGCACCGGGACGGCGCGGACGCGGGGGTCGGACAGCAGGATCGTCATGTCACCCGACGCTAGGAACGCCGGGTGCTCGGCCGCCTCCACCTGAGGTGCTGACCCGTTGGCCGCGAGGTGGAGACGGGTCGACCGAGGGACGACGCCGAGGCGTATCGATAGGTTGGATGCATCTTGCATAGATGGCGGCTCGAGGGTCAGGGAGGGTGGGGTCGATGACCACCGCGACGAGCACGGCGACGCTGCGACACGGCGCGAACGTGCTCCGGGCGCTGGCCCGCAACCTCGACGCACTGGCGGCGCAGGACGCGTCGGCGCCGCTCGACCACCCCAGCGCTCGTGACGCCGTGACGCTCCTGGGCTGGCGCGGCGAGGTCACCAGTGATGCCCTCCAAGAGGCGCTCGACCTGTCCCAGCCGGCCTGCGTGCGGGTCGTGGACCGCTTGGTGGTGGCGGGCCTGGTCACGCGTCGCCGTACGCCGGGCGATCGCCGACTCACCATCGCGCTGACCGACGCGGGGGAGACCGCCGGCAAACAACTGCTCCGCGAGGCGGGCGAGGGCGTCCAGAAGGCACTGCGAACGGCGCTGCCGGGGATCGACGACCTCGATGAGTTCGTCGCGGCGCTCGACCGGGTCGTCACGGTGGTGTTCGGAGACGCCACCGACACGATCCGGTTCTGCCGGGCGTGTGACGTCGACGCCTGCGTCGGAGGTCCCCATGGCTGCCCGTCGGACGCCGCCTGCCGCGCCAACGCCGTCAACGTCGCCCGCGAGTGATGACTGCACATGGCCCGGATGGGGTACCCACACCACATGAGCAGCAGCTTCAGCGACGACCAGCTCCAGCCCGATGACACGCTGGACGAGCGTGGGGTGGACGACGTGCTCGACGAAGGCATGTCCCCGCCGGAACGGCCCAGCCGGGCGGTGGCGCACGGCGTGACCTCGGCCGAGGACGCCGAGGGCGAGACGCTCGACGAGCGGCTCGAGCAGGAAGAGCCCGACCCGGTGGCCGCGGTCGACCACACGCCGGAGGCTCAGGAGGACGAGGCCCTCGGCGAGGAGGGGACGGATCCCACCGACGGGTTCGAGGTCGGTGACGAGCGCACCGGCCGGCTCGCCGCCGGCGAGGGTGAGTCCGCCGCCGACACCGCGGAGGACGTGGGTGTGGACGGCGCCGCCGCCGGCGCAGAGGAGGCCGCGGTCCACACCGTGGACGAGGATCAGGTCTGAGCGAGGTCAGGCAGACCGCGGGTCGTCGCGGCGGCGCCACTCGATCGCCGGGCAGGTGTCCATCACCATCGCGACGCCGGCTCGCGTGGTGCGGTCGAACGCGTCCTGGTCGATGACGCCGAGCTGGAACCACACGCCCCTCGCGTCGACGGCCACCGCCTGGTCGGCGAACTCACCGGCCGCGTCCGATCGGCGGAACACGTCGACGACGTCGACCGCGAACGGCACGTCGCCGAGCGTCGCGAAGCCCGGCTCGCCGAGCACCTCACCGGGCTCCTGACCAGGCTCCTCGCCGAATCGGGGATGGATCGGCACGATCCGCTTGCCCCGTCTCTGGAGCATCGCCGCGATCGAGTACGCCGTACGCCCGCGATCGCCGGACAGTCCGACCACCGCCCAGGTCTCGAGGTCGTCGAGCATCAGGTCGACCCACTCGTCACGCTGCCACTCGCCCACACGTCCAGCGTAGGTCGCCGCCCGTACTCAGCCGCCGTGCCGTGCCCGGTGAGCGGCGCTCTTCGCCCGGTTCTGGCACCGGGTGGAGCAGAACCTGCGCCGGCCGTTGCGTGACGTATCGAGATGGACACGGTCGCAACGGTCGGCTGCGCAGATGCCGAGCCGTCCGGCGTCCGTGGTGCCCAAGGCCATCGCGAGTCCGGCCGCGATGCCCGCTGACCAGCCCACGCCGAACGTGTCGTCCGGCCCATGGAAGTGCAGGTTCCACACGCCCGGGTCTTGCGTGTCGAGCTGAGGTCTCGCGCCCGTCCGCCGCAGGAGCACGTTGGTGCGGCGCGCCGCCGTGGCGAGATCGCCGCGGTCGATGTCCTCGATCACCCGCCGAGCCTCGGTCACGGTCGCGCCGATCAGTCGGGCGTCGTCGATCCGGACGCCGCGAAGGGAGACGTCGTACCCCCGGGCTCGGACACTGTCGCGGACCGCCCCACGGAGTTCACGCTCGTCGACCGGGGCCATGACCTCGTGCCCTCCGTCGAGGCCGGGGGTCAGTCGGTTGACGAACGCGACCGTGGTCTCGAGAAGGTTGGCGACATGACTGTCGAACAGCATTTGACCAGTCATACAGGGTGGTGGCAGTGTAAGCAATGACATGACTGTTCAAACAGAAAACATCAGTCACGCAGGGCTGTCCCGCGAGGTCAAGGCTTTGGTCGCGGCGCGGGTCGTCGACCGGCTCGGTGGTTTCACCATGACGTTCCTGCCCCTGCTTCTGGTGACGGCGTACGGCGGCTCCTTGCGCGCCGCGGGACTCGTGGCCGCCGCGTTCGGGCTCGCCACGATCCCGAGTCGGCTCCTCGGCGGGCGCCTCGCGGATCAGTTGGGGCACCGCTCGACGATCGTGCTCGGCCTGACCGGGTGTGCGGTCGGGCAACTCTGCCTGGCGGGCGCACCAGGTCTCGTGGCGGCGCTCGCGGCAGCCGTGTTCCTCGGCTTGTGCTTCGAGGTCTACGAGCCGCCGAGCCAGGCGCTCCTGGCGGACCTCACCCCGTCACGTCAGCGGGCCGCGGCATACTCGGCACTCGGTGCCGCGATGGCTGCGTCCGGAGTCATGGCCGGCCTGCTGGCCGCCCTGCTGCTGGGCCTCGGGATGCGCTGGCTCTTCGTGGCCGACGCGGTCACCAGCCTGGCGTGTGCGGTGGTGGTGAGGTTCGCGCTTCCCGGCCGTGCTGGCATCCCGGTGTCACGACCGGGGTCGGGCTCGAGCCCGTGGCGCGACCGTCGGCTCCTGGCGATGCTCGCCGCCGGCACGGCGTTCGCGACGGCCTACATGGTGATGATGGCCGGCCTCCCGTTGGCCTTGCACGTCCAGGGCGTCGCGTCCCGGTGGGCCGGACTGCTGGTCGCCGTCTCGGCGATCACCGTGATCGCGGGGCAACGGCTGCGTCGTCTCGTCCCGGCTGCCTGGAGTCCCTTCGGCCGCATGGCACTGGCGTACGTCCTGCTGGCGCTGGGTCTCACCCTGGCCGTCCCGGCAGCCGCGACCGGGACCGGTCTTGCGTACGTCGTCCCGGTGGTCGTCTGGAGTCTCGGTGACGTGATCCTCCTGGGCGAGCCGTTCGCGATCGTCGCCGAGCTCGCGGCCGAGCGCGACCGGGGTCGCTATCTCGCGGCGTACGGCGTCTCGTGGGGCGTCGCGCTCACCGTCGGCCCGCTCCTGACGACCGGTCTCGTCGCCGCCGGCGGACCCACCTTGCTCTGGCTCACCTGCGCCGCGCTGTGCGCCACTCTTGCCGTGGGCCAGAGCCCCCTCCGGACAGCCGTTACCCGAAAGTAGAATCCGCGGCATGAGCAACGATTTCCCGCTCTTCGCGCTCTCGGAGGAGCACCGCGCGATCCGCGAGGCCGTGCGTGACCTGTGCGAGGCGAAGGTCGCGCCGTACGCCGCGGAGGTCGACGAGGAGAGCCGTTACCCCGAGGAGGCCGCCAAGGCGCTCCAGCAGGCCGACTTCCACGCCCCGCACGTGCCGGAGGAGTACGGCGGTGCCGGGGCGGACGCGCTGGCCACGGTGATCGTGATCGAGGAGGTCGCCCGCGTGTGCATGGCGAGCAGCTTGATCCCCGCGGTGAACAAGCTCGGCTCGCTCCCGCTGATGTTGAGCGGGTCCGAGGAGATCAAGAAGCACTACCTGTCCCGGCTCGCGGCCGGCGACGGTGGTTTCTCGTACTGCTTGTCCGAGCCTGAAGCCGGCTCGGACGCGGTTGCGATGAAGAGCCGCGCCGTCCGCGACGGCGACGACTGGGTGCTGAACGGCGTGAAGCGCTGGATCACCAACGCCGGCGAGAGCGAGTACTACACGGTGATCGCGGTGACCGACCCCGCTCCGTCGTCAGGGGGGCCCAGCCGCGGGATCTCCGCGTTCGTGGTCGAGAAGTCCGACGAGGGCGTCACCTTCGGGGCCAAGGAGAAGAAGCTCGGCATCAAGGGCAGCCCGACCCGCGAGGTGTACTTCGACAACGTCCGCCTGCCGGCCGATCGGATGATCGGGGACGAGGGGACCGGTTTCGAGACCGCGATGCGGACGCTCGACCACACCCGCGTCACGATCGCTGCTCAGGCGGTCGGTGTCGCCCAGGGCGCCGTCGACTATGCACTCGGCTATGCCCAGGAGCGACAGCAGTTCGGGAAGCCGATCAGTGACTTCCAGGGTCTCCAGTTCCTCCTCGCCGACATGGGGATGAAGGTCGAGGCCGCCCGTCAGCTGACGTACGCCGCGGCCGGTCGCTCCGAGCGAGGCGATGCCGACCTCACGTTCTTCGGCGCGGCCGCCAAGTGCTTCGCCTCCGACGTCGCGATGGAGGTCACCACCAACGCCGTCCAGGTGTTGGGTGGCTACGGCTACACCCGCGACTACCCGGTCGAGCGGATGATGCGCGACGCCAAGATCACGCAGATCTATGAAGGCACCAACCAGGTGCAGCGGATCGTGATGGCGCGCCAACTGCTCAGCGGCGTGCAGTCAGAGCTCTGACGAGGGCGCTGAGCTGGGGGAGGTCAGGCCGCCGCGTGGGTGGCCGGGGCTTGGATCTCGCCCTCGACGATCCAGCGGGCCTCGAGATGCTCGGTGCCGTCGGCGTCGGTGACGATGATCCATCGCTGGATGAGGGTCGGCCTCTCGTCCGTGCGCATGGTCGTCTCCTTGTCGTTCACCGATCGTTTACCTGGGGTTCACTTTAGCGTACCGATCCCCACCCGGTCTGTCATTTCGGCGACTTTTGCCGGGACTTCCTCCACACGCCGCTCATCAAGCCCCCGAAGCGCGGTGCGACCTCCTCCACCTGAGCGGGCCGCGCACCTGGCGGTTCGACGGCGCCGCCCGGGCAGCAGAATGCAGGGGTGACCGGAACCGTCTCGACGACCACCTACGACGTCGCGCGGGTGCGCGCCCACTTCCCTCAGCTGGCCGAGGGAGAGGGTCTCGGCGCCGCCCACTTCGACGGCCCGGGCGGCACCCAGACGCCCGACGTCGTCGCCCGAGCGGTCCACGACACGCTCGTCGGCCCGTTGGCCAACGACGCCGACGTGACTCCGGCCGAGCGGAACGCCGGTCGCGCCCTCACCGGAGGTCGGGCGGCCATGGCGGACCTGCTGAACGCCGACCCTCGCGGCATCGTGTTCGGGCGCTCGATGACCCAGCTCACGATGGACATGGCGCGGACCCTCGCTCAGAACTGGGGGCCCGGCGACGAGGTGGTGGTGACCCGGCTCGACCACGACTCGAACGTGAGGTCCTGGACCCATGCCGCCGAGCGAGCCGGAGCGACCGTGCGTTGGGCCGACTTCGACCCCGCGACCGGCGAGCTCGACGTCGAGCAGGTGGCGTCGGTCCTCTCCGACCGCACGCGCGTGGTGGCGATGACCGCCGCGTCCAACCTGATCGGCACGCGGCCGGACCTCCCGGCCATCGCGGAGATCGTCCATGGCGCGGGCGCTCTGCTCTACGTCGACGGCGTCCACTACACCGCCCACATCCTCCCCGACGTCGTGGCGCTGGGCGCCGACTTCTACGCGTGCTCGCCGTACAAGTTCCTCGGTCCGCACTGCGGTGTGCTCGCCGCCCGGCCCGAGGTGCTGGAGCCGCTCCGTCCCGACAAGCTGGTGCCGGCCAGCGACGAGATCCCCGAGCGCTTCGAGCTCGGGACGCCCGCCTACGAGCTCCTGGCCGGGGTCGCGGCCGCGGTGGACTTCCTGGCCGACCTGGTTCCGGGCGAGGGGTCACGGCGGGAGCGACTGGCGACGTCGCTGACCGCGCTCGAGGAGCACGAGGACCGGCTACGCGAACGCCTCGAGGTCGCGATCGGTCAGCTTCCGGGCGTCACGCTCCACAGCCGCGCGGCCCGTCGTACGCCGACGCTGCTCGCGACGTTCGCCGGCCACGACCCGCAGGACGTCCGGCGGCACCTGGCGAGCCGGAACGTGAACGCGCCGGCCGGATCCTTCTACGCCTACGAGGGCTCGCACCGTCTCGGCCTGGGAGACGAGGGCGGGCTCCGGATGGGGCTCGCGCCGTACACCGACGACGGCGATGTCGAGCGGCTGGTCGACGGTCTCACGGAGCTCCTCGCCGGTGCCTGACGCCGAGGTCCGGGTCGAGGTCCTGCCGAGCGACATCGCGGGTCGCGGCCTGTTCGCGACCGTCGACCTGCCGTCGGGCACGGTGGTGACCCGGTTGGGCTCCGGGCCGACGGACGGCGTCCGGGTCGACGCCCTCGGGGTCGACTTCCCCAACCACTCCTGCGACCCCAACGTCGGCTGGCTCGACGAGCACACGCTGGCGACGATGACCGACGTACCCGCCGGCGCCGAGCTGGTCACCGACTACGCGATGAGCATCTCCGACCCCGACTGGTTCCTGCGCTGCCACTGCCCGAGCTACCGGTGCCGACAGATGGTCGAGGGGAGGGACTGGCAGATCCCGCAGCTTCAGCAGCGATATGCAGGGTGGTGGTCGCCGCAGGTTCAACGGCTCCAGAACGGCTGACCCGCACCAGCGCGAGCGCGAGCACGAGCACGAGCCCGGACGGGCACGGGAAAGGGCCGGGTCGCGGAGCAACCCCCCGGTGCTCCGCGACCCGGCCCTGCGCCGAGATTGGCGCTCTCCCCGGTAGGGCCGGTAGCGCTGGTCCCCCGATCCAGCGTGACCGGCCTCTGAATGTCAGGAGAGGTTGCCTTCGTTGCTGATACACCGCTGCCCGAGAAGTTCTGCGGTCGAGGACGCGGATGGTGCGCCGAACGTACGGCGGGCTCCGAGCGGGTCAGACGAGGAACGAGGGCGTGACGAACGGAGGCACGGCCTGTTCGTCGCGCCCCGACTGCGGCAGCAGCCAGAGCCGCACCTCGCCGGTCATCGCGGCGGGGAACTCGAAGCGGCCGTCGCGATCGGCGTACGCGCTCTGACGCGTGTGGGCGAGGGCGTCTCCCGGGGGTCCCAGGAAGACCCGCATCGGCAGGGCCGGCACCACCCAGCCGTCGAGTCGCCGGGTGCCGTCGTCGGCGTTGCTGACGCGCACCAGGACGCGGTACGTCGTCCCCGCGAACTCGAGGGCGACGGTCTCGCTGGTCTCGGGCTCGGCCTCGGCGCGGGTCCCGACGCGGGTGTCGACGCGCTCGACGAGCGTGAGGAGCTCCCACTCGGTCTCGAGATCCTCCACCGCCAGCCGCGCGAGCACCCCGTCCGCGAGATCCCCGGGCGCGGGGTCGAGGGCGGCGTAGAGGCCGGCGGTGCGGGCCAGCAGCTCGTCGTCAGTCGCGGTCACAGCAACCCTCCGAGCTCGGTGCGGAGCTTGTCGAGGCAGCGGCGGCGCGTGGGTCCGATGCTGCCGATCGGCATCTCCAAGGTGTCGGCCACCGAAGAGTAGTCCGGCCGCGGCTCCCAGGCCACGATGCGCAGAAGTCGTTGGCAGCGCTCGGGCAGGCGCGACAGCGCCTCCCACAGCTGCGCGTTCTCGTCGTTGGTCACGACCTCGGCCTCGGGTGACGTCTGCACGGGCATCCGGGCGTCGATGACCTCGTCCTCGACCGGACGCATGCGGGTGGCGGACTTGCTCACCCGCCAGGCCTCGCGCCGGGCAGCCGTGCACAGCCAGCGCGTGATCGCCTGGGCGTCGCGGACGGAGTCCGCGGAGCGCACCAAGGTGAGCCAGGTGTTCTGGACGACGTCCTCGGAGGCCTCGCGGTCGAGCCCGGTCGCCCGGACGACATGCCAGAGCACGGGGCTCATGGTGCGGACCAGGTCGTCGAGGGCAGCGTCCTCCCCGGCGC
Organism: uncultured Actinomycetota bacterium; assembly: GCA_963759515.1. Taxonomy (GTDB): domain Bacteria; phylum Actinomycetota; class Actinomycetes; order Propionibacteriales; family Nocardioidaceae; genus Nocardioides. The sequence goes on along the minus strand of CAVWZR010000012.1, from coordinate 172,605 downwards.
GCCAGCGGCGGAAGGCGTCCGTGGCGGCGTCGTACAACGCCGAGGAGGAGGTCGGACCCCCCGGCGCGCCGTGCGTGGCCATCACACTCCTTGAGGAGGAGCCCCCGAGTGGCTCTGATACATCGTGGAAGCGAGCATCGAAGGTACCGCGCCCGCGGCCCCGGCGTCAGGGGCCGTCTCCCCACGCCGTTGACCTCGGCAACTACTCGGCCACTACGCTGACCGCTGTGACCCACCTCGAGCTCGAGACCCCCGACGGGACGGTCGAGACCTACCTCACCGGCTCCGGTCCGGGAGTCCTCTTCTACATCGACGCGATCGGCTTGCGCCCGCAGATCGAGCAGATGTCCGACCGCGTGGCCTCGTGGGGATACACGGTCCTCGCGCCGAACGTCCTCTATCGCTCCGGCACCGCCGCGGAGACGTCCCCCGACGGTGACCTGCTGGCCGAGGGAGCCCGCGAGGCCTTCTTCGAGCAGGTCCCTCCGCGCCTTGCGGAGCTGACGCCGGAGCGCATCGCGAGCGACGCCCAGGTGTACCTCGCGGCACTGCGTGAACGGGCCGGCACCGTGCCCGTCGGGGTCGTCGGCTACTGCCTGGGCGCTCGCCTCGCCGTCCGGACCGCGTGCCTCGATCCCGAGGTGGTGGCGTGTGCCGGATTCCACGGAGGTGGACTGGCGACGGAGGCGCCGGACAGCCCTCACGCCGGTCTGCCGAGTGCCCGGGCCGAGTTCGTCTTCGGCCATGCCGACCACGACCGGGGGATGCAGCCGGACGCCGTGCAGAGGCTCGGCGACGCCCTTGACGCCGCCGGGCTGACCGCGACGAACGAGGTCTACCCCGAGGCGCCCCACGGCTACACGATGAACGACACCTCGATGTACCAGGAAGCGGGCGCCGAGCGTTCGTTCCGCGAGCTCGAGGCGCTGCTCGCCAGGACCTTGCGCGGTTGAGGGTTCACCCTCCGCCCCTGCCGCGCCCGGCCAGCATCGCGGCCACCGGCGGGATCACCGCGGCGACGATGCTCATCCCCACGGCCACCGGCACCGACCAGAAGCGCACGACGTTCCACGCGACCACGATCAGGCCCACGCAGGTGCCCATCAGCCAGAAGTACTGAGCCTTCGCGGAGAGTCGTCTCATCGTCGGTCGTTGCCTACCGTTTGGGCCGTTTGGGTTGCGCACCCAGGGGTACCTATCGCGCGCGGCCCGGTCCGGCGCGTCTCTCCCGGTGCGACGGACCAGGGCCGACCATCATCGGCACCCCACCACCGGTGCGGTCACGTCAGCCGGCGAACACCTCGAGCATGGCGTCGTTGAAGGCCGGCAGGTCGTCCGGCTTGCGGCTCGTGACCAGCTTGCCGTCCACGACGACCTCCTCGTCGACCCACTCGGCACCCGCGTTGCGCAGGTCGGTCTTCAGGCTGGGCCACGACGTCATGCGCTTGCCACGCACCACGTCGGCCTCGGCCAGGGTCCACGGGGCATGACAGATGGCCGCCACCGGCCGGTCCGAGGTCATGAACTCGCGGACGAACGACACGGCGTCCTCGTCCATCCGCAGGGCATCGGGATTGGCCACGCCACCGGGCAGCACCAACCCGTCGTACGTCGATGGGTCGGCGTCCGCCACGACCGTGTCCACCGCGAACGTGTCGCCCTTGTCGAGGTGGTGGAACGCCTGGACCTTCCCGGACTCCACGGACAACAGCTTGGGTGTCCCACCGGCGTCCTCGACGGCACTCCAGGGCTCGGTCAGCTCGACCTGCTCGATGCCTTCGGTCGCCACCAGAAAAGCGATCGTCTTGCCAGTCAAGTCAGCCATCTCGTCTCCTTCCGTCAGTCCTCGTGTCCTTCGTCGTCCCAGACCGGGTCGCGCCGGTTGGGCTGGTCGTCGGGGTCCTCGTCGATGCGTTTCGCAGCGTCACCCTCGGCGATCTCCTCGCCCTCGGGCACGCCCTCCACCTCGACGGGCCGGTCTCGTTCGTGGTCCATGTGAGTCATGGTGAGGAGGTACCCGACGGCGGCGCTCTTCATGCCGGGTCTCGGAGCCGCACCAGCTCATCGAGCCGCGCCGTCAGCTCCTCGAGGTCGTCACAGACCACGTCCGCCCCGGCGTCCTCCAGCTCGGCGCGCGCGAAGCCTCCGGTGAGCACGCCGATGACCGGGATCCCGGCCTCGTGCCCCGACCGCACGTCCCACACCGAGTCGCCCACCATCACCGCGCGCTCGGCGTCGACACGGTCGAGCGCCGTCAGGAGGAGCTCGGGGTCGGGCTTGGACGCCTCGGCGTCCTCGCTGGTGGTCGTCGTCGATGCCGTGTCGTCTGCCTGCAGGACGTCGACGGCGTGCTGGGTGTGACGAGGGATGCCGGAGCTCGCCAGGGCGACCTCGAAACCGCGGTCACGCAGCTCGCCGAGGAGCCGCCGTGCCGAGGGAAGCGGGCCGATCTCGTCCAGGACCTCGTCGTAGTGGTTCTCCCACGCGTCCCGGATGCGGTCTCCCGCGTCACTCTCCACGTCGTCGCCGGCTACCGCCGCGACCAGGCGGTCGCCTCCCATCCCGATCGCGCGATGGATCCGCGACGCGGGGACGGCGTACTCGTGCTCGCGGAACGCCCGCCACCAGGCGAGGGCGTGATGGTAGTTGGAGTCGACGAGCGTCCCGTCGACATCCAGGACGACGGTGTCGACCCTGCGCGGCCAGGTGGTCATGCACCTGAGGTACCCCCGGGATCGGAGGGCCATGCCGCGCGCGGCAGGTACCCGCGCGCAGGGGGAAGGCAAGGCGTCGATCACGGGTCGCGCCGAGAGGTCCGCGGTGGGCGCGTACCAAGTCGAGGTGAGGGCGACCAACCTGATGGGGAAGGCCACGCGCGCGCTGACTCTGGTGGTCAAGCGCGGCTGACCTGATCGAGGCGTCGTCCACCGCGCCTCCGCATGCCGCCTGAGCCAGCGGGTACGACGCTCATCGCATCCCGCTGATCAGGAGGGGCCCATGACGAGCGGCGTCGAAACCGGTCGGATCACCACCGACATCCCGGCCAGGCTCGACCGCCTGCCCTGGGCCCGCTGGCACTGGATGGTCGTGATCGGTCTCGGCACCGTCTGGATCCTCGACGGCCTCGAGGTCACCATCGTCGGCTCGATGTCGGACGCGCTCAAGCCGGACAGCACCGGTCTGGGCCTCAGCAGCTCCGACATCGGCTTCGCGGGGTCGGCGTACGTCGCAGGTGCCTGCCTCGGTGCCCTGTTCTTCGGACAGCTCACGGACCGGTTCGGGCGGAAGAAGCTCTTCCTGCTCACCCTGGGCGTCTACATGTGCGCGACCGTGCTCACGGCCTTCGCGATGACCCCGATGTGGTACTTCGCGGCACGGTTCCTGACCGGCACCGGCATCGGCGGTGAGTACGCCGCCATCAACTCCGCGATCGACGAGCTGATCCCGGCGCGCTACCGCGGCCGCGTCGACATCGCGATCAACGGCTCGTTCTGGGTGGGCGCGGCCGCCGGGTCACTGCTCACCATCCCGCTGCTCGACCCCACCATCGTGAGTGCCTCGATCGGCTGGCGGCTCGCCTTCGGGCTCGGCGCCGTGCTGGCGGTCGGCATCCTGATCGTTCGGCGCAACGTGCCGGAGAGTCCGCGGTGGCTGTTCATCCACGGCCGGGAGGACGAGGGCGAGGAGATCGTCCGCAGCATCGAGCACACCGTGGCCGACGAGTCAGGACGCGAGCTGCCGAGCGTCAAGGACAAGATCACGGTCCGCCAGCGCAAGGCGATCGGACTCGTCCTGATCGCCAAGACGGTGTTCACCTTGTACCCCAAGCGCACCGTGCTCTGCTTCTCGCTGTTCGTCGGCCAGGCCTTCTTGTACAACGCCTTCTTCTTCACCTACGGCGACACCCTGACGACGTTCCTGGGCGTGGGTCAGACCGGGTGGTACCTCGCGGCGTTCGCGGCCAGCAACTTCTTGGGCGCCCTGCTCCTCGGCCCGCTCTTCGACTCGATCGGCCGGGTCCGGATGATCACCGGCACCTACCTGTTGTCCGGTGTCCTCCTGGCGGTCGCCGGCTTCATGCTGGGCGATCTCACCGCCACCAGCCTGACCGTCTTCGGGATCGTCATCTTCTTCTTCGCGTCGGCCGGCGCCAGCGCGGCGTACCTCACCGCGAGCGAGGTCTTCCCGATGGAGACGCGGGCCCTGTGCATCGCCTTCTTCTACGCGATCGGTACGGCGGCGGGTGGCATCAGCGGGCCTCTGCTGTTCGGCCACCTGATCGACAGCGCGTCGGCCAGCAGCGACATCACCGGCATCGCGCCCGGCTACTTCCTGGGAGCGGGGCTGATGATCGCGGGCGGGATCGTCGAGGCGTTCTTGGGCGTCAAGGCCGAGCGGCAGTCGTTGGAGAGCATCGCCAAGCCCCTGACCGCCGAGGACGCCGAGACGGGCGGTCAGCCGACCGCGACCGCGCACGCCTGAGAACCCCCACGAGACCGCGAGAGGAACCAGACATGCCGATGCCACCGCCGAAGGCGAGTACCGAGAGCCCGCGCGACCGGCAGGTCTTCCACGAGATGGGCCAGATCGTGCGAGCACTCGAGGCAAACGGGCCACAGCGCCTCGACGACCTCGCGCCGCTGGTCGGCGCGCCGTACTGGGAGGCGGGCCGGTTCGACCGGGCGATGGCGTTCGCCGCGGCCGACGGGCTGGTCGTCCAGGGTGCAGACGATCGCTGGCAGGCTGTCTGACCTGCGGTGATGGGGTGAAGGGGTGAAACCCCTCCTCCCTAAGGGGTGTGTTTGGATCGGCGCCCTCGGTGGTAGACCGGAGGTAGTGGCTAAGCCAATGCCGCACCGGAACCAGATCCTCGAAAGGGTGCATCCCCCGTGGCCACCGCTGCTCCCGAGTCACCGCTCCGACGTCCCGGCGAACCCGACGATCCGCTCCTCACCATCGCCCCACTCTCGCGGCGCGACGCGACCGAGGTGTTGCTCGCCCGGATGTCCGGCGCCGACGGCGAGGAGCGGCGTGAGCTCGAGGACCGGCTCGTCGAAGTCAACCTGCAGGTCGCGCTGGACGTCGCTCGTCGCTACCGGTCTCGCGGTGTCCCGACCGACGACCTGGAGCAGGTCGCCTCGCTCGGCCTGGTGAAGGCCGCTCGTGGCTACGACCCGGAGCGCGCCACCGACTTCCTGAGCTATGCCGTACCGACGATCCGTGGCGAGGTACGCCGCTACTTCCGCGACCACGGCTGGACGGTCCGCCCGCCGCGCTCCGTGCAGCAGGCACAGGCCAGGATCACCGCGACGGAGTCCGATCTGTGCCAGGAGCTCGGACGCGCGCCCCGGCCCACCGAGATCGCCGAGCGCCTCGACCTCGACCTCGGCCTGGTCGTCGAGGCGTTGGCCGCGAACGGCTGCTTCTCGCCGACGTCTCTGGACGCGACGCCCGTCGGCGCCGAGAGCGGCATCGGCGAGCGGCTGGGTGAGCACGACGCGTCGTTCGACAGCGCCGAGGCCCGGGTAGCGCTGCAGCCGCTGCTCGCCCACCTCGACCGGCGCGAGCGGATCATGCTGGAGATGCGCTTCTTCAAGGGGTCCACCCAGTCCGAGATCGGCGAGGTGCTCGGCATCACCCAGATGCAGGTCTCGCGGCTCCTGTCGGCGTTGCTGGCCCGATTGCGCGACGAGCTCGGGACTGTCACCTGAGGCGATCGGCTCAGGTGCTGATCGGCTTCACGGTGCTCGGAGCCACGCTGCTGCTCGGGTGATCCGTCCCCGCCTGGGTACTCATGGGGCATGGCCCAGGAGGAGTCCACGTCGACCGTGCTGGTGGCCGGCACGGCGAACCTGCTGATCGCCGCGGCGAAGCTCGTGGCGGGGCTCGCTTCCGGCTCGTCGGCGATGCTCTCCGAGGCCGCCCACTCGTTCGGCGACACCATGAACCAGGTGTTCCTGATGGCGGCGTTGCGCAAGAGCCGCAAGCCGCCCGACCCAGGACACCCGTTCGGCTACGGGATGGAGCGCTACTTCTGGTCACTCCTGGCCGCCGTGGGGATCTTCGTGCTGGGGGCGGGCTTCTCGGCGTACCAGGGGATCGAGTCGCTGGTCGTGCCGGGTGACGAGGGCTCACCGATGTGGGCGTTCGTGGTGCTCGGTCTCTCGTTCCTGTTCGAGGGCACGTCGTTCGTCAAGGCGCTGGTCCAGCTCCGTGGCAATTCCGCCGACGCGGGAGAGCCGATGGCCCGGCACCTGCGGCACGACGCGGATCCGGCGTTGCGGGCCGTGGTCTGGGAGGACGGTGCCGCGCTCATCGGTCTACTCCTGGCGGCGGGAGGCCTGGGGCTCGACTCCGCGCTCGGCGGACGCACCTGGGACGGCGTCGCGTCCCTCGCCATCGCCGCACTGCTGGTCGGGGTCGCCTACGGACTCGGTCGGCAGAACCAGCAGTACCTGATCGGCAAGGCCGCCTCACCCCAGCTCCAGCAGAGCATCGCCGACGTGCTCGCCGAGGCCGAGGGGGTCGACAGCGTTCTGGAGCTGATGACCATGCGACTCTCGCCCGACGAGGTCCTGGTGGCCGCACGGGTGGATCTGGCCGACCACCTGACCCCCGAGGAGATCGAGCGCGCCTCCGACGAGATCGACGACCGGATCAAGGAGCGGCACCCCGAGGTCCGGCACCTGTTCCTCGACCCGACGCCCGATACCTCCGAGGAGTCGGCCGACGCGCGCGGCTAGCCTGAGCCCGTGACGCCGGAGGAGATCGCCCGGCGCAGCGCGGAGGCGATGTGGGCGGGCGACCGGGCCAGCCGGGAGCTCGGCATGAGCCTGGACGCCGTCGGCCCCGGCACGGCCACGGTCTCGATGACGCTGACGGAGTCGATGGTCAACGGACACGCGATCGGGCACGGCGGCTACACGTTCACCCTCGCCGACAGCGCCTTCGCGTTCGCCTGCAACTCCTACAACCGGACGACCGTCGCGGCCGGTGCCGACATCCGCTTCCGCCGGCCGACACACCTGGGTGACCGGCTCGTCGCGGCGGCCACCGAGCGATCGCGTGAGGGCCGCGACGGGGTGTACGACGTGCTGGTCACCGTCGGCGACGAGGTCGTCGCGATCTTCGTCGGACGCAGCAAGGAGATCGGCGGGACGCTGTACCAGCCTTAGCGGTACAGCCTCACCGTCCGCCGCGCCAGTCCGGCGACGTGCTCGCGCAGGTCGGGCGGCGCCACCACCTCGACGTGCGGGCCGAGGGCCAGCACCTCGACCGCCATGCTCGACACCGAGCGCATCCGGCAGGTGGCGGTGACCCAGCCCTGATCGCTCTTCTCGCCCTCGACAGGGCGTAGGCGCAACGGCTGGAGGTACCCGAGGATGGCTGCGACGCGCCGCCCCTCCGCGGTGATCCGCACGGTCATCCGGCCGGTCCCACCGCGTCGCGATCCCGGGCGCAGCCAGGCGTCCGCCGGCAGTGTCGGCGAGTACCCCTCGAGGAGCTGGAACCCACCGCCCGGCCCGCGAACGGCGTACACCGGGACGCCGGAGCCGGACAGGACCTCGAGGTCGCGCAGGATCGTCCGCTCGCTCACCTCGAGCCGCTCCGCCAGGGCAGCCGCGGTCGTCCGTCCCTCGCGGCTGAGGATCGACAGGAGGCTGATCAGTCGTCCGGCACGCACGAGGACAGGATGAGACCCGACGAAGTTCATGACAAGAGATGTCAGGAATTGGCTCTAGCGTGGCGCCGTACCGATCAGATCCCAGAAGGAGCACGCAGATGGACGTCGAAGGCACCGGCACGGCCGAGGACCCGTGGATCCTGTCGACCCCTCCGGGTTCCTCGGAGTTCGAGGCCTACCGGGATCAGGCGGCCGACCCGCCGGCCCTGGTCGTCCAGGTGGGCGCCACCCAGCTGCGCTACCACCTGAGCTGCATCGACGACCTGCACGCGATGTTGGCGGGGCACGGCGACTGGATGCCGCTCGGCAACGCCGACGAGCAGAAGGAGGCCAAGCCCGACACGGTCGAGGCATGGGGTCGCTCGGCCGACAACCCCGTGAGTGGCTGGTACGGCCTCAAGAAGGGGCTGCGCGGTCGCTTCGGCAGCTACGTCCCACCGGTGCTGGAAGCGCTCGGGCTCGCCGAGGTCGAGCACCACGCGCGCAACAACCGGATGCGGGCGCTGTAGCCGCGAGCGATGCAGCCCCGAGCTCTGCAGCCCGAGCTCTGGACACGCGTCCTAGATTCGCGGCATGAGCGGCGAGATCCCGACGTACGACCGCGCCGAGCTCGAGCGGCTCCAGCTCGCACGTCTGCGCGACACGTTGAGCCGCGTCTACGCCCATGTGCCGCACTACACCCGGGCGTTCGACGAGGCCGGCCTGAAGCCCGACGATCTGACGGCGCTCGCAGACCTCGGCCGGTTCCCGTTCACGACCAAGGCGGACCTCCGGGCGAACTACCCGTTCGGGATGTTCGCGGTGCCACGCGAGCAGGTGAACCGCGTGCACGCGAGCAGTGGTACGACGGGCAAGCCCACCGTGGTCGGGTACACCCGCGACGACCTCGACACCTGGGCGGAGCTGATGGCCCGGTCGATCCGGGCCGCGGGCGGGCGACCGGGCGACGTCGTCCACGTGGCGTACGGCTACGGGCTGTTCACCGGCGGCCTCGGCGCCCACTACGGCGCCGAGCGTCTCGGGTGCACGGTGGTCCCCGTCAGCGGGGGGATGACCGAGCGGCAGGCGCAGCTGATCGTCGACTTCGAGCCGCGGGTGATCATGGTGACTCCGTCGTACTTCCTGGCGATCCTCGACGAGCTCGAGGCCCAGGGTGTCGACCCACGACGGACCAGTCTCGAGATCGGGATCTTCGGCGCCGAGCCGTGGACCGACGAGATGCGCCGCGCGGTCGAGGCGCGGACGAGCCTGCGGGCGGTCGACATCTACGGACTGTCGGAGGTGATGGGTCCGGGCGTCAGCCAGGAGGCGGGGGAGACCCAGGACGGGCTGCACGTGTGGGAGGACCACTTCCTGCCCGAGATCGTCGATCCGCTCACCCTCGAGCCGGTGGCCGACGGCGAGGAGGGCGAGCTCGTCTTCACGAGTCTGACCAAGCAGGCGATGCCGGTGATCCGCTATCGCACGCGCGATCTGACGCGCCTGCTCCCGGGATCGGCGTACCCGGCGTTCCGGCGGATGCAGAAGGTCACCGGCCGCACCGACGACATGATGATCGTGCGCGGCGTGAACGTCTTCCCGACCCAGATCGAGGAACAGATCCTCGCCGTCGAGGGGCTGGCGCCGCACTACACCTGCGTGCTCACCCGCCCGGGCAACCTCGACGAGCTCACCGTCCGCGTGGAGGCACTCGCTGGTGGCGAGGCCGTCGGGTCGCTGGGCGCCGAGCTCGCCGAACGCATCAAGAACCGGATCGGGGTCACCGCACAGGTCGAGGTCGTCGCACCGCACGCGCTCGAGCGCTCCACCGGCAAGGCCCGCCGCATCGACGACCGTCGGGCGCATTGACCGACCAGGTCAGAGGTTGGGAAGGCCCGACTTCGTGCAGAGGTTCTTGCCGATGGCGTCGGTGTTGTCGTCGCGGATCAGCTTGAACATCTGCTTGGAACGGGTCGGGTCCCAGGTGACGGCGAGGTTGCTGATGGGGACCGGACACGTGAGCTTGCTGTGGGTCATCGCCCACCCGAAGTGGCCCATGGCGAACGCGCTCATCTGGTCATCGACGCGGAGGTTGTCGGTGGCGGAGGTCCAGAGGTTCCAGTAGCGGAACGGGTTGATGACCGTCCACGGAGAGAGCGCCTTGTCGCCGACCGCGGACATCACCTCGCGTTGCTGACCGCCGCGCGCGATGTCACCGAGCTTGGGGTCGGCATGCCGTGATCGTGCGTACGCGAGCGCCTTCACCCCGTCGGCGGGTTGGCAGCCCTTCTTCACGTGCAGGTTGGCCAGCTTGTCGTCCATGCGGTGGGTGGGACAGATGGTGATCCCGTTCACCGCGTCGACGATGTTGACGAAGCCGCCGAGCCCGATCTCGACGTAGTGGTCGATGCGGATGCCGGTGTCCTGCTCGATGGTCTTGATCAGCAACTTCGGACCGCCGTACGCGAACGCCGCGTTGATCTTGGTCGTTCCGTGGCCCGGGATCGGCACCAGGGAGTCGCGCGGGATCGACATCGTCAGCGTGGGTCCGCTGCCGGAGTGGATCAGCACGATCGTGTCCGTGCGCTGCCCGGCGGCGTTGCCCGTGTGGAGCTTCTTGCGCTCCTCCGCGGTCAGCCCCGCGCGCGAGTCGCTGCCGACCAGGAGGTACGTCGTGCCCGGTTGGTCACCGGGCCGGCTGCCCGCGGGGAACGCGCTGATCTTGTCGGCCTTGCTCCAGGCGAAGAAGGGAACGGCGATCAGGAAGACCAACCAGAGCACGACCAGCAGCCAGAGGTAGCGGAGCTTGAACCCGCGCCGCCCGGTGCGTCCGGCGCGGCCGAACCACCGGCGTACGCCGGAGAGACCGCCGCCGTGTGTCGTGGCCGGCGAGCCCGCCGGCGGAGGCGGTGTCTCACGCGGCGAGCGGGCCGCGGGTCGTGGGGTCGCGGCAGCGCTGTCCTCGCGTGACACCGTCGGCATCACCCGGGTCTCGTCGGGCTTGGGCTGTCGAGCCAGCGGACGGGTGGCGTCGTCGGCGCTCGCGTCGTCGCCTGAGTCGTCGCCTGAGTCGTCGCCTGGGTCAGCGCCGGAGTCACTGTGGGGGTCTCGGTCCGGCCGGCGGCCGCCGTACAGCCAGTCGTCGGACATGTCGGCGAGGTTACCGGCCGTATCTCAACGGGCCCGATTCGGCGCGTCGGTGCACGGTGTGGCCGGTGTGACTGGTGATACTGGCGAGGCTACTTCCCCAGCACAGAAAGGGCATGCCCATGGGGCTGCCTCCCAGAGCCCTCGACGGGTCTTCCCCCGGGCTGCTCGACCCGGACCATCCGCTCAACCAGCGGTCCTCGGCGGGCGATCGCGCCGCCCGGGTGCGCTACCGCCGTGCGTTGATGCTGATGGTGATGACGTTGGCCGTGCCCGGGTCGGCCCAGCTCGTCGCCGGCAACCGTCGTATCGGGCGGGTCGCGACCCGGCTCTGGGTGGCCCTGGTGGTGGCCGCGATCGTGGGCGTGCTGATGGCCGGCTTCCATCACGAGTACGTGTTCTGGTTCGTGTCCGACACGACCGTGCTCGGCTACGTCCGGCTCGGCTTGATGCTGCTCGCCGTCGGCTGGGCGCTGCTGTTCCTCGACGCCTGGCGGATCGGCCAGCCGCTGTCGCTGACCCTCGGCCACCGGCGTGCGGTGGTCGGGCTGAACGGCATCCTCTGCTTCTCCGTCGCGGGGGCACTGCTGTTCGGGGCGCACCTGGTCGGCGTCCAGCGCAGCTTCATCCTGACGATGTTCTCGGGCGACACCGTGCACGGTGCCCACGACGGCCGCTACAACGTGCTGCTGGTGGGCGGCGACTCCGGCCAGGGCCGTTGGGGCCTGCGCACCGACTCGATGACCGTGGCCAGCATCGATGCCGACACCGGCAAGACCGTGCTGATCGGCCTGCCCCGGAACATGACGGACTTCCCGTTCGCGAAGGGCTCGGTCATGGACAAGGCGTGGCCGCACGGTTACAACTGCGGCTACCCGAACTGCGAGCTGAACGGCGTGAACACGTGGGTCGGCGATCACCTCAAGCTGTTCAAGGGGGTCAAGAACCCCGGAATGGTCGCCACGATGTCCGCGGTCGAGGGCATCACCGGTCTGAAGATCAACTACTGGGCGTTCGTGAACCTGGCCGGCTTCCGCGGCCTCGTCGACGCCGTCGGGGGCGTCACCCTGCACGTCCGGCAGCCCATCCCGGTCGGCGGGCTCGGCGACGACGTGACCGGTTACATCAAGCCCGGCGTCCGCAAGCTGAACGGCTTCGACACGCTGTGGTTCGCGCGCTCCCGGGACAGCTCGGACGACTACTCGCGGATGGCGCGGCAGAAGTGCGTGATGAACGCGATGCTCCACCAGCTCAGCCCGCAGACGGTGCTGACCAACTTCGAGAAGATCGCCAAGGCCTCCTCGCAGATGGTCTCGACCGACATCCCGGCGAGCGAGGTGGACAGGTTCATGTCGCTGGCGCTCGCGGCGAAGGGACAGCCGATCGCGACGTTGTCACTGGTGCCGCCGCTGGTGAACACCGGCGACCCCGACATCGGGCTGATCAAGCGCAAGGTGAAGGCAGCGATCGCGAGGTCCGAGCATCCGGCCAAGGGCGCGCACCACAAGAAGGCCACCGGGGTGACCGGGGGCTCGCTCGGGTCGCTGCAGGCCGGTTACGCCGCGAACGACTCGAGCGACCTCAGCGCCGCCTGCTGAACGGTCGTCTGGTGGAGTAGGCCCATGCAGCTCGAGTTCTCCGGGCCGATGTTCGAGTGGCGCGGCCCGGCGCCGTACCACTTCGTCGCGGTGCCCGAGGACGAGGCCGAGGAGCTCCGCGACGCCGCGGCGTACGTCACCTACGGCTGGGGGATGATCCCGGTCCGCGGCCACATCGGAGACACCGACTTCACCACCGCGCTCTGGCCCAAGGACGGTGGGTACGTCGTGCCGATCAAGGACGCCGTCCGCAAGCCCGAGCAGCTCGAGCTCGGCGACGACGTCACGGTGCTGCTCACCGTCGACGTCTGACCCCCGTCGGTGGTTGAGGAGCTCGCGCTTGTGATCGGTGGTTGAGGAGCGAGCCCTGCGAGCGTCTCGAAACCACCCAACACCACAACGTCGGGGCGGCCGCCGATTGTCTCCCGCCGCCGCTGCCGCCTTCGAGTAGGCACGTGCCCTCCCACCGGGTCGCCCCCCGAGAAGCGAGCCCTGCCTTTGCGGATCGAGGCCCCCGACCGGACGCGGTAACGGCTATTCGCGGCGTGGTCGATGTCGGATCCAGTGTCTTTCGACGCCGGGTTTGGGTGGTGGTTGGAATTCGGGGTGGTGGTCGTGGGGGTTGATGCGGACTTCCCAGGGTGTGTGGTGGAGGGTGCGGTGGTGGTGGCCGCACAGCAAGACGAGGTTGTCGAGTTTGGTTGTTACCGCCGGTTATCCAGTGCCGGATGTGGTGGGCGTGGCACATCAGGGGTGGTCGGTCGCAGCCGGGGAACCCACAGTGTTGGTCGCGGAGGACCAGGGCGACCCAGATCGCTGCGGTGACGAGTCGTTTGGCGCGGCCGACGTCCAACGGCTCACCTGTGCTGCCCAACACGGCGGGGATGATCTCGGCGTCACACGCCAGCCGCCGGATGGTGGCGACCGACAGCTCGTTCAGAGCGTCGTGGGCCAGGCTGGACCCGAGGCCGTCTCGCAGGGCGTCGAGGGTGGTGGTGACCAGGAGGCGGGTGGGTGCGCCGTGGGAGTCGGGTGGCAGGTCGCTGTCCAACCCGTGTTGGGCGGTCTGCGACGAGGGCGTCCCACAGTCGGGCACCGGCATCGCGCGGGTCCTGCACCAGCTCCCCGGGTCCGTCGTGCCCGTCGTGCCCGTGGTGGTCGTCGACGGCGGGGGCGGGTGCGGTCAGTGGGATGAGGGCGGCCTTCAAGAGTGCGCCGTCCTCGGCGGAGCCGCGGCCCTTGAGTCGGACTCCGCCGGCACCGTCACCCACGATGGACAGGTAGCGGCTGTGGTGGGAGGCGCGTTCCTCCCGGTCCAGGAGGCGTTCGAGCTTGCGGTCGGTGGCGTCGGGGTCGACGACGTGGACCAGGTGCCGTCCGGTGCGGGCCAGGTCGGTGGCGTCGAAGCACTTCGCGTGTTCGACCAGCGTGGCCTCACCACGGGCGCCGGACCGCGGTCCCCGAGGGCAGCAGGTCGATCGAGCGTCACGATGACGTCGGCCTGCTCCGGCGACACCGTCCCGGCCGTCATGGCCGTCCCGGGTCGCTGCGAGTGGTCCGGTCAGGGCGTGGGCGCGGGCCACGATCCGGCGGCCCTCGCCCTTGCGGAGGCCGCCGAGGTGGGTGAGCCAGTCACCGGTCGACCCGTAGGCCAGCTTTGTCTTGCCCAGGTCGCGGTGATCGGCCTCGGCGACCGCCCCGGCCTGGACCGCGGCGAGCGCCGCACGGGCTTGCTCGACCAGCTCCACGGTCGCGACCAGGTCGTCGTCGGTCTGGTTCGTCCACCACACGGAGTCGAGATCCCGGACCGTGGCGACCACGTCGGCCAGCACCGCGGCGGGGCTGGGCTGGGGGTGGAGGTCCGAGATCGACATGGGTATATCGAATCAGAGCCCACCGACACCCAGACCGGTTATCCACAGCAATATCGAGCATTCTTTTCTGAAAAGAACATGAGAATATCGGGGCCACTTATTCTCCACAGGCACACCAGAGCTCGGCGTCGGCGGCCGGGGAACAAAACCGGCGACTCCCTCTCTTCAGCCGAGGACCGCAACCACCCACGGCCGTGACGGTGCCGACGTTCCGGTCAGGGTGGTTTCGAGACGCTCGCAGAGCTCGCTCCTCAACCACCGGGCGAACAGAGCTCGCTCCTCAACCACCGAAGGCCCCCTGGGGTCGCCGGAAGAAGGCGTCGGCGGCCGGGGACGAACCTCCTGCCGCTCTCTTTCAGCCAAAGACCGCAACCACCCACGGTCCGTGACGGTGCCGACGTTCCGGTCAGGGGTGGTTTCGAGACGCTCGCAGAGCTCGCTCCTCAACCACCGAAGGCCCCCTGGGATCGTCGGAAGAAGGCGACGGCGGCCGGGGACGAACCTGCCTGCCCCTCTTTCAGCCAAGGAGCGCAACCACCCACGACCGCACGGTGTGGACGTTCTGGTGAGGGGTGGTTTCGAGACGCTCGCAGAGCTCGCTCCTCAACCACCGAGGTAACGGCGAGCTCCTCAACCACCAAGGTAACGGCGAGCTCCTCAGCACCGAGGTAGCGGCGAGCTCCTCAACAACGGCACTGCAGCGCCCGCGGGCCGCTCGCCGAAGGGGTCACTAGAGTCTCTCGGGTGCCAGCCCGTGACCGCCGCATCGCCGCCGTGGTGGTCACCTACAACCGCTTGGCGCTTCTCCAGCGCCTGCTCAAGACCCTGGCCGACGTGCCGCACCTCGACGAGGTGCTCGTCGTCGACAACGCCTCGACCGACGGCACGGGGGAGTGGCTGGCGAACCTCGACGGCGACCGGGTGCTCACGCGCACGCTGACGCACAACACGGGCGGTGCCGGCGGTTTCCATGACGGCCTCGAGTGGGCGGTCGAGCGCGGGGCCGATCTGATCTGGCTGATGGACGACGACGGGCTGCCGCAGCCCGACTGCCTCGCGCTCCTGCTCGCTCGCGCCGACGACCTGGACTTCTGGGGACCGGTGGTGGTCGACGAGGCCGATCCGGAGCGGCTCGTCTTCCCGATCCGGCTCCCCGGCGGGTCGCGTGTCGTCCATGCCATGACCGACGTACGCCGAGCCGCCGACGACGGCCTGATCCGCGACATCGTGATCCCCTTCAACGGGGTGCTCGTGACGCGCGACCTCGTCGAGCGGATCGGGCTGCCGCGCGCGGAGTTCTTCATCTGGGGCGACGACCACGAGTACCGACTGCGGGCCGAGCGTGCCGGGGCGCGCGTCGCCACGGTGGTCGACGCCGAGGTGCGACACCCCTCGGTCGGTGCCCTCGGCACGCCCATGGCGTTCGGCCGGACGACGTACAACGACACCCCGAGCGACCTCAAGCACTACTGCATGGCACGCAACAACCTGGTCAACCTCCGCGAGTACGGCGGCAACCTCCACGCGCTGGCGTTCGTCGCGAAGACGCTGTGGTTCTACTCGTTCACCCGGCGCGACGCCGGCCGCCTGCGGCTCAGCATCGGTGCCTGGCGTGACGCGCTGCGGGGAGACTTCAGCGGCCATCGCAGGTTCCTCTCGTGACCTCGTCGACCGGCACGGAGACGGTGGCCGTCGTCGTGGTGACCTTCAATCGGGCCGACCTGCTCGGCCGGACCCTCGACGGCCTCGCGGCGCAGACGCACGCGCCGGACGCGGTGATCGTGGTCGACAACGCGAGCACCGACCACACCCGCGACGTGCTCGACGCCCACCGCGGCCTGCCGTTGCAACGGATCCATCTCGACACCAACACCGGCGGATCGGGCGGCTTCCGTGCCGGTGCGGAAGCGGCGTACGACCAAGGTTTCGACCGCATCTGGCTGATGGACGACGACGTCGTACCCGCCCCCGACTGTCTCGCCGTGCTCCTGGCCCAGAACGAGCCCTGCCTGATGTCCGTCCGGGAGGACGTCCGCGGACACCTCGTGGAGAAGTCAGCAACCGACTTCGACCTCGCCAGGCCCTGGTCCATCCGCCCGAAGCGAGCCAGCGTCGAGACGACGTACGGCGAGCGCAGTGCGATGCCCGAGCGGGTCGAGCTCCACGTGGTCGCCTTCGAGGGTTTCCTGGTCCGCCGCGAGGTGATCGAGGCGATCGGTCTCCCCGACGACTCGTTCTTCATCTTCTACGACGACGTCGACCTCGCGCTGCGTGCCCGCCGCGCGGGCTATCGCATCTGGGCGGTGCGCGACGCCGTGCTGGTGCGGCAGCTCGACTTCGACCAGCAGCACGCCCTCGACACGTGGAAGGGCTACTACATGTATCGCAACCTGTTCGCGGTGCACTTCCGCTACGGCGCCAACCCGCTGGTGCGCGCCAAGCCGTACGCCATCGCCGCTGGGGTGGTGGCGCTGAGCCCGATCCGCGGGGGCAGGGCCGAGGCCGGCAACGTGATCCGCGCCATTCGCGGCGCTCGGAGCATGCGCTCGATTCCAGGTTCGACCCCTCTCGCTCGGTAGACTGCAGGAACGACCCCGATCAGGAGTTTCGACCTTGTCCAAGCCCGACCTCGTCGTCGTCGGCTCGGGTTTCTTCGGCCTCACCATCGCTGAGCGGTGTGCCAACGAACTCGGCCTCGACGTACTCGTCCTCGAGCGACGCCGCCACCTCGGCGGCAACGCCTACAGCGAGGCCGACCCCGAGACCGGTATCGAGGTGCACGTCTACGGTGCGCACCTCTTCCACACGTCCAACGAGCGCGTGTGGGAGTACGTCAACCGCTTCACGTCGTTCACCCACTACCAGCACCGCGTCTTCGGGCAGTACGACGGACAGGTCTACTCCCTGCCGATGAACCTCGGCCTGATCAACCAGTTCTTCGGTCGCAGCCACACCCCGGACGAGGCGCGTGAGCTGATCGCCAAGCAGGCGAGCGAGTTCGAGACCGACGCGGCGCGCAACCTCGAGGAGAAGGCGATCAGCCTGATCGGCCGGCCGCTCTACGAGGCGTTCATCAAGGGCTACACCGCGAAGCAGTGGCAGACCGACCCGACCGCGCTGAGCGCCGACATCATCACCCGCCTCCCGGTGCGCTACAACTTCGACAACCGCTGGTTCAACGACACCCACGAGGGTCTGCCGGTCGACGGGTACACCGCGTGGCTGACGAAGATGGCCGACCACCCGAAGATCGAGGTGCGGCTCGACACCGACTTCTTCGACGAGTCCAACGGACTCCGTGAGGAGTTCACCGGTCAGGTACCGATCGTCTACACCGGCCCGGTCGACGAGTACTTCGGCCACAGCGAGGGCCGGCTGTCGTGGCGGACCGTCGACCTCGAGGCCGAGGTCAAGCAGGTCGACGACTTCCAGGGCTGCGCGGTCATGAACTACAACGACGGCGACGTGCCATGGACCCGCATCCACGAGTTCAAGCACTTCCACCCCGAGCGCACCTACCTGCCGGGCAAGACCGTGATCGTGCACGAGTACAGCCGGTTCGCCGAGGAGGGCGACGAGCCGTACTACCCGATCAACACCGCGGACGACCGCGCCAAGCTGCTGCGCTACCGCGAGCTGGCCAAGAAGGAGTCCAAGGTGCTCTTCGGCGGGCGCCTCGGCACCTACAAGTACCTCGACATGCACATGGCCATCGGCTCCGCCCTGTCCATGTTCGACAACAAGCTGCGGCCCCACTTCGCCTCGGGCGAGGAGCTGGCCAGCGGAGGAGTGGACGAATGAGCACCACCGCAGAGACCGTCGACCAAGATGCGCGCGAAGGTTCGCCGATTGCTGCAGAGGCAGATCCTTCCGATCGACCGTGACACCGACGTGTTCGCGCTGTACGTCGACCCCGAGGAGGCGCGCCTCGACGCCGACCGCTACGAGATCGGCGGCAACCGGGCGGCCAAGGACCTCAACAACGCCGCGATCCGCCAGTCGACGTCGACCGGCCGCGCGGTGCACCCCGACCAGATCGAGTCGCGCACGGCGTTCCGTCTTCGCCAGGGCGACAAGATGTCGTTCGGCACGTACTTCAACGCGTTCCCCGCGTCGTACTGGCGGCGCTGGAGCGTCGTCGACGACGTCCGCCTGTCGGTGACCGTGGCCGGCCGCGGCGCGAGCGTCACCGTCTACAAGTCGATGGCCAACGGCCGCTCGCAGCGCGTCGACGCGGCGTCCGTCGAGGGCGAGCGCGAGACCTTCGACTTCGACCTCACGTTGAAGCCGTTCGCCGACGGCGGGTGGTACTGGTACGACGTCGTCGCCGGCGACGAGGACGCCGTCGTCGAGTCGGCGGAGTGGACCGCCGAGGTCCCGGTCGACCGGGAGCAACACGGCACCGCCGACATCGTCATCACCACGATGAACCGGCCGGACTTCTGCGCCAAGCTGCTCACCCAGATCGGTGAGGACGACCAGCTACGGCCCTATCTCGACACGGTCTTCGTCTCCGAGCAGGGCACCAAGAAGGTCGCCGACAGCGAGTTCTTCGAGTACGCCGAGAAGGCGCTCGGCGACCGGCTCGTGGTCAACGAGCAGGGCAACCTCGGCGGCTCCGGTGGCTATGCCCGCGGACAGCTCGAGTCGGTCCGCAAGGGCACCGCGACCTACGCGATGATGATGGACGACGACGTCGTCTGCGAGCCCGAGGGCATCATCCGCGCCGTCACCTTCGGTGATCTCGCCCGGCGGCCGACGATCGTGGGCGGCCACATGTTCTCGATCTACTCGCGGTCGCGCCTGCACAGCTTCGGCGAGATCGTCCAGCCCTGGAAGTTCTGGTGGATGACGCCGCTCGACGGCTTCAGCGACTGGGACCTCGCCGCCCGCAACATCCGCTCCGCGCGCTGGCTCCACAAGCGCGTCGACGTGGACTTCAACGGCTGGTTCATGTGCCTGATCCCGCGCGCCGTGCTCGACGAGATCGGTCTCTCGTTGCCGATCTTCATCAAGTGGGACGACCTCGAGTTCGGGCTGCGAGCCAAGGCGGCCGGCTACCCGACGGTGACGTTCCCCGGTGCGGCGGTCTGGCACATCCCCTGGACGGACAAGAACGACGCGGTCGACTGGCAGGCCTACTTCCACCACCGCAACCGCTTCATCGCGGCGCTGCTCCACTCGCCGTACCCCAAGGGTGGGCGGATGGTGCGCGAGAGCCTGAACCACCAGATCAAGCACCTGGTCTCGTTGCAGTACTCAGCCGTGGAGCTCCGTCACCAGGCCCTGGAAGACGTGCTCGCCGGTCCCTACGGGCTGCACGGCGTCCTGTCGCACAAGCTCGACGACGTGAACACGTTCCGCAAGCAGTTCACCGACGCCCAGCTCCACGCCGACCCCGACAGCTTCCCCCGGTACGCCGGACGAAGCCGCCGCGGAAGGGCAAGGGGCCCGGGGCGGACATCCCGGGCCGGCTCTCCCAGCTGGTGACCGCCGGCCTGGCACCGATCCGCCAGCTGCGTCCCGTCCGGGAGAAGTCGAAGGAGAACCCCGAGGCGGAGCTGACCGCCATGGATGCCAAGTGGTATCGCCTCGCGAGCTACGACTCCGCGATCGTCTCGATGAACGACGGCACGTCGGCCGCGCTCTACCAGCGTGACCCCGAGCACTACAAGGAGCTGCTGCGCAAGACCGTCGCCATCCACGCACAGCTGCACCGCGAGTGGCCGCGCCTGGCCGCGGAGTACCGCGCGGCGTTGGCCGACATCACCTCCCCAGAGGCCTGGGAGGAGACCTTCCGGCCCTGGACCGACACCGAGGAGTGAGCACGAGATGAGCGCCCCCGCGGCGCCGCTGGAGAAACGCCGGGTCCGCGCTCCACTACAGCCACCGTGGTCGGAGCAGGGCCTGCTCGAGGTCTTCCGGCACCGCTACATCCTCACGCTGCTGGTACGCCGCGAGATCGCGGCGCGCTACCAGGGCTCGGTGCTCGGTCTGCTGTGGTCCTACGTCAACCCGCTCACGCAGTTCTTCATCTACTACTTCGTGATGGGCGTCCTCTTCGGTCGCGCGCAGCGCACCGAGGACTTCGCGATCCACGTCTTCTGCGGCCTGATCATCGTCCACTTCTTCGTCGAGACGATGAACGCCGGCACCCGCTCGATCGTGCGCAACAAGTCGCTCGTCCAGAAGATGGCCGTGCCCCGGGAGATGTTCCCGGTCGCCTCGATGCTGGTCTCGCTGTTCCACGTCGTGCCGCAGGTCGTGATCCTGCTCGTCGCGACCCTGATCGCCGGCTGGCAGCCCGACCTCGTGGGGCTGTTCTACGGCGTACTCGGTCTCACGATCAGCATGACCCTCGGCACCGCTTTGGCGTTGATGTTCAGCGCCGCGAACGTGTTCATGCGCGACATCTCGAACGCCGTGAACGTCCTCAGCAACTTCGTGCGCTTCGGCGTCCCGATGATGTACCCCTACTCGCTGGTCGCCCAGCGGTTCCACGGCCACACCGAGGTCTACCTGCTGAACCCGATCACCGAGGCGGTGCTCTGCTTCCAGCGCGCGTTCTGGGTCGGCGCCAACTCAAACCCGTCGCACACGATCTCGCACGACCTGCCGCCGCACCTGTTGTTCATCGGGCTCCGTGCGCTGCTGATCTGCCTGGTGGTCCTGGTCTTCGCGCAGTCGACGTTCTCGCGCCTGGAGCGCCGCATCCCGGAGCGACTCCTGTGAAAGACCAACGCTCGATCGTCGTCCGTCACGTCTCGAAGACCTTCACGCTGCGCTACCACCGCACGCTGAAGCAGATGACGGTCGCGATGATGCGGCAGCAGGAGCTGTCCGACTCGTTCCTCGCCGTCGACGACGTGTCGTTCACGGTGGCCCAGGGCGAGTCGATCGGACTGATGGGACTCAACGGCTCGGGCAAGAGCACGTTGCTGAAGATGATCAACGGGATCATGCGCCCCGACTCAGGCAAGGTGCTGACCCGCGGCCGCACCGCGGGCCTGATCGCCACCGGTGCCGGCTTCCACCCGCAGCTCACCGGACGCGACAACGTCTACCTGAACGCCGCGATCCTCGGGATGACCGAGGCCGAGACGCAGCGCAAGTTCGACGACATCGTGGAGTTCGCCGACATCGGCCGTTTTCTCGACTCGCCCGTCGGCCATTACTCGTCGGGCATGTTCGCCCGCCTCGGCTTCGCCGTCGCCATCCACGTCGAGGCCGACATCTTCTTGGCCGACGAGGTGCTCGCCGTCGGCGACCGACCGTTCAAGAAGAAGTGCCTGGCCAAGATGCAGGAGATCCGTGACAGCGGCACCACGCTCTTCTACGTCAGCCATGCCGCCGGCAGCGTCCGCAAGATGTGCGACCGGGTGCTGGTGCTGGAGAAGGGCCGTCTCACCTTCGACGGCGACGTCGACGAGGGCATCAAGTTCCTCCACTACGACGACGACACCGAGGAGAACGCCCTCGACAACGAGGAAGAGCTCGACGAGGAGATGGGCGCCGACATCTGACGCTCCTCGGTCGGAGCGGACCGCGCGGCTACTGCACGAGCAGGCAGAAGGGGTGTCCGGCGGGGTCGCGCATCACGTAGAGCGGCTCGCCTTCGTCGGCGGCGCGGTCGTACAGGAGCGTGGCGCCGAGCTCCTCGGCCCGGGCCCGGTGGCGACGTAGCTCCTCGACCGTCGGCACCGTGAAGTCCATGTGCATCTGCATCGGCACACGTTCCGACGGCCAGGTCGGGGGAGTGGTGTCCGGCTTCTGCTGGATCGTCACCACGCGGTGGTCGGCGTCGTCCAGCAGGACCAGCCAGTCGGCCTCGTCGGGGCTGCCGTCCGTGGGCGGTTCCTCGCCCTCGCGGTAGTGCAGTCCCAGCAGCTCGCGATAGAACTCCGCCAGCCCGCGACAGTCCGCCGCGTCGATCGCCGTGTGCAGCAGTACCGGGTAGTCGGACATCCGCTCAGCTCCTCGCCGTGGTCGCGTGCGGAAGCACGATACAAATACGCGATTCTCCGGCGTGTCGAGTGGAAATTACAGGTTTGTAGTTACTCGGAACATCTTTCCGACTTCTGTGACTGGTGTGAAACTTGCTGCTCGTGTGACTCCTTCCCCGCACACTTCTGGAGCTTCGCGTGTCCCCGAATCGCAGCCGCTTCGTCACGGCCTGCCAGCAGGTGCTGGCCCTCGCCGTCGTGCTGGCTGCACTCACTCCGGCGGCGAGCATCATCACGCTGGACGTCGTCGGGTCCCAGCCGGTGGTGCCCGGCGCCACCTCGGCGAACGCCGCACTCACGGCGTACACCGCCGAGGCCCAGCAGAGGTCCAGGGTCCCGACCGCACCGGTGAGGTCGCACGTCCGGGAGGTCCAGCTGACCGCTCCGGACCAAGGCGCCGGCCGTGCGGCTGCGACGACCGCGGCACGCGTCGCCACCCAGCGGAGCGGTGCGAACACGCTGACGAGCGCGCCGCAGTCGGTCACCGGGTTCGGTGAGGTCGGCGTGACCTGGGCCCATGGCGTGCAGATCCCCGAGGCGGGCCTCACCGTCAGTGCTCGCACGCGTACCGAGGGTCGCTGGACCGCTTGGAGCGACGTCCCCTACGACCCCGATCACGGTCCCGACCCCGGCTCGGCCGAAGCGCGGCACGCGCGGCCGGGCACCGACCCGGTGCTGGTCGGCACGGTGGGCCAGGTGCAGGTTCGCATCGAGACCGACGGCGCGTTGCCGGCCGACCTGCAGCTCGCCGTCATCTCACCGGGTCAGGCCGAGCACTCGGAGGAGGAGCGGGCGGCGATCGACACCAGCACGATGGACGGCGACGACGGCGCCGACTCGGTGTACGTCGCCCCCACGACCGCCGCCACGGACAGCAGCGCCGATGACTCGGCCAGCCTGACAGCCGCGGTCTTCACCCCGAAGCCGGTGATCTACTCGCGCAAGCAGTGGGGTGCCGACGAGAGGATCCGCGGCAAGTCCTCGCTCCACTACGGCGACGTGCACGCGGGCTTCGTGCACCACACGGTGAACGCCAACGACTACAAGCGCTCCGAGGTGCCGGGCCTGCTGCGCAGCATCTACGCCTACCACGTGAAGTCACGTGGCTGGAGCGACATCGGCTACAACTACCTCGTCGACCGGTTCGGCCGGATCTGGGAAGGCCGGTACGGCGGGGTCGACCGACCGGTCGTCGGGGCGCACACCCTCGGGTACAACGACGACTCGTTCGCGATGTCGGCGATCGGCAACTACCAGATCACCAAGCCGAGCAAGGCGACCATCCAGGCGTACGCCGCGCTGTTCGCGTGGAAGCTGTCCCTGCACGGCGTGACCGCCGACTCGACCCACCAATGGGTGACCAAGACGTGGTTCGAGGCGATCAACGGACACCGCGACGCGGCCTCGACGCTCTGCCCGGGGCAGTACCTCTACGACAAGATCCCCCGGATCCGGAAGCTCGCTGCCGCCGCCCAGCGCGGATGGTCGGGCCGACAGCTCGAGTCCAACCTGGCCTCCACCCCGGCGCCGGACATGGTCGTCCGCCGGGCGAGCGACGGCCAGGCGTTCGTCGTCCCCACCGGGGGTCTCCTCCACTTCCCGCCGGCCGTCACCGTCGCCTCGGGGGCGGCCGGCGGGAGTCAGCTCGTCGTGACCCGTGACATCACCGGCGACCGTCATGGCGACCTCCTGGTCCGGCAGGCCGACGGGTCACTGTCCGTCCGCCCCGGATCCGCGTCCGGGTCCTACGGCGACGCGACCAAGGAGCTGACCGGGTTCCGCGGGCTCGACCAGGCGGTCGCCCCGGGCGACCTGAACGGCGACGGTCGCAACGACCTGGCCGCCCGCAACCCGGGGACCGGCGCGCTCGTCGCGTTCCTGCAGAAGGCCGACGGCAGCTTCCACAAGAAGCAGGTGGGCAACGGATGGGGCTCCTTCGACCTGATCTCCGCCGCCGGTGACCTCGACGGCGACGGACATCCCGACCTGGTCGCCCGCGACGGCGACGGCCACCTCTGGCTGTACGCCGGCCACGGCGACGCGACGTTCGGCAAGGGCGTCCAGGTCCCCGGAGCGTTCGGCCGGTACGACGTGATCGCCGGGGGCGGCGACCTGAGCCACGACCGGAAGGCCGATCTCCTGGTGCGCTCACACAAGACCGGCGCCAGCTTCGTCCTCCCCGGCAAGGGTGACGGCACGTTCAGCCGCCGCCTGGGGCCGCTCAGCAGGTTCGCCGGTGCGTCGGAGGTGGCGCTCGGCCAGGTGCGCGGGTCGCGGGTGCCCGACGTGGTGGCGCTCGACGGCGGCAAGGTCAGGGCCTGGATCAACTCGGGAGGCTTCACCCTGGGCCGGCCGATCGACACCCACGCCGACTTCTCCGGCGCCGACCGGATCCTGGTCGCCGGAGACTGGGACCGTGACGGGTACGGCGACGTGATCACCCGCAGCGCCTCGACCGGCAACCTCGTGCTGTGGCGCGGCGACGGTCGGGGTCACCTGGATCGCGCCGGCACGGTCGGGACCGGCTTCGGCACGGCCGGCAAGCTCACGGCGGTCGGAGACATGACCGGCGACGGTTGGCCCGACCTGGTCGCGCAACGCCGGGGCGGCGTTCTGCGCGTCTATCCGGGGAAGGGCACGGCCGGTCTCAAGAAGAGCTACCCGGTGTACGGCGCGCTGGCGCAAGGCACGCCCATCGGCATCGGTCGCTGGAACGCGGACGGTGCTCCGGACAGCCTGCTGCGACGTGGCGGCACCCTCTCGCTGCTGCACGGCAACGGACCGGGTGGCCTGCACTCGCCGTCGAAGCTCAAGGCCGACCTCACGCCGTACGACTGGGTGATCGGCGTCAGCGACCTGCAGACGAAGGTGACCGGCCATCCCGACCTGATCGTGCGGAAGAAGAGCGACGGCCGGCTCTACGCCCTGCCCGGCACGGCGTCCGGAGTGCAGGGCCCGGTGTACCTCGGCAGCGGTTTCGGAGGCTACGACCTGGCGAGCTAGCGGGTGTCGACCGGCGCGAACCGGTCGGTGACCCGCTCGTCCGTCGCGATCTGCTCGCACCTCTCCGCCGAGGCGTGGGCGACCAGGACCAGAGAGCCGTTGCGTGTCAGCGGCTCGGTGAGGGAGACGAGACCGGAAGGGGAAGCCGGGTTCGACTCCGAGAGGAGGCGGCCGCCGTCGGAGAGCTGGATGCCGACGGCGGCCGACCCCCACAGCTCCTCCTGGCTCGTGCCCGCCACTGCGGCATCGTCGCCGCTCGGCGGCGGGAACGCGGCGTACCCGTCGGGTTGCGCCCACACCTCGACGCCCAGGTCGTGCACACCCGGAGGTACGCCGTCCAGGAACCGCCCGGCCAGCGGCTGCAGGGCGGTGGCGAGCACCGGCATGCGTCCGGCTTCGGACTCCCAGCGCGCCAACCCTTCGGGGCCGGTGACGACGGCATCGGCCTCGCCGTCCCAGACGACCTCGATCCCGCAGGCCCACGCCGCACCCAGGACGACAGTGCCGAGCCAGTGCGCCGGCAGGTCGACGAGGAGGCGGCTGCCGTGCTCGACGTCGACCTCCTCGACGAGGAGAGAGGAGACCTTGGCGACCCAGTTCGCCCACGTCGCCACGGACAGCTCGGTGCGTTCCTCGGTGGCGTCGTCGTAGAACGTGACGAGTGGCCGGCCCGGGTCGTCGGCGAGGCGTCGCGCGAGGATCTCCGGGAAAGTCGTCATCGACCTTCGCGGCCGAGCTCGGTGTTGATCCGAGAGCTCGAGTCCACCTTCTCGAACCCACCGATGCCGTAGACCAGACGGATGTCGTTGCGGCGAGCCGCCTCGGCCTCCTCGACCGGGAGGCTGTCGAGGTCCGAGCGGTCGCCGCCGTTGCAGAACTCCAGCTCGGTGTCCGGGTACGCCGCGCGCACCAGGTCGAACGAGCCGTCGAGGCCGGGCCCCTCCTCGACCGCGAGCAGTGCGTCGTCGACACCACGGAGCGACCGCACGATGCGCAGCCGGTCGGCCTCGGGCTGGATGACCTTGGCCTTCTTCAGCACCTGCTGCACGTCGTTGTTGACGATCACCACGAGGTAGCCGGTCCGCTCCCGGGCCGCCTCGAACAGGTCGAGGTGACCGGGGTGCAGCGGGTTGAAGTAGCCGCTCACGATGGAGGCCCGAGCCGGGCGGTCGGTCTGGGTCACTGCCGCGACCTAGATCCCGTTCGGCTCGGGAGCGTCACTGAACGGGTAGTCGAGCATGAACGTCTTCAGAGCTGCACCCGAGGTCTTCGAGCAGTACTGCCAGACGCCGACCTGCTTCGCGCTGCCGGACGCGGCGTTCTCGGTGCCGCCGACGGACCAGTGTGTGAAGGCGACGTGCTGACCGTTCGGGAAGGGCTTGCCGTCGTCGCCGGTCCACGGCACGGCCTTGAACTTGTCGCGGAAGTCGTCGGTGCCGGCGAACTTGTCCGCGATCGCGCGGATCTGGACCATCTGACCCGAGTCGCTCGCGACGCTGTCGTCGTACCACAGGATCGTGTAGCCGTGCTCCTCGTTGTGCACGAGGGTGCCGAGAGCCGGTCGGTCGGCATCGGTGTAGAACTTGCGGGCCATCGGGTCGGGGTCGACGTAGTGCTGACCGAACGCCGGCGGGTTGTCGGGGTAGCTGATCGGCGACCCGTCGGGCAGGTGCTGCTGCTCCCCGTTGGCGGGTTTGGTCGTCGGCTCCTGGCACGCGCCGGCCGGTGCCCCGATCGCCTCGAGCGCCTTCCCGTCGTACTTCTGCTTCTGGAAGTGGTCCATCACCGGACCCCACGCGGCGGCGACGATGATCCCGACGGCGACGAGCACGCTGACGGCGACGATCACGCCGCCGCGGCGTCGCTCGGCCGCCTTCTGCTGCGCGCGCATCTGCTCGACGACCTTCTGGCGCTCGGTGCGCGAGGACCTCGACGACTTGGACGACTTGGCCATGGATCTCTCTTCGTGACGGCCCGACGGGGAGGGAGTGCGGGCGAGTCTACGGAGTGACCGGTCGCAACCGAATTCGCGACCCGAGGCTCTCGCTCTCCCATCCGTGGGCGTACGCCGCGACCTCGGCGACCCAGCGCATCCGCTCGTCGTCGGTCCGGACGGTCACCTCGCCCGCCACGGCTTCGACCTCCGCGCCGGTCAGTCCCGCGAGCAACGCGGCCAGCTCTCCGGCCTCCACGGTGGCGCCGAAGGCAGCGCGGTCGGCGGCGTCGCCCCGCAGGGCCACCACGACGGCCTGCCGCGACCCGAGCCCGAACAGGTCGTCGGTCTCGGGGCGGATCAGGGCCGAGGCGCCCGGCCCGTCGACGCCGCCCTCGAGCACGAGGTCGGGACGCCCGCGCACCACCACGAACGGTCGCCGGCCGAGCTTGCCCGCCGTCAGCTCCGCGGCGCCCGCGAGCTCGTCGGCCACGGCAGGGACGGTGACCCTCAGTGTGTTGCCGTAGGGGTCGACCCGGCCCACGTGATCGTCGAGGACGCGGAGTCCGGCGGCGCCGATCGCGATGTCGGTCTGTCCGTCGCGCCAGGGTCGCCCCGCGGTGTCGGTGACCAGCACGGCGACGTTCACTCCTGTCCGGTCGGCGATCGTGGACCGGAGACCGCGCGCCGTGGCGTCGGGATCCTCGGGAAGGAGAAGCAGCTGCCCGGCCTCGACGTTGGAGGCGTCGACGCCGCCTGCCGCCATGGTCAGGCCGAGTCGGTTCACCACGATCGACAGCTCCCCCCGGCGGGCGACCAGCCGACGCGTCTCGCGCCGGATCGCGTCGGCCCGGTCGCCGGCCACCACCCGGCCCTCGGCCTTGCTCACCACCTTGCTGGTCACACACACCACGTCGCCGTCGGCGAGGCCGTCGTCGCCGAGCGCCGGCAGCAGGTGATCAGCGAGGTCGTCGCCGCGGCGTACCTCGCCGACGCCGTCGGGCGCGCGGAGCGTGATCATCCAGCACTCACGACTCTCACGAGACGAGCGACACCGCGGCGGCGGCCATCTCGGCCGTGGCCTCCGGCGACGTCATCAGCAGCGGGACGGCCTCGCACCGGAGGCCCGCCGAGCGGACCGAGATCACGTCGTCGGCGTCGACGGTGTCGACGAGCCAGCCGTCGAGGACACCTCCCGACGAACGTGCGCCGTAGTGGACACCCACCGCACCCGCGGTCACCGCGACGCCGATGGAGGTGAGCAGCTGGTGAGCCATCCCGCGCACGTGCGTGCCGCCGACGATGGGGGAGAGGCCGACCACGGGCGCCGCCGTGGCGACCAGCGCCTCGCGGACACCGGGCACTCCGAGGATCGTGCCGACGCTGACGACCGGGTTGCTCGGCGGGATGATCACGAGGTCGGCATCGGTGATCGCGTCCACGACACCGGGGCCGGGTTTGGAGTCCTCGAGACCGATCACCACGACGCTCTCGGCGGGCACCGCGGCGTGGAGTCGCACCCAGTACTCCTGGAAGTGCACGACACGTCGTCCGCTCGGGGCGTCGGCGTCCGCGATCGCGATGTGCGTCTCGACCCGGTCGTCGGTCATCGGCAGCAACCGCACGCCTCCTCCGTGGACGGGAGCGAGCCAGCGCCGGCACAGCGCGACCGTGACGTCGGAGAGGGCATACCCGGCGTCGAGCATCTGCGTCCGGACCAGGTGCGTCGCGAGGTCCCGGTCGCCCAGCCCGAACCAGGTCGGCTCCACGCCGTAGGCGGCCAGCTCCTCCTTGGCGTTCCACGTCTCGTCGCGGCGCCCCCAGCCTCGCTCCACGTCGATCCCGTCTCCGAGCGTGTACATCACGGTGTCGAGGTCCGGGCAGACCTTCAGTCCGTGCAGCCAGATGTCGTCGGCGGTGTTGGCGATCACCGTCACCTCGGCGTCTCGGTCGACGCCGGGGAGCAGGCCATGGCGCGCGCCGTGCAGCAGGCCCTGGAGGAACGTCGCGCCGCCGACCCCACCGGACAGCACGGTGATGTGGTGCATGTGGGTAGCCTGCCGCACCGGTCCTCCCGCGGGACCGTCAGCCCGCTCCGCGGGCAAGAGCCGGGGATCGTAGCGGGTCGAGATCGGTTCCGCACGCGAATGCGAACCCCGGTGCCAATACCAGATCCTGCCTTGACTTCCGGTGTACGACAGGCGTGTAATTCCCACAGTGTTCTTCGGACCGTATGGGTGGTCCGAGCCGAGTGACAGCCGAGATGTCAGCAACGACGTCGACACAGACGTCAAGACAGGGTCGAAAGGGCGATCACCGTGAGGGAACTGTTTCTCCTCGATGCGGACGCCGAGGAAGCGGGTTGGCAGGAGCGCGCGCTGTGCGCCCAAACCGATCCCGAGGCGTTCTTCCCCGAGAAGGGCGGCTCGACCAGGGAGGCCAAGAAGGTCTGCCTGACGTGCGACGTACGAGGCGACTGCCTCGAGTACGCCTTGATGAACGACGAGCGCTTCGGTATCTGGGGCGGGCTCTCCGAGCGCGAGCGTCGCAAGCTCAAGAAACGCGCGGTCTAGGCCGACGGCCGGCTCCCGACAGTGAGCCGGTCGGCAGGGTGGTGACTCGGCCCACCCTGCGCGTCCGGCCGGCCGGCTGAGCGGTGCCGACGATTCGGGACGCGTTCGACCCCTCGCTAGGGTGATCGACCGTGGATCCGGCAGTCGTGGCAATTCTGGTCAGCCACGACGGGGCCCGGTGGCTCCCGGCCGTGATCGACGGTCTCGGGGCGCAGACCGTGCCGGTGCGCGGCGTCGTCGCCGTCGACACCGGAAGCAAGGACGAGAGCGTCGACCTGCTGGTCGACGCCTTCGACGAGGTCGTCACGGTGACCGGTCGTACGGCGTACCCCGAGGCCGTGCGGATCGGGCTCGAGCAGGTCGACGACGTGGCCGGTCGCGAGGGTGGCGAGTGGATCTGGCTGCTGCACGACGACAGCAACCCGGCTCCTGACGCCCTCGAGCACCTGCTCGCCGCCGCGGACGCCGACCCGCGGGTCGACATCCTCGGCCCCAAGCTGCGCGAGTGGCCCTCCCTCAAGCGGCTGCTCGAGGTCGGGGTCACCATCTCGGGCACCGGCCGTCGGGAGACCAACCTGGAGCCCGGCGAGTACGACCAGGGCCAGCACGACGAGGTGCGCGAGGTGCTCGCGGTCAACACCGCGGGCATGTTGGTCCGGCGGCGCGTCCTCGAGTCGCTCGGCGGGTTCGACGACAACCTCCCGATCTTCGGCAACGACATCGACTTCGGCTGGCGGGCGGCCCGGCAGGGCCACCGGACCGTTGCGGTGCCGCAGGCGATCGTCTTCCATGCCGAGGCCGCGCACCGTGGCACCCGGCGTACGCCGCTCACGGGCCGCCACACCCACTACCAGGAACGCCGCGCGGCGCTGTTCACGCTGCTCGCCAACGTCCCCGGACGCCGGCTGCCGTGGCAGCTGGTCCGGCTCTTCTTCGGCACGCTGGTGCGGATGATCGGCTTCTTCGTCGTCCGGGCTGCGGGCGAGGCGCTGGACGATCTGGCGGCCCTCTTCTCGATCTACGTCAGCCCCCGCGAGATCGCGCGCGCTCGCCGGGCCCGTCGGACCACGGACGAGACCGATGCCCGTCCGCTGCTCGCACCCTGGTGGTTGCCCTACCGGCACGGGCTCGACTTCGTCGGCGACTTCGTCTCGGCGGCCTTCAGCCAGGCCCAGGACGTCGCTGATCGGCGGCGGGCCGCCAAGGACGCGGCCGCGCCGGTCCCGATCCGCCGGCCGACGGTGGTCGACGAGGACGAGGCCCCCGAGGACACGGGCCTCGTCGCGCGCTTCTTCACCAACCCCCTGGCTCTCGCACTCTCCGTGGTCGTGGTGCTGTCGGTGATCGGCGCGCGGGAGGCGTTCGGTCACGTCACCGGCGGCGGCCTCGCGCCGGCGCCGTCGGACGCATCGCAGCTCTGGGGACTGTGGACCGAGTCGTGGCACGCGCTGGGCACGGGGACCGCGATCCCCGCCCCGGCGTACGTCGCGGTGTTGGGCGCGATCGGTTCCGTGCTGGGCAACAGCGCCGCCGCCGCAGTCTCCGCCGTGCTGCTCCTCGCCGTACCGCTCGGCATCTGGGGTGCCTGGCGGATGCTCCGTGTCGTGGGTCGCCTGGTCGACCCCGGTGGCTCGCCGCGATGGCTGGTCGCCCTGGGGGCCGTCACCTATGCACTGGTCCCGGTGACCTCGGGCGCGTTCGGTGCCGGCCGACTCGGCGTCGTCGTGGTGGCTGTCGTGCTGCCGTTCCTCACCCACGCCGCGCTCGGCTTCGGCGACCCCGAGCACGACCGTCGGTGGCGCGCGGCGTGGCGGTCCGGGCTGCTGCTGTCGCTCGCCGCGGCGTTCGAGCCGGTCTCCTGGGTGTTCGCGGCCGTGCTCATGGTCGTGGTTCTCGGGCTCGTCATCGGGGTCACGCGTCGCCTGCCGCGCGGCCGCGACGTCTGGTGGCCGCCGTTGGTCACGCTCGGCACACCCCTGGTACTGCTCTCGCCCTGGTGGTGGCCGGCAGTCCAGCACGACGCGGCCTCGCTGCTGCTGACGGAGACCGGCCGTCAGCCCTACCCGTCGCTCTCGACGAGCGACTTCCTGCTCGGCCGGTTCGGGTCGGGCCTCGGCGGGCCGTGGTGGCTCGGCGCCCTGCTCGTCGTCCTCGCGGTCCTGGCCCTGCTGCCGCGCGCGACCCGTATCCCCGTGCTGGTGGCCTGGCTGGTCGCAGCGGTCACCGCGCTCACGGCGACCGCGCTGTCGTTCATCCCGCTCCCACTTCCGGGCGGCTCGGTCAGGCCCGGCATCGGGCTGCTGGTCGTGGTGCTCCACGGCTGCTTCGTGCTGGCCGCGATGCTGGGGGCCCAGGGCCTGATCACCGTCCTGCGCCGCTCGCGCCGAGAGCGCCACGAGGTACTGCTCGTCGGGCTGGCCGCTGTCGCGTCGATCATCCCCGCGATCGGGCTGGGCTGGTTCGTCTGGCAGGGACCGGGAGACCTGGCCAACAGCGAAGACACCGGCATCCCGCCGTTCATGACGGACGAGGCGACCGCGGAGCCGGCTGCCGGGGTCCTGGTCATTCGCGGGGACACCTCGCGCGGCCTGACCTACTCCGTGCGTCGCGGTGCGGGGAACACGCTGGGTGAGGACGAGATCGGGTACGCGTCCGAGCCCGACCAGGCCTTCCAGTCCGACGTGCGCGCCCTGGTCTCCCGACCAACGCCTCAGATCGTCGACGACCTCGCCGCTGCGGGCATCCGCTACCTCGTGCTGCCCGAGCCGTACGACGGGTCCGTCGCGGCCGGCCTGGACGCCACCGACGGACTGGGACAGGCCGGGACCGAGAGCCAGGCGACGCGCACCTGGCGGATCGAGACCCCGGTCGACCCGCGTGCCGTCGACGGCCCGCGATCGACCATCCGCATCGTGCTGCTCGCCGTCCAAGGCGCCGCGCTGGTCGTGGTCCTCGTGCTGACGATGCCCACGCTGCGCCCGAGGCGGCGTACCGAGGAGGACGACCGATGAGCCCCGGAAGGCGGGTACGCGTCGAGGAGGTCGTCCGCCGTCGTCGCACCCCCCGGTTCGACGCCATGACCGCGCTCGCGCTCGTGATCCCGTTGGTCACGGTCGGAGCGCTGGCGCTGGTCCGACAACCCCCGGTGCACGACGACACCCACCGACCCGCACTCACGCAGCTCACGAGCACGACGGTCGTCTGCCCCACGGCCGGGCCCGTGTCGCCGCAGGGTGGGGTCGGAACGGCCAGTGGTGCTTCGGGTGACGTCACCGTCAGCTCCGGCGACAGCAGCTCCACGGTTCCGGTGTCACCCGGGGTGGTGACGCCGCTGTCCGGCGCCGGCCCCGCGGTGATCCAGGGCGACGACGCTCTCGCACCCGGTCTCCTCGGGATCCGGTACGGAACGGCGCCCCTGACCACGCAGGCCTGCAGCATCCCCACGTCGGCGCAGTGGTTCGCGGGTGTCGGCTCAGGGCCGGAGCACGACTCGGTGATCGAGCTCGTCAACCCCGACTCGGGTCCGGCCGACGCAGACATCACGCTCTACGGCAAGCGCGAGTTCACCCGGCGGAAGCTGCACGGGATCACGATCCCGGCTCACCGCACGGTCCGGCTCGACCTCGGGAAGCTCGCGCCGAAGCGCGTGCTGCTGAGCGCCCAGGTGGCGGTCACCCGAGGCAGGCTGGCGGTGCACGTGCTCGACACGCGCACCGACCTGGTGACCCACCAGGTCGTGCGCGAGTGGCTTCCACCGCAGGCGGCTCCGGCGCTCGACCTCCAGCTGCTGGGTCTGCCGACCGGACCCGGCCAGCGCACCTTGCAGCTCGCGAACCCGGGCGAGGACGTCGCGCGGGCCGAGGTCAAGATCGTCACCGACGACACCACGTTCGCACCGGCCGCCCTGGGCAGCGTCACGATCCAGCCCGGATCCACCACCACGGTGGCGATGACCAAGGTGCTGGCCAAGGCCTTCGCGGACGGCGCGGTCGGGGTCCAGGTCACCGCCGACGCCCCTGTCGTCGCCTCGATGCTGACCCAGCTCGCCAGTGACGCGGTGGTGACCGTGCCCGACACCGAGATCCGGTCGGGAACGGCGACCCTGCTCCCGGTGGTCCCCGCGAAGGCACCGGCCAAGGCGGGAGGCCCGGTCACGGCCACGGCGTACGTCGCCGCAGACGCGGCCGGAGTCATCACGGTGAAGGCGTACGACGCCGCGGGTCAGCCGCTGCCCGACCAGCGGGTGGGCCTCCAGCAGGGCCACACCGCGACCATTCGGCTGCCCAAGGGGGCGGCGTACGTGCAGGTCACTCCCGAGCGGACCGTGATCCGCGCGGCGG
This sequence comes from uncultured Actinomycetota bacterium, assembly GCA_963759515.1. Lineage (GTDB taxonomy): Bacteria > Actinomycetota > Actinomycetes > Propionibacteriales > Nocardioidaceae > Nocardioides. The sequence continues at coordinate 138,471 of CAVWZR010000012.1, read as the reverse complement.
TCGTGGTCCAGGGCGACGGCGCCTCCGTCCTCCCGATGCAGGAGCTGCTCACCCAGGGTCTGGTCCCGCACATCCAACCGGCTCAGAACTGAGCAGGCGGCCACGCGGACGACGGTCAGTCGTCGCGGGTGTAGCGCGGGTCGACGTCCTCGGCGTCGATGCCCAGCAGCTCGGCGATCTGCTCGACGAGGACGGTGAGCACCATCGCCTCGAGGTCGGCGCGCGTCTCGCAGCGGTGCTCGATCGGGCGACGGAAGACCACGAGACGGGTGGGCTCGGCCCCGTGCCCACGGACGAGTGACGCCAGCGGAACGGTCTCACCCGACCAGTCGTCCGGGAGCTGCGGCGTGTCCTCCACGGCGTACTCGACCAGGCCGAGGCGGTCCTGCCAGCGCGCGTCGATGTCGCGGACGGTCCCGAGGACGAGCTCGTCGAATCGCTCGCCACGCGTCGGCAGCTCCGGACGCCCGGGCAGGGACGGGGCGATGGCCGGGCCACGCATGCCGCGGCCGCGGCGGTCGCGCCTGCCACTCCGTGGCCTCTTCTCCGAAGGAGTGGTGGCCGAGGAGGGCGCCGGCGAGCTCACGCGCCCAATCTAGTGCCGCGCACGCGAAATGCCGCGTGCCTCAGCCGGGATCCCCGAACCCGCGGGTACCGTCGGCGCCGTGAGCCTCGCCCGTCGCTGTTCGCGCACCGCGTGCGCCCGTCCGGCGATCACCACCCTCACCTATGTGTACGCCGACCAGACGGCCGTCGTGGGGCCGCTCGCGACGTACGCCGAACCACACTCGTACGACCTCTGCGAGATCCACGGTGAGCGGCTCTCGGCCCCGCGTGGGTGGGAGGTCCTGCGGCTCGCACCGGACCCCAGCACGCTCCCGCCGTCGACCGACGACCTGCTCGCCCTGGCCGATGCCGTGCGTGAGGCAGGCCGGCCGATGGTGGAGGCGACCCGGTCACCGGCCGAGCCCGTGCCCACCGGTGCCGGCCGCGAGACCGCGCGCCGAGGTCACCTGCGCGTCCTCACCTCGGAGTGAGCCGCCCGGGCGCAGCGACGGGTCGTTAGGCTCGCCGTCGTGGCTTCCACCGACCCCGCGAACACGCACGCCGTCTTCAAGGCGTACGACGTGCGGGGCACGGTTCCGGACCAGATCGACGAGGAGCTCGCCCGGCGAACGGGCGGGGCGTTCGTCCGCGTGTGTGACACGTCGGCCGTCGTCGTCGGCCACGACATGCGGCCGAGCTCGCCGGGTCTCGCGGCGGCGTTCGCCTCCGGCGCTGCGGACGCCGGCGCCGACGTCGAGATGATCGGGCTCGCGTCCACCGACCAGCTCTACTTCGCCTCCGGCGACCTCGGTCGTCCCGGCGCGATGTTCACCGCGAGCCACAACCCGGCGCAGTACAACGGGATCAAGCTGTGCCGCGCCGGCGCCAGTCCGGTCGGTGCGGACACCGGGCTCCACGAGATCCGCGACGCCGTCTCACGTCCGGTGGACCCGGCGGCGACACCGGGCACCATCTCGCAGCGCGACGTGCTCGAGGCGTACGCCGCCCACCTCCTCTCGCTCGCCCCGGTCCGGGGTCGCCGGCTGCGAGTGGTGGTCGACGCAGGGAACGGGATGGCCGGCCACACCGCCCCCGCTGTCTTCGAGCGGATCGGTGACGGCGTCGAGCTGGTCCCGATGTACTTCGAGCTCGACGGCACGTTCCCGAACCACGAGGCCAACCCGATCGACCCGGAGAACCTCGTCGACCTCCAGAAGCGCGTGGTCGCGGAGAACGCCGACCTCGGGCTGGCCTTCGACGGCGACGCCGACCGGTGCTTCGTCGTGGACGACGCCGGACGTGCGGTCTCGCCGTCGACGTTGACGGCGCTGATCGCCTCCCGCGAGCTCGCGAAGGAACCAGGGGCGACGGTGATCCACAACCTGATCACCAGCCGCTATGTCCCGGAGCTGGTGAGCGAGCTGGGCGGCACCCCGGTCCGCACCCGGGTCGGCCATTCGTTCATCAAGGCGACCATGGCCGAGACCGGCGCGATCTTCGGGGGCGAGCACAGTGGGCACTTCTACTTCCGAGACTTCTGGCGCGCCGACTCCGGCATGCTCGCCGCGCTGCACACCCTGGCAGCGGTGGCCGAGACCGACCGTCCGGCGTCCGACCTGCTCGCTGAGTACCAGCGCTATCGGCTCAGCGGTGAGATCAACTCCGAGGTGGCCGACCCCGGCGCCACCGGGGCGGCCGTGGAGGCGGCGTACGCCGAGACGCCGGGCGCTGCCGTGGACCATCTCGACGGACTCACCGTCGCCACGGACGACTGGTGGTTCAACGTCCGGCCGTCCAACACCGAGCCGCTGCTGCGCCTCAACGTCGAGGGTGTCGACGAGCCGACCATGACCCGCGTCCGCGACGACGTCCTCGCCATCATCAGGAGTGAGTCAGCATGAACCTCGACCCCCGGCTGATGGAGATCATCCGCTGTCCCGACGACCGCGGACTGCTCGAACCGGTCGAGGAGGAGCTGGTCTGCCAGAGCTGCGGCCTGGCGTACCCGGTCCGTGACGACATCCCCGTGCTGCTGGTCGACGAGGCCCGCCGACCTTCCTGAAACCGGAGCGAGCCCATGGTGACCTGGTTCGACGAGTCCCGGCTGGACGACGAGTCCGCGCTGGCGGCGGCCGACGTACCTCTCCGCGAGCTCGCCGAGTCCGGTGCGCGAGTACGCCGTGAGGCTGCGGAGGCGGCGGAGGGCGTCGCCGCTGCGGTGGCCACGGCCCGCGACGCCGCCAAGCCACGCGCCATCGTCGCTGCCGGCCCGGACTCGCGCCTGCTCCGGGCGGTGCTGGAGCCGTGGTGCCCGGTGCCGTACGTCGCCTGGCCGGGCCCGGCGCTACCCGGCTGGGCCGGCGGTCTGGACCTGGTCGTCGTCCTCGCTCCGGACGGCTCCGACCGAGCCACCGCTGCGGCCGTGGCGGAGGCGGTACGCCGCGGCTGCCAGGTGGTCGTCGCGTCGCCGGCCGGGTCGCTGGTCGCCGAGCATGCCGAGGGGCGCTGGTCGACGATCGTGCCGACCGTGACCCGCGACCAGCTGGCCACGGCCGTGGTGGTGCTGGAGTACCTCGATCAGGTCGGGCTCGGCCCGCGTGCCGATCACGACGACGTGGCGACCGCGCTCGACGACGTCGCCATCGCCTGCTCGCCGCACCGCGACCTCGCGGTCAACCCCGGGAAGATGCTGGCCATCGCACTCGCGGACACGAACCCGATCGTGTGGGGCGGCTCGAGCCTCGCGGCGCGGGCGGCGCGTCGCGTCTCCGAGACGATCCGTCGTGCGTCGGGTCGTTCCGCGATCGCGGGGGACGCCGAGCACCTGCTGCCGCTGATCGAGGCCGCCCGCCCACGCGACGTCTTCGACGACCCGTTCGCGGAGGGTGTCAGCGAACCCAGGCCACTGTTGCTGGTCTTCGACGACGGCGCGGACGATCCGGTGGTCCGCGAGGACCGCGGCCGGCTCCAGGCCGCGGCCGCCGAGCACGGCGTACGTGTCGAGACGCTGGCGACCGAGACCGGCACCGAGATCGCCCGCTACGCCTCACTTGTGCTCAACGGTCGGTACGCGGCGGAGTACCTCCGCCTCGGTCTCGTCGACGACTGACCCCGTTCCCGGGCGGTCGACGACGACGCGGCGGAGCCCACCGAAGGGCTCGCCGACGTCAAGAAAAAGTCAAGCAAAGGCAAGGATGAGAAGGGCAAATCCCCCGGAACCGCGCGACTCGAAAGTGTGTATGCTCGATGAACACGGGAGGTCGCGAGCCCCCGTGCGATCCTCCACAGTCACCGCAGCGAGGCAGTGACTTTTCCCTGTCGGGGGGCGAAGAGCCAGCACTTGAGGGCTGGCGTGGAGGAAACAGCAGCATGGCCGACGTACGACGCCGCAAGCATCGCGCAGAGCCCACCCCCAACGAGACCCACGCCAAGGCAGGCCTGACTGCCCTGGCATCCGTCGTCGCCGTGATCACCTTGGTGCTCGTGGCTGTCGGCAGTCTGTTCGCGCCCAGTGGTGCCGCCCCCAGTCGATGGCATGGGGCCCGCGCCACGACCGTCACCGCCACCAAGACCGTGACGGCCACTGCGACCGTCACGAAGACGGTGTGGCCGAGTGCCACTGCGACCGCGACCGCGACCAAGACGGTGCCGTACCCGTCCGCCTCTTCGACGCGGACGAGCTCTACCCCGACGACGACACCCACCGGCAATCCGACCATCGACGCGGACGCGCCCTTCGTCGGCGCGGCCATCCAGAACAACGGCGACCCGGGCCCACTCGAGGCCACCGTCGGCCGGCAGCTCGGACTGCACCGCACGTACTGGAACTACGGCAACATCTCTTCCTCGATCCGCCAGGCCACCGCGGACGCGAAGGCCGGTCGCATCGCGTGGCTGTCCTACAAGCTGCCGGGGTCGTGGGCCGACGCCGCGGCAGGCAAGGACGACGTACAGACCAGGGCGCTCGCCAAGCAGCTCGCCGAGGTGCCCGGTGAGATCTGGGTGGCGATCCACCACGAGCCCGAGGGCGACGGAAACCTGGCCGACTGGAGGGCCGCGCAGCGGCGACTCCTGCCGATCCTGGAGGCTGCCCCGAACGTGCGGACCAGCATCATCCTGACCGCGTGGGACACCTTCTACAGCAAGAACTCCGCCTACAGCCTGGACGCGCTGTGGCCCGGCAAGATGGTCAGCATCCTCGGCTTCGACGCCTACAACCGCTACGGCGACGCCAACCACGTCGGCAAGGGCTGGACCGAGATGAAGCACTTCTACGACCAGATCGCCCCGGCCGCGAAGAAGCTCGGGGTCGACTGGGCGATCGGCGAGACGGGCTACACGGACTCCGCGGCGGCCAAGGACCCCGACTGGCTCACTCGTGCCTATGACGACATGGCGAACCGCACCGACCTGCCCGGTCTGGGTCTGTGCTACTTCGACTCGACCGCGAACTCCAGCGGCTCCTGGCGGCTGACCGGTGTCAAGATGGCCAAGTTCGACGACATCGTCGACCGATCGGCCGGGTGACCGCGCCGCTCCGAGCGACCCAGACCGTGCGTCGTCCCCGCCTGACCTGAGGGCGTTCCGCCTCGGTCAGGCGGGGATGACGCGGTCGTGGGGTAAAGACGTTGGTAAAAACTCCGCAAAGCCATGCGGGCGGAGGCGGCTCCTAGCACTCTGAGCACTGGGGGGTCGTAACCCCCCGTGCGACCTCCTGAGTCACGTCCATGTGTTTCGTGGCTCGCCGCCCGATCGGGGGCAGGAGCCAGTCTCGGCACTGGCGTGGAGGACGACCAGCATGGCCAACAGCCGACGTCGCATGCATCGCGCGAACACCAACCCTCAGGGAGCCCACGCCAAGGCCGGCACGACCACTCGGGGATCGCGTGTTGCCGGACGCCGCGCGCACCGTGGGGATGCCACCCCGAACCCTGCTCACGCCTCGGCCGGCCTGGCCGCATTGCGCTCGCTCGTCGGCGGGCGCCGCAAGCATCGTGCGGCCGCCGCTGCCGACCGGTCGCACGCGAAGGCCGGGCTCACCGCCGTCGGCGCCGTCGTCACCGTGATCACGGTCGTCCTGGTCACCGTCGGCAGTGTGTTCGCACCCAGCGGGGCCGCCACCGGGAAGATCCGTGGCTACCCGATCAAGATCCACCAGGCCACCCGGACCGTCACGGCGACGGCCACCGTGACGAAGACCGTGTTCGGCCCGACCGCCACGGCCACCGTGACCAAGACGGTGGTGGGGAGCCCGACCAGCATCCCGACGATGTCGGGTTCCACGACGACGGGAACGCCGTCGGCGACACCCACGAGCACGCCGCCCCTCAACTCCCAGGCGCCGTACGTGGGCGCGTCCATCCAGAACAACGGCGACCCCTCGGCGATGGAGGCCAGCGCGGGTCGGGCACTCGGGCTGCGCCGCACCTACTGGAACTACGGCAACATCGCCTCCTCGATCCGGTCGGCCACCGCCGACGCGAACGCCGGTCGCATCCCGTGGCTGTCCTACAAGCTGCCGGTGTCGTGGGCCGACGCCGCGGCCGGCAAGGCCGACGCGCAGACCAAGGAGCTCGCCAAGCAGCTCGCCACCGTCCCGGGTGAGGTGTGGGTGGCGATCCACCACGAGCCCGAGGGCGACGGGAACCTGTCCGACTGGGTCGCACTGCAGAAGCGGCTGCTGCCGCTGCTGGCCGCTGCCCCGAACGTGCGGACCAGCATCATCCTGACCGCCTGGGACACCTTCGACAGCAAGAACTCCGCCTACAGCCTGGACGCGCTGTGGCCCGGCAACATGGTCAGCATCGTCGGCTTCGACGCCTACAACCGCTACGGCGACGCCAACCACGTCGGCAAGGGCTGGACCGAGATGAACCACTTCTACGACGAGATCGCCCCGGCCGCCAAGAAGCTCGGCGTCGACTGGGCCATCGCCGAGACGGGCTACACGGACTCCGCGGCCGCCAAGGACCCCGACTGGCTCACTCGTGCCTACGACGACATGGCGAACCGTACCGACCTGCCCGGCCTGGGCCTGTCCTACTTCAACTCCACCGCGAACTCCTCCGGCTCCTGGACACTCACCGGTGTCAAGGCGGCCAAGTTCGACGCCATCTTGAACCAGTCACGCGACTGACCGCACGCGTCCGACCCGGCGGGCTGGCCGGGTCGGACGGTTCCGCTCCGGTCGGATCGGGTCTACCGTGCGTCCTAGTCAGGGGACGCACGGGGGTGTGTGATGACACGGGGGATCAGAACGGCGTGGGTGTTCGGCGTCGCCGGCATGCTCATGGCGTCGGCCGGTGTGGTCGGAGCCCAGATGATGCGAGCCGATGCCCGGCACGGGTCGTCCGACGACCGACAGCTCACGCAGGCCCAGTACGACGCGGCCGTGCGCATCGCGCGACACCAGGTCACATCGCCTGCACCCTCGGCTGACCAGTGCGTCCGCGATCGTCAGGTCCGGCACGGTGACGCGGCCCAACCTGTCCGGCTCGTGCACGTCCGGGACGGTCATCAAGATCCGGCTGGTCGGCCACGACTTCCGGGTCGCCACCGGCGGCCGGGGCGACGGGAAGCAGGAGCCGGTGACGTCGGTCGAGGTCACCGGTGACGCGACGTCCGGGCGCGCCTGCCTGATCGAGGTCGTCACCGGGCCGCCGTCCCCGCCGTACCGCAGCGGCGACGACCTGCTGCCGGCACTGGCGAGCTGAGCACCGGACCGCTGACGACTGGATCGCTGGTTCCTGGCCCCGGCCGGGTGACGGGTCTAGCCTTCACGCATGCGTCACTTCTCCGGCCATATATGAGTCCCGGTGGTGGGTGACCGCCACGACGGGTTCGTCCCGCGGGTCCTCGCCTACCACGCCTCCAGGGACCTGGTCCCTCTCTACAGCGTCTACGCGCTGCTGTTCGCCGACCGCGGCGTCGACAGTGGCCGGATCTCGCTCCTCTTCATCATCTGGGCGTTGACGTCGTTCCTCTGCGAGATCCCCTCGGGTGCCTGGGCCGACCCCTTCGACCGTCGCCGCCTGCTCGTGCTCTCGGCTGCCATCTACGCCGCGGGCTTCTCGCTCTGGATGGTCTGGCAGACCTTCGCCGGTTTCGCGGTGGGCTTCATGTGCTGGGGACTGTCGAGCGCGCTGATGTCCGGCACCTTCGAGTCGATGGTGTACGACGAGCTGGTCGAGCGCGGTGCCCGCGGTCGGTACGCCGGTCTGATCGGCTGGGCGCAGTCGACGGCGCTGGTCGCCAACCTGGTCGCCAGTGCGGCCGCGGCCGGCCTGTTCCACGTCGGCGGCTACGCCCTCGTCGGGTGGACGTCGGTCGCGATCGCCGGGGTCCAGGGACTGCTCGCGGCGACACTGCCGGTGTCCTACCGGGCCCGCCACGCGCCACACGACGAGGGGGCTCTCGCCGGCCACCGAGCACGCGGCCTCGCGCTACGTCGCGATGCTCCGGGCCGGCCTCGCCGAGTCCAGCCACCACCCGGACGTCCGCCGGATCCTCCTTCTCGCGTCGGCCATGGTCGCGATGACGACGTACGACGAGTACTTCCCGCTGGTGGCCCGCGACCACGGGGTCTCGACCACCGTCGTGCCGATCCTGATCGCCGTCACGGTGGTCGGTCAGGCGGTCGGGACCGCACTGGTCGGACGCACCGCCCGGGTCGACGGTCGCGTGGTGGCGGTGATGCTGGCGTCGGGTTCGGTGCTGATCTCGGTCGGCGCACTGATCACGCCGTACGCCGGCTTCGTCGGGATCGCGATCGGGTACGGACTGTGCAACAACGCGATGCTGGTCGGCGAGACTCGGCTGCAGGACAGCATCACGGGCCCGGCGCGGGCCACGGTCACCAGCGTGCTCGGAGTCCTGGAGGACCTGAGTCGCGATCGCGCTGTTCGCCTGCTTCGCCGTCGGCTCGCGCGTCGTCGGCTTCCCGACGCTGGTCGCCGCTGCTGGCGTTTCCCGTCCGTCCTCGTGGCGCTGGCCGTCGCGCGATGGCTCCCGGCGAGGCCCGACGATTCCTGATTCCGGGGCGACCGGTTCTAGGCTTCTGGAGTCCGCGTGGGAGATCCCGAGGATGCGCAGATGCGCAGCGCAGACTGCTCCACCTCTGACGAGGAGAACTTCATGGACTACAAGGTCAAAGATCTCTCGCTGGCCGACTTCGGCCGCACCGAGATCACCCTCGCCGAGCACGAGATGCCCGGCCTGATGGCGATGCGTGCGCGCTACGGCGAGACCAAGCCGCTCGCCGGTGCCCGGATCGCCGGCTCGCTGCACATGACCATCCAGACGGCGGTGCTGATCGAGACGCTCGTCGCGCTCGGCGCCGAGGTGCGTTGGGCCTCCTGCAACATCTTCTCCACCCAGGACCACGCGGCCGCGGCCGTCGTCGTCGGCCCGGACGGCACCGCCGACGAGCCGCAGGGCGTGCCGGTGTTCGCCTGGAAGGGCGAGACGCTGGAGGAGTACTGGTGGTGCACCCAGCAGATCCTGCAGTGGCCGGCCGACACCTTCGCGAACATGATCCTCGACGACGGCGGCGACGCGACCATGCTGGTCCACCTCGGGCTCGACATGGAGAAGAACGGCGTCGCGCCCGACCCGGCCACGGCGGCCAGCCACGAGCAGCAGGTCGTCTTCGACGTGCTGAAAGCCTCGCTCGCCGAGAGCAGCAACCGCTGGACCACGATCGCCGAGCACATCCAGGGCGTCACCGAGGAGACCACGACCGGCGTCCACCGGCTCTACGAGATGATGAAGGAAGGCTCGCTGCTCTTCCCGGCGATCAACGTCAACGACTCGGTCACCAAGTCCAAGTTCGACAACAAGTACGGCTGCCGCCACTCCCTGATCGACGGCATCAACCGCGCCACCGACGTCCTGATCGGCGGCAAGGTCGCGGTCGTCTGCGGGTACGGCGACGTCGGCAAGGGCTGCGCGGAGAGCCTTCGCGGCCAGGGTGCTCGCGTGATCGTCACCGAGATCGACCCGATCTGCGCCCTGCAGGCCGCGATGGACGGCTACCAGGTCGCCACCCTCGAAGACGTCCTCGGCGTCGCCGACATCGTGATCACCGCGACCGGCAACAAGGACGTCGTCACCGCCGAGCAGATGTCGCGGATGAAGCACCAGGCGATCCTGGGCAACATCGGCCACTTCGACAACGAGCTCGACATGGCCGGCCTCGAGTCCTTCCCCGGCATCGAGCGCAAGAACGTCAAGCCGCAGGTGGACAAGTGGACCTTCCCCGGCGGGAACGGCGATCATCGTGCTCTCCGAGGGCAGGCTGATGAACCTCGGCAACGCCACCGGTCACCCGAGCTTCGTGATGTCGAACTCCTTCACCAACCAGGTGCTGGCGCAGATCGAGCTGTTCACCAAGCCCGACGACTACCCGACCGGCGTCTACGTGCTGCCCAAGCACCTCGACGAGGAGGTCGCCCGGCTCCACCTCGGCGCCCTCGGGGTGAGGCTGACGACGCTGACCGACGCCCAGGCGTCGTACCTCGGCGTGGCGGTCGAGGGCCCCTACAAGGCCGAGCAGTACCGCTACTGACGGTCGCGTCGGATAGGTGCGCTCGTTCCGGTGGTTGAGGAGCGAGCCCCCGGTGATTGAGGAGCGAGCTCTGCGAGCGTCTCGAGACCACCGGAGCTGTGCCCGAGGCGCCAGACACCGTCACCGGTCTCGACTCGAGCCGCGCTCTTTCCTCGGGCTCGGCGCGTCACTGGCAAGATGACAGGGTGACCCAGGCCGAGGACTTCCGCGCGCGTGTGCTGGTCGTCGACGACGACGCGTCTCTGTCGGAGATGCTGTCGATCGTGCTGCGCCAGGAGGGCTTCGACGCCCACGTTGTCGAGCGCGGGGACGAGGCGATGGCTGCGTTCCACGCCTACCGGCCCGACGTCGTACTGCTCGACCTGATGCTGCCCGGCAAGGGCGGCATCGACGTTGCAAGGAGATCCGCGCCGAGTCGGGTGTCCCGATCGTGATGCTCACGGCCAAGGGCGACACCGTCGACGTCGTGGTCGGCCTCGAGTCGGGCGCCGACGACTACGTCGTGAAGCCGTTCAAGCCCAAGGAGCTGGTCGCCCGCATCCGCGCACGGGTACGCCGGAACGATGCCCGGCGCGGACTCGCTCACCATCGGGCCGCTCACGATCGACGTCGCCGGCCACGCGGTGACCCGCGACGGCCACCGATCAGCCTGACCCCCCTGGAGTTCGACCTCCTGGTGTGTCTGGCCCGCAAGCCCTGGCAGGTGTTCACCCGCGAGGTCCTGCTCGAGCAGGTCTGGGGCTACCGGCATGCTGCCGACACCCGGCTGGTCAACGTCCACGTCCAACGGCTGCGGTCCAAGGTCGAGACCGACCCGGAGAACCCCGAGATCGTGCTCACCGTCCGCGGCGTCGGCTACAAGGCCGGCAGCTCCGGCAGCAGTGAGGCACCGTGAGATGGAGGCCGCGCGATCCTGCCCGAGGCCCTCCGCCGGGGACTGACCTTCTGGCGCCGTTCGATCCAGGCGCGGGTCGTGGTCAGCACGCTGCTGCTCTCGGCGATCGTGGTCACGGCCGTCGGCTGGTTCCTGCTCCGCCAGGTCGAGCAGGGCCTGCTCGACCATCGGGTCGACACGGTGCTCACGGAGGCCGGCAACGAGAACGAGCAGGCCGCCGAGAGCTGGCCGCCGTCCCGGGCACCGACACCGACGCCGCCGCGCAGGCTCTCAACTCTGTGGCCTCGACACGCGCGGGTCGGTCCGCGGGTTCAGCGTCGTGATGGCCGGACCGCGGCCCCGGGAACACCACGCCGGTCGGGTCCCGGAGTTCACCGCGAACTCGACGTCCGCAGTGTCCCGGATCGCTCGTGGGGCACTTCGACTCGTCCGAGCAAGGACGGCCTGGACCTATACGACGATCCGCTCCACCGGCAAGCGCACGCAGTCACCGGTGCCCGGAATCGTGGTCGGCTCCCGGGTCAAGATCCCGCGGACGGCACGTTCCGCACCGTCTACTACCTGTTCCCGCTCGACGACGTGCAGCAGACCCTCGGCCTGGTCACGCGGGCCCTGCTGACCGCGGGGGTGTTGCTGCTCGCCCTGATCGCGGCCCTCACCTGGCTGCTCACGCGCCAGATCGTCACCCCGATCCGGCTGGCCCGGCGGGTGGCCGAGCGGCTCGCGGCGGGGCAGCTCCAGGAACGGCTCCGCGTCCGCGGCGAGGACGACCTGGCGCGGCTCGCGACGTCGTTCAACCAGATGGCGACCAGCCTCCAGCGCCAGATCCGTCAGCTCGAGGAGCTCAGCCGGGTCCAGCGCCGGTTCGTCTCCGACGTCTCTCACGAGCTGCGCACCCCCCTGACGACCGTCCGGCTCGCGGGCTCGGTGCTGTACGACGCACGTGCCGACTTCGACCCGCAGACTGCCCGCGCGGCCGAGCTCCTGCAGGGCGAGCTCGACCGCTTCGAGACCTTGCTCGTCGACCTGCTCGAGATCAGCCGCTTCGACGCCGGTGCCGCCGCCCTCGACCTCGACGACGTCAACCTCACCGACGTCGTACGCCGGGTGGTCGACAGCACCCGGGCGCTGGCCAACCAACGCGGCACCCGCGTCGTCGTCCGTGCCCCGCAGACGCGCGTGCGTCGCCGAGGCCGACGTACGCCGGCTGGAGCGGATCGTGCGCAACCTGGTCACCAACGCGATCGACCACGCCGAGAGCAGGCAGATCGTGATCACCGTGGCCGCGGACGACCAGGCCGCAGCCGTCGCCGTCCGCGACCACGGTGTCGGGCTGGCGGTCGGCGAGTCGGCGATGGTGTTCAACCGCTTCTGGCGCGCCGACCCCGCGCGGGCCCGCACCAGCGGCGGCACCGGTCTCGGCCTGGCCATCTCGCTCGAGGACACCCACCTCCACGGTGGCTGGCTGCAGGCCTGGGGCAAGCCGAACGAGGGCGCCCAGTTCCGGCTGACGCTGCCGAGGTACGCCGGACATCCGTTGCGCCACAGCCCGCTCCCGCTGGTGCCCGAGGACGCAGCGGAGGTGGTCGCATGAGACCCCGACGCACTCTCCGCGCGCTGCTGGCGATCGGCGTCGCGGCCGCTCTGACCTCGTGCGTCCAGGTGCCCGACGGCGGTCCCGTGGTCGAGGCGAAGCCGCGTGGCCAGGGGCAGCAGGTCGCAGCAGCCCTTCAACGACCCGCCGCCACCGGCACCGGGCGCGTCACCGGACGCGATCGTGGCCGGGTTCCTCGAGGCCATGGAGGCGACGCCGGTGCGACTGCCTCCGGCGCGGTCCTACCTGACCCGACAGGCGCAGGACGAGTGGCAGCCGAGCCAGGTGATCGTCTACGGGTCGGACTCGCTGCCTGAGACCAGGGCCAGATCGAGGACCAGGTCGACGTCAGGCTCCGCGAGCGCCGACCGGATCGGTGCCCGCGGAAGCTGGCAGGGGCGGGTCTCGCCCGACGCCGCCCGACTGAGCTTCCCGATGGTGCGCGAGGACGGCGAGTGGCGGATCGCCGACGCCCCCGACGCGCTGATCCTGCAGCGCAGCTTCTACGAGCAGAACTACACCTCCCAGGACACCTCCCAGAGCACCTCGCTCTACTTCTACGACCCGAGCGGCCGGATCCTGGTCCCGGAGCCGGTTCACGTCCAGCAGGGATCGCAGCTGGCGACGGCCCTGGTCACGGCGCTCCTGCGCGGCCCCCGCAGTCCCTGAGCGGCGTGGAGCGCACCTTCCTCCCGCCGGGCCTCACCGTGCGGCTGGCGGTCGCGGTCGACCGCAACCTGGCCGCGGTCAGCCTCGAGGGCCCCGATCCCGGGCCGTTGAGCCCGCAGACGACCCTGCAGATGCTCGCGCAGCTCGCCTGGACCCTGCGCCAGGACCCGTCGATCACGATGTTCACGCTCACCGTGGCCGACCGCGTCGTCACCGACGCCGCCGGGAGGTCGCGCTTCCCGGTCCTCGCCCCGGAGTTCGACGCCTACGACCCGGCGGGGTCAAGGCCACCCCCCTGACCTATGCCGTGCGCCGCGGGCGGCTCGTGTCCGGGCGCGGTCACCGACCTGACGCCCAAGGGCGGCCCCTTCGGCACCAGCGGCTCGGGATCGGCCGTTCGCGGTCAGTCTCGACGACGCGAGGGTCGCCGCGGTCGTCCCGGCGGGGCTGCAGGTCGGTCGGCGAGCGGCGCCCAGTCACCGTGCTGGCCGGAGGCGGGTTGCTGCGGCCCGCGTGGGACTTCGCGAAGCGCCTGTGGGCGTGCAGAACACCCGGGCAGGGCGCGGCGGTCGTGTGCGTCGCCGGCCGGGCGCACCGACCGGCTCCGGTGCCGGGCATCACGGGTGAGGACGTCCGTCGGTTCCTGGTCTCACGCGACGGGTCGCGACTCGTCGCGGTCGTCCGCGGCCCGGTGCCGACCGCATCAGTGAGCCGTCTCCGGTACGACGCCGACGGCGGGGTCACCGGAGCGTCGCGCGCCCGAGCAGATCCCGTGGACCGCACGCGGCACGAACCGCATCCGGGACATCGGGTGGACCTCGCCGACCACGATCGCCGTCCTCGACCGGCTCTCGCACGCCCACGCGGAGGTGCGCATCCTGAACGTCGACGGCTCGACCGGCCGGGGAGGTCCCGCCGATCTCGGTCACCGGCGACGTCCGGTACCTCGCCACGTCGCCCGCGCAGCAGACGCCGTACGCCGTGCAGCAAGCCTCCGCGCTCTTCAACTTCTCGCCGGCCGAGCCCGGCCGTCCGCTCACCGATCGCGGACTCCACCACATCACCTACGCGGGGTGATCCACAGGCCGCGCCGGATCGGGTTGCCGCGCGGCCGGCCGGCTGGTCGGCTGCCGCCGTGCTCGACGCGTCCCGTGACCTGCTCCTCGGGAGCACCTGCGTCGGCTGCGGTCGTCCGGGTCGCCTGCTCTGCGCCGCGTGCGCCGCGGCGCTCGAGCCGCACCCCGCACCGGCCTGGCCGACGCCTCGCCCGCCCGGGCTGACGGCCCCGTGGGCGGCCACGTCGTACGACGGCACCGTCCGGGCCATGGTCCTCGGGCACAAGGAGCACCGCCTGCTCGGCCTGGCCCGGCCGCTGGGTGAGCTGCTCGCGCTCGCGGTGGCGATGGCGCTCGACGACCTCGTCGCGGCCGCCTCGAGCGCGGATCTCGCTGCTCGTGCCGGTGCCGTCGCGGCCGGGCTCGGTCCGGCAACGCGGTCACGACCCGACCACCAACCTGGTGCGGGCCGCGGCCGCCCGGCTGACGACGTGGGGCACGCCCGGCCCCCTGCCTCCCGTTGCTCCGGACCCGCCCGGGTCTGGCCGACCAGGCGGGGCTCGACGCGCTGCGCACGCGCGGCTCAACCTGGCCGGTGCCTTCCGCGCCCACGCGCCGGCCCTGCGCCGACTCGCCCGCGCCGGACGGCCCCTGCACGTCGTGGTGTGCGACGACGTGCTCACGACCGGAGCGACCGCCGCCGAGGCCCAGCGGGCGCTCCGCGCCGTCGGTCTCCCCCGCTCGCCGTCGTCGCCGTCGCCGCCACGCGACGCCGTACGCCGCTGACGCCGGTCGACAGGTGAGCCATCTCGGGGTTGCGGTACCGCGATCACCGGACACGGGCTAGCGTCGGATCATGGAGTCCGTCCGGGTCCGTGGTTGCGTCGTCCAGACGCCCCGGATGCCCGGGGCGCAGGGACGACAAGCCGATGCCAGTCGCAGGCGAAACGGTCCACGTAAGGCGCCCACCCCCGGCACTGCGCAGGGCTGGCGCGCCGATCACGGTGCGGCTTAGTCGTAAGTCCTGCCTCGCAGCCTCCGTCAGACGCGGAGACCTGCGGGAGAAGGGCAGTAGTGGCAGCCAAGCTGCGAACCCCTCAGCAGGCGGGTGTGGGGACGAAGACCAGGTCGGCCGGACGGACTCCTCCAGCCCGTCTCTCGGAGGACATCTTCTCGGGAGGGCATGACCTCGTAGATCCGTCAACCGCACATCAGGAGGAATCCATGGACGTGGTGGTCACCGCACGGCACTGTGAGCTGTCGGAACGCTTTCGAGACCATGTCGCCGACAAGCTCGGCCGGCTCGAGAAGCACGACCACCGGATCATGCGCGTGCAGGTCGAGGTCGAGAACGAGCGCAACCCCCGCCAGGCCGACCGGGCGGTGCGCATCGAGCTGACGGCGTACTCCAAGGGCCCGGTGATCCGGGCCGAGGCAGCCGCCGTCGACAAGATGGGCGCCCTGGACCTGGCCGTGGACAAGATGGCCGCGCAGATGCGCCGCGCCAACGACCGCAAGGTGCGGGCCCACCGCAGCCGCCCCGCCACCGGCGAGCTGCCGACCGCTCGACCAGCCGGACGGCACCGACCAGGACGTCGTGACCGAGCGCAAGGTCGCCTCGATGACGGTCACCGGCGACGGGCCGCTGGTCGTGCGCGAGAAGGTCCACGCGGCGCGACCGATGACGCTCGACCAGGCGCTCTACGAGATGGAGCTGGTCGGGCACGACTTCTACCTGTTCGTCGACCAGGAGACCCATCGGCCGGCGGTGGTCTACCGCCGCCGGGGCTATGACTACGGGGTCATCGCGCTGGAGGTGGACGGCACGGGCTGACCACGGCCGATGGCCCGGACGGGTCAGGTGACGGGCTCGCACTGGCCCTTTCGGCCCATAGCCCCGGTGGTCATGACATGCTAGGCGCGTGTCTACCCCCCCAGGCGCACGGTACGGAGCCCATCCGGGTCATCATCGTCGATGACCAGGAGCTGTTCCGTCGCGGCCTGACCATGCTGATGGACGCCGAGCCGGGCCTCGACGTCGTGGGTGAGGCCGGCGACGGCCAGACCGGCATCGAGCTGGCCAGCCGGGTCGCCCCCGACGTCGTACTCCTCGACGTGCGGATGCCGAAGATCTCCGGCATCGAGGCCTGCGTCGCGATCAAGGAGGCCGTGCCGGCCGCGAAGATCCTCATGCTCACGGTCTCCGACGAGGAGTCCGACCTCTACGAGGCGGTCAAGAGCGGCGCGAGCGGCTACCTGCTCAAGGACTCCTCGATCGAGGAGGTCGCCCAGGCGGTCCGCGTGGTGGCCGACGGCCAGTCGCTGATCAGTCCGTCGATGGCGGTCAAGCTCATCGACGAGTTCAAGCAGATGTCCCAGCCCGACAAGGGCCCGGTCTCGACGTTCCGGCTCACCGAGCGCGAGCTCGAGGTGCTGCGCCTGGTCGCCCAGGGGCTGAACAACAAGGACATCGCCAAGAAGCTCTTCATCAGTGAGAACACCGTGAAGAACCACGTCCGCAACCTGCTGGAGAAGCTCCAGCTCCACTCGCGCATGGAAGCCGTCCTGTACGCCGTCCGCGAGAAGATCGTCGAGCTGCCCGTAGTCCGAGCGGTTCCAGCCTGGTCAGCGGCTTCCTCGACCACGAACGTCGCCATCATGCCGTCGTCCTCGTGGTCGAGCATGTGGCAGTGGATCATGAACTTCCCGGTGAAGTCGGTGAACCTCGCCGCGACCTCCACGCTCTCGCCGGGGTCGAGCCGCCAGGTGTCCTCGTAGCCCGCGCTCCCACGGCGGGGGCGCTTCCCGTCACGCCTCAACGTGCGCCACAGCTCCTCGTGCAGGTGGATGTAGTGGGTGAACGCCGCGGTGTTCACCAGCTTCCAGCGCTGGACCGATCCCAGCGGCACCCGCTCGTCGACCCGCTTCGGGTCGAAGCGCTTGCCGTTGATCGTCCAGTGGTTGCGCCGCGTGTCGAGGCCGAACCTCCAGGTCTTCGCGACCTTCTCCGGCACCTTGTAGTTCTGGATCGTGGCCAGCTTGTCGCGCACCCTGAACGTGCGGGCCGCCTTGCCGCGCACGCGGAACTGCATGAGCCCGACGCCGGTGGTGGAGCCCCGCGGTCGGCAGGATGGACTGGAGCTGGACGTTCGGCCCTGGTACTCGCGGAAGTCCACGACGACGTCGGCTCGCTGCGCCGGCCCCAGCAGGATGTCCTGGCGCACGACCGGGTGGGGAAGCAGGCCTGAGCCGGTGCCGATCTGGGTCATCGGCCGCCCGTTCGACAGGGCGAAGTCGTAGCTGGAGAACAGAGACGAGTTGAGCAGCTGCAGCCGGTAGAGCCCGGGTGCACCCGCTGGTACGGCGCGAACCTGCCGTTGACGAGGACCTGGTCGCCGATGGTCTCGCGTGCCCGGCCCGCCCATGCCGGCCATGCCCGCCATGCCTGCCTGAACGGGTTGGTCAGCCGGTTGTGGCGGCGGAAGCTGCGGTCGGTGATCGCCAGCGGGATGTCGTACCTGCCGTGGGGCAGCCCCAGCCGCGCCTCGCGCGGGTCGGTGGTCAGGAACATGCCCTGCAGGCCGAACCAGTTGTTCCGCGCGGTCTTGTCCATGCGGTGGTCGTGGTAGAAGCGCAGCGCTGCCGGCAGCGGCTGCCCCCGTCGCGCAGGGGGTAGTCGTAGGTCAGCTTCTGGCCGTGCCTGATCAGGTGGCTGTCGGGCTGGCCGTCGAACTTCGACCTCTGGTGGCCGCCGTGCTGGTGGATCGTCACCGCGCCGTCCTCGCGCGGCAGGTGGTTGACGAAGGTGACCCGGGTGTCCTGCCCGGCGCGGCGCACGATGGTCGGCCCGGGGAAGGTGCCGCCGAAGGTGAGCATCGGCGTGCGTCGGCCCGTGCGGCAGCACCCGCACCTTGGCCTTCCGCATCACGATCAGGATGTGCTTCCCGGTCAGTCGCGGCGGCTGCACGAGCGGCTGCTCGAACGTCGGGCGACGTGGTCACCGGGCCGCCGGCTCCCGACGGTGAGCCTGCCGGTCATGACTGGTGGAAGCGGCAGTAGAACGCGTAGGTGCCGTCGCCGCAGGGTCGCGACCGGGACGATCGGCTTGGTCTGGCCCGGGTCGACCGTGACGTCGAACAGCGGCTTGCCGTCGTCGCCGATCGCCACCGACGTGACCGTGTGCGGCAGCGGTCGTTGTTCACCACGGTCAGCGTGCCGCCCACCGCGACGGTCGTAGTTGCTCGGGCTCGAACTTCCAGCCGCAGTCCGGCGGGCACGATCTTGATGGTGGCGGTCGCGGGGCCGTCCGCCGCGGCGCCGCACTGTCCGCCGGCGGCCTGCAGCGCGGCGTCCGAGTCGGCCTGGCCGTCGAGCACCAGCGCGACCGCCGCCAGGGCGCACGCCGCCACCGTGGCCGCGACGCGGCCGGCCAGCCGTTTCCCCCGGAGCTCGAGCACGCCAGGGATTCTGAGTGCTCCCGCGCCGCCCGGAGCCAGCCGATTCGGCCGAGTGGGGCGAAAATCATCCTCGAGGACGACGGGGACCATCACCCTGGGCCCCGTGACGCGTGGGCTGTCCCCGGCGGCGGCTAGGTTCGCGTCCGTGCCCTCCCCGACCCTGCCGGCTCGACGGCCACGCTGTCCCAGGCCCAGGCCCGCCGGATCGCGCTGGCCGCCCAGGGCTTCCTCGACCCGTCCCACGACCCGCCGACGATGCGCACCCTCGCGCGCACGCTGGCCCGCACCGGCGTGCTCCAGGTCGACTCGGTCAACGTGCTGCAGCGCGCCCACTACATGCCGCTCTACTCCCGGATGGGTCCCTACGACGTCGACCTGGTCCGCCGCGCGTCCGAGGGCAGGCCGCGCCGCCTGGTGGAGTACTGGGCGCACGTCCAGGCGCTCATGCCGGTCGAGCTGTGGCCGCTGATGCGGCATCGGATGGCGCGCTACCGCGACGGTCGCCACAAGTGGTGGGGCACGGTGGTCACCGACGAGCTCATCGCAGAGCCTGCTGGCCGAGATCGCCGACCGCGGCGCCTCGACCGCCCGCGACCTCGACGACGGCCTGCCGCGCAAGAAGGACCACTGGGGATGGAACTGGTCGACCACCCGGCGGGCCCTCGACTACATGTACATGGTCGGCGACGTCGCCATCGCCGGCCGCAACAGCCAGTTCGAGATCCGCTACGACCTGCCCGAGCGGGTCATCCCGCGCGAGCACCTCGAGGCGCCGACCCCGACCGAGCGCCGACGCGGTCAAGGAGCTGGTCCGTCGCGCCGCGCGCTCACACGGCGTCGCGCACCGCTCCGCGACCTCGCCGACTACTACCGCCTGCGCTCCAGCCGGACAGAGCCGGACCGGTGCCGCCGCCCGGACGCGATCGACGAGCTCGTCGAGGAGGGCGAGCTGATCCCGGTGACCGTCGAGGGCGTCAAGCGCCCGTCCTACCTCCACCGCGACGCGCGGATCCCACGCCGCGTCGGGCCCGCACCTTGCTGAGCCCGTTCGACCCGGTCGTCTGGGAGCGCGAGCGCACCGAGTCGCTGTTCGACTTCTTCTACCGGATCGAGATCTACACCCCGGTCGAGAAGCGCATCTACGGCTACTACGTGCTGCCGTTCCTGCTGGGCGACCGGATCGTCGGTCGCGTCGACCTCAAGGCCGACCGCAAGACCGGCCTGCTGCTGGTCAAGGCGGCGTACGCCGAGCCGGGCGCGCCCGACGAGACCGCCGAGGAGCTCGCCGTCGAGCTGCGCGCGACTGGCCGGATGGCTCGATCTGCACACGGTCGTGGTCGAGCGCCGGGCGACCTCGCGCCGGCGCTGTCGACCCTCATCCGCCTGACTCGCGGCGTCGGGCTGAGCCGCCGACGAATCGGTCCGGTTCGGCCCGCTGGGTAGAGTTGGGGCGTTCATCCGACGTCTGACCCCGGGGAGTCACCCGCGTGCCTGCCATCATCGACAAGCTGCTCCGCATCGGCGAGGGCAAGATCCTGCGCCAGCTGGAGGCGGTGTCCCGCGCGGTCAACGCCATCGAGGACGACTTCGTCGCGATGAGCGACGACGAGCTCCAGGCGCAGACGGCCGAGTTCAAGGCGCGGCTGGCCGACGGCGAGACGCTCGACGACCTGATGCCCGAGGCGTTCGCCACCGTGCGGGAGGCCGCCAAGCGCGTGATCGGGCAGCGCCACTACGACGTGCAGATCATGGGCGGCGCGGCGCTCCACCTCGGCAACATCGCGGAGATGAAGACCGGCGAGGGCAAGACGCTGGTCGCGACCCTCCCGGCGTACCTCAACGCGCTGGCCGGCAACGGCGTCCACGTCGTCACCGTCAACGACTACCTCGCGAAGTACCACGCGGAGTGGATGGGCCGGATCCACCACTTCCTCGGTCTCTCGACCGGTGTGATCCTGCCGTCGATGAAGCCCGACGAGCGTCGCGAGGCCTACAACTGCGACGTCACCTACGGCACGAACAACGAGCTCGGCTTCGACTACCTTCGCGACAACATGGCCAGCTCGCTGGAGGAGTGCGTCCAGCGCGGTCACCACTTCGCGATCGTCGACGAGGTCGACTCGATCCTGATCGACGAGGCGCGGACCCCGCTGATCATCAGCGGCCCGACGCAGGACGAGGTGCGCTGGTACGGCGAGTTCGCCAAGGTCGCCCGCAACCTCACCCGCGACACCGACTACGAGGTCGACGAGAAGAAGCGCACGATCTCCGTTCTCGAGCCGGGCATCACCAAGGTCGAGGACCACCTCGGCATCGAGAACCTCTACGAGTCCGCCAACACCCCGCTGATCTCCTTCCTGAACAACTCGATCAAGGCCAAGGAGCTGTTCCGCAACGACAAGGAGTACGTCGTCATGGACGGCGAGGTCCTGATCGTGGACGAGCACACCGGCCGCATGCTGGCCGGACGCCGCTACAACGACGGTCTCCACCAGGCGATCGAGGCCAAGGAGGGTGTCGAGGTCCGCGAGGAGTACCAGACGCTCGCGACCGTCACCCTGCAGAACTACTTCCGCCTCTACGAGAAGCTCTCCGGGATGACCGGTACGGCGATGACCGAGGCCAGCGAGTTCGACAAGATCTACCGGCTCGGGGTCGTGCCGATCCCGACCAACCTGCCGATGGTGCGTGACGACCAGGCCGACCTCGTCTACCGCACCGAGGACGCCAAGTACGACGCGGTCGTCGACGACATCGCGGAGCGCAACGCCAAGGGCCAGCCGATGCTGGTCGGCACCGTGTCGGTGGAGAAGTCCGAGCACCTGTCGAAGAAGCTGCGCGCGCGGGGCGTCCCGCACACGGTGCTGAACGCCAAGGTCCACTCCGACGAGGCGAAGATCGTCGCCCTCGCCGGTCACAAGGGAGCGGTCACGGTCGCGACGAACATGGCCGGTCGCGGTACCGACATCATGCTCGGTGGGTCGGTGGAGTTCATCGCCGACGAGGAGCTCCGCAAGAAGGGGCTCGAGCCGACGGGTGACACCGCCGAGGAGTACGAAGCGGCGTGGCCCGGCATGGTCGAGCAGATCAAGGCGCAGGTCGCCGCCGAGCACGACGAGGTCAAGGCCCTCGGTGGGCTCTACGTCGTGGGCACCGAGCGGCACGAGTCCCGGCGCATCGACAACCAGCTGCGCGGCCGTTCCGGCCGTCAGGGCGACCCGGGCGAGTCGCGGTTCTACCTCTCGCTCCAGGACGAGCTGATGCGGCTGTTCAAGTCCGACTGGGTCGACCGGATCCTCCAGGTCCTCAAGATCCCCGACGACGTCCCGATCGAGAACAAGCGCGTGACGGGCGCCATCGCCAACGCGCAGGGCCAGATCGAGGCACAGAACTTCGACTCCCGGAAGAACGTCCTCAAGTACGACGACGTCATGGACCGCCAGCGTCACGTCATCTACGCCGAGCGGCGCAAGGTGCTCGAGGGTGCCGACCTCGAGGACCAGATCGGCACCTTCATCGACGACGTCGTCGAAGGCTTCGTCCTCGGCGCGACCGAAGGGTTCGCCGAGGAGTGGGACGTCGATGCCCTCCAGACGCAGCTGGGCCAGCTGTGGCCGCTGTCGCTGGACCTCAACCGGATGGCCGACGAGGTCGGTGGGCTCGAGGGCCTCGACCGCGACGAGGTCATCGAGGCGCTCCAGGCGGACGCCCACGCGGCGTACGAGCGTCGTGAGGCCGAGGTCGGCTCCGAGGTCATGCGTGAGCTCGAGCGGCGCGTCGTGCTCTCCGTGCTCGACCGGAAGTGGCGCGAGCACCTCTACGAGATGGACTACCTGCGCGAGGGGATCGGCCTGCGTGGCTACGCCCAGCGCGACCCGCTCGTGGAGTACCAGCGCGAGGGCTTCGACATGTTCATGGCGATCATGGACGGCATCAAGGAGGAGTCGGTCGGCTTCCTCTTCAACCTCGACGTCCAGCTGGTCGACGACGAGGAGGAGCCGGTCGAGGAGGAGACCGAGGAGCCGCTGCAGCGTGAGCTCCGCTCGCTCGAGCAGCCCGGCGTCGCCGGCGACCCGACGAACGGCCACCACGACCACCGGCCCCACATCACCGCCAAGGGACTCGACCAGAGCCGCACTCCGCAGCACCTCTCCTACTCCGCACCCGACGAGAACGACTCGGTCCTCTCCGTGCCGGCCGCGTTCGGCGGCGACGATGAGTCCGGCCAGCCGCAGGCTCGTCCCGGGCACGACCGTGACCAACGACGACGACGAGTTCGCCGGTGTCGGCCGCAACTCGCTGTGCCCCTGTGGCTCGGGCAAGAAGTTCAAGCGCTGCCACGGGGCACCGGGTGGGCCGACCGGCCTCACCGCGCGCATCCAGTAACAGCGAGCCTCTGTGGTTGAGGAGCGAGCTCTGCTGGTCGGTGGTTGAGGAGCGAGCTCTGCTGGTCGGTGGTTGAGGAGCGAGCTCTGCTGGTCGGTGGTTGAGGAGCGAGCTCTGCGAGCGTCTCGAAACCACCCCTCAAGCAAACTCGAGGGCGGTGACCTGCCAGCGCTCGCGGATCAGCTCGAACCTGGCCGCGACGGCCCGCGAACGCCGGCCGTAGCGCACGTGCAGGCTGACCTCGGCGCAGGTGTCGGACACGAAGCTGGTGTGGGCGGCGACCAGCTGCGGGCGGACGGACTGGATGTCGCCGCTCCCGGGACGACGTCCGGCTGCGGCGGCGACGAGGTGGGCGCGGCGGGCGAGGTCCTGGTAGACCTCCGGCGTCGTCCAGCGGAGCACCTGCGAGACGGGCCGGTCGCCACCGACGATCTCGACCAGGGCCGCTCCGATGCGCACGGCATGCTGCTCGAACTGCCGCCGGCGCGCCAGGTCGATCGAGACCACGTCCGTGCCGACGCACGGACGCGCGGAGAGGTCGGGCGACGGGACGTCGAGCCGCGGCCCGAGGTCGAGCGCAAGAGTCCCTTGGACGCTCGCGACCGGGGTGGCCGCCGGCCGCGGCAGGGTGACGACCTCGGAGTTCTTCATGGCCTGTCCTTTCGTGCCAGGGGTGGGAGGTGGAGGTGCTGCCCGGGCCGGATGACGTCCGGATCGGGGCCGATCTGTCGGCGGTTGGCGGCGTAGATCGCGTGCCAGTGCCGGGCCACGTCGTGGTCGCTGGCGCCCGGCGTCAGGTCGCGCTCGGCGATCACCCACAAGGTGTCGCCGACGTGGACGTCGACGACGCGTGCCGGTCGCGCGGGCTCGGCCGACGCCGTTCGCGGGGCACTCCGTGGGGGCGCCACCGCTCGCTCAGGCAAGGGCAGACCCCGCAACACGCCGAGGCCGTGCGCGTGGCGGTGTGCGCCGAGCCCGTGGTCGGCGCGCGCGGGCGCGACCACGCCCGACACGAGTGCCACACCGCAGGCGGCGAGCACGACGCGGCGTACGCCGGCCGGCAGCGCCCACGGGCCTCGGCCGACTGAGCCGGCGCCCCGCCAGGCCTCCGAGACGGTCGCGGTGAGCGCCGGCCACGCCCAGCAGGCACAGGCCAGCAGCACGCAGGCCGAGACACGTCGCAGGAGGACGTCGAGAGGCAGCGAGGCGACCGCGGAACGTCCCGCCCAGAGCGCCCATGCGTCGGGAAGGACGAGCAGGGCGACGACGCCGAGCGCCGACGTCCCCGACGCCCAGACGAGCAGACAGCGCCAGCGGCTGCCGCGGTCCCCGAGAAGCACCGCAAACCCTTCGTTTGATGCCGTTTGTCACAGTCAACGTCTGTTTCCCGTCGATGGCAAGGGGTGCGACGGTCACCTGTGGACGACGACGGAGGCCGATCGGCGCGGGTCGAGCGCTGTGACAGGGTGACCGGGTGGACCGGGACGAGGGGCTGTTCGCGTTCCTCGACGATCTCGAGCAGCAGGCCCAGGCGCTCTACGACGCCGATCGCGAGAGTGAGCTGGCAGACCGCGCGAGGTCCGAGTACGCCGCGGTCACGCTGGTCAGCCGGTTGATGGCCAGTCTCGATCGCGACGTCGTGCTCGACGTCCGCGGTGTGGGGCCGGTCGCCGGCCGGCTCCAGCGGATCGGGCCCGACTGGAGTCTCGTGCACGGCGCGGCTCAGGACTGGGTGGTGCGGCTCGATGCGGTCAAGAGCGTGGAGGGTGCCTCTGCCCGATCCGTGCCGGAGGTCGCCTGGTCACCGGTCAGCCGGCTCGGCCTCGGGTCGGCACTGCGACGGCTCGCCGACGCCGGTGCCCCCTGTCGGCTGCACGCCGTCGACGGCACGGTCTGGGACGCCTGCCTGACCCGCGTCGGTGCCGACTTCGTCGAGGCCCGGGTGGGGGAGGACCGCCTGGTCCTGGTCGCGTGGGACGTGCTGGCGGCGGTGCAGAGTCGGGATTGATGCAGACGGTCACGCGTGCTCGCTCGCGCGATCCCGCGTGCGGACTCCGTCGCGACGTGGCGGAGCGCTGCTCCTCTACGTCGCGTCTATGTCGTACGGCGGCCGCTCGGTGACGGACATCGGAGCGACCACCTCGGGTCGATCCTCGTCCTCCTCCATCGCGGTGTTCACGGCGTCGTAGATGTGCTTCTTGACGATGGCGCGGGGGTCGAGGTCGCGCAGGTTGAGGTCGGCGTACTCGGGGCCGAGCTCCTCCCGCAGCTCGTCACGCGCCTGGTTGGCGAACGAACGCATCGTCTTGATCATGCGACCCGCCTGGCGAGCGAAGTCCGGGAGCTTGTCCGGCCCGAACACGAGCACGGCGACGAATGCGATCACCGCGAGCTCCGGGAGACCGACTCCGAACATGGATCAGAACTTAGCGCTCGGAGTGAGCCCGAGCTGGCGTCCCGCCAAACCTCGCCCGCGCGAGTCCAGGGTCGCCGCGATCTCGGAGAGCACCAGGGCCGAGGCGGAGGTGGGGTCGGCGTCGACCACGGGCTTGCCCGCGTCGCCGCCCTCACGCAGGGACTCCTCGAGCGGGATCTGTCCGAGCACCGGTACGTCGTACCCGAAGCGCGTGGACAGCGTCGAGGCGACCCGGGCGCCTCCGCCGGAGCCGAACAGCTCGATCCGGTGCTCCGGACCGCAGTGCGGGCAGACCAGGAACGACATGTTCTCGATCACGCCGACGACGCGTTGGTGGAGCATCGAGGCCATGGTCCCGGCGCGCTCGGCGACTTCGGCGGCGGCCTCCTGGGGCGTGGTGACGACGAGGATCTCGGCGCCGGGCAGGTGTTGGCCGAGCGAGATGGCCATGTCGCCGGTGCCCGGCGGCAGGTCGAGCAGCAGGACGTCGAGGTCTCCCCAGTAGACGTCGGCGAGCATCTGGACCAGCGCCCGGTCGAGCATCGGCCCCCGCCATGCGACGACCTGGTCGCGGCGGGGCTTGAGCATCCCGATCGAGATCACCGAGACGCCCCACGGGGTGGGCACGGGCATGATCATCGACTCGACCTGGGTCGGGCGCTGGTCGGCGATGCCGAGCATCGCCGGGATCGAGTGGCCGTAGACGTCGGCGTCGACGATCCCGACCGAGCGGCCCTCCTTGGCCATGGCGAGCGCGAGGTTCACCGTCACCGAGGACTTGCCGACGCCGCCCTTGCCACTCGCGACGGCGAACGCCTTGGTCAGCGAGCCGGCCTGGGCGAACGGGATCTCCTTGGGAGCCTGCCCACCCCGGAGGGTCTTCTGGAGCTCGGCGCGCTGCTCCTCGGTCATCGTCCCGAGGGTGAGGTCCACCGCGGTGACGCCGTCGACGTCGCCGAGCGCCCGGCGTACGTCGCGGTCGATGGTGTCCTTCAGCGGGCAGCCGGAGACCGTCAGCAGGACCGTGACGGCGACCCGGCCGGCGTCGTCGACCTCGAGATGGTCGACCATGCCGAGCTCGGTGATCGGTCGCTTGATCTCGGGATCCTGGACGGTGGCCAGGGCGGCGGTCAGCCGCTCGACGGTGGGGGTGCTCATGATGTGTCCAGGGTAGTTGGGGGGCGGGAGACGCCCGGCATCCGGGAGACCGCTCAGTGGCCCGCCGGCTCGACGACGTCGGTGAGCACGATGTCGACCATCAGCTCGTCGGCGATGGCCTCGAGCTGGTCGCGCAGGTCGTCGACGTCGAGACCGGGCTGTGCCTCGAGGACCGCCTGCGCCTCGAACAGCATCCCCCCGGCCATCGGCGCCTCGCGGATGTCGGTGTGCAGCTCCTCGAAGCCGATCCGCTGGGCGGCGAGCGCGGCGGAGATCTCGGCCACGATCCCCGGGTGGTCCGCGCCGATCAGCTCGAGGACCAGGCGGACGGACTCGCGCTCGGGCGGATCGTCCGTGCGCTCGATCGTCACCTGCAGCCCGACGCCCTCCAGCGCCCTCAGGTCGGCGACGAGCGCATCGGACCGATCGTCGGCGACCTCGAGCATGAGCACGCCCGCGAACTTGCCGGCCAGCCGGGCCATCTGGCTGCGCTCCCAGCTGGCGCCGTGGGCGCTGATGGGCGCCGAGAGAGCCGAGACCAACCCCGGTCGGTCGTCGCCGACACAGGTGAGCGTGAACGTGGCCATGGCCCAGGCTAGGGGATCGATCCGCAGGCTCGAGGAACGATCCGGTCCGTGGGCGCCGCGCTCAGACGGCGTACGCCGCGGCCGTCGGTGGCGGAGAACGGTCAGGCAGACGTCGCCGTGTCGTCCTCGTCCTCGTCGACCAGGTCGTCACGCAGCGAGCGCAGCTCGGAGCGCAGGAAGTCGCGCGTGGCGACCTCGCCGACGGCCATCCGCAGCGAGGCGACCTCGCGGGCGAGGAACTCCATGTCGGCGTGGGCGCGCGCGTTGGCCTGCCGGTCCTGCTCGGTCACGACGCGGTCGCGCGACTCCTGCCGGTTCTGCGCGAGCAGGATCAGCGGGGCGGCGTACGACGCCTGCAGGCTGAGGATCAGGGTCAGGAAGATGAACGGGTACTCGTCGAAACGCAGGTCGCTCGGCGCGAGCGTGTTCCAGGCGATCCAGAAGATGACCACGACGGTCATCCACATCAGGAACCGCGCGGTGCCCATGAACCGCGCGAACTGCTCGGCGAACACCCCGAACGCGTCGCGGTCGTACGACGGCGTCGGGATCAGCGGACGACGCTGCTCCTTGGGCGTGTCGAGTCGACCACCGCGCCGCTCAGCCATGGCTCACCTCCGGCGCGGGTGAGGTGCTCAGCGTGTGGTCGCGCCAGTTCTCGGGGAGCATGTGGTCGAGCAGGTCGTCGACCGTGACCGCACCGAGCAGGCGCCCCTCCTCATCGACCACGGGCGCGGCCACCAGGTTGTAGACCGCGAGGTGGGCTGCCACCTCGTCGATGCTCGCCTCGGGATGGAGCGGATCCATCGACTGGTCCAAGGCGGCCGCGACCAGGGTGGAGGGCGGCTCACGCAGCAAGCGCTGGAAGTGGGCGACGCCGAGCAGCTTCCCGGTCGGGGTCTCCAGCGGCTGCCGGCACACGTAGACCATCGCCGCCAGCGACACCGGGAGCTCCTCGTCGCGGACCTGCGCGAGCGCGTCGGCGATGGTGGCATCGGGACCGAGGATCACCGGCTCCGGCGTCATCATCGCGCCGGCCGTCTCCTCGGCGTACGACATCAGGCGACGGACGTCCTCGGCCTCCTCGGGCTCCATCAGCGCGAGCAGCGTGGCGGCGGTCTCGGGGGCGAGGTCGGCGATGAGGTCGGCGGCGTCGTCCGCGGACATCTCCTCGAGGACGTCGGCCGCACGCTCGCTGTCGAGGTGCTCCAGGATCTCGACCTGGTCCTCGTCGGGCAGCTCCTCGAGCACGTCGGCCAGCCGCTCGACGTCGAGGGCGGCCACCACCGCTGCCCGCCGCTCGGGCGGCAGGTCGTGGAGCACGCTTGCGGCGTCGGCCGCGCGCATCTCGTTCAGTGCGGCGATCAGGTGGGTCGCGCCCTGCGTGGGCTCACGCCCGACCAGGCCGACGACGTCGCGCCACTCCACGACGTGCGTCTGGCCGCGGCGGCGTAGGCCCTTCCCGGGCTCTTGGACGGCGACCCGGCTGAGCA
Organism: uncultured Actinomycetota bacterium; assembly: GCA_963759515.1. Classification (GTDB taxonomy): domain Bacteria; phylum Actinomycetota; class Actinomycetes; order Propionibacteriales; family Nocardioidaceae; genus Nocardioides. The sequence goes on along the minus strand of CAVWZR010000012.1, from coordinate 109,650 downwards.
CCCAGTCGCGCGTGCGGACCTGCTCCATCGCCACGTCGTAGACCGTGCCGGTGATCTCGCCGTCCTCGATGGTCACGGTGCGGTCGAGCAGCTGGCCGATGACCAGCGTCTCGGTCGGACGCTGCTCGAAGCGGCGCATGTTGAGCAGTCCGGTGGTGTAGACCTGCCCGCTGTCGATGTGGGTGACGCGGGTCATCGCCACGAAGATCCGGCGGCGGCCGAACACCTCGGCCACCACGCCCAGCACGCGCGGCTGGTTGGTCTCCGAGCGGATCGCGACGACCAGGTCGCGCACCTTGCCGACCTGGTCACCTTGTGGGTCGAAGATGGGGAGGCCCACGAGACGTGCGACGTACACACGACCGGGCTTGGCCGGCCCGGACTGCGTGGTGCTCACAGCGGCCCACGCTACCGGCCGCACCACGCGATCAGCGGTAGAAATCCGTGGGGCAGCCCGTGCCGCCGCTCGTCCCGCTGCAGTCCCGGTAGCGCCGGGTGAGCTCCCGCAGCTTGCGCTTCTGCTCCTGGTAGCGCGGATCCTTGACCAGGTTGTGGTTCTGGAAGGGGTCGACGCTCCGGCGGTACAGCTCACCTCGGCCCCGCCGACCCTGCACCCACGTCCACGGTCCGTCGATGATGCCGGTGTAGAGAGGCGTGCGGCCGCCCTTGACCGGATAGCCCTCGACCGGGACCGGCCGTGCGCGGGCGCCCGAGGTGAGCCACGGCATGACGTCGACGCCGTCGACGGTCCGGGTCGGCTTCGCGCCCGCGAGCGAGGCGAACGTCGGCGCCCAGTCGGCGTTGGTGACCGGCGTACGGCTCACCCGGCCGTGGGGGAGACCGGGACCACGGATGTACATCGGGATCCCGCTGATGTCGCGGAAGTACCACAGCTTCCCGGTCAGGTTGTGCTCGCCCAGGACGTAACCGTTGTCGGAGGTGAACACCAGGTAGGTCTTGCGCAGCTGATGTGTCTCGCGGAGGGTGCGGACGGTCCGTGCGAGGGCCCGGTCCACCGCCTGGAGCGACTCGACGCGCTGGTCGAAGGCGATCTTCAGCTCGTTCCGGCGGTACGCCGGCCAGTTCCGGTGGGTGGCCCGGATCAGCACCTTGTCCGAGGTGTTCTTCTCGAACATGTCGGGCTTCTTGTTCAGGTCGAGCCACGAGAACGTCCCGGCGTCACGCCTCGACGGCGTCGTGGTCGGGACCGGATGTGCGTCGTTCGGGTACTTCGCCGCAGGGTCGTCGGGAGACGTCGGGCCGCCGATGTGGGGCGCGACGTAGTTCACCCACATGTACCAGGGCTTGGTGCGCGTTGCTCGTTGCCTGAGCAGGCGGTTGGAGATGTCGCTGATCACCGACGAGCTGTAACGGTGATAGGTGCGCAGCGTGCCGTTGCTGTTCACGGTCGGCTGCACGAAGTTGTACGTCGACGGGTCGACGGTCGCGTGCCAGCTGCTCCATCCCGGCGGCACGTGCGTCGGCGCGTCCTGCTCGCCGTACCCGTTGAGGTACTTGCCGACGAACATCGTGCGGTAGCCGGCCTTCTGCAGCCACACCGGGAGGGTGCGGTTCTCGTCGAACGCCTGCACGCCGCCGCCCTCGCCGTTGATGGTGAGGGCGCCGTGGTTGTGGGCGTACTGGCCGGACAGGAGGGAGGCACGCGCCGGCACACAGATCGGCGTCGGTGCCATGCCGTTGCGCAGCGTGATGCCCTCGTCGGCCACCAGGTGCCGCAGGTGCGGCAGGTACTTCATCGTGTTCCACGACGCGTCGTCGACGGTGATCATCAGCAGGTTGGGGTGCTTGACCGGCTGGTGGAAGGGCGTCGAGGTCATCGGCTCGCCGAGGCCGAGACCCGATCCGGAGATCCCCTGCACGGGCTGCGTCCCGCTGGGGACGCTGTAGCGCGGTCCCTTCTGGGCGCCGGAACCGTCGCCCCCGCTGCTGCAGGCCGTGACCGCGAGCCCGGCGGCGGTCACCACTGCGGCGGCAGCCAGGCAGCGCGAACGCAGCGAGGCATGCGGCATCGGCGGTCCTGTCGGGAGGGGGGAAGGTCCGCGTCAGTATAGGTCGGCGCCCGAGGCCGATCGGGCTAGGAAACGGCGGGCGCGAGCACCGTCAGGTCCTGGGCCCGGTCGAGACGCGAGCCGGGCACGGGCGGCAGTCCGAGCATCTTGGTGACCAGGTTCGCGACCAGTCCGTTGCGGATCGGCCGACCCGCGGAGTAGTCGGGGTTCGTGTCGCGCGGGTTGGTGTACGACGGGTTCATCGCGTACAGGTCCCCGGCCGCCGGGACGCCCGGACCGGTCACCAGAAGAGGCACCCGGAACACGGCCGGCACGGTCGTGGACCGCGCGTCCTTCCTCGACCCGCCACGGTTCGCGGTGACGACGAGGAGGGTGTGGCCGTCCAGCTTCCGGTTGTCGGCGATGGCGGCCCTGATGCGACCGATCAGGCGGTCCGTGGCGGTGAGCGCGGCGGCGTACGCGTGGCTGCGGAAGCCGGACTTGGTGCCCACGGTCCGGAGGTGTCCCAGCTGGGCGACGGTCAGCTTGGCCGGACTCGTCTCCAGCTGGGCGACGAGCGCCGCGACTGCCTCGTCGTCGCGGTCACTGCGGACGTATCGACCGATCTTGTTCCGGCCGTTGTCGAGGCCGAAAGGGTCAGCGGCGCCGTTCGTGCCGTTCCAGCTCGACGCGAGCAGGTCGGTGTCGACGGGGCCGGCATAGAACGCCGTGCTCCGCCCGTAGTTGTGGACGACGTCGAACATGCTGGAGACGTAGTGTCCGGCGGTCGTCGCGAGGGGGCCACGCGAGGAGGAGCCGTGCCAGCCGATGCCGGTGCCGCCCCTCGCCGGGTCGATCGGGCGTCCGGTCAGCATGCCGGCCAGGTTCCCGAGCCGGCCGGTGCTCTCCGCGGCGGTCCGCGCGTTCAGGGTGGAGGCGCCGCTGCTGATCATGCGCCCCATCCGGGGTGCGTCACCGCGTTCGACCGCCCTCCGGAGCGCGCGGGAGGTGAGGCCGTCGACGGTGACGACCACGGCATGCGTGATGCCGGTCTCCACGACCGGCTCGGAGGCCAGTACGGCGTCCGCGACGATCACGAAGTGGTCGGTGGTCTTGCGGACCAGCTTGCTGTGAAGGGCCGCATGACTCGTGAACTGCACGAGCGGGTCACTGCCCATCACCCAGTCGACGTGCGTCGGAGCGTCGGGCATGACACACGTCGAGTCGAGGAGCCCTCCGCCGTTCGAGGCTCGCATGGTGGTGTTCTCGACCATCGGGCAGAAGTAGCGATCCCGGTCGTTCTCGTCGCCCGTGCTGATCACCGGCGTCGTCGGGTAGTCCGTCTGGAGCTGGTTGAACAGCGCGCTCTCGATGGCCACGGCCTTGTTCCGCCACTTCTGGGCGTCGCCGTGCGCGTCCGCCGGGTTGTGCGAGTTGAAGAACCAGGCCTGGCGTCCGGTCACACGGTTCTGCAGGAGCACGTAGGGCATCCGGATGAGGTTGCCGTGGAAGTACGGGATCTGGACGGTCCGGGCCTCGACCAGCTGCCACTCGGCCTTGCGCCAGGCGATGGAGTTGGCCATCGCGGCCGTGGTGATCTTCTTGCCCGGGTAGACGCCGTACTCGCTGCCCGTCAGCTCCTTGAAGCGTGTGTACTGAGGTGCCTGCAGCTCCTGGAAGCCGATCACCTGCAGATCGTTGTCGTGGATGATCTGCACGGCCCAGTTCATGCGCTTGATGCCGTCGGTGTACTTCGGGTGGCCGCCACCGGGCTTGGTGTGGCCGTAACCGAGCAGGTTGAACGAGCTGACCCGGAGGTTGGTCGGCGCGTCGCTCGGCACCGGGATCGTCGTCGCGGCCGCCTGAACCTGCTCGGCGTGGGCACGCGACGGCGAGGGCCCGAGCTGGGCCGGCCCGGTCAGGACCGCGGCCGTGGCGCCGAGCCCGGCAACCAGGCGAACGGCATGCGTCCGGAGCCTCCGAGGGTGTGAGAGGGCGCGCGAACGTGGGTCGGACGGTCGGTGAAGAGGCACGGGGGAGGTTCCTTCACGGCGGCGGCGGGGGGAAGTTCACTCTGGCCACGCGGGTCACAGCAGAATCACGCTAAGCCGGGTCCGCCGTCGAGACCGGAGGGGTGTCGAACCGTTACCTGATCGTTACCAAACGACTGCGCGTGTCGTCTTGGCACCTCGGGCAGACCCGGATTCCGGGGGGTTGCGTCGCTGCGGGGCGCGCGCGTCCACACCGCGGGAGCCCCGGTTAGCATGACCCGGCACACGCCGGACCTGGCCGGCCCGATCGAGGGAGCGACAGCAGCACGTGGCGAAGCGCGTCGTCCTCCACATCGGCACGATGAAGTCCGGCACCAGCTTCGTGCAGTCGGCCCTCATGGAGAACCCCGAGTCGCTCGAGGCCGCCGGCGCGCGCTACCTCGGCGAGACCTTCGGACGCCAGGCCAAGGCGGTGCGCGACGTCTATCAGAACCCCCGCCGGCCCGAGCGCCACGAGCGGTGGCGCGCACTCGCCGACGAGGCGCACGCCTTCTCCGGCGAGGTGGCCGTCGTCTCGATGGAGTTCTTGAGCTTCGCCCGGGAGAAGCAGATCGGGGTGCTGCTCGACCCGTTCGCCGGCATGGACCTGGAGGTGGTCCTCACGGTCCGCGACCAGTTCCGCGCGATCCCGGCCCAGTGGCAGACCTACACGCGCAACTTCGGGACCGACGACTGGGAGACCTACCTTCGTCGGATCGGTGTCTCCGGTTGGCGCGGACGAGGATCGCAAGCGGCCAAGACCTTCCACCGGGCCCAGGACGTCGTCCCGATCCTCGACCGCTGGTCGGCGCCCGAGTCCGTCCGGCGGGTGACCGTCGTGACCCTGCCTCCTCCGGAGGCCCCCCGCGAGGAGCTGTGGCACCGCTTCTGTGGGGCTGCCCGGATCTCGGCGGAGGAGGCAACCCTTGGTGGGCTTCGTGACAACGTCTCGCTCGGCTACGCGTCGTGCGACCTGTTGCGACGGCTGAACGTCCACCTGGCCGACGTACGCCCTCGGCTGTACCGCCAGGCCATGCGCCCGCTCGCGCGGGAGGTCCTGGCGCCACTGCGAGACGACGAGGACCGGCCGGAGCTCGACCGGGAAGGCGTCGAGCTCGCCCGCGGACGGAACGACGACATCCGAGACGTCGTGACTCGTCACGGGTACGAGCTGGTGGGCTCGACGGACGACCTTCCGGTGCCGGACCAGATGGACGCGCCGGAGCAGGTGTCGCCGCCGCCGACCGGCCAGGTGACACGAGCCGCCGAGGCGGTCCGCGAGTACGCCGCGGGCCTGTCCGGACGGCGTTCTCGACCGTCCCGGGGCGAGGGTGGGAGCGAGGTTCGGAGCCTGGAAGACCTCGTGGTGGAGACCGCCCGACTACTGCGGAGGGCGCACCGCTGGGGTCTGTAGCCTGTGCCGCGTGAGCGAGAGCCGGACCACCGTCGACGGTGATGTCGAGGGGCATGAGATCGCCTCCGTCGACGTCTCCGACGAGGGGCTTGCTCTCCGCTCGTCCGGCTCGCAGGACTTCCCGGTCGACGTGCTGTTCGACGGTCGACGCATCGCGTCGTTCTGGATCCGTCGCGACACCGAGTCGCGCGGACTGCGCGGCGACGTGGTCTACGCGTGGCCGACGCCGTTGCGCCGGTTCCTCGACGGGACGACCGAGCTGAGCCTGGTCGACCACGTCTCGGCTGACGAGCTGTACCGGTCGGAGGTCGCGTTCGGCGACGGCGAGGGTCGGATCAAGGTCGAGGACGCGCAGGGCAACCCGCTCGGTCTCGACAAGAGCAACCGCCTGAGCCGGCTCTTCACCAGTCGCAGCGCCGAGCACCTCGAGCCGCTGCTCGACGCGATCGGCACCGTGGTCGCGGCCCTCGAAGAGGCCGGCGTGCGTCCTTTCCTGGCCTACGGCACGCTGCTCGGTGCTGTTCGCCAGGGCGACTTCATCGGCCACGACTCCGATGCGGATCTCGGCTACGTCAGCGAGCACGACCATCCGGCCGATGCCGCGATCGAGTCGTTCCGGATCCAGCGCCGCCTGGCGCGGATGGGTTTCGAGATCTCGCGGTACAGCGGGTTGGCGTTCAAGGTGATCGTGCGCGAGTCCGACGGCTCGCCACGGGGGCTCGACGTGTTCGGCGGCTTCGTCCGTGAGGGGACGCTGTACCTCATGGGCGAGGTCGGGCATCCCTTCCGTCGCGACTGGCTCGAGCCGCGCAGCGGGGTGACGTTGGCGGGTCGTGAGTTCCCGGCGCCGCGTGAGCCCGAGCGCTTGCTCGAGGCGATGTACGGACCCGGTTGGCGCGTGCCGGACCCGGCGTACAAGTTCGAGACGCCCCGCACCGCGCAGCGCCGGCTGTCCGGCTGGTTCCGCGGTCTGCGGGTCGGCCTCGACGCCCGCTGGCACCGGGTCCACAAGAGCCCTGCAGCTCGTCCCGCGGACGAGCCCAGCGACTTCGTGCGGTGGGTGCGCGAGCGCGAACCCGACGCCCGGACCGCCGTCGATGTCGGGTGCGGCACCGGCAGGGACGTCCTCTTCCTCGCCCGCTCGGGGCTCTCGGCGCACGGCTTGGACTACTTCCCGCGTGACTTCCGCATGGCCGACCGGCGGGCCAAGAAGAAGGACCTCGACGCCTCGTTCGACTGGATGAACCTCACCGAGCTCCGCTCGGTGCTGGTCACGGGCGCTGCCCTCAGCCGAGCGCCCGGACCACGGGTGGTGCTCGCGCGGCACGTCGTCGAGAGCACCGACCGGAACGGCCGCGAGAACCTCCTGCGGTTCGCCAAGATGGTGACCCGGGGCTCGGGGCGCCTCTATCTCCAGCTCCGCGCCACGCGTCGCGGTGGCACCGGCAGCGCCGACGTTCCCCGACTCGACCTCGACCGGCTCCGGGCGCAGGTCACCGCTCTCGGTGGCCGGGTCGTGGAGGACGTCGCTCTGGACGCGCAGGAGCAACCACTCGGTGCACAGGACGTGCGACCGACACCAGCGATCCGCAGATGGGTGGTCTCATGGGACGACTGAGCAACCTTCGCCCGGGAAACCTGGCCAAGGGCTACCAGAACGTCGTCGGTCTGCGCGAGCGGCTGACGGAGCTCGAGGAGGAGATCCAGGAGTGCCGCCAGGTCAACCTCCGGCTGGCCGAGCTGTGCGACGTGATGATGGAGCTCCTGCTGCCCGTCGCCGACCGCGACGAGGCAGAGGTCGAGGCCATCTTGGCGCGCTACCGCGCCGATGTCAGCGAACCCCTCAGGTGGCGCTCGGGCCCTGAGGCGGGCTGAGACACCACGAGGGGGACTGAGGTGACCGAGCGCGTCTTCCTCCACATCGGGCTGCCCAAGACCGGCACGACGTACCTCCAACGGACGCTCTGGGAGAACAAGGAGGCGTTGACCGAGGCAGGTCTGCTGCTCCCGGGTCGGCATCGTCGGCGCCACCTCCTGGCCTCGCTCGACGTCCGGGACGATCCCAAGCTCGCGAGCCGCGGGGGTGACGTCTCGGCCCCCTGGGCGGACCTGGTCGCCGAGGCCCTCGAGTGGCACGGCGACGTCCTGATCAGCCACGAGTTCTTCGGCCCCGCCTCGTCCGAGCAGGTCCGGGTCGCGGTCGAGTCCTGCGCGGACGCCGAGGTGCACGTGATCATCACGGCGCGCGAGATGGTCGGTCTGGCCATCTCGCGGTGGCAGGAGTACGTCCGCAACGGCGGCCGTCGGCCGATCGACGCCTATCCACCCGACCGCGCGTACGACCCCGCGGACGCCTGGGGCTGGGCCAGCTTCGACCTGGCCGACATCCTCGACCGCTGGGGCGCGGTCATCGCCCACGAGCGGATCCACGTGCTGCCGATGGTGCCCGGGAGCGGGGACCCGAGCGAGCTCCTCACCCGGTTCCTCGGCGTCATGGGGTACGCCGACGTCCCCATGGAGACGCCGGAGGACCGGGTCAACGAGGGGCTCGGACTCGTCGAGGCCGAGCTCCTGCGACGAACGACGCCCCTGATGCGGGACTTCCGGTCGGCGGCCGACCGCGGCAACTGGATCCGCGGTTACCTCGCGGCTCCCGGGATCATGCCCGGCTCCGGAGAGAAGTTCCGGCCCTCCGACGAGCGACTCGAGGAGCTCGAGGCTCGCGGACGTCGCGCCCTCGACGCCTTGCGCAACGGCGGGTACGACGTCGTGGGCGACCTGTCCGTGCTCGAACCGGGCGACGTGCGAGACCGGCGACAGCCCGACGACGTCACGGCCACCGAGCAGCTCGACGTGGCGGTGCAGGTCATCGCGGCGCTGATGACGCGGGTCCGTTCGCTGACTCGCGAGCAGCGCGCGACCGCCAAAAGACGGGAACCGGGTAAACCGCGTGTTAGCGTTTCCCGGTTTGTGACGGGGCTGATCTCGAAGATCAGGAAGGACGACGCACGGTGAAGCGCCTGCTCGTAGTTGTTGCCGCCGGTGTCGCGGCTCTGGTGTTGACGACGATGTCGACGGTGCCGAGCCAGGCGACCACCGGCTCCGGAACCTCGACCCGTGCGATCGCCGGCGCGCGCGACGACGGGAAGCCGAAGCCGCACAAGCCACACAAGAAGAAGTGGTTCCCCCCGCAGGGTGCGTTCTTCAACACGCCTCGTCACGGTGGCAAGCAGTGGGTGCTCCACCAGCACATCGTGGGCGCGATCAACCACGCCAGGCCCGGCTCCTACATCCGGATCGCGCTGTTCTCGTTCGACCGCAAGTTCGTCGCGGGCAAGCTCATCGCGGCGAAGAAGCGCGGTGTGCACGTGCAGGTCCTGCTCAACGACCACCAGGTCACGCCGGCGCAGCGGATGTTGCACCGCGCGCTCGGCACCAAGCGCAAGCACAAGAGCTTCGCCTACGAGTGCAGCCACGGATGCCGCTCGACCGGCGAGAACCTCCACACGAAGTTCTACCTGTTCTCCCACACCGGTGGCGCCTTCCGGACCGTGATGACCGGGTCGGTGAACATCACGGGCAACTCGGCGATGAACCAGTACAACGACCTCTACGTCATCAACAACGCCAAGAAGCTCACCAAGAAGTTCGGGGTGCTCTGGGGCCAGATGAAGAAGGACAAGCCGGCCCATCCCGGCTGGCTGGTCGAGCGAGCGGGTCCCCACTTCCAGCTGGAGGCGACGCCCTTCCCCCACCCGGGCCCCCGTCACGACCCGATCATCTCGATCCTCAACAACGTGCGTTGCCTCGGCGCCACCCACGGCACCGGGAACAAGGTCCACCACACCATCGTGCGCGTTGTCATGCATGCCTGGAACGACGAGCGCGGCCACTACATCGCGCAGAAGATCCGTCAGCTCTACGCCGCCGGCTGCGACGTCAAGCTGCAGTACGGCTATGCCGGTGCCAACGTCCGCGGCACGTTCGCGTCCAAGACGCCTCGCGGCTACATCCCGGTGCACACCACCGGCAAGGACACCAACAAGGACGGCTTGATCGACCTCTACACCCACCAGAAGGAGCTGCTGATCTCCGGCCACATCGGCAAGAGCACGCACCGACGCCTGGTGGTCACCGGATCCAGCAACTACAACAAGGACGGCATCCGGGGCGACGAGGAGATCTTCCTGATCCGGAACCGACTGCCCGCGTGGAAGGACTACATCAACGACTTCACGCGGATGTGGGATCACTTCTCCACTCGGGTGAAGTACATCCCGTACCCCAACGCCGATCCGGACGAGCCGTCGACGACGCCGCGGGCGATGGGCATGGGCAGCTCGATGCTGGAGCCACACGGCCAGGTCGTGCGCTTCACGATCGCGCAGGAGGCACTGCCGGGCGGTCCCGCCTGGGAGAGCGACTGACGCGAGGCTCCGGCCGGTCCTGATCGCGTGGTCAGGTGGTCCGGCGTACCTGCCGGACCTGGTGGAGCACGCCGGTGAGGGCCGCGACCGTGGCCTCGAGCTGGGCCGTGTCACCGACCGTCGCCGGGTCGACCCCGGGGACGTCGACGGGTGCGAGGTCGGCCAGGTCGCCCACGACGTGGGCGCCGCTCCGGCCGAGGTCGCTGACGATCCGGGTGGACTCGTCACGGAGCCACCCGGGCACGGTGAACCCGATCGGGTCCTCCTCGCCGCGGTGCCCGCCCATGACGTACTTGGCCAGACCCTTGACCCGCTTCTTGTACGCCGACAGCGACAGGTCCGCGGTGGCGAGGTTCAGCCGGCTCATGACCAGGGTCGAGGCAGCCCCGAGTGACTCGTTGGCGCGCGGCGCCTCGTCCCAGGTGTCGGGGGCGATGCCGGCGACCTCGCTGAAGCGGTCCCAGAGGAGCGCCGGGTCGGCGCCAGGGGGCGGCACGGTGACGACGTAGACATGCTCGGGTCCGACCACCGACGCGTACCGCCGGACGATCTTGGCGGCATCCTGCTGGCGCCAGAAACGGCGTCCCGCGTCGCCACCCTTCTCGATCGACCGGACGTACTCGTCCCACGGCCACGTACGCCGGTTCTTGATCGCCTCCTGCCACATGGCCGGGACGCTGCGGCCGAGGTCACGCACGGTGACTACGATCCGGACCTCGGAGTCGGCGAACGCGTCGCGCAGCACCTTGATCCGCGGACGTCCCATCGGCGCGAGGTACTCCATCGACACCACGGCCGTGCCGTCGTGGGCGTTGATCTCGTCGACCAAGGAGTTCCACGAACCTGGCTTGCGCTTCCCCGACCCGAGCAGGTCCGAGACGGCGCGCACGTGGCGGTTCCAGGTGGGACCCGGGAAGAGGACCTCCTGCCCGGCGAGACGCTCACGGTTGGTGTTGAGCCGGCCCTGGATGAACGTCGTCCCGGACTTCATCAGCCCGATGTGGAAGACCACCCGCTGCGCCATGCGTGTCCCTGTCCTGTCGCCGGTCTCTGGCAACTGCACAGTCTGCCAGTCAGGGAGACGGTCACCCGCGAGGGCAGAACCAGCCGAAGCTCCACGCCTTGCGGCACCGCGGGTCGGCCACGGCGGGCACCGTCACGGCGGACCGCACCATCGGGTGGTCGCTGATCCGGCGGGTCTGGGACGAGCGGTCGGTGACGAACGAGGAGAAGTCGAGACTGCTCGAGCCGAAGATCCAGTCCACGTTGGTCTGGCGCGGCAGGTGGCAGCCACCGGAGTAGTAGGCGCCGTCGGCGGAGTGCATGCCCGAACCCGAGGCGAAGGGGCACGCGAACGGCGCACGGTCGTTCATGTCGCCGGTGAGGATCATGGGAGTGCCGTCGGCAGTCAGGCTGCGCGCGAGGCTGGCCTCCATCGACGTCGCGACGGCTCGCCAGTGGCCGGCCGGACCGTGGGCATCGGCGGGGTTGTGCGAGTTGTAGAACCACATCTCACGGCCGCTGTGGCGGTTGCGCAGGAGCACGTAGGGCATCGGCACGTGGTTGCCGTGGAAGTAGGGGACGGAGAGGGTGTGCGCCTCCACCAGGCTCCAGTCGGCCTGCTTCCAGATGATGGAGTTCTGGACCGGCTGCACACCCAGCGAGAGTCCGGGGTACGCGTCGTACGTGCCGCCCGCCAAGGCCATGAACGTGTGGTACTGCGACTCCTGGAACTCCTGGAGCCCGGCCACGCTCACGTTGTTGCCGACCAGCATGCCGACCGCCGCGTGCATCCGCGACGCACCGGGGGCGAGACCGCCGCGGCCGGCGGTGTGCCCGGCGCCCAGCACGTTGAACGAGCTGACGGTGAAGTGCGTGCTGTCGCCCTTGGGGGACTCGCGCAGGACGTAGCCGCGCTTGGCCATCTTCAGTGACATGGCGTAGAACGCGGGGTGCTTCGGCCGGAGCGCCACGCCTTTGGTCACGTGGTAGGCGCGGGGAGCGGTGCGGTCGGCACCGCGAGCCGGGTTGCCGGTCTGGTCGCCGCGTTCGTGGCTCCCGGACAGGGCCGCTGCTCGGGTGCTGGGGGGCAGGACGTCGCCCTCCTGCCGGATCACGAGGGTGACGACACTCGCGACCAGGACGGCGAGGGTCGCCCAGGCCAGCCAGCTCGAGTTTGCGCCGGTCTCGAGCCTCCGGCTGCCGCCGGAGCCGGGTTCTGGGTCAACGGAGCCGGGGACCCTCCGAGAGCCCTCGTGCCGTCCCACGTGGAACCTTCCGCCGCACGATGCGTCGCAACCGACGCCTGATCCGGACATCGATCATACCGAGGGCCGGCCGACCGTGTGGGCGGGTCGAGTAAGTCACACTCGGTTACGGCCCGCGGCGTACGCCGGAATACTGCCGGGGAAGGAACCGCACCCCGCCCCAGCCTGAAAGGACGGAAGCCCGCCATGGGTCGCCTCTGCCAGACCGACGGCCTCACCGACGACCAGTCCGAGATCCTCAAGGCCGTGCACCAGTTCGTGGAGCGCGAGATCCTGCCGGTCGCGACCGAGCTGGAGCACCGTGACGAGTACCCCACCGACATCGTCGAGGGGTTGAAGGAGCTCGGGCTCTTCGGGCTGATGATCCCCGAGGAGTACGACGGGCTGGGCGAGTCCCTGCTCACCTATGCGCTCGCGGTCGAGGAGATCGCCCGGGGTTGGATGAGCGTGAGCGGGATCATCAACACCCACTTCATCGTGGCCTGGATGCTGCTCCAGCACGGCACCGAGGAGCAGAAGAAGAAGTACCTGCCCCGGATGGCGACCGGCGAGGTGCGGGGTGCCTTCTCCATGAGCGAGCCCGGCTGCGGCTCCGACGTCAGCGCCATCACGACCAAGGCGGTGCGCGATGCCGAGGACGCCGAGACGTACGTCATCGACGGCCAGAAGATGTGGCTGACCAACGGCGGCTCGGCGAACCTCGTCGCGGTGCTGGTGAAGACCGACGAGGGTGCCGACTCCGTCTACCGGAACATGACGACGTTCCTCGTCGAGAAGGAAGTCGGGTTCGGCGAGACCGCGCAGGGTGTCACCATCCCCGGCAAGATCGAGAAGATGGGCTACAAGGGCGTCGACACCACCGAGATGCTGTTCGAGGGCCACCGGATCCCCGCGGGGCAGATCCTCGGCGGCAAGCCCGGTCACGGCTTCTACCAGATGATGGACGGCGTCGAGGTCGGCCGCGTGAACGTCGCGGCCCGCGGCTGCGGTGTCGCCAACCGGGCCTTCGAGCTCGGCGTCGCCTATGCGCAGCAGCGCGAGACCTTCGGCAAGAAGATCGCCGAGCACCAGGCCGTGCTGTTCCGGCTGGCCGAGATGGCGACCAAGGTCGAGGCGGCCCACGCGATGATGGTCAAGGCCGCGCGGGTGAAGGACAAGGGAGAGCGCAACGACCTCGAAGCCGGCATGGCCAAGTACCTCGCGTCGGAGTACTGCGCACAGGTCGTCGAGGACTCCTTCCGCATCCACGGGGGCTACGGCTTCTCCAAGGAGTACGAGATCGAGCGGCTCTACCGCGAGGCGCCGATGCTGCTGATCGGCGAGGGCACCGCCGACATCCAGCGGATGATCATCGGCCGGCGGATCCTCGAGGACTACAAGCTCTCGTGACCCGCACCACCGGATGACGACGCGGTCCCAGCCCGCGTTGCTCCGCGACCAGGCGCGGGCCTGCACCGAGCTCGGCTCGCCGATGTACGGCGAGCTCCTGACCCGGCTCGCCGACGACCTCGAGGCGGGCGGCCCGACGGCGGAGGTCCTGCGCGGTCACGAGGACGACCCCGGCCCCTCGGGTCTGGCGCTGCGACTGGTCGGAAGTCTGCACCGGCTCGTGCTCGCGGGTGCGGCCGGCGAGCTCGCGCCCTACTACCCGACGGTCGGAGGTAGGTGGTCGGCCGAAGGGGTCGACGCCGTGCTCGGGTTCCTCAGCCGGCGACCGGACGACGTCCGGCCGCTGCTCGACCAGCCACCGCAGACCAACGAGGTCGGACGGTCGGCCGCCCTGCTGGGGGGTCTGCTGCGGTCCGCTGCGCGCCACCGGTTACCGGTCCGGCTGTTCGAGATCGGAGCCAGTGGCGGTCTCAACCTGTTCGCCGACCGGTTCCGCTACCTCGACGACGCCGGCGGTGCCTGGGGAGACCCCGACACGCCCGGTCGTGCTCGCCGATGCCTGGCGAGGTGTGCGCGTGCCCGTGGACGAGCACGTGGTGGTCGCCGAGCGGGGAGGCTGCGACGTCAGCCCGGTGGACGTCACGACCGAGGAGGGTCGGCTCACCCTGTCGTCGTACGTCTGGCCGGACATGACCGCCCGCTACCAGCGGCTCGCCGGCGCCATCGAGGTCGCGCGCCAGGAGCCGGTGGAGGTCGTCCGCGCCGGCGCGGCGTCGTACGTCGAGGGTCTCGGGCTGGCCGACGGGCACCTCACGGTGCTCTGGCACAGCGTGATGTGGCAGTACGTCCCGCGCGAGCAGCAGGAACGTGTCACTGCGCGTCTGGCCGAGCTCGGTGCCGGCGCGACGTCGGACCGACCGTTGGTGCATCTCTTCGCCGAGCCCACCCGGCGTACGCCCGAGGACCGGCACCGCTTCTGGGTGGTGGCGCAGACCTGGCCGGGTGGCGCGCGGGAGCACTGGGGACAGATGGCTCCGCACGGGCTCCCGGTCACCTGGGAGTGACGACGCGTCAAGGGTGAGGCGTCAGGAGTGGGGCGTCAGGCCGACTGCCAGTGGCAGGTCTCGAGCACCGACGCGAGCATCGCGTCGCGCCGGTCACCGGTGGCGTACTGGTCGGTGGCGAACATCAGGGGCCAGCCGGCCTTCGGTGTCCGGACGTAGTAGACGTCGAGCTGGTAGTGCGTGCCGCGCAGGCGTTGCACCCCGACCACGTGCGCCGCGGGGTTGCCGCCGACGGTCGTGTCGTCGACCGTTCGGATGTGGGTCGCGCCGGCCTGCTTCAGCAGGGCGGTCGCCTTCGCCCGAGCCGCGGCCGCGCTCTGTGGCCCGGGTGCGACGCGGCGGACCGTGATGGCGAGGGGTTGCTCGTCGGCGGCATGGGCCGCCGAGAGCAGGACGCCGGTCGCGGCGCGGTCGGTGACGTCGGCCCAGCCCTCCGGCGCGTGGAACGAGAAACCCTGCGCCCTGAGCTCGGGACCGGCCGCGGGCTTCACGCTCGGGTCGGAGGACGGCGTGGGCGACGCGGTCGAGGCCGTGCCCTTCGCTGCCGGGTCATCCGCGGTGTTCCCGGCGTTGCCGGACCCGCAGGCGGACAGGGCCAGCGTCAGCGTCACGCCGAGCGCCGCCCACGAGGTCGCCCGCCTGTTCGCCATGCGCTCAGGATACGCCCCGGGACGTCCCCGCTCTCGTGGTTGCCGGGTTCTCCTACTCTTCTCTTGGTCGGCCCCGCGGGGGCCACGAGCGGGCTGGGCCCGATGGAGGAGCGTCTCGATGCTGGTGGTGACCTCGAACGACATTCCCGGTTGGGAGATCCGGCAGGTCTGCGGTGAGGTCTTCGGCCTCACCGTGCGCTCGCGCAACGCGTTCTCGCAGATGGGCGCGGGGTTCAAGTCGCTGGTCGGCGGTGAGCTCAAGGGCATGACGTCCAACCTGGTCAACAGCCGCAACGAGGTGATGGGGCGGATGATCGAGGAGGCGCGCAACCGCGGCGCCAACGCCGTGATCGCGATGCGGTTCGACACCTCCGAGATGGGCGACACGTGGACCGAGATCTGCGCCTACGGCACCGCGGTGATCGCCGTACCCGTCACCGACGCCGCACGTGAGACGGCCGCCCGGCTCGGCTACAGCCAGGCGGGCGGGTCGCAGCAGCCCGCCCCGCCCGCACAGCCCACTCCCGCGGGCTAACCCCCTCGACCGTGCTCCCGGCCGGGTGGTTAGGTGGAGGGCATGAGCCCGGATCCCGCGAACGGCCCCGCGTCCGACAACGCTGACGACGCGAAGGACGACCTCTCCGACGTGAAGGCCAAGATGCGGGCGGCGCTGGATCGGAAGAAGAACCGTCAGCAGGGCGGTGACTCGGGCGATGCTCCGCTGCGCGAGAAGGCCCACGGCTCCGAGGTCCACGGCGGCGCCACCCAGAAGCTGCACCGCCGGAAGGCCGGCGGCTAGGCCGACGCGGGCCAACCCGCACCGGGGACGTCGACGGCGACGCGGACCACCTGGCCGTCCCACTCGGTGTGCGTCATCAGTCCGGCGACGCCGGGCCAGACGGCGGTGACCGCATAGAGGTACGACGTGTCGGTGCCACCGAGCATGCAGGCGAACCCGCCGCGGTCCAGCTCGACGGTCCGGAGGACCCGGCCACCCTCCGCGACGCGGACACACACCTGGTGGGGCACGTCGGCGTACCACGCGGCTCCCTCGGCATCGAGGCAGATGCCGTCCGGGTTGTGTCCGGCCCCGTCGGTTCCGGGCAGGTCGGCCCACACCCGGCGGTCGCTCAGCGCGCCGTCGTCGGCAACGGTGAAGCCGAGCAGCTGGTGGCGGTAGGAGTCCGCGACCACGAGCGTGGAGCCGTCGCCGGTGATCGCCATGCCGTTCGGGAACGCGATGTCCTCGGCGACCACGCGCACCTCTCCGTCCGGCATCACCACGCCGACGCGACCGGGCTGCACGTCGCCCGGCGGAGGTCCGGCCGCGAAGTCGAAGTGCGGGCTGTTGACGAACGCGAAGCCGCGCCCGTCGACCACGATGTCGTTGCAGCCGAGGTCGGAGATGCCCGCGAGATCGGCGTACGTCGCGAGGGACCCGTCGTCCTCGAGGGTCAGCAGCGCCCCCTGCTGGTTGGAGACCAGTACCAGGCGGCCGTCGGGCAGGAAGTCGAAGCACATCGGCAACGACGTGTGCTCGACCATCACCTCGGTCACGCCGGCGTCGTCGACGGCGACGATCCGGCCACCGGTCCAGTCGCTGAACCAGAGCCGGCCGTCGTGCCACCGCGGTGACTCGACCAGCCCGTAGCCCGAGCAGAGCACGTCCATGGGCCGATGCTCGCACGGCCGGGTGAGGTTTCCCACGAGGTACGCCGTCGAGCCCGTGGGCCGGCTGCGGCAGGATGAGCGCCATGCAGTTCGGCCGCAGCTACGAGGAGTTCGAGGTCGGTGCGACGTACCGCCACTGGCCCGGCAAGACGGTGACGGAGTACGACGACCACCTGTTCTGCCTGCTCACGATGAACCACCATCCGCTCCACCTCGACGCGCACTACGCCGGCGAGACGACCGAGTTCGGCAAGAACGTCGTGGTGGGCAACTACGTCTACTCGCTCGTGCTCGGGATGAGCGTCCCCGACATCTCCGGCAAGGCGATCGCCAACCTCGAGGTCGAGTCACTGCGTCACGTGGCACCGACGTTCCACGGCGACACGCTGTACGCCGAGACCACGGTGCTCGACAAGCGGGAGTCGGCATCGAAGGACGACCGCGGAGTCGTCCACGTCGAGACCATCGGCTACAACCAGGACGGCACCGTCGTCTGCATCTTCCGCCGCAAGGTGATGGTGCCGAAGCAGAGCTACCTCGATGCGCGGGGTGGGGAGCAGCCGGGTCGTCCGCTACCGCAGCCGGACAAGAACTGGAACGGTCCGAGTCAGGCCTGACGGGGAGCGAACGCCCGCGCCAGCGGCATGATCCCGAGCACGAGCACCATCGGCACCGCGAACCCGAGTCGCAGGTTCCCCGCGCCGACGAGCCCGGTCATCACCGCACCGAGCAGCGACCCGACGTAGTTGAACTGGTTGAAGCGACCGATCACCGCGTCGACCCGCAGGTGACGCAGCGCAGGGTCCGGCTCGTCCTCGCCTGCGATGCGCGCCGCGGCCGAGAAGCTCAGGGGCGCCACCACCGCGACGCCGCCACCGGTGACGAAGAAGCCGAGGACCGCCACCGGCCAGACCGGGGCGAAGACGGTGATCGCCAGACCCGCGGAGGCGACGACGGCACCGACGCGCAGCACCGGAGTCGCGCCGTACCGGGCGACGAGCGTGTCTCCGGACAGGCGTACGACGCCGCTCGCCAGGAGGTAGGGGAACACGGCCAGGGCCACGAGCCCGGACGGGGTGGGGAAGACCTTGTCGAGGTACTGCGGTCCCCAGGTGAACGCCGCGGTGTCGACCATGTAGAACAGCACCATCGCGAGCCCCACGAGCACGATCGGGCGCCACGGCACGTGCACCTGGGGTGCCTCGGTCACCGACCGCTCGGCACGCCGGAGGAACGGCGCGAAGGCGATGACGAGCGGGAGGACGGCGACGACGCCGGTGGCCGCGATCGGCAGGTGCCCCATCGCCAGGGCGACGGCCGAACCGAGGAACCCGCCCAGCGTCCAGGCGCCGTGGAACGACGGGAGGATCGGCCGCTCGTAGAGATGCTCGAGGGCCACTGCCTGCATGTTGGTGGTGGCGTCGACCGCGCCGAGGGATACGCCGTACACCGCCAGCGAGGCGACGAAGACCGCCTGGTTCGGAGCGACCGCGAACACCGGCACGGACACGGCGATCCCGAGCAGCCCGGTGCGGAGCAGCACCGCGCTGTCGATGCGACGGCATGCGGTCTCGGCGCCGACGCTCCCCAGACCGGCGAGCAGCACCATCATCAGCAGCAGGAGCGAGAGCGTCGTGTCGCTGTAGTGCCAGTGGTCCTGCACCTTGGGTAGCCGGGTCGTCAGGCTGATGAAGACGAAGCCCTGGGTGAAGAAGCCGGCGGCTGCCGCGAGTCGGGCACGGGCGTGCGGGGGAGCCGCCACCTCCCCGGCCGGGACCGTCGCCATGGGCGGCATCGTGGCACGCCCATGACGACGACGGGTCCTCAGGCGCGCGGTTGCCGGTCGGTCACGAGGGTCAGGAGCTCGGGCGGCGTGTGGTCCACCAGGTGCGACTGCGAGAGCGGCGTCTGCCAGATGCGGGCCAGGCGCGGCAGGAACGCCGTCGCGTCCTCGTCGTTGTCGAAGTCCAGATGGACGACGACCCGATCCGGCTCGGCGACCGAGCGCAGGACGCGATAGCGGCGTACGCCGTTGTCCGCGCGGAAGCGCTCGTAGGAGTCGAACGCCTCCTTCCAGTCGTCGAAGTCGTGGACCTGGTTGGTGATCTGGACCGTGGCCATCGGGGACCTCCTGTCTCGTGGCCCACTGGTCGGGCCGGTACCTCGACGATCCGCTCTCGCCCGCGGCGTTCCTATCCCGGATCCTGGGGGTTCTACGCTGGCGCGGTGACCGGTGTGCCGGGCGACTGGCTCGCCCGCCTCGAGGCCTGGTGTGACCAGCCGCTCCCGGCCAAGCGCCTGCGCGAGGGAGTGCTGAGCCGCGTCGGCGAGCGGCTGACCTGGGACGGCCACGTCTTCTGTCTCTGCGATCCCGTCACGCAGGTGCTCACGTCTCCGCTGGCCGATGTTCCGGTCCTGCCCTGGTCGCGCTTGCCGGAGCTCGTGCGGTGGCGATATCTCACCGAGGTCAACCGGGTCGACTCGCTGCGCAGCAGCGGCGCCACGTCGCTGCTCGGAAGCGGGAGCCCCGACCGCTCGCTGATGTGGCGGCACGTGCAACGCGAGCTCGGTGTCGTCGACGTCGCGTCCGTGGCCTTCGCCGATCGCTTCGGGACGTGGGCCTTCCTCGAGCTGTGGCGGGTGACGACACCGTTCTCCGACGACGACCTGGAGCTCCTCACCCGGCTGCAGCCGGCCGTCACCCGGGCGCTCCGGTCGGCCGTGTCGCGGACCTTCTCCGAGCCGGCCGGTCGTCCGTCGTCGCCCGGATCGGCGGTCGTGGTGCTCGGTCCCGACCTCCAGCTGCGCACCCAGACGGACGCGGCCGCCGAGGCCCTCCTGCGACTCAACCCGCCGGACGAGCCGATGCAGCCGATCCCGGCGTCGGCGTACAACGTCGGCGCCGCACTGGTCGCGCAGGAGGCCGGCGTACCGGTGGGGGAGCCGTGGTCGCGGGTGCACCTGGGTGGTGGTCGGTGGGTCACGGTCCGGGCGTCGCGTCTGGGGGAGGACGTCGCAGTCTCGATCGAGGCGAGCACCGTCGCCGAGCGTGCCGACCTGGTGGCGCGCAGCGCCGGCCTCTCGGCCCGGGAGACCGAAGTGCTCGGAGCGCTCGCCGCGGGGCTCACGTCACCGGAGATCGCCGGGCGTCTCCACCTGTCGGAGCACACGGTCAACGACCACGTGAAGGCGGTGCTCGGGCGGACCGGGGCGCGGAACCGACAGCAGCTGCTCGCCCGGATCCTCGGTTCCGGTGGAGGTGGCGGGCTGACACCATGACGCCATGGCTGACCCGACCTGCACCGAGGTGTGGCTGGTGCGCCACGGAGAGACCGAGTGGAGCGCCATCGGGCGCCACACCTCGACCACGGACCTGCCCCTGACCGCGGATGGGCGCCTGGTTGCGGAGTCGCTCCCGGACCGGCTCGACCACACGGAGTTCTCCCTGGTCCTGACGTCGCCGCGCGAGCGGGCTCGCGAGACCGCGCGGTTGTCGGGACATGCCGAGGCCGAGGTCGACGCCGACCTCGCGGAGTGGGACTACGGCGAGCTCGAAGGCCTGACCACGCCGCAGATCAGGGAGACGTACCCGGACTGGACCATCTGGGAGGGGCCGGTCCCCGGCGGTGAGTCGTCGGCCCAGGTGGCCGAGCGGCTCGACCGCGTCGTCGCCCGGTGCCGGGAGACGTCGGGTCGCGTGCTCCTCTTCGGGCACGGTCACGCGCTGCGCGCGCTGGCAGCGCGCTGGCTCGACCTACCGGTGGCCGACGGGCGCCATCTGCGGCTCGACACCGCGACCGTCTCGATCCTCGGGTGGGAGCGCGAGACACCGGTGGTGCTCCGCTGGAACACCTGAGCGCGACCGCCCGCCCTTGACGCACCCGGCGCGCCTTCGGGACCGTTCTCCCATGCCGCTCCGGACCGAGTGTCCGCGCTGCCCGACACCGCTCGAGACGACCTCACCGGACGATCCCGCGTCGGGGAACGGCTGGTCCTGCCCCGAGCACGGTCCGACCCCGGTGCTGCTCCGGCCGGATGAGGCGTCGTACGACGGGTTCGCGGAGGCGCTGGCGACCGCCGGCGAGTTCCCGACGTACCTGCCGTGGCCGATGAGCCCGGGGTGGACGGTGACGGACTTCGCCGTGGTGGGCGAGCCCCGCGACCGGCAGCGCGCCAAGGGGACCCTGACCTGCAGCTCGGGCACCAGCGAGCTCGACGGGCCGGTGGACGTGTTCGTGGTCAGCGAGGAGTCGGGCACCGGGCTGGGCTCGCGCTGCGCCGGCATGCTCCACCTCGACCCCGGTCCCGAGATCGGCGTCGGTCCGCCGACCGTGCGTGTGCGGATCGGCAGCCAGTCGGTGCCGCTGTGGTCGGTCTCGACCGTGTCGTCGTGGGGGGACGACCGCGAGCTGGACCGGTCCGTGGTGGCGGGCGAGGCCGACGGTCGATGGCTGTGGGTCGTCCTGCAGCCGGCCTCGGCGATCCTCCTGCTGCGCGACGAGTGGATCCTGCGCGACGTGTCGGGGATCGGCGTACAGCTGGTGGAGATGCCGTTCGGCGGGCCGTCACCCTCGTGGTGACGGGCTCGGCCCGGGTCGTGCCCTAGCCTGCCGGGATGGGCGGCATCATCGACGGCACGCTCTTCGCCAGTGCCTTCGTCACGCTGTTCGTGATCATGGACCCGATCGGCACCGTGCCGTTGTTCCTGTCGCTCACCGGAGGTTTCACCCCCGACCGGATCCGTCGCGCGGCGCGGCAGGCGGTGCTGGTGTCGTTCCTGGTGATCACGGTCTTCGCCTTCTTCGGCCAGCGCATCCTGGCCTATCTCCACGTCTCGCTGCCGGCCCTGCAGTGTGCGGGCGGTCTGCTGCTGCTCCTGGTCGCACTCGAGCTGCTGACCGGTCGCGGTGACGAGCCGATGCGCGCGGGCGACGCGAACGTCGCCCTCGTGCCGCTCGGTACGCCGCTGCTGGCCGGACCCGGCGCGATCGTGGCCACGATGGTCTTCTCCAAGCGGGTGCACGACGCGGGCGACTTCACGGCTGTGGCCGTGGCGGTGGTCGCTGTTCACCTCTGCATCTGGGTCGCGATGTCCTTCTCGGTCCCGATCCTGCGGCTGCTGCGCGAGTCGGGGATCGTCCTGGTCACCCGCATCGCCGGCCTGCTGCTGAGTGCGATCGCCGTCCAGCTGGTCGCGGACGCCGTCCACGCGTTCGTCCTCGCCTACCGCTAGCCCCCCGTGATACTTCGCAGCGGACGGCACCGCGGAAGGCCCGGACCAGGTGCAGAACGCTGCGAAGTATCCGGTCAGCGGCGGCCGAGCGACTGGAAGCGCTGGAGTAGCCCCACGGGGACGTGGCGGCTCACCGACGCAATCACCTTGTAGCGCTTGCTGGGCACCGACCTCGGCTTGCCGGCGTCGAAGTCGGCGAGCGCCTCGTCGACCACCCGTTCGGCGTCCAGCCACAGGAAGCGGGGGACGGCATCGCGCCCGACCGCCATCCGCTCGTGGAACTCGGTGCGGGTGAAGCCCGGGAGCAGGGTCATGATCGTGACGCCGTCCTCGGCGTACTCGTGGGCGGCCCATTCGCCGAACCGGTTGAGGTAGGCCTTGGCGGCGCTGTAGGTCCCACGGGGTTGTGTGCCGGCGACGCTCGAGACGTTGATGATGCCGCCGGTGTGCCGCTCGGTCATCTGGCCGAGCGCGGCGTGGGTGAGGCGCATCGGAGCGGTCACCAGGATGTCGAGGTGGGCCTGCTCCTGCTCCACGGTGTTGTGGAGGAACTTCCGCTTGAGCCCGAACCCGGCGTTGTTCACGAGCAGGTCGACCGGGTGGAGGGTGTCGGCCAACCGGTCCTCGACCGACTTCAGCTGGTCGCGGTCGACGAGGTCGGCGACGAGCACCTCGCACGCGACGGCGTACGTCGTGGTGAGCTCGTCGGCGACCGTCTTCAGGCGCGCCTCGTCGCGGGCCACCAGCACGAGGTCGTAGCCGCGGCGGGCGAGCCGGTCGGCGAAGATGCGACCGAGTCCGGCGGTGGGGCCGGTGACCAGGGCGAGCCGGCGCGCGGTGCGGTCGGTGGGATCGGGAGACATGCCCACCAGCCAACCCGCGTATGCGCGCCCCGGACAAGGGTCTCGGGCATGATGGGACGCGATGTCCACCACACTCGGACGGTCCAGGTCCCGGCCGGTCGTCCTCGCCGTCGCCAACCAGAAGGGCGGCGTGGCCAAGACGACGTCGGTCGCCTCGATCGGTGCGGCGCTGGCGGAGCTCGGTGAGCGGGTGCTGCTGGTGGACCTCGACCCGCAGGCCTGCCTCACGTTCTCGCTGGGCATCGACCCCGAGGACCTCGAGCTGTCGGTCCACCACGTGCTGACCAAAGGCCTGCACCCGTCCGAGGTGATCCTCGAGACCGACGACGGCGTCGATCTGCTGCCGGCCACCATCGAGCTGGCGCGAGCCGAGGCCGACCTCCTGACCCGCACCGGCCGCGAGCACGTCCTGCGGGCCGCGCTCGACGACGTCACGGACTACGACTGGATCCTCGTCGACTGTCCGCCGTCGCTCGGGGTGATGACGGTCGCCGCGCTGACCGCCGCGCGCGGCGTCCTCATCCCCTTGCAGTGCGAGACCCTGTCGCACCGGGGCGTGGGTCAGCTGCTCGACACCGTGCACGACGTACGCCGGTTCACCAACCCCGACCTGGAGGTCTGGGGCGTGCTGCCGACGTTGTACGACGGGCGCACCAACCATGCGCGGACCGTCCTCGAGACGATCTCCGACACCTACGACCTCGACGTGGTCGAGCCGGCGATCCCGAAGACGATCAAGTTCGCCGAGGCGCCGGCCGCCGGCCGGTCGATTCTCGCGACGAGCCGCAGCAGCAAGGGCGCGATCGCCTATCGCGCGGTCGCCGAGAACCTGCGGAGCGCGTGCCCGATGACGGCGCACCGCGCAGACATGAGGCCGCGCTATGGCCGGATCGTCGCGCTCGCCGTCTCCGTGACCGTGTCGGCCGTCGCCGCGTTGGCAGGTCTGGGCATCCTCGCCACGGCGCAGGCGGGACCATCGGCGAAGCCGGCGTCGTACCACCAGGCCCAAGCCCTCGGCCCAGCACTCGGACCAGCAACAGTCCGACCAGCAGCCCGACCCGGAGCAGCCGAGCGGGGCGTCCACCGAGGGATCGGTGGGGTCGCCCCAGGGCACCTCGACCTCCGCGGACTCGGCCCTGGCGACCGAGCTGCCTGCCGAGAGCGGTCAGGGTCGTCGCATCGTGTTCTCGCAGAGCCGGCAGCGTGTCTGGCTGGTGGGCGGCTCGCACGGTTCCGAGGGCAGCAGCACCGTGGACCGCACCTACGCCGTCTCGGGCAGCGTCTACGACAACCTGCAGCCCGGCACCTTCTCGGTCTACTCGAAGTCGCGGTGGGCCGTCGGTGTCGAGGACTCCGGTGTCATGCAGTACTTCGTCCGCTTCACGCAGGGCCCGACCGGGGCCGCGATCGGCTTCCACTCCATCCCGACGTCACACGACGTACCGCTGCAGACCAAGGCCCAGCTCGGCACCCCGCAGTCACACGGCTGCATCCGCCAGGACCTGCCCGACGCGATCGCGCTGTGGAACTTCGCGCCGATCGGCACCAAGGTCGTCGTCACCGCCTGATCGCCGAGTCGTCCTATGACGACTCGGCGTGTTTTCGGTGTCACTTTGCGCCGACTCGGCGTGATTGCGGCGTCTCTTTGCGCCGACTCGGCGTCAGGAGGCGGCTTGGCCGGAGCCCGAGTCGGGGCTGCGGCGGCGACGGCGGCGGTTGCGGCTGCGTGACTGACCCGCGGGACGTTCGGTCGTGGCGGCGCCACCCGTGGCGGGTGCGGCGACCTTCTCACCGCCGCGCGTGCGCTGACGGTTGCGGTTGGTGGCGGGACGCTCGCGCCGGGTGCGCTCGCGCGCTTGGCCGTCGCCCGCTCGCTCGGAGCGCTCGGGAGCGGGTGCGGGATCCACGATGCGGCCCTTGGTGCCCGCGGGGATGCCGAGGTCGTGGGAGAGGTTCGGCGACGTGGAGTAGGTCTCCTGCGGCTCGTCGAAGGGCAGCTCCAGCGCCTTGTTGATCATCTTCCAGCGGTGGAGGTCGGCCCAGTCCACGAACGTCACCGCGATGCCGGTGGCTCCCGCACGGCCGGTGCGGCCGATCCGGTGGATGTAGGTCTTCTCGTCCTCCGGGCAGGTGTAGTTGATCACGTGCGAGATGCCCTGGACGTCGATGCCACGGGCGGCGACGTCGGTGGCGACCAGCACGCGCAGCTTGCCGTCGCGGAACTTGGTCAGGGCGCGCTCGCGGGCGATCTGCGCCATGTCGCCGTGCAGCGGCGAGGCGCTGAACCCGCGCTCGGCGAGGTCCTCGGCGACACGCTGAGCCTGTCGCTTGGTGCGGGTGAAGACGATGATCTTGTCGGCGTCGTCGGCCTGCAGGATCCGCGCGATGATCTCGGGCTTGTCGAGGTCGTGGGCCTGGTAGATGAACTGGGCGGTCGCCGGCACCATGGCGCTGTCGGTGCTGTGCTCGGCACGGATGTTCATCGGGTGGCGCATGTGGGTGCGGGCCAGGGCGACGATCGCGCCCGGCATGGTGGCCGAGAACAGCATCGTCTGCCGCGTCTCCGGGGTCTTCGACAGGAGCTTCTCGACGTCGGGCAGGAAGCCGAGATCCAGCATCTCGTCGGCCTCGTCCAGCACCAGGGCGTGGACCCGAGAGATGTCGAGGGCCTTGCGGTTGGCCAGGTCGAGCAGCCGGCCCGGCGTACCGACGACGACGTCGACGCCGGTCTTGAGCGCGTCGAGCTGGGGCTCGTAGGCGACACCGCCGTACACGGTCAGCACCCGGATGCCACGGTCGGCGCTCGCGAGCGCGAGGTCGCCCGAGACCTGCAGCGCCAGCTCACGGGTCGGCGCGACGATCAGCGCCTGCGGCTTGCCCTGCGGCAGCTCGGCGTAGTCGGGGTCGTGCGGAGCCACGCTCCGCTGGATGATCGGGATGCCGAACGCCAGCGTCTTGCCGGTGCCGGTGCGGGCCTGGCCGATCAGGTCGGTCCCCATCAGGGCGACCGACAGGGTCATCTCCTGGATCGGGAAGGGAGTGGTGATGCCGCCGCGTTCGAGCGCGTCGCAGATCTCGGGGAGCACCCCGAGCTCACGGAAGGTGGTCACGGTGTTCAGTTCGCTTTCGGTTACGAGCATGGGTTCGGTGGTCGTCCGGCGGCTGACCAGGACCCGAGCCACGCTCGAACCATCGCGTCTGCCGCGCACATCAGCGCCTCAGAGTTCAAGGCGCGTGTCCTCACCGCTCACGCGGGGACCGCACCAGTCTATCGGTAGCGTGAGCGCATGTCCGATTCCCAGCCGGATGGGCCCGGCGTGGTCTTCGAGGACGCCGACTACCGGCTCGCCGTCGTGGACCTGCTCGGCGTGATCGCGTACGGCGAGCTCTCGGCGTTCGAGCGCCTCGTCGACGACGCGAAGCTGGCGCCGACGGTGCGCGACAAGGTCGAGATGGCGGCGATGGCGAGCCTCGAGTTCGGGCACGTCGTCCGGCTCCACGAGCGCTTGCGCGAGCTCGGCAGCGACCCGTTCGACGCGATGGCGCCGTTCGAGGCCGCGATCGACCTGTTCCACGCTCACACGGCCCCGTCCGACTGGTACGAGGGACTCCTCAAGGCGTACGTCGGCGACGGGCTGGCCGCCGACTTCTACCGCGAGATCGCGGCGTACCTCGACGCGGAGACGCGTGACCTGATCATCGCCTCGCTCGAGGACACCGGTCAGGCGGACTTCGCGGTGCGGCACGTGCGGCAGGCCATCGCGGACGACCCCAAGCTCTCGGGTCGCCTGGCGCTGTGGGGGAGGCGACTGATGGGGGAGGCGCTCACCCAGGCTCAACGCGTCGCGGCCGAACGCGACGCGCTGAGCGCGTTCCTCGCCGGTGGCATCGACCGACCGGGGCTCGACCTGGCGGCCATCGGCCGGATGTTCACCCGGATCACCGAGCGACACAACGAGCGGATGGCCGAGGTCGGACTCTCGGCGTGACCTACGGGACGCGTGACCGCGAACGACCGGTCAGGGCCGCCGCCACCATCACGATGACCGCGGCCGCCACGATCTGGACGATGTGACGCAGCCAGTCGATCCCGCTGGTCGAGCACCGGCCGCCGAGCACGTCGACGTACAGCCAGTTGCCCACGAAGATCCCGACGATCCCGCACAGCACGGTCAACCAGAAGGGGATCTTGTCGCGGTCGCCGGGGGCGACCATCTTGCCGAGGATGCCGATGAGGGCACCACCGATCAGCAGGAACAGGATCCCGCCGAGGCTCCAGTGGTGCCCGCACTTCACCAGCAGTGGGGTGATCGTCGTGATGGTCACCGAACGCCGTCCCTCATGCCTTCTTGGTGCGACCGGTCACCGTGGCCGCGATGACCACGAACACGGCGGCCAGGACGATGGAGATGAAGAAGGCGATCCAGTCGATGCCCTTGGTGTCGCCGAAGATGCCGTAGCCGATCACGACGCCGGCGATGCCGCAGACGACGGTCAGCCACAACGGAATGTTGTCCTTGTCACCGGGCGCCACGAACTTGCCCAGAAGTCCGATGATGACGCCCATCACGAGTACGAAGAGCCAGCCCACGAGAACCTCCCAGGTCGAGCCCGCACGGTGCGGGCACGTTTCCCCGTACCCCGATCATGACGGGTCGCCGCACGAAACACGAGGAACCGAGCCCGCGGCGTACGCCGGTCAGCCGCGGAAGCCGACCTGTCCGGCGGTCGGGGAGCCGATCTCGACGTAGGCGATGTTCCGGGCCGGGATCAGGACCTGGCGGCCCCGGCTGTCGGTCAGCGCGAGGGTGCTGTTGTCCGCGAGGGCCTTGTCCAGCGCCGCCTGGACGTCGTCGGCCGTGTCCGCGGTGTCCACGGACAGCTCGCGAGGTGCGTGCTGCACTCCGATCTTGACTTCCATCGTTCTCCTTCGTGGGTGCTTGGTCCGTGGTCCTCGCAGAGTGGTTCGCGGGGACGCTAGCGGGTCAGTGGTCGTCGGTGAGCGGGTAACCCCGGATGCCCCGCCAGGCCAGGCCGCTGACCAGCTCGATCGCCTCGGCCTGGGTCAGCCGGCCGGACCGACCACCCGACTCGGACACCCAGAACCTCGCGCTGACCTGTGCCATTCCCACCAGCGACACCGCCAGCAGATGGGACTGCTCGGCGGGTAGGCCGGTGTCGTCGTGGATCACGTCGGCGATCATCGCCGCGCACTCGCTGGTCACGCGTTCGACGTGCACCCGCACGGACTTCTCGCTGGTCAGGTCGGACTCGAAGACGAGGCGGAAGGCGCCACGCTCGTCGGCGACGTAGGAGTAGAACGCGGCCATCGCCGCCGCCACGCGAGTCTTGTTGTCGTGCGTGGACGCCAGGGCGTGCCGGCAGTTGGCGATGACCTGGTCACAGGCGGCGTCGAGCAGGGCCAGGTAGAGCTCGAGCTTGCCCGGGAAGTGTTGGTACAGCACCGGCTTGGACACCCCGGCCCGCTCGGCGATGTCGTCCATCGCGGCGGCGTGGTACCCCTGCGCGACGAACACCTCGAGCGCGGAGTCGAGCAGCTGGACGCGCCGTTCCCGTCGGGGAAGCCTGCCTCCCCGGGGCTTCTGCTCGCTCGACCGCTGGGTCGTCCCCACGCCTGCACCCTAGCGAGCGCCTCCGCCGAGGCCCGCTGTGCGCGGCCTGCCGGGCGACGGCGTCCGGATGACGGACGCGCTGGGGTACGGCGTACCTGCTGGGGAACATGGACAGTCCGGCGCCTGTTGGGTCAGGTGTCCGACACTTGTCCCGAGTCCCCCGCCCCAGGAGTACGTCGTGTCCCTGCCTCCGCTGGTCGAGCCGGCCGTTGAGCTGACCATCGACGAGGTTCGTCGCTACAGCCGGCACCTGATCATCCCGGACGTCGGGATGGACGGTCAGAAGCGGCTGAAGAACGCACGCATCCTGGTGATCGGCGCCGGCGGCCTCGGCAGTCCCGCCCTGCTCTACCTGGCCGCCGCCGGCGTCGGCACGATCGGCCTGGTCGAGTTCGACGAGGTCGACGAGTCCAACCTGCAACGTCAGGTGATCCACGGCCAGTCCGACATCGGGCGGCCCAAGGCGCAGTCCGCCGCGGACTCCATCGCCGAGGTGAACCCGCTCGTGGACGTCGTGATCCACGACGAGCGACTCGACAACGACAACGTGATGCGGATCTTCGAGGGCTACGACCTGATCGTCGACGGCACCGACAACTTCGCCACCCGCTACCTCGTCAACGACGCGGCCTACTTCTTGAAGATTCCCTACGTCTGGGGCTCCATCTACCGCTTCGACGGCCAGGCCAGCGTCTTCGCACCCACCCTGGCCGACGATCTGCCCTGCTACCGGTGCCTCTACCCCGAGCCCCCACCGCCGGGGATGGTCCCGAGCTGTGCCGAGGGCGGCGTCCTCGGCGTGCTGTGCGCGAGCATCGGCGCCATCCAGGTGACCGAGGCGATCAAGCTGGTCACCGGCATCGGCGACCCGATCGCCGGCCGGCTCATGATCTACGACGCACTCGAGATGGAGTACCGCAAGCTCAAGGTCCGCAAGGACCCGAACTGCGCGCTCTGCGGCGAGCACCCGACGGTCACCGAGCTGATCGACTACGAGACGTTCTGCGGCGCGGTCTCCGAGGAGGCGTCGGAGGCGGCGGCCGGCGCGACGATCTCGGTCACCCAGCTCTCGCACCTGCTCAAGGAGCGGGACGACGGTGAGAAGGACTTCGTGCTGATCGACGTGCGCGAGCCGAACGAGTACGAGATCAACAAGATCCCCGGCTCGGTGCTGATCCCCAAGGGCGAGTTCCTCAACGGCCACGCGCTCGGTCAGCTACCCGGCGTCGACTCCGGCAAGCAGGTCGTCCTCTACTGCAAGACCGGGGTCCGCTCCGCGGAGGCGCTCGCGGTGATCAAGGGCGCGGGGTACGCCGACGCGATCCACGTCGGCGGCGGGGTGTCGGCCTGGGTCGACCAGATCGACCCCAGCCAGCCGGCGTACTGAACCTCTGGTCCGTCGCGTCAGGCCGGCTTCACCGCGGTCACCGCGGCGGGATAGTCGGCTGAGCCCGGGTAGCCCGAGTGGCGGCTGAGGTGGGTCCGGGACCCGAGCTGCAGACCGGCGTCCGCGGCCGGTGGGTCGAGAACCCGCCAGTCGTGCCCGCTCTCCCGGCGTCCCGTCGACTCGGGGAATGCGTCGGCCAGTTCCTGGATGGGTGACTCCAGGCGGCGGGACTTCAGGTTCCCGGCGCCAGGTTGGGCAGTCATAGGCGTGCGGTCCCAGGAGAGCACCGGCCCGGCGATCGGATCGGTCTCCCGGTAGAGGTTGACCCAGCGTTTCCCCAGCGACTCCTGCACCTGCTGGAGGAGTGCGAACTCGACGAACGCCGGGAAGCCACGCGGGTAGGCCACCTGGAGCTGCGAGCCGTAGGTGACCAGCCCGACTCGGGCCAGGTGGGCGGGGGACAGCCACAGCAAGGCGGCGAACGCGACGAGGCTGCCCTGGCTGTGGGCGGACACCACGACGGACGTCGCCCGCGGCGGCCGCGGTGGCGCCGACTCGTCGCCGGTCTCCGGTGGTGACAGGTGGAAGACGATGCGCCGGCGCAGGTCGTGCACCGCGAACTGGGAGTACGCCGGAGGGCAGAACGGGTGCGCGGCGTGGGGCCAGAACGACAGCACGTCCCAGAGCACGTTGGCGCCGCGGCGGGTGTTCTCGGCTCGCAGGGACCGACGTCCGAGGTAGAACAGCAGGGCGGCCAGACCGATCAGCACGATGGTTCCCAGGTTGGTGAAGAGCGGGATGTGGGTGGGGACCGTCGGGTGCGGATCCGCTCTCGTGGGGACGGGTTCCGTCTCGCTGAGCCAGCCGAACCTGCTCAGGTCCTCGCCCGTCTTCATCTCGTCGAAGGTGACGAAGGTCATCGCCAGACCGGAGAGCGCGAAGATCACGAGGGGCGGCGCGACGCAGAACTTCAGCTTCGCCGCGCTCATGCCACGAGCGATCTTCCGTGACCAGGCACCTGGTGGCCCCACGAGGGGAGGCGCGACAGTCGTGTACGCACCCTTGGCCCGCTTGACCAGGAACCATCCACGCACCCACCAGAGCGCCATGAGCGCCACGACCATGGCACCGGCGAGGAGCGCCGTGAGCCCCCAGGAGTAGGCGACCCGGTGGATGAACTCGGTGTCGGCCGTCGAGCGCAGGGCCTTGGCGAAGCCGAGCACCGAGGCACTGCAGAAGCCCACGGCCAGGAACACGCCGGTCGAGGTGGCAGCCCACGGCGCGAAGCCCAAAGCGTACCGACGGAAGGGCCGGGGCAGGGACGACGGCGGCCACGTCAGCATGACCAGCACGAGGTTCGCGATGAAGAGCAACACCATGGTGATGCCGCTGATCAGCGCCAGCCACTGGGTGTAGGAGTCGAAGACGAGTGGGGTGTCCGAGCTGTCGACGTAGGTGAGGTTCCAGGCCGAACAGCCGAGCATCACCAGCGAAGCCGCGAGGGTCAGGAGGGTGGAGACCTCCATGGTGATCTTCGACTTCGTGCCGAGCGGCGTCCCGCGCACGGCACCGCCGACGTCTCCTCCGATGGCCGTGAGGAGCGTGACCACGACCAGAAGACCCACCGCCCACCAGCGCAGGCCGTCCTCGAAGGAAGTGCGGCCGGCCATGTCTCCTCTGGGGACGATCGTGTCCCAGGTCAGGGTCGCGACCACGACAACGACGCAGAAGCCGGCAGCCAGGTGGAGCTGGCCCAAGACGGGTGTGCTGCGACGCTCGACGTGGAAGAAGGCGCGCTGGGTGAGTCCCGACGGCGGAAGGTCCGGGTCGGGATCCTTCTCGGAGTCGGCGATCGAGCTCGGCTCCGGAACGCCGAAGTCGGAGACGCGGTTCTGGTTGCCCAGGACGAACAGGGCGGTCACCGTTGCCCCGGCCAGGAGGACGCCGAGGCCGAGTGCGTTCCCGAAACCGAGCTTGTCGAGCCAGTCTTGCTTGGGCGCCCACTGGTAGGCGATCAGGTCGATGCAGATGAGCGAGGCCGCCAGCGCGAACGTCGCCGTCACCCCGATGCCCACGCCTCTGATGAGGGTCTGCATCGCGAACCGTACGGCGCGCTGCGACTTACCCTTCGGGCGAGCACACATGAACGCCGCGGCGTTGACCAGACCGAAGGGGATCAGGATCAGCCAGAGCCCCTTGATCCAGCTACCCGAGGTGTACTTGCCCCAGTGGTAGCCCTCGAGCAGGCGGTCATCGGGGATGCCGCTCGGCGTCCACGACAGCTCTTCGTCGACACCGTTGACCGGGCGGAAGAACCGACCCCAGGAGTCGCCCGCGACCTGCTTGACGTGCTTGCTGTCGAGCATGCTCTCGGGCGGGGTGCCGCTCACCCCGTGGATGCGGAGCTCGACCCACTGCTCGGCCGGGGGAGCCGGTTCACAGGTCGGAGGCTGGTCGGACATGGCGACTCCGGATGCTGCGTGTGACTGGTGAGGCTAGACCCACACGACCGGACTGTCGTCGGTCGTCAGGATGAAGCCGCGCTCAGTGCTCGGCCCAGAACCGCTCGAGCTCCGCGAGCCACGCGTCGGGTTGCTCCATCGGCGAGAGGTGCGAGGACTCGGCGAGCACCACCTCGCGGAGTCCGGGCAGCACCGCACGGAGCTGCCGCGCGTCGTGCGCGGTCACGAGGCGGTCGCGTGCGCCGTACCCGGCGAGGACCGGTAGCTGGATCGTGCGCCAGATCGCTCGCCACTCGTAGTCGCGGCCGGTCGCCTCGGCGTACCGGAAGGACAGCGGCCGGCTCCCCGCAGCGAGGGCCTGGAGCAGCGATCGGGGGAGTGCCCACGGCTTGGCGGCCAGGCCGGCGGTGCCCCACCGGAGAAGGCCCGACCGCGCGGCGGCATCGACCGTTCGTTGGACACCGCGACCGCCTCCGGCGACGAGGCGTACGGCGGAGTACGTCGCCCACGTGCGCGGGTGCCGGAGCGCGGCACCGAGCGGTTGGTTCACCAGCTCGAGGATGGTCACGTAGGCGCCGTTCAGCGTGGCCAGGGTCCGGACCCGCCGCGGATGCCGCGCGGCCAGGTGCAGGCCGAGGAAGCCTCCCATCGAATGCCCCACGACGTGGACCCGCTCCACGTCGAGAGCGTCGAGCACCGAGACGACGGCGTCCGCCATCTCGTCGAGACCGACCGGACCGGTCAGCGGCGCGGAGCCGCCGAACCCGGGGAGGTCGAGCAGCAGCCAGGGAACCTCCTGGTCGCCGGCCGCGCGCACCAGTGGCGTCCAGCACCAGCTGTCGAGAGAGACGCCATGGAGGAAGAGCACCGCCGGCGCCGAGCCGCGCGGCCGCAGGACGCGGACCGCCCCGAGCGGGCCGGCGACCGCGTCGGTCACGAGTCCACTGGATGCCGGCGGCGGCCCGACGTCGTACGGGAAGTAGGCGGCCACGCCGCACATCATCGCCCGAGCGACCCTTGGGAGAGTTACCGAACCGTAACCTCGGCTGCTCGTCGGCGTTGAGCGTGGTGACACCCCATGTCGCCCACGGTGCCCCACCCCGTCGGCACCGGAGACCAGAAGGACCCACTCTCATGACCCGACCCGTCACCTCGTTCGCGCACCGCGTCTGGGCGGCGCTCGCGATCCTCGTCGCGGCGGCCATCGCCACCGCGGTCGTCAGCGCCTCACCCGCCGCCGCGGCGAAGGCCCGGTCCGGGCTCAGCCCGCGCGCCGCCTGGGCGCCGGCGAGCTCCGCCACGATCCACCCGGGCACGATGATGTACACCGAGGGTGCTCAGTGCACCGGCAACTTCGTCTTCACCGACGCGGCCGGCCACACCTACCTCGGGTACGCCGCCCACTGCGCCGGCACCGGTTCGTCCACCGACACGAACGGGTGCCAGACCGACTCGGTCCCGCTCGGCACCCGGGTCGACCTCACCAACGACGGCAACCTCCTCAGCGAAGGCACCATCGTCGGTCACGGCACCCTGGCCTACAGCTCGTGGATCACCGAGCACCAGCTCGGCACCAGCAACGCCAACACCTGCGCCTACAACGACCTGGCCCTGGTCAGGATCGACGCCGGTGACGTGTCCGACGTCAACCCGAGCGTGCCCTTCTGGGGCGGTCCGACCGGCATCGACAACGACGGCACCGCGCTCGGTGACCGCGTGTGGACCTACGGCAACTCCAGCCTGCGCGCCGGCCTCTCCCCCCTGTCGCCGCACACCGGCATCAGCCTGGGCGACGACGCGGCCGACGGCGGCTGGAGCCACCCGCTCTACACGTTGTCGCCCGGCATCCCGGGCGACTCCGGCTCCGGGTTCATGACGCAGGACGGCAAGGCGATCGGCGTACTCTCGACTCTCGGGCTGGCTCCGCTTCCGGCGTCCAACAACATCGGCGACCTGGCCATGGAGCTCGCGTTCGCCCAGGCGCACTCGGGCATCGCCGGCCTGCAGCTGGTGCACGGCACCGAGCCGTTCAACCCCGTGCTGTAGTCGAACCCTCGTTCCGTCCACCCGCCTGGCAGCCGCCCGGTGGCAACCGTGACCAGGTCGTTACCACCCGCCTCGCATCGGCGGTTACGGTGCACCGGTGACAGCCAGGCGGGCGGGCGCGAGCGCAGTGGCGCTGACCGCGCTCGCAGTCGGCGTCATGCTGCTGATGGTGATGTTCGCCGCCCGGAGCGGGCCGCAGCGGATCTTCACCGGGCCGTTGCACGACCCGAGCGTGAGGCCGGTGACGCCCACGCTGTCGATCCCGGCGAGACCTGGAGGGAACGGCCTCCCCGGACGCGGTGACTACCGGACCCCGCGGTTCTTCGAAGCCATCGGCACGGGCATCAAGATCATCGCGCTGCTCGCCCTGCTCTGGCTGCTCTACCGCGGCGGTCGCGCCCTCGTGCGCTACCTCGCCGATCGGGTGCCCCGGACCAAGCCGACCCGCCCGGGATACGTCGACTTCGACGTGCTGGACGACCCGGAGCCACTCGTCGACGAGATGCGGGAGGACGCGGACTCGCAGTTCGAGCTGCTGATGGGCGGTCACCCGAGGAACGCCATCGTGGCCTGCTGGGATCGGTTCGAGGAGCAGGCCGAGCGTGTCCATGCCTCGCGCAGGCCGTGGGAGACCTCCTCGGAGTTCACGCTCCGCCTGCTCGAGGCGGTCTCGGCGGATGCGGACGCAGTGGCCAGGCTGGAGTCCCTCTACCGCGAGGCGAGGTTCTCCGAGCACGAGATCGACGAGGGACACCGGCAGGCGGCCGTCGAGGCGCTGCGCGCGATCCATGCGTCGCTGGGGTTCGGGGTGGGTGCTCGATGAGCTGCACCGGCGCGGGGTTCGCGCAGAGGTACGTCGCATGAGGTTCGGCGGCAGGCGGCAACGCTGGGTCGTCCGTGGGGTCATGACCGCGATCGGCGTCGCCGGCCTGACCGTCTTCGCCTTCGTCGAGGACACGAGTCCGCGCATCGTTCCGACCGTCCTCCTGGTCGGCGCGCATGGTGGCGATCTACGGGCTGCTCGCGGACACCGGGGGCGCCGACGCGGCCAACTGGTCCCCGGCGGTCGAGTCCGTCGTCGGCGCAACCGGACAGGACAGTGGGCTGGCCGGCAACATGCGACTGCTCGAGAACCACCTCAGTGCTCGCGACGTCGACCCCTTGCTCCCGGGCCGGCTGACTCGGATGACCGAGGACCGCCTCGCGAGGATCGGCTTGTCGCGGGGCGATCCCGACGTCGTACGACGCCTCGGGCCTACGCTCTCCGGGGTCCTCGATGGTCCGCCGCGTTCGCTGAAGCCCGCGGAGATCGAGGAGTGCATCCGACGGATCGAGGAGCTGGAAGCATGACCGAGCCCATGACCGACTCGCCGGAGGAGCGGCCCCCGGCAGAGGGGATGGCCGTGTCCGAAGCGTCCGAGCGGGCGCGCGCCGTGCTCGACGAGGTGGAGAAGGCGATCGTCGGCAAGCGCGCACCGCTGACGCTGATGCTCGCCGCCGTGCTCGCGAAGGGCCATGTGCTGCTCGAGGACTTCCCGGGCCTGGGGAAGACACTCGCCGCACGGAGCCTGGCTCGCGTGCTCGGTCTCGACTTCGCGCGGGTGCAGTTCACGCCCGACCTCCTGCCGGCGGACATCACCGGCTCGTTCCTCTACAACCAGAGGGACGGTTCCTTCGAGTTCCGTCCCGGGCCGCTGTTCACCGGCGTCATGCTCGCCGACGAGATCAACCGCACGCCGCCGAAGACCCAGTCCGCTCTGCTCGAGGCGATGCAGGAGCGGCAGGTCACCGTCGAGGGGGAGACGTTCCCCCTGCCGAACCCGTTCCACGTGCTCGCAACGGCCAACCCGATCGAGTACGAGGGCACCTATCCGTTGCCGGAAGCCCAGCTCGACCGGTTCCTGATGCGGGTCAGCTTCGGCTACCCCACCGTCGAGGAGGAGCACGACGTCGTCATGCGGCGGCTCGTCCGCCAGCAGGAGGAGGTCGAGCTCGGCCAGGTCACCGACGCGGCCGGCATCCGGGCGATGCAGGCGGCCGTGGAGACCGTCACCCTCGACGACAGCGTCGCCCGCTACTGCGTCGACCTGGCGACCTCGACGCGCGACCATCGAGACGTGCTCACCGGGTCCTCACCGCGCGGATCGCTCGGGCTCGCGCTCTCCTCACGCGCGTTCGCCGTGATCCGAGGTCGCGACTACGTCATCCCGGAGGACGTCAAGGCCGTGGCCCGGGCCGTCCTGTCCCACCGGATCACGGTGAAGCCGGAGCTCTGGATGACCCAGGCCAGCGGCCCGCGGGTGGTCGACGCGGTGCTGAACGACGTCGCCACGCCGCGAGCGCTGGAGCACTGACCCACCGTGCTCGACGGGTCCTCGCGCTGGAACCCCACCGGGAGTCTCGGGCGCGCCCTCACCGTGGGAGGTGTCGGCGTGGCCCTGGCACTCGCTGCCGGCCGGCCCGCTCTCGTGGTCGTGGTCGCCCCGTTGCTGCTGGTCGGCGCGATGGGTGTCGTCCATCGGCCGACCGAGGAGCCGCGGGTGATCGCGGCGTTCGCGCACCTCCAGCTCCACGAGGGCCAGGGGATGCGCATCCGCCTCGACGCCTCCGGGCTCGACGACGTGGAGCACGTCACCCGGGCGATGGTCCCGCAGCCGTACGTCGCGCTGCATCCGCCCGAGGGCACGCTCGGTCACCTGGCCGGGCCTGACGGGGTCCCACCGATGGAGGCGTCGCCGCGTCGTTGGGGCATGCGGACGATCGGAGCGGAGAAGGTCGCGTTCACGACTCCCTGGTGCGGCTATCGCTGGGGTCCGGTGTCGCTGCCCGGGCGCGAGGTCGCCGTACTCCCCACGTTGACGCGCGTCCGGTCCGGCGGAGAGGCACCCCAGCCGATCGGCTTGATCGGGGCCCACCGGTCCCGGCGTGACGGCAACGGGACCGAGTTCTCCTCCATCCGTCGCTTCCACGCCGGCGACCGCCTGCGCCGGATCAACTGGCGCGTCTCGCTCCGGCAGGGCGACCTGCACGTGCAGTCGACCCGGGCCGAGGAGGACTCCGCAGTCCTGGTCATCGTCGACGCGCTCGCGGACTACGGCGTGTCCGAGGGCGTCGGCGGGAAGGAGAGCAGCCTCGACGTCACGATCCGGGCGGCCGCCGCGCTGGCCGACCAGTACATCAGTGGGGGAGACCGCGTCTCGCTGCGCGTCCTCAGCCCCGGCGGTGAGTACGCCGGGTACGGCACCGGCACGCGTCACCTGCGCCGGATCCTGATCCTGCTCTCGCGGATCCGGCCGGGCGTCCCACGCGACGTGGCCATCGACCAGGTCGACTTCCGGGCCACCGCCGGCACCGTCGTCGTGGTGATCAGCCCGATGCTCTCCGCGGCGCTCGCGACGGCCACGGTGCGCCTGGTGCGCCGGGGTCTGCCGGTGATGGTCGTCGACCCGCTGCCCGAGGGCACGACACCCACGGCGTACCCCGACGCGGACGAGGAGGTCGCGAAGCCTGGCGTGGCGGATGCGCCTGCTCGACCGCAACCACCTGCTGGCCCAGCTGTCCGCCGCGGGCTGCCCCGTGGTGCCGTGGAACGGTCCACGGACGCTCGAAGAGGTGCTCCGCCGCCTCGCCCGCCGCGGTCAGCTTCCCCGAGTGGGTGGCTCATGAGCACTCCCATGAGCTTCCCGACCCACACCCGGATGAAGGCCGGTGCCTTGCCGAGTGTGTGGGCGACACGAGGCGTCCTGGTCGCCGGACTGCTGCTGGCGCTGCTCGTCGGGATCCCCGAGGGCTACACGCCGCCGGTGGCGCTGGTGGTGGTGGTCGCCGCGACCAGCCTCCTGGCCGCACTACGTCCCGATCACCTCGTCGTCTCCGATCACGATGGGACTCGTGATCGTCTGGTGGGGGCTCCAGCTGCGCTCCGAGATGCCGGTCGCGGTCCTGGTGGTTGCGGCGTGCCTCATGGTGTCGCACGTGGCAGCGACCCTGCTCGCCTACGGTCCGCCCAGTCTCGCGGTCGACCCGGCCCTGGCCGTGCTGTGGACGATGCGGGCCGCGATGACCTGGACCGCCGGCCTCGCCGTCTGGGCGGTGGCGCGCGCCTATGCCGGACACGGCTCGCCCGCGACCTTCTGGCTCGCCGGACTCGCCGCCGCCCTGGTCGCCGCGATCCTGGCCGCGGTCGCGACGCCGATCCGCGGCAAGGAGTCCCGCAGGTGAGCCTCGACCACGAGGAGTACGTCGAGCTCGTGCTCAGCTGCGTCGAGCGGATCCCGCGCGGACGGGTGTCGACGTACGGCGCGATCGCGGAGGTCGTCGGCCGGGTCGTCGGAGGGGGCGGGCCGCGGCTGGTGGGATCGGTGATGGCGCAGCACGGTGGCGCAGTGCCGTGGTGGCGGGTCGTCCGTGCGGACGGTTCGCTGCCGCCGAGCCACGAGGTCGACGCGCGGCCGTACTACCTCGACGAGGGCACGCCTCTGCGGCCGACCGCCAGGAACGGGTTCCGCGTCGACATCAAGCAGGCGTTCTGGCGGCCGCCCGCTCTCGCGTGAGTGCGGCGAGCCGGGCGAGCGCCTGGGGGAAGATCTCCTCGGGCGGGGTCACCAGACCGGCCCCCACCTGACCGACGCCGGCGACCCGACCGGCCATGCCGGTGTTGATCTGAGGCAGGATCCCGGTCCGGCACACGCGTGAGACGTCGATGCCGGACGGTACGCCGGCGAACTCGAGCACCGGCACGCTCCACCGCGGGTTCTCACCGAGCGCGATCTCCTGCATCCGCCGGGTCGTGGCCAGGGCGTCGGGCACCGAGCCGCCCACGAACCGCACGATCGCCGGAGCGGTCGCCATCGCGAAGCCGCCGAGCCCCGCCGTCTCGGTGATCGCCGAGTCACCGATGTCGGGGTTGGCGTCGTCCGGGCCGTAGTCGCCGAGGTACAGCCCGTCGGCGACCTGGGCCGGCCCGGTGAACCACTCGTCGCCGGTGCCCGACACCTGGATCCCGAAGTCGGTGCCGTTGCGCGCCATCGCGACCACCATCGTCGACCCGGTGATGTCGCGCGCGGCGTCGAGTGCGAGCTTGCAGGCCGGCATCGCGAGATTGAGGAAGAAGTGGTCGTTGCCGCCGACGAACCGCAGCACCTCCGCGACGTCCTCGGCCCCGGCGCCGCTGGCGACGAGCGCGGGGGCGAGGTCGCGGAGGAACATCAGCGTCCCCGCCCGGTTGCGGTTGTGTGCCTCGTCGCCCATCTGCAGCATCTGGCCGAGGATCGCGGTGACGTCGACCGGGTCGCTCGGCCCGGACGGCGCGTTGCAGGAGCGGGCCGAGGACGTCGTTCATCCAGCGCAACCGGTCGAGCACCTCGGGCGAGTAGGCGCCGTAGCGCAGGACCTTGCCGAGTCCCTCGTTGAGCGTGCAGTGGGCGCGCGCCCCGGTCGCGGGGTCCTCGAGCACGAACATCCACATGCTCGGCGTGACCACGCCGGCCATCGGACCCACCGTGCGCTCGGTGGTGGCAGGGCTCGAGGCGCACGTGCAGACCGCCCTCGAGCAGCGCCGCGCCCTCCTCGGGGGTGTCGACCAGTCCCTCGAGCACGGCCCCGCCCATCAGTGCGCCCCGGAGTGGCCCGGACGCGCGTTCCCAGGTGATCGGCGGGCCCGCGTGCAGGAACTCGCCTCGCTGCAGGCCGATCGGCTTCGTGGGCCGGGAGGACGTCGACCAGCACGGCCTGGACGCCGAGCAACCGCTCGAGGGCCCGGGCGTTCGCCTCGGGTCGGAGCGGATCCAGCGCGACGGCGGTGAGGTCGTCCTCGGTGCCGGCCAGTGGCGGCCGCCAGTCCACCCGGCG
Organism: uncultured Actinomycetota bacterium; assembly: GCA_963759515.1. Lineage (GTDB taxonomy): Bacteria > Actinomycetota > Actinomycetes > Propionibacteriales > Nocardioidaceae > Nocardioides. The sequence continues at coordinate 69,255 of CAVWZR010000012.1, read as the reverse complement.
TACGTCGGCGGCCTGGTCGGCCAGTGCGTCGGCGAGCAGGTCGACGCCGACACTGACGACCCGGTTGCTCGGCTGGTCAGGCATCGAGAGCCCCCAGGATCTCCAGCGCCCGCCGGGTCGCACCGGCATTGGACAGGTGGACCTCGGCGCCGGCCGCCGCCAGGGCCGCGACCTGACCCTCGAGGCCTTGCGGGTCGTGCGACGTACCGACGACCGTGATCACGACCGGCGGGCGGATGCCCTCGATGGCGGGCGCGAGGGAGGCGGCCGGATCCTCCTCGGCGCCGTGGCCGAGCACGACGTCCATCAGCACGACGCCCGTGGTCTCGTCGGCGGCCACCTCGGCGAGCCGCTCGAGGCGGAGCGTCGGGTCGATCATCGGGTGGGCCCGGCCGGTCGTGTACTCGTCGTCGCCGAAGTCGACCAGCTCGAACTGTTGAGTGTCCACTCCCGCGGCGGTGACGAGCACCTGCGCCTCCTGCTTCATCGTGCCGCCGACGAACAGTCCGTGCAGCCGGGTCCCGGTCGACGTCCGCGTCTCGCCGGAGACCGGCCAGGAGGGCACGGCGTGACCCATGGCGGTCAACAGCTCCTCGGTCGCCGCGGTCAGATCGGGGCGACCGGTACCGAGCAGCGCCAGGTGAACGGCCGTGCCCAACGAGTCGGTGTACGTCGCGAGCTCGCGCGCGACGTCATCGGCCGGAGGCTTCGAGATCAGCATGGCCACCTCGACCCCGGGATCCTGGTCGAGCCGGGCCAGGGCCGTGCGGGTCGCGAGCCCGCCGACCTCGGCCGACAGGTCGCGACCGCCCACGCCGTACGCCGTCGTGACGCCGACGCCGGCGTGGTCGAGGAGCGCCAGCACCTGCTGGCAGCCGGTGCCCGACGCCGCGACGATGCCGACCGGACCGGGGGAGACGACGTTGGCGAAGCCCAGGCCGAGGCCGCCGAGCACGGCCGTGCCGCAGTCGGGGCCCATGACGAGCAGGTCGCGGGTGGCGGCGTACTGCTTGAGGGCGATCTCCTGGTCGACCGGCACGTTGTCGCTGAACACCATGACGTCGCTGCCGGCCTCGAGCGCGTCCATCGCCTCGATCGCTGCGCTCGCGCCGGGCACCGAGACCAGGACCATCGCCCCGGGCTCCCTCCGGAGCGCGGACGTCGTGGTGCGCGGTGGAGCCTCCTCCGACGGGCCGGCGTCCGATCGTCGCGAGTCGCTCAGCGCCCGGTCCACCTCCACGAGTACGCCGTCGAGCGCGGTGTCGTCGTCGAGGCGCACGGCCACGACGAGGTGGTTGACCGTGGCGTCGTCGGGGATCGCGAAGCTCATCCGCTCGAGCACCTCGATGTTGAGCGGTGTCGCCATCGCGACCTGGGCCGTGGCCACACCGGGGAGCTGCTGCACCTGACGGCTCACCTGCAGCAGGGTCACCGAGTCGGCGTACGCACCGGAGCGGAGCTCGACGTGGTCGGTGGTCCTGGGGGTCGTCATGCTGCGACCCCGTGGGCGAGCGCGTCGAGGGCGATGTCGACGCCGTGCGCGAGTCCGGTGCCCGAGCTGTGGCCGAGCGCCACCAACGCCCCACGGGTCGACTGCTCCGCGTCGGTGCCGAGCGCCTTCAGGTAGCCGGCGACGAGGTCAGCACACTCGCCCTCGAGCGCACACTCCAGGAGGGTGGCCGACAGAGTCGTGGTCCGCGGCAGGGCCCGGCGTACGGCGTCGTCCACGGCGGGCGTGGCGACCCCGGCGGCTCGGTGCGCGGCCAGCCATCCGCACAGGACGTCGTCACCCAGCGGCGTCAGGCCGTCACCCCGCCCGACCAGATCGTCGACGCCGGCCGCGTCGATCACGCGGGGGAGGTGCGTCGGAGAGGTCGACACGGGGACGAGCCCGGCACCGCGGAACCGGGGGGTTCCCAGTGCGGCAGCCGGGCTCGCCTTGGGAACCCGTGCCGTATCGAGACGTGGCGCGCGAACATCCACGAGCCGACCGGTCACCAGGACGCGTCCGCCCAGGTGAAGATTCCCGGAGTCAACATAAGGTCTGGGACCCGCCGCTGACGACACCCATCCGGACAGTGTCGCGAGATTGGTCCGGAGCGTGTGCGGCAGGCCCGGTGCGCCCGTCGCGGCGACCCCGACGGCCCGCCCGGCGACGTCCAGGTGCACCGTGTCCGGTCCCCCGTGGAGCACCCGGACCGGGCCGTCCGGTGCCGCCGACAGCCAGGCGGCGACCCGCGGTGGTGCCGCCACGGGCACGGCTTCCGGGGCGGGGGAACGGCGGGTCACGGACTCACGCTAGCCCTCGGGTGATTCCGCCGCCCGAGCGGACTCTCGAAGCCGTGATCGGCGTTCCTCCGCCCAAATCCAGCCCAACGGGTGTGTGATGTGCCTCACCAACCCGGGGTGCTCGGTCCCCAGAACACGCATGAGTTCCGTGCATCGAGGAGGCTCAGATGTCGACGATGTTCAGCTGGCGGGAAGTAGATCCGGCACCCGGCGAGGCGGTGGCTCCGGACGAACGCCTCGCGTGGGGCAAGACGATCGGGCTCGGCGCCCAGCACGTCGTAGCGATGTTCGGGGCGACGTTCGTCTTCCCGATCATCATGGGTCTCAACCCGAACCTCGCCATCTTGATGAGCGGCATCGCGACGATCTGCTTCCTGCTGATCGTGAAGGGCGCCGTCCCGAGCTACCTCGGCACGTCCGCCTCGTTCGTCGGTGGCGCGACGGCCATCTACACCTACTCCGGAAGCGGCGGGCCGGGTGGCCCGTCCGACGTGACCGGCGCCATCCTGATCTCCGGGATCGTGCTCGCGCTCGTGGGCGTGGTGGTCCACTATCTCGGCGCCGACATCGTCAACCGGATCCTGCCCCCCGTCGTGACGGGCGGCGTGGTCATGGTGATCGGCTTCAACCTGGCCGGTGTCGCCACCACCATCTACATGCCGGCGGACCGCTGGATGGCCATCATCACGATGACCGCGGTCGTCTTGATGGCGGTCGGTCTTCGCGGCTTCTTCGGCCGGATCGCGATCTTCCTGGGCCTGATCTTCGGCTACCTGCTGTCCTGGATCTTCGACGCGATCGGCGTCGGCGGCGTCCAGGGTGACCGAGTCAACTGGGACAGCGTGAAGGCCGCAGATTGGCTGGGCTTCCCGCGGCACACCGCCGACGGACTCGTGGGCAACCAAAACGAGGCAGGCCACCTGGATCTGGTCGGCTGGCACGCGCCGAGCTTCTCGATCACGTTCGCCCTGCTCGCACTGCCGGCCGTCATCGCCCTGGTCGCAGAGAACATGGGACACGTCAAGGCTGTCTCCGGCATGACCGGTCGCGACCTCGACCCGGTGATGGGCCGCGCCATCGCGGCCGACGGTTTCGGCACCGTGCTCACCTCAGCGGTGGGCGGATCGCCGACCACGACGTACGCCGAGAACATCGGGGTGATGGCGGCGACCCGTGTCTACTCCACAGCGGCCTACTTCGTGGCGGCGATCGTGGCGATCCTGCTGGGCTTCATCCCGAAGTTCGGGGCGATCGTCGCGGCAACTCCGGGTGGCGTGCTCGCGGGCATCACGCTTGTGCTCTACGGGATGATCGGTTTGCTCGGTGCCAAGATCTGGATCGAGAACCACGTCAACTTCGCCAACCCGGTCAACCTCGTCCCGATCTCGGCCGGGCTCATCCTGGCCATCGGCCTGGGCACCGACGGCTTCTTCAAGATCACCGACGACTTCCAGCTCGGCGGCATCGCGCTGGGGACGATCGTGATCATCGCGGGCTATCACCTGGCCCGCGTCGTCGCCCCGCCCGACATCGACGGCACGATGATGGCGGTCGGCAGCACCGGCGCGCACGCGGCCGACCACGCTGCACCGCACCGCCACGAGCCACCGGCCGAGTCGGCAGAGTGACGGGACGCGCATACTCGACACCGTGAAACCGGCGCCTTTCGCGTACAGCCGGCCAGGGTCGCTCACCGATGCGGTGGCGGCCCTGGCCGGTGATCCGGGGGCGAAGGTGCTCGCCGGCGGCCAGAGCCTGGTGCCCCTGCTGTCGATGCGACTCGCGTCGCCGTCGACACTGGTGGACATCAACGGCCTTCCCGATCTCGACCACGTCCGCGCGGACGAGCACGGCGTCCACGTCGGTGCGCTGGCGCGACACGCCGACGTGCTCGCCTCACCCGACGTACGCCGCGTCCAGCCGCTGGTCTCGCTCGCTCTCGAGCACGTCGCGCACGCCACCATCCGCAACCGCGGCACCACCGTCGGCTCGATCGTGCACGCCGACGCTGCGGCCGAGATGCCGATGGTGATCACCCTGCTCGATGGCACCCTCGATGTCGCGTCCGTCTCGGGCACTCGGACGATCGCTGCCGCGGATCTGTTCGCCGGGCCTCTGGAGTCGACTCTGCACCACGACGAGATCGCGCTCGGGGCGACGTTCCCGGCGCTCGGCGCGGGAGAGGGCGTGGCCTTCGAGGAGCTCGCGCGCCGGCACGGCGACTACGCGCTGGTCGGGGTCGGCGCGGTCGTCCGGATCGACGGCGAGGCCGTGGTCTCGGCCCGGCTCGGCTACCTGTCCGTCGCCGACGTTCCGACGGTCGTGGACGCGACCACCGCACTGTCCGGCGGTGTGGACGACGACGCCCTGGCCGCGGCGGGGGGCCTGGCGCTCGAGCACCTCGATCCCGCCGACGACCTGCACGCGTCCGCGGCGTACCGCGCGCAGCTGGTGCGTGTGCTGACAGCCCGCGTCCTGCGAGCGGCGTACGACGACGCGCGGAGCCGCTCGGGAGTCACGACATGAGCGAGGAGCTGCTCGACGTCCGGCTGACCGTCAACGGGGTCGTCCGCGAAGCGCGGGTCCCGGCGCGGCGGCTGCTCTCCGATGCCCTGCGTCACGACCTCGGGCTGACCGGCACCCACGTCGGGTGCGAGCACGGCGTCTGCGGTGCGTGCACCGTGCTGGTCGACGGCAAGCCGATGCGTTCCTGCCTGATGTTCGCCGTGTCGGCGGTCGGCTCCGAGATCACCACGGTCGAAGGCCTGACCGAGGCCGACGGGTCCCTCGGCCCGGTGCAACAAGCGTTCGCGGAGTGTCACGGCCTGCAGTGCGGCTTCTGCACACCGGGCTTCCTGACGACCATCGACGCCGGCCTGCGTGAGAACGCCGACCCCACGGAGGAAGAGGCCCGCGCCATGATCGGCGGCAACCTCTGCCGCTGCACCGGTTACGTGAACATCGTGAAGTCGGTGCTGCGCGCTGCCGCCCTTCGAGACGGTCGCGGAGCGACCTCCTCAGGAGCCGAGGGGGGAGAGCGCGCATGAGCACCAAGCTGTTCGGCGAGCGCGTCCAGCGGGTCGAGGACCAGCGCTTCCTGCGTGGACAGGGTCGGTACGTCGACGACGTGCTCGTCGGCCCCGACGTGCTCCACGCCGCGGTGCTCCGCTCGCCCCACGCCCACGCCCGGATCCTCGAGATCGACGTCTCCGCCGTCCTCGACGTCGAGGGCGTGCACGTGGTGTGGACGCACGACGACCTCTCCGGCGCGATGGCCGAGCCGTTGCCCCTGCTGATCCCGCACCCCGACCTCACCCACGGGCGCACGCAGTACGCGCTGGCCAAGGACGAGGTGAACTACGTCGGGGAGGCGATCGCGTTCGTCGTCGCCGACGACCGCTACCTGGCCGAGGACGCCGTTGCCCGGATCCGCGTGGACTACGAGTTCCTGCCGGTCGTCGTCGGCGTCGACGCCGCTCGTGCCGCCGACCACCTCGTCCACGACGACGTGCCGGGCAACGTGGCCGCCCGCCAGTCGCAGCAGAACGGCGACGCACGCGCCGCGATCGAGGCGGCGCCCCACACCCTCAGCCTCGACCTGACGATCGAGCGCAGCGCCTCGATGCCGATGGAGGGGCGCGGCACGGTCGCTCGCTGGGACCCCGACACCGGCCGGCTGACCGTCTGGACCTCGACCCAGACCTCGACGGGCGTGCGGGCAGCAGTGGCGGCCAAGCTCGGTCTCGACCTCGGCCAGGTCGACGTCGTGACGCCCGACGTCGGTGGCGGATTCGGCGTCAAGATCAACCACCCGTGGCCCGAGGAGCTGCTGGTCCCGCACGCGGCCCGGACCCTGGGCCGGGTCGTCCGCTTCACCGAGGACCGGCGCGAGCACTTCATCTCGTCCGCGCACGAGCGCGGACAGATCCACCACGTCGACGTCGGGTACGACGACGACGGGCGCGTGCTCGGGCTCGACGTACGGTTCTGGCACGACAACGGCGCCTACACGCCGTACGGGCTGATCGTCCCGATCATCACCTCGACCCAGCTGCTCGGTCCGTACAAGCCGGGTGCCTATCGGGTGACCTTCGACAGCCTCTACACCAACGCGGTGATGGTGACGCCGTACCGCGGAGCAGGGCGCCCGCAGGGTTGCTTCGTGATGGAACGGACGATGGACGCGATCGCGTCAGCGCTCGGCAAGGACCGCACCGAGGTGCGGTCGGTGAACTTCATCCAGCCGGACGAGTTCCCCTACGACCACGGCCTGATCTTCCAGGACGGCCGCGAGTACGAGTACGACTCGGGCGACTACCCGGCGTCCCTGCAGAAGCTCAAGGACCTGGTCGGCTGGGACGAGTTCCCGGCGTTCCGGGAGGAGATGGCTCGTGAGGGCCGCCGGGTGGGCATCGGCATCGGGTGCTACGTCGAGGGCACCGGCGTGGGGCCCTACGAGGGCGCCCACGTGCACATCGAGACCTCGGGCAAGGTCAAGGTCGCGACCGGACTCACGACCCAGGGCCAGGGGCATGCGACGGTGTTCGCGCAGATCGCGGCCGACGTGCTGGGAGTGCCGTTCGACCGGGTCGAGGTCGTCACCGGCGACACCCGTCGGATGCCCTACGCGGTCGGCACGTTCGCGTCGCGCGCTGCGGTGATGAGCGGGTCGGCCGTCCACCTCGCGGCCCTGCGCGCGCGGGAGAAGGTGCTGCGGATCGCGGCCGAGGCGCTCGAGGCGTCCGAGGACGACCTCGAGATCGTCGACGGCGTGGTGTCGGTGAAGGGGACCGACACCACGATCGACCTCGGGACCGTCGCGGTGCTGTCCAACCCGTTGCGCTACGCGTTCGACGAGGCGTCCAAGGCGGCGACCCAGTTCTCGGTCGGCGATCCCGGCAAGCCGCCCGTCGCCGAGGACGAGGAGCCGGGGCTCGAGGGACGTGACTTCTACAGTCCGCAGCGGTCGACGTTCGCCTCCGGGATGCACGCGGTGATCGTCGAGACCGACCCCGACACCGCGGAGATCAAGATCCTCAAGTACGCCGTGGTCCACGACTGCGGCCGGCTGATCAACCCGATGATCGTCGAGGGCCAGATCCACGGCGGCGTCGCACAAGGTGTCGGGGGCGCGCTGCTGGAGCGGATGGCCTACGACGAGAACGGCCAGCTCCTGAACGCGTCGTTCATGGACTTCCTGATGCCCTACGTCACCGAGGTTCCCGAGCGCATCGACATCGACCATCTCGAGACGCCGTCGCCGCTCAACCCCCTGGGCATCAAGGGCGCCGGGGAGGCCGGGGTCATCCCGTCGGCCGCGGTGTTCGCCTCGGCCGTCGAGGACGCCGAGGGCATCCCGATCACGGCGATGCCGATCTCACCGTCCGAGCTGTTCGACCTGCGTCTACGTCACGAGGAGCCGTCTTGAAGATCACCGGCGAGAACACGATCCCCCACCCGGCCGAGCAGGTCTGGGACGCGTTGCTCGACCCGGCCGTCCTGGTGCGCACGATCCCGGGCTGCGAGCGCCTGGAGACGACCGGGGAGAACACCTACGCGATGACCGTCACGGCCGGCGTCGCGGCCATCCGTGGCACCTACGACGGCACCTGCACCTTGTCGGACCTGAAGCCGCACGAGTCGCTCGTGATGCGGCTGCAGGGTGCCGGGGCGCCCGGCACGATCGACGCCACCGTGAACGTCGCCTTCGCGGCCGACGGGTCCTCGACGCGGGTGGCGTACGACGCGGACGCGGTCGTCGGCGGCATGGTCGGTGGCGTCGGCCAACGCATGCTGGGCTCGGTGTCCAAGCGGATGGCCGGAGAGTTCTTCGGCAACGTCGCGTCGGCGATCGGCGGTGCACCGGTCGCAGCGGGGGCCGCATCGGGGCAGCCCGCGGCCGTGGCGGCCACCGGCGAGACGGGCCAGGTGTTCACCGCCCCTCCCCGCCCCGCCTCCTCGCAGCAGGACTTCCTGATGGGCGTCGCGGTCGGCGCCGGACTCGTGCTGGTCGGCGTCATCGCGGGCGGTCTCTTCGGGCGGCGGCGGCGGTGACCGTCGGGATACCCGGCTCACCGGGGATCCCTGCGCTTGTCAGGGGTTGCAACCCCCGACAAGCGACACAAGAGCCTGGCCCATGTGACAGGTGTGACGAATGAGCACCGTCACCGTCGACTCCACCGCCCGCGAGATGGTGGCGGCCATCCGGAAGCGCGACGATCTCCGCCCGCGAGCTGCTCGACCTCCACCTGACCCGCGTCGCCGAGCGCAACCCGCAGCTGAACGCGATCGTCTCGCTGGACGAGGAGCGGGCGCGGCTCAGCGCGCACGCGGCCGACCAGGCGACCGCCGGTGGCGACCGGCTCGGACCGCTGCACGGCCTCCCCTTCGCGTTCAAGGACACCCACGACGTCGCGGGCTGGCGTACGACGTACGGCTCGCCGCTGTTCGTCGACCACGTCCCGGCCGCGGACGAACTCGTCGTCGAGCGGATCCGGACCGCGGGTGCGGTGACGATCGGGAAGACCAACGTGCCGGAGTTCGCGGCCGGGTCCCACACCTTCAACACCGTCTTCGGGACGACGCTCAACCCGGTCGACCCCACGCGCTCGGCGGGCGGCTCGAGCGGCGGAGCGGCGTGTGCCCTGCGCGCCGGGATGGTGCCGCTCGCCGACGGCTCCGACATGGGCGGCTCGCTCCGCAACCCCGCGTCGTTCTGCGGCGTCGTCGGGCTACGTCCGTCGCTCGGTCGCGTCCCCTCCTGGCCCAACCCCAACTTCTGGGAGACCACGTCGACCAGCGGCCCGCTCGCCCGCAACGTCGGCGACCTCGCGTTGCTGCTGTCGGTGATGGCGGGTCCCGATCCTCGCGTCCCGACCGCTCTCGCCGACCCCGGGAGGGTGTTCGGAGACCCGCAGCCGACCGAGCTCGCCGGCCTCCGGGTGGCGGTCAGCCCGGACCTCGGCGGGCTCCTCGAGGTCGACCACGAGGTACGCCGCGTGGTGGAGGAAGCGGGGACGCGGCTCGTCGCCGCAGGTGCTCACGTGGAGCCGGACTTCCCCGACCTGGCCGAGGCCGACGACACGTTCCGGACCTTGCGCGCGTGGCTCTTCCAGTCGGCCTTCGGCGAGCTGCTCGCCGCGAACCCCGAGTCGTTCAAGACCTCGCTGGCCGACAACATCCGCCTCGGGGCGGACCTCTCCGGTGCCGACATCGCCCGCGCCTACGAGCAGCGCACGACGCTCTCGGACCGCATGCGGCAGTTCTTCGGCTCCCACGACGTGCTGGTGCTGCCGACCTCGCAGGTGCCGCCGTTCCCCGCCGACCAGGAGTTCCCTCGCGACATCAACGGCCGGCCGATGGCGACGTACCTCGACTGGATGCGCTCGGCGTACGTCATCACCGTGACCGGCTGTCCGGCGATCTCCGTGCCGGCCGGCGAGACCTCCGACGGGCTGCCGATCGGGATCCAGGTGGTCGCGCCGTTCGGTGCCGAGCGGCGTCTGCTCGAGGTCGCGGCGGCGTTCGAGCGGCTCGGATCCTGAGACGGTCCTCCACAGGCTGAACCACCGTTCTGTGGAGATCCTCGGTGTGATCTGTGGACGAGTGGGGGCCTGGTTGTGGAGGACTCGCCGGAACCCGAGGTATGTCGAAGAAAAGTCGCGAAACCCCTTGTGGCGCCCGCGTTCTGGGCAATAGAACTCTCCTCACGTTCTTCCTCCGGGAGGAGCGGGATCAGTCGGAGACGAAGTTCCTCACAGTGCCTCGGCGGCTTGCCGACGAGGGGCTGCGGTGGCCAGGTGGCGAGGTCATCGGGAGCCGAGGATCCGGTGGATCGGCCGGGAGCGTCACCAGTACCGGTCGGCGGCGTGGCGGGACTCCGGTCCTGTGAACGTCGAGTGAAGGGCCCTTGTCGCTCATACCGATGAGGGCCCTTCTCACATTTCCGAGCGCGGTCGCGACGAAGTCGCGACCGATCAGCGAGGAGGTTGAGGAGCGCGCGACGCGTCTCGAAACCCGGTGGCGATGTTCTCGGAACATCGACCCAGACCTCTCGCCGAGTCGGCGCATACGAGACGATCGAGACCACGCCGAGTCGCTCACGTGACGACTCCGGCGTGGTGTCCGAGAAGCACGCGGGCCGCGTGCGGGCGCTCTGGTCTGGACCACTCGTCAACAACCCACCGGATTTCCTGTGGAGATCGGGGTCTGGTTTGTGGAGGAGTACGGGCCGGGTTGTGGACGATCCTGAGGAACTCGGGGTACGTCGAAGTTCGTCCCCCGAACCCCTTGTGCAGCTCGGTCCGGACCCCGTAGAACTTCTCCCACGCACTCCCTCCGGGGAGAGCGGGATCGGTCGGAGATGACGATCTGTACCACCGCAGCCGGCTTGCCGGCGGGGGTGGCGGTGGCCGGGTGACGAGGCCGCTGGGATCGGATGAACCGGCTGGATCGACCGGGAGCGTCACCAGTACTGGTCGAGCGGTGAGCCGCCGGACCCCGACTTCGGTCGAGGCCCAGCGGATCACCAACCAGAAGGGCCCTTGTAGCTCATACCTGCGAGGGCCCTTCTACTATTTCCGAGCGTGTCGGCGACCTCAATCAAGTCGCATCCCGGCGACCGGACCGGCAATGCTGTGCGTCTCACACGTGATTTCACCGTGAACGACGAGGAGAACGCATGCCCGACGGCTCCGGGGTCACCGACCCCGCTGACACCGAACGCGCCGCCCTGCTCGCGGCGTACGACGCCCAGCTCCGCGGCGTGGCCGAGGTCCAGGGGGCGGTGAGCTGGGACCAGTCCGGACCCCTGTGGCGTGCGCTGTTCAACGACGGCGCGTTCGTCAGCTACGAGAGTCTCGAGGAGCTCGGCAGCGTCGAGGCGGTCGACCAGCTGATCGGCGACACCGTCGACTACTTCGCGGCCTTCCCTCAGGTGGCGGAGTTCGAGTGGAAGACCCGCGGCCACGACTGGCCGCCCGACCTCGACGGTCTCCTGCGCGGACACGGGCTCGAGCCGGACGAGGTCGAGACCGTCATGGTCGGGGAGGCGACCCATCTCGCGGTGCAGGTCGAGCTACCCGACGGCGTGACGATCCGACGCGTCGACCAGGCCGACGACCGCGACGCCGTGGTGACCGAGGCCAGCGAGGTGGCGGCCAAGATCTTCGGCCGTGGCGCGTCGGGTGCCGAGATGCTCGAGCGGCTCGAGCGGATGGAGGGGCGCGAGCAGTTCTGGGTCGCCGAGGCCGAGACCGAGCACGGCCGCGCGGTCATCTGCTCCGGTCGCATCACCCCGGTGGCGGGCACGGAGTTCGCCGGCATCTGGGGTGGCTCGACGCTCCCCGAGTGGCGGGGCAAGGGCATCTACCGCGCCCTGACCGCCGCCCGCGCGCACGCCGTGCTCGAGGAGGGCGTGCGCTACGTCAACAGCGACTGCACCGTCATGTCCCGCCCGATCCTGGAGCGTTCCGGACTGGTCGCGGTGACCACCACGACGCCGTACCTCTGGCGCCGCTGACACCGGTCACGCCGCGGGTGAGGGGTGCGGCAAGATGATCGGGTGCTGTACGGCGTCCTCCACCGGATCATCCCGCCGATGCTCAGGGCGATCTGGCGACCGCACGTCATCGGGAGGGAGAACCTGCCGCCGTCGGGTCCGTTGATCCTGGCCAGCAACCACCAGAGCTTCATCGACAGCGTCGTCATCCCCGCGGTCACGCCGCGACCGGTGAACTTCCTGGCGAAGTCCGACTACTTCGAGGGCCGCGGGATCAAGGGCCGACTGGTCAAGGAGTGGTTCGCGACGTTCGGTGCGCTGCCGGTCGACCGCGACGACTCCCGGGCGGCGATCGCGAGCCTCGACACCGCGCTCGGGGTCTTGGCCGAGGGCGGGGCGTTCGGCATCTACCCCGAGGGCACGCGCTCGCGCGACGGGCGGCTGTACCGAGGGCGTACCGGCGTCGCGCAGCTGGCCCTCACCTCCGGGGCGCCGATCATCCCGATCGGTCTGATCGACACCGACCGGCTGCAGCCGGTCGGGTCGAACCGGCCCCGCCTCGTGCGCATCACCGTGAAGTTCGGCGAGCCGATCGACGTCCGCGGGCGGTACGACGGCGTCCCGGCGGGCAAGGCGCGTCGGGAGATCACCGACACGGTGATGGCCGAGATCCAGAAGCTGACCGGCCAGGAGGCGGCCGGCGTCTACAACGAACGGGCAGCCGACGCCTGACCCGACCGGCTCGAGCGCCCCCTGCTTGAATCAGGCCCATGGAAGCCGGCCGCACGCGACGGGTCAGGGTGGGGATCGACACCGGTGGCACCTTCACCGACGTCGTCGCCCTCGACGAGGACTCGGGGCAGCTGGTCACGACCAAGACGCCCTCGACTCCGGCCAACCCCGCCGACGGCTTCCTCGCCGGCATCGAGAAGGTGCTCGGGCTGCTCGACGGCTCGAGCGGGGGCGACGTCTCCGCCGTCAGCCACGGCACCACCGTCGCCACCAACCAGCTCCTCGAGGGCAAGGTCGACCGGCTCGGGTTCGTCACCACCGAGGGGTACGACGCGATGCTCGAGATCGCGCGGCAGTCCGTGCCGGACGGCTACGGCAACTCCTACTTCTGGGTGAAGCCGCCCCGCATCGTGCCGCGCGACCTGGTGCGCTCGGTCGGCGGCCGGCTCGACTTCACCGGCGCCGAGGTGCGTCCGTTCGACGAGGACGGCGCGCGCGCGGTGGCGCGATGGTTCCGTGAGCGCGGCGTCGACACCCTCGGCGTCTGCTTCCTGCATGCCTACGCCGACCCCACCCACGAGGAGCGGATGAGGGCGATCCTCGCCGAGGAGCACCCCGACGCGGTCGTCAGCATCAGCAGCGAGGTGCTGCGCGAGTACCGCGAGTACGAACGCGCGATGACCACCCTCGTCGACGCGGCCGTCAAGCCCCGGCTGTCGGCGTACGTCACCAACATCGGCCAGCGACTGTCCGACTACGTCGGTGGCCGCTCCGTGCCGTTCTACGTGATGAAGTCCAACGGCGGCGTGCTGAGCGCGGACGAGGTCGTGCACCAGCCGATCACCACGGTGCTCAGCGGCCCGGCCGCCGGTGCGCTCGGGGCCGCGTTGATCGCCGAGGTCGCGGGGTTCGACCGCGTGCTCACCTGTGACGGCGGTGGTACGTCGACGGACGTCTCGGTGGTCGTCGACGGCGAGCCGACGCTCACCACCGAGGGCTCGGTCGGCGCGTTCCCCAGCAAGATCCCGATGATCGACGTGGTCACGGTCGGAGCCGGCGGAGGCTCGATCGCCTGGCTGTCGCCCGAGGGTGCGCTCAAGGTGGGGCCGCAGTCCGCCGGCGCCGATCCCGGGCCGCTCTGCTACGCCAAGGGCGGTGCCGACGTGACGATCACCGACGCACACGTCGTGCTCGGACGCATCCCTCCCCACCTGCTCGGCGGCGAGATCCCGCTCGAGGTAGAGGCGGCCCGGCGCGGGGTCGAGGCGCTTGCCGGGAAGCTCGGGCTGACGCCGGAGGCGGCGGCCGTCGGCGTGCTGGAGATCTCCGCATGGAACCAGGCGAACGCGCTGCGCCAGGTGACCGTCAAGCGCGGGCTCGACGTCCGCGACTTCACGCTGACGACCTTCGGCGGCTCGGGGTCGCTGCTGCTGTGCCGACTGATGGACATCCTCGGCATCCCGACCGTGCTCGTGCCGCCCGACCCGGGCAACGTCTCCGCCTTCGGGCTGCTGACGGTCGACGTGAAGAACGACTACGTGCTGACCCACGTCGCCCTCGACGCGGCTCTCGACGTCGGCGCCCTGCGCGCGGCGTACGACGGGCTGACGGCGCAGGCGCGCGACGCCTTGCTGCGAGAGGGCTTCGCCGAGGGCGACCACGTGTTCCAGCGGACCGCCGACCTCCGCTACTTCGGCCAGGCGTTCGAGGTCCGCGTGCCGGTGCCCGACGGTGACCTCGATCGCGCGACGCTCGACGGCGTCGCCGCGGTGTTCCACGCCGAGCACCGCGGCCTGTACGGCTACGACTTCGCCGGCGACCCGAGCCAGCAGGTCGAGTGGGTCAACCTCCGGGTCTCCGGCATCGGCCCGATCACCCGCCCCGAGCGAAAACGCCTCGCCCCGGCTGCGCCGGGGGGAGCGACCGGAGCGAGAGGCGAAGCGAGCTTGCTCGCGAGCCCCATTCGCCCGGTCTGCTTCGACGCCGACGAGGGGTACGTCGACACCGCCGTGCTGTGGCGCACCGATCTCGGGGCCGGGACCACGGTCGAGGGGCCGGTGATCATCGAGGAGTACGGCTCGACGGTGCCGGTGCACCCCGGGTTCTCCGCGACCGTCGACGACTTCGGGAACCTGCTGGTCCGCCGTACCGGTCAGGACGAGGAGGCCGGGGCATGAGTCGCCGTGTCCCGACCCAGTTCCCCTACGGACCGCTGACCGCCGACTCGGGAGCCGGTGCCGACCCCGTGCTCGTCGAGATCGTCCAGGGGTCGTTGGCCAGCGTCGAGGCCGAGGTCGAGACGGCGATCGCCCGCACCAGTCGCAGCCCGATGATCCGCGACGCCCACGACTTCCGGGCCGGCATCCACGACCGCCTGCTGCGCAAGCTGACCGGCCGGTCGTACTCCGCTCTCGTCCACCCGGTCGCCCGCGACTTCCCGGTCGAGGAGATGCGCGAGGGCGACGTGTTCTTCCACAACGACGTCTACCGCTCCGAGGGCGGCATCGGGCACCTGCCCGACCTCTGCGTCACCGTCCCCGTGTTCGCGGAAGGCCGCGTGGTCGCGTTCGTCCAGGCGTTCGGCCACCACGACGACATCGGTGGAGCCGTGCCGGGGTCGATGCCCAGCGGCGCGACGACCGTCTTCGCCGAAGGCCTGATGGTGCCGCCGATCAAGCTCTGGGACGCCGGCGTACCCAACCGTGCGGCGCTGTCGATCATGACCCGCAACTCCCGGATGCCCGAGTCGCTCGCGGCCGATCTCGACGCCGAGTGCTCGGCGTGCCTGATGGGCGCGCGCCGTCTCGGCGAGCTCTTCGAGCGGTACGGCGTGGCCGAGGTCGAGGCGTGCTTCGACGCGATCCTCGAGCGCACCACCGAGACCTACCGCCGCGAGATCCTCTCCAAGATCCCGGTCGGCTCGTGGGTGTGGGAGGACTACGCCGAGCACGACGGCGTGGACGAGCCGAAGCTCCATGCCCAGCGGATCACGCTGACCCACACGGCCGCCGACGACCCCGAGGGCGAGCGACTGGTCCTCGACTTCGACGGCACCAGCCCGCAGGCCAAGGGCCCGATCAACCACTGCGGCGACTACAGCGACGGCGTCTTCCTCAAGAAGTGGCTCGCGCCGATCCTGCGCAACCTCGCCGACACCCCTGAACGGATGGCCGAGCTCGACGTCAACGAGGGCGTCGTCCCCCTGATCGAGATGCGCTTCCCCGAGCCGGGCACGCTGCTGACACCCGTGTTCCCCGCGCCGACCAACGCCCGCACCTTCGTCATCCTCCGACTCCTCGGTGTGCTGGCCGGTGTGCTCGCCAAGGCCGTCGACGGACGGATGCCCGCCGACCAGGAGACGATCCGCTACACCGGTGTGTACGGCGACGACCTCGAGGGCCGCTCGTACCTCATGCGCGAGGTGCTCGGCGGCGGCTCCGGCGGTCGCTACTACGCCGACGGTGAGGACACGATCCACGTCGTCCCCGACTCGCGGAACCTGCCGACGGAGTTCACCGAGGCGCGCTTCCCGTTCCGGGTGGAGGCGCTGTCGCTGGCGACCGACAGTGGCGGCGCCGGGCGCTACCGCGGCGGCCTCGGCTACGAGAAGCACATCCGGATGCTCAAGGACGCGCACTTCATGTCCATCGCGGACCGCTCGATCTTGTCCTGCTGGGGCGTGAAGGGCGGCCGGGCCGGACGTCCGTTCCAGGTCACCATCGACCCGGGCGGACCGCACGAGCGCGAGGTCGACGCGCTCGCGGACGCCGAGCCGGTCGTTGCGGGCGAGGTGATCCGGATCCGCACGACGGGAGGCGGCGGGTGGGGCGACCCCCTGGAGCGCGAGCCGGAGCTCGTCGTACGTGACGTCGTCTGGCGCAAGGTGTCGCCCGCGGCCGCGCTCGCCGACTACGGCGTCGTGCTCACCGGCTCGGTCGATGGCGACGACCTCGGGTACGACGGTGACGCGACGGCCGCGGAACGCGCCACTCGCACCCGGTCGACCGACGCCTTCTTCGATCGTGGAGCCGGATACGCGAGCCTCTCCGGTGGCGCGACGTACGCCGACGTCGACGTCCGATGACCGTCTCCGAGCGCGACCTCGCGCACCTGCGCCGTTGCGTGGAGCTGGCGCGTGAGGCGCTCGATGCCGGTGACCAGCCGTTCGGGTCGGTGCTCGTCGACGCGGCGGGCGTCGTACGCCGGGAGGAGCGCAACCGTGCCGGCTCGGGCGACGAGACACGGCACCCCGAGCTGGAGCTCGCGCGTTGGTCGGCCTCCCTGACGGCGGAGGAGCGCGCGTCGTCGACCGTCTACACCTCCGGCGAGCACTGCCCCATGTGCGCGGCCGCCCACGGCTGGATGGGCCTCGGCCGCCTCGTGTACGCCGTCTCCGCGAGGCAGCTCGCGGCCTGGCGCTCCGCGTGGGGTCTGCCCGACGGTGCGGTGCGGGTCCTGTCCGTCCCGGACGTCGCACCTGAGGTCGTCGTCGACGGTCCGGCACCCGAGCTGGAGCAGGAGATGCGGGCGCTGCACGAGCGTGCCGCGGGCTTCGGCGGACCCCCGTGACGGGGGGTTCGACCTCGTGCCCTCACCCTGGCCCCAGGCGACTAGAGAGTCGGACCGATCGGACCGATCCCCGCGTGGCCGGGCCGCAACGCCTCGAATCAGCGGGCGGTCAGCCGAGGTCGATGACACGATCCCCCCGGCCAATCGGCTACTCGGAACCCATGTGAAGGAAGCCCATGACCAACGAAAGTGCGCCCACCGACGGCCTGCCGGCGGACCAGCAGCAACCCGAGGCGGGATGGCCGGCCCCGCCGCCCGTCGACGCCGGGACGCCGCAGGTCGCCCCGAACGCGGCGCCGGCCGGACTCGGCCAGATCGGCCAGGTCCGTTCCACCGGTCTGTCGATGCTGCTCTACGTCGTCACCTTCGGCATCTACGGGCTCGTCTGGTTCTACAAGACGCACGACGAGATGAAGCGGCACACCGGTGAGGGCATCGGCGGCGGTCTGGCCCTGGTCCTCGGTTTCTTCGTCGCGTTCGTGATGGCGTTCCTGACTCCCCACGAGGTCGGTCGCGTCTACGAGCGGCGCGGTCAGAAGCCCCCGGTGAGTGCCGTCACCGGACTCTGGATCCTGCTGCCGCTGGCCGGCGCGATCGTGTGGTTCGTCAAGACCAACGGGGCGCTCAACGCCTACTGGCGCTCCCTCGGCGCTCACTGACCGGGCCTGCCCGGGGCTGACCCCGGCGCTGCATCGTCCACCTCGGCGCTCGGCGCCGAGGTGGACGAGCGAGATGCCGGCACCCCCCGGTATCCGGCATCGGCGGGCAAGCGCTCCGGCTCTTGATCGAGCGCTCGCGCAGGAAGCGTAGGCGCTGACGGATCACTTATCCCGCGCGCCAGTTGTGTGATGGCGCGTTTCGCGTTGTCATGTCCTCGTCCACCTGCAGTCCGCCATGACTGCGTTCGGGAGGAGGGACGAGATGGGGGACTCCGGGTTCCCGGAGGCGTTCGCCGATGCGCTGTCGCGGCGGGGTGTGAGCCTGGCGTGGCTGCATCACCGCCTCGCCGAGCGCGGCCATCCGGTGAGTCCGGCCGCGCTGAGCTACTGGCGCTCCGGGCGCAGCCAGCCCGAGCGCGGCACCTCGCGGGACGCACTCGTCGAGATCGAGCACCTGCTGCGCGTGACGCCCGGCGAGCTGCTCTCGCGGCTCGGCCCGTCGCGCCGGCCCGGCCCGCGTCCGGCCGAGCGGACCCTGCGCGACCTCTTCGCGGAGCATCCCGGGATGGAGCGGGTGCTGGGCGAGCTCGGGTTCGAGGGGTTGTACGACGAGCTGGTGGAGCAGGTGCGCCACGTGGTGATGAACGTCGACGCGGACGGGCTCATCTCCCGGATCCAGGTCCGGGCCGTGATGCAGGCGCGCCGCGACGGAGCTCGTCGTACGCCGTTGGTGATGACCACGGACGAGCGCGGACGCGTGCCGCGCTTCCTCCCGGTCGCGGGATGTGCCCTCGGACGGTGGGCGGTCGACGGGGAGTCCGGTGTCCATGCCGCGGAGCTGATGGTCGATCGTCCTCTCGCGAAGGGCGAGACGAGTCCGTACGAGCTCGCGATCGAGCTGGTCGAGCCGTACGCCGAGACCTGGGTGGACCACTACGCCGCGCGTCGGCTGACCGAGCTCCTGCTGTGGGTGCGGTTCGATCCGGGACGCGTGCCGTCCCAGGTCGAGCGGTACACCGTGGACGGTGGCCAGGAACGCGCCGAGGCTCTCGAGCTCGGCGACGGCGCGGGCGCCCACGCCCTGGCCCGCGGCTTCGGGCCCGGCGTGCTCGGCATCCGCTGGGACTGGTGAGCCGACCTCCACGGATTTCGACCGCGCGGCCACTACGGTCGCCCTGTGCGAGTGATGCTGGCGCTGGGCGGCAACGCCATGACGAACGCCGACGGACGAGCTCGGGTGGAGGACCAGATCGCGGCCGCGGAGGTCGCGATGGCTGCGGTCGCGGAGCTCATCGAGCACGACGTCGAGGTCGTGATCACCCACGGCAACGGCCCCCAGGTCGGGAACCTGCTGGTCAAGAACGAGCTCGCGGCCTCGGTCGTCCCTCCGGTGCCCCTGGACTGGTGCGGAGCGCAGACCCAGGCGACGCTCGGCTTCGTGCTGATGGACGCGCTCGACGCGGCCCTCGCCGCCCGGGGCGTCGACAAGCGCAGCGCGACGATCGTGACGCGCACCCTGGTCGACCCGAGCGACCCGGGCTTCGTCAAGCCGACCAAGCCGATCGGCCGGTTCCTGCCGGCCGAGGAGGCGCAGCTGCTCGTCGAGCACGGTGAGGTCTGGGAGGACCGTGGCGAGAAGGGATGGCGCCGGGTCGTCGCCTCGCCCGAGCCGCTCGACATCATCGACGCACCGGCGGTGCTCCAGCTGATCCAGGCCGGGTTCGTCGTCGTCGCGAACGGCGGCGGTGGGATCCCCGTCGTACGCCGTGAGGACGGGTCGCTGTCGGGTGTCGAGGCCGTGATCGACAAGGACCTCGGTGCGGCACTGCTCGGCGTCCTCGTCGATGCCGACGTCCTGGTCGTGGCGACCGACGTACCGCAGGCCGTGCTGCGCTACGGCACACCCGAGGCCGAGCCGGTCGGCCGGGTCTCGCTGTCGCAGATGCAGGAGTACTCGGCCCAGGGCCACTTCGCGAGCGGCTCGATGGGTCCGAAGGTCGATGCGGTGTGCCGCTTCGTGCAGGGCACCGACCTGCCGGGCGTCATCACCAGCCTGGACCGCATCGTCGACGCGGTGGTCGACGTCGGAACGACGGGGACGGTCGTCGTACCCGACTGAGGACGTTCCGACGGCGGAGCCGAGGCGGAACGTCCGACGGGGCGCCGCAGCCCGCTCGCGGGCCAGGCGGCCTGCCTATCTGATTGGATCGGCCGTATGTCGACACAGCCTTCTGCCATCGAAGTACGCAAGGTCCCGATCCACTCCGTCTCGGACGCCTCCGAGCTGACCAAGCTCATCGACGACGGGGTGATCCAGGCCGACCGGGTGGTCGCGATCATCGGCAAGACCGAGGGCAACGGCGGCGTCAACGACTACACGCGGATCATCGCCGACCGTGCGTTCCGCGAGGCCCTGGTCGCCAAGGGCGCCGACGCGGCTGCGGTCAAGGAGGTCCCGATCGTGTGGTCCGGAGGTACGGACGGCGTGATCAGCCCGCACGCGACGATCTTCGCGACGGTGCCCGACGGTGAGGCCGAGGCCACCGACGAGCCACGCCTGACCGTCGGCTTCGCGATGAGCGAGGCGCTGCTGCCGGAGGAGATCGGCCGCCGCGGGATGATCGAGAAGGTCGCGGCTGCGGTGAAGGTCGCCATGGAGCGTGCGGGCATCACCGACACGGCCGACGTGCACTACGTGCAGACCAAGACCCCGCTGCTGACGATCCACACGATCCGTGAGGCCAAGGAGCGTGGGCAGGATGTCTGGACCGAGCACACCCACGAGTCGATGGACCTCTCCAACGGCTGTACGGCGCTCGGCATCGCCGTGGCCCTCGGCGAGATCGAGATGCCGACCGACGACGACGTGATGCACAACCGTTCGCTCTTCTCGTCGGTCGCCTCGTGCTCCTCGGGCGTCGAGCTCGACCAGGCCCAGGTGGTGGTGGTCGGCAACGCGACCGGGGTCGGCGGGCGCTACCGCATCGGCCACTCGGTGATGACCGACGCGCTCGACCAGGACGGCATCTGGAACGCCATCCGCGACGCCGGCCTCGACCTGCCCGACCGCCCCCACACCTCGGATCTCGACGGCCGGCTCGTCAACGTCTTCCTCAAGTGCGAGGTGTCGCAGGACGGCCAGGTCCGCGGTCGTCGTAACGCGATGCTCGACGACTCCGACGTCCACTGGCACCGCCAGATCAAGTCCGCCGTCGGCGGTGTGACCGCCGCGGTCACCGGCGACCCGGCGGTCTTCGTCTCCGTCTCCGCCGCCCACCAGGGCCCCGACGGCGGCGGCCCCGTCGCCGCCATCGTCGACCTGGGGTAGTCGTGACGTGCGATCCCCGGTTAGCCGGGGATCGCAGCGCTGGACGGGCTTTGCACTGCCCGACAAGCGCGAGAAGACCCTGACCAGTCAGGGTCGGATGCCGGCTCACCGACGCAGATCGACGCGAACTGCCAGGTCTTCCCACTGTGTTTCCACAGGCGTGGTCCTGCCGTGAGCGCGGTCAGGCGTCGTCGCGCCACGCTGTGACGATGATCGACCTACTCACCGGGGATGACGCGACGGTCTGGTTGCGGTCCGAACTGAAGGCCGTCGGGCACACCGACCGTGACCTCGCCCAGCTTGTCCGTTCGGGCCTCCTGCGCCGCGTACGACGCGGTGCGTACGTCGACGGGCGTTCGTACGATCACGCCGACGTCCCCACGCGCCACAGGTGGGTCGCCGAGGCCGTCAGCAAGCAGGCGAAGACCCCGGTGGTGGTCAGCCACTCGTCTGCCGTGCCCTTTCACGACGGCCCGGTGTGGGGCCTGTCGTTGGACACGGTCCACGTGACCAGGCTGGATCGGCGCGCCGGGCGTGCCGAGGCCGGCGTACGCCAACACCGCGGTGTCGTGTTGGACGGCGACGTCCTCGCCCGCGGGGGTGTCGAGGTGATGTCGGCGACGAGAACCGCCCTCGAGGTCACGACGTGCGTCAGCACCGAGGCTGGGCTCGTCGTGGTGAACGACTTCCTACGGCGCCGTCTGACGACCCTCGTAGACCTGCGCGAGAGGTACCGGCCCATGACTCACGATCCGTTCACCGGGCGAACTGACCTGGTGCTGCGCCTGGCCGACCCTCGTGTGGCGTCGGTGGGCGAGAGTCGGACCCTCTTCATGTGCTATCGCGGCGGCGTACCCAGACCTGTGCCTCAGTACGAGCTGCGCGACGTGAACGGCGACCTCGTGTGCCAGCTCGACTTCGCCTGGCCCGAGCTCGGAGTATGGCTGGAGTTCGACGGACGGCAGAAGTACGTGAAGTTCTTGCGGGAGGGCGAACCGGTGGTCGACGTCGTCCTCCGCGAGAAGGAGCGCGAGTCCATGATCTCCGAGGTCACTGGTTGGCGCTGCATACGGATCACCTGGGCAGACCTCGAGAGACCGCACGCCACCGTCGCTCGCATCCTCAGACTCTTGGGCGTCGCACCACGGTTCGCTTCTGTCACACGATGAGGGGACTCGTCGCGCTTGTCGGGCCTTGCACTCCCTGACATGCGCAGCAATACCCGGCGAACCGGGGATCGCAGCACCAGCCGGACCCTGCGAGACAATGGCGGCATGAGCGAGTCGCGGCCGGTGCACACCTGGCTCACGGACATGGACGGCGTGCTGGTCCACGAGGAGGACCCGATCCCAGGCGGCGCGGAGTTCATCGAGGCGCTGAAGTCGAGCGGGTTGAAGTACCTGCTCATCACCAACAACTCGATCTTCACCCGGCGTGACCTCCGGGCGCGACTGCTCGGGAGCGGCATCGACGTCCCCGAGGACCGGATCTTCACCTCTGCCCTCGCCACCGCCGACTTCCTCGACGAGCAGCGCCCCGGAGGTTCGGCGTACGTCGTGGGGGAGAGCGGGCTGATCACCGCGATGCACGACATCGGCTATGTGATGACCGACCGCAACCCCGACTACGTCGTACTGGGCGAGACGCGGACGTACTCCTTCGAGGCCATCACCCGGGCCATCCGGCTGATCGAGAACGGCGCCCGCTTCATCGCCACCAACCCCGACGTCAGTGGCCCGAGCCACCAGGGCACGTTGCCGGCCACCGGCAGCGTCGCCGCCCTGATCAGCACGGCCACGGGCCAGAAGCCCTACTTCGTCGGCAAGCCCAACCCGCTGATGATGCGCAGCGCCCTCAACCGCATCGAGGCCCACTCCGAGACCACCGTGATGGTCGGCGACCGGATGGACACCGACATCGTCAGTGGTCTCGAGGCGGGGCTGCGCACGATCCTGGTCGGCACCGGCTCGACCCGGCCCGACGAGGTCGCACGCTTTCCGTACAAGCCGACCAAGGTCGTCGACTCCGTCGCCGACCTGGTCGACCTGGTGGGGGAGTGGGCCTGACGGGTCAGCTGGCCGGGTCGGGGAAGTCGAGATCGGGGTCGGTGAGCAGGTCGGTCAGCTGGTCGGGCGCATAGGTCACCTCCCGAACGGCCTCGCGCCAGGTGTCCGCCGCGCTCACCTTCTGGCGGACATCCACCTGGGAGCCGTCCGGCCTGACGTAGGTCGAGGCGAAGACGAAGTAGGGGTCGTTGAGGTCGACGACGCCCACGAACGAGTCGTTCACCACGTATCCCCCCGACGGGAGGGAGGCCCGGATGCAGTCGGGTTGTCCCTCGTCGGGAACGTGAGTGACGGAATCGCACGACACGTCGCCGGACCCGGCCGGCTTGCGCACGGCGACCCAGAGGCGTTGGCCGTCGACGGGGTAGCGCAACGACCAGGTGGTCGCCCGCTGCCAACCCTCGATCTCCTTCGCGCCCTCAGACCGCCAGGCCATGACCGAGTCCGCGTTGCCGAGCGCGGGCAGGTCGTCCGCGACGGCCGCCTGGAGCTTCTCGTCGGTGTCGGTCCCGGGCACGAAGTCGTGGTACGCCGGCGCTGTCGCCAGTCGGTTCGGGTCGTGGCCCTTCGTGTGCTCCGACCCCTGTCCGAGCTGGAAGGCCGCCGAGGCGGCCACCCCCACCACGGCCAGGGCCGCGACACCGACCGACGCGGTGCGGTGTCGCCGACGCCGGCGTCCCTCACGGAGCACGCGGCCCAGGTCAGGCCCACCGATCACGTGCTCGGTGGACTCCATGAGGGCCGTCTGCATCTCTTCGTCGAACGTCATCGTCGATCTCCCTTCATCGGCCCGCGGTGGGCTCGGTCATGGCGGACTGGAGACGAGCCAGCGCCCGAGACGTCTGACTCTTGACCGTGCCGACGGGCAGCTCGAGCACGTCGGCCACCTCGGCGACCGAGAGGTCCTCGAGGTAGCGCAACGCGAGCACCGCGCGGTCGCGGGGGCTCAGCCCCTTCAGGGCCGCCATCAGGACCAGTCGCTGGTCCTGGTCGCCGACGTACGCACCGCGCTCCGGCACCTCGTCGCGCAGCACCTCTCGCTTGCGCGCGCGCCAGACCGACAGGCAGGTGTTCACGAGCACCCGCCGTGCGTACGCCTCCACCTTGTCCGCCGAGATGCGCGGCCAGTGGGCGTAGATCGCGGTGAACGTCTGCTGGGTGGCATCCTCCGCCGCGGCCCAGCTCCCGAGCATGGCGTACGCGGTACGCATGAACGAGCGCTGACGCGCCTCGAAGAACGCGCAGTACGCCGACTCCCAACGCGGTGCTCGTCCCATCTCGTACCTCCCGTGGACGGTGTCTCCGCGTGGAATGAGTCAGCAGCGCCCCATCAGGTTCCCGATGGGTCCGGATTTTCCGTCAGCCAAGCCCGGATGGCCTGCGAGTGCTGTCCCAGCGTCGGCGGCGCCCCGTGTGACACGCGCCCGCCGGAGAACGCGTTGTCGTCGAACCGCAGCGGCGACCCGGCCAGCCGGAGCGCGCCGTACGCCGGGTGCTCGACGTCGAGCACCAGCCCCTGCGACAGGACCTGCTCCCACGCGTAGACGTCGTCCATCGAGCGCACCTTGCCCGCCGGGACGCCCGCGCCCGTCAGAAGCTCGAGCCAGTGCTCGGCCTCCTGGGTGGTGAACAGCTCCTCGATCTCCCCGATCAGCGCGTCACGGTGCGCGACCCGGTCGCGATTGGTGACGAAGCGCGGGTCGTCGGCGTCGAGGCCGACCGCGTCCGCAAACGTGCGCCACAGCCCCTCGGAGCCGACCGCCACCTGAACCGGTGCCGTCCCGGTCGCGAACATGCCGTACGGCGCGATCGCCGGGTGGTGAGCACCGGAGACGCCGGGCACCTTCCCGCCGAGCAGCCATGCCGTCCCCTGGAACGCGTGGACGCCGATGACACCCGCCAGCAGCGAGGTGCGCACGACTCGCCCCCGGCCGGTGCGGGTCCGCTCGTGCAGCGCCGCCACCACGCCGTACGCCAGGTTCATCCCGGCCAGCAGGTCCGCGATCGGTACGCCGACCTTGGTGGGTTGGTCGATCCCGGTCACCGACATCAGCCCACCCTCGCCCTGGGCGATCTGGTCGTAGCCCGCGCGGTGCGCCTCCGGGCCGTCGTGACCGAAGCCGGTGATGGAGCCGATCACCAGCGCCGGGTTCAGCTCGTGCAGCCGGGCGACGGTGAAGCCGAGCCGGTCGAGCGCGCCGGTGCGGAAGTTCTCGAGCAGCACATCCGCGCGACGGACCAGCGCGGCCAGGACGTCGCTGTCGGCGGAGTCCTTGAGGTCGAGGACGATCGACTCCTTGTTGCGGTTGGCCGACATGAAGTACGTCGAGTCCTCGTGGTGACCCGCGGCCTCGCCCGCCCAGGGCGGCCCCCAGGCCCGGGTGTCGTCCCCGGTCATGCTCTCCACCTTGATCACCCGCGCACCGAGGTCGCCCAGCATCATCGACGCCTGGGGACCCGCCAGCGCGCGGGTCAGGTCGACCACCAGGATGTCGGCGAGGGGGCCGATGTCAGTCATGGCCGCCAACCTAGTGCGGCCGGTCGGGTGAGTCGGTGACGGATGATTGGGTGGAGTCATGCCGGAGCACACGACGTACCACCTCGTGCCGCCGGCCACGCTCGTCACCACACCCATCGAGCTGGACGACGATCAGCGCCGCGTGGTCGACCACGAGTCCGGCCCGCTCCTCGTCCTGGCCGGCCCCGGCACCGGCAAGACCACCACCCTGGTCGAGGCGATCGCCGACCGCGTCGAACGACGAGGTGCCGATCCGTCGCAGGTGCTGGCGCTGACCTTCTCGCGGAAGGCGGCCGAGAGCCTGCGCGACCGAGTCACCGCGCGGGTAGGGCGCACGACGTCCACGGCGATGTGTTCGACGTTCCACTCGTTCGCCTACGGGCTGGTCCGCGCCTACAGCCCGGCCGACCTCTACACCGCGCCGATGCGGCTCCTGTCGGCCCCCGAACAGGACGTCGTGCTCCATGCCCTGCTCACCGACGCGCCGGAGTCCGTGCCATGGCCGGAGTCCCTGCGGGCGGCGGTGGGGACGCGCGGCTTTGCCTCCGAGGTGCAGTCGGTGCTGGCGCGGGCCCGTGAGCGCGGCCTCGGTCCCGCCGATCTGCGTGAGCTCGGGCGGCGCGAGGCGGTGCCGGAGTTCGAGGCGGCGGGCCTCTTCCTCGAGCAGTACCTCCACGTGCTCGGCTTCTCCAACTCCTTCGACTACGCCGACCTGATCGCCCGCGCCGGTCTGCTCGCCGACGAGCATCGTGACGACCTGCGTCGTCGGTTCTCGCACGTCTTCGTCGACGAGTACCAAGACACCGACCCCGCTCAGGTCGACCTGCTGCGCTCGCTGGCCGGCGACGGGCGCGACCTCGTCGTCGTCGGCGACCCCGACCAGTCGATCTACGGCTTCCGCGGCGCCGACCTGCGCGGCATCCTCGACTTCCCGGCCGCGTTCCCGACCCGCGAGGGGACGTCGGCGCCGGTGGTCGCGCTGGCCACGACCCGCCGCTTCGGCCCTCGCCTGCTACGTGCCTCACGCTCGATCGCCGCCTCGATCGGGGTGACCGGATCGATCCCGCCCGACGACTTCCGGATCTTCCGCAACCCGAGGTCCGACGCCCCGGGCCTGGGCGACGGCCGGGTCGAGGTGCTCACGTTCGACACCGCGCGAGCCGAGACCGAGCACGTCGCCGACCTGCTCCGCCGAGCCCACCTCGAGGACGGGATCGGCTGGTCGGAGATGGCCGTGCTCGTGCGGTCGGGCCGTGCCTCGATCCCGTCGTTGCGCCGCTCGCTCGCCGGTGCCGGCGTTCCCGTCGAGGTGTCCAGCGACGAGACGCCGCTCGTGCGCGAGCCGGCAGTGCTGCCGTTGCTCGAGGCTCTGCGGACGGTCGTCGACCTCGAGGTCGACGACCCCACCGATCCCGACTTCGTCGCCGCCGACCGCGCCGAGGCGTTGCTGACCTCCCCGCTGGGAGGGCTCGACGCCCACGATCTGCGGTCGTTGGCCCGTGCGCTGCGCTCCCGCGACACCGACGTGCCCTCGCGCGAGCTCGTACGCCGAGCGGTCACGGTGGGCGGGTTCCTCGACGACGTCGACGGCGAGAGCGCCGACCGGGCGCGCCGCGTCGTCGCCCTGGTCCGCACGGCCCGCGCCCGGCTCGACGCGGGCGCGAGCGCCGAGGACGTGCTCTGGACGCTCTGGGACGGCACCGACTGGGGCGCTCGGCTCCGCCATCAGACCGAGCAGGGCGGTCAGTCCGCGCGCCTGGCCCACCGCGATCTCGACGCGATCTGCGCGCTCTTCGAGTCGGCCGCCCGCTCCGAGGAGCAGGCCGGCCACGTCGGGTTACGGGAGTTCCTCGACACCCTCTCCGCCCAGGAGATCCCGGCCGACACGCTCGCCGATCGTGGGGTGCGCGGCGAGGCGGTCCGCCTGCTGACGGCCCACCGCAGCAAGGGACTCGAGTGGGAGCTGGTCGTCGTCACCCACGCGCAGGAGGGCGCCTGGCCCGATCTCCGCCGTCGCAACTCACTGCTCGGTGCCGACCGCATCGGTCTCGACCACCTCGTGCCGCCCCTGACCACCGGCGCCCTGCTCGCCGAAGAGCGTCGGCTGTTCTACGTCGCCGCCACCCGCGCCAGGCGCCGCTTGGTCGTGACGGCCGTGGCCTCGCCGGACGACGACGGCGAGCAGCCGTCGCGGTTCCTGCACGAGCTCGGGGCCGGTGCCCCGGACCACCGGCAGGGCCGACCCCGTCGGCCGCTGTCCCTCGCCGGGCTGGTCGCCGAGCTGCGACGCACCGCCGCCGATCCCGGTGAGCCCGAGGAGCTCCGCCGTGCCGCGGCCCACCGGCTGGCCGCACTCGCCGCGACCGAGGTGCACGGGCGGCCGGTGGCGCCGGCCGCCGACCCCACCTCCTGGTGGGGGCTCCGCGGGCCGAGCCGGTCCACCACGCCGGTACGAAACGCCGACCAGCCGGTCCGGTTGTCCGCGAGCGCGCTGCAGGGTCTGCTGACCTGCCCTGCCCAGTGGTTCCTGCAGCAGGAGGCCGGTGGCACCGTCGTCAGCTCGACCGCCCAGGGCTTCGGCATCATCGTCCACGCGATCGCCGACCGGATCGCCAAGGGCGAGATCGGGCCCACGGACGACCTCATGGGCATGGTCGACCGGGTCTGGGACCGGATGTCGTTCCGGACACCGTGGTCCGGAGACCGCGAGCGCGAGGCGATGCGTGACGCCCTGAGCCGTTTCCTCGCATGGCAGTCGCGGCCGGGCGCGCGCACCACCGTCTCGTCCGAGGGCCGGATCACCGCCACCGTCACCCTTCCCGACGGTCAGCAGGTCAGCCTGATCGGCTACGTCGACCGGCTCGAGCTCGACGACAACGGCGACGCGGTCGTCGTCGACCTCAAGACCGGGAAGTACGCGCCGACCGACACCTCCCTGCCCGAGAACCCTCAGCTCGGTCTCTATCAGCTGGCCGTCGACCACGGCGCCGCCGACGAGGCGGTCGGTCGACCCGTGCGCTCCGGAGGGGCCGAGCTGGTCCAGCTCCGGCTCGGGTCCGAGCTGCCCAAGGTCCAGCCCCAGGCGCCGCAGACGCCGGACGCCGACGGCGTCACGCTGATCGAGCACCAGCTGATGGCCGCGGTCGCCGCAGTGCGCGCCGAGGAGTTCGTGGCCCGGCCCGGCGTCCAGTGCGAGCGCTGCGAGTTCCACGCCATCTGCCCGGCCCAGTCATCCGGATCGGTGCTCTCGTGAGTCGCACCATCCGGACTCCCGAGCAGCTCCGCGAGCTGATGCACAGCACCTTCACCTACAGCGACCAGCAGTTCGCGGCGATCACCGCACCGCTCGAGCCGGCAGTCATCGTCGCCGGCGCCGGGTCCGGCAAGACCTCGGTGATGGCCGCGCGTGTGGTGTGGCTCGTCGCCACCGGACAGGTCGAGCCGGCCGAGGTGCTGGGCCTGACGTTCACCACCAAGGCGACCGCCGAGCTCGCGACCCGGATCCGCACCTCGCTGCGCGCCTCCGGCCTCCTGCACGAGCGCGGCCAGCGGCTCGATGACCCGTCGACAGGCGCCGAGCAACACGATGAGGAGGTCGAGGAGCCGACGGTCGCGACCTACCACTCGTACGCCGCCGGCCTGCTCGCCGAGCACGGTCTCCGGATCGGCCACGAGCCCGACACCCGACTGATCGCCGACGCCTCGCGCTTCCAGCTCGCCGCCCGGGCCATCGCCCGGCACACCGCGCCGGTGCGGTTCCTCAGCGACGCGCCCCAGCTCGTCGTCCAGTGGCTGCTGGCCCTCGACGCCGAGCTCACCGAGCACCTCGTCGACCCGGCGACGGTCCGCGAGCTCGACGCGCGCGAGCGTGAGCGGTTCGTCGAAGGCATGGCCGGCGAGAGCCGGAAGACCTACCGCGAGCGCAACGAGAAGGCGATCTTGGCCATCGACCGCCGGGCCGAGCTGCTCGACCTCGTGGGGGAGTACCGCGACCTCAAGCGCCACCACGGGCTGATGGACTTCTCCGACCAGATCGCGCTCACGGCTCGGCTGGTGCGCGAGCGTCCCGAGGTGGGCGAGGCCGAGCGCGCGGCCTACCGCGTCGTCCTCCTCGACGAGTACCAAGACACCTCCGTGGCCCAGGCACTGATGCTGACCCAGCTGTTCAGCGGACCTGACGAGGCGGGCGGCCTCGGCCATCCGGTGACCGCGGTCGGCGATCCCAACCAGGCGATCTACGGCTGGCGCGGTGCCTCGGTCTCCAACATCCTCGACTTTCCCGACGCGTTCCCGACGGCGGCCGGACGCGCCGCGTCGTACCCCCTCACCATCAACCGTCGCTCCGACGTCCGCATCCTCGACACCGCCAACCACCTCGCGCGTGAGCTCTACGAGCTGAGGCCCGGGCTGCGTCCACTCGAGCCCCAGCCGGGCGCGCGCGACGGCGAGGTCACCGCGGGCCTGCACGAGACGTACGACGACGAGCTCGCGGCCCTCGCTGCGAACGTGACCGCTGCCCGCGCGGCGATGGCCGAGCCGTCCTGGCGCGAGATCGGCGTCCTGACCCGCGACAACGCCCACGCCGCCGATGTCTTCGACGCGCTCACCGCGCGCGAGATCCCGGTCGAGATCGTCGGCCTCAAGGGTCTGCTCCGACTGCCCGAGGTGGCCGAGGTCGTGGCCACCCTCACGCTCGTCCAGGACGTCACCGCCAACGCCGCGCTGCTGACCCTCCTGGCGGGCCCGCGGTGGTCGGTCGGGCCGCGTGATCTCGCCCTGCTCGGCCGGCGCGCCGGCGACCTGTCCGGGCACCACGGGCGGATCTCGTTCGCCGACCTCCGCGAGGAGCTCGACGCCGCCGTCTCGGGCTCCGACCCGGCCGAGGTCGCCTCCCTCGGTGACGCCCTCGAGTCGCCGGGTGACCTCGACTACTCCGACGAGGCCCGCGAGCGCTTCGCGTTGCTGGCGGCCGAGCTGCGGCGGCTGCGGGGCGCCGTCGGCGAGCCGATCCTCGACCTGGTCCGCCGGATCATCGACACCTGCGGCATCGACGTCGAGCTCGCGTCGTCGGTGAGCCCCGCGGCCTCCGCGCGGCGCGACAACCTCGACCTCTTCGTGCAGGCGGTGGCGGAGTTCCAGGCGGTCGACGGGCAGGTCACCCTCGCGGCCCTGCTGGCCTGGCTCGAGGCGGAGGACTCCTACGGCCAGGGTCTCGACGTCGCCACGCCGTCCGAGGCCGACTCGGTCAAGCTGCTCACCGTCCATCGAGCCAAGGGCCTGGAGTGGGACGTCGTGTTCATCCCCGGTGCCACCGAGCGGAAGTTCCCCACCGACCGCACCCGGTCGACCTGGCTGACGGTGCCCTTCGTGATGCCGGGCAGCCTGCGCGGCGACGCACGCGACCGTCCCGCGCTCGGTGGGCACACCCCCGACGACATCGCCGCCTTCCTCAAGCTCACCAAGGAGCACGAGCGCATCGAGGAGCTCCGCCTCGCGTACGTCGCATGGACCCGCGCGCGGCACGCGTTGCGCGTCTCGGGCTGGTGCTTCTCGCCCAGGCTCAAGGGTGGTCGGGGCCCGTCGGTCTATCTCGAGTCCACGGTCGAGGCACTCGCCGGCTGGGAAGCGACGGCTGAGCCGTGGTGCGACCGGCCCGACAAGGAGACCCCCAACCCCTACGCCTCTCGCGACCCGGACCTCCCGTGGCCGATGTCGCACCACACACCGGAGGTGCAGCGTCGGCACGCGGCGGCGGCGCTGGTCGCTGACGCCTCACGCGCACTGTCGGCCGGCCGTCCGTGGGCCGACGAGACCGACGACATGCTGGTGCTCGGGCGCATCCAGGAATGGGACGACGAGCTGTCCCGGCTCCTGGCGGAGGCCACCCGCGACCGGTCGCCGGCGATCGCCGTCCCGCTGCCGTCGAGCCTGTCCGCGACCGCGCTCGACCGGCTGCGCGACGACCCCACAGGCTTCGCGGCCGACCTGGCGCGGCCGATGCCGCGTCCGCCCTCTCCCGCGGCGCGCTTCGGCACGCGGTTCCACGCCTGGGTGGAGAGCCGGTTCGGCCAGCAGCTCCTGCTCGACCCCGACGACCTGCCGGGCCGCGCAGACGCCGGCATCGACGACGACTCCGACTTCCAGGCCTTGATCGCGAGCTTCGAGGCGGGCCCGTTCGCCGAGCGCGTGCCGCACGCCGTCGAGGCGCCCTTCGCCCTCGTGCTCGCCGGCCAGGTCGTGCGCGGCCGGATCGACGCGGTCTACCGCGACGACGACGACTGGCTGGTGGTCGACTGGAAGACCAACCGGGCACCGACCGCCGACCCGTGGCAGCTCGGCGTCTACCGCCAGGCGTGGGCGGAGCTCACCGGTACGCCGGTCGCCCGGGTGCGCGCGGGGTTCTACTACGTGCGGTCCGGCGACCTGGTCGAGCCGGACGACCTGCCTGACCGAGCCGCTCTGGAGCGGGCGGTGGCGCCGGATCAGGGTTGACCGAGGGCGGCCGTCAGCGCGATCTGCACCATCTCGCCGAAGGTCTGCTCGCGCTCGGCCGCGGTGGTGACCTCACCAGTCACCACCTGGTCCGACACCGTGCAGATCGCCAGTGCCTTCGCACCGTGCTTGGCCGCGATCGTGTACAGCGCGCTCGCCTCCATCTCCACGGCCAGCACGCCGTAGTCGACCATCCGCCCGCGCAGCTCGGGGCGGCTCGAGTAGAACGAGTCGCTGGAGAAGCACAGGCCGACGTGCACGCCGGCTCCCGGCGACGGCCGGCGCTCGGCCGCCTCGACCGCACCACGGAGCAGACCGAAGTCGGCCACCGGGGCGTAGTCGAGACCCTCGAAGGTCACCTTGTTCATCGACGAGTCGGTGCACGCCCCCGAGGCGATCACGATGTCGCGCAGCGCCACCTTCTCCGCGAGGGCGCCACATGACCCGACCCGGATGATCGACTCGACGGCGTACTCGGCGAACAGCTCGTGGGCGTAGATCGCGATCGACGGCTGGCCCATCCCCGACCCCTGTACCGAGACCGGCCGACCGTGCCACGTACCGGTGTAGCCGAGCATGCCGCGCACCTGGTTGTAGCAGCGGGCGTCGTCGAGGTAGGTCTCGGCGATCCACTTCGCCCGCAGCGGGTCCCCTGGCATGAGCACGACCGGTGCGATGTCGCCGTCGGCCGCTTCGATGTGGGTGCTCAGGTCGATGTCTCCTGTGTCAGGCGCGGCTCGTGACCGCGGGCCGTGAGGCCCACCGAGTACAACGGACGGTCCTGGGTCTCGACGTACACACGGCCGAGGTGGCTCCCGATCGCCCATCATCAGCAGCTGGATGCCGCCAGGCAGGAACATACCGACCGTGATGTACGTCCAGCCGGGCACCGTCACCGCGAGGCTGTGCGCACGGTGTGAACCAGACGTGTCCTAGCCTGCAGAACGTGACGTTCCCGCACCTGGAGCTGGCCGCCGACCCGCACGACCGGGTGGGGGAGCACCGCACCGATGACGTGTGGCTGCGCCAGGCGTGGGACGACCCGGACACGAAGGTCCTCGTGGTCGCCGGCAGCCGCGTGCTGCCCGTCGACGGCACGGTCCCGTGGGTCCCCGCGAGCCAGGCTCCCGAGCAGGGCACCCGCGTCCTGCTCGGCGAACGCGACGGCCGGGTGTGGTTCGCGCTGGTCGTGGACACCGGCCACGTCGACGACGAGGAGGGCTGGGTCGGTATCCGCGACCTGCTGCCGCACCTGGCGGGCGCCGGCGTCGAGCAGGCGCCGCTCGTCTTCCATGCGATCGGTCTGGCCGAGTGGCTGTCCGCGACCCGCTACTGCCCCCGGTGCGGAGGACGGCTCGAGCCGCGACTCGCGGGCCACGAGCTGGAGTGCGTCGAGTGCCATCGCCGTCAGTTCCCGCGCACCGATCCGGCCGTGATCATGGCCGTCACGTACGGCGAGCCCGACGCCGCCGACGAGGCGCTGCTGCTGGGGCGACAGGACTCCTGGCCGACCGGCCGCTACTCGACCCTGGCGGGCTTCCTGGAGCCGGGGGAGACCCTGGAGGACGCCGTCCGCCGCGAGGTGCTCGAGGAGACCGGCGTCGTCGTCGGGGACGTCGCCTACTTCGGCAACCAGCCCTGGCCGCTCCCGGCCAGCCTGATGCTCGGCTTCCGCGGGCGGGCCGTCACTCGGGAGATCCGCGTCGACGGCTCGGAGATCCAGGACGCCCGGTGGTTCACGCGTGACGAGATGCGCAGCGAGGCTGAGGCCGGGTCACTGGTGCTCCCCGGCGGTGTCTCGATCAGTCGCTCACTCGTGGAGGACTGGTACGGCGGACCGCTGCCCGGCGCATGGTGAGAAGCGTGGACCGGGCGACAGGGCGGAGGCGGATCGTCCGACCGCAGGGATCGGGGTCGCGCGCGTGCGCGGACCGTCAGCTCGCCAGCGCCGCGAGCTTCTCCTTGACCTGCATGACCGACGGGTTCGTCTGGGCCGAGCCGTCGGCGTACACGAGGGTGGGGACCGTCTGGTTGCCGTTGTTCACTTTCTCGACGACCGCCGCAGCCTCGGGGTGCTCCTCGATGTCGACGACCTCGTAGGTGATGCCCTCGCGGTCCATCTGGCCCTTGAGACGATGGCAGTAGCCGCACCACGGGGTGCTGTACATCGTGACCGTGCCACTCATCCGGTGACTGTCCCTTCCCACATCTACTGTTTTGGTGTCATCTTCAACCATCGTCCTCCAGGAGTTGTTCCCGCGTGACCGGTTCCGCACACCTCTCGGACCTCCTGGACGCGCTCGACCCCGAGCAGCGCGAGGTCGCCGAGGCTCTCCGCGGCCCGGTGCGGGTGCTCGCGGGCGCGGGGACGGGCAAGACGCGCGCGATCACCCACCGCATCGCCCATGGCGTCGCGCAGGGCATCTACGCGTCCACGGAGGTGCTGGCCGTCACCTTCACCACACGGGCGGCGGGCGAGATGCGAGGCCGGCTCCATCGCCTCGGCGCTCCGGGGGTGCAGGCCCGCACGTTCCACAGTGCCGCGCTCCGACAGCTGCGGTGGTTCTGGCCGACGACGTACGGCGGTGAGCTGCCGACCCTGACCGAGTCGAAGCTCGCGCTCGTCGCCGGTGCCGCCCGTCGGCTGCGTGTCCAGACCGACCAGGCCCTGCTGCGCGACGTCGCGTCCGAGATCGAGTGGGCGAAGGTCAGCAACGTCGGCCCGGACGACTACACCCGCGTCGCCGAGCGCCGGGGACGTGCGGTCGCCGGCCTCGACCACGAGACGGTCGGGCGGCTCTTCGGCGGCTACGAGGAGGTCAAGCGCTCGCAGGCGCGCATGGACATGGAAGACGTGCTGCTGCTCACCGCGGGGATGCTCGCGGAGGAGGAGCGGGTCGCCGCCCAGGTGCGCGCGCAGTACAAGTGGTTCGTCGTCGACGAGTTCCAGGACGTCTCACCGATCCAGTCGGCCCTCCTCGACCTGTGGCTCGGGGGCCGCGACGAGATCTGCGTCGTGGGTGACCCGGCCCAGACCATCTACTCCTTCGCCGGCGCCGACGCGTCATACCTCCGCGACTTCCCGCGCAAGTTCCCCGGCACCACCTCGGTCGAGCTCTCGCGCAACTACCGCTCGTCACCGCAGGTCGTCGAGACGGCGAACGCCGTGCTCGCGGGCTCGGGCTCGTCGTCGGTGCGGCTTCGCGCCCAGCGCCCGGCCGGTCCCGAGGTGCGTTACACGCCGGCGCCGGACGAGATGGCGGAGGCAGGCGTCGTGGCGGACGCGGTCGGCGCGCTGCGGGCGAGCGGCACCCCGGCATCGGAGATCGCCGTGCTGTTCCGCATCAACGCCCAGTCCGAGGCGTTCGAGGAGGCCCTCGCGTCCCGCGGGCTGCCCTACGTCGTCCGCGGTGCGGCCCGGTTCTTCGAGCGGCCCGAGGTGAAGCAGGCGGTGACCCTGCTCCGCGGGGCCACGCGCACCGATGACGGCTCGGCCACGGTGGTCGACCTGGTCCACGCCACGCTGGCCGGGATGGGGTGGGCCGCGGAGGCCCCCACGACGCGGGGTCAGTCGCGTGACCGGTGGGAGTCGTTGCAGGCGCTGATGACGATGGCCGAGGAGGCGGGCGAGCTGACGCCGACCGACTTCCTGGCCGACCTCGACCGACGGGCAGCCGAGCAGCACGCGCCGGCCGCGGGCGGGGTCACCCTGGCGACCCTCCACGCCGCGAAGGGCCTGGAGTGGGACGCCGTGTTCCTCGCCGGCATGCACGACGGCGTCATGCCGCTGGTCCACGCGACCTCCGACGCGGAGATCGAGGAGGAGCGTCGCCTGCTCTACGTCGGCATGACCCGAGCCCGCGAGCACCTCGTGCTGTCGTGGGCCGCCGCACGCACGCCGGGTGGCCGTGGCAACCGGCAGCCGTCGCGCTTCCTGCAGAGCCTCCTACCCGCCGAGGCCAAGGCAGCGAGCGCCAAGCCCAAACCGCGCCGCGCCGTGCACTGCCGCGAGTGCGGCAAGCCGCTCTCGAACGCGGCGGAGAAGAAGAGGGGTCGCTGCGGCGACTGCCCCGCGTCGTACGACGAGGAGCTCTTCGAGCGGTTACGGGTCTGGCGCAAGGAGCGAGCCGACGCCGAGAGCGTGCCGGCGTTCGTCGTCTTCACCGATGCCACGCTGCAGCTGATCGCCGAGCAACGCCCGACGTCACCCGCCGCGCTGCTGCGGATCAGCGGGGTCGGGCCCGCCAAGCTCGAGCGCTATGGTGATGGAGTACTCGAGGTCGTGAGATAGATCGTGAGATAGCGGAGGGCTCTGGGGGAAGACTGCTGGCACCGTGTGAGGCCACGATTTCGCGTCCGGACGCCTGGGCGCAGAAAGTTCTCGAACTTTTTCGAGAAATGCCCACTAAATGGTTTGCCGCTTACGTCGACCCCCCGGTAGCGTTCAGCCCACGACGTAACCGACAGCGCATCACGACCCTTGGCAGGGTCGGCGCCCAAGACTCGAAGGAGGTGGCCCGCGTGATCAGCAACAAGACCCAGACGGCTTCGACGCCGTCGTTCGGCATGTCCGCTTATGGCCAGACCTCCATCGAGGTGAAGGCCGTCTCGGCCTTCGCCGGCGTCCAGGTGTCGACGTGCGCCCGTATCCGCCACACCGGCGGTGCCATGGGCCTCGCGGCCATCAAGGGCGACTTCCCG
Source organism: uncultured Actinomycetota bacterium (assembly GCA_963759515.1). Lineage (GTDB taxonomy): Bacteria > Actinomycetota > Actinomycetes > Propionibacteriales > Nocardioidaceae > Nocardioides. The sequence continues at coordinate 32,402 of CAVWZR010000012.1, read as the reverse complement.
GGGACCTCTGCCTGGAGACCACCGACCTGTTGAGACTCAACAGCCATCGGCAGCCTCCAGGCCGCGGAACCCGAACCGGGATCCGCGGCCTTTCTGATTTTTTGACGCTCCATCCACAAGCGATCAGGTCACAAGGAGGTGAAAGACATGACCATCACTGTTCTCGACCGCCGGGACGGGTCCGCCGATGCGCTGCTGCCAGCGTCGCTCGGTGAGCTCCACGACCGGGCCGACACGGTGCCCGACGAGCTGCTGCCCTGCCGAGTCAATGACTCGGACCTGTGGTTCGCCGAGTTGCCGGCCGACGTCGAGTACGCCAAGACGCTGTGCCACGACTGCCCGGTACGGGATCTCTGCCTCTCCGGAGCTCTGGAGCGGCACGAGCCCTGGGGCGTGTGGGGCGGAGAGCTGTTCCTCCAAGGAGTGGTGATTCCCCGCAAGCGTCCGCGCGGACGTCCGCGCAAGAACGAGCAGGCCGCCTGATCCACCAGGTGACCGGCCTCGTATGACGGCTCTGTCTATCTATCCATCAACTGGAAAGCACCTTCTTGAACACCAACCTGAACGGACACAAGATCATGATGAACAACTTGATGCACGAAGACCTCGCGCGCGCACAGATGTCCGCGCGCCTGGGAGAGGCGCAGCAGCTGCGTCGCGGTCGCCAGCACGTGGCGGCCCGGCGTTTGAGCCGCAAGGCCGAGCAGGCCGCGCGGCAGGCGCGTCTGGCCCTGGCCCGCGCCATCTGAGGAAGCACCGCCTCGACCTGATCGCGAGTGTTTCCGGGAGCCCGGTACGACACCGTCGTACCGGGCTCCCGCGTATTTTCACGCCCCTCGTGCCGAGCGTGCGAGGCGAGAGATCAGGACGGGAGGTGCGGCTAGGTTACTCCCGTGAAGACCTGCGACTTCTGCGGGAAGCAGGCCGAGGACGCCGAGACCATGACCTGGGTCGTGTCGGTCGAGAACGGTCGCCGGAAGACCTTCTGCGACAGCTGCTCGCGGGAACATCTGCGTGCCATGGAGAGCAAGCTCGACTCGGAGTGGTGGTAGTCCACGCTCAGCCCCAGGCGCAGCCGCAGTGGGCGTGGCGCAACCAGTCGCGTCGGGTGACCTCGAGGTCGCGGGTCACGGTCACGGTCGCCGCGCGAAGTGCGGATCGACGTCCGTCGAGGACGCGGATGAGGTCGCGGACCACCCAGGCGACGCCCAGCTGGACCAGGCACGGATCGGGATCGGTCAGCGGAGCGACCGACCGCTCCTCGAGCTGGTGGAGCACCGTCGCTCGTCGCGGGTCGACGTCACCCAGATGGGCATCGATGCAGCGCAGGCACGGCGTACGTCCCGGCTCCACGAAGGGCCCGAGGCGTATCTCGTAGGGGAGCACGGCGAGCCAGACGTGGGTGACGTCGTCGCGGACGAGGGAGTCCGAGACGCTGCGACGGGGCTCGCCCACCGTGACGACCAGATGCACGCGGGCATCCTCGGCGCGGGCGAGACCCGCTGTGGCGCAGACCTGGGCGACCCGGTCCGCGACCGTCGCGTCGGCCATGACGACGACCGGCCGGTCGGTCGCGGTCGCGGACGCGCCGCGAGTGCCTTCGACCACCCAGCCGTCGCAGACGAGGCGGTCCATCATCGGACGCAGCTCCGCCGGCGGACGCCGGTCGAGGTGCGACAGGGCTTCGTGCAGACCTGGACGGTCGTCGAGGACGAGCCGATGCGGCGGATCGAGCCCGAGCTGGAGGTGGTGGTCGTCGCGGCGTACGACGTGGAGCCCGTCGCGGAGCACCGGGCGCACCAGGTCGTGCCACGCCGTTGCCGCCATGAAACGACCGTGCCACAGGGTCGGCGTATGCGCGGTGCCGTCTCCACAGCCGACCGGGTCCGGCACGCACGAACGGCGCCACCCCGAGGGTGACGCCGTCCGATGAGGTCTGTGCGGTGTGTCAGGCCTTGCCGAGGATGCGGTTGAGGTTCGTGCCGCACACGGGGCAAACGGCCTTGGCCATCCGGGTCCCCTTGTCGTTGACGCGAACTTCGCCGCTCGCCTCGCGCTTGGCCTTGCACTTCACGCAGTAGAACTCGCCGCTCCAGGTCTCCGCCATGACGGCCTCCTTGTTCTGTTCATTCACGGTCGTCGCGACGGGGGATCAGGGGAAGCCCGCCGGGACCGAGCCACATGGGAGCACCCGGTCGTCTTCGACCCTACGACACGGGAGGCACCCCGTGGGAGCGGCGCACCGCTGAGCGTGGAAGACACTGAATTCACGCTCAAGCGGAGCCGTGGTCCGGTTAAGGCTCTGGAGACCCGCCAGGAGGGCCTCAACGCATCGCGTGGGGGCGGCGGGAACCATGGTTCGCCGGGCGCTGAGGCCCTCCCTGAGGGGGAACCGGGGAGCGGCGCCACCCGCCGACCGGGGGTGCCGACGATGTGGCAAGACGGGGGCCCGGGCCCGCACGACGTCTGCCTTCCCCTTGCGAACGTCATCCGAAGTCCCGGGACCCCGTCTGCCCAGCACGCTAGGAGGACGGCGGCGGACGGGTCAACGCCTGGCGGCCGGTTGGCCCGCCAGGCTGTGGACACGGCTGTGGACGACGCGCCGCAGGCCTGTGGAGAACCGGTGGAGCCCCGGGTCGCGGGCTGGGGACACCGTGTGGACCGCGGCTGGGGTCGGTGCCGGGGCGACCGCCTGACCAGCGAGAATGTCGTGCACGGGGTGTGGACGGAAATCCCCACCCCTGGGGAAACAGCACGCGGTGCGGGCCACGGGTCCGGCCCGGGGGTTGTCGAGAGAAGTGGTGAGGCACGACATGGCCGATGAGGCGGCGTACCAGCAGGGACCGGTGGCCGCGCTGCGCCGGATCGCCTTCCTGATGGAGCGCGGCCGGGAGGAGACGCGTCGCGTGCAGGCGTTCCGGAAGGCCGCCGCGACGATCCTGCCGCTGTCCGACGACGAGGTCGCCGAGCGGGTGGAGGGTGGCACCCTCACCGAGCTGCCGAGCATCGGACCGAGCACGGCCGCGGTGATCGAGGCCGCGGTCCGCGGGGAGAAGCCCGAACGGCTGGCCAAGCTGGAGGCGGCGTACGCCGGGCCGCTCACCCAGGGCGGCCGTGAGCTCCGGGCGGCGTTGCGCGGCGATCTGCACTCCCACTCCGACTGGTCCGACGGCGGCTCACCGATCGAGGAGATGGCGTTCACGGCGATCGAGCTCGGTCACGAGTACCTCGTGCTGACCGACCACTCGCCTCGGCTGACCGTCGCGAACGGGCTCAGCGTCGCCCGCCTGACCAAGCAGCTCGGCGTGGTCGACGCCATCAACCAGCACCTCGGCGGATCGGGCTTCACGCTGCTCAAAGGGATCGAGGTCGACATCCTCGACGACGGCGGGCTCGACCAGACCGACGAGATGCTGGGCCAACTCGACCTCCGCGTCGCCAGCGTGCACTCCAAGCTCCGGCAGGACTCGGCGGGCATGACCCGGCGCATGCTCGGTGCGATCCGCAACCGATGGACGAACGTTCTCGGCCACTGCACGGGCCGGATGGTGATGGGCAACCGCGGCACCCGCCCGAGCAGCGAGTTCGACGCGAAGACCGTGTTCGAAGCGTGCGCCGAGCACGACGTCGCGGTCGAGATCAACTCCCGGCCCGAGCGTCGTGACCCGCCGACCAAGCTGCTGGCGCTGGCCCGCGACATCGGCTGCCGCTTCTCCATCGACTCCGACAGCCATGCCCCTGGACAGCTCGACTTCCTCGACTACGGCTGCGAACGGGCCGAGGCCGCGGGGATCGACCCGGATCGCATCGTCAACACCTGGCCCCGCGACCGGCTCCTCACCTGGGCCGCCAAGGGATAGCTCGCAGCGTCCGGCACCTCGCGAGGGCGTGATCGGGTGCGAAATGCTGCGAAGTATCGGTCCGGAGCGGCTCCCGTCGAGCGTCGGAGGTGGCCATTACCGTGCTGGCATGGAAACCACGGCCCGGCCGGAGGTGGAGGTACGCCGGTCGAAGCGGCGCCGGCGGACGGTCTCGGCGTACCGCGAGGGCGACCGGATCGTCGTCCTGATCCCGGCCACGCTGAGCCGCCGCCAGGAGGCGGAGTGGGTCGAGACCATGGTGGCGCGCGTCGAGAAGGCCGAGGAGCGGCGACGTCCGAGCGATGACGACCTGCTCGCGCGTGCGCTGGAGCTGAGCCGCACGTGGCTGAGCGGACGCCCGCTGCCGGCGACGGTGCGTTGGGTCGACAACCAGCGGAGTCGATGGGGTTCGTGCACGCCCGTCGACCGTTCCATCCGGCTGTCGCGGCGGTTGCAGGAGATGCCCGACTGGGTCATCGACTACGTGATCGTCCACGAGCTCGCCCACCTGATCGAGCCGGGTCACAACGACCGGTTCTGGCGGTGGGTCGGGCGTTATCCCGATGCCGAGCGTGCGAAGGCCTGGCTCGACGGCTACTCGACCGCGGCGCGGCTCGAGCCGTCCAGCGACTGACCCGGGCTGGCGAGTCGCGCCCGCGACCGGGCGATCAGCTCGTGCATCTCCGGCTCGAGCTCGGGGAGGGCGTCGAGCGGCCACCAGCGCACGTCCCACGACTCGTCGCTCGTGCGAGGTACGGCGCCGGCCGGGGCCAGCGCGGCGTACCTCACGTCGAGGTGGTCCGCCCGGTCGTGCCCACGGCAGAACTCCACGCGGTGGAGGTCGAGGTGCACGGGGTCGGGATGCACGGCGAGGCCGTCGACCCCCGACTCCTCCGCGGCCTCGCGCGCTGCCGTCGCCAGCAGCGAGTCGTCACCGGTCTCCCAGTGCCCTCCGAAGTGGAACCAGCGCCCGGCCCGACCGTGCAGGTTGAGGAGCACGGCGTCGAGGTCGGCCGAGAGCACGAGCGTCCCCGCGGTCAGGTGACCCGGCGCGCAGGATCGCTCGAGCCCGTCCGGGTGGTCGAGCAGGTGGCCGACGAACTCGTCGCGTAGCGCGGCCTGCTCGGGCGAGGGCGGACTCCACGACCGGAGCGCGTGCAGCGCCTCCGCGTGGGCGCTCACTCCTCGTCGGGGTCGTCCGGCTCCTCGGCCCGACCCTGATCGCCGGCGAGGAGGTTGCGCAGCTCGGTGTCGAAGTCGTCGGCGCTGAGCTCGGTCGGCGTGTCGGCGCCCTCGCGGAAACCCAAGGGGTCGTCGAGATCGGCGTCCGTGGGCAGCAGGTGAGGACTCATCCAGACACCGTCGCGGGCTTCGGTGCCCTGTCGGGTGCGGAGCGAGCCCCACAGGGTGGAGGCGTCGCGCAGGCGACGCGGACGCAGCTCGAGCCCGACCAGGGACGCGAAAGTCTCCTCGGCAGGGCCGCCTGCGGCACGACGCCGGCGTACGGCCTCCTGGAGCTTCGTCGCCGTCGGCATCCGCTCGGCGGTGGCCTGGCTCACGACCTCGTCGACCCAGCCCTCGACGAGGGCGAGCGCGATCTCGAGGCGTTGCAGGGCCGCCTGCTGCTGCGGCGAGCGCGGGAGGTCGAACAGGCCGCCCTCCATCAGCTCCTGCAGCTTCTCGGGGTCGCTCGCGTCGACTCCGCGCAGTCGATCCTCCATGGTCTCCTGGATGCGCTCGGTGTTGATCTCGATGCCCTGGGCGTAGTCGGTCACCGCACTGATCAGGTGGTCGCGCAGCCAGGGGACGCCGGCGAAGAGCCGCTGGTGGGCGGCCTCGCGCAGGGCGAGATAGAGCAGCACGTCGGTCTCGGGGACGTCGAGTCCTTCGGCGAAGTGAGCGACGTTCGCGGGGACCAAGGCGGCCGTGCCGGCGGCGCCGAGGGGCAATCCGATGTCGGAGGCCGACACGACCTCGCCGGCCATGGCACCGAGTCCCGAGCCCACCTGGGTCGCGAGCATCGCGCCGACGGCCTTCCCGAGCATCGCCAGAATGGGTCCGCCCATGCCGGCAGCCTCGGCGGGCAACGCGTTGCCGAGCGCGCCGACGGAGGAGGCGGCGATCGGCTCGACCAGCACCTTCCACACGTCGGTCGTGCCGACGATCCACTCGGCCCGGCTCCAGGCCGCCCCGACGGTGACTCCCGACGGGAAGTCGGTCGTCTCGTCGAGCCAGTGGTCGGCCAGGCGGACGGCGTCCGCGATCTCGTCGCGCTCGCGTTGTGAGGGGGTCGGGTCCGGCGTCTGGGCCACGGTCTTGCGGGCCGTGTCGACGGCGAGGTCCCAGTTCAGCGGCCCGTCGTAGGGCTGCATCATCGACTGGATCTGGCTGAACAGCTGGTTGAGATCGGGCGCGCCACCGGCGAAGAACTGCTCGAACGGCGTACCCCGGAACGGGTTCTGGTCGTCCGGCGGCGGTTGGTCGGTCATGTCTCCACGGTACGCGGTCGGCGGTTGCTGAACGGGGCTGCGCGTCCCCTAGTGTCACTGTCGTGGAGAGCCCCGATCCGAGCGTGCTCCGTCTGGTCGCCCTGCGGGAGACGGCGCTGGACGTCGACGAGGTCGTGGCCGCACTCGACGACGAGGGCTCCGGTGGACTGACGCTCTTCGTCGGGCGGGTCCGCGACCACGACCACGGCCTCGGCGTACGCGGCTTGGAGTACTCCGCCCACCCGACGGCGCTCGACGCGTTGCGGCGCGTGTGCCTCGCCGTCGCGGAGCAGTACGACGTGCGGGCCGTGGCGGCCGTCCACCGTGTCGGACGGCTGGCGATCGGTGACGTCGCCGTGATCGTGGCGACGACATCCGCGCACCGGGGCACGTCGTTCGAGGCGTCGCGGATGCTCATCGACACCCTCAAGGCCGAGGTGCCGATCTGGAAGCACCAGCAGTTCGCCGACGGGTCCGAGGAGTGGGTCGGTACGCCGTGACGGCGGCGGCCGGGCGCGCCTGACGGCGGACCGTGCTTCGCCTCCTTACCCTGGTCCGGTGCAGATCCTGTGGTGGCTGGCCCCACCGATCGTGGCCACGGTGGTGGCGATGGGCTGGGTCTCGTGGCTCGGCCGCGAGGGACGCGGCGAGGTCGACCCCGAGGTCGCCGCACGTCGACTCGACCGCGCGATGTCCCGACCGAGCCGGGTGACCCCTCGCGCCACCCCGTCGCGCGCTCCACGGCCGGGCGAGCGGAGCAGCGGCATCGCCGTCCGGTCGTCGTCTCGATCCGGCTCACCGGAGGCGTCGGTCCGGGACGAGCGTTCGGGCACGGATCGGACACGGATCGGGCACGGACTCGGGCACTGAGGCGGAGTCCACCCGTCGGGCGTCCTGACTTCCGCCGGGTGAGAGGCTTGCCCGCATGACGCAGCGCACCTGGGCCGCCCTGGTGGCCGTGCCGCTGATCGTCGTGCTCGGGTTGTACATGGCGGTCACGCCGCTCCCGTTCGTCACCTACGCGCCCGGGCTGACCATCAACGTCCTCGGTGACAACGGCAGCAATCCGATCATCAGCGTCCAGGGCCACCGCACCTACCACGACGACGGCGAGCTGCGGATGACGACCGTGTCGGTCTCGCGACGCGACGCGAGGCTCGATCTGTTCACCCTGATGTCCACGTGGGGCCTCGCGCGCGATGACGCGCTCTACCCCTACTCGATCCAGTACGGCGACGCCGGCACGCAGCAGCAGGACACCCAAGAGGGGCAGGTCGAGATGATCAGCTCCCAGGACTCCGCGATCGCGGCCGCCCTGCGTCAGCTCGGGTACCACGTCCGTCCCGTCCTGGAGATCCTCGCGGTCACCCCGGACATGCCGTCCGACGGCAAGCTCGAGCCCCGCGACGTCGTACGCCGGTTCGACGGCACGCGGGTGACCGCGGCGACCCAGATGTCCAAGCTGGTCGCCGACGTACCCGCCGGCCAGTCGGTGCCGATCACCGTCACCCGCAAGGGGCGCACCGTCACGCAGCAGGTCACCCCGGTCGACCAGGACGGCCACCGGCTGATCGGCGTCACTCTCGGGATGGGCTACACCTTTCCCTTCAAGGTCTCGGTGAACATCAGCGACGCGATCGGCGGACCCAGCGCCGGGCTGATGTTCTCCCTGTCGATCTACGACACGCTGACGCCCGGCTCGCTGACCGCGGGCGGCACGGTCGCCGGCACCGGCACCATCACCGGTCAGGGACGAGTCGGTGAGATCGGCGGCATCCAGCAGAAGATCGTGGGTGCGCGTCAGGACGGTGCCCAGCTCTTCCTCGTGCCACCTGCGAACTGCGCGGACGCGCTCACCAGCAACCACGGGTCGATGCGTCTGGTGAAGGCGGTGACCCTGCGGTCCGCGATCAAGGCGGTCACCGCCTGGGGCCAGGACCACGAGGCGCCCCTCCCGCAGTGCCGCCCCTCCGACGGGGGCACGCCATGAGTACGCCGACTCCCGGCGCCGTCGACGAGGGCCTGCCCACCGCGGTGCTGGAGATCGAACGCCATGCGGCGGAGGCGGGGTGGGACCAACCGGCGCGCCTCTTCGCCCTGGTCGAGACCGCCCGACTCGTCGAACGTGAGCCACACCTGGCGGACAGCCTCGGCGCGACCGTCCTCACCCCGATCGAGCAGGAGGGGCTGACCGCCGGCCGAGCGCTCGAGGACCAGCTGGGCGCGATCAGCTGGCCAGACTCCGTCTATGGATGCGCAGCCATGGTCGAGCGCGTCGTCCTGCCGCCCGCGGCCGAGGCAGAGGTTCCGGAGGAGTCGGAGGGGGCGTCCGTGTTCGCGGCCGACCACCCCGACCGGCAGGAGGTGCGGATCGTCGCCGCGGCGACGCGCACCGGGGCGGCGTACTGCGCCTTGCGGATGCGCGCGCACGACGCCGACGACGCCGTGCTGGCCGGACCCGACCTGGTGCCGGGGCTCGTGGAGCTGGTCCGCGCGACCCTCGACGACCCCAGCGAGGAGACACAGCCATGAGCGAGTCCCTGGAGGAAGAGTTCGACGACTTCCGCCCCCGACGCTCCCGTCGGGCGCGGGTGTTGCTGTTCACCGTGCTCGGCGTGATCGTCGCCTTCTTCCTGGTCACGCTGTTCGCCTCGATCTACACCGACCGGCTCTGGTACGGCTCGGTCGGCTACTCCGGCGTCTACGACACGATGCTCTGGACCCGGGTCGGTCTCTTCTTCGGCTTCGGCCTCGTGATGGCGGGCAGCGTCGCCGCGAACATGGTGATCGCCTACCGCGCCCGCCCGTTCAGCCGCCCCGACTCGCCCGAGCAGACCGGTCTCGACCGCTACCGCGACGCCGTCGCGCCGATCCGCATGGTGCTGCTGGTCTCGGTCGCCTCGGTGATCGGGCTGTTCGGCGGTGTCGCTGCCAACGGCAAGTGGCGCACGTTCTTGCTGTGGTCCCACCGCGAGCCGTTCCACACGACGGACGCCTACTTCCACAAGGACGTCGGCTTCTACGTCTTCACCCTGCCGTGGCTCCACTTCGTGGTCGGCTTCGTGATCGCGGTGCTCGTGCTGTCGGCCTTGAGCGCCGTCCTCGTGCACTACCTGTACGGCGGCATCCGGCTGCAGGCCGCGACCGACCGGATGTCGTCCACCGCGACCATCCAGCTCTCGATCCTCGGTGGGCTCGCGCTGCTGGCCAAGGCCGTGGGGTACTACCTCGATCGCTTCGACCTGGTGACCGGGTCGAGTCCGGTCGTCACGGGGATGAGCTACACCGACCAGCACGCCGTGCTGCCGGCGCGCAACATCCTGATCGGGGTGGCGCTGATCTGCGCGGTGCTCTTCTTCGTCACGGCCTGGCGTCGCATCTGGCTGCTCCCCGGCGTCGGCATCTCGCTGCTGGTGATCACCTCGATCCTGCTGGGCCTGATCTGGCCGGCGTTCGTGCAGAACGTCCAGGTGAACCCGAACAAGCCGGACAAGGAGGCGGCGTACATCCAGGCGAACATCGCCGCGACCCGCAGGGCGTACGACCTGGACTCGATCCAGCTGATCCGCCAGCAGGCGGCGCCGCAGACGGCGCAGAGCGTGCAGGACCTGATCGACCAGACCACCTCGGTCCCGGTGGTGGATCCGAGCCTGATCGCGCAGGCGTTCGCACAGATCCAGGCCGTGTACGGCTACTACACCGTGCCGCCGGTGCTCGACGTCGACCACTACGTCATCGACGGCGTGGACCGGGCCGTCGTCCTCGGCGCGCGCGAGCTCGACCAGAACGGCATCAACTCCAGCGACCAGAACTGGTCCAACCTCCACACGGTCTACACCCACGGCAGCGGCGTGATCGCAGCGTTCGGCAACCAGCGGCCGGCCGACGACTCCTTGGAGAGCTCCTCGATCGAGTGGGCGCAGGGCCAGGACCCCGACCAGGACTCGCTGGAGCAGGCCACGGGTCCGTTCCAGCAGCAGATCTACTTCGGGCAGACCGGCGAGGGCAGCCCGAGCTACTCGATCGTCGGCAAGGCGCCGGGCGGGCCGAACGTCGAGGTCGACATGACGCCGACCGGGACCCAGAGCCAGACGACGTACGAGGGCGGGGGAGGCGTCGGGGTCGGTGGCTTCTTCCACAAGCTGATGTACGGCATCAAGTTCGGCGACCCGAACTTCCTGCTCTCCTCGCGGGTCGGGCCGGACAGCAAGGTGATCTACTACCGCGACCCCGTCGAGCGGGTCGAGAAGGTCGCCCCTTGGCTCACGCTGGACGGTGACCCGTACCCCGTCGTCGTGGACGGGCAGGTCCAATGGGTGGTCGACGGGTACACGACGACCGACCAGTACCCGCAGTCCGAGCGTGACTCGTTCTCGGACATGACCAGTGACGTCGTCGGGCGCCCGCCGGGACCGCGCACCCTGCCGACCGACCAGATCAACTACATGCGCAACGCCGTGAAGGCGACCGTGAACGCCTACACCGGCGAGGTGAAGCTGTACGAGTGGGACACCGAGGACCCGATCCTCAAGGTCTGGGAGAGCGTCTTCCCGAACACCGTGCTCAGCAAGGACCAGATCCCGAGCGCGCTGCTGGCGCACCTGCGCTACCCCGAGGACATGTTCAAGGTGCAGCGCTACCAGTACGCGCGCTACCACGTGCTGGCCGCCCGGGACTTCTTCCAGGGGAAGGGTGTGTGGCAGGTGTCGCCGGACGCCGTGCGCAAGGACGAGAACCAGGCGCCGATCCGGATGTTCACTCCCGACTCCGAGACCGGTGACCTGACCTGGGCGCTGACGTCGAGCTACGTGCCGAACAACAAGAGCAACCTGGCGGGCTTCATCACGGCAGACTCCGACCCCACGACCTCGGACTACGGCACGATCACGGTCGAGCAGCCGCGTGACGAGAACGTGCCGGGGCCGGCCCAGGCCTACGGCCAGCTCATCAACGATGCGCGGATCACCAAGAAGACCCAGGCGTTCCGCCTCGGCGGTGCCGAGCCGCAGTACGGCAACGTGGTGACCGTGCCGCTCGCGGGCGGCCCGATGTACGTCGTACCGGTGTACGCGACGCGGGAAGGTGCCTCGACGTCGTCGTACCTGACCCTGCGCTACGTGATGGTCTCCTTCGGGTCGAAGACCGGCATCGGCGACACCCTCGTCGACGCCATCAACGACATGATCGGCACCACCACACCCCCGCCCGACACCGGCCCGCCCGACAACAACGGCGGCCACCACGGCCAGAACACGGGCAAGAACGCGATGGCGAAGGCCCAGGCCCTGCTCGCGCAGGCCCAACGTGACTTCGACGCGGCCGACCAGGCTCTCCAGGACGGCAAGGGTGCCGAGTGGGTGCGCCTCAACCACCGCGCCCGCGCCGAGGTCGCCAGGGCCCTCAACCTGCTGCAGTAGACGATTTGGAGTGCCGCCACGGCTCCCGTAAAGTGTGGTCTGCGACGCGGGGTGGAGCAGTTCGGTAGCTCGCTGGGCTCATAACCCAGAGGTCGCAGGTTCAAATCCTGCCCCCGCTACCAATACAGGCCCTGACTTGCGGAAACGCTGAGGTCAGGGCCTGTCGTGTTGTCTCAGGGGCTCTCGGTGACAGGGCTCCGGTCTGGGTCTTCCCCGGCTCGACGGATGGCTCGTGCCGTCGAGGCAGATCTTGTCGCCAAGCCCGGGCCCGGGGGCCGTTTCGAGGCTACGGATACCTCTGGCCTGAACGCGCGAGCCGGCTCTGCGAACGTCGACGGCCCCCGCGCACGTCGAGCATGAAGCGGCTTGGTTCCGGTCCGACCCGGTGGCCCTCGGCAACGGCCGAAGGCTCCCAGAGGTCGCAGGTTCACATCACCCGAGGTCGTGGCCGATCGAGGACAGTACGGCGTCCACCTGTGGCCCGGTCTCGGTCACGCACTCACATTCACTGCCATGCGCGTCGCTGTGCCACGCGAACAGATACTGCAGCGCGAGGCGGTTGACGCCGAAGTCGTGCTCGGCCTCCACTCGGTCACGTTCTGCCTGCCGATTGGCTGACAGCAGCAGGAGCGGGGCGGCGTAGGCAGCCTGGGTCGAGAAGACCAGGTTCAGCAGGATGAACGGGTAGGGGTCCCAACGTCGGGTCCACGCCACCAGGTTGACGGCGATCCACGCGATCACGACCACGCTCTGAACCAAGATGAAGGTCCAGGAGCCGAACGAGGCACTCAGGTCATCGGCCATCCGTTCGCCGGTCGAGCGCTCTTCATAACGCTTGCGGTTGGCTGGATGGCGATAGCGGTTGCCCATGGCCCACTGTGACAGGACCAGCAGAATCGGACCCGATGAACGGGGGATCCGCACTCCCGGCCGCTCACGCGGACGGGAGGAGGCCCTCCTGGCGGCCCACCATGACCGACCACACGACGGTGACGAGCGCGGCGGTCAGCGTGAGAGTGAGAATGACGCCGCCCTTGATCAGGACGAAGTCGACCGTCGACAGCGACGCCAGGAGCCACAGGGTGATGCAGCCCTTGGCCAAGATCACCAGTCCCCACATCAGCGTGAGCCTGCGGAAGTGTGCGCACACCTGTGGGCGTGCCGCGACGGCGGCGTCCAAGGGGTAGAACTCCGGTGCGAGGCGGGCGATGACGGGTCTCGACGACCACAGCGATCCCAGGAAGATGGCTGCGACGGTGACGTCGACCAAGACCGGTTGGGCGAAGTAGATGAACGTGTTCCCGGTGGCCAGCGTGATCGCTGTCTTGGCCGTCAAGATCCCGACCGTCAGCAAGAGCAAGCCGGAGACCGGCCGGTTGGTCGCCCATCGCCAGCTCGTCGCACCCAGCATCCAGGTGAGGGCAACGACCACTGCGGTGGCGAAGTTGAAGGTCACCAACGTCGTCCACAACAAGATCGTGGGCACGACGACGGCAGTGCCGAGGCTGACCGCTACCCGGACGAGGACGTCGCGAAGGGGGAGATGCGCCGACGGCGCGTCAGCAGGGGCCGAGCGGCTGATCACGGTGCCTTGGAGCTGTGTCACGGTTGCGCCCGTCTCCGGTCCCGGACCGGATATCTCGGTGTCTACCGAAAACGGCGGAGCAACAAACTCTTCGTCCTGGGAATCCTCGGCACCACCAATCTACTCTCCCGCCGTCGGGCCGCTCATCGGCGACGCTGGTCAGCCCTGCGAGGGGGCGACGACACCCACTCTGGTGCAGTCGATCGGGCAGGCCGAGGCGGATGACCAAGGTCATGGTGTCCGTGGTCTGTCTGCTCTGAACGAACACATCCACGGGGCAGATGCTGGTGTGACCGGGACAGCTGCACACAGCCCGTAGCGCGACACAGCACGACGGAGGACACCATGGGAGAGTCGATCGAACTGTCGGACGCGGAGTGCCGAGAGCTCCTCGAGGCCGGACTCGTAGGCCGCGTCGCCCTCTGCACGCCGGTCGGGCCACACCTGGTTCCCGTGAACTACGCCGTCGTCGACGACACCGTCGTGCTCAGAACCACGCCGTACAGCATCCTCGGGACTCAAGCCCGAGGAGCGATGCTGGCATTCGAGGTCGACCAGCTCGACTATGAGCGCCAGCGGGGTTGGAGCGTGGTCGCTCGCGGCCGCGTCGAGGCCATCACCGCAGCCGATGAGCTGCGCGACATCAGGAGGTCGTGGGAGCCGAACGCCTGGGCCGATGGCCCGCGGAACCTCTTCCTGCGCCTGCGCTGGTCGGAGCTCTCCGGGCGGCGCCTCGGGTCGGGCTGGAACCCGGCCGACGACCTGCCCGTACGTCGAGTGATCTGAGGCGACGGCCGCCATGACAGGAGGAAGAACAGGCCGGACGGAGGCTGCCGCCGATGTGGCCCTCACCCGCGCTTCTGGCCTCCGACGTGCTCTTGACGGACGGGTCCGTCGGCGTCGTCCGCCCCGTGACGGGGCTGGACCCCGACGCGGTGTCCTTGCTCCACGAGGGTCTCGACATCGACAACGTCCGGAGCCGGTTCTTCAACGTCAGCAGGCTCGCTGCGAGCACCTACGTCGACCACGTCATGAGCTCCTGCGAGCACGGCACCGTGCTGGCACTGGGCCTCTGGCGTCGGGAACGGTTGGTGGGACTCGCCACCGCGGAGCTCGTCGACCGTACGTCAGCCGAGATCGCATTCGTGGTTGCCGACTCCGACCACGGCCTCGGCATCGCCACCCTCCTCCTCGAACATCTGGCGGCCGAGGCACGCCGAGCCGACGTCCGACGCTTCACCGCTGAGGTCCTCGTGGACAACTCGCCGATGCTGGCGGTCCTGCGGGACGTGGGGTTCACCCTGACGCGCCGCTCGGCCGAAGGCGTCGTCACCATCGACATGGAGACGGTCGAGACCGTCGAGTCTCTCGCAGCCGCCGACGCGCATGGCGCACAATCCTTGAGGTGAGCACGGAGCGGGAGTCGCCTGACCGGACGGGCACCCCTGACCTTCCGGGCTCGACCGAGGCGCTGCTCGACGCCGTCATGGCGATCTCGTCCGACCTCGACCTCCACAACGTGCTCAGCCGCATCGTCGAAGCAGCGACCACGCTCACCGATGCCCGGTACGGCGCGCTGGGAGTCGTGGGTCCGGAGAACTATCTGGTCGAGTTCGTCACGACCGGGCTCAGCGACGACCAACGGCATCGGATCGGCGACCTGCCGCACGGGCGCGGGATCCTCGGCCTGCTGATCACCGACCCACAGCCGATCAGGTTGAAGAACCTCGCAGATCACCCCTCCTCCTTCGGATTCCCGCCGAACCATCCGCCCATGGGGTCGTTCCTGGGTGTTCCCGTCCGGATCCGCGGCACCGTCTTCGGCAACCTCTACCTGACCGAGAAGGCCGGCGGTGGCGAGTTCACCGACACCGACGAGCAGTTGTGCGTCGCACTGGCGGGTGTCGTCGGCGTCGTGATCGAGAACGCGCGGGCCTACGGACTCAGCGAACGCCGCCGGGCCTGGCTGGAGGCGGCCGCCACACTTCCCGAGACTCTCGAGCCACCGATCGACTGGCGAGAGCTGGCTGAACCAGGTCACCACCACGGCGCGGCGCGCGGCGCGTTCGAAAGCCGTGGCCATCGTCGACCCCGAGGCAGACGAGCGTGATGGTGGTCGCATGTGACGACGGAGGCCGAGGACGAGATTCGCCTGCGCCTGGCCGAGCTGCTGGAGCAGATCGACGAGCTGGAGATCATCGACCCGGTGGATGTGGCCGTGGGGGAGGTCGTCGGGACCGTCGTCCCGCTGCGGACGCACCTCGCCAAGGGTGGTCTGCTCGTCTGCCTCTACGACGCCGCCGAGATGCACCTCCGCGACGTCGACGACCGCGATCTCCTGCGCAACTTCACCGACTACGCGGCGCTCACCCTCGATCGAGGTCAGGCGATGACCGAGCCGCGAGGCGCTCGCCGTCGTGTCCGACCGCGAGCGCATCGCCCGCGATCTCCACGACCTGGTCATCCAGCGGCTCTTCGCCACCGGGATGCAGCTGCAGGCGGCCGCCATGCGCGTGGCCGACGACGACGTCCGGAGCGGGTCGAGGGCTCGGTCGCGGATCTGGACGCGACGATCCGCGACGTGCGCGCCACGATCTTCGAGCTCCAGACGCCGTCGGCCGAGTCGGTACGAAGCGAGGTCAGGGCGCTCGTCCGCGAGTACGGCCAGGTCCTCGGCTTCGCCCCCGAGCTCCGGATCAGCGGACCGATCGAGACCGCCGTCACCGAGGCGATGCGCGAGCCGCTCCTGAAGGTGCTGCGAGAGGCGCTCTCGAACGTCGCCCGCCACGCCCATGCCACCAGGGTCGACATCGTGGCACGCGTCGAGCACGGTCGGTTCACGCTGACCGTGGACGACGACGGTGTCGGTGTCCCGCCGGGCGTGCGCGCGGAGCGGGCTCGAGAACGTGCGCGCCCGCGCTGTCGCCCTGGGCGGTGACCTCCAGCTCGAGCCAGAGCCCGCTGGGTGGAGCGCGCCTGCTGTGGAGCGTCCCGCTGTCGCGGTGAGTCAGTGCCGGGGGTGCTGCTCCGACAGCAGGCGTGCGGCCAGTGCCGCGGCCTGGGCGCGGCGCTCGAGCCCGAGCTTCTGCAGCATCGTGGACACGTAGTTCTTGACCGTCTTCTCGGCGAGGAACATGCGCTCGCCGATCTGCCGGTTGGTCATCCCCTCGGCCACGAGCTCGAGGAGCTTCAGCTCCTGCTCGGTCAGGCTGGCCAGCTCGGGCGCCGTCGCAGGACCGTTGCGCACGCGGTCGAGCACGCGATCGATCAGGAGCGGGTCGATGAGGGAGTGCCCGGCTGCGACGTGGTGGACCGCGGCGATCAGGTCCTGACCCGTCGCCTCCTTGAGGATGTAGCCGGAGGCACCGGCCATGATCGCGGCGAACAGCGCCTCGTCGTCGTCGTACGACGTCAGGATCAGGGCGCGGATATGCGGATCCACGGCGCGCACGTCGCGGCACACCTCGATCCCCGACCCGTCCGGGAGCCGCGCGTCGAGGATCGCCACGTCGGTGTGCAGAGCCGGGATACGTGCGGACGCCTCCGAGGCGAGGGCGGACTCGCCGACGACCTCGATGTCTCCCGGAGGACTCCAAGAAGGTGCGGAGTCCCTGCCGGACCACGTCGTGGTCGTCCAGGAGGTACACCCGGATGGGTGGCTTGGTGTCGCTCATGGTGACGTGAGCTCCCTTCGGGGCCGGTCCAGGTGGACGATCCGCGTGGTCGCCATCATCGCGCATGGAGGCGGCGCCGGGTCAGCCAGGAGGGAGGAGCCGGCCGTCGGACGCGCATCGAGCTCTCCACGAGCGAGGGCCCGGACCACGTCGCGTCGGCTGATCATGCCGGCGACTCGGCCATGCAGGAGGACCGGCAGGCTCTTGAGTGTCGTACCGCTCATGAGCGCGACGACCGCCGCCAGGTCGTCGTCGGCCGTCGACCGTGAGGACCCGGCGGGTCATCACGTCGCGGACCCGGAGGCGTCCGACCCGACGATGCGAGGCTTGACCGGACCTCCGCGGAGGTGGTGAGCCGACCGATCACGTCGGACTCACCGATGATCGCCGACCAGGCGGCCGTCGTCGCTCCACCACGGGGAGGGACGTCAGGCTCAGCCGATCGAGGATGCGCGCCGCCTCGGCGACCTCGTCGGCGGGTCCGATGGTGACCGCGGGGGATGTCATGACGTCACGTACGAGCATGGCCGGCTCCTTCTGGTTGGCGAGTGGCGCGACGTCGAGCGAACTCCACGTCGCCGTCGCGGCCTGACGACCGCGACGGGGCAGAGACACCGCGACACGAGGGCCGCCGGGGAAGCGCGTCCTGCTGGGGGCCGTCGGGAGCGCCGACGACGACGAGGCTGGCGTGCTCGGCCTCGTGGACGAGCTCGGCTCGCCACGCTCCCCACAGACGACGCTGACGGTGACGTCGACGTCGATGCCGGCGCCGAAGACCCAGCTCGCCGACCTGCGACGGGACGGTCTGCGCGCCTCAGCCCGAGCTCGAGGTCGGGATCCGTCTCGAGAGCGTGCGTCGTGCCGTCGCGAGTGGTCCACCACGTGGACGGCGTGCAGCCGGGTCCTCGGCGCGACCGCCTCGGCGGCGGCCCATCGTACGGCGGCAGCGCTGGCTGCCGACCTGTTCGACGCCGACGAGATACTCGCTGTTCGACGGCCGGGCTCTGGTGGTCATGACTCGATCTGGAGACGCCGATGCCGAGGATCCACGGTCGTTGGCAAGCGACCGCGATGACCTCGGACCTTTGTGCGACATCCGGCCCGTTCGGCTCGTGTGAAGAGACGGCCGTCGACACCGGCCGCGCATGGTCCTAGGTCATTCCGGTCGATGACCCTCGTTGACACTGCCCCGATGACGTACTTCTCTGCCCGCCACAGCGCGGCCACCCGAGTCTGGAGTCATGGGGTCGGATCGGTCCGGCACCCATCCAGAGAAGGTGAACATCATGCGCGCCACGTTTGACAAGGTGACCTCGTGGGCCGGACTGCTCCTCGTTGCCGTCCTGCTCGTCGCCGGCGGTCTGCTGACCTGGGCCAGCTCCTTTGTGGGGGACCAGGTGCACGACCAGCTCGCCGAGCAGTACATCACGATGCCGACGACCAAGACCGGACTCGCCGACCTCCCGTCTGCCGACCGCGCGGCCCTGGAGAAGTACGCCGGCCAAGAGCTGACCACCGGACCTCAGGCCAAGGCCTACGCCGACCACTACATCCGGTCCACATGAACGAGGCCTCGAAGGGTCAGACGTACTCCGAGGTCAGCGGCCAGTACATCCAGCAGTGCACGTCCGACCCGAAGGCAGCCGCCACTGACACCTGCCAGAGCCTCGGCGGACTGCGCCAGACCCTGTTCATGGGTGACACGCTCCGCGGACTGCTGCTCTACGGTTTCGCGTTCGCCACGATCGGCACGATCGCCGGCTACGCCGCCATCGCCGCTTTCGGCAGGGGCAGCGATCCTGCTCCTGCTGGTCGGGCTCGGCTTCTGGCACTCGCGCCGTGTCAGCCACACCGTGGCCGATGTGAGGCAGCCCGTGGGCGCGCAGGTCTGACTCCACGGTCCACGACGAAGGCCGGCGCTCGGGCGCCGGTCTTCTGCATTTCGCGGACCCAGCAGCTCCGGACCAGCTGATCCTGACGTTCGAACCCGGTGCGTCCAGACTGAAGATCCGAGACGGAGGAGGAGGCCATGCACGACCTGGAAGCGCAGACGGCAGCCGGCAAGGTCCACTTCGCGTTCGCGATGTCCCTCGACGGGTTCGTCGCCGGCCCCGGCCACGACATGGAGTTCATGGCCCGAGCCACCGCACCCGAGGGCCTCGTGAATGAGTACATCGAGGCGACCGGCGCCGTGCTGGCCGGACGCGACGGCTACGACAGTGCGGTCGGCGTACGACCGTACGGCGGGGCGTGGCAAGGCCCGATCTTCATCCTCACGCATCACCCCGAGGATGCGCGCCCCCAGGAGGGCTTCACCTTCCTCGACTGTTCGGTGGAGGAAGCCGTGCGCATCGGTCTGACGGCTGCCGGAGGCAAGAACCTCCAGGTGCACTCACCGACCATCGGACGGCAGCTTCTCGAGCTGGGCATGATCGACGACATCGACATCCACATCGTCCCGCTGCTGCTCGGAGACGGCATCCGGCTGTACGACGTCCCGGGTGGCGAGATCCTGCATCTGGACGGTGCCGGCCCGAACCCGACCCTGATGGCGCACGTCCGCTACCACCCGAGTCACCGCGAGTGACTCGGGCTGCTGTGCACCTGGTCCTTCGTGACCAGGGCAGCCCCCTGCGTCCCCTTCAGGGATGTTGCGCGGTTCGACACTTCAACTTAATGTATAGATAGATATAGACAGTCTGTCGAGTGAGCGGGTGTCGTGAGCAGAGATCGGTCGCGGGTCGCTTCACAGGTCGCGTCGACGAACGCCGAGCGTGCCGGGACGCCGCGACCGTCCGGTCGGGCAGGGCGGGTCGCGACGTGGGCCGACGACCGGCTCGGCCTGGCGACGGTGCTGCGCAAGAACGTGCGCAAGGTCTTCCCGGACCACTGGTCGTTCATGCTCGGTGAGATCGCGCTCTGGTCGTTCGTCGTGCTGCTCCTGACCGGCACGTTCCTCACCTTGTGGTTCGAGCCGTCGATGTCGGAGTCGGCGTACGAAGGGTCCTACACGCAGCTGCGCGGCGTCCCGATGTCCGACGCCTACGCCTCGACGCTGCACATCAGCTTCGACGTACGCGGCGGGCTGCTGGTGCGGCAGATGCATCACTGGGCCGCCATGCTCTTCATCGCCGCGATGATGATCCACCTCATGCGGGTGGCGTTCACGGGGGCGTTCCGGAAGCCGCGCGAGCTCAACTGGGTGATCGGCTCGGTCCTCCTGCTGCTCGGCACCATCGAGGGCTTCACGGGCTACTCGCTCCCCGACGACCTGCTGTCGGGCACCGGCCTCCGCGCCGCCGACGGATTCATCAAGGCGACCCCCGTCGTCGGCACCTACATGTCCTTCTTCCTGTTCGGTGGAGAGTTCCCTGGTGACGTGGTGATCCCGCGGCTGTACATCGCGCACGTGCTGCTGATCCCCGGCCTCCTCCTCGCGCTGATCGGTGCGCACATGCTCCTGCTGGTCTTCCACAAGCACACCCAGTGGGCAGGGCCGGGCCGCACCGAGCAGAACGTCGTGGGCTACCCGATGCTCCCGGTGTACGCCGCCAAGGCCGGTGGCTTCTTCTTCATGGTCTTCGGCGTGATCGCCCTCATGGGAGCGCTGCTCTCGATCAACCCGATCTGGAAGTACGGGCCCTACGACCCGTCACAGGTCACCGCCGGCTCACAACCCGACTGGTACATGGGTTGGCCCGACGGTGCCTTGCGCATCATGCCGAACTGGGAGTCCCACGTCGCGGGCCACAGCATCTCGTGGAACGTGCTGCTCCCGATCCAGATCCTGCCCGTGGCGATGTTCCTCGTCGTGCTGCTGCTGCCGTTCCTGGAGTCCTGGATCACCGGGGACGAGCGGGAGCATCATCTCCTCCAGCGCCCTCGGAACGCACCGACCCGCACGGCGTTCCTCGCCGCGTTGATGACGGTCTACGGACTGTTCTGGGCGGCCGGTGGCAACGACATCCTCGCGACCCACTTCCACTGGAGCCTGAACTCCATCACCTACTTCATGCGAGCCGCGATCTTCATCCTCCCGCCGGTCGTGTTCTACGTCGTGCGCCGCTGGTGCATCGGGCTGCAGCGGGCCGACAACGACCGCCTGCTGCACGGCTACGAGACCGGCATCATCATGCGGTCGGCCGAGGGCGGGTACACCGAGCGACACCTGCCGATCAGCGAGGCCACGGCGTACACCTTGAGCGCCCGCCAGCGCGACCAGATCCACGAGATCGAGTCGGACGTCGACGACAACGGCGTCCGCGCACCCGGGAGTCGCGCCGAGCAGATCCGGGCCAAGCTCTCGCGGGGCATGTTCGGCGACAACGTCCAGACGCCGACCGTGCGGGAGCTCGAGGAGGCTCGCCACCATGCGGACGAGGCGCTCGAGCGCGAGGGCGATCTCGCCCGTCCCGTTGCGGGTCACGAGTTCGACGACCACTCGCTGCGCGACGCGGACAAGGTGCCGTTGCGCCAGGGCGGCGAGCACGGTGACCGAACCGGCGGATGAGTATGGTCCCCGGTGTGACGGCGCCCGTGACGATCGGCATCGGTGAGCTCGCTCGTCGGACCGGGCTCACCCAGCAGGCGATCCGGGCCTGGGAGTCGCGGTTCGGGTTCCCGGCGCCGGCGCGGAGCGAGGGCGGGCGACGGCAGTACGACGAGTCCGACGTCGACCGTCTGGTCCGCGTGCAGGCCCTGAAGGTTTCCGGTGTGCGCCTCGCCTCGGCGATCGCGCGGGTCGTCGGCGAAGGGGGAGGGCGACGACTCTCGGTGTACGGGGAGCTGCGCCGCAGTCATCCCCAGCTCGAGAGCCGGATGATGGGACGACGCGTGCTCGTCGCCATCTCCCACGCGATCGAGGACGAGGCGATGTCGCGAGCCACTCGGCCTCACGTGTTCGGTGCCTTCCAGCGAGCGGAGTTCTTCCACGCGTCGTCGCGTCGGTGGCAGGAGATCGCACGTACGGCGTCCTCGTGCCTGGTGTTCGCCGACTTCGCAGACGGAGGAGACGGAGCAGACGGAGCAGACGGAGCAGACGGCGCGGGCGAGCTCGTCCGGGTGCCGCTCGAACCCGACGCGCCGCTGCTACGCGAGTGGGCGGTCGTGGTCGCGGCGCCGTCCTTCTCTGTGGCGCTGACGGCCTGGGAGGTTCCTCGGCAACGTCACCTGGCGCCCTCGGATCGACGGTTCGAGTCGCTGTTCACCTTCGATCCCGCTGCCGTGCGGACCGCGGCCGCGGTGTGCGTGGAGACCGCTCGCGCCTCCGGCGAGGTCGACCCCGATCTCCTGCGCCGTATCGACGACTCGCTGGCGGCCGAGCCGACGGCCGGCGGCGCCGTCGATGCGCTCGTCGTTCGGGCGTTCGACTACCTGCAGCACCGGGCCTGACGGGACGGGACGGGACGCCGTGGGCCAGGCCCGCTCGCCATGTCGACACCGACCGAGCGGGATGATCGCAGTGCCGCGGAGTGCCCGGTTCGGTAGAGTTGATCGAACAATCAGTCAGGAGTCCTTCGATGGATCCCAGCACGCGGCCGACCGACATCGCCTCGCCGACGCAACACGCCCGGAGTCGAGAGCCACCCAGAAGCCGCCGACCGCGACCCGC
This sequence comes from uncultured Actinomycetota bacterium, assembly GCA_963759515.1. Taxonomy (GTDB): domain Bacteria; phylum Actinomycetota; class Actinomycetes; order Propionibacteriales; family Nocardioidaceae; genus Nocardioides. The sequence goes on along the minus strand of CAVWZR010000012.1, from coordinate 9,766 downwards.
AGCCTGCCGGGCATCGCCTACACCGACCCGGTGCTGTACGAGCAGGAGCTCATCGAGGTCTTCGAGCGGGCGTGGATCCTGGTCGGCCACATCTCCGAGCTGTCCGAGCCCGGTCACTACGTCACCGCGAACGTCGGTCGCGAGCCGGTCCTGGTCGTGCGCGGCCACGACGGCGAGCTGCGGGCGATGTCGAACGTCTGCCGGCACCGGGCATCGACGATCCTCGAGGGCACCGGGTCAGACCCGGTCGGTCATGCGCTGTCCCGTACCACGCGTGGACCTACGAGCTCGACGGCCAGCTGGCGGCGGCGCCGTCCGGCCAGGGGTTCGCCTGCCTCGACCGCGACCAGGTGGCCCTGCCGCAGTTCCGGATCGGCGTCGTCGGTGGCCTGGTGTTCTGCTGCACTCGACCCCGACCAGATGTCGCTGGAGGACATGCTCGGCCCGGTCGGGCCCGTACCTCGAGTGGCTGAACGTCGCCGGGCTGCAGGTGCACCGACGGCCCCGAGGGCGCCCGGTGGACCGAGGACTTCGACGAGAACTGGAAGATCCTGGCCGACAACTACTACGAGGACTACCACGTCCCGGTGGCCCATCCGACGCTCGTCCGGCTGATCGACGTCAAGGAGACCATCGGCGACAACAACGACTGGTGCGAGTGGTCGCGGGTGCCCTACCGCACGCGGCCTTCGCGTGACCCCCGCGAGCGCGAGTACCAGAGCCTCATCCGCCGGATGCCCGGCATGCCGGAGGAGTTCGAGAGCGCCATGGGGCACGTCTGCATCTGGCCGACGACCTTCTTCGAGATCTACCCGCACCACATCGACATGTGGCAGCTGGAGCCCGCCGGTCTGCACGCTGACCCGGGCGACGACCATGACGCTCGTGCACCCCGACGAGGGCGAGCAGGACCGGCGGGCGCGCGAGCTGATGCGCGAGCTCAACGTCGACATCATGGGCCAGGACGTCGACATCACCACGCGCGTCCAGCGCGGAGTCCAGGCGCCGTCGTACCACTCGGGCATCCTCAACGACGAGCAGGAGTTCTCGGTGATCCGCTTCCAGCAGCGGCTGCGCGAGCTGCTGCCGCGGATCGCCGAGCTCGAGGCGACGGCCACGGGGGAGCGCAGTGTTGCCTCATCCTGACGCGTGGCTCTTCCTGCCTCCCGAGGTCGAGGCGCTGGTGCCGACCCTGCTGGCTCGCCTCGCGCCGCCGGGGGCGGCTCGCCCGACGAGGTCGAGCGCGACCTGCGCGATCGCATCGAGACGCTGATCCTCGAGGGCGACGCCGAGAAGTGGCGGATGTTCCTGCGCGAGGCGACCGACATCGTGGCCGAGTACGCCGGCGACGACGCCGAGGCGCGCACGGTGCTCGCCTCGATCCTCGACGACCAGTTCCTGCTCGCTCGAGCCGTGGTCGACCTCGACGGCGTCGACCTCGACGCGCGCCGCCAGCTGGCCCGCGCCGGCGCGACGCCGCCGCGCTCGAGCCGGGTGTAGAAAGACGCGATCCCCCGTCGGTCTCGACTCAGCGCCGGACGCGGTAGCGGACGTGGGTGGCCTCGGGGGTGTCGATCACGCGGACGACGTCGAGCTCGACCAGGCCAGGGAGCACGTCGAAGAGGCGCCGGCCCTGGCCCAGGAGCACCGGGATCTGGTGGAGCTGGATCTCGTCGAGGACGCCGGCCTCGAGTGCGTGCCGCGCCACGTCGGCGCCGCGGACCTGCACGTCGCGGTCGCCCGCGGCCTCGCGCGCCTGTGCCATGGCGCTCTCGATGCCGTCGGCGACGTAGGTGACGAGCGGGTAGCCCCACCGGGCAGCCGGCGGGGGTGGCCGGTGGCTGGGCACGAAGATCGGCAGTCCGCCGTGTGAGCCGCCCCAGTGGTCCATCAGCTCGGCGGTACGCCGGCCCGCGACCAGGGCTCCGGCGGCCTTCCACTCGTCCTCGAACTGCTGAACCGGTCGTGCCGGGTCCTGCGACGCGGCCCAGTGGTGAAGCCTCTTCGCCGTCATCGCCGCCGAGGTAGTCGTCGGGGTCGGCGATGAACCCGTCGACCGAGATGGACATGTCGAGCACAGATGCAGACATCGGGGCGTTCCCTTCTGGAAGCGGCAACGTGGCGGTGGTCGTGCGACAGTGCCAGACATTCGAGCCGGCATCCACCACCGCGGTGACGGTGGCGTTCAGTCGGCGAGGTTCGCCTCGGGGGTGGCGCCCATCCGGGTCGCGCCCACGCTCGCAGCGGTCACGCAGGCGATCGCGACCACCTGCAGGGCAGACAGCCACTCGCTGAGCAGCAGCGCAGCGACCACGGCGGCCACCGCCGGTTCCAGGCTCATCAGGATGCCGAACACCCGAGCCGGCAGCGTGCGCAGGGCGATCATCTCCAGGCTGTAGGGGATCACCGAGCTGAGCAGGCCGACCAAGGCACCCAGCATCAGGAGCCGCGGGTCGAGCAGTCGGTCGCCCGCGTGTGCCACCGCGAACGGTGCGATCATCAACGTGGCGACGCTGCTGGCGACCGCCAGTCCTTCGATGCCGGCCCACCGGCGCCCGGTGGCTGTGGTCGCGACGATGTAGACCGCCCAGCAGGCGCCTGCCAGCAACGCGAGACCGAACCCCGCGGCGTCGACCTTGGTGGGTCCCGCACCGAAGAGGGTGATGCCGAGGGCAGCGAGGCCGACCCAGACCAGGTCGCGGGGGCGACGGCTCCCGACGGCCGCCACCAACAGCGGACCCGAGAACTCGATGGTGACCGCCACCCCGAGCGGGATGCGTGCGAACGACTCGTAGAAGGCCCAGTTCATCGCGGCCAGTGCGAGCCCGAGCGCGAGCACCGGTCGCCAGTCGGCGAGGGGTCGCCGGCGTACCCCCGGCCGGGCGACGGCGAGCACGATCACCGAGCTGGTCAGGAGCCGCAGGAACACCATCCCGACCGGAGGGATGTCGCCGAACTGGTCCTTGGACACGGCCGCACCGAACTGCACCGAGAGGATGCCGATCAGCACGAGCCAGACCGGTGAGAGGCGAGCGGCGGCCGCCCGCTCAGCCCTCACCACGGCATCGTTGCACCAGCGTCGACGTCGCGGCCAACCCCTTTCGACAGGCACGGCTGCGGTTCGACGTCGAGGACCTTTGGCCGTAGACACCGCCCGCGGCGACCGGCAGATTCCACTCTCGATCGGAGCCCTCGGGACTCATTCGTCTCGAAGGAGCCCCTATGCACGTCCGTCGTACCGTCGCCGCACTCACCGCCACCGCCGCGAGCGCCGCCTTCCTCGTCAGCGTCACCTCGACCTCGCAGGCGTCCGGGCCACCGAAGCCGATGCCGCCGAATCGCGTGGTGATCGTGCTGTTCGACCAGATGCTCCCGCAGTACGCCGACCAGTTCGCCATGCCGAACTTCCGCGCGGTGCGTGACCGCGGCACGAACTTCAGGCGGGCCTACCTCGGCTACATGGCGTCGGAGACCGTGATGGCGCACAACGTGATCACCTCGGGGCTCGAGCCGCGTCACATGGGCTGGACCGACGAGGCCTACCGCGACCACGGCAACGTCTTCGGCAAGGGTGCGGACCAGATGCACATCACCGGCGACCTGAGCCTGTCCGACTTCGCACTGATCGAGAAGAACAACGGCGTCGCCTACCCGAAGCTCGCCGACTACCTGCACACGGCCTATCCGGGCACCACGTTCATCACCGTCGGAGAGAAGTCCTACGCGGTGGAGTCGGCGACCGGCGCGACCGGGGACATCGCGGTCCGCATGTCGAGCCGGCGCAGTGACCTGTCGTCGAACGCACCGACGGGCTGCAGCAACCTCTCGATCCCCGGCGTCCCGGGCAACGGCCAGTGGCGCTCGCCGGCCGGAAAGAACGTGCCGGCGTACCTGACCCGGAACGACCCGAACGACCCGACGCTGTGTGGCCGCTACTTCGTCAATGCCGACAAGAACAACCACTACGGCACCAAGGACGCCTTCCCGTCGTGGCTGTACCCGGGTGAGGGCAACCGCTTCGTCCCGGGCAACGACCCGGACCACCTCGGTGGCGACACGTGGGTCGCGGACGCCGCGATCGAGATGATGCAGCAGGAGAACTGGTCGGGCATGTTCGTCACGATGGGTGGCATCGACAAGGCAGCGCACATGTGGGGCGCACAGGCCGACGACGCACCCCAGGACTGCACCACGCTCGCCGGGATGTCGCACACGCAGTGCGCCGCGGAGAACGCCGACGTCCAGCTCGGCAAGATCCTCGACGCCGTCAAAGCCGTCGACGCGGCCAAGGGCGGCCACACCCTGGTCGTGCTGACCGCTGACCATGGGGCGACCTACGGCGAGCACTTCTACGGCAAGCAGACCGTCGACGCGGGCAACAGCAACTGGTACTACGCACCGGCGGCGCTCGGGGTCTGGGACGCCGGGACCGCCGGTGTCCTCGACCAGGCCACGTACTCCAGCCCGTCACCCGACATCGCGGCCCTGAACGCCGACGGCAACGTGCAGTTCTCCTACCAGTCGACGGCCATCGAGGCCTGGCTGCTCGACCACTCGCCCGCTGCGAACAAGGCCAAGGCCAAGCAGATGCTGGGTCTGCCGGGCGTCATCGCGACGTACTGGAAGAACGCCGCGGGCACCGCCTTCCGGCTCCAGGGCACCCACCGGATGAGCCGGTCGGAGAAGGACTGGTGGAAGGCGCACGCCCAACAGATCGTGAACACGATGGCCGCCCCCGACGGTCCCGACGTGGTCGGGTTGCTGCACGACAGGACCAGCTACGGCGTGTACGGCGACCACGGCGGCGCTCAGGAGTCCGTGCAGCGGGTGCCCATGGTCTTCTGGACGCCGGGGATGCGGGCGAACTCGACCGGTGAGTCGTTCCGGACGCCGGACGTGATGCCCACGATCCTCGCGGCGATGGGCATCAGCCGGACGTCCGCGACCGACGGCCGGGCGCACTCGTTGCGGCGCTGACCGAGTGCGGGGACGACCAGCGCTCGCTGCTAGCGCAGCGGGCGCCGGTCGTCCTCGACCGTCGTGAGCCGGCCGGTGGCCACGTCGTACACGTGTCCCGAGACGCTGATCCGGGGCGAGATCTCGGGCGCCTCGAGGAGGCGGCGTACGTCGCCGCGCACCGTTTCGGCAGGGTCCAGCACGACCGACGCGGCGAGGTCGTCCTCGCTCAGTCCCGTCGCCTGTGACGCCTGTCGGCGGAACGTCGCGTCGCCGAGGAACCCGGTGCCGCACTGGGTGTGGTGGATGACCGCGACCTCGAACAGGTCCCCGCCACGCGTCTCGCCGACCAGCCGCTCGGCGAGGAACGCGAGGAACGCGACGTCTGCGATGACGGCCGGGGTGACTCGGCCGCCGGCGTTGCGGATGACCGGCGCCTCACCGGTCTGGAGCCCGAGGACGAGCTCCGGAGGCAGGCGATGGTCCAGGCAGCTGAGGATCACGGCGCCCGACGTCGGGGGAGCGAGCGGGACGGGAGCGTAGCCGGTAGCGAGGCGTGCGTTGCGCTCGATGAGGGGTGCGATACGAGTCATCGGGGACCTCCAAACGATGTTGTCAGTGCCCACATTAGCGGATGCCCTGACAGGCGACTCGACTGCCTTGCCCGCGACGTACCTGTGCGACCAGCATGGCGCGATGACCGACCACCTCGTGAAGCGCTTCCAGCTGCCGCCCGACTTCGAGCCGCCGGTCGACCTGGCTCACGGTGACGTGCGGGCCAATGCCCTCACTCGAGCGGATCTGGACGACGACGTCCGCGGCATCAACGCCAGCCTCGACCTCATCCGGCGTACGCGTGGCGGTGAGTGGCCGACCGAGCCGGTCACTCACGACTTCAACTACGTCGACGCGGTCTGGCACGAGTGCGAGTTCCGTGACGGCAAGTCGTTCACCTATGTGCTCCGCACCGCCGAGGGTGCGTACGTGGGGTGCGCCTACTTCTACCCGATCGGCATGCGCACCCCGCTGACCGACGAGCTCATGTCCTGCGACGTCGACGTGAGCTGGTGGGTCACCCCCGAGTCGTACGACGCGGGCTACTACCCGAAGGTGTATGCCGCCCTGCAGCACTGGGTCGCGGACAGCTTCCCGTTCTGGACGGCGCACTTCTCCAACGTCGAGATCCCCTGAGGGCCGACGATCAGGTGATCTGGGACCCGATCAGAGCGCGCAGCGACACCTGCTCGTCGTGGGGTCCGGCTCCGAGGGCGGCCCGGACGCTGTCGCGCGCGGCGTCGCCGGGTAGCGGACCAGCCAGACCGCGACCCGCTCGTCACGCACGGGGAGGCCCGGGAAGTCGTTCGGCTCCGGATGGGTCACGGCGACCAGGAGTACCTCGGCACCCACCGCCTGGGCGGCGGTGACGACGTAGTCCGCCAGGCCCTCGCTCGTCACGCCGACGTCTGCGAGCCGCTGCAGCGGCAGGACGTCGATGGACAGACCGCTCTCGGGACCCTCACCTTCGAGTCCGTGCGCGTGCGGCTCGGGATAGCCGGCGCCGAAGTGGACCGGTTGCAGCAGGAGCACGTCGTCGCTGTCGATCATGGTCGCGTTGGCGGCGGCCGCGTGCTCGCGCCACACCTGGCCGGTCAGGTAGAAGTCGGACAACGCCTGGTGGCGCCTGCCCATGTCGGCGAAGCCGCGCAGCCACACGAGTCGGTCGGGGTCGCCCGTGTCGGCGAACAGGCCAGGCACATGCATGCCGATGGCAGCGAGCTCGTCGAGGAAGTAGCGGTCGAACAACGCGGACAGCACGTCGCGGCCTCCGGGATGCAGGGCGTACTGGCGGAGCTCGAGGACGCGACAGCACGGGTGGCGGTCGAGCTGCGTGTCAGTCATCGGCGCCGCTCCGGCTGAAGTCCATCACCCAGTCGAGACGCCAGGTCTGACCGGCGTCCCACGAGAGCTCCTGGGTCCACCGGGCCCGGTCGGGCGCCGGGTTGGTCCAAGTGAACCGGAGGTCGATCGGCGAATCGCCGAGGACGTCCTGGCCCGTGAACACCCCGACTCCGTCGGTGAACCGGCCGGACAGGGGAGGGTCGAGGCGACCGGGCCGGTGGGTGGACGCCCACCAGATGCGCCAGACGCCGTCGTCCGGGTCGTACTGGCGAAGCGTCATCCCCTCCCACGGACCTCCGGCGACTCGGGGCCGGCGTAGATGCGCTCGAGGTGGGAGAACCCGGCGAGGATCGGCTCGGTGCGGCTGGTCGTCGCGAACTCGACCCAGTCGTCGCACGACGGGTCGGCGCTGTCGCCGCGCTTGCGGTTGTGGATGTCCCAGGTGCCGAAGATGAAGTCGAAGTCGTGCTCCATGGGCGCGAGTGTGCACGCGGCCACCGACAGGGGCGCGACCTTGACACTCGCCGGCCTCCGGCATTGTCTGACCCAGGGAGGTGGAGATGAGCGACTTCGACGTGATCGTCCTCGGGGGTGGGTCGCCGGGTGAGCATTGTGCGTGGGTGTTGTCCGACGGAGGGCTCAAAGTGGCGGTCGTCGAGCGCGAGCTCGTGGGTGGGGAGTGTTCGTACTGGGCGTGCATCCCGTCCAAGACGCTGCTGCGTCCGGGTGAGGCGGTCCATGACGCGCGTGAGGCGACCGCGACGGCCGAGGTGGATGTCGAGGCGGCGTTGGCGTGGCGTGACTTCATGGTCTCGGACTACTCCGATGCCGGGCAGGAGCAGTGGCTGGCCGGCCAGGGGATCGACGTTGTTGCGGGGCACGGGCCGGCTGGCCGGTCCTGGGGTGGTCGAGGTCGACGGGACGCAGCACACCGCAGACCACGTGGTGCTGGCCAACGGTGCCGCGGCGTTCACGCCGCCGATCCCGGGTCTGGGTGAGCTCGAGGGTGTGTGGACCAACCGTGAGGCGACGGCGATGAAGGCCGTGCCCGCCATCTGTTCGTCCTGGGTGGTGGGCCGGTGGGTGTGGAGCTGGCCCAGGCGGTACGCCGGCTGGGGGGCGAGGTGACGCTGGTCGAGGGGAGCGACCACGTGCTGGCCCGCGAGCCGGCCGCCCTGGGTGAGGCTCTCGGCGAGGTGCTCGGGCGCGACGGGATCGAGCTGGTCCTCGGCGCCACGTCACCGGTGCACGCCGGGACGGTGACGACTACGTCCTGGAGCTGGCCGACGGCGACCCGGTGCGCGGAGACCGGCTGCTGGTGGCCACCGGTCGGCGGCCGCGGGTGGAGGACCTCGGGCTGGAGACCGTCGGCATCGAGCCGGACCCGCACGGCGTACCGGTCGACGAGCGGCTGCGCGTGAGGGGTGTCGCGGACGGCCTGTGGGCGGTCGGCGACGTCACCGGCATCTGGCCGCTGACCCATGTCGGGAAGTACCAGGCCCGGGTCGCGGCCGCCAACATCCTCGGCGAGCCACGGGTGGCCCACTACGAGGCCGTGCCCCGCGTCGTCTACACCGACCCGCAAGCCGCAGCAGTCGGAGCAACCCAGGGTGCCCACAGCTCGACCGTCCCGATCTCCGGCGTGGCCAAGACCGCGACCTACACCCGGCAGTACGCCGACCACCACGGCTTCCTCACCCTGCTCAGCGACGGCGAGGTCCTGACCGGGGCCTACGCACTCGGCCCCGAAGCCGGAGAGTGGCTACAACAGGCCACCCTCGCGATCCGCGCCCGCGTGCCACTCGACGTGCTCGCCGACACCATCCAACCCTTCCCGACATTCTCCGAGATCTACCTCGAAGGCATCAAGGCACTACGGCGCGCGATCGCCTCCTGAGCAATCCGGGCCCCTCGCCGGTCAGCGACCGGTCTTGCCATCGAGCTGTTCGCGGATGATGTCGGCATGTCCGGCATGCCGGGCGGTCTCGTCGATCACGGCGAGCACGGCCCACCGGAGGTCGCGGACCCGCCCGCCGTGCTCGACGACAGCCGCCGGGTCGCCGACGCGTCGGATGACCGCGTCGCTGGCCGCGCAGGCGGCCCGGTAGTCATGGCGAAGTGTGGCCAGAGACAGCGCGGGATCGACCACCATCGAGCGCTGCCCACGGCTCGGCTTCCCGCCGCCGACGATCTGCTCGAACCACTTCGCCTCGACGAAGGTGAGGTGCTGCACGAGACCGGCGAGATTCGTGCCGGACGGAACGGTGCTCCGGCGTGCGTCCTCCTCGCTCAAACCGGCGACCTTGGCCAACAGGCTCGCGCGCAGGCCGGCCAGGGTGCGGAGGAGCGCCTCGAGCTCGTCGTTCGCCTTGCTCGGCGTCGGCGCGGGAGTCATGGGAGGCATCCTGCCCGCACGCAGACCTCCGCAAAAAGAAACGAGGGCGGATATGGCCTTTGAGAATGTGATTCGATATCATGCGAATGAGATATCGGAAAGGGGAATTCAAGCCATTAATTCAACATTATCAGATATCGACCAGAATCTCAAATCGCGAAGGAGCAGGGCCCTTTGAACCTCGTGCAGGACAGTCTCGCCCATGAAGTCATCGCTGATCGAGTCGCAGACGCCGAGCAGTGGCGGACCGGGCATCACGTGCTCCGTGCCCGTCGCCTCGGCCGTCGAGCCGCCAAGGCGTCGGTGCGCGCACACCGCCTGAGTCGTCAGGCGGCTGTGGCCCAACGGCAAGCACGCCTCACCTCGTAACACCGGACTCCGTCGAGTCCGACACCGGGGCGGTCTTCACCGACGTGGAGGCCGCCCCGGCTTCGGGAGACGGGCATCGGAGCCGTCAGGGCCATGAGGCCCCGCTCAGACCGCTCCTCGGCCACGACGCAGGCGCCGCCCGGGTCG